>JAGXRK010000073.1 GCA_018335755.1 Ignavibacterium sp. | reverse complement strand
AGTGGAAAGCTCTTTCGTATTTCCTCCCTACATTTACTTATCAAGGAGTTGCGACCAATAACCTTGAGCTTCCTGTTTTTGTGTTTATGGGACAAAAATTCATTGTCGGAACTAAGTATTCATTTCAGCACAGTCTTGAATTATCGCTCCCCCTTTTTACAGGCGGAACAAGATGGTTCAACTACAATATTCAAAAGAATCTGAGAAAATCATTAAGTGAGGAACTAAAAGGAAAAGAAGAAGAGGTTGTTCTTCAATCTTTACAGGCTTATTACGGAGTCATGCTTTCAACTTCTATGCTGAAAACAGCCGAGGAAGCTTTTAATCTTGCTAAGGCAAATCTTGAACAGGTAGAGAAGTTTTATGAAGCCGGTACGGCTACCGGGCTTGATCTTCAGAGGGCAAAAGCACAATACGCTTCAACCCAGCCGGCGGTTGAAAGAGCTAAATCAGGGTTCATTCTTGCAAATCAACAATTGAAATTTTTGCTCAATATTCCATCATCAGATTCTCTTGTGGTTGATGACTCGCTTGTCGTAAAAGATTTTCTCAACGAACTTGCTTTTTCAAACCTGGATGATTTCAAAGCTTTTTCTGAGAAGAATAGAGCCGATATCAAGGCCCTTGATTATCAAGTAAAAGCTATCTCTGAAGGTGAAAAAGCGACACTCGGAAAATTTGCCCCGACAATCGCTATTTCGGCAAATGTACTTCACCAGGCACAAATTGAGTATGCTTCGGTTTCGGCTAACGACTACATCCGTTCAAAGGGTGTTTCTCTTGCACTTATCTGGCCCCTTTTTGAGGGAGGGAGGAAGTTAATTGATTATCAAGAATCAAAGTTGAGAACAGAACAGATGAAACTCCTTTATGAACAAGCTGATAAAAAAAGAGTACTCGATGTTGAACAAAGTTATTTTACTTTTATAGAAAACAGCAAAAACAAAGAAAGCCTGGAAGAAGCGATGAATATGGCAAAGGAAAGTCTGAGGCTTTCAAATCTTCTTTATGTAGAAGGAATGAGTACACAACTTGATGTATTGAATGCTCAGTTCGCATATTCACAAAATAAAGTAGAGTACTTAAAAGGGATTTACGATTTTAATATCAGCCAGTTGAATTTACTTTACTCAACTGGATTACTAAAAAATATTTGGAAATAATATAGAGGATGATATGAACTTTAAAATAGTATTATTCGCAGCAGCTATGATAGTATTTATTTCAGGGTGTTCTGAAAAAAACGATAACAACGTTGAAAAACCTGTACCGGTAATGGTTTATAAGGTGGGGAGTGAAAATATTTCCGAGCAAATTGTTGTTACTGGAAGTATTTCAGCCACCGAAGATGTTATGGTTTATAGTAAAATCAGCGAAAAAGTTGATAAAATATATGTTAAACCAGGAGATAAAGTAGGTACCGGTAAAGTTGTTGCCTCTCAGTATAGTGAAACATTAAAACAGGGGGTCGAAGCATCGGAAGCAGCGCTGAAGACAGCAGAGGTTCAACTTGATCTTATGAATAAAGAATATGAAAGAATGGAGAGTCTTTTCAAGCAGAAAGCAATTAGCCAGCAGCAGTTTGATCAGGTTGTCGTACAGAAAAAGTCTGCTTCGTATGGTTTTGAGCAGACAAAGGCTATGCTAAAACAATCCAAAGAAATGTATGAAAACAGTTTTATAAGAGCTCCATTCAATGGTACGGTGGCTTCCGTATTTGTCGAAAAGGATCAAATGATAGGAGCCGGGATGCCGGTTGTTCAAATCATCAATCCCTCTTCAATGAAAGCAAAACTAAAGCTTGCAAGCAAAGATGCGGTTTACGTGAAGAAAGGACAAAAAGTTGATATCTCGTTCCCATCAATAAAAAATAAAAAGTTTGTTGGAATAGTAACTCAAGTAAATGAAGCATTGGATCAGTTAACGAAAACGCTTGAAGTAGAGGTAACAATTTCAACTTCGAGCCCGGAAATTAAATCGGGACTGTTCGGAGAATTCGGGATTAAAACCAACGAAAGAGAAAATGTTATTGTTATTCCGGAGAATGCGGTATTAAGCCAGACAGAAGTTACAATCGATAGAAGCACAGGACTACAAAAACCGATTCGCAAGTATTTCGTTTTTCTGGTTAAAAATGGTAAAGCTGAAATCAAGGAAATCTTTATCGGCATAAAAAATAATTCCCGGCTTGAAGTAAAAAACGGTTTAAGTTCGTCCGACACAATTATTGTTATCGGACAGAATATTGTTAAAGCCGGTCAAACAGTTAAAATAATTGAATAAGAGAGTTTAAGATGATACTAACTAAATTTTCTTTACGAAGACAGATTACTCTGTTAATGATTTACGGCGTAATTCTTGGTTTTAGTATTTTTTCTTTTTCACAGTTGAAGATTGATCTTTTTCCGGACATACAGTTCCCGATAGCGGGTATTATTACGAACTATCCGGGTGTGGGTCCGGAAGATATTGAAAATCTTGTTACAAGACCGATTGAAGAAGCAGTCTCTTCGGTAAAAAATATTGAAAAAGTCAATTCTCAATCATTTAAGGGAGCGTCAATTATAACACTTGAATTCAAGTACGGAACGGAGATGAATCAAGCAGAAATCGATATGAGAAAGAATATCGATTTTATAAGGGATTTCCTTCCTAAAGATGCAAGCGAACCTGTTACCTTTGTGTTTGATCCGGCTATGAGCCCGATTATGTTTATTAACATAAGTTCAAGTTACCTTGGACCGGCAGAGTTACGAAAACTTGCAGAAGAAAAAATCGAACCATTACTTGAAAGGGTTGAAGGTGTTGCTTCTGTTCAAACACAGGGTGGTTTAAAGAGACAAATTAATGTTGAGCTAAATCCAACCAGACTGGCTTCATACGGTCTTTCTCCCGAACAGGTTGCACAGGCTATTCAATTCGGAAGCGGGCTACTTCCTGCAGGAACTATTCAGACAAAGTTAAAGAATTACAATCTTCGCGTATTCAGTGAATACAGAGCTTTAGATCAAATAAAAAAGACTATTATTTCGATGCGGGGGGATCAACCTGTACATGTAAAAGATGTAGCTGAGGTTGAAGATGGTTTTAAAGAGGTTTCAACAGAAGTACGTGCTGATTTTGCCGAAGGAGTTATGTTATGGATTTTAAAACAATCAGATGCTAATA
>JAGXRK010000072.1 GCA_018335755.1 Ignavibacterium sp. | reverse complement strand
TATCGCGTCTATTTCCCCATTCAAAGAGATTCTCAAAATATCATCTGGGTTATCTCGACAAGGATCAGGTGCATCAGGTTGATGTGCTGGCCGGTGCTTTTATGCTCATGCGCCGCTCGGTGCTCGACAAAACAGGCCTGCTCGATGAGGCATTCTTTATGTATGGCGAAGACATTGACTTGTCATACAGGATAATTCAGGCAGGCTATAAGAACTACTATTTCGCTGAAACACGTATCATTCACTACAAAGGCGAAAGTACACGCAAAAGCAGTGTCAATTATGTGTTTGTGTTCTACAATGCCATGATCATTTTTGCCCGCAAGCACTTCAGCCAGAAAAGAGCACGCACTTTTACCTTCCTTATTAATATTGCTATTTATTTCAGGGCATTTCTGGCAATTTTGTCGCGGTTTTTCAAACGTGCAGCACTGCCTTTTGCAGATGCCTTGCTGGCCTACACAGGCTTGCTTTTGATCAAGGCTGTGTGGGGCGAACTCACCATTTACCGCAGCGGAGGTGATTATCCGCTGACACTTGTGACCATTGTGATTCCTGCTTACGTGGTTATCTGGCTTTTTTCGGTATATTTAAGCGGAGGTTACGACAAGCCGGTCAGGATATACAAAACCATCACCGGCATTGCCGCAGGAAGTATCGCCATTCTGGTGTTATACGCACTGTTGCCGGAGCATCTGCGGTTTTCAAGAGCGCTGATCTTACTGGGAACACTATGGTTGTTTGCCGGATTGAGCCTGAACAGATTGATTGCACATTGGTTTGGAATACAAGGATATGAACTTGGGGCCACACAAAAGAAACGCTTTTTGGTTATCGGCGATCAACAGGAGGCCCTGAGGGTCGAGAAGTTGCTTCAAAGCACTGCCATAAAACCTGATTTCATCGGATTGGTAAGTCACACAGCCGCAACACCAACTTCCGATAGTTTCATCGGAAACATACATCAGGTAAAGGATATTATCACTATCTACAAGATCACCGAGGTGATTTTTTGTTCCAAAAGCCTGTCGCACCAAACCATAATCGACAAAATGGTTGAGTGGCATCACACCCAGATCGACTATAAAATTGCCCCTGAAGACAGTCTTTCGATTATCGGAAGCAACTCCATCAATACCAGAGGAGATCTGTACACCGTAGATATAAAAGCAATTGACAAGGCAGGTAACAGACGCAACAAACGGTTTTTCGACATTGTTGCTTCAGGAAGTCTTTTCCTGATGCTTCCAATGTTATTATTCATCACAAATCGTCCGCAGGGTATCCTTCCCAATATTTTCCGCGTGTTGTTTGGCTATCGCTCATGGGTTGGATACTGCAAAGTCGGCCCGACACATAAAGGCAAGCTGCCTTTGATCAGGCCGGGAGTTCTTACACCTGCCGATGTATTTGTGCAACCCGTTGTTGAGGATGAGACTTTAAGTCACCTTAACCTGATGTATGCGCGCGACTATGCCGTTTTGAAAGACATCACCATACTGTTCAGGGGCATCAGGCATACGGGCAGGTCAATCCGCTGAAGCAGCCTTTTTTGGTCAATAAATATACCGGTGTTCGCAAACAGCGTCTAAATCATGTATCTTTGCAGCGAAAGTATCAAAACAATCAGTTCATTTACAGACTATGCTCAGCAGACGACACCTCCGAACCAAAGTCCTGCAGGCCTTGTATGCCTATTTTCAATCGGGCAGCCACCAGATTGACCAGGGTGAGAAACAGCTCTTACTGAGCATCAATAAGCTTTACGAACTATTTATCTATCAGTTGAGTTTTTTGATCGAGACTTCACGTTTCGCAGAAAGAAGACTGGAAGATGGCCGTAAAAAACACCTTCCCACTCCCGAAGATCTTAACCCAAACATGCGGTTCGCCCAACTCGACATATTGAGCCGTATAGATAACAACAAGGAATTCAGGAAACTCGAAAATCTCTACAAAATCAATTGGTCCCAGGAACAGGACATGGTACGTAAGTACTATAACCTGATCCGTGAATCGGATGTGTACGAGCGTTTTATGTCTGCTGACCACGTTAGCTTTGCAGGCGAACGCAGGTTTCTGGCAACTGTTTCTGAAAAGTATCTCACTATTTTTGAACTGCTTCAGTCTTTCTACGAAGAGAAAAGCATCTTTTTTGTGGATGACTATCATCTGGTTACCTATCTTATCGTGAAATTTTTCAAGGGAATGGAAGATGATTTTGGAGCTGATTCGCCTATGCCTCCGCTGTTGAAATCGGATGAAGGTGACGAAAATGAAGACCTTGACTTCGTTAAAAAACTGTTTCGGGAAACGGTGTTGCACAGCGAAGAATATGGCCATCTGGTTGCTAAATCCACACAGAACTGGGAACAGGACAGGATCGCCATCATGGACATGATCATCCTGAAAATGGCCCTTGCCGAACTGGTCACTTTCCCGTCAATTCCGGTGAAAGTAACTCTGAACGAGTATATTGATATTTCAAAGTATTTCAGCACAGCCCGAAGCAAAGTGTTTGTAAACGGGATACTAGATAAACTCATCCAGGATTTTCGTGCCGAAGGCAGGATTCTGAAAACCGGCCGTGGTTTACTCGATGAGTAATTTAATCCGACTTTTTCTTACAACGAAAAACTGATTCATCCAATGTTCGGGTTTACCATTATCTATGATTATCACAATCAGAAATTGCCCGAAAGCGATGTAAGGATCGATTACAAGAACCCTCAAAGCGGCAGATCGCATGTTTTCCTGCACCATATGTCGGATGCCTTCCGAAATGACAAGGCATTGTTTGAAACCAAAACCCTGATCATTGGACTGGATGGGTTCCTTCTTAACCTTGAGAGACTGGAGAAAGCGTTTGCCGTCAGTGGGATAATAAACCTGCTCAACACATTATATGACCGGTATTCAGATGGTTTTTTTGATGTTTTGAGGGGTGAGTTTACAGGTTTTGTGTTTGACAAAGCCTCAGGAGAGCTCTTTTTTTATATGAACCAGACAGGTACCAAGGCTGTTTTTTATGTTCAAAGTGAGAATTGTTTTATTGTAAGTCCTAGCCTGAAGGAGTTACTTTCTCTGTCTGCACTTTTTATTCAGAAGCCAATTTTAGATGTTGATGCCGCCTATAGCCTGCTTGTGATGGGCGGAATGACAGGAAATCAGACACTTGCGCAAGATGTACGCAGGCTGCTTGCCGGCGAAAAACTGCACTGGTCTGCTGGGACACTTTCAGTGACACGATATCACGACTTTAATTCAGTAAGCACTTCCATTCATTCGCGCAAAGAGGCTGTAACCCGTTTGGATGAACTTTTCCGGCGAAACATACAGCTT
>JAGXRK010000071.1 GCA_018335755.1 Ignavibacterium sp. | reverse complement strand
GGAAATACAAGAAAGGGCTGGTTTCGGGGTGTTTTGGAACGCGACACTCTCCCAAAGTTTACAAAAGATATAAAGCATTGAGGCCCGGCCAAATCGATGCGGTTTCAAGGTCTGTTAGATTAAAGTCGAAAGGGCTTTGCCCGACACTTCGAGCGGGCACCGACTCGGATAAAGGAAGTTATCAAGCGGTTCGCCCGATTCATCCGACGGCAAATCGCGTAATTACACCGCGCGAAGCGGCAAGGTTGCAAGGCTTCCCAGATTGGTTTCAGTTTGCTCCATCGAAGTGGCATAGTTTTCGACAAATTGGAAATAGTGTAAGTCCTATCCTAGCCGAGGAAATTTTCAAGCTCATATATACACGCTTGAGTCCAAGAATAAGAAGTTGATTACTGTTCAGGAGGAGTATCATGAAGTCAACCGATCAAATCCAGTACGAGTCTGTCGATGCATCTCCAGTAAAATCTTTTTTTGTTCTAATGCTCACACGAGACATTAGTCTTGAAGATGCAATTTTAGATTTATTAGATAACTGCGTAGATGGAATACTGCGAAGCAAGATAAAACAAAGAGGGGCTAAGCCTTATAAAGGATATAAAGCGGAAATTGAATTTAATAAACACACTTTTATGATACGCGACAACTGCGGTGGTATTCCATGGAATCTTCATGACTATGCATTCAGAATGGGGCCTGCAAGTGGTCGCCCTACGGTAACTCCCGGAACCGTGGGTATTTACGGTATAGGGTTGAAGCGCGCCATTTTTAAAATGGGCAGAGATTGCCTTATATCCACTCAAAACGGGGAACACAGATACGAAGTCGAAATAAAGCCGGAATGGATTGACGATGACGAAACAGAAAATGCGTGGAAAATACCAGTCAAACCTGCTAAGAGATCTATGAAAGAAGATGGAACCACAATAGTAATCGGAGATCTGTACCCCGGAATAGCTGTGCGTTTTAACGAGGATATCAAAAGTTTTCAGTCCGAACTTTATCGAATGGTTGCAACTCATTATGCTTATATTATTGACAAGGGATTCGAGGTTGTTATAAATGGCGATTCTGTTCAACCACGCCCAACCCGATTAATTTTTAGTTCTGACAAAAAGACTCCAAATGTCCAACCTTTCGTTTTCAAGACGAAAACAGAAGATGGGGTTGAGGTATTCTTAACTGTTGGATTTACTCGACCAATTCCTTCGCAAGATGAAATTAACTCGGAACAAGTAGAGAAGCGATATTCTACTCATGACGCAGGATGGACAATCCTTTGCAATGATAGAGCAGTTTTATATTGTGATCGTACTGAATTGACGGGCTGGGGTGAGGCTGGCGTCCCACGCTATCATACCCAATTTATTGCCATTTCTGGGGTTGTGGAATTCCGGGGCGATGCTTCAAAACTGCCTACAACTACAACTAAACGCGGGATTGATGCTTCATCACAACTTTATCTTCAAGTCAAGAATAAGATGAGGGAAGGTATGCAGATTTTCACTAACTACACAAATAAATGGAAAGGGCAGGCGGATGAGGCAAAAAAACATATCCTCCGAGGCAAGCCTCTTTCTATAGAGGAAATAAAAGAAGAAACGGAAAAGCTTACATTTACTACGACAAAACAAACTGCGCTGCCAGGAAAGCAATATAAACCCTTGTTGCCTCTACCCAAGAAGCTAGAATCTCAGCAACGACGTATTTCTTTTACCAAAAATATCGATGACATAAAAAACGTTTCAGATTATTTATTCCAAGACGAGACTGTCGATCCATCCGTTGTTGGGGAGAAATGCTTTGACTTAATTTTGAACGAGGCACGCAAATGAGTTTTCACCCTCCCTATCACTTACGCCTTAATAAGGCGATAGATCGTTTCATTCTTATTGACACCATTATAAAACTTGAAAGAATTAATGGATTGGCGCTAGCTAACTATACATATTACGGTTTAGGCGGACCTTATCTTGAAGAATTTCGAATTCTCTCGGAACTTTGCCCAGAAATGAGAATGGTTTCAATAGAGAAAGATTTAGATACTCTCAAACGGCAGAGATTTCATCTTCCTTGTAAAACGCTTAAACTTAAAAATACAGACATGAAATCATTCCTGATTAATTACGATCCAAGGGATGAGAAAAGCATTTTTTGGCTCGACTATACGAATTTCAACCTTTCAGCAATTGAGGATTTTCAAATCATATTAGGAAAAGTCGCCACAAACAGTATTGTCAAAATAACATTGCAAGCGATGCCCAAAGATTATATTGGTGAAGAAAAAGCAGAAACATTTCGTATGGAGTTCGGCGAGTTCATGCCTGATCCTTCAATAGATCCGCCTTTGTATAAAAAGGATTTTGCAAAATTACTCCAAGATATGCTTCAAATTGCAACGCAGCAAATCCTTCCAGCAAATTTAGATACAGTCTATCAACCCTTAACCTCTTTTTATTATGCCGATGGGGCAAATATGTTTACCTTAACAGGAATTGTTTGCAAACGAAGCGAACGAAAGAATATCCGAAATCTTTTTAAGAATTGGCGTTTCGCTAACCTCAATTGGGCTCAACCAAAGCATATTGATATCCCCTTTCTTAGTACCAAAGAACGACTTCACTTACAAAAGCACTTGCCGGTAAAACAAAAAAATACGGGACGGAGGCTAATGCAAGCCCTCGGATACAAAATCGATAAAAATACTTCTGCTCAATTAATGAAACAGTATGCCGACTTCTATAGATACTATCCGTACTTTGTAAAGGCTGAACCATAAAAATCAACTTGCGGCTTGCAGTACAATAACATGGCAGATACCTTCTCCAAACAAAAACGTTCCGAGATTATGGCTGCCATTCGCAGTAAAAATACTCGCTCCACCGAGCGGCGCTTGCGAGCAGGTTTGGCGGCTGCGGGAATTTCAGGTTGGAGGATGAACGCAAAAGATTTAACGGGAAAACCCGATTTTGTTTTTGACGACGAAAAAGTAGCGGTTTTCGTAGATGGATGTTTTTGGCACGGTTGTAAATGCAAAAGATTGTCGAAAACTCATAAAAGTTTTTGGAAAAAGAAAATAGAGACCAATATCGTCAGGGACAAGAAAGTTTCAAGAGCGCTTCGGCGTCAAGGGTGGAAGGTTGTAAGAATAAAGGAGCATGAATTAAAATCTTCGGTGTCGAAAACTGTGGAAAAGGTTAGAAAAGTCGTCACCCCGCCTGACATGAGCGAATTCGATGCACTCATTCGGCAGGTGCGCCAACAGGCGAAGGATGCGGGGCTGAAACAGGCAGATATTAAATCCGCTGTTGCAAAGACGCGGGGACAGAAATAGATCTAGGTAAAAAATCACGCCTTCTCTTTCGAGAGGGCGTTTTTCATTCACTCCACCACCAGCGTATATTCCCACTCCCCCGTCTGCCCGTTGACGTTGGTTGCGCGGCATTTCACTTCCCCGGCGTCACCACCCCGCCCTTCACGTCCCAAATTTTTGCATCGTTCGCAAACTCGGGGGAAAACAGCGACAAGTCCGTCGTGGTGAACAGCGCCTGGCGGTCTTCGCCGACGTACTTCAGCAAGTCCGCTCGGCGCGCTGTATCGAGTTCCGCCATCACTTCATCGAGCAGGATCACGGGGTACTCGCCCGTGCGTTCCTTCATCCATTCCACTTC
>JAGXRK010000070.1 GCA_018335755.1 Ignavibacterium sp. | reverse complement strand
GCAGCAAGCAAAGTGGCTTTTGCCAGCAACTCCGCAGCGCTAAATAGATTGTCTGCAAATGCCGACCAGTTTTGATGAGAAAAAGAAAATTCGGCGGCTTCGATAAATTCTTTGGCAGTATTGATGGTCTTCTTCGCTAGTGCCTTGTTGTAGATGAAATCAAAAGCCATTATCCAACTTCCGTTGAATTTGAGCATGGTGACATGACCACTATCAGGGTCATCCTCCTCAGTTAACATTAATTCTTCCAAGCCTTCCAGTTCGTTTGCATAAACTGAGTCGCCATATTCTTTCTCGATCCCTGGCTTTAGTTTCATTTTAGCGAGAACTTTAACTTCGGAATTTATACGAACTGTAGGCTTCCTTCTGTCGGGATAAAAAATAATTTGCGCGGCTTGTAGATCTAATGGACGTGGAAGTTCCGCGGCTTCTTGCCGTCGCATTACTTCTGGGGTGATAAAAATATCCATGAAGTGCTTTGAGGCATTTTGGGCAATTTCTTCCCAATGGTTTTCTTTTGAATGATTATCCGATGTATCCATTTGTACAAGACCAATTTTGGTTACCTCAACTCCCCACGAAATACCCGCGCCAGAATGGACTGATCTACTTGCTCGAGGAGGCACAGGGACACGAAAGTGGCTTCATTCATCATTTAATTATAAGGCTTTGGATGGTGATTATTTGCATGAAAATCCTAGCGGAAGGGTGATCTCGCATTAACAAACTGACGCACTAATGAATGTGGCGGTACGGGGGCACACTATTTTTGTATGATATTTCCGCCCAAGACTCATTTAACTAAAAAGGACGTTCTTTTTAATTATCAGTTGTGTGTGCTTTTCGTTTATGAGATCTTCAAGCTTCTTATTTCCATCAACAAGAGAATTGACGTCATTTGGTCCAAACAGCAATATTATCCTTTTCCCCATACGGTCTTTGACATCTTCCAAAGAACCGCTAGTAAAACCAGACATTGAAACAATAATGCCCTTAACTCCTTCTCTCAAGTCCAGTTTCGCAAAGAAATCTCTTATTACCAAGGTTTCAATCGGTTTGCCTTCCCATTTACATTCTACTAAAAAGAATTCATGATCCCGATAGAGGACTACATCAAATTCCTCGTTGGATGTTTTAGTACTGACTTCTACTTTCCATCCTTCACGGGATGCCAGCTTTGCAAAGAAGTTTTGAAATTCCCGGCCTCTACTATGAGGTTTCATAGACGAAATCTGTTTAAATCCTAGCGATAATTCTTCTTTGTCCTTGCTTCTCTGCAATTCCAATAACCCATTCTTGGTGATCTTGAGATCGCCAATTAAAAAAGGTGTAACGAATTGGAGATACTCCAAAACATCTGCATTGTTCAAGATTATATACACATCCGCCTTTAGGGAATCGACCATATTTTGAACATGTAGGCTTTGTGATCCACCGTATTTTTCATGAATGACAGCAAGCTCATTAAGCATCTCTATTCTTAAATTTCTGTTTTCAGAAATCAGCAATTCGGATGCAAGCTTATTAGTTTCTACAAAGATTACTCCCATCGGCAATATCCTATAGCTGTCGTTTGTAATAGCTGATGAGAGATCTTCTTTACGCAACTCATTTAACACTTTATATAGCTCGTCTTCATTTTGCTCAAGTGTGTTACACAAATCTTGTATTGGAACTTGCTTCTCGCCTTTAGAGAACGCAATATACAGTTCATTAAGAACTTTGTCCCGAAATGATAATGAGTTGCTTACTGCCATATTTCCTCGTTAAATTTCTTAGTTACTCTTTGCAAAGCTAGAGGTCAGAATGGAATATTTGAGTATTTCACGGGGTAGTCTTTCACAAAGATGTCTTACCAGTAAATTGCAACAAACTCAGAATCAATGAAGCGATCATGGGGGACTGTTGGAGAAATTGTATTGTCGGCAGGAACCAATGGAATAGGTTTGCCGGCGAGATCGAGTCCAGCATTCTCAAGCGCACTCGCTCGGTACTGGGCGAACATAATTGGTTCCGCTTTGATCTTAAAATTTTCAATTAGGTGTGTAGCGATGGATTCGAAAGCTTCAAGTCTTGCTTTCTGAGTACCGAACGAATCACAATACTGGACTGCAAGTAGTTTGATTTGGTCTTTGTCCTGCGGTGTAAGCTCTATTTGAAAATGATTTGTAATCAACTCTGCATAATTTACCAAAGCATTGTGCATAAGTTGTTGCTTCAAGGTAGTTCCTTGTGCAGCTTTATTTGAATCGATCATGGTAGCAAGCGCATTTGACCCTACTGAATTGATTTGACTGGTAAAGCCAGGAATCACCGACTCGAGGACGTGAGCCAATTTCACGGGGGTCCAAGATGTCTGTAAGCCTGTCTGTCCAATTCTGCAAAGGACCCGGTAACGTGCATTAGAGAACAGAATCCGCCGAAGGTCTTTCCAGAAAAGTGCTTGTTCAGCGACACCAACAACAAAAACTGGATAGGTGATTGGTTGGTCGGTAGATGGGAAATCCTGCAAGAGTTTGCGGTTAACAATCCATTCTTTTCCTTCAAGTTCGACTACGCAATAATCAATGGCTTTCCCGCTAATTGGCACAAGCCCGCCAAGGAGCTTTTCAAGAATGCGACCAACCGATTTCATTTGATTAAGATCGCCATTGGCATCAAGTCCGAAGGTCTCAGCGTCTTCTTCCAGGATTTCAAGAATTGCCGATGCAACTGCGTTTACACGGAAAATAGGATCTGCTTCAAGTTGGACTTCTAATTCGAACAACTCACCCCTTGAAAGATTAATTGGGTCAACAATCCAATAGCGATCTACAGATGTTCGTGTTGCCGCTAGAAGTTCGTCGATGTTATGTATTTTAGGAGGCTTCAGATCACCTGGTATCGGTTGGATGCTCAATGAATCCAATTCGTATTCATAAAGATCCTTAAACGTGGTTTGAACAATCGATTTTCGAAGCACTTGCGATCCGTTGGTTTGGTTGTTCAATATCTTAGAGTTTACATCAACCTTGGCAATGCCTACCCCGGCGCCTATTGAGCTCCCAATCTCGCTCTGTAATGAAGAAGTCTCAGTATCGGTAAACTCTGCAGCAATTGGACCAAGCCTCGAAGCTATGAGACTATAAACGCTTACCTCATCAAGGTATACAAACTCTCTGAGGACCCCTTTTTCGTTCTTGGCAGCCCATCTCCTTCGCCATTGACGAAACTGCATCCGAAGGCGTGTTAAGAACCTCATTTAGTACTCCCTTTCATTGATAACTTCACGGTTCGGTGCTTTTGAGCAGATACCAACTCGAATCCACCAACATAATCTTCCGCAAGAATTACCGACCTGTTATCCGCTGCAGCGAGCAAGCCCGCTTCGGTCCATATTGCTGCCAGATCTGCCGCCGACCACGCCTCAGTATTTTGCGCTACCCATGCGTGCGGTAAATTCCCTGAAATAGTCAAGCGTTTTGCTGATGCCTGAAGAATTAACTCACGATCCTGTCGATTCGGGAGAGGAAAATTGATCTCCCAATCAAATCTACCTGGTCGTCGGAGGGCAGCATCAATATCTTGGGGTCG
>JAGXRK010000069.1 GCA_018335755.1 Ignavibacterium sp. | reverse complement strand
GCATTCCTCAAATTTTTTAGCTGGCCTTACTATTGTGATCGATTGTGCGCATGGTGCGGCATCTTATATCGCACCTGATATATTTCAACGCACTGGGGCTAAAATTATTGCAATCAATGCATCTCCAACTGGACTAAATATTAACTTTAATTCAGGTTCAGAATTTGTGCGCCGTTTTCCTGCGAAACTGCATGAGATAGTAAAGCAAAATGGAGCTGATTTCGGTTTAGCATTTGACGGGGATGCTGATCGTGTAGTTTTTGTTGACGAGGATGGAACATTGATAGATGGAGACCATATGCTTGGTTTCCTTTCACGATATCTAGGGCAACGCGGTATACTATTGGAAAATTCTGTTGTTACAACCACAATGCGAAACGAGGGGTTAAAGAAGTTTGTAGAATCCGAAAATATTCAAATTTATGAAACACCAGTTGGAGATAAATACGTTATAGATAAACTTATGCAACTTTGGAACAAAAACACAGAAAAGGATAAAATCGGACTTGGTGGAGAACAAGCCGGTCATATAGTGCTTTTGGACAACGAACATATAACGGGCGACGGGTTACGTACAGCATTGTTTGTATTAAATGCTTATGTTGAATCTAAGAATAACACACTAGCAGAATTTGCAGCAGGAGTAGGAAAAACACCACAAATAATCGCATCTGCCCAAATTGGTCATAATAACAACAAATATAACCAGTCTGAATTAAGATTAATGGAAAAAGAAATGCTTTCCGCTTATCCAGGATTATTAAGGGTAAATCTTCGATATTCAGGAACAGAACCACTTTTTCGAATTATGCTAGAATCTGAAAATAGCTACACTGAAAAAGATCTTGCAAGAATTGCAGTTGAAATTTCACGTAAAGTACAAGAGCATTCAAGGCATCAAAACGGCTCTATTGACATCTTAAATTGTACCCGCGGTGGAACAGTCAATATATAATAAAAGAATTCGAAATTACTTACCAAAAGGAAAAATATTATGGAACCAAAAGATCTTGAGAAACAATTCATTCGTATTAATAGAAAATTAACTTGGGCAGAATCCCCTTCTGAATGGGAGCCTGCTGTTAAGTCAATGTATCGCTTTTTAGATAAAATCGAAAACACACTCAAAACAACGAAAATAGATAAAAAATGGACAGATTTAGATTTGGCCAAGTTATTTTCCATTTTACTAACGATTCTTGCAGAGGCTGGACAATATCGCCATGAAGCCTTTGTTCCAAACCCAGAAAAAGATGGTGACATAATTAAACGACAAATCATCGACAACGAGATGATACCAATAATGGCTCAACTGCGCCGAAGGGCAGCAGAAACAATTAAAATCTTTTTATCACTTACGGTGTTTTCATCTCTTAAAAACTACATTAAGGAAGAAATTTTCCCTATTGTAGAAGATATGGATGTTTCCGCACCGGATAGGTATATGCCATTTCGTATTATTCAAATAGGTAACATCACTGAAAGATTATACAATTTCAAGATACGGACAAACAACAAAAGGCTTATTGGTAAAAACGGCAACCCTGGACTTCTTAAGATAATTTATGATTTCAAGTATTTACGATTTGGAACATCTGGCGTTCGTGGGCTCTGGCAAAGAGATTTTACAGAAAAACGCACAAAACAAGTCGTCCAAGCAATATGTGAATACTTAACAAGTAAGGATCTTCCAAGCTACATAAAGGGGGAAGACCTATCAAACAGGAAGATCATAATTGGATATGATAGTCGCCTAAATGCTGACAAAGTCGCGGAATGGGTTGCTCAAGTTTGCGTATCAAATGGATTCAAGGTGGATTTTTCGAATCGAGACACTCCAACTCCGGCTTTAGTTTATTGGCTTACCAATTATTATACACAGGACCAAGTAGCCGGATTAATAAACTTAACTGCTAGTCATAATCCGCCTGAATGGCAGGGAATTAAATTTAACCCGCGACAAGGTTGGCCTGCGCCTACTAATGTCACAGATTTTATCGCATCCAGAATTAACGAATTAAGTATTTTAGGGTTTTCACCTCCAAGCGTAGATTTAAGTAAATTTATTGATAACGAACAAGTAAAGGGATTTGACCCAATAGACTACTATGGCAAGTGGATAGTAAGTAGCGGAAATAATAATGATAGGATATCTATAAACACTAATCGAATTCGAGAGTTCTTTTCCGGAAAAAAAATTGTAATTGATGAAATGCACGGCTCCAGTCGTGGTTATTTAACTAAATTATTAGGAGAAATTGGCGTTCAACATACAGTCATACATTCTGAACGTGACCCTCTAATATCGGGTCTTGATTACGCAAACCCAGAAGAACCCTATATAAACGAGTTAAAAAGGATGGTTAAGGAAACAAATTCAATTTTAGGCTTAGGAATGGATACGGATGGGGATAGATTCGGAATAGTAGATCAAGAGGGCATCTATTTTCGCCCTAATCAAATTTTACCAATGTTAGTTCGCTATTTGGGAGTTGACCGAGGTTACACAGGTCGTATTATTGCTACACAAACGGGCTCCCCCTTGCTTGAAATATTAGCAGGAATGATTAATAATAATGAAGATTATCAACCTGAAGCAGATGTAGTCCCCGCTTATATAGATCATCCATTTTATCGCCGTCGAGTAGGTAATAGAGAGGATCAAATTTACAAACATACATTTATGGTCCCCGTCGGCATTAAATACATTGAAGAACAGCGTAGAACTGATAGACGCTATCGTAGCTTAGCGCATCTGCCTGACAATTGGCGATCAACAATTTTGATAGGTGGCGAAGAAAGTTCTGGCTTAACAACAAAAGGACATATTACTGACAAAGATGGGATCTGGGCAAATTTGCTCATTATGGACATGCTAGCATATTACGGGACGCGCTCTGAAAGACCACTCAAATCAATAGCAGAAATATGGAAAGATACAGTATCTATGCATGGTTTATGGGAATCGTTTGGAGGAAAAGAGGATTTTGGAAATCTTATAAATCACTCTAATACCGGACGAACTGATTTAGACGCAATACTAGAAGTAAAAGAGAATATTATTAATTTTTACCTTGATGAATTTAGTAATGCAAAGCAAAACAAACTTGGTAAGTTTGATGTTGTTTTTGCAGGCGGTGTAAGATATGACCTTGTTGAGCTTCGCTTGCGAGACATCAATAACGACACGCGTCATTTTTTACGTATTAGGGCTTCAGGCACTGAACCAATAAATCGAATATACGTGGAAAGCAGCAATGCCGAATCTGCAAAGTTAATGACAAAAATAGTACTAGGTCAACTTGAAAATCTTATTGCTCAACATATTAAGAAAGCAGGTTCTGACTGGGTAGTTGCGGAAACTCTTGTATTTACAGATGTATCGCCAAAAATCTATTCGGCTGTCAAAGAAAAAATTAGTGAAAGGGGATGGAGTATCAATACATTAATTGATAAACTTCAATCTTTTATAGACCATAATTTGCTTGAAAAAAGAAACTTGCGAAAAGCTATCGAATGGATTAATTTGTTTAGTGCCCAATAGACAGTGAGGTGGATAAGAGTCTTTAGAGTTGAAAAAGGGGTGATTTAAGGTGGTTTGATTTGTTAAGGTTAATATATCACAGGTTGGGGAGCGATTTGCAGAGGGACGCTGCAGCGTCCCTCTGCAAATCGTTGGGCGGGCGTCAGGTAATCCAGCGCCTGATGCGGACGTTGAAAATTGTAAAAGCGAATGTAATCGGCTAGCTGGCGATAAGCCTCCTTCGGACTGGCATATTCATGCAGATAG
>JAGXRK010000068.1 GCA_018335755.1 Ignavibacterium sp. | reverse complement strand
ATTAAAAGAAAACTTCTTGAAGAATGTAATTTGCATACTATTGTCCGGCTGCCGCCAGGAGTTTTTACTCCTTATGCCGGCGTTAATACCAATTTATTATTTTTTGAAAAAGGCAATCCAACCAAAGAAATTTGGTATTACCAATTACCATTGCCAGGAGGAATGAAGCAATATACCAAAAATCGTCCGATTACCTTTGAAGAATTTGACATTATTAAGAAGTGGTGGAAGAATCGCATGGCGAGTGATAACGCCTGGAAAGTTTCCATCAAAGAAATTCAAGAACGGAACTACAATTTAGATTTCAAAAATCCAAATAGTAAATCAGACGTTTCTCATAAATCGCCAGAAGAATTAGTGGGGAAAATTGAAGAGAAAGAAGAAAAAATATTTAAAATTTTGGAGGAAATAAAAAAAGATATATGAATCTTTGGCTTAAAAAATTAAAAGAAAGATGATTAAACGAAATCAATATTAGGTTAAAAAAATTAAAACCAGAATCGATCAGGTCTTTTTTATTAGGTTCAGGATATTTTCCGGAAAATCAGTTTTTGCCAGATGACTTTTTTACAACCAGAGCTTTAATTAGTTATAAAAATTTAAAAAGAATTAAAAAACAAAAAAATATCATTAACGAAGGAACTCCAACTTTTTTAATTTTTTCTAAAAATCAACATACTATTAGATTTTTAGGAATACCTCCCATAGAAAATTATATTCGTTTATGTAATTTTATCGCTGATAATTGGAAAAAAATTAGCAAACATCTTTATCTTCAGTCTCAAGACATGATCATTCCATACAGCTATCCACTGTTTTTTGATGGTATAAAAAGATCAGAAATTAATATAACAAATTATAAAATTTATTCAGAATCAGATATACCTATAGCTGTTAGTCAATACGAATATTGTGTTTTTATTGATATCAAAAATTTTTATTCAAGTATCTATACTCATACAATAGCCTGGTGTCTTGATCCAAAAACACAAGAAAAAAAAGAAAGGGGGGATCGATAAAAATTGGGCAAATAAATTTGATTATTTAACTAGACAACTTTACAAGGGCAGAACAAAGGGTATTTTAATCGGGCCATATACTTCCGACCTAGCATCAGAAATTATATTAAGAACCATAGACAAAGAATTTTCCAGAAGGATGGAAAATAAGAAAAAAGAATTTCTTGGGTTTAGATTCAAAGACGATTACGTCTTTTTTACTAAAACAAACGAAGAGGCTGATTTTATTAGAAAAGAAATGCAATTCGTGTTAAACGAGTATCATTTAGAAATTAATGAGAACAAAACAAAGATTATTCGTGCTGGTGAATTTGAGGATAAAAAAACATGGAAGGCCGACGTCGAAAGATTAAAAGCGGAAATTGAAGACGCGTATATGAATATTGATGAAAAAAGAAATTTAGAACTCACTGAAAAAGAAATTCGATATTGGTTACGAAAAACTAAATCTCTTTATAAAGATTATGAAGACGAATATATTATAAAAACAATTTTAGGATCATTAATTAAAGAGAGTGTAGTATCTATTTCGATCATAAAAAATATCACAAAATCTTTTCCTTTTAATATTAACCCGGGTGAAGTATATATTTCAACATTTTCATATATTAATCAATTGTGTAGAAAATCTCCCAGTGCGTGGCCGTTATTTATGATGTTTGTGCTTTTTTGTTTTAATGGTATTAAAGATAGAAAAAATAAAGCACCAATAAAATTATATTTATTCGATTTAATTAATAAATTTTTAGAATTTGAAGACCCCTTTTCTTTAATTTGGACATTGTATACGCTTTGGAGATGCAAAATTAATATTCCCAGATTTCTCAAAAATAAAATAATTAAAAAGAATAAAGAAAACTGGTTAATAATGTCTTTAATAGATAGTAAGTTTGGGATTTGTTCAATTGGCGGAATTGATTATTCAATAATTAATAAGGAACGTCAAAAAATGTCGTCGCCAGCAAGTGTTATTTCTGTTTTTGGCTATTCATCAAAAAGATAATTATGACAACCCACTCAACAAAAAAATTAGGAGAAATTGTAGTTGGAATAATCTTTGTTATTTCGGCGGTTTACCTTTTTAGAGAACAACAGTTTGGATGGGGATTACTGCTTTTCTTTGCGTTATTGCCTTTACTTAAACTAGACAAACTTACCGAACTTGCTTTTGGTTGGAGAGATGGATTTAAAACAAAATTTGATAATTTTGGCCCTGAATCTAAATTTATCAATACATCAGGAGATCTTACCAGTAAAGACAATGTTGCTTTAGTTTCTTATAAGGTAGCCTCTCAATTACCCGGCACAGTTACTTTTAATTTTTTAAAAGACTGGAAGGTTTGGTTTTGGATTGCCAATCATGATCCGAAAAAATATAAAGCATATGTAAAAATAAAATTTATTACCGATAGTTTAGAAAAAGAAGTGTCAGAAGATTATTATGGTGGGTCGCGGGCTTGGAAACTTGACGCATTCAATGGCATTCAAGCGCCGGGTTTGGATATTCCTGACGAGATAAGGGCCGTAGTCAAGGAAGGAAAAAGAGTGAAAATACAAATTAACTGCGAAGTTAAAGATGAAAATAATAATTTGGTTGAAAATAAATTTCCGCAAACATATGTCTATGATCCTAAAAATAATAGCTGGTTTTTAGAGCCGTAAATTATGTCTTACCCAACAAAAAAATTAGTGGAGGTTTGTGAAAAAATAGAGATAGAAAAAGCTCCGATTGAGACTACGCCTTATATTGAGATAGGAGACATTGACGTTGAAACAAAAACGATAAATTACAAGGAGAAAAGATCGGTAAAGGGAAGTATTTTTCCACCCCCTGGTTGTGTTATTGTTTCTCGAGTAAGACCAACGCGAGGAGCCGCTGCCTTGCTGAATCAAAGGATCGCAATTTCCTCGGCTTTTACGATATTAAAACCAAAACAAATTATTGACTTAAAATTTTTATTTTTTTATTTAGCACGCAATTCTGATTTTTTTTATTATCTAGAAACAAAACAAAAAGGAAGCAGTTATCCTTCTTGCAAGGAAAGAGATATTTTAGATTTTGAAATTCCACTCCCTCCACTTTCAGAGCAAAAGAAAATTGTGTCGAGATTGGAAAAATTGCTTGGGAAAATTAAAGAAGCAAAACTTTTGCGCGCTGAGGCAGAGGAATCTGTCAAAAATCTTCTTTCCGCCGAACTATACAAAATCTTTTCCGAAGGAAAAAAGAAAGGCTGGCAAGAAAAAACATTAGGAAAAATTTGTGACATAGCCCGAGGTGGTTCACCGCGACCAATTAAAGATTATATAACTCAATCTGACGATGGAATAAATTGGATTAAAATATCAGATGCAACTAATTCAACAAAATATATTTATAAAACCAAGGAAAAAATAAAGAAAGAAGGTTTGAAAAAAACAAGATTGGTTAAATCAGGGGATTTTATACTTAGTAATTCAATGAGTTTTGGTCGACCCTATATTATGAAAACTAGCGGAGCAATACAGGATGGTTGGTTATTATTGCGCCCCAAGGAAAGTCTTATGGAAGAATATATGTATTATTTTCTTAGCTCAGATGATATATATAATCAATTTACTAATTTAGCTGGTGGCGCCGTAGTTAAAAATCTCAATAGTGACTTAGTTAAAAGTGTAAAAATTTATATTCCACCTCTCGTCGAACAAAAAAAGATTATAACGCGACTTGATGTGTTGTCGAAAAAAATCAAAAAACTGCAAGAATATCAAAAATCAACTAAAGATGATTTAATAAACTTAGAACAATCCATTTTACACAAAGCCTTTAAAGGAGAACTAATAAAATAAATTTATGGAAATAAATGGAAGATGTATGATAAGCATAATAACATCGATTGGAGCTTTTTCGGTTGCTGCTTTGTCAATATTCTTAGGTTATAAACTTTTCATTTTAGGGGCCACCGGAGGTTTTCATTTTTCCTCTAATATGGGTGGCATTAGCTTAGATTTAGTTAGCGTTGCGCCTGGTTTGGGTTTTGCATTTTTTGGAATGATAATATCATGGAAGGCCCTTGGCGTTCTTATTAAAAAAGATTGATCAGGTTTTAATTGAAATTAAATAAAAAATCTTAAAACTAATTGAAAAATAAAATTTAAAATTATGGCTTTAATAAAATGTCCGGATTGTCAATCTGAGATATCTGATCAAGCGCCAACTTGTCCCAAGTGTATATTAAACCGGGACAATCCCCGCGAATGAGTGGCTGAAAGACCTGATTAACTCTATTGAGCA
>JAGXRK010000067.1 GCA_018335755.1 Ignavibacterium sp. | reverse complement strand
AAAGAAACGTTGACTCTTTTATCAAAAAGCATGAATGTTAATTTAAATACTGCCATTCATTTTAATGTTAAATACGAAACAGTTTTATTTATCTCGTCGGATTCAACTTATTTAAATGATGACATAAAAACAGAAATCCAGGCTTTAATCCCGATACTACAAAAGATTTTTTTAATAAGTAAAAAGAAAGATATTATAGATCCAGGTAACGATCCTCTCTATGAAAGGCTAAAGAGATATTCAGGGTGTAGAAGTGTACTCATAATCCCATGTTTTTATGAATCCGAATTAACGGGAATAGTATTAGTCGGAAAAAAGAACGGGGGCTTTGATAATACCGAGAAAAATTTTCTTATAGAATTTACAGAGTTTTTTTCATTTGCGGCAAAGCTCGGGATGTCACTCGAGTTGAAAAACGAATTTGAAGCAAAGTTAAATCAAAATCAAAGATTTGAAACCATCGGTAAACTTGCTTCAGGAATCGCACACGATTTAAGTAATATTTTGTCGAACATTTTCGGAAGTCTTGACCTAATTAAGAAAAAGTATACTCTGGAGCCGGGAGTAGAAAAATTGGTAGCAAACATTGAACATAGTTCAATAAGAGCGAGAGAATTGACGAGAGGTTTTCTATCCTACGGTAAACCGACAACTAAGCAGAAAGAAACTATTTCGATTAAAAGTTTTATTGACGAACTCTCCAAATCCATAATTCAAACATTCCCGCCGGAAATATCATTTGACGTGGATATAGAAGATAATATTCATAAAACTAAAGGAGATAGTACTCAGCTGTATCAGGTCATCCTAAATGTTTGTGTTAATGCAAAGGAATCCATCCCCGGAAGCGGAAAGGTTAAGTTGAGTGCGGCTAATTTTACGATCAATAAATCGAATAAAATTAGATTCCCCTTCCTACCTGAGGGCGAATATGTTTGTGTTTCGGTTGAAGATAATGGAAGCGGGATTTCAAAAGAAAATTTAGACAAAATATTTGACCCGTATTTCTCTACAAAACAAAAAGAGTCGGTATCGGGAATCGGCCTGTATGTAAGTTATGGAATAATAAAAGCACATAATGGACATATTGAAGTTACAAGTACGGAAAAGCTAGGGACAAAATTTGAGATTTTTCTACCTGCTACGGTTCAAAAGAAAAAAGAGACAAAGGAAATCACTGAAAAAATCATTTTACTTGCCGACGATGAAGAAACATTAAGAGATTTGTTGGCAGAACTTCTTGAAGCAAGCAATTACTCGGTTATCAAAGTCTCGAATGGAGATGAAGTTCTAAAAGTTCTTACAGAAGAGATTAAAGCGGATTTGCTTATAATAGATCATCATATGCCGGGAATGAGCGGGCTTGAATGCATTAGGGAGATAAAAAAATTAAAATTTGATTTTCCAATAATACTGTCTACAGGCAGTACTCACTTTAGTACAACGCTGAATCTTGAGGAGGAAAATATTTCAGCAATAATTTACAAACCTTACGATTTTGATGATTTGCTAAAAAAGATAAACGAAATAATTTAATCGCTTTTCTGTTCGTCTAAGTCGATCATTTTAATATCCCTGACATAATCCGATATTTTAGGTTTTTCAATTGCGTTAAGAGAATTAAGTATATTGCTGATCTCAGTAACAGCGTTATCAATATATTCAATACGTTTAAGGGCAGCCTCTTTGGAAATAGTATCTTTTGCCAATTCTCTCTTTAATGCAGTAAGAGATAGCTTAATCAATGTTAAGGGCTGTTTTATTTTATGGTTTGCAGTAACTACTGTCGCAGTGAAAGTGTTTATTTTTTCGGCTTCCAAAATAAGTTTATGCGTCTCACGGAAATTTAATGCTGAAGTAATCCTTGAAATCAATTCAACTTTGCTGACCGGCATTTTTAAGTAACCAAAGGCACCCGATTCAAAAATATCTTTTATTTCATCATCATTAATTTCCGATGTTATTAATAAGACCGGAATTTCAGTTGCAGCGGGAGTTATTGAAAATTTGCGGTAGATTTCTAATCCGTTTCCATTCTTTAGTCTAAGGTTTAACAGTATAAGGTCTGGTTTCTCAATTTCTATTTTGTGGCTGTATTCTTCGACCCCCGAAATAGAAATAAGAAGAAAATTTTCATTTGTTAGTTTATTAGTCAGGTAATTAATGTTTTCCTGATTATCGTCTATAATTAAAATTCGGTTCATGATCTTACAGTCGTCGAAAGTGAGTTTTTAATAACTTCTAGCAACAAATTCTGATTTATTGGCTTCAGTATCAAGCCTGTAAATCCATACTTATAGATTGTATGCTTATCATCCTGCATAGCTTTTGCGGTTATTGCAAAAATCGGTAAGGAGTTAAATTTTTTACTCTTTCTTATCTTTTTTATTGTTTGAAATCCATCCATAACCGGCATCATAATGTCCAGCAAGATTATATCGGGAATTTCACATTCCATTAATTCAAGACATTCTTTCCCATTCTTAGCAATAATAGTTCTATAATTTGCTTTTTGTACAATTTCCTTAAGTGTGAAAAGAGTATCCGGGTCATCGTCCACTATTAAAACAGTAGTCTTTTGATCAGTAACTAATTCCTTCACCTCGGGAGGAGATATTTTAATTTCTTTTTCTTCTTTTATAAAAGAATCATCAGAGATATCGATTGGTAGTATAAAAGTAAAAGTAGAACCTTTATCTCTTTCACTTGTAACAGATATAGTTCCATTAATCAACTCGGCAAATTTTTTACAAATGGAGAGCCCTAAACCTGTTCCGCTATATCTTCGTGTTGTTGAACTATCAACCTGTCTAAATTCTTCGAAGATTATTTTTTGTTCTGTCTCAGATATTCCTCTCCCGGTGTCTACTACTTTAAAGACAAGTATATTGTTTTCCTTTAAAGAGATCGACAATTTTACGAAACCTTCTTCCGTAAATTTAATTCCGTTTTCAATTAGATTAAGAAGGATTTGAAGAATTTTTATACGATCCGATTTAATCATTAAATCACTTGGAAAATTCTTCTCTATTTGGAAAGATAGTTTTTTCTCTTCAGCAAATGTATTCCCGGAATAGTATACTTCATCCATCAGTTCGCTTAGATTGAAGTCTTCAATCCTTGTTTCCATTTTACCCGACTCAATCTTCGAATAGATTAAGATATCATTAATCAAATTTATTAATCGTTTACTGCTTCGTAGAACGACCGTTAATCGCTCATGATTTTTTGGGGAAACTGAATTGTCGTTTAATATCAGTTCCGTTAAACCCAAAATTGCATTTAATGGTGTTTTAAGTTCATGCGACATTAAAGCGAGAAATTGAGATTTCAACACAGTGGATTCCTCAGCTTTTTGCTTTTGAACCTCCAACTCCTCAGCTTTCTCTTTCAGTTCATTATGAAGTTGCAAAAGAGTCTCATTCTGGTTTTTAACGTGAATGTTCTGCTTTTGATATTCCTCGTTCAGGTTCTTTAACTCTATTACAAGGTCCTCTAACTTCTGAAATGCTGATGCATTTACAATCCCTATTGCCAGTTGTTCTTTTATTCGCTCAATGTAATTAAAGGATTGGTCGTCCGGTCTATTAATAGCGCCTAGCTCCAACAGAGAAATAACCTTATTGTTATATATTATGGGGAATATTAGAATGAATCTAACAGCTACCTGAGTAAGCCCGGTTGAAATTATCGGCGGATTTTCTTTTAACTCAAGCTCAACCGATTCCATCCTTTTAATAGAGCTGTCGTAAAAACTTGA
>JAGXRK010000066.1 GCA_018335755.1 Ignavibacterium sp. | reverse complement strand
TGCTATTTATTCTTCTTGGCGATTAAGAAATATTTATAAGAGTCAGTTGTTTAAGCTGAACAGTGTAATAAAGTCTGATTTTCCAGACTATGTTACAAATACGGTATAACCTGCAACTCAACAAGACGGCTTCATTCAGGTCTTAGCATTTGCAGTTCGGGTTGGTTCAGTTAGTAAAAGTTTTTAGTAAGTAAATGACATTGTCAGTTAATCAAAACATAATCAATAAAAACGGTGCAGCCGCTTGTTAGTTGCATCGCCGTTAGGTGTTTTACAAAATATAAAAGGTTATCGACAATGAAAATGTTGTTATTAGTAATAGTATCTAGCATATATTTATTTTCACAGCAAGATTGGATTAATTATAATATTGAAGATTACATTTCTATAAATCTTCCAACTGAGCCAATAGTTTTTGATACTCTTGGAACTACTACGATTAGTTCTGAAACTGATTCTTATATTATTCTCATAACTAAAATGAATAACAATTCTAAAGTAAACGCTAAGATCTCAAGCGAAGATGAATTGAATAAATTTTATGAAGGTGTTGTTAATGGTTATTTGAAATCAACCAAGGGAGAATTAGTTGATAAAAACTTATCAAAGATCGCAAATTTAAGATCAGTTAGTTATTCAATTCGTTTAACAAGAGGAGATGAAAATAGACTATATTTTATACATTCAATATTTATAGAGGATTGTATGTATACATTTCAATTCCTTCAACTCGAAATTGATGATGAAGAACTTAAAGAAACAAGAGACATATTTTTTAATTCAATAAATATTTCTAAATCATTAAATCTCCAAGATCAATTTACAGCTTATGAAGAAGTAAGCTCATATAAACTTGGATATTTCGTTGGGCAAATATTTTTTTATTTAATACTTATTTCAATTCCAATAATTTTTATAATTAGAAGAAAGAGAAAAAAACACCTAACCAGCGGTTCAAGCTGACTGCTTTTTTCGCATTCGGCTTTTGTGCAATTTATAAGTTTGTAGTTCCGTTTATAGTTTCTTGTTCAAAGTAGTTCTAATATGAAAATTTATTTTTTAATTATTGGCATTTGTGGTCTTGCTGTATTCTTGCTCTGGGCAGCAGCTTAACCGCAACGCCGTTACTTTCATAAATAATGAGCTATACAAATGCTAAAAAAAGTAAACTTGAAAGATTTGTCGAAGTTAGAAACAAAAATTGATGCAGATACAATTCACAGATACAATTTCCCGAAATTAGTCAAAAAATCGATTCAAGAGTTGCAGGGGTTGTCTACCGCTATAATATATGACGGTAAAATCGATGATTCAGAAATTGAATTGATAAATAGTTGGCTTTACAAACACGAAGAATACTTAACCGAATACCCACTTTACGATCTAAATATTTTATTCAAAGATATTTTTGCTGATAAAGTTATTACTACAGACGAAAGAAAAAAGCTTTTCGATTTTTTAAATTCTATAGCTGCTGCTCCATCTTCGGAAGCAGTTGTTGAAGGTATTTTTGAGGAGAATCCTGAAATAATTTTTAATAGTAAATATTTTTTGTTTACTGGTAAATTAGTTTTGGGATCGCGTTCAAAAGCCCAAGAAAAGGTTTTAGAACTTGGTGGTTTTTGCCAAAAGGGTTTAAATCTTCAGACTGATTATTTAGTAGTTGGAGATCTTGGTAGCGAAGATTATAAGTATAGTCGATTCGGTTCAAAAATCGAGGGTGCTATAAAATATAATCGGGAGAAAAATACTAATATATTGATTGTCAAAGAAAAGGATTTTGTTAATTCGGCCATAGGTCAATAAAATTAATTGTAACCTAACCAGCGCCTCAACCCGACCGCTTAATGCGGTGGTGCGATTTGAAAGTTTTTTGGTTTTGTAGTTTCGTTTAAGTTTTGTGTTCGATGTAAGTGTTCTAATTAATTAACTTACAAACTATGCTTGCGAAGAAAGATAAGTACAGTTTGTAAAATCATTGGCTGTTTCGTTCTACTTGGCTTCCCTGTTATGGGCGGACGGGTTAGGCGCAACGCCGTTATATTTTTAGGTTTATGTATGAAATATTTATCTATAATTATTATTTCATTTCTCCTAACTTTTAAAGTTATTGCACAATGGATAAATCAAAATCAAGTTACAAACGAGAAATTAAATACCATTGTTTTTGTTGATTCGCTTTACGGTTGGATTGGAGGTTCAAATGGAATTATAATAAGTACTACTGATGGTGGGAATAACTGGACAATAAATACCGATACTTCCAGAGGTCTAATCACATCTTTAAATTTCATAAACAGATCAAAAGGTTGGGCTGTTACATCTTATGGAAAAATATTAAAAACCACAGATGGAGGGTTTCATTGGAGCCAGCAATATTTCATTAATACATTTCTTTTTGACGTAATCTTCATTAATGAAATAATTGGTTATATAGTTGCTTCCCCTATCGACATCACACAACCTGAAACAATATATAAAACTACAAATGGTGGTGATGATTGGTCGCCAATTATTATCTCTGATTTACAAACAGCAACATCTGCTAAATTCATTGATGAAAACAAAGGATATGTTATTGGTGGATTTCCTGCAAAAATTTTTGAGACAAATGATGGTGGCAATAACTGGTTTTTATTAAAATGTGATTCATTATTAGATTGGTTTAGTGCAACTGATTTTAAAGACTTCAATAATGGTTTATTAGGAGGTTTTGAATGGGGAAGTCTTTACCAAACAACTAACGGTGGACAATATTGGAGTGAAATTCCTCTATACGTGAGAAATTATCGATCAATAATTTATAGGGAGAATAAAATATGGATATTAGTTGAAGGCGATAGTCCTCGTTATATACTCCATTCATTCGATAATGGGGCAGCTTGGTTTCCTCAGATACGTTCCGTTATTGGTGAAGGTCTTTTAGATGTTTACTTTATAAATGATACGCTAGGTTGGGCAGTTGGTAATTTTGGTATAATTTTAAAAACAGTGAATGGTGGCTATGATAGTTTAATAACACCATTGACACCCATTTTAGAATATCCTCCTAATAATTTCAATTTTTCTGATAATTATGTTTGGTTACGGTGGTATGAAACTGAAGGTAGTTTATTTCGTGTACAAATATCGACAGATAGCCTTTTCAATAGTGCTGAAGTTTACATTTTACTACCCGATAATGGTCTCCACAAAGGTTTATTACCTCAAACAAAATATTTTTGGAGATTGAGAACTGAAAATCCATTGGGAGTAAGTGATTGGTCAGAATTTAGGTCATTTATTACTGGGAAACCACTTGGTATTCAAACTGAAGAACTTCTAACAACAAGTTTTTATTTAAGACAGAATTACCCTAATCCTTTTAATTCGTATACAACAATTGAATTTTCAATTCCATTTTATTCTTTTATTACATTGAAAATATATGATATACTGGGGAGAGAAATTAAAACACTTATTTCAAGTGACATTCAAAGTGGTAATCATAAAATAAACTTTGATGCGAGTGATTTTGCATCTGGAATTTATATATATCAATTGCGAGCTGATAATAGTATTATTAGTAGAAAACTAATTTTATTAAAATAAAAATATAACCAGCAACTCAACAAAGACGGCTTCATTCAGGTCTTTGCATTTGCAAGTTAAAGTTGTTCTGTTTCATAAAAGTTTTTAGCAAGTAAATAACATTGTCAGTAAAACAAAACATTAACATTAAAAACGGTGCAGCCGCTTGTTAGTTGCAACGGCGTTATATGGCAAAGGAGAAAAAAATGAAAAAGTTAATCTTAATTATTAGCTTCTTTTTCTCAATAAATTTATGTGCTCAGAATATCTCGGTTTCAAAAGACACATTGGAGTTTTTTGATTTTTGGGTTAATAATAAATCTTCAGACAGTATAAATATTTATAATGATGACAATAGTGTATTAAGTTTAGATTCAATAGCCACTCACTACTATATGTTTCATTTATATATATCCTATAATGATAGCATTGTAAATGAATATTTATTGTTCTCTCAAGAAATGACTCCATTATTATTTGAAATTCCTGCGAATGATTCTGCTAAATTAATTTTCGATTTATTTGTTCCAATACCAAAATTATCTCATTCGTCAGATATATGGACTGATTCTATAATTATTTTTAATAATTCAAAAAATAATTTTGCACAAGATATAATCATTTTATCCGATGTTACTCTAGGTATTGATGATAATATTATTCCTATTAGTTTTAAATTATTTCAAAATTACCCTAACCCATTTAATCCAATTACAAAAATTAAATATTCAATTCCATCATCAGAGTATGTTGAAATAAAAATCTTTGATGTTCTTGGTAATGAAATGATAAACTTAGTTAACGAGTATAAATCGCCTGGCACTTATGAAATAGAATTTGATGCAAATAATCTAAGTAGCGGAATTTATTTTTATAGAATAATCAGCGGTAAACATTTAGAAACAAAAAAAATGTTACTGTTAAGGTAAAATGCCATATAACCAGCGGTTCAAGCTGACTGCTTCTTTCGCATTCGGCAGTTTATAAGTTTTAATGTTGGTCGTTCCGTTTCGGCAGTCTTGTTCAAAGTAGTTCTAATAAAAAAGTTTTTTATAATTATTGGCAGTTGTGGTCTTGTTGCATTCTTGTTCTGGGCAGCAGCTTAACCGCAACGGCGTTATATGGCTCAATTATCATAGTAAAGTTTTAAAATTTCTTGCGCCGTGAAGGATTCGGTGAATTAAAATTGTTCTTTCTTCGATGGTATAGAACACGATATAATTTTGAACTATTATGTATCTGTACCCGAGATTTTTAATGTCTTCGTCTCTTGGTATTCTTCCAAGCATCGGATTCTCGGATAAAAGTTCAATGTTCTTTTCAATTTTGTCAGCGATTGAATTTGCTGCAATCGAGTTATCGGCTGCAATGAATGATATAATTTCGGTTAAATCTTCTTCGGCAATTCTAAGTAATCGGATCTGATATTTATCTGCTGGCATTAATAGAATTCCTAATATCATTCATAACTTGCTTGAGAGTTCGACCTTTGTCACCTTCGGCTTTTTGATTTTGTGCAACGGACAATTTGCCAAGTAAATCGAGTTTTAATTGAATTTTCGAATAGTGAGCCATAGACATAACAACTAAATCCCCCTCACCATTTTTGGTTATAAAAATTGGTTCGTTGGAGTTGTTAGCAAGCTCTGATATTTGGTTTGATTTATTTCTCAAATCAGATATTGGTTTAATAATAGGCATTGATAAAATCCTTTTTTAAATACGTGTCAAAATTATATCATTATTCTGATAGATGCAATAGAAATATAAACCGCCATATAACCTGCAACTCAACAAGACGGCTTCATTCAGGTCTTGGCATTGGCAGTTCAAGGTTGGTTCAATAAGAATAAATTTTAGTAAGTAATTAACATTGCCAGTTAAACAAAATATTATCAATAAAAACGGTGCAGCCGCTTGTTAGTTGCGTCGCCGTTATATGGTATGGAAATGAAAAAGATCTTATGTCTAGTGTTCATAGTCTTTAGTATTAATATTAACTCACAAAGCAAGATTTCACTATCGGTACTTGGTGGTTACAATTATATTCCGATGGAGAACTTTTCTCACTACTTAAATGGATTTTCAAATTCAGATTTTGACAAATTTAGTTTTAGTGGGAATTTCAAACTGCAGTATAATTTAGAGGATAGACATAATATTTTTTTAAGTAGCGAATTTATAAGTACAAATGCATCCTTTTCTGGCGGTTTTGTTTCGGTTATTTGGACGTTTGAAGCAATCCCTGTTACTATTGGTTATGAATATATGTTCAAAAATTCTGATACTGATTGGACACCATATTTAGGTTTAGGTATTTCTTATGTATTAACCAATACTGAAGATAAATATCTAGGTGATGATGGGACAAGTGTTACTAATTACAAGGAAAATACTTTTGGCTTCGAAACGAAAATAGGAATTGAAAAAGTATTAATAGAAAATTTATTCCTGGTTAGTGAAATAAAATACAGATTTATAGGTGATACTAAATTGAATAAGTATACAAACGGAGTAGAAACAAATCTTTCGGGAGTATGTTTTTTAATTGGTCTTAAATTAGCAGTACTTTAATACCATATAACCCGCCAATCAACCCGACCGCCATTTCGCATTCGGGTTTTATGAAATTCTTGGGTTGGTTGCTCCGTTACAAGTTTGTTGTTCTAAGTAGTTCTATTAAATAACATTGTTGCAAACTGCACTTGCAAAGAAAGATAAGTACGGTTTGCTAAATTATTGTCGTAGTCGCTTTAATCTGCATTGCCGTTATGTGCATAAGCAAATAGTAGAAGAGAAATGAATATAAAAAGAAGAAAGTTTATTTTAAGTGCATTATTATTATATCCAATAAATATTATTGCTAAAGTAAATAATAATTTTAATATGTTTTTTGAAAAAGGAATATTTATGCGAACAAAAAAAGGATTCAAAGTAAATTCTGGTGAAGCAAGATTTGGAAAAAGTTACAAAATGAAGGGAGTTACCTTAAATAATTTAGATATAAAAATTAGTGGAAAGGACACAGATGGTGAACTTGCTGTATTTGAACAAACCGGATCTACTCCAAATGGAGGTCCACCATTGCATATACATTTGAATCAAGATGAATGGTTTTTTGTGACTGAAGGAGAATATCTTTTCCAAGTTAGTGAAGATAGATATACAATGAAAGCTGGGGAAACTATATTTCTTCCGCGCAATGTTCCACACGCATTCATACAATTAACTGAAAAAGCTAAGACAATAGTATCCTACTTACCGGCGGGAAAAATGGAAGATTTTTTTAAGACAACAGATTCCTGGATAACACCACCATCAAAAGAAGAAGTTGTTAAAGTATTTGAAGAGCACGGAATGAAAATTGTTGGAGAACCTTTAAAGCTTGAATGATTGTTGGAATATTCTTCCTAAAATTATTGCGCATTTATAAAATGCACATAACCAGCGGTTCAAGCTGACTGCACTTTCGCATTCGGCAATTTTACATTTTTAAAGGTTGGTGCTCCGTTTAAAGTTTCTTGTTCAACTTTGTTCTTCTAATTAATTAACTTGCAAACCGTGCTTGCAAAGAAAAATAAACATGGTTTGCTAATCATTGGCATTTGTGTTTTACTCGGCTTCCTTGTTATGGGCCGCGGGTTAAGCACAACGCCGTTATACCTAAATATGGTAGATAATAAAAACATATTTACATTTCCTATTGGATATAATAAGTTTCATAAAAATCAGCTTTTCAATTTTCAGTTGAATCGCTGGTATTCCTTAGGATATACAAGTTATGAAGACTTAGTTGATGTTGGTAATCGAATAAAAAGTTTTACTGATTGGAAACGAGAAATGATCTCTCTTGCAGATAAATCTATCGCAAAGAATGAATTTCTGAGTGCTGCATTTTATTATAGGGCTGCCGAATTTTATCTACTTGATGAAGTACCAGAAAAAGAATTGTTGTATGAAAAATTTTCCAATTTTTTTTATCAAACTATACAGAATGATAATGTTGATAGATTTCTAATTCCTTATCAAGAAGTATTTCTACCTGCATTAAGAATCATACCTGAGAATAAAAGTAAAGGTACAATTTTAATTCACGGAGGTTTCGATTCCTTTATCGAAGAATTTTATTCAATTATGAGATACTTTTCATTTCAAGGATATGAAGTAGTCGCCTTTGAGGGACCTGGGCAAGGTTATGCGAGAAGAAAATATGAACTTGCTCTAGAACTTGATTGGGAAAAACCTGTAAAAGCTGTACTAGATCATTTCAAGTTGGAAAATGTAACAATTCTTGGAATTTCAATGGGAGGATGGCTTTGCATAAGAGCTGCTGCTTTTGAACCCAGAATTACTAAAGTTATTGCAACGGGTCACGCAATCGATTATATGAAAAGTATGGGTCCCTTTGTAAGATGGATACATCTTTGGACAATGAAACATTTTCATAATTTTATGGATAAGATGGCCACTAAGAAATTCCTAAAAGCTAAAGACAGTATTCCTTACTGGATGATAAAGCATCTTATGTATATAACGAAGAAAACAAAGCCTCTTGATGCCTTAGAAACTTATATAAATATGAATGATGTAAACATTCATTCTGAATTAGTCAAACAAGATGTTCTGCTGCTTTTGGGAAATAAAGATCATTTTATTCCTCCTAAAATGTTGAAAATGCAAGAGCAAGCTTTAGTAAATGCAAAATCAGTAACAACCAAACTTTTTAGTAAAGAAGAACACGCAGAAAATCATTGTCAAACTGGTAATATTGGTTTCTCACTTGATATAATGATTAGATGGATTGAAGAAATATCTTAAATAATAAATTATTATTTAGATATAACCAGTGGCTCAAGGCGACAGCGTTTTTGCACTTGGCATATGTATTTTTTTATAGTTTGTTCTTCCGTTTCAGCTTTGTCGTTTGGCTTTGTTGATAAATGAAAGTTCGTTCTAATTATAAATTTAATTAACAAGTGCGGCATTGTAGCTATGGGCTGCGCCTTAGCCATCACGCCGTTATTTGGCCAAAATATTTATTAAGTAACATATGAAATTCATTATACTAGTTATATCAATCCTTATATCTGCTCTCAGCTGCAAAGATAACCTTGTTGATTCACTTACCGATACTTCATTTTATCCGCTAGAACTTGGTAATAAATGGACATACAATTCAACCGGATATGATTCAACAGGTGCAATAATCGATCAGGGTGAGTTAAGTGAACACCTTCCTGCTCAATATATATGGAATAAAAGACCTATTTATGAATTTAACACTCCGTTTTGGTTTGTACATAATGATATGTTGTATCTTCAAAATAAAATTTATGGTTTGTATCTTGTTATTGGCTCACCTGATGGGGCATCCTTCGGTGAAGATATTTTACTTTACAAGTATCCGGTTGTTAATGGTGAATATTACTTGCGTGGATGGAGAAGAATAGATACAACGTATGTTATATGCACAGATACGGCAGTTGCTTGTGAAGCAGGAATATTTAAGAGTGTAGTTTATAAAAAATATTCAATTGACTATTCGGATTATCCCCTTATCAGAGTTCTTGGATATTCATTAGATTACGTTTCGTATGGAACAGGTAAGGTAAAGAAGGAATACTATTTTGCCAAAAGCAATGGCGAGTTCTATAAAGGCCTTGAGTACTCCTTAAAAAGTTATGAGTTTTATTAAAATGTCATATCCTCAAAATATTCTTGAGAGATGATCCAAATCCATAAACTTATTTTAAGACATACGACACAAAAACCCACCATATTTTTTCTTATCTTTGCCGGTGCATTTTTACTCAGAATCATATTAAATAGAAATTAAACTTGCCTGATATATCTTTTGTTGTGCCAGCCGGTTAAATCTTAATCAGAGTAAAGTTATTAATAAAATATTCAGAATTATTTATAGGAAAATTAATGAGTTCGTTCAAAGAACTAGGATTAAAAGACAGTCTTGTTTCAGCAGTTGATGCATTAGGATTTGTAACCCCAATGCCCATACAGGAAAAGATCATTCCCTTGCTCCTGCAGGATGAAACAGATGATGTAATTGCATTAGCTCAAACTGGTACGGGAAAAACGGCGGCATTTGGTCTACCGATTATTCAGAAGATTGATACAAAATTAAAAAAGGTTCAGTACCTTATTATTTGTCCAACCCGTGAACTGTGTCTTCAAATTGCAGATGATCTTAAGGATTATTCTGTTAATGATAAAGATATTATTGTCGCTGCAGTATTCGGGGGTTCAAGTATGGATAGACAGATTCAGAAAATTAAACAAGGCGCTCAGATCATTTCAGCAACACCGGGCAGACTAAACGATCTTATTAACAGAAAAGTTGTTGATCTCAGCAAGGTTAAAGCTGTAGTGCTGGATGAAGCAGATGAAATGCTAAATATGGGTTTTAAGGAAGAGCTTGAAGCTATTCTTGAAAAAACACCCGAAGACCGTAATACATTTTTATTTTCTGCAACTATGCCGAAACAGCTTCTTTCAATTGCTAATAAGTATATGTTCAATCCGGTTGAAATAACAATAGGCGTGCGGAACTCAGGTGCGGAAAATGTTGAACACCTGGCTTTCTTTATTCACGCAAAGGATAGATATCTTGCACTAAAAAGAATTGTGGATTTTTATCCGAATATTTATGGAATTGTTTTCTGCAGAACACGGCAGGAAACAAAAGAAGTGTCTGAAAAGCTTATGCAGGATGGTTACAATGCAGATGCTTTGCATGGTGATCTGTCGCAGCCGCAGCGCGAGTATGTTATGAATAAATTCAGAACACGCAATTTAAAATTGCTTGTTGCAACCGATGTTGCAGCACGCGGACTTGATGTTGATGATCTTACACATATAATTAATTATGATCTTCCGGACGAACTGGAAATTTATACACATCGCAGCGGCAGGACTGGCAGAGCAGGTAAAAAAGGTATTGCAATCGCCATCGCTCACCTAAAAGAAAAGTATAAGCTTGGTCAGATTGAAAAACAGCTTAATAAAAAATTTACAGTGCTCCCTATTCCGGGCGGAAGAGACATTTGTGAAAAACAGTTGTTTCATCTGATCGACAGAGTTGAAAAAGTTGAAATTGACCACGTTCAGGTTGAATCTTTTCTACCACAGATTTATAATAAACTTGAATGGATGGATAGAAATGAATTGATTCAAAGATTTGTCTCAGTGGAGTTTAACCGCTTTCTTGATTATTACAAGAACCTGCCGGATATCAGCAGTCCTACTGATGGTAAATCATTTTCCAAAGAAGGAACAAGATCATCAAGGCGTGCAAATTATACACGGTATTTTATAAATCTTGGTACAACTGACGGATTAAAACCGGCTCAATTAATCGGGATGATAAATGATTTTACCGGAATAAGAAATATAGATATCGGCGAAATAGATATAATGAAAAACTTTTCATTCTTTGAAGCTGACAGCAACTATAAGTCAGAAGTTATTGAGGGTTTTAAAGGACAGCGGCTGAAGAAACGCGAAATAAGCGTTGAAGTTGCCGAAAAACGGAGGGGAAACGAAAGAGCAAAACGATCGGGCGGTGAAAGAAAAAGCTCAGATAAGTTTCGTAAGGATGACAGATCCAATAAATTCGGAGGCAGCAGTGAAAAGAAAAAAGGTAAAAAGAAGAGTTTTAGATAAACCGGAATGATTGAATGACCTGCCTGTGATAGCAGGATATTGCACAACTTCTGAAATATCATTTAGAAGGAGTCCTCTGCCATAGGCATCTCTTCAGGAGACTGAGAAATCTCGTTCGATTTAAAGATATAGATTTCTCCCTAAGATCGAAATGACAGTCTTATAACAGCTCGGGTAGGCAGGTTGGATGAAGGATGAAAGATTTTAGTAGATTTTCATTTTGTGAAGGTATAAACTAAAATTTCTACGAACAGAATTATTTACAAGTTAAAAATAATTAACATGTTTCTGAAATTAGAAAAAATTAACACTGCATTAAACCAGCTAAAAGTTGATGCGAAACCACTTTGGGGTAAAATGTCCCCACAGCATATGGTTGAACATTTGATCCTGACTTTCAGGATTTGTAACGGAACAAAAGAAATTGAAATTTTAACTGAAGACAGGTTACTTCCTATTCAAAAAAGATTTCTTATGAGCAGCAGACCTCTTCCAAAATTATTTATTAATCCTTTGATCGGTGAGAATTTGCTGCCTTTAGAGTTTGAAAGTATAAATACTGCTAAAGAAACTTTAATTTTTGAACTTAACAAGTATGAAGAATATTTTAGATTAAACCCGGAATCAAAACCAGCTCATCCTGTATTTGGTTATTTGAACAAATCTGAATGGGATGTTTTCCATAAAAAACATTTCGAGCATCATTTTTCACAATTCGGAATAACTATTTAGTTGAAATCTTCTGCTGACTGAATTAATTTTGAAAATATAATTATTATAATAAAAAACGGAGTATTTATGGGACGAGGCGATAAAAGATCCAGAAAAGGTAAAATATGGAGAGGAACTTACGGCAAAACCAGACCCAAGTATCAAGCTCCATCAAAACCGCCGGCTAAGCCAAAGGAAAAAGAAAAAGCTAAATAGATTCAAAATGTAAAGGGTTCATCTTATTTTGTGATGAACCCTTATTTTTTTGAGTATAACCTAGTTGTTTATTTTATTAAGTAAACATTATCATCGCGGTTAGTATCAGGAATTATATTACTGCCTAATTCAATTTTGAATACTTTGCCATCAGTTTCATATTCAACAACAATTTCATCTTTTCCATCCTTCCATATCTCAGCTGTCTTATAAATAATACTTTCCTGATCAGTTTCATAAGTAAAATTTAATTGTACAGGAACAGGTGTGTTTCCTTTCTTTTTAACAGTTACGAAAAGTTTATTTCCATCTTCTTTAACTTCATTTATTGCAAGGTCAGGAAAACTATAATGATAAAACCATGGATTCCAGAACCAGGAAAGATCTTCACCGGCAATTTCATCAAATGTAAAAAAGAAATCGTAAGGAAGTGGATGTTTTCCGTTCCATCTGTTCATAAACTCCTTAAGCGCTCTGCTGAAAAGCTCATCGCCCATAAAATCTCTTAAGAACATATAAGCAATGCCGGGTCTGTTGTAAGCGGCATTACGGTATGTTGAACCGGTTAAATGAATAGATAAAACCATTGGTGGAATATCATTTTCGGTACCGGCAATTGTCTCATAAGCACGAATAGTTCCGTCGCGTCTTTCATAGCCGTATGGTTCCTGAAAATCAAATGGAAGCATTACAGCCCATCCCTCATCCATCCAGGCATACTTACGTTCGTTTGTACCCATATAAAAAGGCATATACTGGTGAGCAAGCTCGTGTGCTGCTAATCCAAGTGCATTTGCTTTTGATGACATTGAGCCGTTATTAACAATCATTGGAAATTCCATACCGCCGGAACCATTAAATACTACTGCAGAGGGATAAGGATAATTTACACCCGGAAGTTCATTTGAGAAATACACTAAACACTCTTTTGCTAATCGGGCAACTTCATAAAAATCTTTTGACTGCTCTCTGTATGCGGCAGCTACATAAACATTATTCCCGTTTTTTAATTTCAGATTAACTGCATCCCACAAATAGTGATCGCTGAATCCAAATGCAAAATCGGGTACATATTCAGCCCGGAATTTATAGGTGTGATTCTTATTATTTTGAAAGATGTTTCCCCTTTCCAGATCTTCATTAGTAATTATATTTACCACTTCATCTGAACCAAGTGCCGATTCATACCTGTCTAAATATTTCCTGGTCAGGATCTGTTCTGGATTCTGAAGCATTCCGGTTGCCCATACACCAAAATTTTGCGGAACAGTTATCTCAACTTCATAGTTGTTAAAATCGTTATACATTTCAGCAAAACCTGTATAAACATTTATATCCCATCCATCAATATCATCGTAAACAGAAACTTGCGGATACCAATAAGCTATAAATGCCGAAGTTGAATCGAAATAACCCATACGCCAGGTGCTTTTTGGGATTTCAAAATTGAAATCAATTTCCATCTCAAGTTCAGATGAAGGCGGCATTGGATTTTTCAGCACTATCTGATAGTTTGTTGCATATTCATTAATAAGCTGGCGGTCATTTACATTATATTCATCTCCGGCAACTTTAAGAGAGGATATTATTATACCATCAGTAAGCCAGTCATTATTGAACTGACCATCTCTTGGTGCACCGGGTTTCTGAATATTTTGATACAATCGCAGGTAAATTGATTTAAGTGTATCCGGACTATTATTGTAATAAATAATTCTGGATTTTCCTTCAAGCAATTTTTCTTTGGGATGAATTTGAATTTTTATAAAATAATCCGATAAGTTCTGCCAGTATTTTTCACCGGACATGCCGTTTAATGTGCGAGTGCCATTATCTACGGCTTTAAGAAAATTGCGCGGAATAAAAAGATCACTTTGCGCTATAATGCTTACTATAGAGAATAAAACAAAACATATAATGGTAAATAAGTACTTAATCATGATTCTTCCCTGAATTAAATATTTATTGATTAATCAAATAAACCCGAGGCAGTTCCCAGGCGGATTTTTCCAAAACGTTTGTAAGCTAAATCTGTTACTTCCCTTCCCCTAGGAGTTCTCTGAATAAATCCCTGCTGAATCAGAAATGGTTCATATACTTCTTCTATTGTGCCGGGATCTTCATTAACTGCGACCGACAATGTGTTCAGTCCAACCGGACCGCCTTTATACTTATCTATTATTGCTAAAATAATTTCTTTATCCATTTCATCCAGCCCGTATTCATCAACTTCAAGTGCTGTTAGTGCTTTCTTTGCAATTTCAACATCTATACTATTTTTATTTTCAAAGTCAGCAAAATCTCTTGTGCGTCTTAATAATCGATTTGCAATTCGCGGTGTGCCGCGTGAGCGTTTAGCAATTTCAACAGATGCATTTTCATCAATGCTAAGATTAAGAATTGAAGACGATCTTTGAACAATTACTTTTAATATATCGGAATTATAATAATCCAATCTGAACTTAATACCGAATCTGTCTCTAAGCGGTGAAGTAAGCATCCCTGCGCGTGTAGTTGCACCGACCAGCGTGTATTTCGGCAGACTTATTTGTACAGTACGGGCATTTGGTCCGCTGTCAATCATAATATCAAGTTTATAATCTTCCATTGCAGAATAAAGATATTCTTCAACAACAGGACTCAGTCTGTGTATTTCATCAATAAACAAAACAGAGTTTTCTTCAAGAGTTGTAAGAATTCCAGCCAGATCACCGGGTTTTTCAAGTACGGGTCCGGATGTTATTTTTAATTTAACATCCATCTCATTGGCTATAATGTGCGCAAGTGTAGTTTTGCCTAATCCGGGAGGACCTGTAAGCAGAACATGATCCAATGCCTCGCCTCTTTTCAGCGCTGCGGAAATAAATACATTAAGGTTATCAGTTATTTTTGATTGTCCGAAGAATTCATTAATTTTTTGCGGTCGAAGAGTTTGTTCAAACTTTTTTTCTTCGTTATTTATATCAGCTTCAGTATTTTTTGATTTTCTTGCCATTATCAGGTTACCAATTCTTTATTTCTGATTCTTAGTTTATTTATTACCCAAACCATAGTTGTCATTGTAACAATCATCGCCAGCGCTATACTTATTGTCTCGGGAGCATACATACTTTTCCCCCAAAAATGATTCAGTCCTTTATTCCACGCACTACCATATAGTATCATAAGATGAACAACATAAATCAATAAAGTATTTCTTCCCACTAATATAATTATTCTTGGTATAGTCTCAACGCTTATAGAAATAAAGGAAATCAGTGCGTTGAGAAGCAATACAAATCCCAATCTAAACGAGATAGTTAGAAGTGAAGTTGAAGAACGATCTAAACTGTATCCGAAAAAAACTGCCAGGTCGCCGCCGATATAAGAAATGAATAAAAGTATAAAACCAATTATAGATAATGTAAAACTGAATTTAGGAGATTTGAAAACCATAGGATTTTTTGCCAGATAACTTCCGAGCCCACCACCAAGAACAACATAACCAGCCCAGGGAAAAAGTGGAAATTGTGAACCCGTACCTGAATAAAAATAAGATGCTACCGGATGAGGAAAATAATTAGTCCAACTAATTTTTTGAAAAGCATCGGCGGGTAAGAAGAAGATTAGTGCAGCGGTGATAAAAACCACATAATCTCCAAACTTTGTTTTCTCAGAAAGATATGCCAGTATTAGAACAAACAGAATTCCAAAACCAATAAGGTGTAGCACATCAACTGCAAAGAATATTCTCCACTGAGCTTCTGAAACACTTGAAAAATCAATCAAAGTTGCAGTCGGATATCTTAACAAATACCCTATAAAAATTAAAAGTAAAACTCTTTTAAATCCTTTAAGAACACGAGGATTTTTTTCGAATGGTTCCCGGGCAAGTCGGAAAAGATAGGTGAAAGTGGTTCCGGCAGTAAACATAAAAATAGGGGCTGTCATTCCGCGCATAAAAAGCCATAAAGAATATGCAAGATTTTCATCAGTCCTTAGTGCAGGAGCAAGAAGAACATCAACGGTATGCCCCTGAACCATCTGGATGACAGCAAAAGCCCTCATCAAATCAATAAAGATTATCCTGTTTTTTTTTCCTGTTGTAACCATTAAAAAATGTTTAAACTTTAATCAGAATTGCCTCAAAAATACTTAAACCGGCGGTTAAAGAAAAAGCCCCGTAATCATATACGAGGCTTAACTAATAGTTAGTATTTAGTGTGATAATTACTTTTTATCGTCATCAACTACTTCATAAGATGCATCCTGAACATTGTCTTTACCATCTTCTGGTTTTCCTGAAGCCTGCTCCTGACCGGGCTGTGGTCCGCCCTGTTCCGGTCCTTGCTGTGAATAGAGTTGTGCAGCTATTTCACTCCAGGTTTTGTTTAATGATTCAGTAGCCGACTTAATCTGATCTGAATTATTGGTTGCAATTGCATCTTCAACTTTTTTAATTTCAGATTCAAGTCTTGCTTTTGCATCAGGATTAACTTTGTCCTTCAATTCTTCAAGCTGCTTTTTAGTCTGGAAGACAAGACTGTCAGCCTGATTTCTTATATCAACGGATTCACGTTTCTTTTTATCTTCGGCTGCGTGCTCTTTAGCATCGTTTTTCATTTTTTCGATTTCATTTTGGCTCAATCCGCCGGAAGAAGTAATTCTGATGCTTTGCTCTTTATTAGTGGCTTTATCTTTTGCACTAACGTGAAGAATTCCATTAGCATCAATATCAAAAGTAACTTCAATCTGCGGAACACCTCTTGGTGCAGGCGGAATTCCATCAAGATGAAATCTTCCTAATGATCTGTTGTCTCCTGCCATCTGACGTTCACCCTGAAGAACATTAATTTCTACTGAGGGCTGACTATCTGCAGCAGTTGAAAAGATCTCACTTTTCTTGGTTGGTATTGTTGTATTCGCATCAATTAATTTTGTAAATACACCTCCAAGAGTTTCTATACCGAGTGATAGCGGAGTAACATCGAGCAGCAGTACATCTTTAACCTCACCGGTTAGGACTCCACCCTGAATGGCTGCGCCGACTGCAACTACTTCATCCGGATTAACGCCTTTGTGAGGTTCTTTACCAAATATTTTTTTCACTAATTCCTGAACCATAGGAATTCTTGTTGAACCGCCAACAAGAATAACTTCATTAATATCAGAAGGTGATACACCTGCATCTTTAATTGCCTGCTCACAAGGTATTCTTGTTTTTTCAACAAGATCGTGAATTAACTGTTCGAATTTGGATCTGCTCAGGTTGATGTTCATATGCTTTGGTCCATCCTGAGTTGCAGTGATGAACGGAAGATTAACATCTGTTGAAGAAGATGAAGAAAGTTCAATCTTACCTTTTTCAGAAGCTTCTTTCAGTCTTTGAAGAGCCATAGGATCTTTTTTCAAATCAATACCTTCCTGCTTCTTGAATTCATCAGCAAGAAAATCAATTAATCTCTGATCGAAATCATCACCGCCAAGATGTGTATCGCCGTTAGTTGACTTAACTTCAAATACTCCGTCTCCCAACTGGAGAATAGAAATATCAAAAGTTCCGCCGCCTAAGTCATAAACAGCAACTGTGTGATCTGATGTTTTCTTGTCAAGTCCGTATGCAAGTGCTGCAGCGGTTGGCTCATTTATAATTCTTCTTACTTTTAATCCTGCAATTTCACCAGCGTCTTTGGTAGCTTGTCGCTGTGAGTCGTTAAAGTAAGCCGGAACTGTAATAACAGCTTCAGTTACTTCTTGCCCGAGATAATCTTCAGCAGTTTTTTTCATCTTTTGAAGAACCATTGCGCTTATTTCCGGCGGCGAATAAAGGCGATCTGTTATCTTTACTCTTGCAGTGTTTGCATCACCAGCAACCACTTCATAAGGTACTTCAGATCTTTCTTTATCAACCTCATTATACAATCTTCCCATAAATCTTTTTATGGATGAGACTGTGTTTTTGGGATTAGTTATTGCCTGTCGTTTAGCTGGCTGACCAACTAATCGTTCACCTGATTTTGTAAATGCTACAACAGAAGGAGTAGTCCTACCGCCTTCAGAATTCGGAATTACCACTGGATCATTACCTTCCATAACCGCTACGCAGGAATTTGTAGTTCCTAAGTCTATTCCTATTATTTTTCCCATTATATTTTTCTCCTTATTATTTTATAAACTGATAGAGTTGTGCAATGAAGGTGCCATAATATTAAAAATTTACTAAGTTATTTGATTATAATAGTTTAACAATTATTTGTAAATCTTTACTTGAAATTAATTCATTTAAAGATGCTGACATTATGTCAGCATTAATATAACTTTTGACATTTTTAATGACAGTTTTTCGATTTCTGCCTATATTTGCTTTTAGAGAAAAAGAGGTTTTTGTGTTCAATATTGAAGCATTTGATATAAAATTAAATACAGAATTTATAGGCAGAAATTTTGTTTACGCCGAAGAATTGAGTTCAACAAATTCATTTTTAGTAGATAAAAATTCCAACTACAATAACAATGGAACTGTTGTACTGGCCGAAAAACAATCTGCCGGACGCGGCAGAATGGATAGGACATGGTATAGTCAGAAAGATCAAAACCTTACTTTTTCAATTTTACTGAAGGGAAATAAAAAACTAAACAGCAGAATAAACCTTATAAATTTTGCAGCAACACTGGCTGTGGCAATGTCAATTGAAAATCTTTATCAGCAGCGTACACATTTAAAGTGGCCAAATGATGTTCTTCTTTCCGGTAAGAAAGTTTCGGGTATCCTAATTGAATCAACTTCCAGTGGAAGCAGGATAGAACGAATTGTTGTTGGTATCGGAATAAATGTTAACCAATCAATTTTTCAGGGCAAGTTTAATATTGAACCAACATCTATAAGAAATGAAATTAATGATATGGTTGACAGGGAAAGATTTCTTGCAGAGGTTCTTAATAATTTTGAATGGCTTCTGAACAAGGTTACCGAAAACGGCGAATTTATTTTGAAGGAGTGGCGTGAACGCTGTAATATGCTTGGAGAAAAAATTACAGTATCAGACGGCACTAAAACACAATACGGAATTTTTGAAGATATTGATGACTCCGGATTCCTGCTTTTAAAGACAAAAGAAAAGGTGGAAAGAATTCATTTCGGTGATGTAAGTATTGTTTAATAATTTAAAATAGAAAAAGCCGATACATTTCATCGGCTTTTATAATTAATTCCCGTAAATATCAGACCAGTAAATCCAAAACTCTAATAATTGTATCCCTGAGTTCTTTCCTGTGCGTTATCAAATCAACAAAACCATGCTCGAGTAAAAACTCTGATGTTTGAAAACCTGGTGGAAGGTCCTTTCCAATAGTTTGTTTAATAACCCTTGGACCGGCAAATCCTATTAATGCTTTAGGTTCGGCAATGTGTATATCACCAAGCATTGCATAACTGGCTGTTGTTCCGCCGGTGGTTGGATCAGTAAGAACCGAAATGTAAGGAACTCCTGCATCAGCAAGCCGGGCAAGGCGTGAACTGGTTTTAGCCATTTGCATAAGTGAGAAGGCAGCTTCCATCATTCTTGCTCCGCCGCTTTTAGAAATTATTATCAGCGGTGATTTATTCTTATAAGCCTTATCAATAAGTCTTGCGAGTTTTTCACCAACTACAGCACCCATACTTCCGCCGATAAACTGAAAATCCATACAGCCAAGCGCAACTTCTTTTCCATCCATCTTACCTGTTCCGGTGCGAACAGCATCATACAGATCTAACTTTTTAATGGTGTCAGCAATTCTATCAGAATATTTTTTTGTGTCTTTAAAATCAAGCGGATCAGCAGCCCGCATTTTTCGATCCATCTCTTTAAAGGAACCTTTATCCAGAAGAATTTTGATATAATCAGCACTTCCAATCCTAAAATGATGATCACATTTAAGGCAGGTCCATAAATTTAATTCGAGCTGCTTTTTGTGAATTATTTCACCGCACGAAGGACACTTTTCCCATAGTCCATCGGGCAGGTCTTTTTTCTGTGTATCAGGGGCAATATTGTCTTTTGATCTTTTAAACCAGGGCATTGTGTTTCTTTCAGCCTTCTATTTCGGCGTATAGTGTTAATATTGTATTTGGAGTTTCGGGATCATTAGATATTACAGTTAAAGTTCTGCTCATTCTACCTTTTCGTTTTGCAGTATCCAGTTCAACTTTTAATGTTGCTGATTCACCTGGCTTCAATTCTTTTTGACTAATCGAGGCAACTGCACAACCGCAGGATGACTTTACATCTTTTATATTCAATAATCGGGAGCCGTTATTAGAAAAAGAAAATGTATGTTGATAAACCTGACCTTCTTTAACTTTCCCAAAATTATGCTGCGAGTTGTTAAATTTAATTTTAGGTGCTTCAGATTTAGTTTGTTCCGGAATAATAACATTTGCTTTAATTGTTAGAACCAATTGCTGATTTGCCGGATCGTTTGTTGTAACGGTAACACGCTGCTGTTGAATTCCTCTTCTACCTTTTGTGTTAAAATTCACATCTACTTTGGTGGACTCACCGGGCTTAAGTTGGCTTTTTTCCGGTTTAGCCGCAGTGCATCCGCAGGAAGCGCGGACATCCATAATTTCAAGCAGATCACCACCGCTATTTGAAATTAGAAATGATGCTTTAACAATTTCACCCTGGTTAACATCGCCGAAGTCGTGTAATTTCTGCTGAACAACTGCTTTAGGTGCAATCATTTGTGCAAATGAAACTGATGAAAGCAAAAATAAAACTGCAAATATTTTATTTAACATTTTTCTTCTCCTTAATAATAAAATTTTTCAGATAAAATGGTTCAAGATTATCAATATCGTTTGTCTTAGTATTCTCACCAAAATCAACAGCCCATTGAGCAACAAATTCCGGTTCCGGTGAGCTTGTTAATGGTTTACCAAATGCGTTTCCGAACTTTTTATGCGATTTTTCCAATAAAGCCAGTTCAGAACTTTGCCTGATTTTTAATTCTTCTGTAAATATATAATTATTCATTTTAACATGAAACTTAGCAAAATATACTTCTTCTGTGTTCACTTTATTAGCTATAACAATCTCCTCATCCTCAAATAATGAAGCTGCCTGTAAAGCTAATGCTTCAAATGTTGGTACAGGTATAATCGGGATTGCTAATCCAAAAGCCAATCCTTTTGCAGCGGACATTCCAATTCTCAAACCGGTAAACGAACCAGGCCCTTCTGAAACGGCAATTGCATTTATATCCGGTTTCTTTATGTTGGCAGTGGTAATTACCGAATCAATAACTTTAAAAAGCATTTCTGAGTGAGAGTGCTTTGCGGCCACTTTTGCAGAAAAAAAATTTTCTTTACTGAAATAAATACAAGCGCCGCAAATTAAATCAGAAGTTTCAATCGCAAGAATAGGTTTATTCATATATAACAAGTTTAAATACTCGACTTAGGTTATTATCAAATTCTATATTAATCTCTATCCTTTTCTTTGGTAAGATATCCCGAAAAAGTTCTCCCCATTCAATAAAAGTTATTGAGCTATTATTGTTCAGATAGTCATCAAAACCGATATCATATAATTCATTTATTGAATTTATCCTGTAAAAATCAAAATGATTAATGTGAAACTTGCCATTATGCTCATTTACGATAGCGAAAGTTGGGCTTACAACATTATGAATTCCCATTACAGAGCAGACACTTTTAATAAAGAATGTTTTTCCTGCACCAAGATTTCCATTTAAGATAACAACTTCTCCTCCTTTTAACGAATTTGCAAATTCATTAGCAAGATTTTCAGTGTCACTCTCTGTTCGACAAATTCTTTCAGACGGAAAAAACATTTTATTTCGGTTCCATTGTTACAACAGGAAGTATCATTTCTTCCATTGAAATACCGCCGTGCTGGAATGTGTCTTTATAATGAGATAAGTATTTATGATAGTCAGTCGGATAAACAAAATAATAATCTTCTTTTGCAATAATATAGTTTATAGTTACTCCGCGTTTAGGCAGTTTATATTCCATCGAGTTTTTAATATACACAGCATGTTTTTCATCTGCCTTAAGATTTCTACCGTATTTAAAGCGCAGATTGGTGGAAGCTTCACGATCTCCCAGAACTTTTGCACCCCTCAGTGAACGAATGCTTCCATGGTCCGTAGTTACAATTATCTTAATATCTTTAAACCCAGCTAAAGTCCTTAAAGTAGAAAGAAGTGATGAATGCGTAAACCAGCTGTTAGTTAATGACCTGAATGCCGATTCGTCCGGCGCAATTTCTTTTAATAAATCGGAGTCAGATCTGCCGTGCGCAATCATATCCAGAAAATTCACAACCACGGCAGTAAAATGATTCGATTTATATGAATGAATATTCTGTTCAAAATTTCTTCCAACCTCGGGATCAATAATTTTCAGATATTTTAAGTCATTACGCAGCTTAATTCGCTTTCTATCCAGCAATAACTGCAATAATTCTTTTTCATGTTTATTCATGCTTCTTTCATCTTCATCATTACCCTGCCAAAGAGTTGGATAATACTTTTCAATATCCAGCGGATAAAGACCACTGAATAAACTGTTTCTTGCATAAGGAGTTGCCGTAGGAAGTATTGAATAATAATAATCTTTTTTAATGGTAAATAACTCACTTAGATGTTCCTCCATTACCATCCATTGGTCTAACCGAAGACAATCAAGAACAAATAAAAACACAGAATTATTATCCTGTTTCAAAACATCTAATACATATTTTTCAACGATCTCGGTGGTTAATGTCGGCACTTCAGGGTTGGCCTGATTTGTTATCCAATGACGATAATTATTTTCAACAAATTTAGAAAATTCTTTATTAGCTTCTTTAAACTGGTCAGACAGGGTTTGTTTTAATCCAACTTCGGGATGCCGATCAAGTTCAATAGACCAGTTGACTAATTTAAGATAAATGTTTAACCAGTCATTATAATCCATACTGCCCATAAGTGATCTGGAAATTTCGTTAAAATCCTGAAGATAATCTTTAGCGGCATATTCTCCTGATATTTTTTTACCTTCAAGAATTTTTTTACATACTAACAGCACCTGGCTTGGGTTAACAGGTTTAGTAAGATAATCTCTTATTTTTCCGCCAATTGCTTCATTCATTAAAGATTCTTCTTCCGACTTAGTGATCATAACAACCGGAAGGTTAGGTTTGAACTCCTTGATTTTTGCAAGAGTCTCTAATCCGCCCATACCAGCCATCATTTCATCTAGAAACATAAGATCATAGTTGGTATTTCTAACCATAGAAACGGCATCTTCACCGTTAGTAGCTGAATCAACGTCATAGCCTTTTTCACTCAGAAAAATTATATGCGATCTTAATAATTCAATTTCGTCATCAACCCAGATAAGTTTTTTGTTCATTATTTTTTCTTTCTTTCCAATTCTAATCTATATTTTTCGGTTCAGAAAATAAAACATTTTGGTTATTGATTATTTATTTGACACAGGTTCAGTTTGCTGATAAAACTTTTATAAGCATCTTTTTGATTTGAGTTCTAAAATTATATTGACTGAAAGCAACCAGCAAAATTAATCATTTTTCATTGAATCGTTAAATAAACAATCTGATTAATAAACTATTTGTTTGTTCAGCACTAAGTTTTAATGTTAATCCATAAAATATGCTGATGCAATAAGTTAGTTGATAATGATATTAACATCAAGTCCGGCTTCATTAGTCGTAGTAGGCGGAATGCGTGAGGCGCCTTCAGGTTCAACTGTTGATCGTTTATAGAATATACTGAGTGTAACTTTAGCACTGATTGTATATTTAATTCTTGGTTCAATAGTTACACGCGCTGTTCCATCCTGCGGAATACCCTCTTCGGTAAAATTGGCCATCTCATATCGTATAGTTGAATTTTTAGCGCTTGTATATGATAAGCTGAATTCAATATCGTTTTGCAGAGACACTCCAAAAAGAGGCAGTTCAAATCCGGTTTTTGAATAGTTTATTGTAAATCCAATATCACGTGAAAAAGTTTCGTTAATATTGGAAGTGGTGATGCCAAGATCAAAACTTGTGCGTGTAGAATATTGAACACTGCCCATTAAATTACCACCCCATAACTGACCGAACGTCATATTAACTCTTGCCAGCGGAGCAAAGGCATAATCAATTTTTTGGGTTTGCACCTGTTTTTCACCATCCGGTGAAAGTTTCCATCCCTCTGTGTAGTTTGAAGAATATGAGTGCTCTAAAGAAACTCTTGTAGCAATAGATTCAAACAATGGTAATTTTTCTAAACCATCCCAGGTTATTCGCCAGTTAGGTCTTGGAATATATCTTGAGAACTCCTCGAGGAATCCAAGACGCGCAAAAATCGGGAAGGTTTCAAATCCCTGGATAAATGCTTCAGATAAACTTGAAGCAGCATCCGGCGAATCAGGATTATAGAGTTCATTCACTCTTTTTATTCCGCTGTTAAAAACACTTAAAAACAGTGAAGGCGGCAGTGATAGAAACGACCTGTTCAAAGTTCCCGTTGAATTGATATTCGATACAAAAAGATTACCCTGATCATCAGTAGATATTGTTGTGTTTTTATTCAGAGACCAGCCGACTTTCCAATTAATATCAATTTTAGCTCCTTCCCATAGAGGTCTGGAAGTTTTTAGATCAAAACTATTTTTTTGCTGAAACACATCGCTGAGATTAGTTCCTGCCTGTCGCACCCTTGGTCCTACATCATCAGAAAGGCCTAACATAAATGCTCTGCCCGGTCCCTCTTTATCACTATGTATGAAACCCCAAAAATTATTAAAGCCGGATCCGGTTGCCTGAAGACCGGACTTTGATAATGTATTATCGTTGTTAAAACTTATGTTAATATTTTCATAATCGAACAGGATTGTTTTAACGGCAATTTTAAGAAACCCAAGTGCTCTGGAAAGCGAACCTGGTTTATCCTCAACCACAATACTGTCAGTTTCAGTAATGGTTCCGGTTACTGCCTTACCGGTACTGTCTTGAACAGTTAATAAAAATTCACCCTGCTCTTCAGGTTTTTTGGTTTGCTCTACTTGAGTTTGTCTTCCTTTATTACGCTGGTTAGGCTGAGTTTTTGTAACTGGTGGTTCTTCTGCGAATAATGGATCGAATAGTGCTTTTAACCTTAAAGTTAAAGTTGCTGAAGACTTATTAGAAAAACCTGCACTCCTGCCAAGTTCAACTTGCCTAAAATCATTATTCCATTGATAGCCGGCAGAGTAATTAGCTGTTACAGTAAAATATCTGTTAATATCCCATAGTGATGGAAGTCTTGGATTAGTTCTGAAATCGATATTCTGCTGATATCGGAAATCTCTTCCAAAGAAGATACCATTAAATATATCATTCCATATCTTACTTTCTGAACGGGGATTTCCATCAATATCCGTTTCAAGATATGCAAGAGAAGAAGATATGTTAACATTATAATTTGTAGAAAGATTTAAGAATCCTCCTTCAGTAATTTTCCAGTTAAAATTAAATCCGCGTGAAGCTTGAAAATCTCTGGACACAATTTCATTCGGTTCAGTAAGCTGTCCGCCAATTCCAACTGTTGGTCTGGTTATACTTGAGCTTTGATTTCTTTTTGCTGTTACATTAGCAGCAATACTTTGCGGTGTGAAATAAACTTTTGTTTTACTGTAATCGGTTAATAATGCAAACAAAACCCCAAGTACAGGTATATCAACAGGTTCAAAGTAATAGTCCGGACTCAGATTAATTGCATAGTTCATATTTGCATTCCATACCCAGCTTTTGCTTACAAGAGTGGTCGGATTACGGCTGAAATTTTTGTTGTAGTTAAATCCAAACGTAAGTGCATTAAATGTATCTCTTATCAGCCACCATTTGGTTGGTACTTTAATCTTGATATTAGAAGCAGACCAGGAATCTGAGACAGTTAAGGTTTGCGTTTCAGACCGCAGGTCGTCGGCTGTTTTATTGGTTCTCAGTGAATCAACCTGATTATTGGCTTCAAGTTGTCTTACGGCTTCATCTACTCTTACATCAGATCCCGGTATGTATAAAGGTTTGCCAACCTGTTCTGTATGTGAATAAGAAAGTCGTAAATTACTTTCGGGTAGGCTAAGAGGGACTAGTTTGAGCAGATTAACATCTGTTGAAACCGACCAGTTATTTGATTCAACCCTTGACCCAAACCTATCCTGAAGTCTATGAAAGTAAGGGTTCCGTTCACTCATATTGAAGTTAACGGTCATTAAATCTGCAAGTTTTATTGAAGTATTAACAGAATAAGCCCAGCCTGGTGAGTCGTCTGCACCAATGACTCTTAATTCATTTACCCAAACTTCACCTGCTAAATCTCCCTGGTTGAATGGCGTATCCAGATTATAAATACCAACTGATAAGAACTTAACAGATGTAAGAGTAGGATTACCTTTTAACCGATAAAAATGACCTGGTCTTCCCGGAACGGGTACTTCAAGAATTTGACTGATTGAATCTCTTCTCTGCTGTTTAATGGCAGTAAGCTGATCAAATAAAATACTTATTTCGTTCCAGCCCGGTTCAACAGGTTGACGATATTCATAATAGTGATTGGTATCTCCGCCGAATCTGAAATAAACTTCAGCAGAATACTCCCCGGTATTTATATCAGTATATGATACTGATCCGGGTACAGCATTCTGGTCGCCGTGAATAAATAATTTCATTTCTGTATAGTTGAAAACATCAAGCGGTCTGAATAAATACTTTACCGCTTCTCTTGATTCGCCATCGGGCAGACCGTTAAGAATAAGATTGAGTGATTGTTCATTACGGAATATTTCTTCATCAGGTCTTGTTCTGTCTCTTTCCTGAAATACTCCCGGGGGTGACTGATATTCAGGATTTTCTTCAAGGCTTACAACCGAAATTGAAAGAATTGAATCCTCGGCGATTAGTTTCTGCCATTGGCTCCCAACAAGATTAAAATCTGTTATTTGAAACCACAACCATTCAGGAACGCCTTCGGTATACATTCTTATATATTCAATCTGCGTAAACTGAGGGTTTCCAATTTCCATCATAAAATCTTTAATAGGCACTCTGTATAAATACCATCCAAACTCAGTTAATCCGCCGCCGGCAATAAAAGGGTTGGCTTCACGGTTTGTATCTAACGGTATTTCATATCTGAAATAGCTGTTTACCTGGTCAAGATTTCCATTTCTGTTCAAATCCTCTGTGTCAGGAATTAAGCCTATATCTGTAAGAACAGCATTTCCCTGTGTGCCATTTATACTATAATAATCAAAGGGATGGATTGCATCATTGCGTAGGAAGAAAAAGTTATCACCGGCAGGATCTGCTTTTGTAGAACCATACAAAGCCGTTTCCTGCTCATCAGTTAACATATCCAGTCCCAAATCCTGTATTTCCGGTTGGGTAATTGTCTCATTATTAAAAATATCCTCAGTATCGAGTCTATTGTTAGGAATAACATCTTCACTTATTCTTCCAAGATCGATATATAGTTTTGCGCTGTCAGGTGCTTTTTTAATATTCAGCCAGAATTCGATGAACTCAACGTTTTCTTCAACAAGATTGCTTGCTGTTGAAGAAAGGACTTTCATATTTCCGCCCCAGCTCTTTGTTGGGTCAGAAAGTTCAGGAGTTCCATTGTACGTTCCGGGCGAATCAGGTAGAAATACATAATCCATTACAGTAACCTGCTGATCGGAGCGTGCAACTTTTTTCCTATCGCCATAAATCTGTTCAACAGTAACGTCTGAAGGAGTTCTTGTAAACCAGAAAGTTTTACCTTTGTGATCCATCTTCTCCTGTCGACTTAAACCAGGTAAAAATGTAAGTGAATCCGGCGGACTTAAATCTCTCCAGGATGTATAAGCAACGCCAATAGGAATTATTCTTTTAGCTCCTTCAAAATCATCTATGTAAGCAATGCTTTTTCCGCCATCGGATAAAACTGTACTTTTCTTTGTATTGGGATCGGGATCAATATATGCATACTCGCCTGTTAAACTGAATGATGACATTTCACGGGTAGAAAAAATATTATCAATAGCTTTGGTAACAAACGGAAGATCAGCCTGAGTTGAAAAATCCAGTCCGTAAATTGTGTTACTTAGTGGCTCTTCGCCAATTCTTACTTTATCACTTAATGTTTGCTGATTTAAGTTTAAAATTGAAAAACCAAGTTTTGTTTTATTGGAGAATTCATAAATACCTCTTGCACCAAGCAAGGTTTTGGATGCTAATGCAAAAAGATCATTTTGTTCGTATGTAATTTTTAGATCGGCACCGGGTACAAGTGCAGCATCATTTCTTATTGTTAATGTTCCGATATTATAATCAACTGAATAATCTACATTAGGAGTAAGTTCGCGGCCATTTAACAAAACCCTTACCGAATTTTCAACTACATTAAATCCAAGCTGATATGTTGATGTTGCATCTCCTGAGCTTTGTCCAACAAGCCGCCATTTGTCTTTTATTTTATCCTGCCGGGCAAATGTTTTAGTAGTATCATAAATGGATTGATATCTGAATTGATCGCTTAATTCTACGGGAAGATCATCACCAAAGGGCTGAAGAAATGGAAAAACGATTTCTCCCGTAACCGGGAAAATTGTTATGCCGGGCCTGTAATCAAACTTGCTATCGGGATTCGGCTGTGAACTTGCATCAAGCAAATCGAGACCAAATGCATTTAAGAACCTTACAGTACCGCTGCCTGTACCCTGAACTTCTGTAACCGCCTCACCGCCTTCAATCTCGTACTGAATATTAAAATCAAATCCATCCGGTTTAAGATTTCTTGAACCAATTGGATAAATATTTTTTAACTGAAGCTGCCAGGCTGTTGTATAGATTGGCTGTAAGTTTTTTGGTTTTACAAGTTTTAAAATCAATCTTTTTGAAGTATCAGTATTGGCGGGTGTTAAAAACTCACCGAATACTCTATCATCAGCGGCACCCTGACCGTTTTCTGTTCTGAATGCAACTGCAATTATATCCTGATCATTAAGTGCTGTTTTAAACGTTATAAATCCTGTTTCCGGATGCAAGGTATAATCAACGTCGGGTGTTAGAAGTAAAAATCTTGCTGATTCCTGTTCACCAGGTGTTGGATTTTCAATATCTGCTCTTAATGATTCGTCGTAAGTATCATTTATTCCAATATCCGGTAAGTCTATGTAAGCGTTTGCAAATCTTTCTTTGGATTTATCGGGTGTAGGTATGTTGATTGACTTCCACACCTGGATATCTTTAACAAAATAAGCATTTACAATTTCCGGGGTTGGTCTTCCAAAATACCTGTTAAATAAATTTAATTCAGGGCTGGCATAAGCTATGTCAAGGAAATAGTGGTTAGTAGAATAATCGTAAGCTCTTATTTGGAATTCCTGTGTGGTTGTTCCGCTTGATACAGATACTTCTTTTGTTTCACCTTTCTTCTGTGATGCTAAAGTTGTAAGTGTAAACGGACCCATTTTAAACTGTGCTTTTAAACCAAACAATGCCTCACTGCCGCCAATCAGAGGAGATGTTTGCAGGGTAACATTACCGGCTTCTATGCTCTGAATTATTTCATCATCATATCCGGTGTACTTAATCTTAAGCTGATTCTCATATTCAAAAGTTCTTTCGGTATTCCAGTCTGCAACAATATTAAGTTTATCACCTATAGTTCCGTTAACGTTGATCTGTACCTGCTGTTTAAAGTCCGGTTCATTTCTGGTATTTCCTAAACGGGAGGCCGTAACACCTTCAGTGGTTTCATTTCTCCAGGCACCTCTGATCTGAACCTGACCGCCGATTCTTAAGCTTATTTTCGGTTCACCAAAAATGCTTAGCACACCAACACTTGGCAGCGGTATTTCAAAATCAGTAAAGCTTTTTATTAATTCGCCGAGTCCAACCTTTGAATCTTTTAATTCATATTTATAGCCGAGTTCTTCCCAGAGTTTTCTTTCACGGAGTTTTATTTTCTCCTGAACATATTCTTCAAGTGGTAAACGCAATAAAATTTTTGAGTCATTACCCGCTGTAATTTCGCGGATCTCAACAAACTGTCCTGTAGAATCAATGGTAACTTTGCGTTGTTTGAGGGTTTGCGAAGGTTCAACAAAAAATTTAGATTTTTTCTTCTCCCTTAGCTTAACAAACGGATAATCCTCGCGCTGATACCTGAAATGCTCAAGTCTTCCTGTTGAATCCACAGCCATCCAGTCTACTGTAGCTGTATCTTCAGGAAGAATGAATGGATCGATAAGTGAATCCGGAATGGATGTTGAATCTTCAATTACTGATGAATCGGGTAAAATAGTTACTGGTATTGAATCCGGTTCAATTTTTTCTTTTCCGGAATCCGGTGGTGAGTCAAATGTTAGTATCAGATCATTAATATTACCTGAAGAAGATTTTTCCGGAGTATTATCTGGATGTGTTTTGGAATCGGTATTAATATTAACAGCTTCTAAATAGGAAAGATAGGCATTGAGCCACAATTTAGAGTTTAGCTCTGTACCCTTTTTAGAGTTAAAACCAAGATTGATACCCGCATAAAAAAATATTGCCGCAAAAAATAATAAGCGGAATATCTCTGAGAGTAGATTTAATATTTTACGTTTGATAAAATTAACCTAAGAGAATTATTAAGACCGTAGAAATGAATCGATAAGTTTCTCCTTTTCTTTTATTTTCGACGTAAAAAATTAGATAAAATGATTCTGAATATCAACGGAGAAATAATAACTTTTTTAACCTTATGTTAAATTATCAGAAGTTTTTGAACAATTTAAGGTATTTATTTTTCTCGGTCTAATTGATGCCTTATAGTTTAAACTTTAGCGGCATAATCTTTTTATCACTTCTTTATGTTCAGGAAATTCTTTTAACAGCTTATCGCATTCAGCCATTTCAAAATCCTGGAAATCAAATCCGGGCGAAACCGTGCAGCCTACAAGTGCAAAAGATTTTTTATCAACAAGTTCAGCCGCAAACCAGCAATTCTTTTTTACTGCCGCTTGAAAAAGTTCACCTTCGCTTATAGTTCTGCCGAGAATAATTTCAGAAAAACTGCCATCTTCACCTATTACTGAAATCTTAACAGCAGAACCATCATAAAAATGCCAGAGCTCATCTGACTTAATTCTATGAAATGATGAAATGTCATTCCTCTGAAGTAAAAAATAAATTGAAGTCGAAATATTTCTGTTACCTTTAAAACTGCCGGGAAAATTTTCTGCAAGTATAATCTCACCAGCTCTGTAAATTTCTCTGTAGTATCCGCCTTCCGGGTGCGGCAGAAGCTGAAGTTTATCTATATAGTAGTTAGCTTTTTCCAACATTGTTTCTTTTCCGTTCATTATAGAAAGTAAATTTACAGGTTTTTGAATTTAGGAGTGCTTCGGCTACTAATCTGCCGCTTTTAACAGCGCTCTCAATCGTTGATGGCAGCTCCGTGTCAACCCAATCACCTGCAATAAAAAAATTATCAAGACCTGTTACAACTGATGGACGCGAGTCCAGAATAGTATCAGATGGAACAAAAGTTGCACGCTTTTCTTTTATTACCTGGAAATCATTAATCATATCTCTGGTGATATTTACAAACTTATTCAATTCACGAATGATAAGTTCAAATATCTCTTCCCTGGTTTGCTCCATTAAATAATCTGCGTCACTAATAACCAAAGTAAGGTGAGTCTTTTTATTGAATATCCAATGCACAGAAGAGTTGATCAATCCGTAAAACTCCTCTGTAAATGAATTATCCTTAAGCCACAGGTGAACAGTTAAAATAGATGAATATCTTAAATCAGGTTTTTTATTTAAGACAGAAACCGGAATAAGTTTTTGTAATGCGTAATATGGTATTGCTGAAATAACGCAAGCAAAATCAGCAATGCTGCCCTGGTCTGTTTGAACTTCTACAATATTTTTATCTTTAATCTTAAATCCGGTTACAAGATGTGAAAGCAGAACAGAAGATTCTTTCGTTTCAAGGAAATGCTGTGCCTGGTTACAATATGTTTCGGATAATCCATACTTGGGAAGAATGATTCTTGATGAAAGCTTATTTTTAAAAAATATTTCTTTAAGCACATCGGCAAACGTTTTTGCAGAAGCTTTTCTTATGCCTATATTGAGTGCTCCGATTGCTATTACTTCCCAGAATGCTTTGTTAATAGTTTCATTTTGTTTTTCTTTCTTTAGCCATTCCTCAACACTCATACGACTTAATTCTTTATCAGAATAAGCAATTATTTTAAGAAAGAACTTCAGAATTTTTAACCGGTCGCTAAAATCAATAGCCTGATAATTTAAGATTCCTAATAAAAGATTAAATGGATGAGGAAGTGAAACAGTTTTGAGTTTTATCTGAGTAAAACCTTCCTTTAAAAAATTAATTTCCAGAGCAGGCTGGTAAATAAGCTTATCTTGTGCGCCAATTATTTTCATAAAATGAAAAGTTTCGCGGTAGCATCCCATCATAATATGCTGACCGTTATCGATTATTGTTTTACCATCTTTAGCAAGAAATGAGTAAGCTCTTCCTCCGAGCTTAGGTGAGGATTCAAGAAGATCAACTTTAATATTTTTATTGGCAAGATGAACCGCGGTGGAAAGCCCGGCAAATCCGCCGCCAATAACAATACATTTTTTCATTAATAAACTAAACTATACTTTGCCCAAACTCCAACAGCAATTCCGGCTTTTTCAACTGTGGAAACCCTTATATTTTTATTATAAACATCATATTCCTCGGCAATAATTTTTTCAAGCATTTTGTAATATATATGCTGCATTGCACGTGCGGCAAACATGGTTTTCTTATCATCAAGATCAAGGTTTTCAGTGGCCTGTTCAAAATACCACTTTGCCCTTCCCACCTCATAAGTCATCATATCTTTAAAGTTATCATTATAAACTTTATTTATAATTTCTTTTTCAGAATAATTAAATCTTGTAAGATCATCCTGAGGTAAATAGATTCTTCCGTTATCAGCATCTTTGCTTATATCACGCAGTATATTTGTAAGTTGAAGTGCAATGCCAAGGTTAACAGCAAAATCTTTTGTGGATGGATTTTTATAACCAAAAATTTCAATACACATTAATCCCACAGTTGAAGCAACCCGGTAGCAATATACCTGAAGATCATCAAATGATTTATACCTGTCTTTCTGAAGATCCATTTCCATCCCCTTGATGAGTTCAAAGAAAGGATCGAGGGGAATGTTAAAGCTGGAAATTGTTTTACCAAGTTTGTTCAGCAATGGATAAACTGATTTACCCGAAAAAGCTTTTTCAAATTCAATGCGCCATCTGCGGAGTTTTTCATATTTAACATCGGCAGATTCAATACCATCATCAACAATATCATCGGTCTTACGGCAGAAAGCATATACAGTATTCATTGCATCCCGTTTTTCAGCGGGCAGCAGATTGAAAGCATAGTAAAAACTGCTTTTACTTTTCTTTGCTATTTCCTGTGCTGTCTCTATCATAAAATAAAATTAATTTTTAATTGATTTTAAAAGTATTCTTATAAAATCTTTTTTAGTTAATGAAGGACGATTATACAATACGTTATAATTATTTTTACGGATTTTGTTAAGGATTTCTTCACCACCTGCAACAGTCCATTTTATTTCATATTTAAGTCTGCCGTTAAGATAGCTGAAAAGGTTTTTGCCTTCATAAAATAAAGAGGAAGCTCTTTCAACATTATGTTTAACTAACGCCCTGAAATTATCATTTATTTTTCTATTCTCAAACATTTTTTCGCGGATTTCGTACTTCTCCAGTTCATTTTGCGGGTAGTAAATTCTCCCCTTTTTATAATCCCGATACGTATCCTGGTAAAAGTTAGTAAGCTGCAAAGCCGTACAGATTTTATCGGAAAAGTAAAAAGCTTTTTCATCACGGATATTGAATAATTCAAGCAGTAATCTGCCGACAGGATTTGCTGATCTATTGCAGTAATCAAGAACTTCATCAAAATCATAATATCTTTTTATTGTTACATCCTGCCTGAATGCTGAAAGAAGATCTGTAAAGTAACTGATTGTTAAATTTCTATTTTTAATTGTAACAGAAAGAGCGTGAGAGAATTCACAATCAATCTCACCGGCTAAAGCGTCAAGAAATGCTTTTTCAAACTCGGCAAGAAGATTCAGTCTTTTTATTTCACTCATTTCTCCCTCATCGGCAATATTATCTGCTGTTCTGGCAAACCAGTAAATAATAGCGACATCATTTTGTAAATATTTTGGGATAAGAAAAGAAACTACCGGAAAATTTTCGTAGTGCTCTTTTGCAAGTTCTCTTGCTTTGAGATATGTTAGTTCTAATTCTGTCAAATGATAATAAAATTGTAAGAATAAGAATTATTTTACAACCTAAAATAATTTGGATTAGACAGCGGAACAAACAAAATCTACATTTTTGATTTATGATTTTTTGTATTTTTGCATAATAGTAAAGAAACAAGGATATAAAGTGGATAACGAAACATCTTATATAGAACAATTTTGGGAATCAATTAACAAGCCGTTTTTTACACTCGGTAATTTTGAGTTAACACTGTGGAGTGTGTTTTATCTGCTTGTTCTGTTGTTCCTGTTGTTTTATGTAACTGCTAAATTGCGTAAATGGCTTGTCTACCAGGTTCTTGCAAAAAGCAACATTGAGCTTGGTGTAAGAATAGCAGTGGGGACTATATTAAGATATGTTGTTGTTCTAATCGGGTTATTTATTATTCTGCAAACATTTGGAATAGATTTAAGCTCAGTTACTATTCTTGCCGGTGCACTTGGTGTTGGTATTGGTTTCGGTCTTCAGAATGTAACAAATAATTTTGTAAGCGGCTTAATAATTTTATTTGAAAGACCAATTAAAGTCGGCGACAGAATTGAAGTCGCAGATATTACGGGTGATGTTACTAAAATATCTATGCGCGCTACAACTATTACAACTAATGATAATATATCCATTATTGTTCCGAACTCAGAATTCATTTCATCAACCGTTATAAACTGGAGTCATACAGACAGAGATATCCGTCTTAATATTCCGGTTGGCGTATCTTATAATGAAGATCCGGAAAAAGTGAAGAATGTTTTACTTGAGGTGGTGGATGCAAACCAAGGTGTATTACAGAATCCTAAACCAGATGTACTTTTTGATGAATATGATGACTCATCGATAAATTTTAGTTTAAGAGTATGGACAAGTGAATATATCAACCGACCTGGAGTTTTAAAAAGTCAGCTTTACTATGAGATTTTTAAGCGGTTCAGAAAAGAAGGTATAGAAATTCCGTTCCCGCAAAGAGATATTCATATAAAGAATACCGAATTTACTATAAAGAAAAAAGAATAAACTTTCTTTAGTGTTTTGTCATTTCAAAGTCTTCAGGATCATAGCCCTGATCTTTAAGAATTTGAAATATTTCATTCATAGTATCAGTATCCAGCTGCGGAGTGCGGCTTAATACCCAGCCATATTTTCTGTTTGGAGTGCCAACTATAACCCACTGGTAATCTTCATCAAGTCCTATTATCCAGTAATCACCCCAGAACGGCCGCCAGCCAAGAATACTAAAGAAGCTTACTTCCAGTTTTGCATTTGTATTTTTATCAACAATTCTTGCAATACCTTCAGCATCATCTTTGTTCCCATTTTTTTCAAAACAGGAATTGATCACATCAATTCTTCCATCATCCCTAAGTTCATATTCTGCAGTTGTACCACTGACACAATGCTTCTGGAAACGATTAGGGATTTTTGTTATTTCGTACCAAACTCCTGCATATTTTTTCAGGTCAACTTTTTCAACTGTCCGCGGCTGATCCTGTTGAGCAAAAACACTAAATGGTATTGCTATAAATAATAAGAATAAAATTGTTTTCATATCAGTTACTCACTTTTTCAAATGTAAACTGAATAATTTTGAATTCAGTTCAAAAATAAAGACCCCTGCTACGGTAGACAGGGGTCGAATGATAATTAAAATAATCCTGAAGAATAATTATCACATCTGCTTCAATTCATTTGTCAATTTAACCATCGCATCTTTAGCATCACCGAAGTACATCAATGCGTTAGGATAGAAGAATAATTCATTATCAATTCCTGCATAACCAACATTTAGTGATCGTTTGTTTATGACTACTGTTTTCGCATAATCAACATTAAGAATCGGCATTCCGTAAATCGGACTTGAAGTATCGTGTCTAGCAGCAGGATTAACAACATCATTAGCCCCGATGATAATTGCTACATCAGTGTTCGGGAAGTCATCATTTATATCTTCCATAGCAAGAAGTTTATCATATTCAACCTGTGCTTCTGCTAAAAGTACGTTCATATGACCGGGCATTCTTCCGGCAACAGGATGAATAGCAAAACGAACTTTTATACCTTTTTTCTCAAGAGCATTCATTAAGTCCCTTACCGCATGTTGAGCTTGTGCAACAGCCATTCCGTAACCTGGAACAAAAACTACACTACTTACAGAATCAAGAAGCATTGCAAGTTCTTCTGCGTCAACAGATTTAACCTGACCTTTTGGTGATGAACCAGCTGGTGCAGGACCTTCCGAACCGGCACTTGCCCAACCTCCAAGAACAACATTCATCAATGATCTGTTCATACCGCGGCACATAATCATTGTAAGAATTAATCCTGAAGCACCAACAAGCGCACCGGCAATTATCAGCATATTGTTTGCAAGTACAAATCCTGTCATTGATGCTGCAATTCCGGAATATGAATTGAGTAATGAAATAGCAACGGGCATATCTGCACCGCCAATCGGCAATACAAGTAGAACACCCAGCAGCAATGAAACTGCTATAATACCGAGTATAATTTCAATTTCAGATGGATTAATTACCACGAAAACTCCTGCAGCAAAAACAGCAAGCAACAGAAATGCATTTAGCGGATGCTGAAGCGGATACTTAACTACTTTTCCGGTAACTATTCCCTGAAGTTTTCCAAACGCGATCAATGAACCCGTAAAGGTTACTGATCCTATCAGAATACTTAATACTATGGTGGCAGTTGTAGATATTTCAAACTCACCGGAGCCAAGGAATAATCTGTCATACTCTGCAAAAGCTACAAGCGCTGAAGCACCGCCGCCAAATCCGTTAAGCAAGCCAACCATTTGCGGCATTCCTGTCATCTGCACTTTAAGTGCAAAAACAGCACCTATTGCCGAACCAACTATTGCACCCAGAATAATTAGTTCATAACTGATGATTCTCTGATCAATTAAAGTAACCACAATTGCCAGCAGCATTCCAAGAGCAGATAGCTGATTGCCCTGTCTGGCTGTTTTGGGAGAACTTAATTTTTTAATTCCAAATATGAAGCAAACAGAAGCGACAAGGTAAATAAGATAAGATACAATTTCCATTTTTCACTCCTATTTCTTCTTAAACATTTTTAACATTCTATCGGTAACCAGAAAACCCCCGACAACATTTATCATTGCAAAAACAATTGCAATTGTCCCTAGTATGGTACTAATGTTTACTTCTCCCAGTCCGGCACTTAACAATGCACCAACAATTGTAATTCCCGATATTGCATTTGAACCTGACATAAGCGGTGTATGCAATGTGGGCGGTACTTTAGTTATAAGTTCGAACCCGACAAAAATTGCGAGCACGAAAACGTAAATATGCATTAAGAGGTCTAAACCTTCCATCTATAATTCCTTTCTATTTAAGCAATTCTTTAATTCTGTCGTTTATAACTTCACCGTTTCTCGTTAGCAAGCATCCTTTTACTATCTCGTCCTCAGCTTTTAACTCAAGTTTACCATCTTTGCTGAAATGCTGAATTAAACTAAGAATATTTTTTGAGTACATTTCACTTGCGTGTGTTGAAACCATGCTTGGCAGATTCGGTTCACCAATAATAGTAACATTGTGTTTCTTAACTGTTTTGCCTTTTTCACTTATCTCACAATTACCGCCAAACTCAACTGCCATATCAAGAACAACACTGCCCGGTTTCATATTTTTTACCATTGCTTCTGTTACAAGCACAGGAGCTTTTTTACCCGGAACCAGAGCAGTTGTGATAACAATATCTGCTTCTGTTATATGTTTAAAAATTAATTCCTTTTGCTTTTTCAGAAATTCCTCAGAAGCTTCTTTTGCGTAGCCTCCTTCATCCTGCATATTTTCGGTAGTTTCAACTTCAATGAATTTTCCGCCGAGACTTTGAACTTCTTCTTTTACGGCAGAACGGATATCAGAAACTTCCACAACAGCACCGAGACGTTTTGCTGTTCCAAGTGCCTGCAAACCTGCAACACCCGCACCCATAATCACTACCTTTGCGGGAGAGATTGTTCCGGCTGCAGTCATCATAAGCGGGAATATTTTTCCAAGATGATTAGCTGCAAGAATTACACTTTTATATCCGGCAAGATTCATTTGTGAACTTAAAGCATCCATTTTCTGCGCTAAAGTTGTACGCGGAACCATTTCCATTGCTATAAGATCAATTCCGTTTTCTGCACAGGTTTTTGCAATTTCAGGATAGTGAAGTGCATAAATGAAGGATATAAGGAGTGTACCTTTTTTGAGCTTCTTTATTTCATCATTAGAAGGCTTTTGAACTTTAAGAACCAGATCAGCATTGCTGTATAGCTGATCAACATTATCAAGTACTTTCGCACCGGCTTTTTCGTATTGTTCATTTGTAAATCCGGCGTTCAATCCTGCATCTTTTTCAATCTGAACCTGGTAACCGGCTTTGATCAATTTAGATGCTACATCCGGAACGCACGCAACACGATTTTCTCCGGGGAAAATTTCTTTTGGGATGGAGACAATCACTTAGCAAACCTCCTCTGATTATTTATAAAAATCTTTCCTGAAAACTTACTAATGAATGACTTATAAATACAAAAAAACTTTGTAGTAGTTTTAATTACAAATCATTTATTACAACTTCGGTTTTAATTTCACAGCGAGTCGAAGAGAGTTTTCCTTTCTTTAAGCATACCTAAAGTTCTCCCTTTTTATGAAGTTTTTCCAATTCATAAAAAAGTGCTTTACTGAATCTAAAAAGCAAAATTTCTATTTGCTGATTGTGAAATATTATCTATGCACAAATAAAAATAGACTAATAAAGTTTGTTGACATAATCCATTCGATTATTTACATTTATTGCAGATTTTATCTTTCATTTAATCCGGGACAATTATGAGATTCATTTTAGTTTTCTCGTTATCCGGTAACAACACCAGCAATTTGTTTCTTAGCTGCTTTACATCCATTTTCCCTCATTCTGCACGCCTAATCTGGAATCATAACTTCGAATTATTAACTAAAGAAAATTTACTTATTAAATCATGGAATATATCATGAAACGAATAATACTTCTATCAATTATGATCATCACCGGATTTACATACTCACAATCCGATTACAGATTTTTCATTAACAAAATCAATATGCCCATTAACAATAAAGGCGTATTGGGAGCTGTTAATGTCCCGCCTGACGGATCGTTAGGCAGATACAATGGAATAGGCTTTCTTTTTTCAGGCGGTTTTTTGATCTCCGGTTATAATTCTGATACTCTTTGGGCAAATGGACAGGCAACAGCCAGTTTAATTGAAAACCATTTACCGGGTCCGTTCGGATCAAATCAGTTTGATCCCAGACACAAAGTATATGTAGTCAAAAAAACTGATCCTCATTTCGGACCAAGCTGGCAGGAATGGGTTTTTGCAGTTGAACTTGGCGCTAAATTTTACGATGGGGACGGTGACGGAATATATAATCCTGTTGATAAAAACAACAATGGAGTATGGGATCCTGATGAAGACAGACCCGATCTTATTGGAGATGAATTAGCCTGGTCTGTTTATAATGATGGTGTAACACCCCGATTAAGATTTGTTGACGCCGAACCTGTAGGTATTGAAATAAGACAAAGTGTTTTCGGATTTCGCTCAGGTACATCTGGTGTATTGGAGAATATGATTTTTATCAGGTATGAAATATTAAATACCGGAGCACTCTATCCGGTTCTCGATTCTGTGTATTTTGCAGCATGGGCTGATGCAGATCTTGGCGATCATGTAGACGATCTGGTAGGTGCTGATACTTTAAGCAATTCAGGATATCTTTATAATGATAGTGCCGATGCCGCTTTTGGCAATGATCCACCTGCATTTTTCATAAATATACTGCAAGGACCAGTAGCTTATATTCCAGGTGAAACTTTTATTGATGTTAATGCAAATGGTATTTACGATGAAGGAATTGATACACCGTTAGATACAGCCTATAACAACAATGGACCGCTGAGAGGAATTGAAACTTATCCCGGAGCCAGGAATCAGAAATTAACTTCGTTTGTGCACTATCAAGCCAGTGATCCTACACTTGGGGATCCGAACACAATGCAGGAGGCGCGTAACTATATGTTAGGTCAGCATAGGCAAGGCGGATATATAAATCCCTGTACATGGATACTTGGACAGGTTAGAGGCGGAGTAAACTGCAGTGAAGTTAATCCGCTTTACTGGTACTCAGGTGATCCGGAATCCAATATTGGGTGGATCAATACCAGACCAACTGACCAAAGAATGATAGTTAATACCGGTCATTTCACGTTGCTTGAAAATGAACCGGTAACGATAATAATAGGATACACAATAGGACACGGAACTGATGAAAAAAATTCAGTAACTAAAGGTAAGTTGTTTTCACAATACGCAAGTGAATTTTATCAATCCAATTTTGAAAACACACTTGTATCAGTTGATGATGATAAGTTAATGCTTCCTGATGATTTTAAGTTGTTCCAAAACTACCCCAACCCATTCAACCCAAGCACTAAGATCAGTTGGCAGTCGCCAGTCGGCAGTTGGCAAACAATTAAAGTGTTTGATGTGCTGGGTAGAGAGGTTGCAACCCTGGTTGATGAGTATAGAGATGCAGGTTATTACGAAGTGGAGTTCCAGTCTTCAATCGGCAGTCTTCAGTATGCAAGCGGAGTTTATTATTACCAGTTAAAGGCTGGTTCATATATTGAGACAAAAAAAATGATATTACTAAGGTAGTCGAAATTAAAAAACTTTTATTCACTTTAAGTTGGTTTCCCAGATGAGAAAATTATTTTTAATATTCATTTTGAGTTTTTCTTGTGCACAAAACATAAAATCACAGGAAGGCTGGTTCTGGCAAAATCCATTACCAACAGGAAGCCCATTATTTTCAGTATCATTCAGTGATTCAATTAATGGAATTGCTGTTGGTTGGTTTGGTACAATTATTAAGACAACTAATGGTGGTGATAATTGGCTACTTGTACAAAGTGGAACATTTGAAAATCTAATTGGAGTTTCCTTTGTAGATGTCAATATTGGTTATGCCGTTGGTTCTGGTGGTTTGATTCTTAAAACAACAGATGGTGGATTGACCTGGTATGCACAGACAAGTGGAACAACAAATTCATTATTAGGGGTGTCTTTCAAAGATTTAAATAATGGAATTGCCGTAGGATGGTATGGACTAATACTTAAAACATCTAACGGGGGACAGAATTGGGTTGCTCAATCTAGCGGAACGTCACAACACCTAAATAGTGTTTGTTTTATTGATGATAATACTTGGATAGCGGTTGGTTCGGATGGAGGAATATTAAGGACGACAAATGGTGGAGAAAATTGGGAAATTATAACAAGTGGAACAAGTACAATACTCAGGGGAATATCATTCATAAATCCGGACATTGGTTTTGTCGTTGGGTATCAAGGAACTTTATTGAGGACTTCGGATGCTGGTAGCACCTGGATACCTTTAGACAATCTGAATGGCATCCATTTAAATTCGGTTTCATTTATAGATACATCCACTGGTTTTATTGTTGGGTATCGTAAGATTTTCTCTACAACAAATGGTGGATTAGATTGGAATACAATAGACCAAGGAAACAATATAATGGTATCTGTTGTCTGTCCTAATGAAAATAATGCAATAATTGTAGGTTTCAAAGAAAATGCCGCATCGCTTACAGGAAGTGTTATTTTAAGAACTACTAATAATGGTGGATATTGGGTCAATAAGGTAGTTGGTACATTAGAAACATTTTTAGGAATTTCATTTTGTGATGGGAATAATGGAATAGCCGTTGGTAAAAATGGCACAATACTAAAAACTTCAGATAGTGGAAATTTATGGATTACTCAAAATAGTGGTGTGAGTAGAACCTTACACGATATCTATTTAATTGATTCAGAGAATGGGGTTGTAGTAGGAGATAGCGGAACAATTTTGAAAACTACGAATGCTGGAATATCTTGGGAAAGTCAGTTAAGTGGTACAACAAATTCATTAACAAGTGTTTTTTTTAATGATATTAATAATGGTACAGTTGTTGGTCAATATGGAATAATCAAAAGAACAACCGATAGTGGACAAAATTGGTTTAGTCAGATAAGCCCCTCTACCAATGGATTAAGTGATGTTTTCTTTACAGATTATAATAATGGGATAATTGTAGGAGGAGCTGGAACTATTTTAAAGACTACTGACAGTGGACAAAATTGGTATACCCGAACAAGTCCAACTGGTTATACACTATATGATGTGATCTTCACTGATTCCAATAATGGATTTGCTGTGGGGGGTTGGAGATGGGAATTTCCGGTTAGTGTAATTATTAAAACTACAGATGGAGGTGATAGTTGGTCAACTCGATTATATGCAAATAATAGCTGTCTACTAAACATCTCCTTTTTCGATGCGAATAATGGAATTGCAACTGGAGACGGAGGTGTTATGTATAGCACATCTAACGGTGGAACTAACTGGATTCAATTGCCAAGAGTAACATATAACGATATTTATGCAAGTTCAGGTATTGATGCGATTTCTATTACAATTGTTGGAGAATATGGTGTAATTCTAAATAAAAAAGATCTAACTATTCCTGTCGAATTAACCTCATTTACAGCATTCATCTCTTTTAATTGTGTTAGTTTGAATTGGTCAACCGCTACAGAGGTTAACAACTACGGATTTGAAATTGAACGCAGTTCTGATAAAACAGAATGGCGTACAATTGGATTCAGACAAGGAAATGGCACAACAGCAGAGCCGCAAGAATATTCGTACGTTGATGATCTGTTCGGAGTCAATTCACAAAAACTTTATTACAGACTAAAACAAATAGATTTTGACGGCAAATTTGAATATTCAGAACTTGTTGAAGTTGACATTGCTCCACTATCATTTGCACTTCATCAAAACTACCCCAACCCTTTCAACCCAAGCACCAAGATTAGTTGGCAGTCGCCAGTCAGCAGTTGGCAAACAATTAAAGTTTTTGATGTGCTGGGTAGAGAGGTTGCAACCTTGGTTGATGAGTTTAGAAATGCAGGTTATCACGAAGTTGATTTTAATTCTGCTGGATTGGCAAGCGGAGTTTATTATTACCAGTTGAAAGCTGGTTCATTTATAGAAACAAAAAAAATGATACTGACGAAATAATATTATGAGGAATATAAAGATGAAATTTTTAATTACGTTTTGTTTCATATTTTTTATCCAGCATTTGATTTTTCCACAACAACTTGAGTTTATTTTAAATGTAAAAGCTGGAACAGATAATATTCAACCACTTATTGTTGGTTATGATCCGTATGGCACTGATGGATTGGACCCTGCGCTGGGTGAAGAAAATATTCCACAGGTTCCGTCGGGAAGTTTTGGAGCAAGATTTAAACTTCCTGCCGATACTAACATTACAACTATTAAAGACATAAGATTTGGTTGCGGTCAGCCATTTGTCTATGAACATTCTATTAACCTAAGTTATCCATCCGACACTAATGATATGTTCATTTATTGGGAGACTCAATCTGAGGTTATATATCTGATATTCATAAATGCATATTCGGGAGAAATCATTGAATCATTTGATTTAATATTTGGTGCAGATTCGTTTTTTGTTCCCACTAATCTTGATAGAATAAATGTTGTTGTCTATTATAACGGTCCGCTCACCTGGCCTGAAGTTTATTTGCATTCTCCTTCGGGCGGGGAGATTTTTCAGGCTGGTCAAACAGTTTCAGTGCAGTATTCAGTAAATATCCCTTGGTTCCTCTCTTCATTTCTACTTCAGTATTCAACCAATAATGGTAATGATTGGATAATTATCGATACAGTCAGTTCATTAAATAACACATATAGTTGGATAGTACCGAATGTTGCCTCTAATAATATCAGATTTAGAATTGGCGATTATCCTTGTGTTTTTGATACAAGCGACGGAACCTTTTTAATTTATGATAATAATCCTCCAACAATGCATCCTGTTGAATTACCCATAAAGATTAATAATTCTGTTGGTGATACTTTAAATTTACTTGCTGGTATGTTTCCGGGAGCTACGAACGGGCTCGATACCTCTCTTGGTGAAACCAATCAAGTTCCACCTTTAACAGGTGAATTTGATGCATTCTTAAAACTTGGAGACAATTCTCTTTCTTATATAGATTATCGCCCGGGATATCACTTCTATACAGGTGTAAAAAATTATTATTTACTCGTTTATCCAAAAGCAGATTCAGTAACTACATTATCGTTTTATCTTCCGGAAGGTTTAGTTTTGACTCTAAGTGGAAGAAAGAGGGTTCCTTTTGGTTGGTCTCCTTTTGATACTACTTTTGCATTCGGTGAAATTGTTTACACATTACCACCCGGAACTTACTATGCAGATAACCTGATAAAACTCACCTTTACTTTTGATGGAACTATTCCAGTTGAACTCGTTTCATTCACAGTATCAGTTCATACAAATAGTATTACTCTTAATTGGATAACAGCAACAGAATTAAACAATCGAGGTTTTTCAATTGAAAGAAAAGGTAAATTGGGTGATTATTGGCAGACTTTGGGTTTTGTTGAAGGCAAGGGTACAACAACAGAAATCAGTCATTATTCTTTTATTGATGAAGAAGTGTCCCCGGGAAAATATTTTTACAGGTTAAAGCAAATAGATTTTAACGGCACATTTGAATATTCAAATGAGATAGAAGTTGAGGTGGGAATACCTGAGCTTTTCTCGCTACACCAAAACTACCCCAACCCATTCAACCCAAGCACTAAGATCAGTTGGCAGTCACCAGTAGGCAGTTGGCAAACGATTAAAGTGTTTGATGTGCTGGGTAGAGAGGTTGCTACCTTGGTTGATGAATTTAAAGATGCAGGTAGTTATGAGGTTGAATTCAGTTCAATAATTGACGGTAAAGAATTGACTTCCGGCATTTATTTTTATAGGTTAACTATAGATTCATATAGAGATACGAAAAAAATGATACTTCTTCGTTGAATAATAGAATGTATCAATAATAATTTCATAAAGAGTTCTAACATATTTTTCTAAAAGGAGAAAAATTATGAAAACTTTAACATCACTAATGGTATCTCTGTTATTGTTTTTCAGTTCGCATTTATTTGCTCAGGATTTCGGGCAGCTTCTCTTCAATACTGATTACGATTACCTGTATAACAACTCCCCTGTCCGGTATATTGAAATGCTGGATTACAATAATGACGGCAACTTAGATCCGGTTGTATTTATCAGAGGTAAATTATATTATAGACCAGATACTACCTGGCTCGCTCTAGAACCTTTTGGTCAAACCACTTCATCAAGAGGTCTGCAATATTGTAACGGCGGGCCTCTGGACGGTAAGCTGCTTTTACTTTCATCAGGCGGATTTTCAGTTGTTGATCCATCAACCTGGCAGTTCAATACTTTTCAGCCCGGAACAAGTAATTTGCAGTCCTTCGCATACACATCTGACGGAACTATTTATGCATTTGGTAATGATTATAATATCTTTAAATCAACGGATCAGGGTTTAACTTTTGATCAGCATATCCGGGTTGGAGACGGCGACCCTAATATTAATATAGGCTCAGTCAGCGGTTCTGCAGGCCTGCCCATAAAAATTTCTGAAAACGGTCAGTATTTATCAATCGTCGGTGGCTTTGCAGAAGCATCAGCTAATGGTATCGATGATATTATTTATTTGTATCACTCACCTGACTTTGGAGCTACGTGGCAGGGGCAAATACTTGGTATTGACGGAGTTTACGGACAGGTATCGAACAGAAATTATGCTCCGTTTTTCGAAAACTTTTCCCAGATGTCTTATGAAGTAGATAATGACGGCAAAACACACGTTGTGATTAATGGATATGGTAAAGGTGTACTTGAAGGTTCAACCGATACAACTGATGTATTTCCCGTATTATACTGGAATAGCAATTATGATAAGTGGACAGCAGTAACAGAACCATCAAATGAAAGACCCGATGACGGCCATGGTAATGTTGTTTCACTATTAAGACCGGGTAATGGAATTGGGAATGCGTATCCTACAATTTCGATTACACCTGAAGGAAACGGCATGATGATACTATGGCAATCTATTGAATACACTTCAGGTTTTGGTTCTCCTTTCAATATTTATCCGGGAGATAATTCAGGAAATTCCTATCCTGTTTATTATACAGATATTAATTACGTTTTAGGTTATGATGCGGGTCCAAATTTTGGTATCGAATGGCTACACGGAATATGGTTATACCTTCCATTTGATAATAGTAGAACGGAGCAATACCCAGTATTGAGTCCTTTTTTTGAAAGCACGGGTGTCCCTTTTATCTATGAAGGATTTTACATCTACCAATATGATGCAATACCCGGAGTTAGTCTGTTTAATCAGAATAGCCCTAGTGTTGAAACTGCATGGTATTATAACAGCTTCTTATATCTTGGAACATCTGTTGATGATGATTTGATTTCTGATTTGGATTTTTATTTAGCGCAGAATTATCCGAATCCATTTAACCCAAGTACTAAGATAAGGTGGCAGTCGCCAGTAGGCAGTCATCAAACAATTAAAGTATTTGATGTGCTTGGCAGAGAGGTTGCAACCTTGGTTGATGAGTATAGAAATGCAGGAAGTTATGAGGTTGAGTTTGATGCTGCAGGATTATCATCCGGAATATACTTCTATACACTAAAATCAGGTAGTTTCATCAAAACCCTAAAGATGTCAGTGCTTAAATAAAACTGTTTATTTTTCATATTGACAATGAATGTTAATTAGATTAAGATAATTGCGTGATTGTTTTATCTTTTTATAAAACTGAAAGGGAAGAACAATGAAGACCTATTTAATATTGGGTTTTCTTTTACTGACTATAAATACACTGCATAGTCAGGAAGCTTATTGGACTTTGCTCAACTCTGGTGTTGATAATCGCATTACAGCAATAGCAAAAGATCAGGATTCTGCCATTTGGCTTGGAACCCAATCAGCCGGTTTAATTAAGTATGCAGATGGAGTATTCACAATATTTAATTCTCAGAATTCTCCATTTACTGATAGTTATATCTGGGCACTGGCTGTTGATCAGCAAAATAATATCTGGATTGCAACTCAGGATACCGGTCTGGTAAAATTTGATGGTAATGAATGGTACTTCTATAATATGAACGAGATCGCTCCCAGAAGTCAAAACAATTCTGCCTGGGAGGTAGAAATTGATGACTCCAATAATATCTGGGTCGGAACTTACTGGGCAGGTCTTGCAAAATTTGATGGTCAAAACTGGACTTTATATGACGATTCAAATTCTCCTATGATTAACGGTCAAATGGAAATAAATGCTATTTCTTTTGATAAAAGCGGTAATCTATGGTACGGTAGTGACCATAGGGGTTTTGGTATGTTTGATAGAGTGAGTTTTTGGGAAATATATGACATTATGATGTGGATATATTGTATTGCAATTGAAAGTACAAATGATGTTTGGTTTAATGGATCGGATCTGGTAAGATTATCTGCTGACTCAGTATGGAGTACATACGGTCAGTACAATATCCAAAGGTTTTCAAATTATGCTATTGCAGTTGATGCAAATGATAGGAAGTGGATGGCACAAGCAGATTCAAGCGGAATTTTTTTAGTAGAGGACGATAATTTTAGTTTGTTTTATCCTCAGTTCCCGGAAATCCAGAATGCTAGGACATACTCTGTCTACATAGATAAAGAAAATACAAAATGGATTGGTTACACGAACGGGTATTTATTAAAATATACAGGGGATTACCCTGTAGGAATTTCGAATCTAGATATCCAGTTGCCTAACAGATTTTATTTGTCACAAAATTATCCGAACCCGTTCAACCCAAGCACAAAGATCAGTTGGCAGTCGCCGGTAGGCAGTCATCAAACAATTAAAGTGTTTGATGTGCTGGGTAAAGAGATCGCAACTCTGGTTGATGAGTATAGAGATGCAGGAAGTTATGAAGTTAATTTTAATGCCTCTTCTCTTTCAAGTGGAATTTATTTTTATCAGTTAAATGCTGGAGCTTTCGTTAAAACTATGAAAATGACTTACTTAAGATGATTTGAAAATTTATCCCTTTACTTGTAAAGCTAAAATTAACAAGAGTTAACTCATATAATAATGAAAAATTATAGACATTTATTTATTCTAATGATTACTGTTTCATTTTTTAGAATAGATTTTGCTCAGGGATCGTCCTATTATTCCCATAATCTTTATATTTTTAATAATTTTTCCTCAAAACTATCGGATTTAACTGGTACAATGAAAAGTTTGACATCACCTCTGCCTGTGCCTGATAGCAGCAGACGATTGAGTGATTTGATAATTTATATCAGACAAAATGAAGATTGGATGGAGAACAGCTGGACCGAATTTGAGTATGATTCATTATTTAATAGAATACTATGGACGAGGTATCTAAGGTCCAATAATATCTGGAAAAATTTCGATAGGTGGTACTATAAATTTACAAGTTCTGTTCTTGATTCCTCAGTATATCAAAGTTGGTCTGCTATGTGGGAAAATAAAGAAAAATACATTTATGATTATGATTCAACTGGCAATTTAAACACAAGAGTTTTTCAAAATTGGAATAATAACTGGGAGAACGATTCCCGATTAAAATATAAATATTTTCCGGATGATAATTTAGAGAGCGATACTTTACAAATTTGGGAAAGTACAAATCAGTGGTCTTCAAGGTTTTATACTGATTATAGATACACAATTAATAATTTGCTTGTTGAAGAATTGACCAGAGAATGGAACGGTGTAAACTGGGATGTTTCTAGTAAAACTATTTATTCTTATGATCAGTATGGAAATAGGATTGAAAGAGAATTCCAACAATTTATTAATGGAAATTGGGTAAATTCAGCTAGAGACAGCATCATTTATGAAAATAATTTGATTAAAGAGTTCATTAATCAAATTTGGCAAAATGGATGGATTTTTCTTTTAAAGTCAGTCTATTCATATAATATTTATGATGAAATAACTGAAATGCTTGTTTATAGTTGGCAAAGCAATAAATGGACCCCTTCAATAAAATACAATTTCTTCTATGTTCCAATTACAGAAATAAAACAAGAATCCTATTTGCAATTTTCTTTTTTGCTAACTCAAAACTACCCAAATCCATTTAATCCTTCAACGATAATCAGATACCAGTTACGGGATGAAGGATTTGTAACAATAAAAGTTTATGATATACTCGGAAAAGAAGTAGCAACTCTTGTTAATGAAGAAAAGCTTGCCGGAAGTTATGAGATTGAGTTTCATCCGGTATCCGGTATCCGGAATCTGGCATCAGGAGTTTATTATTACCAATTAAGATCAGGCGAATTTGTTGAAACAAAGAAAATGATACTGGTAAAGTAAATTATAAAACCTGCTCGTGTGTTAAACAATGAATTGTACCTAATCCCCAAACCAGATCCACTGCGTGAATTCCTATTACTAGTCGGTCTGTAAAAAGTTCACCTAGTATTCCTAATGCAATTCTGTCATTCGGATCATTAAATGTCGGTACGAGCACTGCATAATTCGAAATGTAAAAGTTAGCATAACTTGCTGGAAGTCTTTCTCCCTTAAATATTACCGGCGAAGGCATTGGTATTTCAACTACTTCTATTTTCTTTCCATCTTCAAGAACTGCGCCTTCAAGTATTTCTCTATTCTCCATTAGTGGAAGGTAGTTGGGATCATTCGGGCGGGTTTCCATTACCGTTACAACTGTTGTTCTGTTTACAAATCTTGCAATATCATCAACGTGTCCGTGTGTGTCATCTCCGGCTATTCCTTTGTTAAGCCAGATAGTATTAGTTATTCCAAGATATTTATTAAAAACTTTTTCGTAATCTTTTTTAGTAAAACCCGGATTACGCACTTGTGTCTGAGCATCCATCAAACATTCTTCAGTAGTAATCAACGTACCTGATCCGTTATAATCAATACTTCCTCCTTCAAGCACCACTTCCCTGCTCTTTTGCTCAGCAATAATTTTGGGCAATGCAAGTTTATCCGAAATCATCTTTGGTATTTTTAAATCTTTTTTATAGTTGTCATACTTTGCCCACGCATTAAACTTAAAGTTTATGATAACGGTATTGCCATTCTTATCTTTAACGAATTGAGGACCGGAATCTCTGAGCCAATTTCTGTCTGTTTGAAGTTTAAAGAATTCAATATTATTAAGTTCTGCTCCTACAGCTTTCAGAACACTCTCAGCTTTTTTCTGATGTGATTTTGATTCAACAATAATCCTTACTTTTTCTGCCCGCGAGATATACCGAACAATTTCACCATACACCCATGGAATCGGTTGAAATTTGCCGGGCCAGTCCGCTTTATTATTAGGCCAGCCAATCCAGGTAGCTTCGTGTTTTTCCCATTCCGCGGGAATTCTGTATTTATTTTCAATATTCATTTTTCACCACTTAGACACTAAGAACACTCAGATTCACTAAGTGTTCCTTAGTGAACTAAGTGTCTTAGTGGTAATAATTATTCCGAAAATCTTTTCGTAATATCAGCATAAGCATCAATTCTTCTGTCACGAAGAAAGGGCCAATTACGCCGGATATATTCAATTCTATTTAAGTCAACTTCAGCAGTTATTATTTCTTCTTTATTATGTGAAGCTTCGGCTAATAATATTCCCTGCGGATCGCAGATGAATGATCTGCCCCAGAATTCTATTCCTGCTGAATCAGGAGTTTGCTTTTCAAGTCCAATTCTATTTGCAGCGGCAACATAAATACCATTTGCTATAGCGTGACTGCGCTGGATAGTCTGCCAGCTTTCAAACTGCGGTTTGCCGTGTTCATCTTTTTCATAAGGATGCCAGCCGATGGCAGTCGGATAAAAAAGAATGCTCGCTCCTTGCATAGCTGTCAATCGCGCACCTTCAGGATACCACTGATCCCAGCAGATCAGAGTTCCAATTTTTCCAAATTTTGTTTCAAATGCTTTAAATCCAAGATCACCGGGAGTGAAATAAAACTTTTCATAATATGCCGGATCATCAGGAATGTGCATTTTACGATATAATCCAATTACTTTTCCATCCGCGTCTATTAAAGCAGCGCTGTTGTGATAAACACCCATTGCACGTTTTTCAAAGAATGGGGCAATCACCACTACTTTATTTTTTTCAGCCGCTTTACTGACTGCTTTAATTGATGGACCATCAAGAGGTTCAGCAAGATCATAATAATCAATATTTTCAGACTGACAGAAATACTGTGAGGTGAATAGTTCAGGCAGGCAAATTACCTGTGCCTTTTTCTTTGCAGCTTTTTCGACCCAGTTGACTGCATTTTTCACATTCTCTTTCGGCTTTTTGCTGAATGCCATTTGAATCAAGCCGACAGTATACTTATCAGGAAAAGATTTTTTCATCACTTATTTCTTTTGTTTTTAATTTTTTATTTATGATCAATTATAACCAAAAGTAGAAACCAGTTCCCCGTTCCGGTTAAAAGATTTACTTCTTTCAATTGAGCCTTTATTGTAATACTCTTCTTTCATTAAAGTTCCGTTTTCATAATAAGATTTGATCCAACCGTTAAGCTCTCCATTTAAATAATTTTCAATGCGGTCTAGCGCCCCGTTACGGTGATAGGTTATTCTTTGACCCTGTCTTTTTCCATTTTCAATAACTTCAGTTGTTTTAATAAGTCCATTATCAAAATAGTATTTTACCTCACCACTAATAACATCATTAACATAAGTTGCGTTAGATTCAAGTGCACCATTAGGATGATAAGTAAGCACAATACCGTTCCGTCTTCCGTTATCGTAAATAGATTCTTCTTTCAGGATGCCGGACTCATAATAAGTTTTTTCATTACCTCTTTTAACACCATTAATAAAATCAGTTGATTTTCTAACCACGCCATTTTCATAAAAAGAATAAGATCTTCCTTCCAACGAATTATCCTTATAATTCCACTCTTCACTCAGAAAACCGCTCTCAAAGTAAGTTCTTGATATGCCATCACGAATACCATCAACAAGAAAAATTTCCTGTTTAATCGATTTGTTATCGTAAAAATAACGCTCAACTTTTTCAACTGATTCCAGCTTACCCATATAATCATAGCGGGTTCTGTTAAGCAGTTCATCATTTATATATTCATCAAGAACACGTACTTTGCCACCAAGATCATATATTTTTACTTTTCCCTGGAGCTTATCATCAATAAAAAAAGCTTCAAGGGCTACACGGTCTTTGTGATCATGAAAAACTCTTGTTGTTCCGTGCTGTTTACCGTCAACAAACCTTCGTTCAACTTCCACGTTCCCTGATTGATAATAAGTTCTTGAAATATCCTGAAGTAAGCCATCAACGTAATTCCATTCGCCCTGCAGATCACCTGTTTTATAATAGGTTCTTGTTATCCACTGCAGTTTGCCGTCCAGATAGTTCTGCTCAGCCCACAATTCGCCGGTTTCATAAAACCATTTTGAAATGCCATCACGGAAACCATTACGATAATTCCATATTATGCTTACTTTTCCATCTTCAAAATACCAGACAGACTCACCGTTTTCTTTACCATTAACAAAAATCCACTCTTTCCACAATTTGCCGGATGGATAATATTCATAGTATTTACCATGCAGTTCATCAAACCTGTACTCACCTTTGGATTTTATCACTCCGTTTGGATGATAGGTTGTTTTCACTTCTGTATCTGAGTGGATTTGAGCGTTTAGATCTAAAACAGATATAAAAATAATTATAGAGAGAAAAAGTACAACTGTTCTTATCATTGATTTTTTTATATTTATAATTAAAAGACGTTTAAATTTATAATAAAACACTTTCAAGAAAAATTCATTAGCGGGTTCAGGAAAATTATTTACAGCTTCTGCTTAATATATCACAAAAAGTTTAAGACAAGGGAAAATATTTAGAGGTTTTTATTTCATTTTAAGTTTTATTTGATATTTTAGTGCAGCATCTTAAGGGAAGCTTTGCTGCCGGACAGTTTAAACAAATTCAGAATTTAAATATCTAATCAATGCGAGTAGCAAATGGCAAGAATACTTCTAGCTGACGATTCCGATCTTATAAAAAGCACACTCAAACTATATTTATCCAAAGAAAAGCATTTCGTTTTTCCTGCTGATGATGGTGCAGCCGCAATTGAAATCTTTAAAAAGGAAAGACCCGATCTTGTGATTACTGATATAATTATGCCTGAAGCCGATGGTTTCCAGGTTTTGAAGTATGTTAAGGAAAATGACCCTAACATTCCCGTTATTATGATAACAGGAGTTGATGACACTGAATCTACAATAAAAGCTATACAGGAAGGTGCTTACGATTATATTGAAAAACCAATTGACGTAACAAGATTTAACCAGGTTGTTAAAAATGCGCTTCGAAGTAAAGAATTGAGCGAGCAGCTTGCTGTTTCCCTCTCTAAGGAAGAAGAAGAGGAATTCAACGGTAAAACAAGTCTTGTTGGCAGTTCGCCCATAATGAAAGAAATTTATAAAAGCATTGGCAGAATTTCATCCTCACGTATCACAGTGCTTATTCAGGGAGACAGCGGTACGGGCAAGGAACTTATTGCAAAGATGATCCACAATTCCGGAATAACTCAGGGTCATCCCTTTATTGCAGTAAATTGCTCGGCACTGTCTGAATCACTTCTTGAAAGTGAATTATTCGGACATGTAAAAGGAGCATTTACAGGTGCCGTTAGAAACAAAAAAGGCAAGTTTGAGCTGGCAGGAAATGGCACAATTTTCCTCGATGAGATTTCAGAAATATCTTATGATCTGCAGGTAAAACTTTTACGCGTAATTCAGGAAAAAGAATTTGAAAGGGTTGGCGGTGAATCAACCGTTCCGCTTGAGGCAAGAATTATAGCTGCAACTAATAAAAATCTTGCTAAGCGGGTAGATGATGGAAAGTTCAGGGAAGATCTTTTCTACAGATTAAAAGTATATACAATTACTGCCCCGCCTTTACGTGATAGAAAGGAAGATATTCCTGCTCTTGTTATTCATTTTGTTAAAAAAATTAATAAAGAACTTCATAAGAATGTTAGAAAAGTTCCTTATGAAGTTATGGAGATGCTTCAGGAACATTCCTGGGTTGGTAATGTTCGCGAGCTGGAAAACACTTTAATGCAGGCAATTTTGCTTTCTAAATCCGATGTGATTGAGCCTGAGAATGTCTTGTTAAAAAGACCTGAATTTAAAATCAACAAAGACGAACCATCAATTTTTTCTTATAATGTAAACTGGAGTGTGGCGGAACTGGAAAAATTTCATATTGAAAATGTACTTAACGAGGTAAAAGGTAATAAACAAAAAGCATGTAAGGTGCTCGGCATATCCAAACCGACATTGTACAATAAGCTGGAATTGTATGGAATTCCTGTTAGTACGGGCAAAATTCAGGCTTAATTATATATATTTTTCAAATTTCAGATAAAAAACCTTACTGAAGAGTAATTATTTTTAATCAGGATTAAATATTTATCAAAATAAAATTTTATATTAGTGTGTAATTTCAATATAACTGATGGCAAAGTTATTGAGATTGCTGATTTCTGAGGGCTTACACCAATCTAAAACTATAAAATATGGATGACTTAAAAGGCTTACTTGTATTTTATTTAGGCGACCTGGCATTTTGCGCTGATGTCCGGAACATAACTGCAACTATAAAAGTTGATAAACTTAGCAGCGGATACCCTGTATCCAAAATGGAAAATCTTAAACTTATGATAAATAAATCAGAAGTGCAGTTTATCAATCTTCATAAATTATTTGGAATTACACTTACTAAGTTTGACGAGAACACGCGGATTTTTCTTTATGAAAAGGATGAAACAAAATTCGGATTTTTTGTGGACAGTGTTTCTGAACTGCTTACTATTGACAGAAAGATTACAAAATTTATGGAGTTCATTACACCTGAAAATAATGAGTATCTTTTATCAATAATAAAATTTGAAGGGCGTATGCTTTACCTGCCTGATTATGATAAAATCGCTAAAGATTTACTGGTCCCAAAATCAGTTTAGTTTGATAGTTTAAAAAGTTTTTTCCAGTTTAATCTCACCAATACTTCTTCCAATTACTTCGGCAATCTGTCTAAGCTGATTCATTAAACTAGCAAATTGTTCAGGAAGTAATGCCTGAGGACCATCGGACATTGCATTAATCGGATCATAGTGAACCTCAATCATTAAACCATCGGCATCTGCAGCCACCGCAGCTCTTGCCATTGGAATAACCTTATCGCGCATACCTGTTGCATGTGAAGGATCGGCTATTACTGGTAAATGGCTTCGTTGATGTATAACCGGGATTGCAGAAAGATCGAATGTGTTCCGAGTTGAAGTTTCAAATGTTCTTATTCCTCTCTCACAAAGAATAACATTTTCATTTCCTCCTGATAGAATATATTCAGCAGACATTAACCATTCGTCTATAGTTGCGGAAAAACCTCGTTTCAGTAAAACGGGTTTATTGCCTATTCCTAGTTCTCTGAGCAAGGCAAAATTCTGCATATTTCTTGAACCAACCTGAAAAATGTCAGTATATCGGTCAATCAATTCTATTTTATTAATTTCAGTAACTTCTGTAACCACCGGAAGATCGTATTCTTTGCCGGCAGATTTAAGGTATTTTAATCCTTCTTCACCTAGTCCCTGAAATGAATAAGGGGATGTACGGGGTTTGAATGCACCGCCCCGCAGTATTTTTACGCCGTTATCTTTTACAATTTTTGCAATCCTGAAAATCTGGTCTTCACTTTCAACAGAGCAGGGTCCGCTCATCACAATAATTTCATTTCCGCCTATTGTAACATTATTAACTTTAATTGTTGTGCTGTCATTTTCCGACTTTCTGGCAGCAAGATTAATCTGGTCAGATACACGAAATACTGAAACCACACCATCCAGTATTTGAATTTTTCTTACATCAAAATTAGGTTTTACTCCAATAGCGCCAATCGCAATGTAATCATCGCCGGCAATATTGTGAGTGCTAAACCCGAAATACTCGAGATGTTTAAGTACATTTTCAATTTGTTCATCAGTAGCTGATTTCTTAAGAATAACTATCACTTCAATCTCCGCATATTAATTAAAATTCTTTTCACCTGCCATTATAGCAAAGCTCAAATGATCTTCTTTTGTAGGTATAGGACAGGTAAATAATTCACTATAAGCACAATATGGATTATATGCCCTGTTAAAATCAATTGTATATATATAATCTTCATCTTCCTCTAATGTAAAGTCAAGGTATCTGCCGATGTGATAGGTGTCTTTTCCGCTGGATTCATCGGTAAACCAAATACTGAAATATGGTTGATCCTGCGGACCGAAACTTTTATAGACATTTAAATTATGATCTTTACCTTTAAAACTAAGCAAAACATAACCTTCTTTTACCGCTTTTCTCTGCTCGCCTCTTGTGCCCATAATTATTATAGTATCTAGTGTTTCAAATCTATAAAGCTTTGATTTAAAGATATAATTGCTGTCTGGCGGAAAATATTTAAGATTTTCGAAAACAACCTCAGGATCCATATTGAAGGGAGACCGCGGATCATTTTTAAGTTGAAAATCTTTTTCTGTGCGATCCATTAATAAGTTTACAGTATACTCGTCTCCGGCAACAATTTCGTTTTTCTTTTCATCACAGGCCGTAAAACCAATTGCTATAATAATTAACAATAAAAATGCTCTAAATGTTTCCTTCATTTCGCTGATTTCTCCTCTTTCATTTTCCTTTTAATTTCGCTTAGCTTATTTAATGCTTCAATTGGGGTTAGACTATTTATTTCAATATTATCAATTTCACTTCTTAATTTATCATCTCTGAATTCAAATAAACCTATTTGATTATCGTTTTCCTGCTTAAGCTTTTTCAATCTTTCTTTTTTAATCTCGTAAGGAGTAAGTTCTTTGCTTTCAAGATTATTTAAAACCTCTTTAGCTCTGTTTGTTACAAATAGTGGCAGTCCTGCCATTTGAGCAACCTGAATTCCATAGGAATGATCAGCTCTGCCCGGGTTAACTTTATGAAGAAATATTACCTTATCATCATACTCCCGAACTTCAACTTTATAATTTCTGATTTTAGGAAATAACTCGGCCATTTCATTCAGTTCATGATAGTGTGTTGCAAATAAAGTTTTTGCAGCAACATCAGGATTTTCGTGAAGATACTCTGTTAATGCCCAGGCAATAGAAATTCCATCAAAAGTACTTGTTCCCCTTCCTATTTCGTCAAGTAAAACCAGACTTTTGGAAGTAGCATTATTCAAGATATTAGCTGCTTCCTGCATTTCAACCAAAAAAGTACTTTCACCCGCAGTAATGTTGTCGCTGGCGCCAACACGAGTAAATATTCTGTCCACAAGTCCTATTTTAGCCAGCTTAGCCGGAACGAAAGATCCGATCTGAGCAAGCAATACAATCAGACCAACCTGTCTTAAGTAAACGGATTTTCCAGCCATATTTGGTCCGGTAAGTATAATTATCTGATGATCTGTATTGTTAAGTTTACAATTATTCGGGGTAAACTTTTCACCGGGCGGCAGAATTCTTTCTACAACAGGATGTCTGCAATCAACGATCTCAATTTCATCGCCAAGTGATAATTCCGGTTTCACATATTTATACTGCGCGGCGCATTCAGCGAATGAAATGAAGCAATCAAGCATTGCAATCAGCTTTGCATTGTTCTGTATGGCTTCGGTTTGCTGTGCAATTAAAGAACGGATTTCATTAAAAAGCTGATACTCTAAATCGCCAATTTTTTCTTCAGCGTTTAGAATTTTATCCTCGTAGGTTTTTAATTCAGGTGTAATATATCTTTCAGAATTTACAAGAGTTTGCTTACGTATATAAGATTCGGGTACTTTATTTTTATGTGCATTACTGATATCAATATAATAACCAAACACTTTGTTAAAATTTACTTTAAGTGAAGCTATTCCGGTTTTTTCACGCTCACTCTTTTGAAGATTGGCAATCCATTCTTTACCGTGAATAGCAATATCGCGCAGTTCATCAAGCTCAGCACTGAATCCGCTTCTTATAATTCCGCCATCGGTTATCTGGTTAGGGGGATTATCAACAATTGCTTCATTAATTTTTTCAACGATATCATTCAACGGCTCTAATGAAGCTTCAATTTGTTTTATTGTGTTTATTTTAAAGTGTTTAAGTATTTCTTTGATGAATGGAATTTTCTTTAATGAAGTTTTAACTGCAATTAATTCCCGCGGAGTTGCCCTTCCGGTACTTACCCTTGATATCAATCTTTCTAAATCACCGATTTCCTTTAAATGTTCTGTTAAATCCTTTCTAAATTTCTTTTCTTTATAAAGTTCTTCAACGCTGTTCTGCCTCTGCAATATCTGTTCAAGAGTTCTTAACGGTGCGGATATCCATTTTTTAAGCAGTCTGCCTCCCATAGCAGTTTCAGTTTTGTCAAGAATTGAAATCAGGGATCCTTCCCTTATGCCTTCCTGCATTGTATAAGTGATCTCCAGGTTCCTTTTTGTTGAATGATCCAGGATCATATACTCTGATGGATTATAAACAGAAAGTTTATTCAGATGAGAAAGATTTGACTTTTGAGTATCCTGAAGATAGTTTAGCACCGCACCGGCAGCCATTAATCCAGCAGATAAATTTTCTACTCCAAATCCTTTTAGTGTAACAGTTTTAAAATGGTTTAGTAAAAGTTCTTTTGCATAATCAAAGTTGAAAATCCAATCCTCCATTCTTGAAATTCGGATGGATGAATTAATCCTTTGAATTACCGGAGATAGGAATTCCTTATCCTTTCTTGAAATAAGAATTTCTGAAGGAGAAATTAATTCAATCTGCTCACCTAATCTGTTAGATGAAACTTCATAAGTATAAAATTCACCTGTTGAAATATCACAAAAAGAAACACCGGCATCATTTTCAATAATACAAATTGCCATAAGGTAGTTATTCTTTTTATGATCCAGCAGTTTATCAGACAGAGTAACACCCGGTGTAACGACTTCAATAACTTCTCGTTTTACAAGTCCTTTAGCAAACTTTGGATTTTCAACCTGTTCACAAACTGCAACTCGGTATCCTGCACGGACAAGTTTAGGCAAATATGTATCAATAGCATGAAAAGGAAATCCCGCCAACGGAACCTCCTCAGCAGCACCATTAGCTCGTTTGGTTAGTGTAATACCCAATACTTTGGATGCAGTTTTTGCATCATCTTCAAAAGTCTCAAAAAAATCACCGACTCTGAAGAGAAGAATGGTATCAGGATTAGCCTGCTTAATTTTATAATATTGCGCCATTAAAGGCGTTATTTGAGTATCATTTTTCATATTAGCAGACAAAAATACCCTCTTATGTTAAGAATTTCAATTTATTTTGCTATTTATAACAGGCAGCTTAAATATTCTGTTGAATAAGTGCTTAATTATTGAAAAGATTGCTTTTTTTTATATATTTGCCACCGAATAACCTCTCATTTGAGAGGTATTTTTATAAAATTCCATCCACAAAATATTCCGGGATTTAATTGAAAGAAGAATATCATAAATGGCATTCACTATATCTTGACCGCGAATTTGAAATGCTGGTTTTCGGGCATTCAGGTTTTCCGGTAATTATTTTTCCTACTTCCGGTGGAAGATATTTTGAAGCTAAAGACAGAGGGTTAATTGAATCTGCCGGAGATTTAATTAATAATGGTACAATAAAAATTTATTGCCCCGATAGCGTTAATACTGAAAGCTGGTACAATTATAACATTCATCCTGCTGACAGAGTTAAAACTCATATTGGTTATGAGAATTTAATTCTTAATGATATAATAGAGTTTGCAAAATACGATACGGGTTTTAATAAAGTTGCTGTTGCCGGATGCAGTTTCGGCGGATATCATTCAGCTAATCTCGCTTTCAGGCATCCTGATAAAGTAGGGTACCTTTTTTCAATGGGCGGTGCATTTGATATTAAGAGATTCATTTACGGTTATTATGATGATAACTGTTACTTTAATAATCCGCCTGATTATTTATCCAATCTTAATGATGATTGGTATTTAGCGAACCTTAATCAAATGGGAATTATTTTTGGAACCGGTGAGAATGATTTTTGTCTCAGTGAAAATCAAATAATATCAGAGATATTAAATAATAAATCGGTGCCTCATTGGTTAGATATTCGGCAGGAGGCAGGACACGATTGGAATTGGTGGAAAGAAATGTTTCCGCAATATTTAAGTAAAATTAAAAATTGATAATACTTTTATAATAAACTTATATAATTAAAAAGAATTAATTCAGAGAGAATTGTACGATGAAAAAAATTGGAATATTGTTCGGGCAGGAAAATACTTTTCCACAAGCTTTCGTAGACAGAATAAACTCAAAAAAGGAGCCAGGAATTACTGCAGAACTCGCTCACATAAATAAAGTAATTCAGGGTGAACCCATCGGCTATGACGTATTAATTGACCGTATTTCACAAGATGTTCCTTTTTACAGAGCTATGTTGAAAAATGCTGCCATAAGCGGAACCGCAGTTATAAACAATCCTTTTTGGTGGAGTGCAGATGATAAGTTTTTTAATAATGCTCTGGCTACAAAAATTGGTGTGGCAGTTCCTAAAACGGTTATACTTCCTTCTAATCAGCATCCCGATGATACAAATGAAAGATCATTCCGTAATCTTGCTTATCCTTTGGATTGGGAAGGCATATTCAACTATATCGGTTTTCCCGCTTACTTTAAGCCGTTTGCCGGAGGCGGATGGAAGAATGTTTATAAACTAAATAATATGGATGAATTCTTTAAAGCTTATAATGAAACCGGACAACTTGTTATGATGCTTCAGGAAGAAATAATTTTTACTGAATATTTCAGATGCTATTGTTTAGACAGAAAAGATGTTCACATTATGCAGTACGACCCTAAACAGCCGCATCATCTTCGTTATGTAAGAAATCCAAAACCGCTTGAGCAAAAAGTTCTAGGGAAAGTTCACGATGGAGTTATAGCTTTAAACAAAGCACTTGGTTACGATTTCAATACTGTTGAATTTGCTCTGAGAGATGGTATTCCTTACGCAATTGATTTCTGCAATCCTGCTCCGGATGCCGATATTAATTCAGTGGGTAAGGATAATTTTGAATGGATTGTTGAAGCAGCTGCTAATATGGCTATAAGAAGAGCAAAAGCCCATAAATCCGGTCAGAATAATCTTACCTGGGGTGATTTTGTTAATTCATTTGTAAATAACAAACCATTGAAGTAATTACACCGGATAAATTATATGGCTGATAAAGATTTATATACGTTAGGGGTTGAAGAGGAATTCCAAATAGTTGATCCAGTATCAAGAGAACTACGTTCGCATATACAGCAGATTCTTGACGACGGCAAGATGATTCTGGCTGAAAATGTAAAAGCGGAAATGCATCAATCAGTTGTTGAAATGGGAACAGATATCTGCCGCGATGTTAAAGATGCACGTCAGCAGGTAACCCGACTTAGAACTGAACTTGCCAAGCTTGCCGTGAAAAACGGTTTAAGAATTGCTGCTTCTGGTACACATCCGTTTTCCCATTGGCAAGACCAGCAAATTACAGCACATCCGCGTTATAAAGAGATTGTTGATGATATGCAGCAGGTTGCACGTGCTAATTTAATTTTTGGTCTTCACGTTCATGTTGGTGTTGAGGATAGAGAAACCGCTATTCATATTATGAATGCTGCCCGATATTTTCTTCCTCATATTTTTGCTCTTTCAACAAATTCACCTTTCTGGCTTGGACGAAATACCGGATTCAAATCCTACCGAAGTAAAGTTTTTGACAGGTTCCCAAGAACCGGTATACCTGATTACTTTGGCAGTCTCTCCGAATACGACAATTACATTAACCTGCTTGTAAAGACCAAATGCATAGATAATGCAAAAAAAATCTGGTGGGATGTAAGAGTTCACCCAAATTTCAGAACACTGGAATTCCGTATTTGCGACATTCCAATGCGCGTTGATGAAACTATTGCAATTACAGCTGTTATTCAGGCAGTTGTGGCGAAACTGCACAAGCTGATAAAACAAAACCTTGGATTCAGACTTTACAGAAGAGCTCTTATTGCTGAAAATAAATGGCGCGCAGCCAGATATGGTATTCACGGAAAACTGATTGATTTTGGTAAAAAAGAGGAAGTGTCTTACAATCTGCTGATAAATGAATTATTGGAATTTGTTGACGATGTAGTTGATGAATTAAACTCAAGAGAAGAATTAGCATATATAAAAAAGATTTTAGAAAATGGTACCGGTGCAGATAGACAGCTTGCTATCTGGGAACAATCGCAGGATACTAAAAAAGTTGTGGACTATATAATTAATGAAACGCATCACGGATTGGATGTAAAAAGATAAATGCAGAAACAGAAAATAAAAATTACAACCATAGACTTGTACAATAATGAACGCAATGAGGGAATGCGTTGTATTCGTGAAATAGTAACTGATGCAATAAACCTTAACAGCGATTTAGATATCTCATACGATGTTTTTGATACTCGGTATAAAGGTGAACTCCCTGATCTCAGTTATGATATTTTCATTTCTTCCGGCGGACCCGGAAGTCCGTTTGAAGATGAAGATAAAAAATGGGATAAAGACTATTTTACGTTATTAGACAATATCTGGACTCATAACCAGAACAGCAACGACAATAAAAAATATATGTTTTTTATTTGTCATTCATTTCAGATGATGGCCAGATACTTTCAGTTCGGTGAAGTAAATAAACGGTTCATTAATTCATTCGGAGTAATGCCGTTTCAAAAAACTCAGGACGGAACAAATGATATAATTCTTAAAGAATTAACTGATCCATTCTACGCAGCAGATATAAGGCACTGGCAGGTTACCAATGCAAACAATGCAAGGATAAAAGAAATTGGAGCAAAAATACTTTCCTGGGAAATTCCTGAAGAAGATAACAGAGAAAATCCTGCAATAACAGCTATAAGAATTTCAAATGAGATTGTCGGGACACAATTTCATCCTGAAGCAGATCCGGAAAGCATGTTATATCACTTTAAGCAGGATGAAAGAAAAGAATTTATTATAAAACGTTACAATGAAGAAAAATATAATGAAATGATTGATTGGCTGCAGCATCCTGACAAGATACAGCTTACAAGAAAAACTGTTATCCCTTACTTTCTAAAAAATGCAATTGAAGAATTGTCTAAAGTTTCAGTTTAACGTAATCAAAAATGATATCCGAAATACGCAAAAATTTTAACCGGAACTTTTCCGAAGAGATTTATCATAAATTTTTACAAGATCTAGATAACGGATTAAAATATCCAACAGATTTCAGAGTTTGTGAAACTCCCCTTTTTCTTTCCAAAGAATTAAATGATGACCTTCAAAATGCCTGCAATGATCTTATCAATCAGATTAAAACAGAAGAATTTCTCCAGAGATCAGATGATGCCGTACCGAAACATTTACGTGTTCCGAATGAAACAGCAATTCCTCATTTTCTTCAAATTGATTTTGCTATCGCTATTGAAAGTGGCAAACTCATTCCCAAGCTTATAGAACTTCAGGCATTTCCTTCTCTGTATGGTTTCCAAAGTTATTTTGACAGAGTATTGAGGAAGCACTTCCCTATTCCTGAAAATTTTTCAGCTTACTTCAACAAACTGAACGACGAATCATACCGTAAGTTGTTAAAGCAGATTATCATCGCTGATCACGATCCGGAAAATGTAATACTGCTGGAAATTCATCCGGAACAACAGAAAACTAGAATAGATTTTGCAGCGACAGAAGAACTAATTGGTATTAACACTGTGTGCTTAACGTCTGTTTTGAAAAAAGGTAATAAACTATTCTACAAGAAAGACAATAAAGAAATTCCGATTGAAAGAATTTATAACAGGGTAATTTTTGACGAGCTTGACCGTAAGGGATTAAACTTCAACTTTGATTTCAGAGATGACTTTGACGTTTACTGGACATCTCATCCGAATTGGTTCTTTAAAGTTTCTAAATTTTCTCTGCCGCAGCTTCGAGGCAAATATGTTGCTGATTGCTATTTTCTTTCAGAACTTAATCAATTTCCTGAAGATTTGGAAAATTTTGTACTTAAGCCGCTATTTTCTTTCGCAGGGCTGGGGGTAGATGTTGATGTAACCAAACAAAAGCTGGACTCGATTAAGGACCGTGATAATTTTATCCTTCAACGAAAAATTGAGTATGCCCCATTAATTGATACTCCGGATGGATATTCCAAGGTTGAAATAAGAATGATGTTTTTATGGGACAGAGAACCAATATTAGTAAATAATCTTATCCGCACCAGTAAAGGCAAAATGATGGGTGTTGATTTCAACAAAAATAAAACCTGGGTCGGTTCAAGTATAGCTTATCATCCGCTTTAATAATTATATATATTTAGACAAAGCAATTTTATTTTTTCCAAAAAAGGTTTTATAGTGGTATGATCACTTACTATTTTCACGTCTCAAGGCAATCCAGAATTAAATACGAATTTGAAGAATCCCTTTTTTCTGTTTCAGGCGATTTAATAATAGCTGATTCTAAAACTGCAAGAACTCTTACAGAAAAAATAAATAAGAGAAGAAGAGATGAAAACAGGTATGATGATCTGGTCACTGTAGGTCAGTTAAATGCACTCGGTTTAATGCACGAAATTTTTCATCTGCTCATACGAAAATATGAAGAGGCCGATAATCCGGGTGTATTAGGAAGAAATCTTGAATTTCTTGACGGCACATTAACAAATAATGAAGTTGATAAAATACTTTTAACCTTTGTTGAAGAGTTTCCTCCTTTGCACGTATTTAGAAATGAATTAAAACCTTTTGAATACCTGAAGGGTAAAACCGGAAATAAAACAAACCGTGAAATAGTTCTTGAAGAATTAATTCTTCTTAACCTCGAAAATATTAATCCATCTACCAACCAGTTAAAAGAACTTTATTCTGATGATAAGCTTGTAAAAAGCACAAAATATAATAACCTGATTGAAGCGTCGGAAAAGTTTTTCGAAAATGAAATACCGGTTGGCGGTGAAGGCGGCTTGAATCTTATTTCATTTTTAAGAAAACCAATAACAGCAAATCCTTATAACATTCACGAGCAGCTTGAGTTTATCAGAAGCAGTTGGGGTATAGTTCTCGATGAAGAGATTCTTAATAGACTTCTGCTGGGTAAGGATTTAATTCAGGAAGACTTTAAACTTTTTGTGCAGCATGGCGGCGGTGAAAAAGGCACTCCTCCTGTTCCAACTTACGAATTTGACAGATCATATTTTGAAAGTCTGAGGCAAAAATTTGAGGGGGGTAAAAAATTAACCGAAGCCGAATATCAATATTATCAGCTTGAGTTTGAAAAGTTTACTGAAGATATTGACTGGATGCCGCGTGTTGTTATGATAGCAAAAAATGCCCCGGTTTGGCTTTATCAGCTTTCTCAAAAATATGCAAGAGAAATTAAAACTCTTGACCAGATACCTGACGATGAACTTGATAAACTGGCAAAGTGGAACTTTACTGCTCTATGGTTAATAGGCATTTGGGAAAGAAGTACTGCATCCAAAAAGATTAAACAGATGATGGGGAATCCGGAAGCTGCATCCTCAGCTTATTCATTGTATGATTATGTTATAGCAAAAGATCTTGGCGGTGAAGAAGCATTCAATATTCTTAAAGATAAGGCATGGAAGCGTGGAATCAGACTTGCAAGTGATATGGTTCCAAATCATACCGGTATTTATTCAAAGTGGGTAGTTGAAAAACCGGGTTATTTTATTCAAACATCGGCACCTCCCTATCCGGGTTACAGATTTACAGGTCCAAATCTCTCAGATGATGATCGGGTTGAAGTGAGAATTGAAGATCAATATTACTTGAGAACAGATGCCGCTGTTGTTTTTGAAAGACACGACCGTTACACCGATGATAAAAAATATCTTTATCACGGTAATGACGGAACCAATATGCCGTGGAATGATACTGCACAGTTAAACTTAATGCTGCCTGAAGTTCGTGAATCCCTGATTCAAACTATAATGCACGTAGCAAGAAAAACTCCCATTATTCGTTTTGACGCTGCAATGACTCTCGCAAAAAAACATTACCAGAGACTATGGTTTCCTATACCTGGTTCAGGTGGAGCTATTCCATCCCGCTCCGACTATGCTTTAACACGTTCTCGATTTGATGAATCAATGCCTGAAGAATTCTGGCGTGAAGTTGTTGACAGAATCAATGCCGAGATGCCAAATACACTGCTGCTTGCAGAAGCCTTTTGGTTAATGGAGGGATATTTTGTCAGAACTCTCGGCATGCACCGAGTTTATAACAGTGCGTTCATGCATATGCTGATGAAGGAAGAAAATGAAAAATACAAACTGCTTATTAAGAATACTTTAAACTTTAATCCGGAAATCTTGAAACGCTACGTAAACTTTATGAGTAACCCCGACGAAGAAACTGCTGTAAACCAGTTTGGAAAAGGCGATAAATATTTCGGTGTTGCCATTTTAATGGTTACTCTTCCCGGACTCCCGATGTTTGCTCACGGTCAAATACAGGGATTTTCAGAAAAATATGGAATGGAATATCAGCGATCATATTACAATGAATTTGAAGATGATAATTTGATTAAAAGACACGAGCGGGAAGTATTCCCACTTATGGAAAAACGGCATCTATTCAGTCAGGTAGATCATTTTGAGTTATTTGATTTTATTGCACCAAATGGTGATATAAATGAAAATGTATTTGCTTATTCCAACAGGGCAGGTAATGAAGCAGTTTTAGTGCTTTTCAATAATTCTTATTCGGAAGCATTTGGAAAGATAAGACATTCAAGTGATAAAGTTCAAAAGAACAATTCACTTTCTAATACAAATATTTCCTCTTCACTCGGAATAAACAACTCTCATTCATTTTATTATTCATATAGAGATCATATAACAAATAAATATTTTCTTATCTCAGGTGAACAAGCTGGTTATGATGGTTTGAATTTTCATCTTTTCGGATACCAGACAAAGGTTTTACTTGACTTCAAAGAACTTTTTGATGCCGACGGACGATATAAAAAATTATACGATTATCTCAGCGGCCGGGGAGTTGATTCTATTGAACAGGCATTAATAGAACTTAATTTAACTCCTTTTCATAACAGTTTACTTGATTTACTATCAATAAAAAATATTGAGCACCTTATTGAATATGTTGAAAGTGATAAGGATGGGTTGCCGGTTATATTTATTAATTCTCTTAACGAGGCAGAAAGTAAACTTAAAGACGTCTTTCCCGATAAAGCCAATAATTCAGTTTCAGCTGATGGGATAAAAGAACAACTTAATGGATTAAAAAACTACAATTCTACATTCAACTCAGTAAGAAACGATAAAAGGAAACCAAAATGGTTTGAACAGACTGAAAAAGTTATGCCTTCATTTACATCTGATAAGATTGTTGAAGAAAAGAATTTTTTAATTGCAAACACAGTTTTAAGTAATCTGTTTATTGAACAGATAAAAAAGCACACTTCATTAGATATATATCGTGATCTTATGTTGTGGAAACCGACTTTTGAGGCTTTTGGTTATCTCGGTTTATCACATCATTCAGATGTTTACTACAATCTTCTTATAGTTTTATCTGAATGTCCGGATTTACCGGTTGACAAAAAATCTGAAAAATCCATAAAATCAAGAGATAAAAAAGAAGACAAGATAGAAGCAAAACAAAATAAGAATGAGTTAAGTTTATATTTTTATAATCTGTTCAAAAATGAATTGATTACTAATTTTCTTTTGACAAATGAGTATAAAAATGAAAAATATTTCAACAAGGAAAGATTTAATGAACTCATTAAGTGGTTGATTATTAAATCATCTATCAATAACTTCACAAATAAAGATCAGAAAATCAGACGAAATAGTTTTAAGTTATTGAGCGAACTTAAAATCAGGCTATTCGAATCAGCTGAAAGAAGCGGGTATAATGTTACCCGTTTTCTCGATAGCCTATCCTGATTATCCAGCATTAACAGAATTTTTAATTAACTTTAATAAATAGAGAGGTAATAATGTTCATTAGAATAGCTATACCAATTTTTGTATTAGCTTTACTGTTCAGTAGCTTAACTTCGGCCCAGTATAGTGCTCAAGAAGCTTTTCCAAACCTGCCGAACTTCAGCGGCCCGGTTGACTTAAGAAATTCCAATGATTGTACAAACCGTTTGTTTGTAATTGAACAAATAGGGAGAATTCGTGTTTTTGATAACAGACCCGATGTAAACTCTTACAAAACTTTTCTGGATATTACAGATAGAGTATCAAGCGGTGGTGAAATGGGCTTATTAGGTCTTGATTTCCATCCTGATTATAAAAATAACGGTTACTTTTACGTTAACTATACGGCTGATAATCCGCGTAGAACAATAATCTCAAGATTCCAGGTTTCTGCAACAAATCCGGATTCTGCCAGCGGCAGTTCAGAATTTGAATTGCTTAATTTCAGTCAGCCTTACTCAAATCACAATGGTGGATGGATAGGATTTGGACCTGATGATGGTTATCTATACATTGCCACCGGTGACGGCGGATCAGGTGGTGATCCTCAGAATAATTCACAGACCATAACAAATCTTCTTGGAAAAATTCTTAGAATTGATGTTGATAATCAGGATCCGGGATTGAACTATGCTATTCCGGTTGATAATCCATTTGTCGACAGTTCTGGTTCAGTAAGAAAAGAAATTTATGCCTGGGGATTAAGAAATCCATGGCGCTGCAGTTTTGATCCGGTAACAGGATGGTTATGGTCTGCAGATGTAGGTCAAAGTGCCAGAGAAGAAATAAACGTAATTGATAACGGCGGCAATTATGGCTGGAGATGTTACGAAGGAAATCTTCCGTACAACACTTCCGGCTGTTTACCAGCATCCAATTATATCTTCCCGGTTTACGATTATCCGCACACGGTTGGTTATTCAGTTACAGGCGGTTATGTTTACAGAGGACCTAATCAACCCGGTTTAGATGGTAAATATGTTTATGCTGATTGGGGATCAAGAAATGTTTGGGCAATTACTTATGATGGTATAAATCCTGCAACAAATCAGCAGTTATTTACTTTACCATCCGGTTCACCAACTTCGTTTGGAGTTGATGAGGCAGGAGAACTTTACATTGTAGGTGGTACAAGAATAAGAAAAATTATTCCTACTGCTCCAATTATTGCTCCCTCAACTTTAACAGCAGAAGCAACCGATCCGGCAATAGTTGAATTGAACTGGATAGATAATTCAAATAATGAAGATGGTTTCAGAATTGAAAGAGCCGATGACGGAGCCCCATTTCAGTTAGTTGCAACTGTTCCATCAGGAACAAATTCTTATGTAGATACTGTTTCTGTTCTTGGTGATTTCCAATACAGAGTAAATGCTTTTAACTCTTCAGATCAATCCGGTTTTACTAATGTTGCTTGCGTTTCTGTTTTGGTTGTTCCCGTTGAAATGAGTCTTTTTACTGTTGAAATAAATGCTAATGGTGATTATGTTACTTTAAGATGGGAAACTGCATCTGAATTGAACAACAGTGGATTTGAAGTAGAGCGAAAACTAAGTAATAATAATTACGAAAAGATTGGATTTGTTGAAGGTAAAGGAACTACAACAGAAAATTCTGTTTATTCCTTAGTTGATAATTATAACAATGCCGGTTTTTCAGGAACGATTTATTACAGGTTGAAACAATTAGACTACGATGGCTCATTTTCATATTCCGGACCTGTATCAGTTAATGTAGAATTAACAGCTAAGGATTATTTTATTGAACAAAATTTTCCAAATCCATTTAATCCATCGACTTCTGTAAGATTTAATTTACCCGAAGAGAGCAGAGTCAGTGTTCAGGTTATAAATTCACTCGGTGAAGTTATTGCTGATTTGGTTGATGAAATAAAACCATCAGGTATTTACAGTCAGACCTGGAATGCAGTTAATGCAGCATCAGGAATTTATTTTATAAGAATTAATGCGCAGTCCGTTGCATCTAATAAAACATTTTCACAGACTATAAAATCAGTATTGATGAAATAACTAGTTTTGCAGCACAGATTTAATTCTGTGCTGCAAATCTTTTTACTGCATCAGCACAATTCTCCCCGTCAATTGCAGCTGAAACTATTCCACCAGCATAACCTGCACCCTCACCACAAGGAAACAATCCTTTAATTTCTGAATGCATAAAAGTTTCTTTATCCCGTGGTATCCTTAGAGGAGAACTGGTTCGAGATTCAACACCAACTAAAACAGCTTCTTCAGTAAAATATCCCTTCATCTTCTTATCAAAAAGTTTTAAAGCTGTTTTCAATCTTGATGTAATAAATTCCGGAAGTTCAGTATGAAGCGGTGCCGATGTTAATCCCGGTATATAAGATGATTTCGGCAATGATGCTGAGATTTTACCGGAAACAAAATCTGTTGCTCTTTGTGCAGGAGCACTTTGAGAATTATTAGCAAGATTAAATGCTTTTTGTTCAAGTTCCTGCTGAAGCATTAATCCCGCAAACGGATAATGATCAGCATACTTTTTCCATTCTATTTCAGATATCTCAACAACAAAACCGGAATTTGCAAAAGGTGAGTTTCTTTTAGAAAGAGACATACCGTTTACTACAATTTCACCGGGTGCTGTCGCTGCTGGAACTATGATTCCGCCAGGACACATACAAAACGAATACACTCCGCGTTCATCAACATTACAGGAAAGCTGGTACATTGCCGAAGGAAGGCTTGGATGTTTCTCTCTGGAATGATACTGAATTTCATTAATTAATATCTGTGGATGTTCTATTCTTACTCCCATTGAGAATGGTTTAGGTTCAATACTAATTTTCTTTTTGTGAAGCAGGTAATAAATATCTCTTGCTGAATGCCCCGTTGCTAAAATTACCGAATCACCGTAGAAATCTTCATCATCATTTACTTTGACACCTAAAAGTTTATTACCTTTCAAAAGAAAATCAGTGACACATGAATTGAAATGTATTTCGCCACCGGCATTGATAATATTATCTCTCATCGTTGCTATTATCTTCGGCAGTTTATTTGACCCGATATGTGGATGTGAATCAATTCTAATTTCTTCAATCGCACCGTGCTGAACCAATATATCAAGAATCTTTTTAATATCGCCGCGCTTTGTTGATCTTGTGTATAGTTTCCCATCACTGTATGTTCCTGCACCGCCTTCACCAAAACAGTAATTAGAATCGGGATTTACAATATGCTCCTGCTGAATAGCACGGATATCTCTTCTTCTGGTTTGTACATCTTTGCCGCGCTCAATTATTATAGGCTTTATTCCAAGCTCAATTAAACGCAGAGCTGCAAACAATCCGCCTGGACCGGAGCCGACAATTAAAACTTTATTTTTATTACTTACAGGTCTGTAATCAATTTTTCTGACTATGTTGGTTGGTTTTTCATTAATATAAATATCGACGAGGTAGCGGTAAAAAACATTTTTACCTCTAGCATCTATGGATCTTCTTACAGGAATTACAGCAGAAATGTTTTGCTTATCAGTATGCAGAATTTCAGCTGATTTAGTGGGCAGGATTTCCGGAAGATCAATTTCTTCCGGCTGAAGTTTTAACTCTAACTGTTTTATCATAAAGTCCTCTGCCTATGAGGAAAAAATAATGAGTAAAATGAATTTAAAATATTGCTTTTGTTGATCCGCCGTCAACCTGGATTGTCGTTCCGGTTATATAACTTGCTTTATTAGATGCCAGAAAAATAATCATTGCAGCTATTTCCTCCGGGCCTCCAAGTCTGTTCATAGGTACGTCCTTAGCCATATCTGCAAGAATTTCTTCATGTGATTTGCCGGATAATTTTGCACGGTTCACTGCAAGTTCATACAGTCTGTTTGTAAGCGTATAACCAGGAGCAACATTATTAACAGTAATATTCTTGCTGCCAACCTCATTGCTTAAAGATTTAGCGAAACCAGTAACACCTGCTCGCAGCGAATTTGACAGCATAAGATTATGTACAGGCTGCTTTACCGCTATTGAAGTGATATTAACTATTCTTCCCCATTCCTGCTTGATCATTTCGGGTAAAACAAGATTGCTTAATCTGACCACACTCATTAATACCTGTGTAAAAGCGTTGCTCCAATCCATCTCGGATAAATCATTAAAAAAACCGGGAACAGGTCCTCCGCAATTATTTACAAGTATATCAACTTTACCGAATTGTTTAATAACTGCATCGTGCAGGTTTTCAATATCTTTAATATTATTAAGATCGCACACACCCCAGAACGGTTCAGCTTTATATTTTGTTCTCATTTCTTTTGAGGTTTCAATAAGCGATTCTTTATTACGCGAGCAAATTGCAATATTGCAGCCTTCAGCAGCAAATCCCTCTGCAACTGCTTTTCCAATTCCTTTACTGGAAGCGGTTATCAAAACTGTTTTGCTTTTTATTCCGAGGTCCATAATAAACCTTTATTTTTTCATTTCAGAAACTATCCGAGCAGTATCCATAGCAATTACCAGCTCTTCGTTTGTTGGAATTCTTAATACTTTAACTTTAGAATTATCTTTAGAAATAATTTCTTCATTATTTTGATTCTTAAATTCATCAAGATCAATTCCAAGAAAAATCATATCTTTACAAACATATTCTCTTACTTCATTTGCATTTTCACCAATACCACCGGTAAATACAAGAGCATCCAGTCCGCCCATAGCAGCAGCGTATGAACCAACATATTTTTTGATACGGTAACAGAATAATTCAAATGCAAACTCAGATCTTTTTTGTTTGTCCTTAACAGCAGCAAGAATTTCGCGCATATCACTGCTTTCGCCACTTATGCCAATTAAACCGCTGTGCTTATTTAATAAAGTACCAGCTTCACTAACAGTTAATCCCTCCTTACTCATAATATATAGAATAAGCGAAGGATCAAGATCACCACTTCTTGTACCCATCAATAATCCTTCAAGTGGAGTGAATCCCATCGTTGTATCCACAGAAACACCTCGATCCACGGCAGCCATACTGCAACCGTTTCCAAGATGAGCCGTTATTATCTTAAGTTCTTCAATTTTCTTCCCCATCATTTCGGCTGCCCGATGTGCAACATAAAGATGAGATGTACCGTGAAAACCATATCTTCTTATTTTGTGTTTTTTGTAGAGCTCAAATGGAATTCCATAAAGATAAGCCTTCGGCGGCATATGTGAATGAAAAGCTGTATCGAAAACCCCGCACTGAGGTGTATTGGTTAAAATTCTCTGACAAGCCTGAATACCTTTTATATTAGGCGGATTGTGTAATGGTGCAAGTTCAATGTTATCAGTAAGCGCATTTACAACTTCATCAGTAATGAATACGGAACCAGAGAAAGTCTCACCGCCATGAACAACTCTGTGACCAACAGCTTCAATATCTTTCTTATCATCTATAACGCCATGGTTTTTACTGAGCATAACACCTAACACATACTCTATTGCAATCTGATGATCCAGAATTTCGCCAGCAATTTTTATTTTATCCCCGTCATATCTCTGATGACTTAACACTGCACCGGTCATCCCTATTCGGTCAACCAATCCTTTTGCAAGTGCTGTTTTAGTTTCGGTATCAATGAATTGATATTTAATTGATGAACTTCCGCAATTTAGAACTAATACTTTCATTTTTTCATTCCATATTTGATTAAGTTTTTTCCCCTGAGAATAATTAGAGCAATTTGTTTCCATGCTCGTCGTATTTAAAAATTCCCTCTCCGGTTTTTCTGCCGAGCTTTCTTTCACGTACGAGCTTTCTTATCATCGGATTTGGTCTGTATCTTGGTTCGCCAAGGGTTTTCCAAAGTGTTTCCATCCAGGTTAAAACTTCATCAAGACCCATCATATCAGCCATTTCCAGAGGTCCGTACTGAAAATTATAACCAAGCTTCATTGCAGTATCGATGTCTTTAGCTGTTGCAACACCCTCAAGAAGAATATGCATTGCCTCATTGATAAGCGGTACTATTGAACGTGTTGTGATAAACCCGGGATACTCATATACTTCTACAGGTGTTTTACCGATTTTGGAAACAAAATCTTTTACAAATTCAACCGTTTCATTGGATGTATATAAACACTTAACTATTTCCACAAGCGGAATTTTAGGAACAGGATTTAAAAAGTGCAGTCCGATCATTTTATCAGGTCTGCTTGTTTTTTCAGAAATTTTAGTAAGACTTAAAGTTGAAGTGTTAGAAACAAAAATTGCCTCTTTCTTTGCAAGCTTATCAAGTTCCTTGAATACACTAACTTTAAGATCAAAGTCTTCTTCAACTGCTTCAATAATCAGATCGTATTCGTCAATATTCTTTAAATCTGTCTGCCATTTAATTCTACCAAGAATTGCTTTCTTATCAGAATTTGTCATAGCCCATCGTTTGATTTCATAATCAATACCATCGGCTAAATTTACCTTTGACTTTTCCAGGTTTGTAATGTCTTTTTCAACAACAAGTACTTCAAATCCGTAAGCAGCAATTGTCTGGCCTATTCCCTGCCCCATAACACCAGCTCCAATTATTGCAACGGTGTTAATTCCTGCTTTTGGATCTAAAGAAGCGGAGGCTCCTAATAAATCTTCTAATCTTAATTTTTCTTCCTGCATATTTTTACCTTAACGATTTTCTATTTTTTTATATATGTATTTTCGAATTGAACTTTTTCAGGGGGTGATACCGATTTGAATTTACCAAAATACTCCACCCCTGAATTAAGTAAAACCATTTTCTTATTTCTTAGCGAACCAGACAAAACAAAACCTTAATTATAATTTCAAATTCACCATTCAAAATTACTAATAAAAAAGAATATTTTAAGGCATAAATAATTGAATTTGTTAAGCGAATATGCTGTATCACAACGTAATTCGGGATGATTATTGTTTATGAAATTATTAAAGCTACACAAATAAAAAACTGGATATTTAGGTTTGCAATTTAGAGATTTGCACTACCGCCTTATTCCCTTCCATTCGATATAATTTCGCTTAAATAATGTATCTTAAATGAAGATCCAGGTGAACTTAAAGAACTGATTTTTCCAGTAGTTTCTTTAACTAATCTTAATGAAATTACATCCCCACCTGGTTTAATAAAATATTAACCTATCTATTTGACAGAAATCTATTTTATTTAACTTTTGGGATTACGTTCAGGTAAAGCGAGGCTGTTCATTATGAACAGCCTTATGAATAGACAACCTGGTATATTATAAAATTAAATTTAAATTAAGGTAAAATGTTCTGGGAAGTGAGGGACCATAAACATATGCTGGATCTCTTTGCTGTCCATAATCGAGATCTTTCTGATAAGCATTAAAAAGATTTTTCACACCAAAAGTAATTGAGCTATTCAAGCTTGAAAAAAGGTTTAAATGTTTAGAAAAGGCAATATCAAATTCAAAAAAATCTTCGCTGCGGTTTAATTCAAGCAAGGGTTCCTCTTGTCCTTCAATGATGCTTTCCCTAGGTACAAACATACTGCCTAAGTATTTCATTGAAACGAAGAAATTTATATCTGATTTTATGTCATAAGAACCTCTGATATAACCAAATAAATCAGGTGTTCTAAGAAAATTATCAGTATCAAAGTCTGTAAGATTTTCCCGGTATTTATTTTCTTTAAAAGTTATTCCACTTCTTAATTCAAGTCCTGTAAACGGTTTGACTCCTAAATCAAGTTCCAAGCCTTGTACAAAAGCTCCGGTACTATTAACACGTTCCCAAAATTCAATATTACCGGATGAAGTTATGAATTCATCTGTATAAGCATTTTCGAGATCTGTGTAAAATGCAGTTATACCAAAAAGCAGGGGTATATTATTTACAAAGTCGAGAAATTCAAGACCAAGTGAATAAGTGGAACTTCTTTCTTCTTTTAATCCATCCTCATTACGAATTACCCGCTGAATTCCTTCTAACCCGCATATATGAAGATCCTCGTCAAATATCTGTGGAGCCTTGAATCCGGTAGTAAATCCTGCCCTTAATTTAAGTGATTCATTCAACTGGTATTTAGCATTTAATCTTGGACTGACAATCCATTCTTCAATAGAAGAATGCTTATCTATGCGGCTGCCAATTACGAAAACCAGTTCATTATTCTTTCCGATTGCAAATTCATCCTGTAGAAAAATTCCTGTGTTTCTAAAAATTTCGTTAAGATAATAAGCTTCAGAAGATACACTTCGGTCGAGAAGTTTGTCATAATTATACTGCACTCCAGCAGTAATTGAATGATTATTAAAAATATAATTGACCTGTAAGCCAAATGTATATAATGGATTTTCAGACAAACCATAAAAATTTAACGCGTCTAATCGGCCTTCAGGGGTATCCTCTGAGAGCCCGCCGTAGTATGAATCACGCTTGAGTAGACTGAAGGCGGAATGAATCCGGTATTGAAGTTTAGAACTAAGCTGATGTTCCCATCTGAATTTGCCTCCCCACTTAATGTGTTTAGTCCACTCTGCAATTTCAGCTTCGTGAACTGGTTTATCAAAATTATTACCACCTCTTCTTTCCTCAAGAATCCTGTGAAAGTTAATTTTAAGTTCGGTATTATTGAATGGCTTGAAGTAGCTATTTACACCAAGAGTTTCATTACTAAGCAATCCTATTTCTGAAAACCCATCTCCATTATGATCATAAGGATTGCGGTTTCTTGTTGAACCAAATATAAAAAATCCCGCAGTGTTATTATCGTTCACAATTTCAGCCACAGCCCCTATTTGCTGATCATAAGATTTGCCGGTAGTACTGCCGGTATAACCAATCCGGGTATTATTAAAAGCTGGCCGTCTGGTCATAAGATTAATTGTTCCGGCAATTGCTCCTCCACCATATAATGATGAGCCCCCTCCTTTTACAATTTCGATTTGCTCAATCATTTCCTTGGGATAATGCTCAAGACCATAAACACCACCTAGTGAACTAATCACCGGATCTCCATCAATTAAAACCTGCGAATATTTACCGTCAAACCCAAGAATCCTTACCTGGGTAAAGTTGCAATTATTACAATTATTTTCAACCAGAACACCTGTTTGCAGACCTAAAGCCTCGGCAAGATTACAGGCGCCCTGCTGGTGTATCAGTTTTTTGGAGATTAATTCAGTCTTAACCGGAACATTTTCGTAAAGATGTAGTGTATTCGTACCTGTAACTACAATTGTTCCAAGTTCGATAAGTGAAGAATGAAGTTCAATGGTAAGTTCCTGTGTAGAAAATTCTGATTGAATAAATATACTAAAAGATCTATAACCGATCATCGAGATCTGTACTTCAAAATCATCATTAGGAATATTCTTAATAAAAAAAAATCCTTTAATATCTGTTGCTGTACCAATATTAGTGTTTTTAATAAGAATATTAGCCCCGATCAGTGGTTCTTTTGTATCAGCATCTATAACCTTTCCTGATAGAAATTTGCCACCATCTTCTAAGGATGCAAAAGTAGAAATTGAAAATAAAATTATTAAGTGTAGTATTAAGATGAGTTTTATTGTAGTTATATGTTTCATTTGAACTTTCCTAGATTTTTATTAATGCTTATCTAAACTTAGTCTAAATAAGAATAATAAACAATAATTTTCTATTTAATTATTTTTTTTTCATTTTACATCACAAAAAAAGGCGGCTCATCATGAACCGCCTTTTAAATTTTAACTTTTTAGTTTTGATTTTACTTTATTAAAACAAGCTTTTTCATTTCTTTATAAATTATTTCGCCGTTCTGACCGGATAATTCAAACAAATAAAAATAAATTCCGGATGCATTCCGTTCTGCATTCCATATAATTTCATAGGTGCCCGGAGATTGATTTTTTGATACCAGTTCTTCTATTTGCTGTCCGATAGGACTAAAAACAGCAACCCTGACTTTTCCTTCAACATTGATTGAGTATTTAATTGTTGTAGAAGGATTAAACGGGTTAGGATAATTTTGAGATAAATTTGACTCAGATGGAACGAATGTAACATCAACAAAGACCTGATTTGAATAATCAGAAGTTCCATCAAAATCATTCTGCTTTAATCTGTACAGAACTCTTCCATTGTAAGGTAGAAATTCAAAATCATCCTGATAGCTGTAGCTCTTTGGTTCTGTGGTTGTTCCATATCCCGGTATAAACGATAATACTTCCCAATCCTGATTTTTCAGTTTTCTCTGGATTTCAAATCCGCGGTTGTTTGTTTCGGTTGCTGTTGACCAGTTAAGGATAATTTTTTTATCAGCCTGCTCAGCAGTAAATAAGCTTAGCTCAACAGGAATTGTAAAATCAATGTAAGCTTCGTAAACACCGCGCCCGTGAGTACCTGCGCGCAGCATTTTGTTTGATGAAGAATAATCCAGATGCATTATTACAGTATTTGGTAAACCACTAGGTATTTCTACCCAGTTTACACCGCCATCGTCAGTTACAAAAACACCTATGTCGGTTGCAACAAAATATGTGTTTGGTGCTGCAGTTGTGTCTGTAAAAATCAGAATATCATTTACTGGAGTATTTGGCAGATTTCCCTGTATTGATGACCAGGATGATCCGCCATTAGTTGATCTGTAAACTTTATCCGTATTAAACCCGGAAAAAGTTAAAAAAACCTGATTAACATCATTTGGATGAACATAAACAGATGTGATTGTTCTGTTGGGTAATCCGGTTGTTAGATTTGACCAGTTAACTCCCTCATTAGTAGATTTGAAAATCTGGCTCCCCGTTGTGGCAAACATGATATTCGGATTTGTTTTGCTCTGTGCAAGTTCTCGTACTGCATTACTGCCATTAACATCTCCTGATACTGCAGTCCAACTACCGCCATTATTTGTTGACTTATAAATTTTTTGACGTGCTGTGTAGAATGTACCTGAAATTGCCGGATGGTGAATAATAGGTCCAACCCAGGCAGCATTTTCACTGGAACTCAATCCGCTTTGTGCAGAACTCCAGGAAGTACCGCCATTGGTAGTTCTGAAAATACCATTGTATTGAGTTTCACCAAGTATAAAATTTGAATTGAACGGATTGAAGCAAACCTCACCTCCATCGCCGCCATAAACTGCAGCCCAGTTTAAAGTGGAATCAGTTCTTTGTGTTCCGTTATCCTGTGTACCGCCAAGAATTCTGCTCGGCATAAAAGGACTTGCAGCAATTCTGTAGAATTGAGTTACAGTTAAAGTTTGATTGAAGTTTGTAAAATTTGTACCGTTATTAGTTGAACGCCAAACTCCACCGTCATTTAGTGATAGTATTGTGTTTTCCTGTGTAGGATGAAACGCCATAAAGTGCTGATCTACGTGAACGTTTCCTCCGGAATACCCATTTGTTATATTTGTAAATGTGCTTCCATTTTCAGTTCTGAAAATATCAATTAAACCAATGTAAACTTTATCATGATTTCTGGGATTAATTAAACAGTAAAGATCGTACCATGCCTGTCCTGCGTTGCTTGAAAATCCTGAAGGCATAGTTACTGTTGACCAGTTTAGACCATTGTTGGTTGATTTATAAACTGTAACATTACTTGAAGCGTAAACGGCTGCCCACATTACCGCCGGATTTGATTGGGCAAGATCAAAGTGTGTTCTTGAGCCTGACCCTAAACCTGCAGCACCAAATGTTGAAAAAGATGCACCACCATTAATTGACCTTCTGATTCCTACACCTGAGCCGACAGCAAAAGCAGTGTCACCAGATGGTGAAAAAACCACATCATCTACCCTGCCGGAAAGAATTTGCGTCCAGCTTACACCGGAGTTAGTGCTTCTGTAAAGACCACTATTACCTAATGCTGCCAGTAATTGAGTGTTATTATTTGGTCTTATTTTTAATCTTGAAAAATATGTTGAGGATGGAAGTCCGGTTGTATAATTTGTCCAGCTAACTCCGGCATCAGTGGATTTTAATAGTCCTCTGCCGTAGTACGATACTCCGGAATATGTTGCTTCTCCCGTACCGGCATAAACAATATCAGGATTTACAGGATCAACAGCTATTGCGCCCATTGATAATGAAGATTCATAATCTGATACAGGCATCCACGTTGAACCTGCATCTGTAGATTTCCATACACCTCCATTCGCAGGACCAATATAAATTATATTTGGATTTGTCGGATGATAAGCTCCTGTTACTATTCTGCTGGAGATATTACCGTATGCATAATAATATCCGGGGGTTGGTCCTAAACTAACCCAGTTAAAAATTGGAATGTCTCTTTCATTAAGACCATTTCTAAGCGCATCTTTTTCATCAATTGAATTTTTATAAGCGTTTTCAGGAATATAATCATAAGGATATGCTCTCTGTTCATAAAACCATCTAACCCTTAAATAAGGTTTTGAATGACGAATATCATCCGGAACCTGTGAAAAAATCCCATTCGGCATTAGCTCATCAAGAGATCTGATAGGTGTCTTAGTTTGTGCGCCTGATTGACTGCCAAAAGCAGCAATAAAAAAAAGTACCAGAAGTAGTTTCATTGTAACCTCGAAATTATTATCAAAATAGAAATGCACAATAAATGTATTGTACAGAAATTGAGCCAAAAATTAATAAATGATAAACCTTAATTTAGTTATCTTTGACCCAGAATTATGTAAAAATTACATTTAATTGTAAAACTATTTTATAATATTTATGAATATCATCTGTGAAACCTGTTGAAATATTAAAAAATTTTTACGGTTACGAAGCTTTCAGGCCCGGACAGGAAGAAATCATAGCAGCAATTTTAAGGTGTGATAACGTTCTTGCAATACTACCAACGGGTGCCGGAAAATCTATATGCTATCAAATACCTTCAATTGCTTCGGATAATTTTTCGATTATTATTTCACCGCTAATTGCTTTAATGAAAGATCAAGTGGATTCATTAAATCAGAAAAAGGAAATTGCTGCTTTTATTAATAGCACATTGAGTTTCCACGAAACTGAATCAGTTCTTCAGAATATTCAATACGGCAGAATAAAACTTTTGTATCTATCACCCGAAAAACTTGGGAATGTTCAACTTGCGGAACGAATAAAGAATTTAACTCCATCATTTCTTTTTGTGGATGAAGCACATTGCATAAGCGAGTGGGGACATAATTTCAGACCCAGTTATACAAAGATAAAGGACTTTATTGAATATACCGGTATTAAAAAAGTATCAGCTTTCACTGCTACAGCAACACCAGAAGTTGTAAATGATATTATCAATCAGCTTGGCTTCAAAGAACCAAAAGTTTTTGTTAAAGGCTTTGAACGTGAGAACATTCATTTAAGCGTATTATTTACAAAATTAAAGAAAGAAAAAACACTCGAACTTATCCGGCAATTTGGAAAACCTTCCATAATATACACTTCTTCCAGAAAGCGTGCTGAAGAAGCGGCTGAGTATCTGCGTTTGAACAAAGTTAATTGTGAATTTTATCATGCCGGTTTACCTGCAGAAATAAGAAGAAGAATACAGGATGATTTTATAAAAGATAAACTTCCGGTTATTGCGGCTACTAATGCATTTGGAATGGGAATAGATAAAAAGGATATAAGGCTGATCATCCATTATAATACACCAGGTACTATTGAAAACTACTACCAGGAAATCGGCAGAGCCGGAAGAGATGGTAAAACTTCTTTTGCTTTTTTACTTCACGATGATAATGATTTGAACATTCATAACTTTTTTCTTTCTACATCTTATCCTACAAAAGATATTATTCATAAGATCTATAATGCAATTTGTGATTATGCTCAGGTAGCACTTGGCAATTCAAGTGATAAAGAAATTTCAATTAATCCGGATTATATTAAAAGACATTCAGGGTTGGATATATCAACCGGATTGCTTCACTCTTCACTCAAGTATCTTGAAGATTCGAAATATATCTCCGCATCTTCCGACTATACTTCAGATGCATCAGTAAAGTTTATTGTAAGTCCGCAACGTCTTCACTCATATTTAAAGCGAACTAAAAACGATATTCTTAAGGACATATGTATTTTTATACTTAAGAAATTTGGCAATGAAGTCTTTTCCCGCCATATAAAAATTTCAACAGAAAAAATTTCTGATGAGAGCGGATTTTCCTCAGAGGAATTGAAAAATACTTTTACTCTTCTGGATAATTCTGCCTTTGCAGAATTCATTGAGTTTAACTCCAAGGACTTGATAAGACTTATACATCCAAGAATCAAATCAGAAGATCTGCGATTAAATTATAAACGTATAAATGAAAACTACCTTAACGGTCAGAAAAAACTTGACAAAATTATAGATTATGTATATTCGAACGATTGCAGGTTTAAAGAAATTCTGAAATACTTTGGTGAAAAAGCAGACTCCTACCGCTGTGGAAAATGCGATAATTGTAATAAACAAAAGTCTTTTCCGGCTGCCAGTCTGGAGTATGTGAAAGAAATACTGCTTCAGACATTCATCGAATTTAATAACCCAATATCAGAGAGGGAAATTATTTCTTTTTTGAGAGGAAAATCAAAAAAGGAGGAGTTCCCCGGTCTGACTAACTTTTCAACTTTAATAAATTATTCTGCTGATGAAATTAAATCCGCTTTGGGTGCTCTTTTAAATGAAGGTAAATTGATAAAAGTTGAAGGCAAAAAAAGGACCTATGCTGCTGCAGAAATTGAAACACAGCCCGAAGTATTAAAAGATTCGACGTTTACGGATAAACCGGACAGTACAATAGAACTGTTTCATAAGCTGCGTGAACTGCGTTCAATTGTTTCAAAAAGATTTCTGCAAACACCCGAAGTAATCTGCCCGGATAGCACTCTTGCTGAAATTTCGAGAAAAATGCCAAAAAATAAATTTGAATTGCTTTCCTTACATGGATTTAATCAAAGAATGTTCAATAAGTTCGGGGCAGAGATTCTTGAAGAAGTTGAAAATTTTATTAACAGAGATTCACTCTCTAATTCAAAAGAAAAAATTCCTTCTAATATTATTGATACATATAATTTGTTGATCAAAGGACACACTCTAAGAGAAATTGCTTCATTACGCAAACTCGATGAAGCAGTTATTTCTATGCAGATAGAAACTGTTTTACAATATGCCCCAACAACCTCAATTGATCATCTCTTTGGCAAAGAATTACTTTACAGGATAGAGAATGAAATTGAGAAAGGATATGTTGATCTGATAGAGCTTAAAAATAGATTAAAAAATGAAATCAGCTACCCGCTTCTAAGAATTGCTTTAGCAAAAAGAAAATATTCTAAGGTAAATCCTCAGGCTTAGTTTTTAAACTTTCGACATATTCAATTACTCTCTTAAAAAATTTTTCCCATCTGTGAGGGGACTTATTGTAGAATTCCAAGGTACTTAAATAATCATTTTCTGAAACATCGTTCCGCTTAAATACTTCGGACTTTAAAGAATCAACATTTTCTGAGGTAATTAGCACTGTGTCTTGTGCAAATAATAGGTCGGTATAGATTAATATCATCTTTTCTTCAGGTACGGGAGGTTTCTCGGAGCAATATGCAAATAGAAAAAAAATCAAAACTAATAGAAAATATTTTTTCATTATGGATGTTACTTTTTACTTGCTTCAAAAAGAATCTTTTTTTCACGCTCCGTTAAATTCTGATAACCGCTTTGACTGATCTTATCAAGAATCCTGTCAATTTCTTCCTGGGTCACTTCAAGTTTATCTTCTTTATTGTCTTTGATATCGTAGTATTTTGCTTCCTTAACATCCTTGCTTTTATTAAAAATATCAAAGACTGAACCGGACGAAGCTGATTGCTTAAATTTGTTTCGCCTGATCATTGCTTTCAGATCAATATAACTTGATTTATCGAACCAGATGAATAAAAATCCTGCAAGTGCTCCTCCAAGATGAGCTAGGTGAGCAATGTTGCTGTGAGCACTATTTATTGCAAGGAATTCAAAAATGATTAGAAAACCTATTAGATATTTTGCTTTAACTGGAATGAGGAAATAAAGAAATATATATCTGTTCGGAAAAAATAAAGCAAATCCAATTAGGACTGCATAAACTGCACCTGAAGCACCAATCGTGGGTGCCGGGGAAGCACCTAACAACGGTGAAATAAACAGATGACATAAACCGGCTACAACTCCTGAACCTAAATAAAATAACAAAAACTTTTTGGGCCCCCACATATTTTCAATTTCCATTCCGAACATCCACAATGCAAACATATTGAAAAATATATGTCCTAAACCTCCGTGCATAAACTGGTAGGTAATTAATTGCCAGGGATAAAAAGAAGCGTCAGTAAAATTTCCAATTGGTATAAGAGCAAAATATTGTATCAACACCTGGCTCAAAGGTGTTTTGCCGGGCACTATTATTTCACTGCCTAGTATTTGAATAAAAAATACTGCAACATTGATGATCATCAAATTTTTAATAACCGGTGGAAAAACACTAAATCCACCGAAACCTGGTCTATGATAATTACTCATTCAAAATCTTTACTAAATATTCTGGAAATAATTACCATACATTCGCATAGTAATAAAAATAATAAAACCTGTTTGAAAGTATGGTTATAAAAAGCATAATATAAAATAAATTAATTAGCTCTTTTTATCTGATAAAGCTGCGACACCTGGCAAAGTTTTACCTTCAAGAAATTCAAGGGACGCACCGCCGCCCGTTGATACGTGAGAAACTTTATCAGCCAAACCTGCTTTAGCAATAGCTGCTGCAGAATCTCCGCCTCCGATTACAGTAACTGAACCTTTTGCAGTTACATCAGCAAGCGAACTTGCAATAGCAAATGTACCCTTTGCAAAATTATCCATTTCAAATACACCCATAGGTCCATTCCAAACTATTGTCATGGACATTGCAATCTCCTCCTTAAACAAATTAATTGTTTCAGGACCAATATCCAATCCCATTTTATCAGAGGAAATAATATCAACAGAAACAACAGATGAAGGTGAATCGTTCTTAAATTCCCCGGCAACAACAACATCAATTGGCAGTAAAAATTTTATTCCGCTTTTCTTAACTTTTTCTAAAACTTCCTTAGCCATATCAACTTTTTCTTCCTCCAGCAATGATTTTCCTATTTCTTTCCCCTGCGCTTTAAAAAAGGTGAATGCCATTCCCCCGCCAATAATTAAAGTATCAACTTTGTCAAGCAAATTGGATATTACATCTATCTTTCCTGAAATTTTTGCTCCTCCAAGTATAGCGCAATAAGGTCTGGTTGGATTAAAAATAGCACCTCCCAGATATTCTAACTCTTTCTGCATAAGATATCCTGCGGCTGCAGTTTTAATAAATTTGGTAATACCCTCTGTGGAGGCATGTGCTCTGTGTGCACTTCCAAAGGCATCATTAATATAAACATCACCGAGTTCAGCTAATTTCCTGGCAAATTCAGGATCATTCTTTTCCTCTTCAGCATGAAATCTAACATTTTCAAGAATCAGTACATCACCATCTTTCATATTATCAACCATTGATTTTGCATCAGCACCAATGCAATCGGGAGCGAGCTTGACTTCTTTTCCAAGAAGTTCGCCAAGTCTTAGAGCCGTGGGCTTTAAACTATATTTAGGATTAGGACCGCCTTTGGGTCTCCCGAGGTGACTCATTAAGATGGCTTTACCACCCTCAGTTATTATTTTATTTAATGTTGGAAGTGATGAGGTAATTCTAATATCATCGGTGATATTAAGATTTTCATCTAAAGGGACGTTAAAATCTACTCTAACTAATACTCTTTTTCCTTTTAATTCTACACTATCGATTGAAAGCTTATTCATAAATTCTCCATAACAGATTAAATAAGAGGATTGTTATATAATAAAATTGTCATTCCCGCATAGGCAGGAATGACAATTATAAATTGCGACAAATTAAATCTTATAATTTTATTACTTTCATTACAAGATCGGCTATCCGGCTCGAATAACCCCATTCATTATCATACCAGCTTACAATCTTAAAGAATCTCTTTTCATCTTTAAAGTTATTCTGCAATGTTGCTAAAGAGTCATAAATTGAAGAGCGGCTGTCATGGTTAAAGTCAGTTGAAACAAGTTCTTCATTGCAGTATCCAAGAATACCCTTAAGATAAGTTTCAGAAGCTTTCTTTAACAACTGATCTATTTCCTGAATTGACGTTTCTTTTTCTGTACGGAATGTCAGATCTACAGCAGAAACATTTGCAGTGGGCACTCTGAATGACATACCAGTCAGTTTTCCTTTAACCTGTGGAATTACTTCGCCAACTGCTTTTGCAGCACCTGTTGTGGAAGGTATAATATTTATAGCTGCAGCTCTTCCGCCTCTCCAATCTTTCTTTGAAGGACCGTCAACTGTTTTCTGTGTTGCTGTATAGGCGTGAATTGTTGTCATAATTCCAACTTCAATACCCAGACCTTCTTTAAGCATTACATGAACTACTGGAGCAAGGCAATTGGTTGTACATGAAGCATTTGATATTATAGTATGTTCAGGTTTTAGTTCATTATCATTAACGCCAATCACTACTGTTTTAACATCACCTTTTCCAGGAGCTGTAAGAATAACTTTTTTAGCACCGGCAGTAATATGTCCCTGAGCTTTATCAGAACTGTTAAAAATTCCTGTCGCTTCAATTACATATTCAACTCCCATTTCTTTCCAGGGAAGCATTGAAGGCTCTTTTTCGGCCAGGATACATTTGGTTTCTTCACCATTTATTATGAGTGTATCATCCATTTCAATATCAGGTTTACTTTTCTTTGATGTGATTTCACCATCAAAAGTTCCGTGAACAGAATCGTATTTTAACTGGTAGGCAAAATATTTTGCATCATTGCTCACATCTACTAAAGCTACGAGATCGATTTCCTTACCGAGCACACCTTTATCTGCAAGTGCTCTGAGTACTAATCTACCAATTCTTCCGAATCCATTAATTGCTACTTTTACAGCCATTTTATCTCCTTTATTAATTATTTTTTTCAATCAATATGTTATCAAAATTAGCTAAATAGGGCCTGATTATCAATTCATATATGAGTATTTGTGTGGCAAATCAACTAAATTTCGACTGAATTAATAGTTTATTAATGTTTTATTAAGAAATTTTTCAAAAAATCATTTATATTAACATTTACAAAACTAATCACTAAAAGAGAGGTAATTTATGATATCAGCGAAAATGCAGAAAGCACTTAATAAACATTTAAATGAAGAACTTTTTTCATCCTATCTCTATTTATCAATGGCAGCTTATTTTGAAAGCAAAAATTTAAATGGTTTTGCTAATTGGATGAAGCTGCAATCGAAGGAAGAATATTTTCACGGTTTAAAATTTTATGATTTTCTTCACCAGGTTGGCGGCAGAGTAACACTATCACAAATTTCCGCCCCTAAAACTGATTGGAAAAACATAAAAGAAGTATTCACTGAAACTCTGGAGCACGAGAAACATATTACTGATCTGATAAATAAACTTGTCGATCTGGCAATACTGGAGAAAAATCATGCTACAAATAATTTTTTGCAGTGGTTTGTAAATGAGCAGGTTGAAGAAGTTGCAACTGCAGAGGATTTAGTAAATAAACTTGAAATGATCGGTGATAATAAGAACGGTTTGTTTATGCTGGATAGAGAACTTGGAACAAGAACAGCTGAATAAAGATAAGCTCCGTTTTAAATTGAAAAATCCTCTTAAAAAATTAAGAGGATTTTTTTTAGTATAAGTAAATATTAATTTTTTATTTCTGCCAGAGGTGTTGCTGTATGCCTCATTGAATGAACTTTGTTTGCAACAGGTAAATTAATTTCTTTACCGACTCTCTGTTCAAAATAATCTCTGAATCTGTCAACCATAAACTTAACCGGCCATGCAGCGGCTTCACCAAGTGCACAAATTGTATTTCCCTCAATTTGATTTGCAACAGTTATTAACAAATCCAGGTCATTTGAAGAACCTTTACCAGCAAGAATTCTTTTTAGAATTTTTTCAAGCCATCCGGTTCCTTCACGGCACGGAGTGCATTGTCCGCAGCTCTCATGATGGTAGAAATGAGCAATCCTTGCAAGAACTTTTACGAGGTCAGTATCTTCATCCATAACCATTACCCCACCTGTACCGATGGCAGATCCCGCAGCTTTCAATGATTCGGCATCCATTTTAACGCCTTCAATCTGGTCTCCTCTAAGCGGAGGCATTGATGAACCACCAGGAATTACACATAAAATCTTTTTATTTCCGGGAACTCCGCCGGCATAATTATAAATCAGATCTGTGAGTAAAGTACCTGTAGGTAATTCATAGACACCGGGTTTATTTACATGTCCGCTAATTCCAAATAATAATGTTCCTGGATGTTTAGGTTCACCAATTTTTGAAAACCACTCCCACCCTTTACTAATAATTGGAGGAACATTAGCGATAGTCTCAACATTATTTATTGTAGTAGGACATCCCCATAAACCATTCTGTGCCGGAAAAGGAGGTTTTACCCTTGGATAACCTCGTTTACCTTCCAGTGAATTCATTAATGAAGATTCTTCGCCGCAGATATAAGCTCCGGCACCTTTATGAATATAGATATCACAATAAAATTCTGTACCGAACTTCTCTTTCATTTTTTCACCGATGAACCCTGCAGCATATTCATCATCCAATGCTTTCTGCATAAGCTTAATCCATTTGTGATATTCGCCCCGGATATAAATGTACGCAGTCTTTGCTCCTATGGCATAACACGTAATTAAAGTTCCTTCAATAAGCTGATGAGGATTAAATTCAAAAACCTGACGGTCTTTAAATGAACCCGGCTCACTTTCATCACCATTGATGCAAAGATATTTAGGTTTATCTGTAGCTTTGGGCATGAAGCTCCATTTGAGACCGGCTGAAAATGCTGCTCCGCCTCGCCCTCTTAACCCAGATTTTTTAACCTGATCAATAATATCATCTGTAGACTGCGAAAAAGCTTTTTTAGCTGCTTCAAATCCGCCATTTTTAATGTAAACGTCAAGAATATGAAGATCTTTTATTTCAGGTAGAACAATTTTTTCCATTAGTTTGCATTCTTTAAGGATTCAATAATTTCTTCTACTTTTTCTTTTGTTAGATTTTCGTAAAAATCTTCATTTACTGCGAACATAGGAGCAGTACCGCAGCTTCCCATACACTCAACTTCTTCAAGAGAAAATTTCTGATCGGTTGTAATTTCCCAATTGTCAATACCCAATTTATCTTTTACCTGGTTCCAGATTTCGTAGCCACCTCGCAACATACAGGAAACATTTGTACAGACCTGAATATGATTTTTACCCATCGGTTTTTGATGATACATTGTATAAAAAGAGACTACACCCATAACATCGTGTGAATGCATTTCAAGAACTTCTGCAACTTCTTTAATTACTTCCTGAGAAATGTAGCCGTTCTGTTCCTGTCCAACATAGAGTGCTGCCATTACTGCTGGCTGCTTGACGGGATATTTTTTTATCTCGTTATTTATTCTCTCTAAGTTTTCTTGTGTGAATTTAAATTGCATAATTTTATAAATTTATGTTCAAGTTCAATCACTTATCTGCTTCACCCATTATGGGATCAATACTTCCGATAATAGCGACAACATCAGATACCATCGCTCCTTTTACAAGGTGCGGGAGTGCTTGTATGTTATTGAAAGATGGTGACCTTATTTTACATTTCCAGGGATGCCCCTCTCCTTTACTGACGAGATAAAAACCAAGTTCACCTTTAGATCCTTCGATTGCGTGATAAATTTCACCAACGGGGGGATTAATACCAAAATTGACGATCATAAAATCATGTATCAGCTCTTCCATCTTAGTATATACATCTGCTTTATGAGGAAGGACTTTCTTTGGTTCAGCAGCACGAACAGTACCCTGAGGCATTTTACCAAGTATCTGCCTTATTATTGCTGTACTCTGTCTCGCTTCATCAGTACGGACAAAATAGCGAGCTAAGCAATCACCTTCATTATAAACTGGAATTTCAAAATCAATATTATCATATAGCATGTAAGGTGTCGCTCTTCGCAAATCAATATTAACACCACTGGCTCTGAGATTGGGTCCGGTAAAACCAAGATCTAATGCGTCTTCTTTTGAAATTGTTCCTATACCGTCAAGTCTTTCAACAAAAATCCTGTTGGTATTAAGCAGTCTCTCACATTCATCAAGATTGGGAATGAACTGATCAATAAATTCTTTTATTAGTTTGAGAGATTCAGGCTGAGCATCGTTAGCAACACCACCAATTCTTGTATAACTGTTTGTAAACCGTGCACCACAAAGCACATCCCATATATCCATTATTTTTTCACGTTCTCTTAAAGTCCATAAGAAAACTGTAAGTGCACCAACATCCATTGCAAAAGAACCAATTGCTACCAAATGAGAGGCAATCCGTGCAAGTTCAGCAATAATCATTCTGATATATTGGGCACGAACCGGAACATCTAAACCTGCCAGCTTTTCTACAGCAAGAACCCAGGCAACATTGTTAGCCATGGGTGAAATATAGTCAAGACGATCCGTATGCGGTATGTATTCATAGTATGACATATTTTCAGCCATCTTTTCATAACCGCGATGCAGGTATCCAAGATCGGGAACACAGCCAACTATGGTTTCACCATCAAGCTTTAGCAATAATCTTAATACTCCGTGAGTAGCAGGATGCTGCGGACCCATATTAAGGATCATTTCGTTATCAAGTGCATCATCAATAGTAATATCAGAATCTTTTAATAGGGCTTCTAATATTTTAGGATTTACTTCGTCTTTTTTTAATACTTCCATAATGCTATTATTTTTTGGGGAGTGGCAATGAACCTGGAATGCCCATTAGTGGGAAATCTTTTCTTAATGGATAATATTCAAATTCTTCAGGCATGTACATTCTTCTTAAATCCGGATGATAATTAAACTTAATTCCATACATATCGTAAGTTTCCCGTTCCTGCCAGTTTGCAGCTCTCCAGACCGAAGAAACTGTATCAATGCTACAATCAGCTTCATCTACATCAGCCTTCACCACAATACGTAAATTATTTTTTAAAGAGAATAGGTGATAAACGACAGTAAATCGGTTCTTTCTTGTTGCCCAGTCTACGGCAGTTATATCTTCACATATTAAAAATTCTAATTCAGAATCTTTTTTAAGAATCCGGCATAAAGGTTCAATAAACTTTTTGTCAACCTTAATGACAAACTCATCCTTATATTCAGAAAATTCAAGAAAAGCATCTTTAAAATTTTCCTGAAGTTTACTTTTAATAATTTCTTTTATTGTCATCTTAATTATTTTGGATTACGTTTAATTCAGGAAGTTTAAGATCCTGAAAATCTCTTGCTTTGGTTCGGCCAATTTTATTTTGAATTTGCATCAAAGCATTTAACAAATTATCAGGTCTTGGCGGACAGCCGGCCAGATAAATATCTACCGGTAAGAACTGATCAATGCCCTGAACAACAGAATATGACCTATACATTCCACCGGTTGATGTGCAGGCACCCATTGCAATAACCCATTTAGGATCGGGCATCTGGTCGTAAATTTTTCTAACTACGTGCGACATTTTATAAGTAACAGTTCCGGCAACTATCATAAGATCGCATTGGCGCGGAGTAAAACGCATTACTTCTGAGCCAAAGCGGGCTATGTCGTATTTGGGGTCTGCAGCAGCCATCATTTCAATTGCACAGCAGGAAATACCCATGGGCATTGGCCAAACTGAGCTTTGTCTTGCCCATCCGATTATTGCGTCAAGCTTTGTAGTAAAAAAACCATCCTGTTTAAGTTTTGCTTCTAATCCCATTTAAATCCACCTTTCTTGTATGCATATAGATATCCTAATTCTAAAACAACTAAAAAAATAAACATAGAAATGAATACAGGAATTCCAATTTCGCCGTAAAGTCTTTTAAATTCTACTGCCCAGGGATAAATAAATATTACCTCAAGATCAAAAATTATAAAAAACATTGCTACAAGATAGTATTTAATTGAGATCCTGTCTTTAGTTGTTCCAACCGGTTTCATACCGCTTTCATAAGTTGAGAGCTTTTCCGGGTTTGGTCTTTGAGGTCCGAATAAGCCCGAACTAGCCACCATTCCGACAGCAATAACAGCGGCAACGGTAAACACTATAAAGATGGGAATATATTGTTCGATCATATTGCTTATTTATGAAATTTTGAGGACAAAGTTATCCAAATTCCAAGTTATTGTCAATTTAAATAATTGCCGGTTTTAAGCTTTATGTATAGCTAATTCAGATGATTTATTATATTTTTTCATAGAATTATTTTCACCGATAAAACTATTCGAAAAAGTAACTACATAAGCCTTGCAATACTGAGCATTTTTTTATTAGGATGCTGCATTCCTATTAATTTAATTGCACAAGTACGGACTGATAGTCTTGAGTATCTTGGTAAACCTTTTAAACAGAATAATTTATTTAACAGGTTCGATAAGCAGTTAAATACTTTCTATCTTAATTCAGGTTTAAAGTATTTTTATAGCAACGATGAGTTTGAACATTTAGTTAATGAAAGTTTTAATTCAACATTTGTTCGCACTCCCCAAAGCAGCACCAGAGACGAACAGCATCTTACTGTAAAATCAGCTTACAAATATTCCGGTAAAATAAAATTAGGAGTACTCGGCAGCAGCACGCTACTTTCGGATAATAGAAGTCTTGAAATAAACAAGGCATCCGTTTCCTTTGCCACATTATTCAGTGAACTGGAATTAACAAAAAACATAATTTTGTCTCCTTTTGGTGGATATTCATATAACAATCAGATTGGTGAAAATGATTATGGATTAGTGTATGGACTGGAAGGTATAGTTGATAACTACATAGTTTCTGATTTCAGATTAAACTCCGCATTAAGATTCCGAAATGAAGATATTATGCCGCGGAGAAATCTTGCAAGATACTTTCAGTTTTCAGCCTCAAACTTTTTCGATAATAATGTTACTAACACAATAAATGTTCTTTATACCCAGAACCGGAGAGATTTTTATTTTTTAACTGATTCATTGACTCAGTCAAAGTTCAGTATTAAAAATAACATTCAAAGCCGTACTGAAACTATGTATGCACTTCAGGATCGATTAATTTATGACAAGATTTTCGATGTTTTCTCTTTGTTGTTTACGGGACGGATAAGCATGAGGACTATCGACAGGGATACACGCTTCAAAAATACAGATCTTATATCATCTTCTCTTTTTGACACTAAAATTGAAGAGTTAAAACTGGATTTGGAAACCATAACTAAATACAGTTCTACTCTCTTTGATGCACAGTTAAGATTTACTTTTTCTGAAAGAGATGAAAAAAATATTACTAAACCATTCTCCGGTGTAGATGAAAGTTTTTTTGAACAGCGTTCAGAAATAGAAAGTCAGAAGAATAATAACTCCGGCAGACTCTCTTTAACTTTTTTTGGAGACCTGAAACTTTCCGATAAAGAAAAAATTACACTAAGTTTTTACCAGAGCAAATTAAAATACGATACTCCCAGTGAATTGAATATTGATGACCGTGATGAAATTCTATCAATTGCAAGGTTGCGATACTCAAAATTTTTAAATCCATACTTTGAAACTTTTATCAGCGCAGAAGGCACTTATAGTCATATAGTCTATATCTCAGCCGGAAGAAGTTCCAACAACAATGTAAACCGGATAATAAGATTAAGAGCAGGTGGTGATTATACAGGAAAAAGCATTTCATCCTATAACAGTTTTGAAGTGTCTGCAAACTATACAGTTTATGATTTTGAAGATCTGACTGCAAATTTTCAGAGCTTTTCTTTCAGACAGATGAGCGCAGTAGATTCTACTACAATCAGGTTAAATGACAGAATATCTTTATTTACAATAGGCTCAATAAAACTTTCTGAACAGGGTGACTTTAAATGGAATACATTCACTTCCAGTCCTACAAGATTTTTACAGGAAATATATATTGAACCAAGAGTTATACTATATTTAGATCAATCCTATTTATCCGCTGGTATACGCTACTTTGCTCTTAATACTTTTAATTTTGATAAGCTCAATAAAATACCTGATACCGAATATTCAAGTTTTGGCCCGATTGCAATAATTGTTATTAATTTGTGGAAAAGACTGGATATATACCTAAATGGTTATTATGAATTCATAAGATCGGGTGAAAACCCTATTCGCGAGCAGGCAAATCTTATTATGCAGATGAATTGGAAATTTTAAAATTAAAGGATATTTTTTCCTTAATAAAAAAAATAGTTAAAAAGTGCCCGAAGAAAAAACTTATCACCTTGAAATAGAAAGCGATCCGAACAACCTGATTACAGTTGAGGAGTTTATTAATTACTTTTCTAAAGATCTTGGCCTGGACGATGAAAAATTAAATGGTCTGCTTTTATCCATCACAGAAGCAACTACAAATGCTATAGTTCACGGAAATAAAGGTAATCCCCAAAAAAACGTTTTTATTGATGTTAATGCATCGGACTCAATATTAACAATAGTTGTTAGAGATGAAGGCGTTGGGTTTGATCCGTCTGAAGTTCCTGATCCTACTCATCCGGATAACCTCTTAAAAGATTCCGGACGCGGTTTATATCTTATGAGGGTTTATATGGATGAACTGAACTATAATCATACACCAACTGGAACGGAAACAATTCTTAAGCTAAAAATTTAGTTTTTAGTATTCCCCCGGATAAAACTCTCAAAGTTTCTCCATAAAAATTAGCCGCAATTTGTTATAGCAGATATACTTAATTATTTTTATTAGCAAATAAATCAGTAATTATAACAGAGGAGAACTTAAAATGGCACGAAAGAAAATTTCTCTTATTGGCGGCGGACAAATTGGCGGTGTATTAGCACAGCTAATAGCGTTGCGTCAGCTTGGCGATGTTGTTATGTACGACATTGTTGAAGATATGCCGCAAGGTAAAACGCTTGATATTGCAGAAGCAGCAAGGGTGGATGGTTTTGATGTAAGTGTTAAAGGCACTAATGATTATCAGGATATTGAAGGATCGGATATTGTAATTATTACAGCCGGACTTCCGAGAAAACCCGGCATGAGCCGTGACGACCTTTTGGTTACTAATGCTAAAATAATGCAGACCGTTGCCGAAAATGTTAAAAAGTTTGCACCAGATTCCATTGTTATTATAATTTCTAATCCGCTTGATGCTATGGTAACCCTTTTCAAAAAGATTACCGGCTTTCCTGAAAACAGAGTTATAGGTCAGGCTGGTGTGTTGGACTCTTCACGTTTTTCTACATTCATTGCGTGGGAGCTTGGCGTTTCTGTTAAAGATGTTAATGCAATGGTTCTTGGCGGTCACGGTGATACCATGGTTCCAATAGTGCGCTATGCAAATGTTAACGGAATCCCTGTTATGGAACTGTTAGAGAAAAAGTATAATGATAAGGCAAAAGCTGTAGAAGTTATGAAAGCGATGGTTGAAAGAACAAAAATGGCCGGCGGTGAAGTTGTAAAACTTCTTAAAACCGGATCTGCCTTTTACTCCCCTGCTTCATCTGCAATTGCAATGGCTGAGTCAATAATTTATGATGAAAAAAGAGTTCTTCCGGTTTGTGCATATCTCAACGGTGAGTTTGGTATAAAGGGTTATTATGTAGGCGTGCCTGCAGTACTTGGCTCAAACGGAGTTGAAAAAATTATTGAGTTCGATCTTAATGCTGATGAACAGGCATTACTTGATAACTCAGTAAAAGCAGTAACTGATCTGGTTGCTGATATGGAGAGACTGGGATTCTGATAAAATCTAATTTCTTTTTTTCTTTACAAACCCGGTTCAATTTGAATCGGGTTTTTTGTTGTTGTTTTTCACTTCACTGTCATTTCGAATCCAGCTTCAGCCGGATGAGAAATCTTAGGCATAAAATATCATTTCACATTTATCAAGCGAATTCAAGTGCTCAGTATTGCAACTATCACATCCGCTTCTTAAGTTAATAAAAGCATTTTATTAACAATAATATGTGGAGCTTCCAATGAAGCAAAATCTCACCTTAAAAGTTACTTCACCGGTTAAAGCTATACCTTATCTGTTAATACCCCTAAACAAAAGAGTAAGATTATGATTACGATTAAGAGTAAGATTAAGATAAAGCTTGCAGACTGCCGACTGAAGACTGTAGACTCTCAGGATATATCACATTTTGCCTACTGCTTATTGCCTACCTGCCTGACGGCAAGGCAGGCTGCCTACTTGTTTCGCTTACTGCTTACTGCCCTTTGCCTACTGGCAGTCACAACCGAAATAAACCCAACAATACGCTACGTAAGCCCAACCGGCAACAACATACCGCCGTACCTAAGCTGGGAAGATGCGGCTAACTCTATACAGGATGCAATTGATGTTTGTGAAGCAGGCGATACAGTGCTTGTTGACAACGGCACCTACTATGAAAACCTTGTTATAAACACACCAATATCTTTAATTGGTTTGTCTATGGATTCTACGGTTATTGATGGACGTAATATCGGAAATATTACTGTATATGTATCACAACCTAGTGGGGGTGGTACTATTGAAAATTTTACTATAACGGGTTATGGTGCTTCGATTTTGACTGAAAAAAAGGTATTGGTTAGAAATTGCAGATTAACTGAAGGTCAGTATGGTTTATCAATAAGTGGCACATCATCCATAGCTGAGAATTTAATTATAGAAAATATATCAATTGGAAGTTATTCAAGCTGCATCGCTGATACTTGTGAGACTTACATATTAAATAGTCTGTTTATACTAGACAATTTTGATTCAAGAGGGATTCAAACAGGCATCGGTGGAGAATTACACATCACAAACAACATAATACTATTTACAGGAACAAGTACTCAGGGGACAAGAATCGGAATCTCCGTTGGAGCGCCAAAGAGTGTGCATATTTATAATAATCTTATAAGCAGATTCGGAGCAATCTATTTTGATACTGTAATAGATTCTGCATTTGTAAAAAATAATGTTTTTATACACGGTGCCGGAATATCATCATCCGGCAATAAGATATTTACTAATAATCTTGCTCTCGCTAATAATTACTTTGGCATAGATCAAATTGGAAGTGGTTTTATTGATTC
>JAGXRK010000065.1 GCA_018335755.1 Ignavibacterium sp. | reverse complement strand
GGTCGTCACTGATCGTATCACTAACCGGCCCGCGCAGTTCTGTTCGCGCGCGGGCCGGTCCTTTTTTATTTTTTATTTTGCTCTTTTTAATTTTTTTTATTTATATTTTATTTTTTTTACTTTTTTATTTCGTTCTTTTTTTATTATTTCTTTTCATTTTTTAAGCTTTATTTCTTCGAATTAATGTGTTAATACATTAATGTTGAGAAGGTAATTTGCGGAGAGAAAAGAAAAGAGGATGAGGATGGGCCTTGATTTTTCAAGGAAAATTTAATAAAATAATACAAAGGAGAGGTCGCATAAAGGCCTAGTGCGTTTAATTGTTTCTAGTTTGTTCTTGTTAAGGTGGGATAACAAATTGTCATGACCAAGACAGATTCGCCTCTGGCGGACAATCCCGCTTAAAACGGAAGGGTGCAAGAGTGGTTTAATTGGCGGTCCTGGAAAGACCGTGTGCCGCAAGGTACCGTGGGTTCGAATCCCATCCCTTCCGTTTTGTGCGGGAGAAAGCGTGTATACCGCAAGGTATCGGGAGTTCGAATCTCTCCATCTCCGTCTTTGTCACGACGAAGCTTAAGCGAAGTCGGAATTTATCGTGACTACGACGTGACAATGTCCGTTGTTGAAATCTATGTATTATGTCTATAGTTTAAAATGTAAAGACGGATACTATTTAGGTTGTACAGATAATTTAAAAGATAGAATAAAAAGACATCAGAAAGGTCAGGTGATAGCGACTTCTAAACGTTTACCCATAAATTTAATGTTTTATTTTGCAATTGAAGATAAATATAAAGCATTTCAATTTGAAAAATATCTAAAATCAGGATCTGGCAGAGCATTCATCAAAAAACATTTTTTAAAATTTTTATGTACCCAGATTCAAGCCAAGATTTAAATAAAGAAACCGACGAAGCAATTTATTTTTTTACTCCAGCTTTTCACGTTTTCGATAGTTTTTCTGCTCATCGGATAAATATTTGGGGATTGACTTTTCCTACTGCTGAACATGCTTATCATTGGAAAAAATTTTATATTTCCGCACCCGATTTAGCTCAAAAAATTTTGTTAGTTGGTAGCCCGGAAGCAGTCAAACAAATTTCCATTAAATACAAAGATAAAGTATCAGCCAATTGGCACGAAATAAAAGTTTCAGTGATGGAAGAAATTTTTCGCGCTAAGGCCGAGCAGCACGAAGATGTCAGAGAAAGATTAAAAAAAACAGGCAAAAAACAAATCATTGAAAACTCGCCAGTTGATAGTTTTTGGGGGATTGGACCAAAAGAAGATGGTCAAAATATAGTTGGTAAAATCTGGATGAAAATTAGAGACGAATCACTTTTATAACCTAAGAATTTAGTAAACCAATAACTTAAAAAATATGGCTAAAGTGTTTAATCTCGGCAAATTAGAGATTACCCATCTTGGTCACGCATCTTTTAAAATTAAAATTCCACCGTCCGAAGCCATTGGTTTGGAATTTGTTATTTATTTTGATCCTTATCAAGTAAGATCAGGAGAAAAAGCAGATTTGATTTTAATTACTCATCGTCATCATGATCATTATGACGAGAAATCAATTGAAGTTTTAAGAAAAAAAGAAACTCGAGTTTTAATTGGCGGGACTGATATTAAAGAGAATGAAGAAAAACAGATTAGTGGTTTTGCAGTCAAGGCTGTGCCAGCTTATAATTTAATTAAACCTTTTCATCCGCGCGGTAAGGGAGTGGGCTTTGTTTTACAGATAGATGGTGAAAGAATTTATTATGCCGGCGATACTGACAAAATTCCAGAAATGTCAGAATTGGGGAAAATTGACTTAGCCTTTTTACCAATTGGCGGGACTTATACTATGAACCTCCAAGAAGCTGTTGAGACAGTTGAAATAATCGATCCCAAAATTGTTATTCCAATGCACTACAATACTTTTTCAGAAATAAAAGCTAGTCCCGAAGAATTCAAAAATCTAGTCGGTAGAAAAGCCGAAGTGGTAATTTTAGAATAAAATACGGAAAAGATTAAAATTGCTGAAAAGGTGATTTTTTAGTTTGTATCGAGCTCAATCTAAGCAGTATAAAAAATTATCCACAAGTCTTGATTGACAAAAAGATTGATCAATGTAGACTAAAGGTACCCATATTTGGGTACCTTTAGAGTATAAGCAACAAAAATATGCGAAAAGATCATCTTCTTGACTTGATGAGGTCAAAAAAAACAGTTTTTACTTTTAATGATATTATTTTGATTTGGGGCGAATCGGATGTTAATTTTATTAAGAAAAAAATTAATCGCTACGTTAGGGTCGGCAAGTTATATTCTATTCGCAAAGGCATTTACTCCAAGGATAAAAATTACGATAAATATGAATTGGCCACGAAAATATATACGCCGGCATATATTAGTTTAGAAACAGTTTTAATAGCGGCTGGCATAAATTTTCAATCCTATGGCCAGATTTTTGTTGTTTCCTATCAGACAAAAGAAATTGAATGCGATGGTCAAAAATATGCTTATAAAAAAATTAAAAATACGATACTTACCAATCAAAAAGGGGTAGAACTAAAAGAAAATTATAATATCGCTTCGCCGGAAAGAGCTTTTTTAGATATTATTTACTTGCACAAAAATTATCACTTTGATAATTTATCATCTTTAAATTGGGATAAAGTTTATGAAATTTTACCTATCTACGGAGGCAACAGGAGAATGGCAGGAATGATTAAAATGCTTCACCAAGACCATAAGGATAGTTTAAAATAAAAAATACTATGGCTTTAGATAAAGCAAAACATGGGAATATCCTTGTTCAAATTTTAAAAAATGTTTTTACTGACCCAACGATCAGTTCTTTCCTGGGCTTTAAAGGCGGTACCGCCGCTGTCCTTTTTTATGGCTTAGATCGTTTTTCTGTTGATTTGGATTTTGATTTACTTAATGTCGAAAAAGAGGATTATATATTTGAGCATTTTAAAAAAATTTTAGAAGAATATGGAGAACTAAAAGAGGCACAAAAAAAGAGATTTAACCTTTGCTACGTTTTGTCATACGCCGAAAAAGAAGAAGGAGCGCAAAATGTTAAAATAGACATTAATCGCCGTCAATTTGGTTCAAGTTATGAGATAAAATCATTTCTGGGTATTTCTATGCAAGTAATGGTTCGGAGCGACATGACAGCTCATAAATTTTGCGCTGCCTATGAGAGAGTCGGAAAAACCAACAGAGATCTTTTTGATATACATTTTTTTCTAAAACATAATTGGCCGATTAACACAAAAATAATTGAAGATCGCATGAAGATGACGTATAAAGAATTTCTAAAGAAACTTATTAAGACAATGGATGAATTTGACGAGAGAGATGTTCTTTCTGGCATGGGCGAGTTATTAAATGAAAAACAAAAAGCTTGGGCAAAAGAACATCTCAAAGAAGATATTCTATTTTTATTAAAATTAAGATTAAACAATTTTTTATAAAAATATTAAAAAGCATTCAATCAAAAAACCCGCAGAAAAAATTAGTATGAAAATTGGCGTCAGATCGAATTTCTCCGCCATACTTGAGTGAGAGCTTAATTGCCAGCTAAGTGGAATTTGAAGGCCTAGTTGGTAGAAAAGCCGAAGTAGTAATTTTAGAATAAAATTATGAAATATCATTTTGTTCATGAAAGAGGAGATTATCCTATTTTAGCCACAGAAGAAATAGCTAGTGTTTGGTCTGGCGATATTAAAAAAAGCGTGGCTTGCGGTGTTAGTCCGCTTTGTTTTATTTATCAAAATGGTTGGGCAAGAATTTATGGTTCGCATAGAGCTAATCAAAAAAATATTGATTTTATCTTCAAGAAAATTAATCAAGATAAGAAATATGTTAGTAAAATAAAAAGAATTTTCATTCAACAAGCTAAAAAATTTCTTAATTTTGTTTGTTTGCTTAATGCTACTAATTTTAAAGAATTATCCAACAGAGAAATAATTATCTTGAAAGAAAAATATATCGAACTCTATCATCAATCAGCGCCTTATGGCGAACCACTGCCCTTTTTTCTTAAGGAAAAACTTTATCAATTTTTAAACAATTATTTAATTAATCAATTAAAAATTTCTGATAAAGATTATCAAGTTTTAATTAATTCTTCTTATCAGTCTTTTATTGAGAGAGAAAAAAAAGAATTACTTGATTTAAGCAAAAAAGCAAAAAATAAGAAGCAGCTTGATGAGCTGATTGAAGCGCACTCGAAAAAATACCAATGGATTATTTTTGATTACGCTAGCTTGGTTGCTACTCTTCAATATTTTCGAGAACTTTTGTCTGAAATGAAAAAACAACAGATGAAATTTACCGACTACCAGAAGATAAAAAATCAAAAAGAAAAACTGATAAAAAAATACAAAATTAATAGTCTTTGTCGATATTATTTGAATGTTTTAGATGATCTTTATTTTTTAATGGATGGCAAGAAAGAAATTTTAACTCAGTGTCACTTTGCCATTACTCCGTTATACGAAGAAGCAGGAAGAAGGGTTGGCTTGAATCTCAATCAAGTTTATTGGTTGTCTTGGTATGAATTAAAAAATCTTTTAATTAAAAACAAAAGATTTTTTAAAGGGCTCGCTAATCAAAGAAAAAAAAATTCTGTTATAGTATTTTCAAACGGTAAAATTAATTTTTTAAATAAAAAGCAAGGATCGAAAATAATTTCAGAAATTACTAAAGAAGAAAATGTTCAAAAAAAAGTGAAAGAGATAAAAGGATTGTCAGTATCAAGGGGTATTGTTTTTGGCAGAATTCGTTATTTGAAAAGCGCCTCAGATTCTGACAAAATGAAAAAAGACGAGATCCTATTGGTCAGTAACACCACTCCTGATTTTATGCCAGCCATTAGAAAGGCTAGGGCGATTATTACCAATGAAGGCGGTATTACTTGTCACGCAGTGATTGTTTCGCGGGAGCTTAAAATTCCCTGCGTTGTTGGCACCAAAATTGCTACGCAAGTTTTGAAAACAGGTGATCAGGTTAAGGTTGATGCTGATAAAGGAATAATTAGGAAAATAAAATGAAATTTTTAAAAGAAAATATAAACAAAGAGTGGTATGATGAGTTTTGTGAGGGATCTCTTATTTTTATTAGTTTGCCGGCTCATGCCGTTGGTCAGGGAATTATTTGCCTGAAAAATCAGTACAAAGGGGCAATTAATTTTTTTTATCAAGAAAAAACCCACTGGATGACCTTAGTAGAAGATCAAAATATTTTAGCTGAAGAGATTTTAAACAAATATCTTGAAAACAAAAAATATTGGCAAGAGTGGTTTAAAAAGTGGCAGAATAGGACTAAAGTTTTTTCTTTAGTTTTCGAAAAAATAATAAAGATAGATTTATCGTCTTTATCTGAAAAAACTTTATGGAGATTGCATGACCAACTTTGGTCATCGGTTTTCAAAGCTAGGCAGATAGATATGGTTATTGATTCCTTTATGTTTGGTGGCGAGAGAATCTTAGTAGAAGAACTAAAAAAATTTTGTCGGTATAAATATTTCAAAAATATTGGCATATTTTTTCAGGTGTTAACCTTACCAGAAAAAGAGTCATTAACTAGTAAAGTAGAAAGAGAATTAATTAAAATAGCGGTTGATGTTAGAAAGAATAAAATTAATAGGCAAATATTAGAGAGTCCTCTTGAAGTATTAAATTGTCGAGCGATCAAGAGATATCTTCAAAAATATTGCTGGTTGAAGGGTAATTGGGGAATGAGTGTGGAATATTCAATAAATGAACTAATTAAAGAAATTAAAGAATTATTAAAGGGCGATTTAAAAAAGACAATCTTGGAAAGAAATGAACAATTTTCGTCAAACAAAAAAAAGCGAAAAAATTTGTTAAAAAGAATAAAGTTTAACAAAAGAATACGCGAATTATCTAATCTTAGCGTGTTTTTTTCACACTGGACAGATTTGAGAAAAATAAACGCTCTTAAATTTATTTATTGCGAAAATCGGTTTTTAAAAGAGTTTTCCAGAAGATATAAGTTAAATTTTGAAGGCTTGAAACTTTTTGACATTACGGAATTAAAAAAAATATTAAAAAACAGAAAAAGATTTAATCGAGAAGTTAAAAAACGTAAAAAGTTATTTTTAGCTATTCATTCCCATAAAAGATTTTTTACTTTCTTCGGCTCAAAAGTTAAAAATCAACTTCATCATTTAATTAGTATTAATATAAATATAAATAAAATCGAATCTTTAAGTGGTATGGGCGCTTGCTCGGGAAAAGTTAAAGGAAGGGTCAAAATAATTCATCAGTATAGAGAATTTTATAAATTTAAAAAGGGGGATATTTTAGTTACTGGCATGACTCGTCCCGAATTTGTGTCTTTAATGAAAAAAGCCAAGGCAGTTGTGACTAATGATGGTGGTATTACTTCTCATGCTGCAATTATTAGTCGAGAATTAAACGTCCCTTGTATTATTGGTACTAAAATTGCCACCAAGGTTTTAAAAGATGGCGATCTGATTGAGGTCGATGCTAATCAGGGGATAATTAGGAAAATAAAATAAGATGAAATATAATTTTAAAAAAATATTTTCTCGAAAATTATATCGTCAAGGTGGGGCTTGTATTCCTTTCTTTATTGCTACACCATATTGTGGAGCTTTTGCTAGAGCGAAAGGAGGATTTTTTTATAATTGTAAAGAAGATAATTATGGTTATTTTTTTTCAGAAGAGGAAAAGAAATTAGCCATTAAAATTATTGAAAAACAAGAAAAAGATAAGCAGTATATTGAAAAACTATTTTTTCAATGGAAAAAAATTGCTGATCAGCAATTAAATTTTTGCCTAAATTTTAAAAAAAAGAAAATAGAAAATTTAAATTTGGATGAAATTATTAGCATTCACAGAGAAATAGATAGACGTTATTTTAAATTTTGGTATCACGCTGCGTTAATTGAGCTTTATGATCCTTGGGGCGATGATTTATTAGAAGAACAGATTGACAAATATTATGGTAAGAATTTACCACCAGAAGTAATCAATGTTATGACGATATCTTTAAAAAAATCTTTTTTGAAAAAAGAATATTTGGATCTTTTTGAATTAGTTAAGAAAAAAATAAAAGGGAAAATAACCAGAAAAGATATTGAAAGACACCGGGATAAATATTACTGGATTAATAATGGTTGGAACGATGTTTTTGAGTTAGATTTTAGTTATTTTTCAAAAAGAATAGATAAAATAATAAAAAACATAAAAATAGAAAAAGAAAAATATAGAAAAATAAAAAACGAGCGCCAAGACACATTAGAAAAAAGAAGAAAATTTATTTTCCAGTATAAATTTTCTAAAAATCTAAAGAATATTTTTTATTTTTTTGAGTTTCTTAATTTTTGGCGAGATTTTCGCAAGACATATGCTTGTAAAATTCAAGACACTCTATTTAAAATTATAAAAGAATATTCTAGGCGAACTGGCGTAAAAATTGATTATTTGAAAGCTTTGACTGCCCAAGAAATTGATCTTATTAAAAACAAAAGGAATATAAAAAATCTGAAAAAAAGATGGGAGTGTTGTTTCATGTTGTATCATCGTTCTTGGAAATATTCTTGGTTTATTGGTAGAAAGGCAGAGAAAATAATTGATCTTTTAGAAAAATCTTTTTTAAAGCGAACAGTCCAGATCGAAGGAATGATTGGTAATAAGGGCTTAGTTAAGGGTTTTGTTAAAATAATTAAAAGCGTTAGTGATTTTAAAAAAATGAAAAAAGGAAATATCTTGGTGACCATGACGACAAGAACTGAATTTTTGCCTGTGATGAAAAAAGCAAAAGCTATAATTGCCGATGAGGGCGGTATTACTTGCCATGCGGCCATTGTTTCTCGCGAGTTAAGCGTGCCTTGTATTGTTGGCACTCAAATTTCAACTCAAGTTTTAAAAGACGGTGACCTGGTTGAAGTTGATGCCAACAAGGGGATAATTAGGAAAATAAAATAAGATGAAATATAATTTAGTTTATAAAAGCAGGACAACGCCATTTTTTCCGGGTTATTTTAATCTTTCAAATTATGATTTTAAGAAACTTTTAAATGTTAATCTGAAACAAGAAGATGATGTTTTAATTGTTATTTATGATAAGGTGACATATGGATTATTCCCTAAAAGTTTGGGAAAAATAGGTACGAAAGCGCTTGATTTATTTTTTAGTCACCCGCGGTATATCAAAAAAATAAAAATTAATGAGAAAATTATTAGTAAGGAATTATTAAAATTAATAAAATTTCCTGTTAATAAATTATTTAGAAACAAGATTCTAGTCTCAAGCGGAGAAACGAGAGTAAGGAAAATTTTAAAATATTATCAAGAATACGCTTATTTTGTTGACACGCTTGGTTTTTTATTTCAGGTTTATTATGTCAAGAAATTCAGAAAGCATTTTTTCGATGATCTAGAAGGATTTTCTCTTATTAAAAAAGAAAACTTTTTTAATTTTATTCTTTCCTCAAGCCAAAAAACAAATTACGAAAAATTTCTTTTCGCTCTATATAAATATTTTATTAGTGGGCAAAGAGAAAAAGATTTTAAAATAATTGTTAACCATTTTTATTGGTTAATTCATGATTATTTGGGGGAAATCATTGACAAAAAATATATTAAAAATCAGACTAAAGAAATAAAGAAAAAATCAATCAGGGAATTTAGAAAAGAATTATTAGAAGTAGAAGTCAGAGTAGAAAAAATTAAAGAAATAAAAAAACAGCTAAATAAAAAAACTCTTCTTAGAATAAAATTATTGCAAGAATTATTGTACCTTTATAATGAGAGAAAGAAAGAAACTTTAAATAAAGTTAACATTTTTTTGCGTCGCATGGCTGAACATAAACTTTCAACAAAAAACATTGATAGGGTGCACTTATTTTTTCAGTATTCACCAGAAGAGATAATTAAATTTTTAAAAGCAGAAAAATTCAAACTTTCTCCCAAAAGAAATGAGAGTTGGGTTTATAAAATGCGGGAAGGGAAAATCAATAATGGTGATTTGAAATATTTAAAATTAGCCACTAATTTTAATAGAATTAAAATCCTTAAAGGGATTTCTGCGTCTTTGGGTAAAATAAAGGGAAGGGTAAGCGTTATTTTGAACATTAGTCATATTCACAAATTTAAAACAGGAAGAATTCTTGTTGCGCCTTTTACCAATGTTAATTATTTACCAATTATGCGAAAAGCTAGTGCTATTTTAACAGAAACCGGTGGCTTAACTTGCCATGCGGCGATTGTTGCCCGTGAATTAAAAATACCTTGTGTGGCTGGAGTGCGAAATATTCTTGGAAACCTTAAGGATGACGATCTAATTGAAGTAGACGCTGATAATGGGATAATTAGGAAAATAAAATGAAAAAATATATAAGCCCGATTAAGGGGATTAAAAATCCAATCTGGTGGGAGCAAAAAGGTCCAGCCATTCCATTTTTAACCTATGGGCCAAGTTATGCTTCTACTATAACCCTGTCTAAAAATTATCCTATAGCTCTTAAATATTTGGTATGTTTTGTTGAAAATGGAGAGTTTAGTTATAGCTATGAAGAAAAAGATATGAAGAAAATTGGAGATTTTATTTTTAACAAAACATATCAAGACCAGAATTTTCTAGGTCAAATAATTAAAAAATGGCGATATTTTCTTAATCGATATTATAAATTTTGCAGGAAGCTAGATGAGGTTGATTTTAAAAAAATTGACAACAATCAATTCAAGGAATTATTTGAAAAATTTTGTAATTTTTATTACGATGCCTACAGCTTCGGTCTTTTAGCCGATCCTTTCGCTGCCTATGCTGATGAAAAATTTCCAAAATATCTAAATCAGATCGTTAAGGAAGAGGATAAGGGTAAAATTTATGAATATTTTAGCAAACTTACTGAGTCAGAAAAAAAGACTTTTTTTATAGAAGAAAAAGAAGGTTTATTAAAAATTTTTTTATATGTACAAAATAATAAATCATCAATAAATTATAAAAATTTTGATTTTTTTCTTAAGAAAGACAAACATTTTATTAAGCTTATTAATAATCATGTTAAAAAATATCACTGGTTATTAAACAATTATGCCAGAGTCAAAAAAATTTCGGCTAATTTTTTTATTAAGGAAATTAAACAATTGATAAAAAAAGGAGATAACCCCAGGAAATTAATAAAAGAAATAAAAGAACGTTTTGAAATTCTAAACAAAAGAAAACAAGAATTAATAAAAAGACTTGGCGGAGACAAGAAATTGAAAATCTTTGTTTTAATGATGGAAAGTTTTTCTTGCATGCAGGATCAGCGAAAAAAGTCCAATCTTTTAGCTAATCATTATTTGATTATCTTTTTAAGAGAATTATCCAGGAGAACAAAGATTTCCTACGATGATTTAGTTTATATTTATCCACCAGAACTTTCAGAAATTTTACGAACTAAAAAAATTGATAAAAACATATTAAAACAGAGAAAAAAATGTGTTGTTTTTTATTCTCTTAATAAAAAAACGGGGATTCTAAATGGTGAACAAGCTAAAAGATTAAAAAGAGAAATGAAATTAGACTTTAAATCGCTTGAGGCAGTTATAGTTAAGGGAATTCCTGCTTCATCGGGGAATGTAAGGAGGCGCGTTAGGATATTAAGATTTCCTGAAGAAATCTCCATGATGAAAAATGGTGAAGTTTTAATAACTTCGATGACTCGGCCAGAATTTATGGCTGGCATTAAAAAAGCAGGGGCAATTATAACCGACGAAGGAGGAATGACTTGTCATGCCGCAATTGTTTCTCGTGAAATGGGCATTCCTTGTATTATCGGAACCAAAATAGCAACTAAAGTTTTTAAAACAGGCGATCTAATTGAAGTAGACGCTGATAAGGGGATAATTAGGAAAATAAAATGAAACTATATTACATTCAAAGAAAATCAAGAGTGTCGTCTATTCAGTGGCTTTTGGGTTGTGGACTTGGAATGACTTATTATGCAGTCAAAGAAGTTTATGCTGGTTTTAATTTAGGAAATACTGTTTGGTTAAATAGAAAAGAAGAAGGATTTTTGTGTGCCGATAAAACAACTTGTATTGATAAATTATCAAGTCGTTTTCAGGGTTATGTTTTAAAACATCCTAATCATATTAATAAAATAAAAAAAATATTTCTTCAAAGAGCAAAAAATTTAAAACGTTTAATATCTAGACTGGCGACGTTCGAATACACTCTAGTCGATAGGAAATCTTTATTAAAAGATTATGAAAAGATAATAAATAGTTACAGAGATATTTATCCCTATGCTGAGCCGCTAGCTATAGCTCTCGGTAATTTTTCTGACAGGATTAAACATGATTTTTTTAAAAAAGGAATTTCCGAGGATGATTTTGAAACATTAATTTTATCAAATAAAATATCTTTTGTGCAGAGAGAGAGATTAGAATTATTAAAAATAATTTTATCCTCAAAAAATTTTAAACTTAACAAAAAAATGAGAGCTTTACTTAAAAATCACCAAAATAAATATGTTTGGTTGCCGTATGATTACGGCGTTACTCATTATAAGATAAATCATTTTATTAAAGAAACTAAAAATTTATTCAAGAAAGGTAAGGATAGAGTTCTGGGAGACTATAAATACCTTAAAAATTATTCACTATCTTTAAAAAGGCGACAGAAAAATATTGTAGATAAGTATAAACTTAATAAAAAATCTCAAAAATTACTAGAAATAATAAGAAGCTCAATATATTTAGTTGATTATAAAAAAGAACTTTTTACACAACTTCATTGGCATGCCGAAAGAGTTTTAAAAGAAATTAGCCAGCGTTTGAAAATAGCTAGAAGGTTAGTTAATTATATGACACTTGAGGAGGTGGAAAAATCTTTAATTGCCGGTGATTTTGTAAACATAAAACGTCTTAGAGCTAGGCACAATCATTGCGTTATAGTTATTAATAAATTTGGTCAAGTAAATATAATAGATAATTCTAAGGCTAAACAAATAATTAATGATTTTATTCGAGTACAAAATAAAAAAAGTCGAAAGTTTGTTTTAAAGGGTCGTGTTGGTAATAAAGGTTTGGCCAGGGGTTTTGTTAGAATAATTATAGATGCGAAGAATGTTGATAAATTTAAACACGGAGAAATACTGGTGGCCCACATGACATCCCCGG
>JAGXRK010000064.1 GCA_018335755.1 Ignavibacterium sp. | reverse complement strand
GGGGGGGGGGGGGGGGGGAGTGATCTCCTCTTTACTTTACCCCCATTGCCTTTTATTGTCAACCCATCCGGTTGAACAATATGAAGCTTCCCGAAATTTATTTTTATTACAAATCTTTACTTGCTCATTCAATACTGAGCACTTACAATTTTATATTAACTTCTATCCAACCGGTTTTACGTAGCTTGAAAAAACTAATCTGTAATTCTGAAATGATTTCAGAATCTAACAGTAATTTTCTTTCCCTAACAATTTTTATTTAGTGAAAAGGTAGTAATGATGAAGTCTATTATTGTTTGTTGTCTGTTGTTTGCACTAAGCAGTACTGTTTTTGCTCAGTATAGCAGAGAAGAAAAGCTTGAGCATTTAAAAAGCAGAACCGATATAAAAGTAACTGAATCCACCGAAGGCGGAGAAAAGGATATACTAAGAATAGAATATCCCCAAGGTAAAGTGATATATAAAAACATTGGCGACTACGAGTATCCAGCAACTAGCTACCCACATAGTGGCGGGCAGCATCCAGAATATTCCCCAACCTTTGACAGCACAATAATAGACCTTACAACTATTGATACAACCCTTTATTACCAGAAATACAGCTTCTGGCAGGAGGTTAGTGTCGGCAGCTACGAAACAGCACCGCCATTAGTTGGAGACATTAACAATAATAGTTTACCGGAGATTTATGGTATAATGAAAGACTATTCAACCGGTTATAGCAATAACACAGTAATGGAAATGAATGAGCTAGGAGGCTTTGATTCTGTCCATAGCTATGACAGCACAAGTGTTTCTAGGACAATTTATGATGTAAATAAAGATGGAAAGAATGAAATACTTCTTCACAGGTTTCCGCCAGATACAAATTATTCCGGACATAGCTGGCTATTTTTTAGTCAACCTTCCGATACTTCCTTAGCTACCGCTCTCTCATTTGTTTTTGATGCAAACACTCAGCAAAATAAAAATACCTTCGGCAGCTGGGATGGAGATGAATTAACGGATATGATATTTGGTTGGGAATGTTGTCCGAATGGTATAGCCATTTATGAATATAATCATTTAGCAAATAATTTTGATTCGGTTTATTATTACGATCCTTCACAAATTGATTTATTTTGGTCTGGTTTTGCGATAGGAGATATTAACCAGAATGGAAAAACTGAATTCTTTGCCGGAAGTGTAAACGGTAAAGTTATTGCAATAGAAAACTGCGGAGATAATTGTTATAACTTTATCTGGCAAGGTTCTGTTGAGACAAATAACGCTTATTTATATGCTGTAACCAACGATCTCGATGGCAACGGAAAACCGGAATTATGGATTGGCGGTTATCATTTCTGGAATGGAGAAGCAATCACCCGAATAACAATCTTTGAAGCAAGCGGGAATAATAATTATGTAGCAGTTGGAAAGATTGATATTATCGGAGCGTTCAACTTTTACGCTAAAAATATGCAGGTTTTGGATGTTGATAAGGACGGTAAAGAAGAAGTAATGATGTGCATCGAACAGCACGTGCTAATACTAAAGTTTAGCGGCAGTCAAAATCATCATACTTATGAAGTTTTTTATATCAAACGTAATGATCTTGCTTTCAGCGGAAGAAATTCTGTTTTTTACGGAGCTACAATGTATGATGTTACCGGTGATGGTAAGGAAGATATTATCATTCATATGGATGATATCATTACTAATGTAGGAATGAAATTATTTACATATATATATAAAGCTGATTTTACGTTAGATATAAACGAACCAGAACCTCTGCCGGAAGAATTTCGTATTTATCAGAACTATCCTAATCCGTTCAACCCCTCAACTTCTATCAGGTTTGAAATTCCTGAGCGTTCAAATATTTCAGTGAAAGTATATGACATTTTAGGGAAAGAAATAATAACTCTTTTGGAGAAAGAATTTACTCCCGGCAGTCATACGATTGATTGGGAAGCTAAGGATAGTAATGGTCAGTTACTTCCTTCAGGTGTGTATTTAATAAGATTGAATGCCACTAGTGGAAAAGACAATTATGTTAATACAATTAAGGCGGTATTACTCAAATAATTTTCAAAAAAAATTTAAAGGAGTTTACAAATGTTTAATACAAAGAATTCCCGATTTTCCGGGAACAAGCTAATAATTCTTTTTTTAGTTATGACAGCATCGTTATTTTCACAAAGTTGGAATAACGTTGTTCAAACCACAATTCAGTTTAACACAATGGTTGGTTTGGATTTAGCTACAAATAGAGATGGTAATCATATTCTTGTAAATGATTATTTTTATAACGGTTCACATAATTATAGTCTTAAGTATTATCTTCTTAACAGTTCGGGTTCAGTTATAAGAAGTTATACCCTTGAAAATTTTCAAGGAGGCGGTGGAATACAGTTTGCAAACATTGATGGTGCTAATGACAGAATTTATGTTGTGTATAAGCTTGGGAACCAGATAAAAACAAGAAAATCTACAAATGCCGGTATTTCTTGGACAAATGATTCTAATATTCTACCAATAAATATTGGCAATAATACCTGCAATCACATTGATATTACATTCGGTAAAGATGACAATGCACTCCACGTTGTTTGGGCAACACAGGATGCAGGAAGTGATTACAAAACTTATTATAGAAGATTAGATATAAATAATGCTTGGGGTACAACAGAAAATGTGACAGACGGAAGTAATGTAGGCGGTTTTCCAACAGTTTCAAAATCACAAAACAGGGTGCACGTTTCTTATAATACAGGTCAATCTGAAGATCCTTCAACTAATACGGGTGAAGCAAAATCCAGGGACAAGTTCACAAATACCTGGCAAACACCTCAATTAGTTTATACCCCACAATCATTCAGAGAAAGAATACATGCAGGTAGTTCAAAACTTTTTGATTTTTACTATAAGCTGGAAACAGGTATGGGGCAGTACACTTCGGATCTTTACGTAAAAGAAAGAAGTTTAGGCGGTACATATTGGTCGTCTCCGGTATTATTGAAAACTTCCTCAACTGTTTATGAAATCGTATCGGCAGCAAATACCTATGATGGGAAATCCCATATTGTTTATGAAATATTAGGCGGAGTAGGGTACAGGAGTTATAGTGGTTCTTCCTGGAGTTCAGAATTTACTGTTGGCAGTGGGTATAACTCTCCAAGAATTTCATCCGTTTCAAATGACTTGTTTGTAACCTGGGGAAATGAGCCAACTAAATATATACGTTATAGGCAATACGATGCAGCACCGCTTGCACCACAGAATCCACAGCTTAGCACCAATCCATCTAATAACAGGGTTAGATTATCTTGGTCTAAAAACCAAGAACCAGATATTAGTATTTACGAAGTTTGGCGAAAAGTAGCAGAAATGGGCGGCAATTGGCAATTAATAGGAACAACGACTAATAATTACTTCGTTGATAATGAATATTATTACGCACCCAAAGCAGGTGATTTTACACTTACGTATAAAGTAAGAGCAAAAGATATTGGCAATAATTTTTCACTATATAGTAATGAGGTAACAGTAAGAGCAGAATATTTAGGAAAAGAATACCTTGCTGGTAATAATACTGATTATAAACTGATTCAGAACTATCCAAACCCATTCAATCCATCGACAAAGATATCATATTCAATAAAAGAAGATGGATTTGTAACACTAAAAGTTTATGATATACTTGGAGTTGAGATAGCAACTCTTGTAAATGAACAAAAAACAGCAGGCAGTTATGAAGCAGATTTCAACGCGTCACATCTTCCCAGCGGAATGTACATTTACAAGTTACACGCAAGTTCTTTCACAGATGTGAAGAAAATGTTGTTAACAAAGTAAATATATACAGCAACTTTATCGGGGGTAAGCGGGACTTATCCCCGGTTATAACAACAAACATCAATTCCTCTATTTCCAGACAAAATATCCTAAAAAAAACTTTAAAGATTATTGAAATACCTCAATCAGTTTGCTGCTTTATTATATATTCATTCACCTTTTAATTTTTTATATTTACAGCGTTTCAAAGTAAAACTGAGCAGCAAATGATAGTAAAAGCAGGTAATATATCTTTAGGTAACGACAATCCTCTGGTTTTGATTGCAGGTCCCTGTGTAGTGGAAAATGAAAAGATGATCCTTGAAACCGCTTCGCAGATAAAAAGGATTACCGGAGAGTTGAAAATACCTTTTATATTTAAGTCAAGCTTCCGGAAAGCTAACAGGACAAACATAAATTCTTTTTCCGGAATAGGTGATGAAGAAGCAATTAAAATTTTAAGCAAAATTAAAAAAGATTTTGATCTTCCGGTTTTAACGGATATACATTCACTCGATGATATTGAAAAAGTGGGTGATGCTGCGGATGTTCTTCAGATACCTGCTTTTCTTTCCAGGCAGACTGAATTACTAATAGCAGCCGGTAAAAGCGGTAAGTCTGTTAACATTAAAAAAGGTCAGTTTCTTGCTCCACAGGATATGAAACACGCCGCTGAAAAAGTTTCATCCACCGGGAACAATAATATTCTATTAACTGAAAGAGGAACATCATTCGGTTATCATAATCTTGTTGTTGATATGCGGTCGTTTGTTATAATGAAGGAAACAGGATATCCCGTTGTAATGGATGCAACTCATGCTGTCCAATTGCCCAGCAAAGATAATACAAGCGGAGGTGAACCTAAATTTATTAAACCGCTTGCAAAAGCCGCAGTTGCGGTTGGAATTGATGCACTGTTCCTTGAAGTTCATCCCGATCCTAAAGAAGCAAAAAGTGATGCAGCAAGCCAGTTGAGTTTAAGTGAACTGAAGGAGCTGCTGATTGTGATTAAAGAGATTGATAATATTGTTAAGAATAAATGATTTGTAATGAAAGAACTTTCACAAAATGAAATTAAACTGTTGTACGCGATATTGCCCGAAAATAAACCGGGATATAGAAAATACCGTGAACTGATCTCAACTATGAAAGTAATGGGTAAGGGGAGATTTAATGATGGAAATTTCTATATCGGCACCGGAGCTGTAAAACCAGATTTAAATATTCCGTCCAGCCCTGTATTTGCGGTTGGAATTGTCAAAACAAATACCGGAAACTTTGATGTACTGATCCACGAATACGAAGATGATTTAGTTGAAGTTCAGTTGAGTAAAAGAGTTGGTGATGATGAGGAAGTAATGACAGTTGATGTTTTAAGTTTTTCAGAATGGAGTCAGGGCGATAAATCTCCCGGCAGTAATGAAGCTGTTAAAGAGTTTGAAATCATTAAGGATAAATTCATTTTTGTAATCGATAAAACGAATAAAAAAATCTGGCTTCACAACTGTGAATCAGGTGTTAATCATATTATTCCTGTAAGTAATTACTTTAATGAGTTAATGCGGTTGAAGAAAATAAAAGATGAGAATCTTTTCCGATCGCCGTCTTTATTCTTCAACAAGTTTGATGATTTCACTGAAGAGGATTTTAAGCTGGCATTTTATCAGTACAATAAATTTATGAGAAGGTTTGAAATAAAAATCAATCCCGAAGATCTTTTAACTCCACGTGTTAAAAAGAAAAAAATATTTAAACTTTTTTCCAGAGGATAGAATTTGAATTCAAAAGAAATAATACAAAAAGGAAAACAGGTAGTCCGCATAGAGGCTGAATCAATTGCCGGACTTGAAAACAGTATTAATGAGGACTTTGTAAAAGCAGTTGAAACTATTCTTGCTTCGACCGGCAGAGTTGTTTTAACAGGAATGGGCAAATCCGGTTTGATAGCAAGAAAAATAGTCGCAACATTAAATTCAACCGGAACACCCGCAATATTTCTTCATCCTACGGATGCTTTACACGGAGATCTTGGAATGGTCCGAAAAGAGGATGTGGTTATATTAATTTCAAAAAGCGGCGAGACAGAAGAGATATCGAACCTCATCCCGATGTTTAAGCGATTAAGTGTTGCCATAATAGCAATGTGTGGGAATCCCGGATCGGGTTTAGCGAAATCAAGTGATATCTTCTTAAACATTAATGTAAAAGAAGAAGCCTGTCCGTACGACCTGGCACCAACATCATCAACTACAACTACTTTGGTAATGGGTGATGCTCTTTCTGTTGCCCTGCTTGAGAAGAGAGGATTTACTGAAGAGGATTTTGCATTCCTGCATCCCGGTGGAAGTCTTGGTAAACGTCTCTCACTCAAGATCAAAGAGATAATGATTACGGGTGATAGAATTCCAATCGTTGATGAATATACCTCACTTAAAGATGTTATTATTGAAATTACTTCAAAACGACTTGGTGTTACAGGTGTTGTAAACAAAGATGGTTTATTAACAGGAATAATTACTGACGGCGATTTAAGAAGGCTTCTTGAGAGAACTCTGGATCTAAAAAATCTTACAGCAAAAGAAGTGATGACAAGAAATCCTAAAGTTATGAAAGAAGATTTTCTTGCATCGTTTGCACTTCAGCAAATGGAGAATTTTAAGATTACAAGTCTTATCATTACAAGCCAGGAAAACAAACCCATAGGCATAATTCATTTGCACGATTTGATTAATCTGGGATTGCAGCGCAGATGAGAATATTAATTGCAGTTTTAATACTTATTTCCGTAACTCACTGCACTAGTGAACGAGTAAAACCGGCAGTGGATGCATCAATTAAAGTAGCGGAACTTCCTTCACAGGAAAGCTGGAATTCGATTATTACTTTTTCTGATTCCGGAAAAATTAAAGCGATTATGAATGCCGGACATTTAAGAGTATTTGATGAATCGAAAGAAACCCTGCTTGATGAAAATCTAAAAATAGATTTTTATGATGAAAACGAAATTAAAACAACCACATTAACCTCGATCCGCGGCAGAGTTGATGACAGGACAAATAATCTTTGGGCAATTGACAGCGTGGTTGCTAAATCTGACAGTGTAACCCTCATTACCGATGAACTGATGTGGCGTAATGAAGATAAGAAAATTGTATCTGACCGTTTTGTAAGAATAATCACGCCTAAAGAAAAGATAGAAGGCTACGGTTTCGAATCTGATCAGACACTCCGTAATTATGTTATTTACCGTATAACTTTCGTAACAAGTAATGAAGAGCCGTAAATGAAACTGATCAGATTTTTACTATACATAATGCTGATCCAGATTGGACTATTTGGTCAACCTCAAAATGAAATGATCGTTGTAACCGGTGATAGTCTTGTAGGTAAATTTATTGATGGTGAATCAATCCGCGAGGTTTATGGAAATGTTGTGCTTACACAGGGTGATGTTCGTATTACCTGTAATACAGCTATACAGTTTTTGGGCAGAAATGATGCTGAATTAATTGGCAATGTAATTGCAACTCAGGATACCCTTACTATTAAAACTGAAAAGGGTTATTATTATGGTAACCTTAGAATGTCCCGCAGCACAAGCGGGGTAACTCTTGATGACAAAAAAGTTATTCTAACTGCTGACAGCGGTCTATATTATTTTGAAGAGGACAGAGCTTTCTTTCAGTCCAATGTGACATTATATGATACAACAACTACTTTAACTTCGGATGAATTGACTTATTTCAAACAGCGTGATCATTCAATCGCTATTGGTAATGTAAAGATAGTTGATGCTGAAAATATTATTGAAGCTGATTCTCTTGAACATTTCAGAAAAGCAGAAATCACTTATGCTAACAGTAATGTTAAAATCACTAACATTAAAAACAGTACTTCTATTTATGGCGGACATTTAGAAGATTACAGGCAGAAAAAATATACACTCATAAGAATTGATCCTGTACTGCTGCAGATAGATTCAACTATCAGCCTTAATGAAGATTCAGTGGAAGTGATTACGATTGATACATTGCTGATAAATTCATTAACGATGGAATCATTTCGTGATACTGCGGATATTTTTATTGCTACTGATTCAGTTAAAATTATACGCGGCGAATTTGCTTCGGACAATGATAAAACGATTTATTTAAGAAGTGATGAAAAAATAATTACAAGCAAACTTGGACCTGATGCCCGCCAGCCCATATTATGGTACGAAAATTCTCAATTAACAGGCGACTCAATCATCATTCATCTTGAAGATAACAATATTACAATGCTTGAGGTTGAAGGCAGCGCTTTTTTATTATCGCAGAATGAAAATATTAAAACAAGATTTGACCAATCAACCGGGAGCAAAGTATTAATTTACTTTGTTGAAAATAAAATAAATCGCACTGAGTTTTATGGCACGGTTTACAGTATATATAATATGTTCGAAGAAGATGAACCAAACGGATTAACAAAATCCAATTCGCAATCCGCAGTGGTTTATTTTGAAGATAACCAGGTAAGCGAAGTAAGATTATATGGTCAGCCGGTAAGCGAATACTATCCAGAGCCGCAGGTAATTGGAAATGAAAGATCTTTTTTACTTCCGCGTTTCAGCTTGATTGAAACCCGACCTGTTAAAGGACAATTACTCAGATCAATAATATCGTTCAATAATGTAATTGAACAGAAAGAGGATTATGGCAACAACCCTTCGCAGTGAAGACCTTGTAAAAGTTTATAAAAAAAGAGCAGTTGTTGATAAAGCATCTGTAAAAGTATCTAAAGGCGAAATCGTAGGATTATTAGGTCCGAACGGTGCCGGTAAAACAACAACATTTTATATGATAACAGGAATGATTAAACCTGAATCCGGTAAAGTTTTTCTTGACAGTGAGGAAATAACAAAAGTGCCGATGTACAAACGCGCAAGAATGGGAATCGGTTATCTGCCCCAGGAAGCATCTATTTTCAGAAGACTTACTGTTGAAGACAATTTGCTTGCTGTTTTAGAAATGACAAAACTCGATTCGAATCAAAGAAAAGAAAAATGCGATAATCTGCTGGAAGAATTATCAATTACTAATATCAGAAAAAGTATGGGATTTCAGTTAAGCGGTGGCGAGCGACGCAGAACGGAAATTGCACGCGCACTCGCAACTGATCCAAGTTTTATTTTATTGGATGAACCTTTTGCAGGTGTTGATCCGATTGCTGTGGAAGACATTATGGTAATCGTTGCAAATCTCAAGAATAGGGGAATAGGAGTGTTGATTACTGATCACAATGTTCATGAAACTTTAAGCATTGTTGATAACGGGTATATCCTCATTGATGGTAAAATATTCAAGCAGGGAGATGCACATTCACTCGCTGAGGATGAAGAAGTAAGGAAGTTGTATCTGGGTGAGAAGTTTAAGCTTGATCGGTATTTTTAAGCAAAGTAACTAAGCCCTCGGCCGCCTCAAGATTATGCAGCTTTCCAACGTCTATCCATTCAGTATCTGAGTGATCAAAACCCTTTATCAAAAAGTTTGGGGCCAGCTTCAGATATAGATCGATGATGGAGAATTTTTTTTCGACAGGCATAAGGCTAAAGATGGCAGGATTAACGACATGAATTCCGCTGAAAGCAAATTCATTCAGCTTACCAAGATAATCTCTTACAATTCTTTCTTCATTTCTTATTTTATTTTTCCATCCGCAAAATACATTATCGCGATCAAGCAGAAGGTATCTGGTTGTTTCTCGATTTCTCACTGCCAGAGTTGCAAGATTATCAGATAAAGAGTGATAATCATACAATGTCTGCAAATCAAGATTTGTGATTACATCAACATTATAAACAAGAATAGGGAAGTTAAAATCAATATGTTTTTCAATCTCTTTAATTGCTCCGCCTGTATCAAGCAGAAGTTTCCTTTCATCAGATATGAAAATCTCACTTCCAAAATTGTTATGCGAATTAAGATAATGTACTATCATATCCGGAAAATGATGTACGTTCACAATGATATTATTAAACCCGTGTCTTTGTAATTTTTTTATTGCCAGCTCAAGAAGAGTTTGTCCATTTATTTCAATAAGAGCTTTTGGTTTATTATCTGTAAGCGGTTTAAGACGTGTGCCTAATCCTGCCGCAAGTATTATTGCATTCATTGAATCATGCCTTATCAAGTTCTGAATGTGACAGATCAACTTTCACTTTATACTTATCGTGAAGATGCTTCGCCATTTCTTCTGCACAGTAAACGGAACGGTGCTGACCGCCTGTACAACCAAAGCTGACCATCAAATTGGTAAAACCGCGGGTTATATAGTTTTCAACGGAAGTATCAACAAGATTAAATGCATTTTCAAGAAATTTATCAATGTCGCTTTCTTTCTTAAGAAAATCAATTACATCCTTATCCTTGCCGGTCTGGTTTTTATACTGTTCATATCTGCCGGGATTATGAATTGATCTGCAGTCAAAAACAAATCCTCCTCCGTTACCGGAATTATCAGCAGGTATTCCTTTTTTGTAAGAAAAACTTCTTACAGTTACATTTAAATTACTCTCATTGAGAAGCGGATAGCTATACTTGCTTAACTCAGTGGATCCAATCATTTGTTCAAGGCACTTGAATAAGTGGGGTAGCTTTAATGATGTATCCCAATTGTTAAGCAGCCACTCCATATTTTTCAGTGCCGGCGGAATACTTTTTAAGAAATGTGCTTTGCGCTCATAAAAACCTCTGAATCCGTAAGCACCCATTGCCTGAAGAATTCTTACAAGTATAAAAGGTTTATAATATTCAATAAAAGCATACTTCTCAAGTTTATGCTTTTCTTTTATGATTGCAATATAGAAATCCAGAAGCTCTGATCTCATATCGAATGTTAATTCGGCTTTGGCATCAAACAGAAGTGAGGCAACATCATACTGAAGCGGACCTTTTCTTCCGCCCTGGTAGTCAATGAAATATGGTTTATCATCTTTCAGCATCACGTTACGTGATTGGAAGTCCCTGTAAAGAAAATATTTTGAATCTGCCGATAGTAAAAAATCAGCGAATGTATGGAAGTCATCTTCAATAAGTTGTTCATTAAATGAAATTTTTGCAAGCTTAAGAAAGTAATATTTGAAGTAACTTAAATCCCATAACATTGACTGCCGGTCGAATTCTTTTCTTGGGTAACAATGAGAATAATCAAAATCTTTTGCAGCATCTATTTGAAACTTTGGAAGCTCGGTTAATACTGTTTTATAAAGTTCAACTATCTTGTCTTCGTGATCTTCCTCTTTTCTAAGACTCACAATTTTGCTGAAAAGAGTTTCATCACCAAGATCTTCCAGTAAGTATATATTTGAATCAAGATCTTCCTTATAAAGATCGGGAACATTTAGTTTTTTTGACAGAAATTGTTTTGTAAATGAAATAAATGCTTCATTTTCTTTCCTGTCGTTATTATACACACCAATTGCCGATGTGCCGTTATTTTTTATTCTGTAATATTCCCTGTATGAACCTGAGGGCGGCAGCGGGTCGTAATTTTTTGCAGCTGATTTATAATACTCTTTAAATAACTCTTTAAGAAGATTTTCTTTATTCATGTTGCTAAATGAATTCCTCTTTTAAGATTGCATAAATATATTGATCTAAAAATTTTTCTTCTTTGAATACAGCTTTTCGAAAAACACCCTCTGGCTTATAACCGCAATTAACCAGCACTTTTGCTGAAGCCCAATTTCCTTCAAAGATTCCAGCGAATAGTCTGTTAATGTTAAAATTTTCAAACGCATACCTGGTAATTTCTCTTACAGCTTTTGTTGCAATGTGCTTTCCCCAGAAAGGTTCCCCAAGCCAATAACCAATTTCTGCATTATGTATAAATACATCATCATTCAGTTTCAGACCGATTCCCCCAATAAGTGATTTTTCATTTGCGATTGCAAAATTGGTTTCAGGATACTGAGCTGCACAGTTAGCAAGCCATAAAATTGCCTCATCCGTGGTATATGGAAAAGGAAAAGTATTCTTAAGCCATCTGCTTACATTTATATTGTTAGCATATTTGATCAGTGCATCAATATCGGAATTTTCATAGCTGCGTATTTTATATTCATCAAATTTTATTTCCATTATTATTACCAGTTTCCGAAAGGTCCGCCGTATGCACCCTGATCATTCCTGCTTCCATCTACATTATTGAATTCAGGTGCAGGATTTCCTGTATTTCTGCAGGGTGATGCAAATATCAACCTGAAATTATTTTCTGAAATGAAATAAGGATCCATATTTCCGGTTGCAATATAATTGTATTGCTCAATATAATTTGTTGTATCTGGTGATAAATACACTAAATGAGATAGTTCATTCCCGTAAAAATTCCTAAAAAAAATATTATTCTGAATTTCAGTCCGGAAAGGATTTCTTATTATAACTCCTGCCCCCAAACTTGAAGATTTATTTTGATTAAATACATTATTTATCAATTTGATATCGGAATATTGTGCGGAAACCGCCCCGCCAACATTCTGTGATTGATTTGCATTGAAAATAACATTCATAACTTCAGCAGTGCTGAACAGGGAGCCAATTGCACCTCCGGTATGTGCTGTGTTTTTTTCAAAATAGCAATTTCTAAATACTACTTCTGAACCGTAAATTAAAATGGAACCGTAGTAATGGGGATCCATTGAAACAATTCCTTTAAAGAAACAAAACCGAAATAATGTTTCTGATTCGGCACTCAGTATTTTTATACCTTCCCACGTAAATCTGTAGGGCAGAAAATAAATTCTTGCAAACCTTTCACCAATTGCTTTTAATTCACCTTTAACTATTAGAGTTTTTCCGGTTTCAAAGTATAATTCAACGCCCGGCTCAATAAAAAGCGTCGAAGATGAATCCACTATAATGTGGTCTTTAACATAGTAAGGCGAATCTTCAGAAGTAAGTGTTCCGGAGATTGATCCCTGAATTTCCTTGAACAATCCAGAGATCGGTGGTCCGGCGCCAGTATCGTCAAAGTATTCTCTTTCAACACATCCAGTGAATGATAATAATATGAAAGTTATCAGAATTATTTTTTTGATTTGTCTATACATAAGTAATTCTAAACGACTTTCGAAATTTACTATATTTGTTTACAAAAAAGATTTGATATTTACACTCCAATTATATGAAAACATTAATTATCTGTTTAGTCTTTTATTTATCCTCACCTTCTTTTACACAGGATTCTGTTTATATAACTTTTCAGATAATTGCTGAAAATGTTGAACCCGGTGAACATATTTTTATATCCGGAAACAATATTAAACTTGGAGGCTGGCATCCGGGTATGGTCAAATTAAGCAAAGTTAATGATTCAACCTGGACAATTTCTCTTTCTTTTATTGAAGGTGATGAACTGGAATTCAAATTCACAAAAGGCAAATGGGATAATGAAGCTTTAAATCCGGATGGAACGGTTCCATCAAATCATTTATTTGAAGTTGTGAATGATTCGATTCTTACTTTCAGAGTATCACATTGGAAAGATAGATCAAATACAACTGTTGCCGGACAAATTACAGGAAAGGTTGAATACATAACAGATGTAACTTATCCCGGACTTGAACCAAGAGATGTAATTATCTGGCTTCCTCCATCGTATGATTCAATGCAAACAAAAACATATCCTGTTTTATATATGCACGACGGACAAAATATTTTTGATCCTTTAACTTCATCGTTTAATGTTGATTGGCAGCTTGATGAAACGGCGGACAGTCTTATCAAAGCAGGGGAGATTGAAGAAATTATTATTGTCGGTATTTACAACACATTTAATCGATATGCAGAATATTCACCGAATGACACCGGCTATTTGTATATGAAATTTATTGTCGAGGAACTAAAACCGATGATAGATAGAAACTACAGAACAAAACAGGGCAGGGAATTTACTGCTACTGGCGGCGCTTCAATGGGCGGCTTGATTTCGCTTATGCTGGCGTGGGAACACAGCGAAACTTTTTCTATGGCTGCGTGTTTGTCACCTGCATTCTTATATCGTAATTTTAATTATGTAAGTACTGTTTCTGAATATGAAGGAAATAAAAAGCCAATTAAGTTGTATATCGATAATGGCGAGGATGCTCTTGACAATATTCTTCAGCCGGGAATTGATTTGATGTTAGAAGCATTAAAGAACAAAGGTTACATTCACGGGGAAGATTTAATCTGGTTCAAAGATGAAAATGCAGTCCACTCTGAAAGTGCCTGGGCAGAAAGATCGTGGCGGTTTTTGAAATTGTTTTTTGGGAAGGAGTAATACTAATTAAATGTAAACAGCCTTATGTGAGCGAGATATACAAAATTTATTTGCAGAATTTATAAGTGAAAAAAACATAACTTGACTTTGGTTTAAATAATTCTAATTTAGCATCAGAATTAATTTTTAATTTTACTATGAGGACCACGTGGGGTAACTGTTCTAAATATTCTTGAGCCTTTCAATTTTAGTTTGGCACTCCGCCTTGGCGGATTACTCTCTCTGCGTTTTGCGGGGGGGG
>JAGXRK010000063.1 GCA_018335755.1 Ignavibacterium sp. | reverse complement strand
ACTCTTGGCACCGGCGTCGGCGGCGGGGTAGTTTTTAATAAAAAAATTTTCCGCGGTGAATATGGAGCTGCCGGCGAAATAGGACATATTTCCATCGATGTAAATGGTCCTAAGTGTAACTGTGGTTCTTATGGATGTATTGAAGCATATATCGGAAATCAGTATCTGAAAGACAGGGTGAGATCAGAATTGACCAATCATACAAATTCAAAAATCTGGGAGTTGATTGATAATGATCTTGCGAATGTTTCGCCGCGAATTATTCAGGATGCTGCTGAACTTAACGACAGCTATGCCAAAAGTGTAATTCAAAATATGGGCGTGCAGCTTGGAACTGCTTTTGCATCTATAAGTAATGTGCTTGATATAAGCACTTTCATTATTGGCGGAGGTGTTGCCGGATTTGGAAAACCCTTATTCGATATGATTCATAAAACAACTGTTGAACGGGTTCTTACACCTATAAGACCAAGAGTTAAAGTTATTCCTGCTAAACTTAAAAACGACGCCGGTATAAAAGGTGCATCATCTTTAGTCTTTTATAATTTATAAAGTTTTAATGCTATTGTGGTGCAATTAATTATAAATGAAATTAAACCTATTAATATCGTTTTTCTCATTTACCATTCTTATTACCGCACAGATAATAGACACCGCAGTAATATCTCCTGATACTCTTGATCTTCTGCAGCCGGATTCACTTATTCAAACAACTCCAAAGCAATATGATATTGACACAACTGTATTTTCAAGCGCATCCGATTCTATTATTTTTCTTGTCCGTGATAAAAAGATGAAGATTTACGGAAGCGGAGAATTGAGTTATAAGGAAACAGAGATTAAAAGTGCCAACATTATCATAGATTTTGAAAGAAATGAAATTGAAGCAACCGGAATAACTATTGATACTTTGCCCGGTCAGCTTGCCGGTGCTCCTGTTCTTAAAGAGGGACCAGATACTTATGAGGGTGTGAGTATGAGATATAATTTTAAAACAGGCAGAGGCATAATCTCGGCTGCAGGTACAGAACAGGACGGCCAAAAATATACCGGTTCAAAAATTAAAAAGGTTGATCAGGAAACCTATTTTATTCAGGATGGGGTTTTTACAACCTGTGACGATGAGTGTCCTCACTTTCACTTTTATGCCAGTAAAATGAAAGTGATACATAAAGAGCAGCTTGTGGCAGAATGGATCTGGCTTCATTTCGGTGGAGTACCGTTTCCAATCCCATTACCTTTTGGTGTTTTCCCAATTGAATCCGGAAGAAGATCGGGTTTGATTGCACCAGCATTCGGTCAAAGCGGACTTTACGGTCCGTACTTTTCTCGTTTTGGATATTTCTGGGCTATAAGTGATTATATGGACTTAAATGCAACCGGGGATTATTATACACGCGGAAGTTGGGCTGCTGATTCAAGATTACGATATGTAAAACGTTATGAATATTCAGGAACTTTTTCCGGCAGATATGAACAGCTAAGGAGAGGTGAAATAACTGATCAGAACTTTTCTGAAAATACCAGATGGGAATTAAACTGGACTCACAATCAGAATTTAACTCCAACTATGAGAATGGATGCTAACCTACGTTTTGCGTCCGGAAGAAATCTGCTTAATCAGGTTGACCTTAATGAAATTCTTACTAACGAAATAAACTCAAGTGCAACTTTAAATAAAACCTGGGAGGAATCAGGAATTAGTTTAACACTTGGATACAGCAGACGTCAGACGTTTGAAACAAACGATATTTTTGAGGTTCTTCCAAATTTATCAGTTTCTAAATCACAGTTTTATCCATTTAAAAGCAACAAAGTTGGTGGTGAGCAATCCTGGTATGAATTACTAGGATTCAGTTATAACAGTCAATTTCAGAATCAACGAACTAAAAGAGAAGGAGAACTAAAATCTCGAGCCGGAATTCAGCATAATATTTCAACTGGTGTATCGCCTAAAATCGGGCACTTCAGTATTTCCCCAAATATCAGCTACCAGGAAAGATGGTATAATAAAAGAATAGAAAGATTTTCTGTTGAAGGCTCACAAGGTCAGGATTCTGTTATTACCAATGATAAAAATGAAATTAATTTTCTTAGAACTTTTAATGCCCGGCTTTCAGCATCAACAAAATTTTATGGAATGTTCCAACCGAATGCTCTTGGCGTTGCAGCTATAAGGCATACTGTTAATCCATCAATTTCATACAACTTTACTCCCGATTTCTCAAAACCATTTTGGGGATATTTTGATTCTTATAAAAACGTAAATGGAGAAGAAGTACTTTACAGTAAATTTGAACGGGAAATATTCGGAGGGGCTTCGCAAGGTCAGCAGCAGAGTATATCTTTTTCAGTGTCAAATTTATTTGAGATGAAGACAATAGTTGATCCTACTGATACGACTTCCAAAGCAGATAAAATTCAACTGCTGAATCTTAATGCCAGCACAAGTTACAATTTTGCCGCTGATAGTTTGAACCTGTCGGATTTAAATGTTAATTACAGAACCCAGATCGGTACTTTCCTGAATTTTTCCGGCGGTTCGAATTTTACTTTTTATGATGTAACACCAACGGGAAGAAAAATTAATAAGTTTCTTATTGATCAGGGCAAAGGTTTTTTGAGAATGACAAACTTCAATGTATCCCTATCTGCATCAATATCCGGAGATAGATTATCATCTTCCGGACAAACACCTCAGACTGACGCTTATCCTGAAGATGGCATTTTGGGTCAAACATTTCAAAATGGTTATCAGGGAATTTATGGGGGCAGAGAAATGGATCCCGATTTTTCTATTCCCTGGAGTCTGTCACTCAATTATAACTTCAATGAAAACAGGCTCACTCCTAATAATATTAGCAAGTCGTCAAATGTTAGCGGTAACCTTGATTTCAACCTCACACCATTATGGAAATTCTCAGTGGCTGGAAGTTATGATCTTGTACGTAAAGAATTTTCTGCGCCTCAAATCAGAATTTCCCGTGATCTTCATTGCTGGATAATGAACTTTACCTGGAACCCAATCGGATTTGTCCGCGGTTATTATCTTGAAATAAGAGTTAAAGCACCACAGCTTCAGGATCTGAAAGTAACCAAACGTGATCAGTTCTATGAGGGACGATAGATAATGCGGTATTTCATAATAGACGGAAATAATTTGATTGGTAAAATGCCATCAGTTAAATCAAAAGATAAAAATGCTGAACGTGAAAAACTAGCTTACATTCTGGAGCGATACTTTTTCAATAAGAAAGTTAAAGTAAGTTTGCATTTTGACGGGCATACAAACCTCCCTATAAAAGTTTCCGGTATCAAAATATTTTATTCTGAAAACCAAACTGCAGATGATCTTATAAAAAATGAAATTGAAAGAACTTCAAACAGAAAAAACATAATACTTGTTTCATCAGACAATAATCTTAAAGAGTTTGCACGTGTTTGCAGTTGCGAAGTTAAAAATAGTGATGATTTTGGGAAGGATATAACTTCTTCACAAAATAATGATGAAGAAGAAAATATCATCGACTCGATTAAAAACATTGACGAGTTCAAAAAACTTTTTGGTGTGGATTGAATTTTCTTAAAATCGGAATATTATTTGCTTCTTACCTATAATAAATACTAAATTGAAATTAACATTCTTCATCAAAAATTCAGGAGGTTTAGTGACCAGATCGAGTACCTTTTTGTACAAAGCATTTTTGCTTATTGGGGTAATATTTATTTTCTACAACAATTCATCTTTCACTCAAGTCGATAATCCATTGTATGATAGAACACCACTAGAGTATTATCAGAATATGAATCCGCAATTCTTTGAAGCAGTTGTAACAGATCCTGAAGGATTTGATGATTTTAATCTCGGTGTAAATTTTGCAGAGCCGCATGTCTCTCAGAATCCAAATAGTCCAATGCAATTTTTTGGCGCATATAATATAAATGGCGCATGGCGAACTTATGATGGCCACGATTGGTTAAGCAGCGTACCAAATTTTGGTGTGTCGGTAAATGGAGATCCGGTCACTGCATATGACAGTCTTGGTAATTTATATTATATGAATATGTTTGGCGGCATCACAGGATGCAGGGTTATCAGATCTTCTGATAATGGAACAACCTGGAGTGCACCAGTCGTTGCTATCAATGGTGTTGATAAGAACTGGATTGCTGCAGATCAATCCGCGGGTCCTTACTCAAATTATGTTTATTGTGTATTCACTGCCGGCGGAGGTAATGGTAACTTTACACGCAGTACAGATTTTGGGGCTACATTTACACAAACCAGAGTTTTTAATACGCAAGCTCTTCCCGGAATGATGGTTGCTGTTGGACCTAATACTTCAGGCGGTAATGATGTTCCTGGTGGCTGCGTTTATGTTGTAACTAATTCAGGAAGTGCATTCGCTTCTACTTATACTTTTTATGTTTCAACAGACGGCGGATTAAACTTCACTCTAAAATCAGCTCAGAACTTTGCTAACTATGTTGGAACAAATGTTAACGGGAGAAACTCTGTACAAAATATGAGAACCAGACCTTATCCTTTTATTGCAGCAGATAATAGCTATGGACCAAACCGTGGGAGACTATATTTAATTTACGCGTCAAATTTTCCATCCGGTAATGGTAACAAACCAGACATATTCCTAAGATATTCTGATGATCAGGGAGTTACCTGGTCAACTGCTAGAACGGTCAATGATGATCCGAATACACAAAATCACCATCAATGGCATCCTGCCGTATGGGTGGATAAAACCTCAGGCAGAATTTTTATGAAATGGATGGACACGCGTGATACACCAACCAGCGACAGCGCATACATTTATGCAACTTATTCGGCTGACGGCGGCGATACATTTGCACCTAATCAAAGAATATCAACACAAAAAATGAGAATTAACTGCACAACCTGCGGCGGCGGCGGAACTCCGCGTTACCAGGGTGATTATGATGCGATCTATGCATTGAATAATATTTCTTTATCGATGTGGACAGATTTCCGCAATGGTCAGTTTGGAAGTTTTGTAGGTTACTTCCCTGATTTCGCAATGAAAGCAGGTCCAAACACACAAAATGTTGAAAATAATGCAGACAGTGTATTTTATAATGTTAGTGTGCCGGCAGTTAAACTATACGATCAAACTGTTACTTTTACTGCAAGTGTATCACCAACGCCTTTGAGCGGAACATTAACTATTGATTTTCCTGATGGTGATGTATTGTCAAGTTATCCTGATTCTGTAAGAATGAGAATTCGTACCTCTGGATTTGTAACATTAGGCAATTATACTATTACTGTTACCGGAAGCGGTCCATTTGGTGTTCCTGTTCATAAAAGAACAGTTCAGTTAACAGTTGAGGAAGTTATTCCGGTTGAACTTATTTCTTTTAATGCTTTGGCTGATCAAAACAGTGTTAATCTCAATTGGACAACTGCTACTGAGTTGAACAATCGAGGTTTTGAGGTTGAACGCAATATTAAAAGCCAAAATCAGTTAGAGTGGGTAACAGTTGGATTTGTGGAAGGGCGCGGTACAACGACCGAGGCTCAGAATTACAATTTTATTGATCGAAATATTGATGCTGGCTCTTATTTATATAGATTGAAACAGATGGATTTTGATGGAACATATGAATATTCACAAAGAGTTGAAGTTGAAATATTGCGTCCGTTGGATTATGCTCTTGAACAGAATTATCCCAATCCGTTTAATCCTTCGACTACAATTAAATATTCAATTCCTCAGGCCGGAGTAGTTAGAATTGCTTTATATGATGTTCTTGGCAATGAAATAAAATCAATTGTTGATACTCAACAGGACGCAGGTAGATATGAAGTTTTATTAGATGCCTCAGGACTGGCAAGCGGTGTTTATTACTATAGAATTCAAAGCGGAGAATTTAATTCTACAAAGAAACTTATTTTGATGAAATAGGTTTGAAATATTCTTTACTATAAAAGGGGAGTCATTGACTCCCTTTTTTATTATTAAGTTTATAATTGTACTTATCAATTTGTTTTCAGCTGAATCAGAAAAATTGTTTTTGTATCTTTCTTAAAAGAAATTTCACTGTAAGGAAAAAATGATCCACAAACTACTTTCAATCTTATTAATATGTTTTTTTCAATTCATTTATTCCCAATCACTTCCGATTTTCCTGGATGGAAGAACTGATGACTGGAATATTCCGGTTCCAACATATGTCGACACCGAAAATGACGGTACTATTTATGACTTCAAGGATATATCGGTTACTAATGATGAGCAGTTTCTTTTTGTTAAGATAAAGATTACTCCGTTTATAAAATTACTAGAAGATAACCAGATCGCAATTTTTATTGACGGGGATAATAATAGTTCAACAGGATTCCCGATAAATGGAATAGGCGCTGATCTAAGATTTAACTTTGGTACACGGAACGGATTCAATTATCACACAAGCAGTTCAATAACTTATTCAAGTATCAGATTCAGATCACTGCCGACTGTAACTGATACAGTATTTGAAATTGCAATAGGCAGGCAATTTATTCCTCTCACAAATGGTACCGGCACAATAAGAATTTTATTAGTTGACTTTGCTGCTAATGGCGATTTTATGCCGGATAATGGAGAAACATTCGAATACACTTTTGACGATACTCCAATTGAGCCATTAATTCCTGTAGATATAACTAAAGCTGATACATCATTACTTAGAATAATGAATTGGAATGTGTATAGCGATGGATTTACTGATCCGAACAGAGAGCAGTATTATGACAGAATTTTACAGGCTATCAATCCTGATATACTGGCTTTTAACGAAATGTGGAACTCAACAACTTTACAAATTCAGAACCGACTCAATTCAATTTTACCTTTGCAAAACGGAAGCTGGAATGCCGTAAAACTTGATGGCGGAAACATTACCGCATCCAGATACCCAATATTACAGAACTGGCTTGTATATCCCGGACAGAGAATAACTGCTTCTTTAATCGATCTCCCGGAAAGATTTGAAAAAAATATTCTAGTGATAAATTGTCATAATAAATGCTGCGGCGGAGCCTCAAATGATGCAACTAGACAACGCGAAGTTGATGCTACTATCAGGTTTATTCTTGATGCTAAAACAGCAGGAGGTGTAATTGATCTTTCTGAGAATACGCCGTTTTTAATCACGGGTGATCTGAATCTGGTTGGCGACCGTCAGCAGCTTATAACTTTACTTACTGGTGAAATAATTAATACTCAACTTTTTGGAAACGGTGCGCCGCCTGACTGGGATGATTCAGATCTTGAAGATATCATATCTTCTCAAACTGATAAACGTACGGCTTATTCCTGGCGCAATGATCAAAGTACTTTTCCTCCGGGCAGGTTAGACTTTCAGATTTTTTCTAACAGTGTGGTCAATGTTGAAAAGCGATTCATCATTCAGACAGAGATAATGAGTTCTGCAAGACTTAATCAATACGGAATTCAACAATTTGATACAAAGAATGCGTCAGATCATTTCCCCAAAGTAACAGATGTATCATTCAACTTATCGACGTCTGTGGAGAGCGAATTTGTAGGTTCAGAATTTATTCTGGAACAAAACTATCCTAATCCATTCAATCCAACTACCAAAATAAGATACCGGATATCTGATGCCGGATTTGTCTCACTTAAAGTTTATGATGTGCTTGGCAGAGAAGTTGCAGTTTTAGTAAATGAATTTAAGCCGGCAGGTGCTTACGAAGTTGAATTCAATACACAACAAAAGGTACATAATACGCAAGTATCCAGCGGTGTTTATTTTTACAGTCTTCAGAGTGGTAAGTTCTCTGCTATCAGGAAATTCATACTAATACATTAAGAATAAAATTTCATACTCCTTATACGATTTACAATCTGGAATTTTATTTAATAAAATTTATTCTCTTTCCCGGATTTCTTATATGCAACCATAAATTATCAGGATTTTGTATTGTCAATTCAGATTTATTCTTTTTATTTTTCATCAGTTAGTTCTTAACAATTATTTTATTTACGTATTATCATCCGCCAGGGGTTCTTATGAAATCTTTTCTCATTGTTCTTTTTATTGCGGTATCTGCATTATTTTCTGCAAATCTCTTTGCCCAGCAATTTGATTTGAAATATTTTCAAGACAATCCAGAAATATATTTTTCCTTTGAAGTCTCAGACAGAAGTGGAATAAATAACCTCACCAATATTATTTCAATTGATAACGTTAGCGGCTACAAAGTATTCGCCTATGCCAATGAAAACCAATTTAATACATTTCTTTCACTTGGATATAAGTTTGATATTCTTACGCATCCAGGGAGACTTATCATACCGGAGATGAGTAATGAACTTGAATCTATACTTAATTGGAATGTTTATCCCACTTATGATGCTTATATAAATATGATGAATCAATTTGCAGCAAACTATCCGGCACTATGCCAGATCATTGATGCAGGAAATTCAGTACAGGGAAGAAAAATTCTTTTCGCTAAAATTTCAAGTAACATAAATGTTAGAGAAGCTAAACCGCAATTCATGTACACATCATCTATGCATGGTGATGAATTAACCGGTTATGTACTTATGCTAAGATTGATTGATTCATTATTGACCAGTTACGGAACTGATACCCGAATAACTAATATGATTGATAATATTGAGATTTGGATTAATCCTCTTGCAAATCCGGATGGCGCTTACAGATCAGGAAATCATACAGTATCAGGTGCTACCAGAAGTAATTTTAATAATTATGATTTAAATCGAAATTTTCCTGATCCCATAAACGGTGTGCATCCAAACCAACAGCCGGAAACAGCTGTATTCAGAAACATTCAGGAAGCGAATAACTTTTTATTGATTGCAAATTTTCACGGTGGTGTTGAGGTTATGAATTATCCGTGGGACAGATGGTCAAACACGGGTTCAGGAAGCCGTATACACGCAGATCAATCCTGGTACCAGTTTATTAGCAGAATGTATGCAGATACGGCACAATTATATAGTCCTTCGGGTTATATGACATTTATGGATAATGGAATAACAAACGGTGGAGCATGGTATGTAATATCAGGAGGCAGACAGGATTATACAAATTATTACAGATGGGGCAGGGAAGTAACAGCTGAAATTTCTAATACAAAAATGCCGTCAGCTTCATTACTGCCTAATTTCTGGGAATACAATAAACGCTCATTACTAACTTATATGGAAAGCGTGCTTTTTGGTGTGAAGGGAATTATTACTGATACCATCGGCACACCACTGAAAACTAAAATAACAGTTATTGCTCACGATGTTGACAATTCACAAGTTTGGTCGGATGAACAAACAGGTTTTTATTTAAGAATGCTTTCTCCCGGAACTTATACTTTTAAATTTGAAGCGGAGGAACACTATGATACAACTATATCGAATATTACTTTAGCATCTTATTTTTCATTAACTCAACTTAATGTTCAGATGAAACCGTTAGTACCGATTCCTGTTGAACTTGCCTCTTTTACTGCATCGGCTAATGGAAATAGTGTAACCTTAAATTGGGTAACTGCTTCGGAACTTAATAATAGGGGATTTGAAGTTGAAAGAAAAAGCCCATCCCCAACCCCTTCCCTAAGGGAAGGGGCTTCTCAAACCCCCCTTAGAGGGGATTGGGGGGCAATTCGTTTTGTGGAAGGAAAAGGAACAACGACTGAATTAACTCACTATTTATTTGAGGATAATAATTTACCTGCGGGAATTTATAATTATAGAATCAAGCAGATTGATTTTGATGGAACATATAAGTATTACAATCTTGCTCAGAGTATTGAGATTGGTACACCAACTATATTTGTATTGGAGCAAAACTATCCCAACCCGTTTAACCCAAGCACTAAGATAAGTTATACAATCCCATCTGTCATTTCGACCGAAGGTAGAAATCTTAATTTGACTCTTAAAGTCTTTGACGTCCTTGGCAAAGAGATAGCAGTAATTGTAAATGAATACAAACCAGCAGGCAGCTACGAAGTAGAGTTTAATGCAAGTAGCTTATCAAGCGGAGTTTATTATTACCAGCTTCGCACAGAAGAATATATACAAACTAAAAAAATGATCTTAATTCGGTAATACTAATTCGTGTATCGTGAAAAATGTTAGCTGTTCACACAGGAGGCTGAACCCTATATTTTGTTAGTTTGTTATTATAAAACAAAATTATTTATCTTGCAATCGCGATTCATTCTAAAACAATAACATTTAGTTAATGCGTTATTATTTATTACTTACTTTAGTTTTTGCATCATTTATTGCCTTTTCATATTCAGGATTATTTCCTGTTTACACTGAGATTTTAGGTGGCACTGAACTAAACGGCAATGGTTGTGTATGCCACTCTCTGGATAGAGACTACGACGTAACGGTTTGGGTAGAAGGTCCCGATACCCTTATTGCAGGTCAAACCGGACTATACAAAATGTATATGACTGGTGGTCCTGCTGAAGCAGGTGGATATAATGTAGCCGGTAGATTCGGAGTAATGGGTTTGGTTGATTCTCTATCTAAATGGGATTATCGCAGTCCCAACGAAATAATACAGGCTTTCCCTCTGGTTTTCCCATCAATATCTGATACAATTTTTTGGGAATTTGCGTATACCGCTTCAGATAGTTCTGAAACTGATACTATTTATTCTGTAGGACTTAGTCTTATTTTTGACGGCATTCCTGACTCACTCGATCGTTGGAATTATGGTCCAAAATTGGCAATTACGGTTATTGAAGATGTTGTACCTGTTGAGCTTATTTTATTCTCAGGTTTTGTTCACAATGCCTATATTAAACTTAATTGGATGACAGCGAGTGAGAGTAATAATATGGGGTTTGAGTTGGAAAGGTCAAAAGGAAAAAGTAAAAATTCAAAAGAAATCGACTGGGAAAAGATAGGTTTTATTGAAGGTCGAGGAACGAAAACTGAAACTTCATACTATTCCTTCGAAGATAATCTCTCTCACAATCTCAATCATTACCTGCGCTACCGTTTAAAACAATTAGATTATGACGGTTCATTTTCTTATTCAAACGTAATAGAAATTGAAATTGATAATGAAATGAATTTTGTACTTGAACAGAATTATCCTAATCCTTTTAATTCCTCAACAAAAATTCGTTTTGTCATTCCGAACAAAGTGAGGAATCTAAATGATTTCTCGTCGCAGACTCCTCGAAATGACAACACTCAAGTACAATTAAAAGTCTATGATATCCTTGGAAAAGAAGTTGCAACTCTTGTCGATGATTACAAACATACAGGTTTTTATGAATTAGATTTCAATGCAAGCGAACTAAGCAGCGGAATTTATTATTATAAACTTCAGGCAGGCAATTATTCAACTACAAGAAAAATGTTGCTGCTCAAGTAATGCGTACTTTAAGTCTTGTTATAAAAACTAAAACGAAGTATTAAAATTTAAATTTAATGAAGTAGGCATATTAGGATAATTAACCAATCCTACTGAAACATTCCAGCTTTGTTCTTCCAAACTATTATTATATGATGAAACTAATCTGACTGCATTTATTGCACTTGCGACCCGATTCAGAAGCAATGCACCAACTACAAATCTAATATCGTTGAATGTCTGTTCACTTGAAAGCCACATGTCTCTGTAAGATCTTCTTTCTTCAGTAGAATTCCATTTCCAGAAATATTGTTGAGATTCATACATCTGGTCAAAATTTCTTTCGAGTGCTTTTTCGTTATTATATTGTTCAAGATCCAGGTACAGTCCAACTCTTGAGTAAAAATCTTTGTCCTTTCCGGATGCATCAATTCCTGCTTTTGTAACCGCATAGCTTTTGTACCTATCTTCCTGCCAGCCAGCGTAGGTATTCATTCCTATATATGTTGCCCAGAGCGCTCCTTCGGCGATTGTAAAATAAACACCGCTATTGTATCCATCAGCATAAAGCTCACCCATTCCAGGCAGCAATAAAGAATATAAAATTGCAAGACCAGGACTTTTTTTATTAGTTGATTGACTTATTGAGAAATAGTTGAGTGATTCGTTTTCAGGAATATTTATATTTTCTTTAACCGCATGCCTCAGTTCATATATTGAGGATTTTGAATCTGCTTGAGCAAATGCGGTAAAGGAAAAAAGCAAGCAGGAAAGAATTGTTAAGTTTACACTTTTCATATAATTTTTTATTTCAATTTTATAGTAATGTACTCTCTTATGCAACTGATTTTTTTATCTCTTTAAAAGTTCCTTGACAAAGGATCTCATCAATATTGGTAATATTAACTGTGCAGAATTCATTAACCAAAACGGGATCATATTTGTGTTCTACTCTTATGTAATTAGATGAGAACCCTTTCATCATTCCTTCAACATTTTCTGTTTCAAATAATACCTCAGTGTCTCTTCCTATCATTTCAGTGTAAAACTGATTCCTTTTCTTTTCACTAAGAATTCTAAGCATACTATTTCTTCTTTTTCTATCGGAATGGTTTATTTTGCCTGGAAATGAAATTGCTTTTGTATCGGGTCTTTCAGAATAAGTAAAAACGTGAAGATAAGATACCGGAAGCTCCCGAATAAAATTATAAGTTTCCAAAAAATGATCTTCTGTTTCACCCGGAAATCCAACAATTACGTCAACTCCAATTCCGGCATCAGGTATTATTTTCTTCACTTTGTAAATAACTTTTTGATAGTCTCCGACTTTATATCTTCGCTGCATTGCTTTAAGAATAGATGAGCTTCCGCTTTGTAATGGAATGTGAAAATGATTACAAAGTTTTTCACTATCTGAAGTTAATTCTATTATTTCATCTGTTAGTAAATTTGGTTCAATCGAACTTATTCTGATTCGAAAATCTCCCTCAATCGTAATAAGCTTTAAAAGGAGTTTGTATAAATTTATATCGAATGATTTACCGTAGTCACCAACATTAACACCGGTAAGAATGATTTCTTTATATCCCTCTATTATTAATTGTTTAAATTGAGATATAACAAGATCCGGATTCATACTTCTGCTGAGTCCACGAGCGAGCGGGATTGTACAAAATGTACATTTATAATCACATCCATCCTGTATTTTGAAATATGCACGGGTTCTTGAATCAGAATCAGATGATGAAGCCAATCCGAATTGATTATTTAATTCTTCAGTTGGAGAAACATAGATACAGGAAAGTTCTTTTTTTTCAAAGTCGGAAAGAAGAGAAAAGATTTTAAATTTTTCACTGCTTCCCAGAACTGCATCAACACCTTCGATCTGGGATATTTGTTCATATCTTAATTGCGCATAACAGCCAGTAACTATTACGTATGCTTCAGGATTACTTCGCAAAGCCCTTCTGACCAGCTGACGGCATTCGCGTTCAGCATTTTCTGTAACCGTACAGGTGTTGAAAACATAAACATCGGCTTTTTTATTAAACTCGACTATTTCAAAACCCTTAGACAAAAACTCCTTACCAATGGTAGATGTTTCCGAAAAATTTAATTTGCAGCCTAATGTATGTAAAGCAACTTTCTTTTGCATTCTGTTTTTCGACATAATAAAAAGGGTTGACTAAAAGTTATAAAACATTCAGTCAACCCAAAATGGAATTTTAAGTAGAATTATTTACTTTCTTCCGGCTGCTTTGTTTGACCTGGTTCAATCCGTTCCGGTTCAGGAGTTTCAAATATTGGAAACTCTGAAGGATCAATAGAACCCATTTCTGCAGTTTTTATACTTTCGACAGAAACTCTGTCAAGTTTATGTGCAGAAAGATAATCCTGAATTTCCTGTTCGGATTTTTCTTTTAATGCTGCAATCGCACTAAGAACTATTTTCTTGTTTTCCTTATCAAATTCAAGAACTTTGAGTGGGATAATTGAATCAATAGGAAAGTGATTTGCTAAGTTCTTAATCTTATTTGTCGATAGCTGGTTTGCAGGAACGAATCCATCAACATCATCTGGCAATTCTGTTATAATACCTTTTTCAATTATTCTTACAACTTTGCCATCAGTAATGGTTCCGATAGAATAAGTTTTTTCAAATGAATCCCAGGGATTATCAGTAACCTGCTTGTGACCTAAAGAAATCTTTCTTTGATCAACGTCAACAGCAAGAACTATAACATTGAGTCTTTCACCCTTCTTAACAACTTCACCGGGATGTCTGATCTTCTTAGTCCAAGATAGATCAGATATATGTACAAGTCCATCAACGCCGGGTTCAAGTTCAACGAAGACACCAAAGTTTGTAAGATTTCTGGCAATACCTTCGTGCTGTGATCCTACGGGATATTTACTCATTAAGGATTCCCAGGGATCAGGCTCAAGCTGTTTGATACCAAGAGAGATTTTCTTATCCTCTTTATCAAGACTAAGTATAATAGCTTCAACCATCTGACCCATAGCAACAACCTGTGAGGGGTGTTTAATGTGCTGGGTCCAGCTCATTTCAGAATTGTGAATTAAGCCCTCAATACCTTTTTCAATTTCAATAAAGGCGCCATACTCGGTAAGTGAAACAACACGACCGGATACTTTATCCCCGATATTAAATCTTTCCTCAATATTTTCCCATGGATGTGGAAGAAGTTTTTTAAGGCTGAGTGAGATTCTCTTCTTTTCTTCATCAAATTCAGTAACAACAACTTTAATAGTTTCATCAAGTTTAACAACTTCATTTGGATGATTTATTCTTCCCCAGCTCAGGTCTGTAATGTGAATGAGACCATCGACGCCGCCTAGATCGACAAAAACACCGAAATCGGTAATTGCTTTAACAACACCTTCAAGGATTTGTCCTTTTTCAAGACCTCCAAGAATGGCATCTCTCTGGTCAGCAATTTCTTCTTCAACAAGAACTTTATGGGACACAACAACGTTTTCGGTTGGTACATTTACTTTAACAACTTTAAAGTCCATAGTTTGTCCTACAAAAGCATCAAAATCCCTGATAGGACGAATATCTATTTGCGAACCTGGTAGAAAAGCTTCCATTCCAAGAAGGTCAACAACCATTCCACCTTTAATACGTTTAACTATTTTACCTTCAATAATTTCACCGGTATCATATGCTCTGAGTACACGTTCCCAAATTCTGAGGAAATCGGCTCTTTGTTTGCTGAGCACAAGATTTCCATCCTGATCTTCAACACTTTCGAGAACGACTTCTATTTCCTGACCGATTTTGGGCTCTGCGCCTTCAAAAAATTCATTAAGCGGAATCGAACCTTCAGATTTGAAGCCTACATCAATTATTACATTATCCCCTTGAACTCTGACAATTTTACCTTTAATCATTTCACCTTCTTTAACATCTCTGAAGGATTCTGAATAAAGTTTAGCAAGTGCCATAAATTCTTCTTGTGAATAATCTTCATCGTTAAATTTGGCTTTTGCCTTTTCGAAATCATCGGGAGTCAGTGCAAATGGTTTCGTTTCTTTTATATCTTCGGACATTAGTCCTCCTTAAAAAATTTATCTGTTTAGTTGACTCAAGCCGGAAAGAACAATTAAACAGATCAGATTAGTTATTGATAAAAAATTAGCCGGCTTTAATTAATTTCTACTTTAGTATTTCTTTCTTTTGCTATTCTTTGAACATGACCAAGAATGATACTCACCTGTTCTTCTATTGTAACATCTGAGGTATCTACTTCTATTGCATCTGGCGATTGAGTTAGAGGGCTAACTTCACGGTTTGAATCAATTAAATCTCTTTTCTGAAGATTTTCTTTAACTTCACTAACAGGAAGTTTAGTACCTTTCTGAGCATATTCAAGTGTTCTCCTTTTTGCTCGCTCATCTATTTCAGCAGTTAAATAAATTTTTACATCTGCATTCGGAAACACCACGGTTGTTATATCACGACCTTCCATCACAACCCCTCCGTTCCTACCCATTTCCTGCTGTTTTTTAACTAAAATTTTTCTAACACCTTCGATCTTACTTACATCGCTGACATTCTGATTAACTTCAAATGATCTTATCGCCTGGGAAACATCTTCACCTGACACTGTAACTTTGGTTTCACCTTTAATAAACTCAAGCAAAATATCAATTTTTTCTGATAACGTGTTGATAGCTTCATTATTTCCAAGTATTTTATTTCTTATTGCAAAAAGAGTAACCGTGCGGTACATTGCCCCGGTATCTATGTAAAGGTAGTTAAGTCTTTGAGCCAGTAGTTTAGCTGTGGTGCTTTTACCAGAACCAGCAGGACCGTCAATTGCAACGATTAATTTTTTTTGCATAGGCAACAAAAATATGTATTAATCCCTAATAATCAAAAGAGTTACAGACATGGAGATGGCAGGAAAATGCTGGAACTTACCCTATTTCTTCCCCACCCAATTTATCAACTATAAGTTTTTCAATTGGGTCAATTTCTTTCTTTTTCTTTGTTTTTTTTGATTTTTCTTCATTTTTCTGTGTCTTAATTTCTCCAAATCTTATTCCAAGTTTTTTACCGAAGATCTGGTAGATTTTTTTGTCGATGTAATCCCTATGCAGGATCAGATCAGTTTGTACTTCCTCCGATGAGGTAGATAAAGTCAGGTTTTGTCCATCAAAATCAATTAATTGAAGACTGTTCATAAGACCCCCTAAAAGTAAAGCACGCTCTTGCTGAACAGATTCAACTAAATTTTGCCAGGTTGAAACAACATCATTAAAATTTTCAGGAACTGAAACCGGAATAACTAACTCGTTATCTATAGTAGCTGATTTTATTGTTTCATTTTTTACAGATTTTTTATTAGAAGGTAAATCGGAAGATTCATCAGGAATTTCTATACTACGCGAAGTTTTTTTGTGAGGCTCAGAAACATTGTAATTGTTGTTCTTGCTTACAGATATTGAATCAATATCATTAATTATTTCACTTATGGTTTGAGTTCTTTCCATTCCAATCAGATGAGTAAGTGCAATTTCAATTTTTAATCTTTGATTCTGGGAGTATCTGATTTCTTGTTGAGTTTTGTTTACATAGTTAAGCAGTCTTATCAAATCACCTTTTGAAAAGGTATCTATATATTCTGCATATCTTTTTCTGAAAACGTCAGCTGATTCAATTAGTGAAGTCTTATTTGTTACGATTACCGAAAGGATGTTTCTGAAATGTTCTCCTAAACCGTCTAAGAAATCAATAAAGTCCCAACCATTTTTATAAAGAACATAAGTAGTTTCAAAAACCGCTTTAAAGTTTTTATTAAGAACCGCGTCAGATAAATTAAAATATAATTCTTCATCAATAAGATTTAGCATTTTTGATACGGTTTTGAAATCAATTTTATTTCCGCAAAAAGTAACTACCTGGTCGAAATAGCTTTCTGCATCGCGCAAAGCACCATCAGCTTTTTTTGATATTGTAGTGAGTGTCTTATCATCAATATAAATTTCTTCTTCTTTTGCAATCATACTTAGCTGGGCTTTAATAACATCAATCTGAATTCTTCTGAAATCGAACCGCTGGCATCTGGATATTATGGTAAGAGGAACTTTATGAATATCTGTTGTAGCAAAAATAAAAATTGTGTGAGCAGGAGGTTCCTCTAACGTCTTAAGAAATGCATTGAAAGACTCTTTTGTAAGCATATGAACTTCATCAATTATATACACCTTATATTTACCCTGAGTGGGTGCATATTTAACTGATTCCCGCAATGTCCGGATTTCATCAATACCTCTGTTGGAAGCACCATCAATTTCAATAATATCCATAGTCTGAGAATTGGAGATTGATTTACACATCGAACACTTATTGCAGGGTTCAAAATCTTTTGAGTTTTCACAATTAAGAGATTTCGCTAAAATACGTGCTGTTGTGGTTTTGCCTACTCCACGCGGACCGGTGAATAAGAATGCATGAGCAATTCTTCCGCTTTTAAGTGCGTTCTTAAGAGTAGAAGTAATATGTTCCTGACCAACAACTTCATCAAATTTTTGTGGGCGCCATTTACGCGCAGTTACCTGGTATTCCATATTTTATAAAATTTCTTTAGCTAAAAAATCTACTATTTCTTCAAGATATTTTTTATCCGTTTGATTAAAAGCACTTAATGATGCTGAATCGAGATCAAGCACACCATAGAGTTTGTCATTTTTTATTATCGGAACAACAATTTCAGATCTGGATTCAACATCACAGGCAATATGACCGGGAAATTTATAAACATCAGGGACTATAATCGTTTCTCTATTCATAGCTGATGTTCCGCACACTCCCTTTCCGATCTGTATTTTTGTACAAGCAACTTTACCCTGAAAAGGACCAAGATAAAGTTCAGTACCATCATATAAATAAAACCCCACCCAGCTTATTTTATTAAAAGTCTGTTTAAGTGCAGCAGTACAATTTGATAGATTAGATATAATACTATCATTCTTATCTAACAACGATTTTACCTGCTTAAAAAGAAGCTGATATTGCTCCTCAATGCCGGCACTTTTATTTATAATAATTGATTCAACCAAAATTTAACTTTTCTTCTTTTTAGCTTTTGATGTTTTATCAGATTTTGTGATTGATTTTTTTAATCCCGGAAACACTTGGGGAATCGCATCTTCAAGTTTATCAATTAATATTATCTTGATTCCATCTTTAACTTTTGCCGGAATTTCTTTCAGGTCGATTTCATTTCCTTTTGGAATAAGTACTTTTTTGATTTCATTTCTTTTTGCAGCAAGCAGTTTTTCTGTTAACCCGCCAATTGCAAGAATATTTCCGGTAAGCGTAATTTCACCAGTCATAGCTATATCATTCGAAGCAGGTTTACCACTGATAGCCGAGAGCATTGCCATTGCCATGGTGATTCCTGCGCTTGGTCCATCTTTAGGAATTGCACCCTCAGGAAGATGTATATGAATTTCTTTTCCTTTAAAGAAATCAGGATTCAATCCTAACACTTTTGCTTTTGCTCTTAAATAACTTAATGCTGCATGAGCAGATTCTTTCATCACATTTCCAAGCTGACCAGTTAGAGTTAGTTTTCCCTGGCCATTCATTAGTGTAACATCAACAGTTAAAATTTCTCCGCCTACAGATGTCCAGGCTAGTCCGGTAACACTTCCTATACGGTTAGCTTTATTATGTCTTAAACTTCTGAAACGAGGCACTTTTAAATATTCTTCAATCTTTTTTTCATCAACGGGGTATTTTGGTTTTGCTTTCGATTTGCCATTTTCAGATTCTTTTAGTACAATATCCCTTGCAATCTTTCTGCAAATGGTTGCAAGTTCCCGTTCAAGATTTCTCACACCAGCTTCACGGGTATATTCGGTAATTATTTTTTTTATTGAAGAATCAGTTATCTCAACTTTCTTTTTTTCAAGTCCGTGTGCTTTAAGCTGTTTTGGAAGAATATGCCTTTTAGCAATTTCTATTTTATCATATTCTAAGTAGCCGGGCAGTTCAATAATTTCCATTCTATCCTGTAAAGGGAGCGGAATATTGTACCTGATATTAGCTGTTGTAATGAACATTACATTGCTCAGGTCGTAGTCAACTTCAATATAATGATCGTTAAAAGTATGATTTTGTTCAGGATCAAGAACTTCGAGCATAGCAGATGAAGGATCGCCACGGAAATCCATACTCATCTTATCTATTTCATCAAGTAAAATAACAGGATTAACAGTACCGGCTTTTTTCATAGATTGAATTATTTTCCCGGGCATTGAACCGATGTAAGTTCTGCGGTGTCCCCTGATTTCAGCTTCATCGCGCACTCCGCCAAGACTGATGCGAACAAAATTTCTTCCGAGTGCACGTGCAATTGATTTACCAAGTGAGGTTTTTCCAACTCCGGGAGGTCCAACGAAGCATAGTATTTGTCCGCGCATCTGCTGAACCAAATTCAGCACAGCAATATGCTCAATAATTCTTTCCTTTGGTTTTTCCAAACCGAAATGGTCCTCATCAAGTATTTTCTGAACATGTTTTAAAATAAGGTTATCTTTTGTCCTGTTAGACCAGGGGATCTCAACAAGCCAATCAAGATAATTTCTGATTACTGTTGATTCAGGAGACATAGGAGGAGTTTTCTTAAACTTAGTCAGTTCCTCTAAAGCTTTGTTCTCAACATCTTTCGGCATCTTTGCTTTCTTAATACCATCTCTTATTTTAACAAACTCCGGTGAGCCATCTTCATCTTCACCTAATTCATCCTGAAGAATTTTAATCTGTTCTTGAATTATGAACTTGCGTTGAGTTTTTGCAATGTTTTCCTGAACCTTTGTATCAATTTCTTTTTCGATCTTCAGTATATCAATTTCAGAATTGAGAATTTTAACTATCTCAAAAAATTGTTCCTTTAAAGTGAACTTTTGAAGAAGCGTTTGTTTTACTTCAATCGACTGGCTTATATTGGCAGCAGCATAAAATAATTTACGGTCAGGTTCTTCAATGTTATCAAATGCTGTTATAGTTTCGTTAGGTACCTGACGGCTTATCTTAACATAATCTTTAAATAAATGGCTCATCTGTCGAACCAAAGCATTCATTTCGTGATCATCCTCAAGCTGACTAATTATTACCTCAATTTCTGCTTCAAAGAAATCTTTACGGTCTGTAAATTTTTTAATTCTTCCCTGAAGCAGCCCATCAACAAGTATTTTCATTAAACCGTTAGGCAGTTTTAATATTTGGACGATTTTTGCTATAGTACCTTCTTCATAAATATCATCAGGTTTGGGATCCTCAATATTCGATTTCCTTTGAGTGGAAAGAAAAATGTATTTACTGGATTCAACGGCAAAATTTGCTGCTTTTATTGATTGTTCCCTGCCCACTAATACCGGAAAAATCATATATGGAAATATTACAATGTCTCTTAATGGAAGAACCGGCAGTACAGGTGGTATATCGTCAACTAATGTTTTTTCATCGTTCGGATTTATCTCAATTTCTCCGTAGTTATTCAAAATTTTTCTCCTAAGTTTGCGTTAATTATCAAACAAATATAGCCATTAAGTGTTGTGCTATCAAGGAATGAATGGTTCACTATAAACGCAATCATTTCATTGAATAACGTTAAAACTCTTCAACTAATCTTATATTTGTAAATAAAATTTGGAATTAAAATGATTGATGACTTAATTGAAATTGCTAAAGAAGCAGGCGAAATAGTTCGTGAAGGTTATGGACAGACTTTTAAAGTTGAATTTAAAACCGGTGATAATAATCTTGTAACAGAAATTGATAAAAAATCGGAGCATAAAATTATTGATTTCATTCAGAAAAAGTATCCTTCGCACTCAATACTGGCCGAAGAAAGGGGAGAGTTAAAAAACGACTCGGAATATTTGTGGGTAATTGATCCTTTAGACGGAACAACAAATTTTGCGCATGGCTTGCCGATTTTTTCAGTTTCTATCGGTTTACAGAAAAATGGTAACACAATTGCCGGAGTAGTTTACGATGTAATGCGGAACATAATTTATTCAGCTGAAGAGAATGCCGGTGCATTTGCAAATGATAAAAAAATTAAGGTTAGCCAAAGTGATAGTATTTCTAAATCGTTATTGGTAACTGGCTTTCCTTACAATGTCAAGGAAAATCCTGAAAAAGCGTTCGAACGATTTGAAGTTATGACCAGGAACTCCAGAGCAGTGCGCAGATTGGGGTCGGCTGCAATTGATTTTTGTTATGTTGCAGAAGGTGTTTTTGAAGGTTTTTGGGAAGTTCATTTACAGCCATGGGATATATGTGCCGGAAAGTTATTAGTGGAAGAGGCTGGAGGATTAGTTACCGATTTTAATGGCAGCCGGATCGAAATATTTTCAAAAAGAATTCTTGCTTCAAATAAATTAGTTCATACTGAAATGATTGAAATGCTGAATATAGGCTGAGAAAAAAGACATAGGGTCTTTAGCAGACCCTGTGTCTATGATTGGTTAAACTAAGTTAATCTTTTGATGATCTTTCTAAACTCTGATACATCTGTTCTATAAGATCCCCATAACGCGCCTCAATGAATTTTCTTTTAACCTTCATACTCGGTGTAATTTCACCGGATTCAATTGAGAATGGTCTGTCCAGCATTACAAATTTTCTTACACGTTCAAAATTTGCAAGCTTTTTCTGGAACTGATTCATATCTTTTTCTAATAACTTATAGATTTCATCATCTTTGGCAAGATCTTCAATGGTGGAATATTTTATGTTGTTTGAATCCGCATATTCTTTCAAGGCTTCAAAATCCGGAACAATCAACGCTGTGAGGAACATTCTTCTGTCGCCAATCAGCACAAACTGATCAATATATTTACTAGCAAGAAATATGTTTTCGATTGGTGTAGGAGCAATATACTTACCTGCTGAAGTTTTAAAGAGGTGCTTTTTACGATCAGTAATAACAAGGAAACCATCCTGATCAAAAACCCCAATATCTCCTGTGTATAGCCATCCGTCTTTAATTGTAGCTTCGGTTTCCTTTTTGTTCTTATAATAGCCCTGCATAATATTAGGACCTTTAGCAAGAATTTCACCATCGGGTGCGATTTTCACCTCAACTCCGGGCATTGGTTTACCAACAGTTCCAAACTTGTATGCATCAAGTCGATTCGCTGAAATAACCGGTGAAGATTCTGTCAGTCCGTAACCCTCAATAATAAGTAATCCAACCGCTTCAAAAAATTCCCCAAGTTCTCTTGGTAAGGCTGCACCGCCGGAAATAAAGAATCGTAAGTTGCCGCCTGTTTTTTCTCTGAGTTTTTTAAAGACTAGCTTATCGGCAAGCTTATGTTTTACTGATAAGGAAAAAGGTATTTTATTTGCTTTCTTAGCTATAGCATATTCTCTTCCTGTTTCAATTGCCCAATAAAAAATCTTTTGTTTTTTCTCAGGTTGACTTTCAACATTCTTAATGATCTTCGAATAAATTCTCTCGAATAATCTGGGAACAGTTGTCATAATAGTCGGTTTTACTTCGGTTAAATTCTGAGCTACTGTTTCAATACTTTCAGCATAACAAATAGTTCCGCCACAAGAAAAAGCTGTATAATAACCTGCCATTCTTTCAAAGATATGACAAAGCGGCAGGAATGAAAGAAAGACATCATCTTTCCTAATAGGATACGTTTCCAATGCAGCCTGAACGTTGGATAAAATGTTATGATGAGTCAGCACTACTCCTTTTGGTTCTCCTGTAGTACCAGAAGTGTATATAATCGTACATGTGTCATCTGGCTTTGCCAGATTAAGAGATTCTCTGAAGAAATTCGCATTATCTTTTCTAAACTTTTTACCGAGTTCCTGTACATCGGAAAACGTATAAAGATCTTTCACTCCTTTGTCATAATCTTTTGCATTAAGAATAACAATAAACTTTAAATCTCTGCATTTATTTCTAACCTTAAGCAATTTATTCAGCTGGAATTTATTTGAAACTATAATTCCTTTTGATTCAGAATTATTTAATATGAATTCAACTGAATCAGCCGTAAGTGATGGATAGAGTGGAACGTCGATTGCACCTAACCCCAGAATAGCAAAATCGCTATATACCCATTCTGGTCTGTTTTCCGAAATAATTGCGATTCTATCATCTTTTTTGATACCAAGATGGGCTAATCCGCAAGCAAAAGATTCTGTTTCCTCCCTCATTTGATCGTAGGTTATTCCAACATATTTTCCATCAACCTTATGCTTAAGTATATAACTGTTGGTTTCTTTGCTGTATTCTTCAGTTAAATATTTAAATATATGAGGGATAGTGTTGAAAGTAGCAGGTATAGCCATTTTCACTCCTTTTGATTAATATTGTTTTTACTTGAAAATCTGTTAATAGTTTAAGCCCTACTGGGATGAACAGATTATTCAAAGGCAAAATAATATCAAAAATTTAATTTGCAAATAGAAAAATATTATTTTATCTCAATTCTCATGATTTCAGAAGTGGTCTTTAATTGCGAATCCCAGGCAAAAATCGTAATTTTTCGAACAAAATTTTTATTTATGAGGAGAAAAAATGTCAAACGCATATTTTAAAGTACCACAACCAATAAATGAACCAGTAAAAAGCTACAAACCGGGCAGCCCGGAAAGAGAAGAATTAAAGAAAAAATTAGCAGAGTTAAAATCAAAGCAAATAGAAGTTCCGCTTATTATTGGCGGTGAAGAAGTAAGAACTGGTAATACCGAGGAAATGAGAATTCCCCATAATCACAGCCATGTTCTTGGTGTTTATCATAAAGCTGGAAAAAAGGAAGTTGAGATGGCTGTTGAAGCAGCTCTCGAAGCCCGAAAAGAATGGGCTGAAATGCCTTGGGAACACAGGGTTTCAGTATTCTTGAAAATTGCTGATTTATTGGCCGGTCCATGGAGAGCGACAATAAATGCTGCTACAATGCTTGGACAATCCAAAACTGTTTACCAGGCAGAGATTGATTCTGCTGCTGAGCTTGTTGATTTCTACCGCTTCAATAGTTATTACATGGCTCAACTAATGGGAGAACAACCATATTCTCCTGCCGGAATGTGGAACCGTTTGGAATATCGTCCTCTTGAAGGATATATTTTTTCCGTAACGCCATTTAACTTCACTTCTATTGCTGGTAACCTTCCAACTGCGCCTGCAATTGTTGGTAACGTTAGCTTGTGGAAACCAGCATCCAGCGCTGTTTATTCTGCATATTGGTTAATGAAAATGTTTGAAGAAGCCGGACTGCCAAAAGGAGTAATAAATTTTGTTCCCGGTTCAGGCGGACAGGTAGGAACCCCGGCAATGATAAATCCTAATCTTGCTGGTGTTCATTTTACCGGATCCACAGAGGTTTTTCAGAATATGTGGAAAACTATTTCTGACAATCTTAAAAGTATGAAATACTATCCGCGTATTGTAGGTGAGACCGGAGGCAAAGATTTTATATTTGCACATAACTCTGCCGATGTAGATGCTCTAGTTGTTGCTGCTTTACGTGGTGCTTTTGAATATCAGGGGCAAAAATGTTCTGCTGCATCAAGAATGTATATTCCAAAATCTATTTGGAAAGAGTTTAAGGATAAATATGTTGCAGAAGTCGGAAAAATTAAAATGGGTGATGTGGAAGATTTTACTAATTTTATGGGTGCTGTGATTGATAAAGGGGCATTCAAAACAATTACAGAATATATTAATTATGCAAAAGCATCTAATGAAGCAGAAATAATAACCGGTGGAAATTTTGATGATTCCAAAGGATATTTTATTGAGCCGACAACTATTGTTGCAACTAATCCTAGATTTAAAACAATGGAAGAGGAAATATTCGGCCCTGTTATGACTATGTATGTTTATGATGATAATAAGTTTGATGAAGCCTTGACACTATGTGATGAAACATCTCCTTATGCATTAACAGGTGCAATTTGGGCACAGGATAGAAAAGCTCTTATTAAAATGTCCGACCGTTTAAGAAATGCCGCAGGAAACTTTTATATAAATGATAAACCGACTGCTGCTGTGGTTGGTCAGCAGCCATTTGGCGGTGGAAGAGCTTCAGGTACAAATGATAAGGCTGGAAGTGCAATGAACTTAATGCGTTGGATGACTGCAAGAACAATCAAGGAAACTTTTGAACCTCCAAAAGATTGGCGATATCCGTTTATGAGCGAGAAATAAAAGCCCATCCCCAAGCCCTTCCTTAAGGAAAGGGGAAGATTTTTGAGGAAAGAATAATAATTTTTTATTAAACGAATTTTAAATATTTATCGGATATAATGGTTTTTTTTGAAAAATATATTTACAAATAAAAATTTTAAATAAACTAATATTTATCCTCTCCCTTAGGGAGAGGGAAGGGAGTGCGCTCTAATATGAAAATTCACGAATATCAGGCAAAAGAAATTCTTAAAAAATTTGGTGTGCCGATTCAAGATGGTATTGCTATTAAAAATCTTTCGGAATTTGACTCTGCCATTTCTGAATTACAACAGAGAGGAATAAATCAATTTGTTGTTAAAGCACAAATACATGCAGGTGGAAGAGGTAAAGGGAAATTGTATAATCCTGAGAACCGTAATGAACTTATTCTTGAAGGCGGAGTGAAATTCAGTACATCCGTTGATAAAGCAAGGGAATATGCTCAGAATATTCTCGGTAATGTATTAGTTACTCACCAATCTGGACCTGAAGGAAAATTTGTTAAGACTCTATTTATTGCTGAAGGATTAGATTTTAAGAAAGAATTTTATCTGGGTATTTTACTTGATCGCTCAGTATCACAAAATGTTATAATGGCATCAACTGAAGGTGGTGTTGAGATTGAAAAAGTTGCTGCCGATACTCCTGATAAAATTATAAAAGAATGGGTCGACCCAGCAATTGGTTTTCAAACATACCAGGCAAGAAGGCTTGCTTTTGCATTAGGTCTTGAAGGAGAAGCATTTAAAAGCTTTATCCCATTTATGAAAGCACTTTATGATACTTATGAAAAAACCGATGCAACAATGCTCGAAATAAATCCGCTTGTACTTACAAATGAAAATAAAATTGTTGCACTTGATGCAAAAATGAATTTTGATGATAACGCACTTTATCGTCAGAAGGAAATTTCTGCATACCGTGATCTTGATGAAGAAGATCCACTTGAGATTGAAGCATCTAAGTATAATCTGAATTATATTAAACTTGATGGTAATGTAGGTTGTATGGTTAATGGTGCCGGATTAGCAATGGCAACAATGGATATTATAAAGTTAGCCGGAGGTGAACCGGCAAACTTCCTTGATGTTGGCGGAGGTGCTAATAAAGAAACTGTTGCTAACGGATTCAAAATTATTTTATCGGATCCTAATGTTAAAGCTATACTGATTAATATATTCGGAGGTATTGTAAGATGCGATCGTGTTGCCCAGGGTGTTATTGATGCAGCAACAGAAATGCATGTTTCAGTTCCTGTTGTTGTCAGGCTTGAGGGTACAAATGCCAAGGAGGCGGCTGATCTTCTTAATGAATCAAAATTAAACTTTGAAGTAGCAAAAAGTCTTAAGGAAGCTGCTGAAAAAGTTACTTCAGTATTAAAATAATATTGTCAATTTGTTATTAGGGAGTGATTTAATTCACTCCCTTTAACCTAATGATATAAAAATTTAATTCATTTCCAAGTAAAGCTTACCTTGATTTTATAGTTTATTAGCTTTAGATTTTTTATTGTAAAAAGTATCTATTGGAGTTTATAGAATGTCCTTTTTTAATTCTGAATATTTAGATGATGATTTTTCTGCTTATGATGATCTCGACAGGGAAATACAGTCCCTAAAAAGTTCACTGGAATCCGGAAATATTTATGAACTAATAGATAAAGCTGAGGATTTAATTCAGGACTGTATTGAAAGTGATCATTTAGAAGACGGATTATTTTTTGTGAATAAGCTTATAGATATTTTTCCATACAATTCCGATTATTGGTCGAAAAAAGGCATAATTCTCAGCGGAATGATGGACTTTAATTTATCAATCGAATGCTTTGAAAAAGCACTATCCTTAAATCCTAATGATATTGATGTATTGATTGAAAAATCCTCTTCAGAAGAAAGTATTGGCTTATTCAGGCAGGCAGAGGAATCTTTATTAAAAATTTTAAGGATTGACCCTACAAATGAAGATGCTCATTTTAACTTAGGATTATTATTTGAACGTCAGGGCGACTTTATTAAAGCAATTGATTATTTCGATAAAGTCGTACAAAAAGATCCTGAATTTCTAGAAGTATATTACGAACTAGGTTTTTGTTACGAGAACTCAGGTGAATTATCAAAGGCTCTGGAATCATATGATAAATTTCTTGAATCTGATCCGTACAATCCAACCGGTTGGTATAATAGGGGAATAGTGCTTACAAAACTAAATCAACTGGATCAGGCAATAAATAGCTATGATTTAGCAACTGCACTTCGTGAAGATTTTCCAAGTGCATGGTTTAACAAAGGTAATGTTTATGCTGATCTTGGACGTTTTCAACCTGCACTTGATTGCTTTAAAAAATCTTTAGAGCTCGATGACAGTGATGAAGCGTCTGCTTTTAATATTGCAAACATTTATGAAGAGCTGGCTGATTTGAGCAGTGCAATTAAATATTATAATCTTGCTTTAAAAATAAATGATGAATATTTTGATGCGTATCTTGCAAGGGGTTATTGTTTTGACCTTACCGGGAAATATCAACTTGCCTTAAGAGATTTTAATAAAGCAATTTCATTATCAAAAGATAGTCTTGAAGCTTGGCAAGCAAAGGCAGATCTCGAATACTCACTAGGTTTTCTAAAAGAATCCATAAAAAGTTACAAAGAAGCGTTACGCATTGATAAAAATAATCTTGAATCCTGGTATAATCTTGCAGAAACTTATTTTGAGATTGGAGACTGGCTCTCTGCTCTTAGTTCTTATGACAAATGTATTGATATTGATCCGCTCGATGCTTCATCATACTACAGTAAAGCAAAAGTAAATTTTATATTAAGCAGAACTCAGGATGCAGTTGATTGTCTGAAAAAAGCATTTTCAATCGATCCGTCATTCCGTAATGAGTTCGAAAAAGAATATCCGGAAATTAAGTCATCAAAGCTTTTCCTAAGATTGTTGAAAGAAATCTGATCAATATCTTTACTTACCTACTAATAACTCAGTTTAAACTATGAGAAATTCATTTTACGAGAATACAGAAGTTATCGGACTAATCGGGCAGCCTGTAAAGCAATCTTACTCGCCGTTTATACATAATGTTGCTATAGAATTGACTAAATTGAATTATATTTATCTCCCTTTTAATGTTCCATCATCAAACTTAGGTAATGCACTTAAAGGCATGAACGCGCTTGGAATAAAGGGATTCAATGTTACAATTCCTCATAAAGTAAAAATACTTGATTACCTAAATAACTTATCAGAAGAAGCCGCAGATACCGGTGCAGTTAATACTGTAGTAAATGATCATGGAAAGCTTACCGGTTATAACACTGATGTTTATGGCGTGCTGGAAACTTTGTTGCCATATAAAGATGAAATTTCCGGAAACAGAGTTACTGTTGTGGGTAGCGGAGGGGCAGCTCGTGCTGCAATTTATGTTCTCATTAGATATTTTAAGCCGTTAAAAATTCATCTTGTGAACAGAACAGAACAGAGGGCAGAATCTTTAAGGGTTTATTTCAGAGATAAACTTAAATTTGATTCCTTTAAAACGCACGAACTTTTTCCCCCTGATCTTGTAGACCTTTTTAGTAAATCCAAACTGATAATAAATGCCACTCCGGTAGGTATGTACCCGGATTTTGATGATAATATTACCTCAATACCTGAATCTTTTAATAAAAACCAGATTGCTTTTGATCTTGTTTATAATCCTGTTAAAACCAAATTTTTACAGCTTGCACAATCAAGAGGGGCAATAGTTTTAGATGGAATAACTATGCTTGTATATCAGGCGGCAAAGTCATTTTATTTGTGGACTGGTGTAGAGATGCCAGTCACTGATCTTAACAAGTCACTCAGGTTACTCATATCCAGATAGTTCAGGGATGTAGATGGCCTAAGGCTTTTTTCATTCTGATCACAGCTTCCTTTAAATGATCCATTGATGTTGCATAAGACAATCTTAGATATCCTTCTTTGCCAAATGCACTGCCTGGAACAACAGCAATATGTGCTTCGTATAGAAGATGCATAGCAAGATCGAAAGAGTTTTCAATTTTAAGTACATCAGTTTTTTTATTAAAATATTGTGAGACATTAGGAAATAAATAAAATGCCCCTTCAGGTTTGTAACAGGTAATGCCATCAATGGATGTAAGAGCATTATAAAAGAATTCTCTTCTATTTCTGAAGTCATCAAGCATTTCGTGGATCACATATTGTGGTCCGGCAACCGCCTCGATGGCAGCAACCTGAGAAATTGACGAGGCGTGAGATGTGCTGTGGCTCTGTATTTTATTTATAGCACTAATCACTTTTTCATTAGCTGCGGTATAGCCTATTCTCCAGCCGGTCATAGCATACGCTTTTGAAATTCCATTTACAATTATAGTCCGATCTTTCAGGTTTCTATCGAGTGAAGGGAAACTTACAAATTCAAAATCGTCGTATACCATTTTTTCATAAATTTCATCTGTCAAAACATAAAAGTTGCTTTCCAATACAACCTCTGCTAACGCCTCAAGCTCTTTACGGGTGTATGCTGATCCGGTAGGGTTTGAAGGGTTGCAAAGAATAAACATTTTTGTTTTAGGAGTTATGGCTTTTCTTAATTGATCTGGTGTTACTTTAAATCCTGTAGATTCATCCGTATCTATTACAAGCATTTTTCCTTGTGCCAGACTTACCATTGCGGGGTAAGAAACCCAGTAGGGGTTGGGAATAATAACTTCATCTCCTGGATTGATGGTAGCAAGAATACTGTTATAGACACTTTGCTTTGCACCGCTTGATACTATTATTTCATTTAATTTATATTCTAGTTGGTTATCGCGCTTAAGTTTTGCTGCAATTGCTGTCCGTAATTCATTTGTACCGGGATTTAAGGTGTACCTTGTATGGTTTTCATCAATGGCTCGTTTTCCGGCATCTTTTATATTATTTGGTGTATCAAAATCTGGTTCACCCATACTTAGATCTATTACATCCACTCCTTCGGATTTAAGTTTTTTTGCTTCAGCAGCAACCATCATTGTGGGGGATGCACCAATATCCTTAACTCTATCAGCTATCAAGTAATTTCTCCAATTTTTATTAATTATTTATCTGGAAAGTTCAGGTAAATATATAAGTTGAATTTAAGATAATAAAATGCAAATCTGTTTATTTATTGATCTGTCGAAATGCTTTAATATTTATTTGATTAAAGATCAGCTTTAGCTAAAGAGTAAAGCTTTTTGGCGTGATCATATATAGATTTCAATTCTTCAGGGTCAATTTCTTTTTCGGTTTTATTCTCAACTTTGAATGAATAAAGAGCCTGATAATCATGGTCGAAATAAATCTCTATTTCTATATCATTCCTGAATAACTGATTATCTTCCTTATCAATTCTTATTCTCATTATTTTTGTGTAAATAGGTTTATTATCATTGTAGTAATAAATACAATTTGAATTCGTATTATTATCGGTATACAATTCCTCATTGATAATATTAATTTCGCCATCCTTTGAGTAATATGTAAATTTTGATCTTATATTTTCTACTTCGTAAAAAAGAATGTTGTTTTTATCAAAATCATCAAGAGCTTTAAATTCATTAACTAATTGAATTCGATTCTGTAATCTTTCTTCTTTGCTTGCACAAGAAGTAAACAGAACTAAACCAATTATTATTAATATTAAGTATCTCATCAGCATTTCTTTCTTTTATTTTAATGTTAAAGCTAATCTAATAGCTAAATTTAAGCAATACATAATGAATACTAATAATGAACTTTTATTAAGCATTGCTTTATTATATATTTATAAAAAATATTAAAACAAAAATTGGAGAAGAGATGAAATCAATCCTATTAACCTTAGCATTTTTGTTCATATTTACTGGATTTTTATTTTCTCAGGAAGTAAAATCCTGCTGCAGTACCAGTGATAAAAAGAAAACTGAGGTATCTTTTACTTCATTTGGTGATGATGAATCCTTCAGAGAAAGCCATCAATTACCTGGTGACTTCTCTTTGAGTAATCCGCAGGGAAAGATGATTAATTTTTCTACATCAGATGGAAAAGATGCTAATGCATACTTTGTAAAATCCGAAAATGAATCAGAAAGATTCATTTTTGTAATTCATGAGTGGTGGGGACTGAATGATAATATAAAACGTGAAGCTGATGAGTTAAAGCGGATGCTTGGTGATGTGAACATTTTAGCATTAGATCTTTATGATGGTAATACAGCTGTTACCCGGGAAAACGCTGCTGAGTTAATGCAATCAGCCGATGCAGAGAGAATAAAACTAATTTTTGATGGAGCTGTAAAATTCGCAGGTGAAAATGCACAGTTCGGTACAATCGGTTGGTGCTTTGGCGGCGGATGGTCACTCCAAATGAGTATCTGGCTTGAGGAAAAAGGTAAAGCTTGTGTTATGTATTATGGTATTATTGAGAATACTCCCGAAACATTTACAAAATTAAATGCTCCGGTACTAGGAATTTTTGCAAAAAAAGATGGCTGGGTAAATCCTGAGGTTTATGGAAACCTTGAGAAAAATATAAAAGCAGCGGGTAAAAAGATTGTTATAAAAGAATACGATGCTGAACATGCTTTTGCTAATCCAAGCAACCAATATTTTGATGAAGAAGCTGCTCAAGATGCTAAAAATAATGTTATAAAGTTTTTTGAGCTACATTTAATGAATTAATTTAGATGCTTGACCAAACAAAAAAGCCACATCAAAAAACAGATGTGGCTTTAGAATTAATATAATTATTTCTTAAGTAAATCTCTTATTTCCGTTAAAAGAGTTTCTTCTTTAGTGGGTTCCGGAGGTGGAGCAGGTTTTTCTTCCTCTTTCTTTTTCATTGAGTTCATTCCCTTAATAACCATAAAAATAGCAAAAGCTATTATTATAAAATCTAACACAGTCATCAAAAAAGTGCCATAATTTAGAGTTACGGCTTCAGCTTCTTGAGCAGCTTCTTTAATGACGAGTGAAAGATTGCTGAAATCAACCCCACCAAGCAGTACACCAATTGGCGGCATTATTACATCACTTACAAATGAGGATACTATTTTGCCGAAAGCACCGCCGATGATTATACCAACGGCCATATCGACAACATTCCCTCTCATTGCAAATGCTTTGAACTCTTGTAACATTTTCATATTAGTACTCCATATTATTAATTATTAGATATTGATTTTAAGGAAACAAAAAAATCAAAAATTATTATTTACTTTTAAAAACAATAGCAATCCACTCCTCCATTTGAATTCCTTCAATTTTTGTAAATCCTGCAGTATTGTAAACTTGTAAGATATCTTCTTCATCAACATAAAGCAGCCCGGAAAGTATTAAAATACCGCCTTGTTTTATTCTTGTCTTAAAATCTCTGCAAATTTCTATTAAAATAGTTTTTTGAATATTTGCAATGATCAGATCAAAATTATCCTCTTCAATTTCATTAATGGTGCAAATTCTAAAATCGATTTTATTAGTAGTATCATTCAATTCAGAGTTTTCAATGCTGTTTTTGTAGCACCACTCATCAATATCATTTGCAATAACTGAATCTGCACCCAACTTGACAGCTGCGATTGCTAAAATTCCGGTACCGGAACCAACATCAAGAACTTTCATTCCTGGTTTAATATAGTTTTCCAGCAAACGCAGCACCATTTTGGTAGTTTGATGCTCTCCGGTACCAAAAGACATTTTGGGATCAATGGTTAATACAATTTCACCGGGTTTTGAATGATAATCTTTAAATGTTGGTTTAATTATTATTCGTTCGCTTATCGTAATAATTTCTCTGCTTTTTTCCCATTCTTCATTCCAGTTTTTTTCTTCGATAAAATTCTCTTCAACATTAAATGTTCGCAACATTTTATTGTTAACAAGATTTCTCAATAAAACTTCAATATCATTTTTTAAAATTGATGAAGAAAAAACCTTAAGGCAGTTAACCTCCTCACTAAGGCCGGTAATGTCTAATTCCCAAAGAATTCCAGAGAGCAAATCAGCATTATAGGGATCAGCGGTTATTAGAAATTCTTTGTAAATCATAAAATCTTTCACCGGTATTCTGCAAGAATTCTGCATATTGCATCCTGAAACTCTCTTGCTCTGTCTGCCTGATTAACATAATTCTGAATAAGTATTGAAAAAGTAATTTGATTACCATTTGCCGCAATAACAAAACCGGAAAGTGCACTAACTCCACTTAGTGTTCCGGTTTTTGCACGAACGTTACTGAATGCTGCAGTATTTCTCATTCTTTTTGCAAGTGTGCCGTCAACACCTGCAATTGGTAATGTTTGAATCAGATTTCTTAATACCTGAGGCTCATTCTTATAAATATATTTTAACATATCTGCAATAAGTTCAGCAGAAACCAAATTATAATGTGAAACTCCGGAACCATCTACAATTCTGTACTTTGTAGGTTCGTATCCAATCAACTTGATTAACTCATTAATTACTTTTCGGCCGTTTTCAAATGTTGCAGGCCTTCCATAAAATCTTTCTGCTAAAGCTAAGAGCACCATCTCAGCACTTAAATTATTACTGTTTTTATTTACATTGGAAATTACCGGTATTATTGAAGTAGTTATTGAGGTAACATATTTATTAATCAGAGGTAATGCAGAAATGTTCAACTCGCCGCTAACAGAAATACCGTTCTTTATTAAAGTCTCTTTGAATAATGATAAGAAAAAATATTCGGGATTAAGAACATTTACTTTTTTGTCTCCATCCGGATTATTGTTAGTTCTTCCTAAACTGACTCTTCCAGTTGCAATAATTTCATTCTTCCTGTCAAACCAGTTTCTTGTTATAAAAAAAATTTCTTCATCTTTGCCAAAAACTGTCATCGTGTTATTTCTGATACTGAAGAATTCAGAAGAAGGATTAAGAATAACTTCGGCCGGTTGACCAACATTAGTTCCGTTCAGGTTAATCTTTACAGAATTTCCATTGATATTTAAAGCGCTTAGATAAGGGGCATCTGTTGAAGGGTCATCATCCCACATCCAGCCGACACCCCAGTAAAGGGAATCTTTAAATGAGAGATCGGCATAAATATTTCCTGAAATTGCTCTTACATTCATTGCTTTAAGTGCCCCAACAAAAATGTTAAGGTCTGCTGTTGTTATTTCAGGATCACAACCTCCTTCTATATAGAGATTGCCATATAACGTGCCGGAGGTAATTTCTCCATCGTAATAAAGTGAAGTGATGAATTGATATTCATCTCCAAGGAATAATAATCCAGCAATCGAAGTAAAAAGCTTCATATTAGAAGCGGGATGTAAAAGCAATTTTTCATTTGATCTGTATAAATATTCTTCAGTAGTAAGATTATAAATATCAGCAGCGATTATTGATGATTTGAAGAATTCATCTTTAAATAACAGATCAATCTGCTGCTTGACGCTCTGAGAATAAATTATTGTAAAGCTGTTTAAGGTAAACAGCATTAAAAAAAGTTTAAGCATAATATTATAAGCAAATACAATTTAAAAATACTCTCTTACTCTGAACTCTGCACCTATTTCATCTTCAACAACTTTTCTGGACTTCTCAATTTCAACATCATCTAACGTAACAACACTCATTACAACTTTTTTAACATAAGGTTTAGATGCTTTGGCAAAATTTATCATTTCAAAAAAATGTTTTTCATCAAGGCGCATCAGTTGTGCATACTGACCGGGATCAAACGAATTAAAACTAATAGACACAACATCTATAAGATCTTTCATCTCAGGTGTTATATCTCTGTGATTTATCAAATTTCCATGACCATTGGTATTTAATCTGGTTTTACCGCCATTAGCTTTAACATAAGCTGCAACTTGCTTAACAATTTCCCACCTTATTGTAGGTTCGCCGTAACCACAGAAAACTATTTCCTCATATTTTTTAGGATCGCTGATTTCTCTTATATATAAATCAGCTGCAGGCTCTTCAGATTTTCTCATTCCCAGATTTAATCCACTTATGAAAGGAAAAGTTGTTCTTTTACAAAAAGTGCAATCGGCATTACAGCGATTTGTTACATTTATATAAAGTGATCTTCCCAGTGGATAAGTGTAAATAAGTTCAGGAGATTTACCAATACCAAATAACCGGAATGCATTATATGAAGTTGTTTTTGCTACTTCTTCTACTGATACCTTATGAATTTCCGAAATTTTTTCAGCTACATATTTAACATAAGCCGGTTCGTTTCTCTTACCGCGGAATGGAACAGGAGTCATAAAAGGTGAATCTGTTTCAAGCAGCAGACTGTCCAGACCAATTTTTTCAAGTATGGATCTTATATCACCTCTGTTCTTAAAAGTGATGTTCCCGGTGAATGAAATGAAATGATTCATCTTAATAAATTCAAACGCATCGTTAAGAGATGAGTTGAAGCAATGAAACTGCGCCTTCAGACTTTTTCCACAATACTGACTTATTATTTCCATCATATCTTGGTCGGAATCACGGTTATGTATTATTACTGGCAGGTTTAGTTCTATAGCTAATTCAATTTGTGCCTTAAATGCCCGAATTTGTTTTTCAGGTGGAGAAAAATCATAATAATAATCTAACCCGATTTCACCGATGGCAATTATTTTTTTGTGTTCTGCAAGATTTTGAATTTTAGTTAGGAGACTATCATCCCAATCCTTACTATCGTGGGGATGAATTCCCACAGCGCCAAAAACCATATCATATTTTTCACATAACCTAATGGTTTGTTCAGCTGTTTCAAGATCAGTGGCAGGTACAATTATTTGATCAACACCGGATTCTATAGCCCGGTTAACAACTTCATCAAGATCATCACGAAAGTTCTTATAAAATAAATGCGAATGAGTATCTATGAACATATTAAATTAAGTTACCTCTCCAATTAAAAGAACATGTTCTTTATTTTCATGAATAATTTGAAATGCTTCGACTTCATCATTCGGTGATATTACAGCGATCAATCCTATTCCAAGGTTAAATACTTTTCTCATCTCCTCAGATGAAATATTACCTGTACTTTGAATAAGTTTAAAGATTGCAGGCACATCCCAGGTGCCCCAATGGATATTAAGGTTTAGATCGCGGGGAATTATTCTCATAGTATTGCCAATAATCCCTCCTCCGGTAATATGAGAAAAGCCACTGACTTCAATATGCTTAGTTAATTCTGAAATTATTGGTAAATATGAACGATGAATTTTTAACAGTTCATCTGATAGCGTAGAGTTTAATTCCGTTAGATGCTGATCAAGTTTAAATTTTGATAGGAGTACTTTTCTGGCGAGCGAATAGCCGTTAGTGTGAAGTCCATTAGAAGGAAATCCTAAAAGAAGATCGCCTTTTTTAATTTTGCGGCCGTCAATAATTTTTTGTTTTTCGACTATACCTACAATAGTTCCAGACATATCATATTCTCCATCGTGATAGAAACCAGGCATTTCTGCGGTTTCACCTCCAATAAGAGCACAGCCGTTTTCTATACAAGCAATTGAAAATCCTTTTACTACTTCACTTGCTGTATTGGGATTCAGTTTAGTGGTTGCAAAATAGTCTAAGAAGTAAAGAGGTTTAGCGCCGCAAACAGCAATATCATTGACGCAATGATTTACTAAATCCTGACCAATTGTATCGTGCCGATTAGCTTCAAATGCAACTTTTAATTTTGTGCCCACACCGTCTACACTAGAGACCAAAACCGGGTTTGTATAATTTTTCAAATCTAACTCAAAAAACGCTCCAAAATGTCCGATATCTGCCAATACTTGTTTGTTAAAAGTCGATTTGGCAAAACCTTTAATTTTTTGAACAGTTTTTTCTCCAGCTTCGATATCAACACCCGATGACTTATAGCTTTCCTCCACAAAAACTCCACTTATATATTACAAAAGAAAACTTATTTTATGTTAAAAATTTAACATTATTTAGAGGTATTAACAATAAATACTTGTACTTAGTCAGAGATCGGTCATTTAAATTCCTGCAATATTCCAGAAAGTAAATTATTTGATTTTCGGCAAAGTTTTTGAATAATTGATATATTTGCACTCCAATTTCCGTATCTTTTTGCATTGTATTATATGTTAGACCAGGAATTAAACGAACGCGAAAAAAGTATTTTGAGATCAATAGTGCAGCAGTTTATTTTAACTGCTTCACCGGTTGGTTCAAGATATATTGTTAAAAAGTATGATATAGGTTTCTCACCAGCTACAGTAAGAAACATTATGTCCGATCTGGAAGAATCCGGTTTTATAAATCATCCGCATACTTCAGCAGGAAGAGTTCCAACTGATAAAGGCTACAGATTTTATGTTGACTCATTAATGGATATCCCAAGTCTTAACCAGGAGGAGAAGGGCATAATCAAAAAAAGCTTTAGTACTCAAATAGAAGAAACAGATGATCTTTTCAGATTAGCATCCAAACTTATGAGCCAGATAACAAGGCAAATAGCTTGTGTAACTTATCCTAAACTAGATCGTGGAGTGCTTCAGAAAATTCAGCTCGTTAGCCTTTCATCCACTCGTTTACTTATTGTTCTTAGTATTAAATCAGGACTTGTAAAAACTATAACACTGGAAGTAAAGACAGATATAAAAGAGTCTCAGCTAAATTATGTTGAGTCCTTATTGAATGAAAGATTAAGCGGTTTAACTTTTGATGAGATTAGAAAATCTTTTAAAGAAAGATTTAGTGATGTAAGTGATGAGCAAAAACCTATTATAAGAATTTTTGTAGATTCTGTAGATAAAATATTTGTTGATTCAAAAAAAGATGAACGGGTTTATATAACTGGTGCAAAACATGTGTTAACTCAGCCTGAATTTGAAAATCCGGAAAAATTTCAAGGTGTTATAGAACTGATTGAAGATAAAGATATAATAATTCATATACTGGAAAAACGGGATAAAAATGCTGATGATGTCATTATTTCAATTGGCAGAGAAAATAAAAATATTAAACTGGATGAGTATAGTTTTGTAAGTAAAGAATATAACTACGGCGAAACTTCCGGTACACTTGGTATTATTGGTCCAAAAAGAATGGAATATTCTAAAGTTGTTGCTATAGTTGATTATATTGCAAAAATGTTATCCGAAATGTTAAAACAAGACAAATAAATTTCAGGAGGTTATTTATTAAAATGAGTAAAGATAAGATGAAAGAAGAAAAACATAAACAAAATAAAGATGAATCAAATAAAGTTGAAGAAAATATTGCAGATGAACTAAATCAAAATGAAGCACCGCAGGAAAATCAATTAAAGGTTCTTGAATTACAGGTAAATGAATGGCAGGATAAGTATCTTAGAAAGGTTGCTGAGTTTGAAAATTATAAAAGAAGAACTGAAAATGAACAACTCAATCTTCTGAAATTTGCTGCAGAATCATTTATAACTAAACTTCTGCCTGTTATAGATGATTTTGAAAGATCGCTGCAGCATATAAAAGATTCCAGGGATATTTCAACTTTTGAAGATGGTTTAAGATTAGTATACAATAAACTGATGAAAACATTAGAAGGACAAGGAGTTAAAAAGATTGAGGCAATCGGGCAACCGTTTGATGTGCATTACCACGAAGCTATATTACAGCAGCCAAATGATTCTGTTCCGGCTCACACAGTTCTTGAGGAAGTCCAGTGCGGCTATGTTTATAAAGATAAAGTTATTCGTCATTCACAGGTTATTGTAAGTGAAGACCTCGAAAGTGATAGGGAAGAATAGTACATATGAATAAAAGAGATTATTATGAAATACTCGGCGTTTCAAGAAGTGCTACAAAAGAAGATCTAAAAAAAGCGTATAGAAAATTAGCTATGCAATATCATCCGGATAGAAATCCAGATAATAAACAAGCAGAAGAAAAATTTAAAGAAGCTGCCGAGGCGTACGAAATATTGAACGATGATAATAAGCGAGCCAGATACGACAGATTTGGATATGAGGGAGTAAAGGGAAGTGGTTTTGGATCACCTGGTTTTTCTGACATTAATGATATTTTTTCTCATTTCTCAGATATATTTGGAGGTGGTTCAATATTCGATGAGTTCTTTGGTTCATCTTCAAGATCGAGAGGAAGAAGAAGAGGTTCCGGAACTCCTGGAACTGACCTTAGAGTTACTCTAATACTAACATTGGAAGAGATCGCCGCTGGTGTTTCCAAAAAAATAAAAATCAAAAAGCTTGTTCAATGTGATCAGTGTAATGGAAGCGGTGCCGCAGATAATACCAGTAAGAAAACCTGTCCTGTTTGCCAAGGCTCCGGCGAAATAAGAAATGTTTCAAGATCTGTCTTTGGTCAGTTTGTTAATATATCCGGCTGTGCAAATTGTGATGGAGAGGGTATAGTAGTCGATTCGCCTTGCAGAAAATGTGCTGGAGACGGCAGATATCAGAATGAAGTAACAGTGAAAATCGACGTTCCACCGGGTGCGCACGAAGGCAGTTACATGTCTATGCGTGGCGAGGGTAATGCCGGGAAAAGAGGTGGTGCTTCCGGTGATATTATTGTAGTCTTTAAAGAACAAGAGCATGAACATTTTATTCGAGAGGACAGCGATATAATTTACAACCTGGCAATTAGTTTTCCTGAAGCCGTTCTTGGGGCTGAGGTGGATGTACCAACTTTAAATGGTAAGGCAAGATTAAAAATTGATCCTGGCACTCCTAATGGCAAACTGCTGAAGATGACAGGAAAAGGTATTAAACACCTCAACCATTCCGGATATGGAGATCAGATCGTAAAAATTAATATTGATGTTCCGAGGAAATTAACTTCAAAGGAAAAAGAACTCTTAGCGGAGCTTAGTGAACAGCCCAACTTCAAAGGTGATATTAAGGACAGCGAAAAAGGTTTCTTTAAAAGATTTGGACTTTAAATTAAAACAGATACTATTTCAAAATAATCTTGTGAAATGTTAAATACTCAATTTTATTCAGATAATCCTTTTCTATCCAGAAATGATAGAAGTTTAATCAGTTGATTAATGAATTTTAATTACCCATTTATTTAGGGGGCAAAATGCTTTCACGGCTCTCAAAAAAAATAGGTTTTACAGAAACGGAACTAAAAGTAGTTCTTTTTTTAACATTTACACTTGTAGCCGGATTTACAATTAAAAATTTTTTGAAGGAAAAACCGGAAACACTTAATCCTGAACAATTTGATTATAGTCTGCAGGATAGTCTCTTTTATAATTTACCCGGTGACTTGGATTCAAATTCACTTAAAACGAACTTGAATAAAGAGGTTGACTATAAGCAGGAAGTTTTGGATTTTAACAATCGTAGTTTTAAGAAATCTACAAAAAAAATATTACCGGCAGAAAACAGCATTAATATCAATACTGCTTCATTGGAAGATTTTATTAAACTACCGGGTATTGGACCAAAAACTGCTCAAAGTATTTTAGATTTAAGAATAAAATTGGGTAATTTTAAGAAGGTTGATGATCTGCTTAAGGTAAAGGGGATAGGCAATACAAAACTAAATAATATAAAAAAGTATATTTTCATTGAATAAAGACTATTTAATTCTTCCGGAGGAAAAATGAATTCGAAATCAAATCAAGATCCCTGGTATGTACACGCAGGGCTTTATGCAGTCGTAGTTATTTTAGTTCTAATTCTTATAAAAGTTGCAATTATTGATCCTCGTGAAATTGTTGAAGCGGAAAGATATAATAAAGTTGAAACCCGACTGCGAATGACTAATCTGAAGGAAGCTCAGATCCTTTGGGAGAAGAAGCATGGCCAGTTCACAGATAATCTTGACGAATTAGTCGAATTTATCAATTCTCCTTATGTTGATAGTATAAGAAATTCATTTGATTCATTAACAATGCAAATGGCTGATCCGTTTAAAGATCTCTCACACGGTGAATTTGCACCAGAGAGTTTAATTGTCAGTCCAAAATCCCGTCAAAGATTTATTCTTGCTATTGATACAAGCTTATCAGTTGATTCTGTGTTCACAACCAGGGGAAGATTTCTTAGAGTTGACTCAACTACTAAAATTGGTACAAGATACTTAATTGAAGATCCGGACGGATATGGAACTATAGGCAGCATTGAAAGTGATGCACTAAAAAACACCGCTTCCTGGGAATAAACAATAATATAAGAATGACCGGATTTGAAAACCATGCCGGATTCAATATTTCGAGTTCTAAACTTCAGGTTGTTGAAATAAATCATGAAGGTGAACAATTTAAGCTTGTTAATTTAGATGAAGCTTACTTTAATGATCCTATAAATTTAGAAACCGATAAAGACACAAAAATTAGCGCCCTTCTTCAGGGCGCTTTTGATGAACTACTTATAAAAAAACCTCTTAAAGCCACATCAATTTCTTTTACTCTTCCATTTGAGTTATTTCATATTATGCAGGTGCCATATGACAATACGCTTTTGTACCAGGATATGATTGAACAATTTAAATGGGAGCTTTCAGTTCTGTATCCATATCTATCTACAAAAAATCTTGTAATTCAATATATTGAAATTGATAAAAATGCTTTCAACATTATGCCATCTTCAATTGTATTTGGAATTCAACGGAAATACCTGCAGATGCTCTCAGGGTTCTGCCAGCAAAATAATCTTAAGCTCAAGTTTATTGATAATCTTCATATTGCAGCCGAAAGAGCTCTTTCTGTTGGTAATGCACTTGTTTATAAAGGATTAACACTAAGTATTTACTTCAATAATAAATTTCTCTCTATGCTTTATGCTTTCAACGGAAAACCGATTTACTTTAAAGTTATTCCGCTAAACGATGCAAGTGAAATAATGGAACATCTTTTAAGAGAAACAAAACCATCTCCATCATTGAAAGTTGAAAGAAGTCAGATTGAAGCAGCTTTTATTTGCGGAGACGAAATATCAGGTTCGGTAGTGCAGACACTTAATAAAACATTAGGATTGAACTTCATACTGTTTAATCCTTTTGACAAAATAAAACCATCACCATCACTGTACGATAGTAAATTATATCTGGAAAAATTTAATTCATTCTCATCTGCTGCCGGAATAGCATTCAGATTAGCATAATATTATAGGAACTGGTTTATGAGAATGCGGATTATTTCAGGTCAATTTAAAGGCAGATTCATAAAAGTCCCGCAATCAGATAAAATCCGCCCGACAACAGACAGGGTCCGCGAAACACTTTTCAATCTTCTTAATAACAGAATTTCATTTGAAGATATTTTAGTCTTGGATATTTATTCAGGTTCCGGTTCACTTGGTTTGGAATGCATAAGCAGGGGAGCAGCAGAAGTTCATTTTATTGAAAAAGATTTTTTTATTTATAATAATCTTTTAGACAACATTAAATTACTAGGTGTTGAAAATAATTGTAAAGTCTTCAAAACTGATGCCTCAGGATTTACGCGGCAGAAAACTCCAAATAGGTATGATTTGATACTCGCAGATCCTCCATTCTTTAAAGAAGATATTTATAAAGTAGTTGAGAGTATCAGAATTAACAGCTACCTTGCAGAAGAGGGAATTATGATCATTGAAAGATCAATCCAAACTAAAGAGAAAGACATTCTTAACTTTAATATCGAACCTTTTAAAATAATCGGTGATGCGTGTTTATACCTGATAGAATCAAAATAATTTTATTACTAATTATTTCTCTTTTAATTTCATTTTCCACAATTCATTCGCAACAATTTCAAAGAAATATCAATCAGCCGGAAGTTACAGGGTTCAAAGGAGTTTATAACAGCCCATTCTCTGGCGGTTTCAATAACATTGAACATCAGTTCTTCGATATTGATAATGATGGTGATTATGATTTTTTCTTTCTTAACAGCGACGGTACATTCGGCTGGTTCGAAAATACAGGATCAAAATTCAATCCTGAATTCAATCTAAGTGTTGATACTATCCCCGGGCTTTTTTTCTCAGACTGGTTTTACTTTGTTGATATTGATAACGATGGCGATTTTGATTTATTCACAGGAAATTCTGAAAATATTCGCTTTCTCAGAAACGCTGGAAATGTTAATGTGCCGCTATTTGCAATTGAACAGGATACTCTGAAAGACGACAACGGACTCCCAATTTTTAGCGAGTTCGGCAGCAATCCGGTTTATGTTGATGTGGATGGCGATGGTGATTATGATTTCCTATCTGGTAATTCGGCTGGAACAGTCACATTTTATGAAAATGTAGGAAGTACTAATCATTTTAATTTCAGATTTATAACAAATTTCTGGCAGGATATTTTGATCATCGGAGGATTAGATGACCCCAGGCATGGTTCAAGTTCATTTGATTTTATTGATCTTGATTCTGACGGTGACCATGATCTTATATGGGGCGATTTCTTCAGCCGAAGTCTTTATTTAATTGAAAACCAGGGAACTCCTTTTGAACCATCAATGAAATTAATCTCGAATGTCTATCCTATTAATGAGGATAGCATTTATACAAGCGGATACAATATGCCAAGATTTGTTGATATCGATGGCGATGGTGATCCTGATTTGTTTGTTTCAGTTTTATATGATCCAACCGTTACGCAGTCATTAATGTATTATGAAAATATAGGTACCTCTCAGTTGCCGAATCATGTTAAAATAACAGAAGATTACATTTATTCATTGGATTTGGGAAACAATAGTCATCCTGTTTTCATTGATATTGATTCAGACGGCGATCCCGATATGTTCATTGGGTCATTAAATAATCCGATTGGCACTTTGCACTATTTTGAAAATGAAGGATCAGCTTTGAACCCTGTTTTTGTCTATAAAGATACAATGTTTGCGGGAATTGAATATCCATTATCCGTTTTACCAGCTTTTGGTGATCTGGATGGTGATGGCGATTATGATCTTTTAATTGGAAAATTTGACGGAAAAATTTCAGTTTACAGAAATGATGGTAATATTTTTAATCCCCAATTTATTTATGCTGGTGAATTGATGGATGCAAATCAGAATGTAATAGATATTGGGACTTCATCGGTTCCATTTTTAGTTGATATAGAAAATGACGGCGATCTGGATCTTGTGATCGGTGCATTCAACGGAAGGTTTAGTTTATATAAGAATATTGGTGATGCATTTAACTATTCATTTGAACTTGTGCAGAACTATTTTTCAGGATTGGATATCGGTGATAATTCTACTCCGGCATTGTTTAATTTTAGTGGGGATGGTAAACTTGAATTGTTTTCCGGCAGCAGGCACGGAAATATTTTTTACTATGAAAATAACGGATCCACACAACTTCCTGAATGGTCTTTAAATACAAATAAATTTCTTGATCAGAATTTTGGCGGATATTCTTCAATTTGTTTTGTTGATATTGACAATGATTCAGATACAGATTTAATGTTTGGAAATGTAAAAGGTGGTTTATATTTTTACCGTAACTTATCAGTAAGCAATGTAAGGAACCTGGAAACAAATCCAATCCGGTATTCAATTATTGAATCTTTTCCTAATCCTTTTAATCCGGAAGTAAATATCGTTATTAAGCTTGAGAACTCAGGTACTGTTTCCCTTAAGGTTTTTAATTTGCTTGGTAAAGAAGTTAAGAACATTTATTCAGGATATCTGGATAGCGGGAAGTATCATTTCAGGTGGAATGGCACGAACGATAGCTACGTTTCTCTTTCTGCCGGACATTACTTCATTCTTTTAAGAACAGAAGAAAAACATATAACTCATAAAATTACTTATCTTAAATAAGTTATACTTTTTTCTAAAACGTCTTTTTGGAATGAGAGTCAGTATTTAACTGGTAAAACAAATTTTGCTCTATTAATTTGAATAAGGAGAATGTTTTGAAACTAAAAACGCTGCTCTTAGGAATATTATTTTATATAAACTCTTTTCCGCAATTGAATGTGGATATGATTTCAAATCTTAATCAGTATTCAACAGTTGGATATAATGATATCTGGGGATATGTTGATCCAAGCGGAAATGAATATGCGCTGCTTGGAACTAAACATGGTACTTCAATTATTAATCTTTCAAATCCTGCTGATCCTGTTGAATCTGCATTTATTCCAGGTCCTCAATCAACCTGGCGGGATTTAAAAGTACACAGCCATTATGCCTATATTGTGACTGAAGGAACCGGATCCGGAAATGGTTTACAAATAGTTGATTTATCCCAGCTTCCTTCTTCTGCAACCCTTGTTAATACGCTCACAACCTGGTTTGAAAGAGCCCATAATATTTTTATAGATAATGGATTTGCTTTTGTTATTGGCACTAATGGCGGCGGCGGAATGCATATTCTTGATCTTGCTGATCCGGTTAATCCTGTAAGAACCGCTTATTATACACAGAGCGGATACATTCACGACGTGTTCGTATGGAATGATACTGTAGTTGCAATGGCTGAAAGCACCTATGATCTTATTGATATATCAAATAAATCTAATCCGCAATTGATATCTGTGTCAGCTGCTTTACCGGGTATTTATGCTCACAGCGGATGGATGACTGAAGATAAAAGGTATTTTATTGGTACTGAGGAATTTGACACAAGAGATATAACTGTTTGGGATCTTCAGGACAGATCCAGCTGGGATCTTGTTGTTCCATCATGGCAGATGACCGGCGGCGGCAGTGATCCAGTTCATAATCTTTTTGTTAAGGGAAACTATGCCCATATTTCATATTACAAGCAAGGATATGTTGTACTTGATATTTCTGATCCGGAAAATCCTATACTTGCTGGGCATTACGATACCTATCCGTCGAGCACAGGAACTTATAACGGTGCGTGGGGATGCTATCCCTATTTGCCTTCAGGATTAACTTTAATTTCTGACATGCAAACAGGACTATATGTATTAGAGTTTACACCGGATGATACTCCGCCATTTATAGATCATACACCTGTTAATTTAATCTATAATAATGATGCGGTTACGCTTTCGGCAACGATTATAGATAATAACCAGGTTGCAGATGTTAAACTCTATTATCGTACTGTAATTGATAGTCAGGTTGGTGAGTGGAATATGATTTCAAACTCAAATAGTATTAATAACGTTTACGATTTCGAAGTTCCGTCTTACCCTAATAGAACTAAAGTTGAATATTATTTTGCCGCTGTTGATAATAACGACCAAGTGAGTACATTGCCTGAAGGCGGTTCGGGTATAAATCCGCCGGGCAATATTCCACCTTCAGAATTTTTTAATTACACAATAAAAGTTCCGGGATATCCGATATTAATTTCCTTTACTCCTTTGTCGGATACTTCTGTTGCTCCATCTGAATTTTTTACTTTCACGGTTGAAGCTGTTGATACAAGCGATTTTAATTTAACTTATAAGTGGCTTAAAAACGGTTCACAGGTTAACTCTACATCTGCATCATATAATTATATCGCATTGCCTTCGCAGACAGTTCCAAGAGTTGATTCTGTAAGAGTTGAAATTACTAATTCTTTTTTCACAATTGAAAAATCCTGGAATGTTTCGGTTGATCACCCAAGTAATATTGATAATGATGGTGGTATGATCACTTACCAGTTAGATCAGAATTACCCGAATCCTTTTAACCCATCAACAAAAATTCATTATGCAATACCGAATGACGGCACGGTAAACATTTCTGTTTTTAATTCATTAGGTGAAAAAGTATCTTCACTTGTTAATGAATTAAAAAGTGCCGGTAATTATAATATTGAATTTAATGCAATTGATCTGCCGTCTGGAATTTATTTCGTAAGAATGACTTCCGGTGAATTTTCTAAACTGATAAAAATGAATCTGATTAAATAAGGATATTATGAAAAAGAATTTATTATTTGTTTTAATTCTTATATCATCATTGTTAATACTGGTGGGGTGTGAAGATGATGTTCAGGGACCAGCTGTCGACAATGAAAATAATGGTTTTGAAAGTGCTGCTATAGCTGAAGTATTTGTTAATACTTGTGCAGCGTCCGGCTGTCATAGCGGACCAAATCCGGCCGGCGGATTATCAACTGAAAGTCATTACAAACTGCTAAGCGGTTCATTCGATCGTGATCCGGCAAAAGGAAATGGATTCGGTGGTGAGGTTGTAATTCCATTCAATTCTGAGAAAAGTCTTCTCTATCAGCTTCTGAAAGGAAATGTAATACCTGTTGAACCTCATCAGAATATTAGTATTTCAGAAGAACGAATTATTGAAATAAAAGATTGGATCGATAATGGAGCGAGACACTATTATGGAAATGTCCCATCTGCAAATCCATCTTACAGGGTATTTATTTGTAATCAGACAAGCGATATCATTTCAATTGTTGACGGAGATAATAAAGTAGTTTCACGCATTGCCAATGTTGACTTTAATCCAATTATCGACGCACCACATATGGTTAAAGAATTTGGTGACTTTTATTATGTCACTTTAATATCAGCAAATAAATTACTAAAGATCAGAAAATCTGATAACCAGATTGTCGGTGAAACTAATGGAATAGATAATGCCGGGATGATCCAGATATCACCTGATGGAACTAAAGCTTTTGTTTCTAGATCTTCAACATCAGGAGGAATATATAACACAGTCTTTGCAGTATCATTGAGCGATATGAGTGTTATTTCAGAAATCAGTATGCCGGTTACAGGCGTTCCACATGCTCTGGCATTAACACCTGATGGTAAAAAATTATACGTTGCCAATCTTACCAAAGACCGAATAAGTATTATAAATGCCGAAACACATGAATTTGTCGATGATATAATTCTGGATCAGGGAACTGAGCCTATGGAAGCAACAATTTCCCCGGACGGCAACTACCTCTATTTATCAGGAATGGGGAACAATAAATTAATTGTTATAGATACTCATACAGAGCAAGTTGTAACTTCTGTTGATGTTAACCACATGCCTATGCATATTGCGATTTCATCCAATGGAACTAAAATATATGTTGCGACTATGATGATGAGCACGGTTGATCTTATAGAAAAAAGTGGTAATAACTGGATAAGAACCGGAAGGATTTCGCATCCGGGATTTAATATGCTGCACGGCTGTGATTTAAGCCCTGATGATAAATATCTTTATGTTTCAAGCAGAAATCTTAATGGTAATTATCAGCCTAAATTCAAAATAAACGGCGAGGGCAACACCGGTACAGTTGGAATAATTAATACTGCAACTTTGCAGGTTGAGAAAATTCTTGATCTGAAAGAATTTCCGTCTGGTCTTGTTGTTGAGGTTGTTAATAATTAGCTATAAAAGGATACTGAAAAAAAATAAATTATGTTTTGTTTAGGTAAACAATCTTTTATTTAAATAAATATTAATTATACATAATTCTCTCACTCAAAATTTCTTTTTATATTTCATCATCAATTATTCAAAAGAAAGAGACAGTATGAGAAGAGTGATATACCCCGGTACTTTTGATCCTGTAACATATGGACATATTGATATTGTAAGACGGGCGGTGGCTCTATTTGATGAAGTAGTTGTAACAGTTGCTATAAATCCCTCCAAGAAACCTTTATTTACAACCGATGAACGAGTAGAAATGCTCAGGGAATCATTAAAGGAATTTGATTCGAAGGTTATTATTGATTCTTTCGATGGATTGTTGGTTGAACATGCAAAACAAGTAGGAGCAACTGCAATTGTTAGAGGTTTAAGACAAATAAGCGATTTTGAATTTGAGTTTCAGATGGCACTTATGAACAGAAAACTTTCCGGTGATATTACAACAATTTTTCTGATGCCTCACGAAAGATATACTTACCTCAATTCAACAGTAATAAGAAATGTAGCATCACTGCACGGTGATATCAGCAATTTTGTTCCTCCGGTTGTGCATGAGGCATTAAAGAAAAAGTTCGGGTAGATTTGAAAGTAAATATGATTAAAAAATACTTAATCATTTTTCATTCACTAATGTTAGCCCTTATTGCTGCAATAAATTTCATGAATTTTAAGGAAATGTTAGTTGCAACTTTTCCTATAGTATTACTCATCGCTATCGTAATTCTTTTACTGATTAAAGAATCAAAATATATTCTTATTCCATCAATACTACTGATTTTTATTTTTACATTTATTTTTGCTTTAATGGTTATTGGTAATATTGTTTGGTCTGAAGGCACGGTGTTATTAGTAATACTGGCATATATATTATTTCTTACTTTTGAGATTGTTACTATTATTTTTGCATTTAACCGATTTAAGAAACAAATTTAATTTGCTTTTCACTTTAATATTTCGGACAATTTCGTCAAACTTTCTTGCTTATCATCAATACTAAAAATAATTTGCTGTTGTAAATATTTTATTACTTTATACAGGGGTTCATATGAGTCTCAGTTTAATAGCCAAATCAATAAAAGCCTCTCCAACTCTCAAGTTGAATGAGAAATTCGCCATTTTAAAAGAAAAAGGTGATCCTGTAATTCATCTTGGAGGTGGAGAACCAAAAAGCAAATCTCCTATGGATGCAATGCTTTCAGCAGTAGCACTTCTTAATTCAGGTGAAGTCCGATATGCACCTGCAGACGGAATACCAGCACTTAAACAAGCAATCATACGTTACACAGAAGAGTATTATGAAAAAAAGGTTAAGCCTGAACACGTAATTGCATCGAGCGGTGCAAAGCAGGCAATTATGGTTGCACTTCAGGCGGTACTTAATCCACAGGAAGAAGTGATTTTCCCGGCGCCTTACTGGGTAAGTTACCCAGATATGGCAAAATTAATCGGTGCTATTCCTGTTCCGGCACTACCCGAAGATGGATCATTTTATCCTAGATTTAAAGATATTGAAGATCGTGTCGGATCATATACGAAATGTGTTATCATTAACAGTCCTAACAATCCCACCGGTGCAATGTATTCTGAAGAATTCATTGCGGATGTAGTAGAATTTTGTGAAAAGAAAGATATCTGGTTAATCATGGATGACATTTATCATCGATTGATATTTGATGGAAGAAAACCAATTAATTGTTACAATTACACAAAAAAGAAAGATGAAAATTCAAAACTTATTGTAATAAACGGCGTGTCCAAACAATATGCAATGACAGGTTATAGAATTGGCTGGGCTGTTGGAAATAAAAAAGTTATTGAAGCTATGAGCAATATTCAGGGACATCAGACATCAGGTCCTTCTGTTGTTCTTCAGAAAGCGGCAGTAGGAGCACTGAACGGTATTCAATCGGGAGTTGAAAGTTTAAGAGTCACTCTTGAAAACAACCGCAACGTAATGATTGATCTGCTCAATTCATTTGAAGGTGTTAAAGTAAAAAAACCAGATGGCACATTTTATTGCTTTGCCGATTTTTCTGCTTATGAAAAAGATTCTAACAAACTATCTGCATTTCTTATCGATAAAATACAGGTGCTTACAGTACCCGGAAAAGAATTTGGATTAGATGGTTACTTAAGACTTAGTTATTGCGGAGGAATTAAAGATATCCAGGAAGGAATTGAAAGAATGAAATGGGCTCTCGATCCTAATTCACCTAATGAACTTTACATTGGCGACAGAAAATTAGTGAGGGATTGGTCATGAAATATTTAGAATTCAATACTCCCGCAACAAAACAGGCAATGGAACTTGCCTCGGATTTCAGGCTGAAGAATCAGGGCTTGACTGATCTCGATCGTGTATTCTGGAACTTACCTGATGAAGCTCTTTACGAAGAAATTATTTTTAGGAATGAAGGTAAACTTAGTAAACAGGGACCGATTGTAGTTAATACAGGCAGGCATACTGCACGTGCAGCCGCTGATAAGTTCGTCGTTCAGGAACAAAGCACCAAAGAAAATATCTGGTGGGGAGTTTATAACCGCCCTTTTAGTTCTGAAAAATTCAATCAATTAATGGGCAGAATCCAGTCATTCTGTCAGGGTGAAGAATTATTTGTGCAGGATTGTTATGCCGGCGCTGACCCGGATTACAGAATGCCTATACGCATCATAACCGAAAAAGCATGGCATAGCCTGTTTGCAAGGAATATGTTCATTACCACAGATAACAGAGATGAATTGAAAAAGTTCATGCCAGATTTTACAGTTATTTGTCTGCCGGGTTTTAAAGTCGATCCTGCAATCGACGGTACAAGAACTGAAACTGCAATAATACTTAACTTTGAACAGCGAACCGCTATTATTGCAAATTCACTTTATGGCGGTGAGATTAAAAAATCTATTTTCACTGTACTTAATTTCTTACTTACATTTCAGGATGTTCTTCCAATGCATTGCTCAGCAAATGTTGGTAAGAAAGGCGATGTAGCATTATTTTTCGGATTAAGCGGAACAGGTAAAACAACTTTGTCTGCTGATCCAAACCGTTTACTTATTGGTGATGATGAACATGGGTGGAGCAATAACGGTGTCTTTAATTTTGAAGGCGGATGTTACGCAAAGGTAATCCGGCTTTCAGCTGAACACGAACCGGAGATTTACGCTACTACAAGAAGGTATGGAACAATTTTAGAAAATGTTGTATTCGATCCGGTCAGCAGAAATATTGATCTGGATGATGATCATATTACAGAGAATACACGTTGTTCATATCCTCTTGAGTTCATTCCGAATATTGTTCCAGAGGGTTATGTGAACACACATCCAAAGAATATTATATTTTTAACCTGCGATGCATCAGGAGTAATGCCTCCCATTTCAAGATTGAGTCCTGAACAGGCACAGTATCACTTCATAAGCGGATACACCTCCAAAATTGCCGGAACTGAAATAGGACTTGGTATTGAACCGCAGATAACTTTCAGTGCATGTTTCGGTGCACCGTTCATGGTGCGTCATCCTTTTGAATATGCAGCTATGCTAAAGGAGAGAATGTTAAAACATAATGCTAATGTATGGCTTGTTAATACCGGCTGGGTTGGCGGAAGATTCGGAGTGGGTAAGAGAATCAGCATCCGTCATACAAGAAATCTTCTTAATGCTGCTTTGGATGGAAAGCTTGATAAAGTTAAATACAGAAAAGATAAGTTGTTCGGTTTTGAAGTTCCTCTTAGCTGTCCTGAGGTACCTGAAGATGTTCTTGAACCTTCAAATTCCTGGGGAAACAAGGATGAGTACTGGAAAAAATACGATGCACTTGCAGCAAGATTCAATGAGAACTTCAAGCTTTTTGAAAAAGGATGTTCTGACGAGGTAAAGAAAGCCGGACCGAAAAGATTGTAGGTTAATATTTCCCAAACCTCCGGAGTTAATAAACTTCGGAGGTTTTTTTCTTCATTTTCAAGTTTAGCTATCTCGTTTCTCAATGATTCATAAACTTTAAGGGTAACCTGACTACTTGAAGGTAACTGAGAAATTATCAATGCAATTGGATTAAACGGATTGTGATAGTTTTTAAAAAGACACTAACTTGCAAATTGAAAGGGCGATAAATGCTTGAATTCCTTGACTGGATAATAATTGCAGCATACTTCATAATTGTTTTTCTTGTTGCATTCTGGTCTTCATTCAGCAAGAAACGAAGGAATAAATCATCATCAGATTATTTTCTTGCCGGAAGAAATGTGGGATGGTTTGTGATTGGTGCGTCTCTGTTTGCTTCGAATATCGGCAGTGAGCATCTCGTTGGCTTGGCTGGAACAGGTGCTGCAAGCGGGGTTGCTGTTGGTCAATTCGAAATTCTTGCTTCGCTCATTCTACTTATTCTTGGATGGCTTTTCGTTCCGTTCTATTTGAAAAGTGGTGTGTTTACCATGCCCGAATTTTTAGAGAGACGTTATTCATCTGGTGCACGCTGGTACCTTGCAATCATTTCAATTGTCGGGTATGTGCTTACGAAAATTTCTGTTACAATTGCTGCAGGTGGAATTGTTTTTGAATCTCTTATGGGAATTGAATTCTGGACCGGTGCACTGATCGTTGTAATAATAACAGGAATTTACACCGTGCTTGGCGGTTTACGTGCTGTTCTTTACACAGATATGGTTCAGATGTTTATTCTTATCGGAGGCGCAATCACAGTTGCTATTGTTGGATTAATTCAGCTTGGCGGAATTGATGAACTATATAATAATGCCGGTACCGGATTTTTCAGCTTGTGGAAACCGATGAGCCATCCGGATTTTCCGTGGACGGGAATTCTTTTCGGCGCCCCGATACTTGGGGTTTGGTACTGGTGTACGGATCAGTTCATAGTTCAAAGAGTTTTGTCGGGAAAGGATATTAATCATTCCAGACGAGGGACAATTTTCGCCGGCTATTTAAAACTTCTTCCGTTATTTCTTTTTGTAATTCCAGGAGTAATTGCTTACGCATTAACACAAAAGGGAGATATTACCCTTGATTCACCCGACCACGCTTTACCAACTTTAATCGGAACTTTACTGCCTGTTGGTTTAAAGGGGATTGTTGTTGCTGGTTTACTTGCTGCACTTATGAGTTCTCTTTCATCTGTTTTTAATTCCTGTTCAACACTAATTACGTGGGACATTTATAAAAAGTTTCGTCCTGAATCATCCGAAAAAATCTTAGTCCTTGTTGGAAGAATAGCAACAGTGATTCTGGTTGCCTTCGGATTATTATGGATTCCAATGATGAAATTAATTTCAGGTCAGATTTACCAATACCTGCAAAGTGTTCAGGCATATATTTCTCCACCGATTGCAGCAATATTTTTAATTGGGGTTCTTTCAAAGAGAGTTAATTCACAAGGAGCAATAGCCGCCCTACTTACAGGTTTTGTACTAGGAATAGCAAGGTTGATATTGGAATTAAATAAAGATTCGATCAGCGGATTATTGTATCAGTATGCTGATATAAATTTTCTTCACTTTGCTTTTCTGTTATTCTTAGTTTGTACTTTGGTGCTGGTTGTTGTAAGTTTTCTTACTAACGAACCGGCATCTCAAAAAGTTGATGGATTAACTATTCATACAATATCAGGCGAAAGCGAAAGTGAAGACAAAGGCTGGAGAAAAAGAGATTTTATTTTGTCTATAGTATTAATTTTTCTCGTAGGAATAGTTTGGATTTATTTTAGTTGAGATATGCACGACTCACTTTAAAAGTGAGTCGTGCATTAATCTACTTTATTAAAATTAATTTTTTGGTTTGACTAAAATTACCTGCCTGTAAGGTATAGAAATATGTTCCACTTGAAAGCTTTGAAGCATCAAAATTTACTTCATAATTTCCTGCAGATTTGAATTCATCTACTAATGTTGCAACCTCTCTTCCCATTAAATCATAAACTTTTAAAGTTTGCCAACCACTGACTGGAGACTGCCAACTGATCACTGTGCGTGGATTGAACGGGTTAGGGTAGTTTTGTGCAAGGTAATATTCATCGGTAGATCCGGCGGATTGTTCAATACTGGTTATTGTAAACGGACCATTATAACTATAGCCTTCAAGAGCTATTGTACCACTCAGGGGTGGATTTGGATCACTTGCAAAAAGACTTACCTGAGCACCGCTTTTTGAAACGAATAAATAATATACATCTGTCTCCCCTAAAACTGTTGTTGCTTCCCGAACTCTTAAAGCTTCATAGCTTGAACCTCCCGGAAGTGTCATAATTCCATAAGCATCAACAACAGTACTTAAAGAAAAATTATTATTAATAAAAGGTGTTCCATTGAGATAAAGAGTTGATGTATATGATTGAGTCCAGTTTGAATTATAAGTAAGAGGTAATTGGAATTCAAGAGCGGCAGGATTATTTTTGGTCGTAATTACATTTCCCTGAGTTGAATCAATAACTACTGCATTTCCCATATCATTCAAACCGTTATTTAAGTTTGAATAAAACCAAATTTGAGAAAGATCACCTTCAATATCTTGCTCAGCGTAAGTGGTGATGGTTGCACCAGGAAACTCGCCTATGTAGGGCGAAGATGCAGGATCAACACTTGTAAGAATAAAAACTTCACTACCGCTTAATCCGCTAAAATCCCAGTTATTACCACCCCCGGGTGATCCAATATCAATATTTGCAGGTGCTTCTGTTTCTCTGATAGTTACTGATTTTCCAACGCTCAGATTATTCGAAATATCAGTATTGGTTATTGTTATCTGTGCGATTGCTGAAATACTAAATGCTATTAGCATAAATAATATATTTTTCACTTTATTACACCTTTTCTGTTTTAATTTTTCATATGTTAAAAAGATTATACAGTCGTCTTAAAGAAACTTATAATTAGATTTTAATAAACTCTACTCTTCGGTTATTTGCTTTACCTTCAGGTGTTGAATTGGAATCAACAGGTTTATTCTCTCCCAATCCTTTTGTAGAAAGTCTGGATGCATCAATTCCTGATTGCACGAGAGTATTCTTAACTGAAGCGGCTCTTTCTTCAGAGAGCTTTTGATTGAATCCATTATCACCGTCACTATCTGTATGTCCTTCAATGCTGAATTTCAAATCAGAGTGCTCTTTCATCATTTTAACAATTTCGTTTATTGTTCCCATAGACTCACCTTTAATGGTGGATTTATTTACATCAAACAAAATTCCTGTTGTCACAAATTTTCCGTCTGCCATAACTCTATCATATAATTTATTACCACCTTCATTCACTCTAATATTTTTTATTGAGCTTGTTTTAATGTATCGGTCATCGTAATTACATCCAAGTGAAAACATTTCTGGTTTATATCCAAGATTGGGAACATTAAGCATTCGTTCTTCATCAAGATAAACCTTTAATGATCTTTTATTAAATGAAACAGCTACGCGTTTCCATTTCCCTTTCCAACTTTTCTTCTCATCATTAAAATCGGCTGTTTTACTTCCCAGCTTATCCATGCTAACTTCATTCCAGCTTATAACAATTGAGTGTCTTCTTATACCATTCATATTAGCCCAACCGCCAGGACCTTCAAAAAAACGAAGGATATATTGATTCGATCTTTGCGTGGCTAACTCATCAAGGTAAATGTCAAACTCAATAGTAAAAACATCAGGAAGAAAATTCTTTTTATCCATTAAGGGAAGGATAGTTGTCTTGTTGTTTGCAAAGTATATTACTTTTTCATTACCAAGATTTGCAATTTCAGCATTGCCGCTTGTTAAATCCCATCTGGATGGAAATTCACCTTGCTGCTCTCCTGTGAGGTCATCATTAAAAATTACTTTTTCTCCAGCCACAAAATCATATTTTGACCACATCTTTAATTTTTCATCGGGTATATGATCTTGAGCTGAAGATTCTGTTTCATTCGTTTCAGAGTTGGTTGCAGCACTACTGTTGTTAGATCTAGATTCTTTATTCTCTTTTTTATTATTCTGATCTTCAGTACCGGCATTTTCAACGGCATCTTCGGTTGCATCAAGTGTTTTATCAATAGCTTTATCAACACCTTTTTCAACTCTTCGCTCTACTTTCTTCTTAAGTTTTTTGCCGAGATCGAATTGTGCGAAAGCCTCATAAGTACAACCAAGTACTAAGGCGAAAGAAATGATTATTATGTATAACTTCATTTATTGCTCCTGATTATTATGATTATCTTTCTGATTTAGGAAAAGGAGTGCGCCCTCTCAGCACACTCCTTATGTGCCTCCCTTGATGTTACTTCAACAGTAACATCTTCCTGGTTTCAATATAATTTCCAGCCTGAATTTTATAGAAGTAAACTCCGCTTGATAAACTACTTGCATCAAAAATTACAGAATTCTGCCTGATAGGATGCTCATTGTAATTACTTACCAATTAAATTTTCGAAACCGCCGAGATTCATCATATCAAATTTTTTATATGATGAAGGCAGTTCAAATAAATCATCACTGAGCTTCAAGGGAGTAACTTCTTTTACTTCATAAACACCGGTAACATTCCGTCTTGTATCGTGCTGTTTTACATGAATTGGAAAATAGCCCGCATCCAGAACTTCGGTTTGCCATCCGGGCATTTCCTCCTGTGATTCCATAAAAAACATAAAAGCGCCAAGTTCCTTTGTCATCCATGCTTCACCCTTCATATCTTTCTGAGTGAAAAGGAATTTTTCACAATCATACCCAAGAATTCTTTTGGTTTCACCTGTTTTTGTAATGGTACCACCACCTGTTGTTGTACTCATTGGCATCATTATAGTCTCCATATACATTTTTTGCTCATCCATAATGACGTACATTTTGAATTGTTTACTGTCAAAAAGAATTGAGCCCCCTTTGTCGGGCATTTTCATCAGGAATTTTTTGTCTTTTGCATAGTAGTCCATAACCTGACTTTCTCCGTCTTCTTTTACTTCAAACATAACTCTGCCTTCAAATGATGACTGAGCAAAAGCCATTCCCGCTAAAAGGAACAGTAAGACTGTGTATGAAAATTTTATTGTATTCATGTTTGACTCCTTTTTGTTAATTAAATAAACTCGCTAATCCTATCAATAAAACAGTTATTAATACACCAACTATGATCGAAACAGCAATTATTATCCTTGAAATAAATTTTTCCTTCTTTTCGAGCAGGATGGTATTATCTTCCATATCTATATTCTTTTTCAAAGGCTTTATGATGATGTTTGTATTAACTAATTTGGAATTATTTTCGATGGCAAAGGTAGAAACTGAGAAGCGAAATGACTATCTAAATTGTGTCAATCTCTTGCTGTTTTGTTGCAAAGTTTAAAAAGATGTATTAACCAGGCTTATTCAACTTTTTGATGGTTGGAATATTCTGAAGGAGTACAGTTAAATTGTTTTGAAAATGCTCTCGCAAACTGAGCTGGACTCGAAAAACCAATGGCATAAGCAATTTGTGTTACCGGCAACTTTTTCTCTAGTACCATTTTTGCGGCGTGTTTTAGTTTTATTGTTCGTATAAATTCTCCCGGTGCCTGTCCAGAAATTACTGAAAATTTTCTGTGAAGCTGCGAGCGGCTTAGAAATAATTCTTTAGCTAACTGATCTGTGCTGAAGTTTGTTTTGTCAAGATTCTGTTCAACAATTTCATAAGCACGCCTGATAAGATTTTGATCACCCGATTCAAGCTTATCTATTTCAGGCAGGGGAGAAAGCTCCTGACCGAATTTTTCCCGTATACGTTTTCTCTGCTCCAGAAGATTTTTTACTCTTACAAACAGTTCTCTGGAATCAAACGGTTTTGTAAGATAGTCATCAGCTCCTGTTTCCAATCCTTCAAGTTTACTTTCAAAAGATGCCTTCGCAGTAAGAAGAATGATAGGTATATCGCTTGTCTTCCATTCTGTTTTAATCTGACGGCAGAACTCCAAACCATCCATCGAAGGCATCATTACATCACTTATTATAAGATCAGGTAAAATTTCATTTGCAGCTTTAAGACCTTTTTCACCGTTTATGGCTTCCGAAATTGCATAATTATTTTTTAGTAAATCTGATAAGTATTTTCTAAGATCATCAGAATCTTCTACGATCAGAATTGAAGATTTATTTTCCTGAGATATTTTCTTATTCTTTAAATCATTTAATCCATCAATTTGATCACTAAGCTGAGTCGCTGCTGATTTATTTCGAACTTGCGCTGAAATTTTGTTGATTAATTCGCCTGATAACTTTTCAGAATCGTCCCAATAATCTTCTGTTAATGGAATTATTAGTTTGAATGTTGATCCTTTCCCTTTATCACTTTCAACAGTAATATTCCACTTGTGCAGATCAACCAACTCTTTCACAAGCGCTAAACCGATTCCTGAGCCACCATAATTTCTTTGTGAAGAATCATCCACCTGGTAAAACCGATCGAAAATATTTTTCAGTTTGTGTTCAGGAATACCTATTCCTGTATCGGATATTATAACTTCAGCAAAATCTTTTTCATCAGATATAATAGTTTTTACTTGAACACTGACTGTTTCTCCTGAAGGTGTAAACTTAAAAGCATTGGAAAGAAGGTTGTTAATGATCTTTTCAAACTTATCTCTGTCAATCCATACAGTCTTTAATTCACATTCACTTTCAAACTTTACTGTAATACTTTTTTGATGTGCTAAAGATTCAAAAGAATATACTAACCCTTTCAGAATTTTAATTAAATCTTCTTGTTGTGCTTTTAAAGGAACAGATGCATTTTCAAGTTGTGATAATTCAAGAAGCTGGTCAATTAATTCCTTAAGTTTTTCACTATTGCGTTCAATTATATCAATTTGTTCCTTTTCTGATCTGCCGGTTATTTTATTCTTTAATATTTCAACCGGACCTTTAATAAGTGTTAACGGAGTTCTGAATTCGTGCGAAAGGTTGGCAAAAAATCTTGATTTCGTTTCCTCTAATTGTGATTTTTGTTCTGCCTCATAATTGCGTAGCCGTAATTCATTTCTGAGCTTAACTCTGCTCATTTCAAATCGTCTTATCGCTAATAAGCCCAGGATAATAAGAAACATGTATAATCCGTAAGCCCAAAGAGTTGCCCACCATGGTGGAGTAATTATCAACATGATTGATGCAGCCTCACTGTTCCAAACCCCATCGGCGTTAGTTGCTTTTACTTTGAAGAAATATGTTCCGGGATCAAGATTTGTATAAGTTGCAAAACGTCTGCCATCAGTTTCTATCCAGTCAATATCAAAACCCTCCATCTTATAAGCATATTTGATCGATTGAGGTGAATTAAAATCAAGTGCTGCAAATTTAAATGAAAAAACATCCTGGTCGTGCGAAAGTACTATCTCTTCAGTGTGGATTATACTTTTTTTCAGAGGTGAATTGTCACCTATCATAAGCGATTGGTTAAATAGCTGAAAATCAGTAAATATAATATTTGGTTTATATTTTGAAAAATTTATTTCAGAAGGATTTACAATGTTTGGACCCTCAGCACTTCCAAAAATCATTAGTCCATCTTCAAGTTTTAATGCAGCATCCGGATTCATTGTTATTCCATTTAGTCCATCTTTTCTGCTGAAATTAGTAAACGATTCTTTATTAACATCGAAGAAAGAAATACCGGCGTTGGTCCCAATCCACAAATTTCCATTGTCATCTTCAAGTATGCTATTAACATTATGATCGGGAAGTCCATTGTTTTTTGTAAAATGCTTTATATCAACAGAGAAGTCATATGGATCCATGCTTCTGTTATTGATTGAAAATTTATTTAATCCGTTATTTGTTCCAACCCAAAGCACAGTTAAATTACTATCAACAATTTTGTTATGGATTTTTGCAGCACAAACCGAAAAAACACTATTGCTGCTTATAGAATTAGAGTCATCTTCTGAATGAACCCAGTACCCGAAGATATCATTATCAATATCTTTCACTAAGTTTAAGCCGCCACCCGGAGTTCCCAGCCATATTCTTCTAAACCGATCTTCTGCAATCGACCAGATATCCTGGAAATTTAGTGAAGCAGGATTATCTGTTTCTGAACGCCAAACTTTTGAATTTCCATTTAAAGGATCATAGAATCCAAGACCTGATCCCCAATAACCAATCCATAAATTATTTTTTGAATCCGTAAATAAAGATTTTATAAAAGGAACAGTCCTTTCACTTGTTTTTTTATAGATTAGCTGCAAGTCTTTCTGTGTGCCGGTATTTAAATCATATTGCTTTAATCCCTGTCCGTAAGTACCTATCCATAATGAATTAGCAGAATCTGCAGACAAACACCATACATTCAATTGATCTAGTTGAGGATAACTTTTAGTTAAATTACTTCCCTCTGAATTAACTATTGATATTAAACCATCAGAAAAGCCCAACCAAATATTTTTATTTTTATCCTGAACTGCAGCTCTGAGATTGTTCTTTAATTTTGAAGCATTTAAAAATATCTGAGCTTTTTCATTAAATGGAGAATTGAATCTTGTGCTTTTAGGCGAGTAAAAGCTTACGCCGTTTTCAGTTGCAATCCAGATAACACCCGAACGGTCTTTGATTATTTTATTAATTTGATTGTTGATAAGACTGCCAGGATCATTTGGATTTTCAGTGAATCGATGATATGATCCGGTTGTAATGTTAATTCTTAAAAGTCCCGAATAAGTATCAGTCCAGAGAATCTCCTCACCATTAATCACTTCTTCAATAACAGAGCTAGCTCCTTCCCCGAACTGCAGATTTTCCTTATTAGGAATTTTTATTCTTTTGAAAGAGTCGTTAGCTGAATCAAATTCGTTTAGTCCGGTTGGTGTACCAATCCAGATAATTTCAGGATATTGATTTGATTTAGTAAGATTATAAATCTGGCTGCTGCTTAAACTATTTAGGTTACCTTGTTCGTGATAAAATTTTTCTATTTCATTTCCTGGAATCTTAGGATCTATTCGATTAAGTCCTTTATAAGTCCCAATGATAATTTTGCCATGTTGATCCTGGACAATTGACCTTACGCTAAAATGAGAGAGACCGTTGTAGCTCAAAGTATCATAGTTCCAGTGTGAAAAATCTTTTGACTCAGGATTATATTTATAAACACCGGCACTTCTTGTTCCAATCCAGATTTTACCAGTATTATCCTCATAAAGAGCAGTAATGCTATTCCAGTCCTTTAAGATTGGCTGTGGTGTGATCCGAATAACTTTTTCAGATATCGGATTGAATATATTTACCTTGCCGTCTTTTGTCCCAATCCAGATATTTCCCTGCTTGTCTTCAAGAAGAGCCCAGATACTATTGTTTGACAGACTATTTGAATCAGATGAATCGTGGCGATAGACTTTCAAATTATATCCGTCATACCTGTTTAGACCATCCTCAGTGCCAAACCATATAAAGCCGGTCTTATCCTGAATGATAATATTCACTTTATTATTAGATAGTCCGTCTTCAACAGTGAGATTATTAAATTTTATAGATTGTGCATAGCTGTTGGATGAACTAATAAGTCCCAAACAAATAGTTGAAATTGTAATGAATAATAAGCGGTTGAATAATATCATAATTCAAATATAAAGAAGCGATATTTATTAGCAAACATTAGGGAGGGGTATTGAATTATGCACTATAGAAATAGTTTCGCTATCAGGTAATTTCTTATTTACAATTATAGAAATTTATCAAGGCCGGGATTTTTAATCCCGACCTTAACTAATCTCTCAAAATTACTTTAGAAGCAGCATCTTTTTCATTTCGATAAAAGAGCCAGCTGATAATCTGTAGATATATACACCGCTTGCGAGTCGCGAAGCATCAAAATTTACTTCATATCTTCCAGCCTCACGGTATTCATCAACAAGTGTTGCGACTTCATCACCAAGAACATCAAATACTTTCAATGTTTGATGACTGCCGACTGCCGACTGCCAACTGATCTTGGTGCTTGGATTGAATGGATTCGGATAATTCTGCTCTAATATAAAATCAGAAACTACATCGTTAAAGTTTATTTCAATTTCATTCGAATATGTAAAACTTCCATCAAAATCCAGCTGCTTTAGCCTGTAATAGATGCTTCCGGAAAGGGGAGAGTTATCAGTAAAGGAATACTGTTTAGCTGAAGTTGTAGTTCCATAACCATTTACAAATCCGATCTCTTCCCAATTAAGATTTCTCACTCCGTTCGAAATGACACTGCGCTCGATTTGAAAGCCGGAGTTATTTACCTCTGTTGCTGTCTGCCATTTGAGAGCAACGCTTCCGTTTATTATTGATGCAGTAAATGAAGTAAGTTCAACAGGGATAACATCAAGAACAACTATTGGAAACTTAGCTCCGAAATTCCATGAATCTCCAGTTGGATCACCATTGCCATTTACGCTGTTTGCAACCGAGTAAAGTGTATCTATGTAGTTAGTATTTCCTGCTGTAAAAGAAAATGTCCAGGAAACTACAGAATCCAGAAAAGCCAGCGGAGATGTTTGTGTTAACTCATCTCCCATTTTTTGAACTCCGGTACCGTCTACATTTAAAACTCCTGAGAATGCTGCAACATTAAAACCGCCGCTGATTGCAGGACCGCCTGATAATTTTAAAGTGTATTGTGCTGTTTGTCCTTGCAATAATGTATCAGGTCCCTCAATTCTGACCCAAATTGTTGGTTCAGGTGTGAGATTATGACACGTACAACCATCACCGTTTTTTTCTGTTACACCGGTGAGGCCTGTAGAGTATTCAATTCCGGCATAAACTAAAACACTAAAAAAGAAAAGAATAAGAATAGTATTAACTTTCATTTAAGTAGTTCTCCCTTGAAATAATTTATAAAGTTGATAATCATTCGATAAATTATATTGTTTAAGAATATTATCATCTCAGCAGCAGCATTTTTTTAGTCTCAATAAAGCTGCCGGCTTGCAATTTATAGTAATACACTCCGGATGATAATGCTGAAGCATTAAAATCAATCTCATATTTTCCAGCTTCTTTAAATTCATTTAAAAGTGTTGCAACCTCAGTACCAATAGCATCATATACTGTTAGTATCTGATGACTGCCGACTGTAGACTGCCAACTGATTTTAGTGCTCGGGTTAAACGGATTGGGATAATTCTGATTTAATGAAAATGAATTTAAAGTAGTTAGGTCATCACCAACCGAAGATGGCTGATCAATAACATGAACTACAAACTTATCACCAAAATTCCATTTATCATCTGAACTTGCAGAACCGTCTGCATTAACGCTATTAGATGCAGAATAGAGTGTATCTGTATAAATAGAGTCACGTGCTTGCAGCGTAAATTCCCAACTAATTTCTGTATTTCCTGAAAACATTTTAGGAGATGTATGAGTTAATTCTGAAAGAAGTAATTTTGCAGTGCCATCAACAGGATTGAGATTTCCAAGTAAAGAGGCAACATTGAATCCACCGGCAATTGCTGGTCCTCCTGATAATGATATAGTATAATTACCTGTTGCACCTTTAAATAGTGTATCAGGCCCTTCAATTTGTACAATAACACTCAAATCTCTTTGGGGACTATGACATGTACATCCAAAACCATTTTTTTCAGTTCTGCCGGTTATACCAGTTGAAAAATTTATACCGGCATAAACAACAATTCCAAAAAAAACAAAAGCTAACAGTAAAGAATATTTCATATGAGTAACCTTAACTTTTTAAAAAATAATATAAACACACTTCTAAGATTTTTATTTTATTAATGACATTTTCCTGATCTGTAAAAATTCTCCTGCAGTGATTTTATAAAAATAGATTCCGCTGGATAATCTTTCTGCATTAAATTCAATCTCGTGTAAACCTGCAGGTTTAAATTCATTCACAAGATCAGCTATTTTGTTACCCAATAAGTCATAAACTTTTAAACTAACATGGCTGTTTATGGACAATTGGAAACTGATAACCGTTGATGGATTAAAAGGATTAGGATAATTCTGATTTAATAAAAATTCAGCAGGTGCAGAAAATTCAACTTCCGCTGCATTTGAATATTCAAATGTTCCGTCAAAATCGATTTGTTTTAGTCTGTATAAATATATTCCGTACTCAGATGGATTATCCAGAAAATTATAATCTTGTTTTTCGGTAGTAGTGCCATAACCTTCAACAAATCCTGTTTTTTCCCATTCCTGAAGTTGCGAAGTTCCGGCGGATAAACGGGTGTTAAAGGACGAAGCCCTTTCAATTTCAAAACCGCTGTTGTTTAATTCTGAAACTGTTGACCACGACAGTAAAACATTTCCATTATGAACAGAAGCAGAAAAAGCACTAAGTTCTACCGGAATAAAATAAGGTGAGTTTAGCTTATAAATTCCATTTCCCTGAGCAGAAAACACAGTCATAGAATCAACAACGAATACCTGATAATTTGTTGAGCTAATACCGATCTGTAACCAGCTTAGTCCTCCATCTTTTGTGCGCCAGGTATTTCCACAGGAGTAACATGCTGCATACACTTCATTTCCATCATACGGATTAACGTGAACACCCCACATATTAATTCCATTAAACTGGGCTATTGGAATCCATGTAGCTCCGTAGTCAATAGATTTTAGAAAACCGCCGCCGCCGCCCCACTTTGTAGCCCACGCAACTCCGGGGTTTAAATGGTCAATTGCAATAACAGGTATCTCTCCGCTGGTGCTGAATGTTTGCGACCAGGTTAAACCATAATCTGTACTTCGGAAAATTCCAGTTCCATTATCTCCAATTAAAATTATGCTGGTATCTTTAAATACTTCTATATCGCAGGGAGCACTGATAGGACCAAAATTACTGGAAATTGTTGACCAGGTACTTCCAAAATCTGTCGATCTTTGAAAATTATTCCCAATCATAGTATACAGTGTGTCCGGATGTGAGGGATCTTTTGTTACAGGTATTCCAAAGTATGACATTTGACCCTGATCATTAGTAAGAAGCCAGGTCTGTCCTGCATCGGTAGTTTTATAAATTTTATCATTGGGTGATGATTCCACCGCGACAATAAAAGTTGATGGATTATCTTCTTTAAGAATTATACATTTTACTGCTGATGAATTAGGAATTGAAATTCCAAAGGGTTGAAAAGTTTCACCTCTGTCTGTACTTCTGAAAATTGTACTTCCTGTTCCATAATAAACTTTGTCTGAATTATTTTTTTCCACATCAATAGGCCCGCCAAGACTGCTGCCGTTTTGAGTACGAAGCCATATATAATCCTGTGCTGTTAAAAACGATGTTAGTATTACTAAATAAAAAACACTGTGTAAAAAGAACTTCATTCCCGCTACCTCTTGACTAATATTAATGGTTGTTGATTATGAATTATGCATCTAAGATAAATATATCTGCTTATAAATCAAATTAGCAGAATTAATATCAAATGGAGGGGTAAATGGAGGAGATATTATTGAAGGGCAATTAAAATTTGTTTATGTTCGCTTAAGAAAAATTTCAAATAATAAAACGGTAATAATGAATACAGATGTACTGGTATTTGCAGCTCATCCTGATGATGCAGAACTGGCAATGGGGGGCACAATTGCAAAGTTAACCTTAAGTGATTATAAAGTAGGAATTATTGATCTAACTCGTGGAGAATTAGGTACGCGAGGCAGTGCAGATATCAGACAGAAGGAAGCTTTTGAAGCTGCAATAATATTAAAAACTGCGTTTCGTGAAAATCTTTACATGCCCGATGGAAATATTACTGTCAATCAGGAAAACCTGATCAATGTGATAATGACAATTCGTAAGTACAAACCCAAAATTGTTTTTGCTCCGTATTTTAATGATAGACATCCCGATCATATTGATACAAGTATTCTTATTAAAAGAGCTATGTTCTATTCCGGACTTCAGAAAATTAAGACTTTTAATAAGGAAGTTCCACAACATCCCTACCGTCCGAAGAAGTTATTTTACTATATGCAAACCTATACCTTTAAACCTTCATTTATAGTAGATATAAGCAGAACATTCGATTTGAAAATGAAAGCGATACAATGCTACGCTACGCAGTTTCATAACCCAAAAAGTCTTGAACCTGAAACATTTATTAGCCGGCCTGAATTTTTAAGTTATATTAAATCAAGGGCGGTTTCAAATGGATTTAAGATTGGTAAAATTTATGGAGAGGCATTTTTCTGCGAGGAAGAAATTGAATTGAATCTTGAAAGTTTATTGGAAGTTTAATCCATCCTTCAAATCAACAGATGCAAATTCCAGTATAATCTCTGTAAATTCATCCTGTTTACTATTTATTTTGAAGTTACCACCATATGCTTCTACGAGCTTCGATGAAATAGTAAGTCCCAGCCCAATACCTTGCTGCTCATACTGTTCCCGGTCAAATTGTACATAAGCGTCAATACTTTTTATCTGATCTTCGGACATTCCTCTGCCGTAATTTTTTATTCTTATTGTGTAATTCTTGCTGGTTTTTATGGATTCAATCTCTACCTTATCCTTGACAGCGGAGAACTTAAACGCATTATCAATCAATTCCTCTAAAATGATATTGAATTCATTAAGTGAAATTTTTATTACACCATCTGTACCTTTGAAAGAAAGGTCATTTACTCTTCCGTATCTTAATGCAATATTTTCAGCAATAGATTTAATAAGAGAGGCTGATAATAATGTAGGTTCAGCATAAAAATCATCTTTAAATTTTGGTGCAGCAGAAGCTAATTTCAATTTGGTAAAGAGTAAAAAGTTCTGAATCATCTTATTCAATCTTATACCAGCATCATAAATTGCTTTAGAATATTCTAAAAGTGTAGGATCATTTTCATCTTTATACCTGTCAATAAGTAACTGGGAATATCCGATAATGGAAACAATTGGTGTGCGAAGTTCGTGCGGCAGTTTATGAGCTATACTCTTACGTAAGTCATTAAAGCGATTCAATATCTCAGAGCTTTTATCTAATCTTGTTTTAATTGCTGATAGAAGATCTTCATTCAGAAATGGCTTTGTCAGGTAATCATCTGCGCCAAGATTCATTCCCTGGCGTAAGTCGGATTTATCGATTAGAGCAGTTAGAAAAATAAATGGGATTGACGATGTTCTGGAATCACGTCGTAATTCTTTAAGTACTTCGTGCCCATTTAATCCGGGCATTCTGATATCGCAAATAATCATATCAGGCATTTCTGCGCGGGCAATTTCAATACCTTCAATGCCGTCAGGTGCCTGCAGGCATTTAAATCCTTCATACTCAAGAAATTCAGCTATTGATTCCCTGAGATGTTCTTCATCTTCTATTATTAAAATTCTGCTCAATTGGTTAGTTCTTACAAATGTTATGGCATAATATAAAACAATATTGTTTAAAAGAAACGCCATACCTGAATAAAATATTATTTGAAGTAGGCTTTGAAGAATCATTATATTGCAATTAAAGTTAAAAAATTATACAATATTCATTATTAGATAAAGATTTTAATGAATTACTAATATTAAACGGAGTTGATATGATATTAAAAGATAATGTAATAAAAGAGTTGCAAGCATTGGGTATCCGTAACATAAGGGAAGTTTTCTACAATTACGGAACACCTGCATTATATGAACAGGTTATCAGAAGGAGAGAAGGTCTGATTGCTCACCTTGGACCACTTGTCGTCAGAACCGGTTACCATACCGGCAGAAGTCCTAACGACAAATTTTTTGTACGCGAATCCTCAAGTGAAAACAATATATGGTGGGGTAAGGTAAATAGAGGAATAGCAGAAGACTGTTTTGAAAGATTATACTCCAAAATGAAAGCGTATATTCAGGGTAAAGATCTTTATGTTGAAGATTGCTATGTAAGTGCTGACCCCAACTATAAATTAGGCGTAAGGGTTGTATCTGAAAATGCCTGGCATACACTGTTCGCCAGAAATATGTTTCGCAGATATAAAACCCCGGAGGAATTGGATAAGCATAAAACCGATTTTACAATTATACATATGCCAAATTTCCACGCTGACAAAGATGTAGATTGTACTAATTCAGAAGTATTTGTAGTGGTTAACTTTGGTAAAAAACTTGTTCTTATCGGCGGGACGAGCTATGCGGGTGAAATTAAGAAATCTATTTTTACAATTATGAATTATTTGATGCCGCTTCAAAGTGTAATGTCTATGCATTGTTCTGCAAATGTTGGAAAAGAAGGTGATGTTGCGTTATTTTTTGGGTTAAGCGGTACTGGGAAAACCACGTTGTCTGCTGATCCAAACAGAAGTTTGATTGGTGATGATGAACATGGCTGGAGTGAAAATGGTGTATTTAATTACGAAGGTGGATGCTATGCTAAAGTTATAAGACTTTCAAAAGAAGCTGAACCCGATATATATGAATGTACAAGAAAATTTGGAACTATACTTGAAAACGTACAGATTGATTCTCACAGCAGATTGCTTGATCTTGATGATGATACATTCACAGAAAATACACGTGCCGCTTACCCTCTCACACATCTTCCTAATATTGTTGAGGAAGGTATGGCCGGGCATCCCAAAAATATTGTAATGCTTACAGCTGATGCATTCGGTGCACTCCCACCGATTGCTAAATTATCTGCTGAACAGGCGATGTACCACTTTATTTCTGGCTATACTGCAAAGGTTGCAGGAACAGAAAAAGGTGTCACTGAACCAAAAGCTACATTCAGCACGTGTTTCGGTGCCCCTTTTATGGCTCTCCATCCAGGTATTTATGCAAAACTTCTAGGTGAAAAAATTAATGAACATAAAGCTAATTGCTGGCTGGTTAATACTGGCTGGACGGGAGGTCCTTACGGAGTTGGCAGCAGGATGAAGATAAAATATACACGAGCAATGTTAACTGCGGCTTTGCAAGGCAACCTTGATAAGGTTGATTATCATACTGATTCATTCTTCAATTTACAAGTGCCTAAAACCTGTCCAGGTGTACCTGAAGAAGTTCTGAATCCAAGAAATACATGGGAAGATAAGGAGGCATACGATGCCCAGGCAAAAAGACTTGCCAATATGTTTAATGAAAACTTTGAACAATACGCAAATGAAACAGAGCCGAAAATAAAAAATGCAGGGCCTAATAAGTTCTGATAATGGATTTTATTATGCCGGTTTAAATTAACCGGCATTCTTTTATTGATTATCATCCAATCTTCTTTTAACTTCACTATTATTAAGCATATAATTTTCAAATCTTTGTGTCATTTAAACTAATGGAGAAATTTTATGTCAGAAAAAAAACTAACCGGTGAAGTGTACTTCCCTCCCAAAGATGTAGTTAAATATGCAAATGCCAGGTGTGAAAAACTATATGAATCAGCATCTGAAGACATAGAGGCATTCTGGGCATCTGAAGCAAAAAATCTTTTCTGGCATAAAAAATGGTCGCAGGTACTTGACGATTCTAATAAACCATTTTACAAATGGTTTGTTGGTGCAAAAACCAATATTGCATATAACTGTCTTGATGTTCATTGCCAGACTCCCAGAAGAAACAAGTTAGCTTTAATTTGGGAAGGAGAGAAGGGCGAATTTCATTCTTTCTCTTATTTTGCTCTCCATAGAGAAACCTGCAAATTTGCTAATATTCTGAAAAGTCTTGGTGTTAAAAAAGGCGATCGTGTAACTCTGTATATGGGAAGAATTCCTGAACTTGTTATTGGTATGCTTGCCTGTGCAAGAATTGGCGCAATTCACTCGGTAGTTTACGGCGGATTTTCAGTTGAAGCTTTGCACGAAAGATTAGAGGACAGTCAATCCAAAGTTTTAATTGTTGCCGATGGCGCATGGCAACGAGGAAAAATTATTGAGCTGAAAAATATAGCAGATGAAGCCCTTCAAAGAGCAGCTACAGTCGAAAGCGTACTCGTTGTAAAAAGAACCGGACACCAGATAAACATGGAATCCGGAAGAGATATGTGGTATCATGAGCTGATGAATCTTCCTATTGCCAATAACTCAGATTGCCTGGAAGTTGTTGATGCTGAAGATCCTTTATTCATGCTTTACACTTCAGGAACAACCGGAAAACCCAAAGCAATCTTGCACACACACGGCGGTTATATGGTAGGAACTTACACAACGCTTAAATATGTTTTTGATATCCATGAAGAAGATAGGTATTGGTGTGCCGCTGATCCGGGCTGGATAACCGGTCATAGTTATATTGTTTACGGACCATTACTTAATGGAGCTACCTCATTTTTATATGAGGGTGCGCCTACTTATCCGTATCCGCATCGCTGGTGGCAGATGATTGAAAAGTATGGAATAAACATTTTGTATACAGCTCCCACAGCAATAAGAGGATTGATGAGATTCGGTGATGCCTGGCCCAACAGGTATGATCTTTCTTCTTTAAGATTACTTGGCAGCGTGGGTGAACCAATTAATCCCGAAGCTTGGAGATGGTATTATAAGGTAATTGGTAAAGAGCAATGTCCGATAATGGATACCTGGTGGCAGACAGAAACAGGAATGTTTATGATTACACCTATGCCTTGCACGCCATTAAAACCGGGGTCTGGTACCAAACCTTTTCCCGGTATTGTTGCTGATGTTGTGGATGAAGCAGGTAATTCTGTCAAACCAAATGAAGAAGGGTATCTTGTTATAAAAACTCCCTGGCCCTCAATGCTCAGAACAATTTGGAATGATCCGGATAGATATGTAAACCAATATTGGAGTAAATATCCTGGAATGTATATGACCGGCGATTCTGCCAGGAAAGATGAAGACGGATATTTCTGGATAATTGGAAGAGTTGATGATGTTATTAAAGTTTCCGGTTATAGGTTAGGTACTGCTGAAATTGAGAGCGCACTGGTAAGTCACCCGGCTGTGGCTGAAGCTGCTGCTATTGGACTCCCTCACGAAGTTAAAGGTAACGCAATCTATAGTTATGTAATTTTAAGAAGCGGTTATGAAAAAACTGATAAACTTCTGGAAGAACTAAGATTACACGTTGGTCATGAAGTTGGACCGATTGCCAAACCTGAACAAGTTGAGGTTGTAGATCAATTACCTAAAACCAGAAGTGGTAAGATTATGAGAAGGGTCTTAAAGGCACGTGCATTAGGTCAGGATCCCGGTAATCTTTCAACATTAGAAGAATAAACTATTCGATGAAGGGCGGAGGCGTAATTTTTTGCGTCTCTGCTTTCTGTTTTTGATTCTTAAATGAATTTCTTTCCCAGAACACTCCATCATTATAACCTTGAATGCTTGTATCACTAAGTGCTGCTTTAAGTCTTTTAACAGCAAGACAGCAGTAATCTTCATTTATTTCAATTCCGCAAAACTTCCTGTTTAGCTTTTGTGCGGTTACAGCAGTTGTACCTGATCCCATAAAAGGATCGAAAACAACATCACCCTGATCAGAACCAGCAAGAATGATTTTAGCTAAAAGCTTTTCCGGTTTCTGTGTTGGATGGTCTGTATTTTCAGGCATTGACCAGAAGGGTATAGTAATATCTGTCCAGATATTAGATGGAAATGTATCTCTGAATTTTACTCCATCGCTTTCATTCCAGTCTTTAGGTTTTCCATCAATTTTATAAGGCGCAATTATGTTTCGTCTAAGTTTTACATTGTTAACATTAAATTTATATTTATCTGAAACTGTGCAAAACCAAATATCCTCCGATGAATTTTTCCAATTTGTTTTTGCCCCTCTTCCTTTTTCTCTTTCCCATGTTATCCGGTTTCTGATAGTAAAAAATTTACTCAACACCTTTGCTGCAGATGTTGAACTTTGCCAGTCGCAGCAAAAATAAATGGATGCATCTTTTTTCAATACTTTTAATAAACCGGTTAACCAGCTTTCAATCCACTCTTCATACTCTGCCAATTTCATTTTTTTGAAGTTGAGTCCATTGAAATTTTTTGAAAGGTTATAAGGAGGATCAATAAAGAGCAGATCAACAAATTTTTCAGGCAGATACTTAAGAGCTGAATATAAATCCTGATTGATCACTCTATTGGTTATATCATTAAGTGAGGCAATATCATTTAATTGAATTAATTCTTTCTTAAGTATTTTTTTTTCAGAAGTGCTGAGATTAACTGTTCTGTTTAATCGGGCACGATTTTTTGCGGATTTATTCATTAGAAAGTTAAGAGGAAAAATATTCAGGTGTTAAGATTATTAATATACTTTTCTTTAATAAGTATTAGTTCTTCTGAGATTGTGTTTTCCTGCTCTATCAGTTTATTTATCAGATAATTTGATTCTTCATTTATACTCCTGTTACTAATACAATCTTCAAGCTGATTGCAAATTTCCGCAGTAGGTAAAACACCAAGAGTTAATGCACTTCCTTTTAGCTTATGCACATAAAACTTTAAGTAATCAAAATTTTTCTGAGTTGCTGCTTGTTTTATTTTTGTTATTGTTCTGGGAATATCAATTAAATAAACGTCTATCATTTCTATGAAAAAACGAATATCATCTTTTGACTTTATATCATTCAGAAAGCTTATTGATTCTTCCTTTAGAAGTGCGAATTCAAAGTTTTCGGGTATTGATTTTCTGATTGAACTTCTACTCTTAAGATTCAGATTTTCTTTCCATTTATCCAGTACCTGCTGAAGAGTCTCTATTGACACAGGTTTGCTGATATAATCATCCATTCCAGCCTGTATATAATTTTCACGGTCACCGGACATTGCATTGGCTGTCATTGCAATTAATACCGGAACATCTTCAGCAGGGATTTCACGCCTTATTATTTTTGATGCTTCTACGCCATCAAGCTCAGGCATAAGAATATCCATCAGAATAATATCATAGTGCGAATTAATAACAGCATCCACAGCTTCTTTCCCGTTAGTAGCTAAATCAGGATGGTAACCCAGCCGGGTTAACATTCTTGTGGCAACCATTTGATTGATTGGGTTATCCTCCACAAGCAGTATTTTAAATTGTCTGTTTACCTCTTCATTTTTTTGTTTAGTAATATCGGAAATGTCTTTTCTTTTGGCTTTGTCCGCTTTTAAAAGATCCAGAATTGTAGAATGTAAATTTTTTCGCTTCAGTGGTTTATTAATTTGTCTGAGCTTAAAGGTTAAATCCATTGAAGAAAGGTCTAACTTCTCACCGAGCCTGGAAAGAATAAGTACTGAAGCGTTTTCAGGTTTAACGTGATGACCAATTTTTTTGAGTATGAATTCTATCGAATCATCTTTTGAGTGATTGATAATTATAATATTAAAATTTAATTGTTTGCCATTTTCATTTATTGCCTGATCAATATTTTTAGCAAGGACCGGCATCATATTCCATCTTTGAACTAAAGCAAAAATCATTCTGTTAAAACTTCCTGAATCACTTACAAGAAGAACACTTTTTCCACTCAATTCTTCAGCAGCTTCAAAACGGTATAACTTTAAATCTGATGAAACAGCCTGAGTTTTGATATCAAAAATAAATTTACTACCATATCCCTCCTTGCTTTTTACAATAATGCTTCCACCCATAAGTTCAATTAGTCTTTTACTTATCACCAAACCCAGACCAGTTCCGCCAAAGCCTCTGGTGGTTGAAGAATCTATCTGACTAAACGGCTGGAACAACTTGTGCATCTTTGACTCAGGAATTCCAATACCAGTATCATTAACACTAATTCTGATTGAGTACAGTTTATCCTTTATTATTTCTGATGAAATATTAATGCTTACTTCTCCTATCTCTGTAAATTTTACTGCATTGCTCAGAAGATTGGTTAATACCTGTCTCAATCGGGTAACATCACCAATGATAGCGAGAGGTGTGGAGGAATCAATATTATAACTTAATTCAATATTTTTTTCAGCGGCTTTTGTAGCGATCAGGTCGAGAGAATCTTCAATGCATTCCCTGAGGTCGAATGGGTGATTTTCCAATTCGAGTTTTTCAGATTCAATTTTAGTGAAATCAAGGATGTCATTTATTATAACCAATAACTGTTCACCACTCAACCGAATTGTATTTGCGTATTCCCTTTGCGTATCAGTTAGAAAAGTTTCCAGCAGCAAACCAGTCATACCAATCACACCGTTCATTGGTGTCCTTATTTCGTGACTCATTAAAGCAAGAAATTCACTTTTTGCTTTTGCTGCTTTTTCAACTTTTTTAATTGCATCGTCTAGTTCTTCATTCTTTTTAATTAACTGGTCATTTATAGTATTTCTTTTTATAACCGCACCTATAGTGCCAGCCATTGCACTTAAAAGCGATTCTTCATCATCAGACCATAAACGATCAGAATGACATTCATCAAATCCGATAAAACCCCAATACGCATTATCGACAAGAATAGGGACAAGAATTATTGATTTTATATTTCTATCAATAAAAACTTTTTGTTGTTCCTGAGGCAGATCTTTTATCACATATCTTAACGTTTCACAAGTTAAAAACTTTTCATAGATGTTAAGAACAGAAAAACGGGAATATGAAATTTTTTGCATTGAAGGGTCATCAATTTGTGTGTCAGTACCCGGCGTAACCCATTCATATAACGGTGTAAAAAACATTTCCTTGGTGTAGTTATCAACTTTATGCTGATAAATATAAACTCTGTCTGCTTTAGCAGTTTCGCCTAAAATTTTTAGTGCTTTATTAAAACCGAACGTATTGTCGTTCGAGGATAGTAAAGCGTTAGTAGCTTTAGCTATTCCCTGAAGCAGGTTTCCTTTTTTAGTCAACAGCAGTTCATTGATTTTTCGGTCAGTTACATCTCTGAAAATAGAGAGTAGAAACTTTTTGTCGTCAATACTTTCTATAATTGTGTTAGTAATTTCAAAATGAATTACCTGTCCGTTCCAGAGTTTAAGGGGTGTATCTATTTTTGGTTCAACATTTCCGGTTGTAAAATTTTCAATATAATTTTTAATTGCGTTGCTTGCGGTTTCAAAATCATAAATAGAAGAAAGCGGTTTACCTGTTATTTCAATCTTAGATTTATTGAACATTCTTGCAAACGAATCATTACACATAATAATGATGCCCTTATCGTCGGTCAGCCGCATACCATCTAATGAGCTGTTCCAGATTACCTTAAAGATATTTTCTGACTGTCTTATTCTGTTCTGAGCTTCAATTCTGTTACGTATATCGCGAATCGTTCCTTGCCCCATTTTTCCCCCGTCAACTTCAACGACTTTTCCTGTTATTTCAACTGGTATTTGATTTTTTTCAGAATCAATGAGGTTAATGCGAAAAGTTATCACTTCTTTTTTCTGGAACAGATCAGAGATCAGGTTGAAATATTCGTTTAATTTTCTTTCAGGAATAAACTTTGAGAAGGAAACTCCGCTTAATTCTTCCGCACTGTATCCTAATAAATTTTTGCAGGCAGGACTGATAAAATTAATTTTACCTGTTGGAGAAATCCGAAAGATAACATCGATGGAGGAGTCAATTAAAGATTCTAATTCTGAAATGGATTTAAATACATCAGTATTAGAAATTTCCTGACTTTTAATTTTTTCTTTTCGGATCATTTTGACTTGATCGCTGCCTTCCGGTCTGATTTGATTCATTTTCAATCGCAATTTAATATTTTTCTTCTAAAAAAGTCTGTTCAAAAAAATAGATAAGCAGATATTAATTGCTAAAATCGTACTCAATAAGTGTTTTTTTCTTGCGAACATACTCTTAAATATCTAAGTTTCACGGAGATTTTTTAACAATTAATCAGGGATCAAATATGAAAAGAAAAATCGTTTCAATGCCCGGTGACGGCATTGGTAAAACAGTATTACCGGAATCAATAAGAGTATTAAATGCAGTCGGTTTTGATGCCGAATATATTCACGCAGATATCGGCTGGGATTTCTGGTGTAATGAAGGTAATCCTCTTCCTCAGCGCACTATTGACCTGCTTACTGAACATAAAGTAGGTTTATTCGGGGCTATCACAAGCAAACCAAAAGCTGATGCTGAAAAAGAATTAAATCCATCTATGCAAGGCAAGGGACTACAATACTTCAGCCCAATAGTTGGATTAAGACAAAAATTTGGACTCGATATAGTTGTAAGACCATGTATATCTGTAAAAGGGAATCCACTAAACTTCATTATGAAAAATAACAATGGCGGTTTTGATGAACCATTTGTTAATGCGGTAATCTTCAGACAGGGTACAGAGGGTTTATATGCTGGCGTTGAGTGGACTAATCCACCTAAAGTTGTTAGAGATGCGCTCGAAACAAATTCTAAAATGAAAGCTTTTAAAGATGTTCCCAGCGAAGAAATGGCAATTTCAACCCGAATTGTAACAAGAAAGGCATCTGAAAGAATTATTAGAGAAGCTTTTGAATACGCCAAGAAATTCGGATATACAAATGTAACGATCTGTGAAAAACCAAATGTGCTTAGAGAAACATCGGGTATGATGCTTTCACTGGCTAAACAAATATCTAATGAATATCCGGGTATTGCTTTATGGGACACAAACATCGATGCACAGATGATGTGGTTGACTAAGAACCCGGAAATTTATGGTGTTATTGTAGCCGAAAATATGTTCGGAGATATAATCAGCGATGCTTTTGCAGGTTTAATCGGAGGTTTAGGTTTTGCCTGCAGTGCTAACATTGGAAAAGAAGTCGCTGTATTCGAACCGACTCATGGTTCTGCGCCAAAATATGAAACATTAAATCCTTCAATCATTAATCCGATTGCTATGATATTAAGTGCTTGTATGATGCTCGATTATCTTAATGAAAAAGAAAAAGCAGACAGAATAAGAAAAGCTATTGACAAAGTAGTGCTAGATGGAAAGGTACGGACTTATGATATGATGAAGTTGAAAGGCGGCCCGGATGTATTTAAACACGGTGCCTGCACAACTCAGCAAATGACTGATGAAATTATAAAGAGCCTCCCCAACCCCTCCTAAGGAGGGGTTTTGAGGTTAAGTAAATTTCATGATACTGCTTTTGAATTTTTACTTTTGACTTTAAAATAGTATGAACGGAATAGAACTCATACTTATTGCACTAATAATGTATGTTGCTGCTTACAAGTTGTATGGCGGTTTCATAACCAAACGGCTTGAAGTTAACAACACCAAAGAAACACCATCACATACAATGTATGATGGTGTGGATTATGTACCAGCTAAAGCACCGGTTTTACTTGGTCATCACTTCGCTTCGATAGCTGGTGCGGGACCAATAGTTGGACCGGTGATAGCTGCAGGTTTTGGATGGCTTCCGGTTTATTTGTGGGTTGTATTCGGTGCAATTTTTATCGGAGGTGTTCACGACTATTCTTCTATTGTTGCATCTATCCGACATCAAAGTAAATCTATTGGGTTTGTTATTCAATCATATCTTGGTGTCAATGGGAAAAAACTCTTCCTGATTTTTTCCTGGGCAACTTTAATTCTTGTAATTGCTGTATTTACAATTATTGTTGCCGATACATTCACCCACATTCCAGGTGCGGGAACATCTTCTATTCTGTTCATATTACTGGCAATATTATTCGGACTGACTATATACAAATTCAAAGTTCCGCTATGGATTGCAACAATTGTTGGTGTGGTACTTCTTTTCTCATCCATTCCATTGGGAAATTTATTTCCTATTCCGCTTGATAAACTGACCTGGCAAATAATTTTATTTGTATACATTTTTGCTGCATCTGTAACACCAGTCTGGATTTTATTACAGCCGAGAGATTATTTAAATTCATTTTTCCTCTATGCACTTATGTTTGGTGGAATGGTTGGGATTTTCTTTGCTGCACCTTCAATTAATTTGCCTCCGTTCTCTACATTCTCACTAGATAAAGTTGGATATCTTTTCCCGGCATTGTTTGTTACAGTTGCCTGCGGAGCAATCAGCGGATTTCACTCACTTGTTGCAAGCGGAACAACAGCCAAACAGCTGAATAAAGAAACAGATGGAAGAATAATCGGCTACGGTGGAATGCTAATTGAAGGATTACTCGCTGTGTTAGCACTTGTTGCAGTTGCATCTATGGTTAACAAAGAATTTATTGACCTCCTTGTAAAGCAGGGTCCGGTTGCAGCATTCTCGCTTGGAGTGGGAAGGTTTATCAATGCTATCCCTGTTTTAAATATTTCAATTCCTCTTGCTCAGACTTTCACAGCACTTGCGGTTTCGGCTTTTGCGTTAACTTCGCTTGATACAGCAACAAGGTTAGCAAGATTTATGTTCCAGGAATATTTTGAAGTTAAAGATTATCCTGAAAAAAAATCTTTATTTCAAAACAGATTTGTTGCTACAGGTATAACGGTTTTCTTTGGTGCGGCTTTAACATTCAGCGGACAGACAATGTCAATCTGGCCGGTGTTTGGAAGTGCTAATCAATTACTTGCCGCGCTAGCATTACTTGCTTTAACTGTTTGGGTAGCAAATCTGAAGAAAGGATTTTTGTTTGTTCTAATCCCAATGATTTTTATGTTCGCTGTTACTTTAACGGCACTTGGAATGTTAGTCTATCAGAATTTTATAGTCAACAATTATGCTTTAGCTGTTATTTCAACTCTGTTGTTTGCTCTCTCTGTCCTACTTGGTATAAAAGCTTATGGAGTTTTAATGAAAGGCAAGCAATTAGCAAATACTAATTAGTTATTAAGGGAAAATAAATGAAAGAAAAAGTTCTAAAAATATGGCCTGAAATAAACTGGATCGAAAATAAAGAACTCAGAGAAAAAGTGCTTAACTGCTGGGTGTATGCAATTGAAAATTCAGTTCTAACTCCAGAAGATCTGGAAGTAATTCCATTTTCATTGCTTATCAAAGATTGTAAGATTACTTTTATGAATCACAAACGTACAGCAGTTCAGCTTTCTGTTGATATTGCAAAACGAATGAAAGAAAATTTTGGTGATGAGATTAAAATTGATATGGATATGCTGATCGCCGGTGCAATTCTTATTGATATAGGAAAATTAATTGAGTATGATAAAGTTGACAGTAAACTTGTTACAAGTAAAGCAGGTTATCTGCTTCGTCATCCGTTCAGCGGTGTTTCAATTGCAGATAGATTCGGACTGCCTTATGAAGTTCAGCATATAATTGCTTATCACGCAAAAGAAGGTGATCTGGCAAAACGCAACGTGGAAGCAATAATAGTTCATCATGCGGATTTTGTTTCGTTCGATCCATTTAAGGCTTGATTTAATTGCTAAATTGTCTAACTGTTAAATTGTTTTTTTTTCATAGGGAGATGCAGACATGGAGACTAAGAAATTTCTCAAACTAAATGATATCGAAGCTTATAAAATCGGATTCAAATTGAGTAATCAAGTTTGGGATATCGTTCTAAAGTGGGACTACTTTGCTAAAGATACGGTTGGAAAACAATTTGTAAAATCCGTTGATTCAATTTCTGCAAATATCGCTGAAGGGTTTGGAAGATATTCAAAAAAAGATAAAGTTAAGTTTTTAAGATACAGTGTCGGATCTTTATACGAATCATTAGATTGGAATGAAAAATCTTACATAAGAGGCTTGATAACTGAAGAGGAATATTCCCAATTCTTCTCCGAATTGATAAAACTTCCAAAAGCAATTAATAGTCTGATACTATTCACTAACAAAAAACTAAATGTTTAACTTAAATAACAATTTAACAGTTTAGCAATTAAACAATTTGAGGATAAGATTTCAATGAGTCAAACCCTAATCGAAAAAATAGCACAAAAATTTGCAGTAGGAGTAGATCCAAAGCATGAAGTTCACACAGGTGATTATCTTTCAATTAAACCTGCGTATGTGATGACGCACGACAACACGGGTGCGGTCATTCCAAAATTTAAATCAATCGGTGCAACAAAACTTTTTAATCCACGTCAGGTTGTTCATACTCTTGATCATAATGTTCAGGATAAATCCGAAAAGAATTTAGAGAAGTACAGAAAGATTGAAGAGTTTTCAAAATCAATGGGCGCAGATTTTTATCCTGCAGGTCGTGGAATCGGACACCAGATAATGTGTGAAGAAGGTTATGCCTGGCCCGGAACAATGGTTGTTGCATCTGACTCACATTCAAATATGTATGGCGGACTCGGTTGTCTGGGAACTCCGATTGTAAGAACCGATGCTGCTGCAATATGGGCAACCGGAAGAACCTGGTGGCAGGTACCGCCAATCGCTAAAGTTGAATTGAAGGGTAGTCTCAGAAAAGGCGTAACCGGCAAAGATGTTATCATTGCTTTGTGCGGATATTTTAATAATGATGAGGTTCTAAATCATGCAATTGAATTTGTGGGTGATGGAATCCGGTATCTTACAATTGATGAAAGATTAGCCATTGCTAATATGACTACTGAATGGGGAGCACTGGCAGGTGTATTCCCGATTGATCTTGCAACTATTCTTTGGCTAAAGAAACGGGAAAAATTTATTGATCATCGCGGACTTGAAGGTGTCTTCTCCGATGCTGACGGCAATGGACAGCATCCTAGAATAAATCATAACCTGATTGAAGAGCTTGAGTACAATTTACCTAACGCAGATGAAGGTGCATTTTATGCAAAAGAATTATCGATTGACCTTGCTACGGTTGAACCATTTGTATCCGGACCCAACACTGTAAAAACTTATGCTGCAGTATCAGAGCTTAAAGAAAAAAATATTAAAATAAATAAAGCATATCTTGTATCGTGTGTTAACAGTCGTGTTGATGACATTGCTGAAGCTGCTGCAGTTGTTAAAGGTAAAAAGATTTCTGATCACGTTAAGTTTTACATTGCAGCGGCATCAAGCGAAGTGCAGAAAGAAGCTGAGCGATATGGATACTGGCAATCATTGCTTGACGCCGGTGCTATACCTCTTCCACCTGGTTGTGGTCCGTGCATTGGTCTTGGAACAGGTTTACTTGAAGATGCTGAAATTGGAATTTCTGCTACAAATAGAAATTTTAAAGGAAGAATGGGTTCACCGAATGCAAAGGCTTATCTTGCTTCACCTGCAGTAGTCGCATCATCAGCTATATCCGGCAAAATTGATTATGATTGGAAGGATAAAGAGCACCGACCTATTAACGGATCAATCAAGATCAATGAAAAGAAAGCTGATAAAAAAGCTTCTGTAAAAATCCTAGAGGGTTTTAATGCCGTTTTAGAAGGAGAATTAATTTTTTGTCATCAGGATAATTTAAATACCGATGGAATTTATCCCGGTAAATACACTTATAATGATGATATGACTCCGCAGCAGCAGGCAGAAGTTGTTATGGAAAATTATGACCCTGAATTTGGAAAGCTTGCTAGAGCCGGGGATATACTCGTCGGCGGATTTAATTTTGGTACCGGCTCATCACGTGAGCAAGCTGCAACTGCCTTAAAGTATAAAGGTATCCAGCTTGTTGTTGCCGGAACTTTTAATGAAACTTATAAACGCAATGCTCTTAATAACGGATATTTGCTGATTGAATGTCCTCAGCTTGTAAATGATTTAAAATCTAAAAATGGAAAAGATAAGCTTACAGTAAAATCCGGAAAGAATGTAAAAATAGATTTTGAAAATTCATCATTAACATTTAATAATAAAACTTATTCTATCGATCCTGTTGGTGAAGCTGCGCAGGAATTAATTGTAACCGGTGGATTGGAAGAGTGGGTGAAAAAGAATCTTTAAAATTTTATTTTTTTTTAGTCCAAAAATAGTATTTAAAGTCAATTAACAATGAAACAATTCAACAATAGAGTAATATAAAATGAACAAATCAATATCAAGAATAATGTCTGAATATGCAGTTAATCTGCAGTACAAAGATCTACCAAAAGAAGTTATCCACGAAGTTAAAAGATATCTTTATGATTCATTTGGATGCGCTTTCGGCGGATACCATACAAAGGATGTTAGGATAATTCGTAACATCTACAAAGATATGGGAGGTACAGAAGAAGCTACCGTCATAGGATACGGAGATAAAATTCCTGCGGTTAATGCAACGTTGGTAAATTCATTAATGATCCGTGCTTTGGATTTCAATGACATTTACTGGAAGGAAGATCCCTCTCATCCGTCGGATATTATTCCGGCAGCACTATCAATTGCAGAATTAGTTGGTGCATCAATGGAAGATGTAATTGTGGCTACAGTTCTTGCCTATGAGTTTGAACAGAGACTATGTGAGTTTGCGGTACCGGGAATCCGTGAGCGTAAATGGCATCATGCAACACTTACTCAATTTGTTTCACCTATTGTAGCCGGTAAAATTTTAGGATTAAGTGTTGATCAAATGGTTAATGCAATTGGAATAAGCGGAAGTCACAATCATACAATCGGCTGTCCAACTGCAGGTAAACTTACAATGATGAAAAATACAGTTGATCCAATGGCAACTCAAGCAGGTGTTTTTGCTGCACTGATGGCTCAGCGCGGATATTCTGGTACTGAAGCAGTGTTTGAAGGTAAAGAAGGTTTTATGGATACTTTTCTCGGCTGGAATGCCAAAGATCAAAAAGTTGAGCCCGTCAGTATGAAAGGTCGTGACGGAGTTTCTGAGTGGAAATGGAATATCGATAAACTAATTGGCGGACTTGGTGAATCATACAAAATTCTTGAATGCAGTATGAAAGCTTTTCCAACTGAAGCATTAACTCACACCCATCTTTCTGCAACATTGAAAGTTGTAACAACTAATAACATAACATACGATCAAATCGAGTCTGTCACACTTACAACATTGGCACAAGCTTATGATATCTTATTCGATCCTCATAAATACAGACCTGAATCAAGAGAAACTGCCGATCATTCTTTACCATATTGTATTGCAGCGGCTTTGGTCGATCATAAAGTAACAACTCAATCTTTCTCAGATGAAAAATTAAAAGATCCAAGAATTTGGGAAGTTATTGATAGAATTAAAGGTGAACCTTCAGTTGAGTTTGAAAAAATGTTTCCGGCAAAACAGCCAAGCAAAGTTGTTGTAAAAACAAAAGACGGCAGGGAATTTTCAGAATACCTTGAATTTCCTAAAGGCGATCCTCGTGAACCAATGACGATGGAGGATCTTGATAATAAGTTTGATGCCCTATCATCTCAGTTATTTGTTTCAGGCAGAAGAAAAGAAATGAAAGATGCAATCTTTAATGCAGAACTTATGACTGCACGGGAGTTTATGAAAAAAATGATCATTTGAATAAAATAGAACGCGGAAGACACAGATTATGCTGATCCTCGCAGATCAGTCACAGCTGCGTTATCTGCGTGCCATTAATTTTAATATTTAGATAGAAGTTTTATGAAAAAAGTAAATGCAGGCAAAAGAGGTGAGTCCGTTCGATCAGATTGTTATTTTGAAATTGAGTTGAAAAATGCGGGAGGAATAAAACTCGATATTAAAAGCAAAGTTGAATCGATGTATGGAGAATCAATCAAACAAATGATTCTCGATATGTCCAAATTCTTCGGGCTGAAGGAAGCAAAGATTCTGTGCGAGGATTATGGAGCTTTGCCGTTTGTTCTCGCTGCAAGATTTGAACTTGCAATAAAAAGATTATTCCCTCAGACCAAAAAAGAATATCTGCTTCCGATTATTAAACAAAATCTTTATCCGACAAAAAAAGATCAGTTAAGAAGAAGCAGACTTTATCTTCCGGGTAATGAACCCAAGTTCTTTGTTAACGCCGGACTTCATTCTCCTGATGGAATAATTCTGGATTTGGAAGACAGCGTTGCGCCAACTGAAAAAGATGCTGCCCAATTACTTGTCCGTAACGCACTTCGTTCTATTGACTTCTACGGTGCAGAGAGAATGGTTCGAATCAATCAGCTTCCCAAAGGACTTGATGATCTGAAATTCATTGTTCCTCATAATGTAAATGTAATATTGATTCCCAAATGTGAATCTGCAGAGCAGGTTAAAGCTGTTGAAAAAGAAGTGGAGAAGTTGAAAAAACAACATACAGTTGAAAATCCAATATACTTTATGCCGATAATTGAAAGCGCACTTGGAGTTATTAAAGCCTATGAAATTGCAAGCGCTTCAAAAAATATTTGTGCTCTTGCGATTGGATTAGAAGATTATACAGCAGATATTGGAACTCAGAGAACAAACGATGGACGTGAAAGTATCTTTGCAAGACAAATGTTAGTTAATGCTGCTAAAGCAGCAGGCATTCAAGCTATTGATACAGTGTTCTCTGATGTTGCGGATATGGAAGCACTTCGACAAAGTGTAATCGAAGCTAAATCACTTGGCTTTGAAGGAAAGGGTTGCATTCATCCCCGACAAATAAAAGTTGTACACGAAGCATTTGCACCTTCAACTGATGAAATAGAAAAAGCTAAAAAGATTGTTATGGCATTTGAAGAAGCCGAAAAAAAAGGACTAGGCGTTGTTTCACTCGGTAGTAAAATGATTGATCCGCCGGTGGTTAAACGGGCACAGAGGATTTTGTCATTGATAAAAAGACATTAGTCAGTGGTCATTGTGTCATTTAATAGTAACACTATAACAATTAAACAGTAAAACAATTTAGTAATTAAACAATAGAGCAATGAAATTAATTAAAAACGCCGCAGGAAGATTCGTTCCTACAGAAGTAAACGGACAAACACAAATTCCATTTAAAGGTCTTGATAAATACAAACCAACAGGTCATAAAGCCAAACCTCCAATCCGGTCCTGTATGGATTATCCTTCAGATGGCAATAAAGTTATTAAAGATTTAAAGACTGCATTAAAGAAAGCCGGACTGAAAGATGGAATGACAATTTCAACACATCATCATCTACGTAACGGCGATGCATTGACCAATATGATGTTCGATATTATTAAAGAAATGGGAATCAAAAACATACGCTGGTTTCCATCGGCATCATTTCCGGTTCATTCTCATTTAATAAAATATCTTGAAGATGGAACCATTCATCACATTGAAGGAAGCATGAACGGTCCTCTTGGCAAATTTACTTCAGAAGGAAAAATGAATGGAGTTGGAGTTCTTCGTTCTCATGGTGGAAGATACCAGGCAGTTCAGGATGGAGAAGTCCATATTAATATTGCTGTTATTGCTGCTCCAACTTCCGATCCTTTTGGCAATGCCACCGGTGATCGGGGTAAATCTGCCTGCGGATTAATCGGATTTGCTCTGGGTGATTCAGAGTTTGCAGATAAAGTTATTGTAGTAACCGACAATCTTGTTCCATTCCCTTGCGTGCCCTGGCAGATACAGGGAAACAATGTTGATTATGTTGTTGAAGTTGAATCACTTGGTGATCCTAATAAAATTGTTTCAGGTACAACAGAAGTAACAAAATCTCCTGATCGTTTATTAATTGCGGAATACGTTGCTGATTTTATAGATGCTGCCGGTATTATGAAGGATGGATTTTCTTTACAAGCCGGTGCAGGAGGAACAAATCTTGCTTTTGTTCTATTCTTAAAAGAGAAAATGAAATCGAAAGGCGTCAAAGCCAGATTTATGCGAGGAGGAAGTACGAAGTATCTTGTCGAACTTCTTGAGGAAGGTTTAACTGATTACATCCTTGATGGACAAACTTTTGATCTTGAAGGTGTAAGAAGTATGCGTGAGAATACGAATCACGTCAACACTTCGCCATTTACCAGTTATAACTTTCACGGCAAAGGCAATTTCGCATCTATGGTTGATGTGGCTGTTCTTGGAGCTACCGAAGTTGATATAAAGTTTAATGCAAATGTAGTAACTCACTCTGATGGATATCTGCTCCACGGAATCGGCGGCTGGCAGAATTGTCTTTATTCAAAATGCACAATACTTGCTATTCCCTCATTTCGAGATCGCATTCCTGTTATTGTAGATGAAGTTACAACCATTTGCGGACCTGGTAAATTGATTGATGTAATCATTACAGAAAGAGGAATTGCCATTAATCCAAATAGAAAAGATTTATTAAGAGCGGTTAAGGGCTCAGGACTGCCAATAAAAAATATCAAACAAATCAAAAAAGAAGTTGATGAAATTTGCGGCGGTTCACCTGCCAAACCAAAAGTAAACAAAGACAAAATTGTAGCAATTGTTAAGTGGGTTGACGGAACGGTTCTAGATTCTGTTTATCAAATTGAAAAGTAAAGGCAATAGAACAACGATGACACGAATTAAAAGGTTTTTCATGGATAAAGAATTAATCGATGACCAGACATAAAGTATCTTCCAGTTCTATAGGTATCGCATTTGGTGCTGGTGGAGCTCGTGGAATCGCACATCTCCTAATGATTGAAGCTCTTGAAGAGCTCGATATTAAACCTTCAATTATTTCAGGATCAAGTATCGGTGCAATAGTTGGTGCTTTTTATGCAGCCGGTTACTCCTCTAAAGAAATGAAGCAAATTCTTCATCTTTTACTAAATCCTAAAAGTGATTCAGTTTTCGATTTCCTTTTAAAATCAGATATCGTAAAACTTTTCTCAATGTTTGATCCTCAATTTATCAAATCAGGTTTTATCAAGGGGGACAAGTTCCAGAAATTTTTAGAAGCTCATTTAAGAGTTAAAAAATTTGAAGAGCTGAAAATACCGTTGATGATTGTCGCAACTGATTACTGGAATAAAGAAGAGGTAATTTTTGAAAAGGGTGATCTCATACCTGCTATTAAGGCAAGTTACTCATTGCCGGGTTTATTCACACCAATAAAAAATAATAATAAAGTACTTATTGACGGTGGTGCTGTTAATCCTCTCCCTTACGATTTATTGATCGGGAAATGTGATATTACTATAGCAATAGATGTTACTGCGCTTAAATCAAAAACAGATCGGGAAATTCCTCCAACTTTCGATTCAGTTTTTACAACTTACCAGACAATGCAAAATTCAATTATTAAGGAGAGATTAAAATTCCAAAAACCGGATATTTATATTAAACCTGAAATATACGATGTGAGAGTATTTGATTTTATAAAAGCTGAATCAATATTAGATCAAGCTAAATCAGCAAAAAAGGATCTGAAAATCAAATTGGAGAAAGCATTATCAAAATAATTAATAATAAACTATTGAATAATTTTTAGTTTATTTAATCCTCCTCCAGAGGTGGTTATCCAAACATTACCAAAAATATCTATAGCTTCTGCAGTACACCTGTTCGAAGAGATCAATGAATTTATTGTAGTGTATTGAAAGGGAATATTGTTGCTGTTATAGTGCCATAAACCGTCAAACGAACTTACCCACTTATTGTTAAATTGATCAATCGTAACACTATTAAATGCAATATTGGGTATACCGGGCGTATAGTTTACAAATGTGTGACCGTTGAAATATGATACTCCATTCCTCAATGTGCTATCCGGTGAATGTGTAAACCAGACATTACCGGATATGTCAGAATTAATTGAAGTTATTTTTTTCGAGGGATAATTATATACTGAATCGGGATAATAGGTTATATTTTCATTCTGCAATGACATTATACCGTGATTAAAAGTTCCTATCCAGATTAAATCATTAACAACGTGAGTGTCAAGAACCCAAAGCCTCCAGGCATCATCATTATATTGTGTCCAGTTGATTCCATCAAATTTGAATAGACCGGTTGATACACCGATCCAGGCAACGCCATTTTGGTCGAACTCAATTGAGTTTATTAAATCGGAAGTTAGACCTGAGTTTTGTCTGTTTAATATAGTCCACGATGATCCATTAAACACTCCAATTCCTGCATTAGTACCAACCCAAACATCATTATTTGGAGCTATCGATATACAATTTATAGTATTTCCCGGGATTGCTGAATTAGCTGTAGAGAAGTAATTAAAAGAAATATCATCAAATCTCATAAGTCCTTTATCCGAAGATCCTATCCATTTCACATTTGAATCATCTATTTTAATATCTGTTAAGGAATTAGACTGTATTGCAGAATTATTTATCTGATAATCGATCCAGGTAGTAGTGTCTCTTAAAACAGTTAAATGTTGTGTTAAATTACCGCTTTCGATTATCACATCTATTACCATTTCACGGTAATTTAGCAAACTGATTTTAACTCTATATTCACCCGGCAATAAACCTAAAATAGTATCAGGAGTGGTTCGGTTTAGTACAGAATCATTTAATACTATACTTCCACCAGGCGGATTTGACGATAATGCTAAACTTCCGAACATACCCGGATTCTCATGATAATTGATAAAGATTTCCTTACTTTCTTCATTGCTGATACTCACGGTAATAGTTGTATCATTAAAATATTTCCTTCTTAAAGTTAAATCGTAAATTCCATCATCAAGAAAAGTAAGACTATCCGGAGTAAATCTGCCGGAATTTCTTCCATTGACAAAAATTAGGAAATGCTCCGGTGAAGTAGATAATATGATTTTGCCTTTTGAAGGTTCGGGCTCAACCGGTGTTTTGTAAACTTCTTTATCACATCCTGATAAAAAAATAATTAAAGTAACAAACGAAACAAAAACCATTAAATATTTTATAAGATCTGAATTCATCAATAACTAATTATTAATAAGTAAAATTAATTTTGGTAAATATAATTATAACCGAAAGATTCAATGTAAGATGGTTGAAATCTTAATCTGTCATAAATTTTATTTATATATGAACCAAAAATCCCCAGTCCACCTTCAATATTGGTGTACTCATTTTCATTAACTCTAACTGTAAGTGCATTAAATGATTTGCTCGTGGAAGAAGCATATCTTGAGAGATTCTGATCTAAAATTGATAAAGTAAAGTAGAGTTTTTCATAAACTGATATTGATACATTCTCTGGTTCATCCTTTGAAAGATTATTAAGTGCTTTTGTAATAACATCCAGATTATACACAATAGATAACTTATTTGACGCTGGTGGATAAACGGCCTCTTCTAAACCGTTTATTAAAGTATAATTATAAGGTATTTCAGCTTCATAAATAGTAATTACATTATTTACTTTTTTTGAATACTTGAAAAATAGTTTTGGTTGATAGAACGAACTGTTATTTCCATTAGTCCAGTATATATAAATAAGATTACCGGAAACAGGAGGTATTAAAACACTGCTGTTAGATTTAAATGAAATGTCTTTCGGTGTTTGAGATTTTGCTTTTAATCTTTTGCCATTCTCTAATAATACTTCAATTTCCATTGGTTTATTAAATGCAACTTTAAACCTATCGTTAAAATAATAATTTTTTACTGATGTGTTATTCAATGCATCAGTTTCTACTACCATAGTATCCTTAAATACATAAACTGAATCTTCATACCATACTCTTACGTCTGCAAATTTTACTGATCTATCTTCTTCTTTGTCATTCGGGCTGAATGATCCAGTAAAGTAACTTGATGACAAAGTTGCTGTCTGGAAAGCAGTATCACTATTCAAAATACAGGTAAGAACGTATTTTTGATTATAGGTTCCAAAGGGACTAAAATTTTCTTCACAGGAAACTAACAACATTGATAAAATTAATATTGGTGCAAAAAATATTCTTTTCATAATTCTACTTTTAAAGTTCCGGTTAACAATAGCGGCAGCATATTTATCTGCTCACCTGTATCTCTTTCGAAGTAAAAAATATTCTTCCTGTCGTAAGCGTTTATCAGATTTAGACTCAATTCCATATTTGCGAAAAATAATTTTAGTTTTTTTGTAATTCCAAGATCAAGGCGGTGGTATTCCGGAAGACGTCCAAGATTTCTATCCCCCAGCAGCAAATAAGGATTATAAACTCCATTATTAAATTGAGCACCGGGTTCACTAACCAAATAGTACTTATCATAAAAACCCACTAACTCTGTAAAAGGTAATCCTGATGAAAATGACCAAACTGCACTACCAATCCAACCAGCACCTAAATTAAATTCAAATAAAATATTTGTAGTATGTCTGGCATCATATTTTGGATAGTAAAGAAGACCCTCTAACTCTTTATAAGCCCAGCTTAGTGAATAAGAGCCCGTAACATTAAATGGATCTCTGGAATACTTGATCATAAATTCATATCCATAAGATTCTCCCTTACCTTTTACAAGATCGGGTTCATATTCAAAATATTTTTTTTCGTTTACTATGGGAAGACTATTAATTTTTTTATAGTAAACTTCAGTTTCAGCTGAAAGGGCGGTACTGAGAATCCATTCCAGACCAGCACTATAGTTTATAGATCTTGTCGGTTCAAGATAACTAGGGATGATTATCCATGGTTCAAATACAGATATTATCTCGTTTTCATCCGAAACCGTCACAAGCTCCTGCAAGTAAATGCCCCAAGACGCTTTTAATGCTAAAGTTGGAAAAATTCTGTATGTAATACTCAACCTTGGTTCAGGAGAAAAACCCGAATTAGAATTCAATCCGGTTACGTTTATCCTGGTACCTATATCAGCTCCGAAGTTATCATATCGTAAAAATTTATACTTCCCGTAAAATGATACATTGCCGGCAAATTTATTCAGGTCTGATTCTACCCCTAGCTGGTTTTCATAGAATAATTTTGAATCAATAGTTTTAATTTTAATCCCACCGGCAATTTCATCTTTATTTGAAAAAAAAACATTTATATCAAAACTTAGCGAAAAATCACTAATTTGATTTCTTACAGGTTTCAAATTACTTCCCTTAGGATCAATATTTCCTTCAAATTGACTCAATGAAACACCAAGCCTTGAAAAAATGGGTACATCATAAATCTGAAGCCATTCAAATCCAACAATATTATTATTCCATTTAAAGCTTTCCCGTGTTGGATCTTCATAGACAAGATCATCTCCGCTTAGAAATGTGAATAAAGAGAATTTAGCATTTCCGAAAAAGTCCTTGCTTGAATAATTCAATTTAAATGACATATCATAAAAATCAATCGGAACAGTCTTATCATTCAAAAATTTTTTGAGAACATTATTGGAGTGACTTTTTCTTCCACTAACTAGAAATGAACCGCCTGGAATCGGACCTTCCAGCATCCCTTTTGCTGTAAGTAAACTGGTACTTCCTTTAAATCCAAATGAGTTTTTGTTTCCATCTTTGGTAATAACATTTAATACAGATGATATTCGCTCACCGTATTCACTTGAAAAACCACCTTTAAAAAATTCAACACTATTAATAATATCTGGTTCAATAACGCTGAACAAACCAAGTGAATGAAATGGATTATAAATATTAATACCATTCAGTACTACTAAATTTTGGTCACTTGTGCCGCCGCGGACATAGTATCTGGCTGAAACATCGCCGGTGGATCTAACTCCGGGAAGAAATTGAAGTGAACGCATAACATCTGTCTCAACACCTTTAGGTAATATTTCGAGCTGTTTAATAGAAATTCTTTCTAGTCCCAAATCGGTTGTATTTTTCTCAATTATCTTTGCACCAACTTTTTCAACAGTTTGAAGCTCAATGCTTAATGGCACTAACTTAATGTCTAATTGTGTTAATCGACCGGGTTTAATAAAGACTGTGAATTGATGAGTTCTGTATCCCACATAGGAGGCTGTAACTTGATATTCACGATCTGAAGGGATGGCGTTAATTAAATATATTCCTCTTTCATTTGATGACGAACCAGAATTTAATTCATTTATAAAAACATTACAGAAGGCTAGAGTTTCACCTGAAGTCGAATCGGTTACAATCCCTCTTAGCCTGCCGGGTTCCTGAGGAATAATTTTTATAGATAGCAGAAGTACTAAAACTGTAATTGGAATAATAAGATTTTGCTTCATTCAATACTTATTTTTAAAACGCGGTAAATATAGTTTATTTAATGATTAATACACACACTGAATTTTGGCATTAAAAAAATAATTATCTGTGATAAGACTCATTTATCTGAATTGCAATACACCAAAGAAATACTAATCTTTGAATGAGGGCGGAAAAGTTTTTTTGGCGCCGGTTAACATTTCAATACCCAACTCCGTCAGATCCGGAAGGAAGCAGCGGTAAGTATCTGAATTGTGTAACTGTGCGCCTTTATTGTTTAAATATTTCAGGTGGTATCAGGTAAATCAATTCGCCTTTTGAAAATTTGGCAGATCCGGCAAACCTTATTTTGCATATTGCTGCCGGGGGAAAATGCAAGACACATCCGTTGTTTGATATAAGATTTGAAACGTGAAATGAAAGATCAGGCTGATGCCCGATACAGGCAATATTTTCAAGACCATAAGTATTAAGTATTTCAATAAGAGCACTTGTTTTTGCTCCCGTTGCCAGGTTATTATCTTTTATCACTTCTCTGTTATAGCCAAAACTATCTGCAATTATTTCACTGGTTTGCACAGCTCTTATTAAAGGTGAAGCGATAATTAAATCAAAACCCTGAATTATTTTTTTCCAGTAATTTGCTGCATTCGTGAGCGTATCCTTACCTTCCTGAGTTAATTCACGATCAAAATCCTTTTTAACAGGCGAAATTTTTTCTGCTATACTATGACGTATTAAATATAAATTCATAAATCCTATTTGTAGTTAACTGTAATTATGGACATATGCTCGTAGAAATTCATCATATCTTTGTTCAATTCTAAACCGGATTTTGAGTTCATAATACTATCCATCTCTTCCTTGGATTTGAAATCTGCCTCGCAAAAAAAACTAAACTTTTGTTCAGCCATCAAATTACTTTCAACTTCAGCTATCGAAACATTTTTTCCGGTCAACTCGGATAAAATAGGAATTGTTTTTTCATTAAAATGATTCAGTATCTTCTCATCAACAGGTTTTCTTAAAAAAAATAGGATCTTATACATCAGCAATTCACTTTAAATGTTCTGATTATATTATTATAAATTTGATTGTTACGCTCGTATGTGAATTTTGGAACTTCTAATATCAAAAGAAGTCTTTTACTATTACAGGTATATTCGTAGAAACCAATTTGAAGTCTTCCCATTTCAATTGGATCAGTATAACGAATCGGATTTTGATAGTCATCACTAAAAGTGAGTTTGTAATTGATAAAAGATTCCGCAGAATCTCTGGCAGGCAGTTTAATTACAGATAATGTTGCACCAATGTTTTCATTAACGTACTTATTGCCGCTGAATTCTTTTTCTAAATATTTCACTATAGCAAAGTTTTCAAATTCCCGCCATTCTTCTGTTAAAAATATTGAATAATCTTCTTTTGATATTTCAGTTGTAACTCTTCTCTCAATTTCTCCGAAAAAAATCTTATAATAACTGCTTTGATCAGTTATTTCAGCATGACCATTGCGGGTCTTTAATTTATTTATCTGATCAAGTGCAAAATTTCTCAGATAATTATTTTCGCTAATGTAACGTTTCGTTGCTGAATCAAATAAAAACTCATCGATCTCAAATTTAAATTGAGGTGTATTTATGGCAGAAAAATTTTGCCTGATTTTCTCATCGTCAAATTCATTTATCGTTGAGGTAACGGTTGATTTTCCAAAATTGAATGCTGTAATAGTTCTGAATGACAGATTTACAGATGAACTATGAAATTCATAGAAAGATGTTCTTTGAATTTTAACTGTATCTTTAGAAGTGAAGAATTCCTGAATTATTTGAAAAAGTCTGTTGTTAATATTTTGAAAATGTGAAGTTAAATTTCCATTGAGCGAATTATCTTTCATTAACACATTCATTTTATTATCAATGACGGCATATAGATTAAATGCCGGATTACGTGCCTCAAGAATTATGTAATAAAATTTATTATTTGTTCCCATTGATATGCTGTCAATCACTAATTCATTTAACTCAATTAGTCTCGGATCAACATTATTAAAAAGGAAACCAATTATTGAAGTAGAAGCAGTATCTCCGTTCAGATATGAATTTGTCAAACGGCTTAATTCCTTTCCGTTGAATTCATATTGTTGGGGTTTCTGCTTGCTACAGCCTAAACTTAAGACAACTATTATGGCAATTAAGATTATTTTATATAAAAAGTATTGCATAAGATTTATTATTAATACCGGCAAAATATAACATTTATTTTTGATTTTTGAACCAGTCGAATTATATTCACTTGTGTGACTTGAATATATTTTCAGAATTAAATCCGAAAAATATTGAAACAGCTGATCATCACCATTTTTCTTTTTTTGTTATTTAGCTTTAATGCTTTTTCGCAAAGTGTTGAATACCCTTCAATAATTCTGAAAGATATTGAATTCGGGCTGACCGGCAAAGATTTTCCCGATTCCCTCGAAACATTATCACTCAAGTTTTTCAATTCTGAATCTTCATACAATTTTATCGTAATTCTTGAAAACGGAAAATTTGATACTTCTTTTTCAGTTAAGTCAACTGGTGTATTTACTATCATCAATGAAACACAAAATCAGGAAATAGGGACTACAAGAATTATTCCGGGGCTGCTTAGTATACTGCCTCCTGCACTGGCAATACTGCTGGCTTTAATTTTCAGGCAGGTTCTTTTATCACTTCTAATCGGAATTTTTACCGGAGCTTTTTTTATTTATGGATATGATCCTCTAACAGCATTTCTAAGACTGGCAGATGTTTATATAATTAATGCACTGATAGATAAATCTCATATGCAGGTTATTGTTTTTACATTAATGTTTGGTGGAGTTATTGGTTTAATTTCAAAAAGCGGCGGAACACGAGGTATTGCCAATGTTCTTAGAAAGTTTGCTAAAAGCAGAAGGTCAGGTCTCATATCAACCTGGTTGTCAGGCATTATTATTTTCTTTGATGATTACGCTAATACATTAGTAGTCGGTAACCTGATGAAACCGGTTACAGATAACCTGAAAATTTCTCGCGCTAAACTTGCATTTGTTGTTGATGCAACTGCTGCCCCTATTGCAAGTATTTTTATAATCAGTTCATGGATCGGTTTTGAGGTCGGACTGATACAGGAAGGTTTAATAACAATTGGATCTACGGAAAATGCGTATAGTGTTTTTATTGAAACAATTCCTTACCGCTTTTATCCAATAGCATTAATATTTTTTGTTTTCTTCTTGAGTTACACTCAAAGAGATTTCGGTCCTATGCTGAAAGCTGAAAGAGATGCCTTAGCTGATAATGATAAGACAAAACTCGGAATTACCTCCACTGATTTGACAGCATCTCACGAATTGTTTGGTAATGAAGAAAAAGCCAAATGGTATAATGGCATTACTCCCATACTTGTTTTAATATTTGGTTCAATTGCAGGATTGATTTTAACCGGTCTGGATACTCTTTCAGATAATGGTGTAAAAGAATACTCGGTACAGGATATAATTGCAGGATCAGATGCTTACCTTGCATTATTATGGTCATCAACAGCGGCTTGCGTAGTATCTGGCTTTATGATATTGTCACAAAAAATAATGAACCTAAGAGAAACACTGGATGCCTGGTTTCTCGGCTTAAGATCAATGTTCCTTGCTGTTCTTATATTAACACTCGCCTGGGCAATAGGATCAGTAACACAGGATATTAAAACTGCAGATTATATTATTAGTCTTATTAGTGATTCTATCAACCCTTTTTATTTGCCGGTAATTGTTTTTATCGTTTGCGGTCTTACAAGTTTTTCAACCGGCACCAGTTGGGGAACAATGGCTATAATGTTTCCTATTGTCATTCCTTTAGCAGCATCTGTTTCAAATATTAATGATCTGACAAATGCGGAAAGTACTTTAATTCTGCATGGAGTTATTAGCTCTGTCTTAACAGGTTGTGTTTGGGGGGATCATTGCTCGCCAATTTCAGATACCACTATTTTAAGTTCTATGGCTTCCGGTTGCGACCATATTGAACATGTAAGAACACAACTTCCTTACGCAATAATTATTGGAATAATTACAATGTTGATTGGCGACATTCCTACTGCTTTTGGATTGTCGCCCTACATTTCTATAGTATTGATATTCGCAATATTGATTGCAGTTGTAATGATTTTCGGGAAAAAAGTAATTCCAAAGAATTGAGAAAAATTTATTTTGGTAGGGGAGAAGTATCAGCGTTTTTACTTTGCTTGTTGAAATGTTCATTCAACAATTCTGCTTTCTGACTTCCAACAATTTCAGATAACTTATTGATATCAGTTTTTTTTATCGCTTCAACACTGCCTAATTCACTTAATAATTTCCTGGTTGTTTCCGGACCAATACCTTTAATATCTGTCAATTCACTTTTAATAATTCTTTTACTTCTTCTGCTCCGGTGAAATGTAATGGCAAAACGGTGGGCTTCATCTCTAATCTGCTGTAATAACTTAAGACCTGAGGATGTTTTAGGAATTAGTTCGGGGTCGGATTTACCGGGTAAAAAAACTTCCTCCAATCGTTTTGCTAATCCAATAATATTAAAATTTTGTATCCCTAAGCTATCCAAAACTTCTACTGCGCTTGAAAGCTGACCTTTCCCTCCGTCAACTATAATGAGATCAGGAATATTTTCTTTCATCTCAATAAGATTAGTATATCGTCTTTCAATTACTTCACGCATACTTGAAAAATCATCAGGACCATCAACACTTTTAATTATAAATTTTCTATACAAACTTTTTTTCGGTTTGCCGTCTTCAAATACTACCATACTTGCAACTGTATCAGTCCCTTGTAAGTTGGAAATATCAAAACATTCAATTTTCTTTGGAATATTTTTTAATCTTAAATCTCTTTGAAGTGCTGCAACAGCATATGGGATACTTCCCTGGCTTTTCATTTTTTGTAACTGTATTTCCTTTAGTTGTAGTATTGCATTTTCTTTGCACATCTTAACTAAAGACTTTAAATCGCCACGTTGTGGGATATGAAATTTAACTTTTCTATCAGACTGGGAGTTTAACCATTCCAAAAGAATTTCTGAATCAGTTGGTTCTGATTCTATTATAATTTCTTTGGGAATTTCGGTCATCCCATCATAATAAAACTTTATGGCAGCAGAATAAATATCAGGCAATTCCTCATCGGCTTCAATAGAAAGCTTAAGCTGCTTTTTGCCTATCAGTTTTCCGTTTCTAATATTGAATACGGAGCAGGAGGAATCTTTTCCTTCATAAGCAACAGCAAATACATCTCTGTCTTCAAAATCATCACTAACAACTTTTTGCTTTAAAGAAATACTTTTCAATTGTTCTATCTTATCTCTGATCTCTGCAGCTTTTTCATATTCAAGTTTTTCAACTGCACTATTCATTTTATTGTTAAGATCTTTGATCAGGTCATCAGTTCTGCCTTTCAACAACTTAATTACTTCGGATACCATATCATTATAATCTTTAGCTGTTGTTAAGCCTTCACAAGGTCCATCACATTTTTTAATATGGTAATCCAAACAAACTTTAAATTTTTGCTGCTCAATAGCTTTTTCAGTTATATCCAGTTTGCAGCTTCTGATTTTAAATATTTGGTTAATCATTCTTAAAGAAGCTTTCATACTTCTTACATCTGTATAAGGGCCAAAATATTTTGATCCGTCATTTATAATTCTTCGTGTCGGATAAACCTGAGGAAATAATTCGTTTGTTACTTTAATGAATGGATAAGACTTATCATCTTTAAGATTTATATTATATCGGGGTTTGATTTCTTTTACGAGGTTATTTTCCAGCATTAACGCTTCAACTTCGCTGTCAGTGACAACAAGCTGAAAGTCAGTTACCTTCTGTACTAATGCTATAGTTTTGGGGGAGGTAATGTTTTTCTGAAAGTAAGACCTAACGCGGCTGCGGAGATTTTTTGCTTTTCCTACATAAATCACTTTACCGGCTTTATTGACGAACTGATATACGCCCGGTTTGGAAGGAAGATTTTGTAATTTATCTCTCAGATCATCATTCATAATTTAACAGCTTATAAAAATTACCGAGAGAATCTAATAACATCTTAATTCAAATAAAATCTATTCCGGCAGAATAGCATTTTTAGGTATAACTACTATACCCGTTTCAGTTACAGTAAATTTCTTCTTATCACCTTCGAGATCAAAACCAATTTCATATCCTTCGGGTATAATTACATTCTTATCAATTATTGCCCTGCGTATTCTTGCGTGTCTTCCGATATTACAACTATTCAGAATAATTGAGTCAGTGATATATGAAAAACTGTTAACTCTAACATTGGGTCCAAGAACAGATCTTTCAACAAGACCTCCTGATACTACACATCCGTCGCAAATTAAGGAATTTAAGGTTCTACCAACTCGTTCACCTTCATGTGAAACTGTTTTACCAGGAGGATACTGGTATGGATAAGTCCTGATCGGCCAATCAAGATCATACATATTAAACTCGGGGGATACACTTATCAGGTCCATCGTTGATGCAAAATAACTGTCCAGTGTTCCTATATCTCTCCAGTAAGGCTGATACTTTTTATTTTCATCTTCAAATTTGTATGCATAAATACTAGCATTAGACTTAACCATAAAAGGAATAACATCCTGGCCAAAATCATTTGCTTTAATTCTTTTGGCTTCCATTTCAAGCAGTACTTCACGAAGAACTAAAGCGTTAAAAACATAAATACCCATATTAACAAAGCAAAAACCTTTTCTGCCTGGTATTTGAGGGGGGTTTTCAGGTTTTTCAACAAATGAAGTTACTTTGTTATTTTCATCAACCCCTACTATACCAAATCTGTTTGCACCATCTCTTGGAATTTCAATACAGGAGATCGACAGATCCGCATTAGTATTCAGATGATTCTGAATAAATTTCAGGTAGTCCATTTTATAAATATGATCCCCGCCAAGAATTAAAACCCATTTGGCTTTTTTATCTGAGAGCAGATTCAGGTTCTGGTAAATTGCATTTGCAGTGCCAAGATACCAATCGTTGTTAAGTTTTCTTTGCGGTGGAACGGAATAAATGAACTCACCCAATGCCGGATTAAAAATACTCCATGCTTCAAGCAGATGCATATTTAATGAATCGGATTTATATTGAGTTAAAACATAAATTCTTCTTAAGCCTGAGTTAAGACAATTTGAAAGGGTGAAATCAATTATTCTGTACTTTCCTCCGAAGGGGACCGATGGTTTGCTTCTGACTGCTGTAAGCGGATATAGTCTTTCTCCCTGACCGCCTGCAAGAACAACAGTTACAGTATCTCTTAATATTGATGAACCGGGTGTACTCATAGCAACTACTCTCCTAATTTGAAGCAAAATATATTGAATTAGAAATTGATTGGCAATCAATAAACTGCTTAAATTGATTTAAGTCATAAAAAATTTTATTAAATAATTATTAACATTTAATTATTGCTAATCATGAAGGTTCTATCCTTGAGAAAGTTTGCCCGATGCTTTAATTATTTTGCACTTCTTTTTTTTATAGGTTTAATATCATCTTCATACCCACAGAGCCTTAAAGATGCTTATATTTCGGAAAATCAATATAAAATAGACGTTATTAAGTATGATTTATTTATTGATGTTAATTCAGAACTCAAAAGAATAAATGCCCGGATTGAGATCACCGGTTTGATCATCGATAGCTCACTGGTAACTTTAGATTTAAATTTTAATAATGCATTAACTATAAAAGAACTTATTTTTAATAACTCCAATCCTGATTACACTCATAAAAAAACTAACTTATCAATAAATATTATAGAACCATTACCTGATACTTTTAAGTTGAATATTAAATACGAAGGAAAGCCAAAATCATTTGGGCCATACGGCTTTGTGTTCGGTGAAGTGAACAAACAATCATTAGTATATACATTAAACCAGCCGGAATATGCATCAGCGTGGTTTCCTTGTAATGATATTCCTTCTGATAAAGCAATGCTTGAAATAAGAATTCGCAACACAAAAGATAATATCTCTGTTTCAAATGGTAAACTGATACAAATTGATGAAGATGAAACTCATAAAACTTATCGCTGGAAGACTTTCTATCCTATATCGACCTATCTGATTGCATTATACTCGGCACCTTATGAAAATTTTACAGATAAATGGATATATAACTCTGACACTCTTTCAATTGAATACTATGTAATGCCGGAGCATCTGGAAAATGCCAGGAAGGACTTTGCCCTGCATAATGATATGTTAATTTATTTTTCGGATACTTTTGGTGAATATCCTTTTATTAGGGAAAAGTATGGTGTTGCAGAATTCTTATGGAACTTTGGTGCAATGGAGCATCAGAGCATAACCGGTATTGGTTATACTTTTGTAAGCGGCAATAATTTTTTCCGTGATATTTATGCACACGAGCTGGCTCATCAATGGTGGGGAAATGCTGTAGGATTAAAAAGCTGGGATGACATCTGGCTCAGCGAAGGTTTTGCTACCTACTCAGAAGCGCTATATAATGAATATAAATTCGGCAGAGATGCATTACGATCTTTTATGTTAAGTAAATTTGATGAAAATTTTACCGGTACTTTATATTCACCTGAAAATCTTTTTAGCTCACTGGTTTATGATAAAGGGGCATGGGTGCTTCATATGTTAAGAAATGAAGTTGGAGATTCAATATTTCTTAAAATAATCAGAAGATTTTTTGAGGAATTTAAATACTCTTCTGCATCGATTGAAGATTTTAAAAATATCTGCGAAATAGTTTCAGGAAAAGATTTATACAAATTTTTTGATCAATGGATAATTACTGGTGATGATCAAATTAAACTGGAATATGAATTTGATATCACAGAACAAGACAGAAATTATATACTTTCAATCATAACAAAGCAAATTCAGACAAGTTATAAGGAATATCATTTCCCGATTGAGTTTATGGTGATCTATGAGGATGAATCGGAAGTTATAGTTAAGACATATATCAATTCACGCATGCAAAAAACAGAATTTAAGTCGATCAAAAAACCTAAAGATATCATTCCTGATCCTTTCAACTGGCTATTGGCAAATTTTAGTAAGTGATGATATTTATAATCTTCCCGGGTTTACGAAATCCTCGGAGGATTGGGACGAAGTAATTGTTATTTCATTTAACAGGCTGAATGCTTAATTTTTCCTGTCAATAAAATGAATTTAATGTGAGTAAAACTTATCTGTTTATATCCGATGTTCATCTTGGGCTTCAGTCAAAAGAAGAAGAAAAGCTGAAGGAAAGACTGCTTGTAAAATTTCTTGCATTTGCCAAAGATAACTGCGATGAAATATTTATTGTTGGTGATCTTTTTGACTACTGGTTTGAGTATAAAAGAGTTTATCAGAAAGGATTTTTTCGGACATTAACTGCACTGCAGGATATTACCGAAGCAGGTATTAAACTTCACTATTTTATTGGAAATCACGATTTTCTGCATCGAGATTTTTTTAAGGAGGAAATTGGTGCAATTATGTATCCTGATCCGTCTGAATTCATATTGAACGGTAAAAAGTTTTTTATCGGGCACGGTGACGGTCTGGTTAAGAACGATAATGGTTATAAAATTCTTAAAGCAATATTAAGAAACAGATTTTTACAAAAAGCTTATTCAATAATTCATCCTGATCTTGGAGTAGCACTTGCCAGCGGAACAAGTAAATCAAGCAGGGATTACACTTCCTCAAAAGATTATGGCGAAGGTGATGGATTGCTTGAATCAGCAAAGAAAAAAATTGATGATGGTTATGATTATGTTTTGTTTGGGCATTTGCATAAAAGGCTCTTTATAAATTACAAGAACGGTTCTTATATTAACCTCGGTTCTTGGCTGGACGAACCCTGCTACGGTAAGTTTACAGATTTAAAATTCGAAATAGTAGAATGGTAATAAATGGCTAAAAAGAAATATTCTGATTCGGACTACACGGAATACTTTAAAGGTTTTTCTAATAAGAAAAAAAGCAAAAGTAAAAAGAACAGCAGAAGATTATGGACTGTGCTTTCTATCATATTTGCAATCTTCCTGATTCTTATGATTTATATTATTAGCGGTCTTCCATCACTTGAGGAACTTGAAAATCCGCGTCCTGTTTTAGCAAGTAAAGTCTTTTCTGCTGACGGGGAGTTGATCGGACAATTTTTTATAGAAAATCGTATTGAAACTTCTATTGATAGTTTACCTTCACATTTAATTGAAGCACTTATTGCTACCGAAGACCGCAGGTTTTATGATCATTGGGGAGTAGATGTGCAGCGATTTGTAAAAGCAATGATCAAAAATATTTTTTCTCTCTCATTTACGGAAGGTGCAAGCACAATTACGCAGCAGCTTTCAAAGAATCTTTATAGCCTCAAAAGCGGAAGGGAGAATAAACTCGATACCGGAGTTAGAAAAATAAGAGAATGGATTACTGCAATTCAGATAGAAAAGAATTTTACAAAAGAGGAAATTCTTGAGTTATATCTAAATGTTTCATACTTCGGGAAAAGCGCTTATGGAATTGAATCTGCTGCCCAGGTTTATTTTAATAAAAAGGCCTCCGAACTTTCTTTGCCTGAGTCCGCAGTTTTTATTGCTCTTCTTAAATCACCTGAAGGTTATGATCCGGTAAGAAGATATGAACGTTCTATGCAGCGCCGTAATCTTGTAATGTATAATATGGTTGTAACCGGAAAATTGTCACAAGAAGACTTTGATAAACTTCGTGAAATGCCGATAGTTTTGGGTTCTGAAAGAATTAGTGCGGTAAGAACAGATGCCCCTCATTTTATGGAATATGTGAGACTTCAAATGTCATCAATGGCTGACAAATATGGTTATGACCTCTACCGTGACGGGCTTAATATTTATACAACACTTGATATGAAGATGCAGCGTATTGCAAATCGTTCTGCTGCTAAGCACTTAAAAGAATACCAGGAGTTGTTTAATAAAAACTGGAATTGGAACAGGAATAAAAGTCTTCTTACAAATTTAATAGACAGAGCAATAAAAGATTTACCGATATATATTTCAGCTGATAACAATGAAAAAAGTGCCATTTATAATCGTTTAAAGAATGACCCGGCTTTTATTGATTCAGTTAAGTCTGCAGCAACTGCAATAGAAGTGGGTTTTGTTGTAATTGACCCCCGTACTGGTAATATTAAATCGCTAGTCGGCGGCAGAAATTTGGAATTCGGCAGAGGATTGAATCATGTTACGGGTATAAAACGTCAGCCCGGCTCTTCATTTAAACCATTCGTTTATACAGTTGCAATTGAGAATGGACTTTCGCCGTCTTTCACTGTTCTTAATCAGAAGTTTGATTATAAAGGATGGTCACCTTCAAATGCAGATGATGAATATAGTGGTTATGAAAGTCTCAGATGGGGTTTGGCTAACTCGGTAAATGTTATTGCTGGAAGACTTACAATTGGTGAAATGGCTCCGCCAAACCAGGTTGTTAAGCTTGCACAGAGGATGGGTATTAATTCAAAGTTAGATCCGTACCCGGCTATTGCACTTGGTACAGTGGAACTTTCACCTTTAGAGATCACTTCTGCATTCGGAACATTTCCTAACAACGGCGTTCACGTAACTTCAATATCAATCTTAAAGATTGAGGATCGAAATGGAGTTGTACTGGATGAATTCGTACCTGAAGTAGTTCAGGCATTAAATCCTCAAACAGCCTCTATTATGGTAGATATGATGCAGGATGTAGTTAATTATGGAACCGGTGCGGGAGTTAGAAGATATTTTCAATTTCCGGCTGCAGGCAAAACCGGAACAACACAAAAATTTTCTGATGCCTGGTTTGTCGGTTTTACACCGGATCTTGTTGGTGGAGTCTGGGTTGGATTTGATGATCATCGGGTTAAGTTTACTAACTGGTATGGGCAGGGTGCTAAAGCAGCATTACCAATCTGGGCAATGTTTATGCAGGCAGCTTATAAAGAATTAAATATACCTCTGAAATATTTTGAGCTTGCAACCGGAGTTGAAAAAGTACAGTTCTGTAAAGAAACTATGAGTTTAGGTGATACAAGGTTAGCAACTGCTAACTGTCCGGATGTTGTAACAGATATTGTCGACAAAACAAAACTTCCTCCTGAATGTGAGCTGCATACTAGAGGCAGAGATGGAAGAATAATTAATGAAGATCGGCGTGGTGATTCAGGCTGGTAACTTTAATTAGGAATTACGAATAATTGCTGAAACATTAATCCCTTTATATAAAAAATCGAAATTCCAAAAGACAAACCAATTTATTATTTTCACACTGCTAATTAATTATTAGTTTTAATTGAATTGCCCGGATGGTGAAATTGGTAGACACGCTAGCTTCAGGAGCTAGTTGGCGCAAGTCAGTGCAGGTTCGAGTCCTGTTCCGGGCACAACTCATCCTCTATTAAACACTCGTTTGAATGTGTTATCAGCTGGAAATTTCCCATAGAATTCTTATCTAATTATCACATCATTGAAAATCCTACAAATATTAATATAATGTTTATTTAAGTTTGGAAAGTAAAATTATTATTGGAGTTGAACGTGAGTTATTACATCACATTTTTATTTATCATATTTACACTGACTTCTTATTCACAAAACTGGCTTAAGGTTGATTCTGTTTTTGCAGTTTCCGGAGTAACCGTAAAAAGTTTTTCTGCCCCTGCATTTGCCGACTTAGATAACAATGGAACTCACGATATGTTTCTAGGAAACATCACCGATGTAGTTGATTTCTTTTGGAATAATTCCACTGATTTTCCTTCAACTTTTTCAAAAGATACTTCACTTCTGTGGAATATCTATTCGGGCGGCTTGATAAATACTAATTCTGATTATCCAGCACTTGTTGACTTAGATATCGATGGTGATTTTGACCTTGTAATAGGGGGATATTACGGATTGCTTTATTATGAAAATGTTGGAACAACAACACAACCTGAGTTTGTAAAGAATGATACTGTTTTTACAATTGTAAATACATTGATTGGTGGTGATCCGAAACCTGCTTTGGCAGATCTTGATGGTGATGGTGATTATGACCTGCTTGTAGGAATCGGTGAATCATTTGTACCCGGTCCTGATCCGGGATTGACCCTAGGATTTCGAAATATCGGAACTGCTGAACTACCACAATTTGAATTGGATGCTGCTTTAGTTGCAGGAATTCCTGATGTTGGTCTGAACTCTTATCCTGCATTAGCAGATGTTGATGGTGATGGCGATTATGATCTTTTACTTGGAAGAGATGGGGCTGCTTTATTTTACTATAAAAATACAGGAACAATTAATTCACCTGTTTGGACAAGAGATCATAGTACTTTTGCTTCAGTTGAGACTCAGACTTACTGGAAAAATCCTACCTTTGTTGATCTTGATTATGATGGAGACCTTGATCTTGTTTATGGGCAATCAACAGGAATACTTTATGTTTACAGAAACAATGGAACGCCAACTAATCCTTTGTTTCAATTATATCCTGATTATTTTAAAGTTATTAAGTTAGATGGCAGCGGCGGAACTGCTTCATTGGCTGATTTTGATGGTGATGGAGATTATGACCTGCTAAGCGGAATGTGGGATGGAAAATTTTATTATTTCAGAAATGACGGCACAAATAAAAAACCTGTTTTTAACAGAGTTAACATGCCATTTTCAAGTTTAACTGTTAACTCTTACAGTTCACCTTTATTTGTTGACATTGACGGAGATGGCGATTATGATATTGTATCAGGAGCATTGAACGGACAGGTTTATAGTTACATTAATAATAACGGTTCCTTCACACTTGATAATTCAATTTTTGGTTTTATCGATGTCGGTTGGATGAGCATTCCAACGCTTGCAGATTTAGATGGTGATGGTGATCTGGATCTTCTTGTAGGAGCAGAAGCCGGTTCCGAATACAGGTATTATGAAAACACAGGAAGCAATGTGTTTGTTCAGAACAATACTGTATTTGCCGGAATTGTTTTTCCAGGTTACAGCAGACCAACTCTTGCCGATGTTGACAATGATGGCGATTACGATCTGATAATCGGCAGAAGTAATGGCGCAATTATTTATTATCGTAATGATGGTGATGAAACTTCACCAATATGGGTAAGAGCCGATTCTGAATTTGATGGTGTAAAAGTGAAACAAAATGCTCATGCCGGACTTGCTGACCTTGATGGCGATGGCAGACCTGATATGGTATTAGCAGAATATGACGGCAACTTTACTTTTTATAAAAATCTATTTGCAATAAGTTCTACTGAACCTGATCATAATCATTTAGTAAGCGGATTTGAATTATATCAGAATTATCCAAATCCTTTTAATCCTTCTACTACAATCAACTACCATATTCCTTCTGCCATTTCTACCGAAGGGAGAAATCTTAGAGTTCTGCTGAAGGTATTCGATGTCCTTGGAAATGAAGTTGCAAACCTTCTAGATGAAGTAAAACCAGCCGGCTATCATTCTATTGAGTTTAATGCAGCTGAATTATCAAGTGGAGTTTATTTTTATCAATTATCAGCCACAGGCGGAACGGGCTCGTTTATAGAAACGAAAAAGATGATAGTTATAAAGTAAATTTTTAGCTATCACATCATCCTTTAGTGCTTTGCTTAGAGGTAATTAATTGATAAATCAATGAAAATGTTTTACACTATTCAATGATTGCTCTTTGTAAAGCACTTCTCGTTTTTTAGCAAACCATTTTCTATTTCTTATAACCAAGAAAAAAGTAACAAAAATGAGCACAAATAATACTTGTTAATCGTTAATCTTTATGGCATACAGATTGAATAGTAGCAATGAATAAAAACTTCAATAGAGCATTAAAATGAAATATTTATTGACAATTATATCTGTCCTTTCTTTATTTATTGCCTTTGGTTGTTCTGAAAAAGATAGTGAGCAACCAATAACTCCCGATACAACTCTCGATAAAGCATCCTGTATAGGCTGTCATACAAATTACGAACATCTGAAAGCTGTCCATACACCAGATCCACCTGAATCAGGCGGTGCCGGCTGCGGCGGTGAAACTCCGCATATTGAACCTTATGACAGGGTATATCTGGGAGGTCCGGGCTTTGTTGATTTTCAAAATGATATTCACGGAAAACTGCCTTGTGTTACCTGCCATAACGGAATTGATAATACAGACGATAAAAATCTGGCTCATTCCGGTGATTTTATTTCCAAACCATCAGCTAATTCAGCGGAAGCTTGCGGCAGTTGTCATCCTAATATTGTAAACAGAGCTGTTAACAGCATACACGAACAGGGTTGGGGACAAAAAAATATGGTTGCTTTGAGATCAGGAAATGTAAATGTTCCGGCAGGATTTGATAATTTAAGTGAATTGATGAAGGAAGGCTATGAAAAAAATTGTGCAAAATGCCATGCAACTTGCGGCGATTGCCATGTGATGAGACCAAAAGCTGGCGGCGGAGGTTTATATCGTGCCCATAAATTTACTAAAACTCCGGATATGGTTGATCACTGTACGACGTGCCATACTAGCAGGGGAGGGCATGCGTACTTTGGCGTAGCACCGGGTACGGTTCCGGATGTACATCTTACAAAACGCCAGTTCACCTGTTTGAATTGTCACACTAAAAATGAAATTCATGGTGATGGTAACATTTATGATCAGCGTTATAAAGTTGCTGATTTACCCAAATGCGAAAATTGTCATTCAAATATTGCAAGTTCAAACACATTTCACTCAGTGCATCTGAGTACATTTAGTTGTCAAACATGTCACTCACAAAACTATAATAATTGCGGCAGTTGCCATATTGGCGGCTCAGGTGCTCGCATTCCTGCCTATCTTGGTTACAAAATAGGAATGAACCCGATACCGCAGACAAAACCGACTTACAAGTATGCATTATTAAGAAGATCTCTGTCAGCACCGGATAGCTGGATGGAATATGGTACACCTAACTTAGCTAATTTTAGTGTTGCGCCTACTTACAAATACACTACACCGCATAACATCGTGAAGATTACAGAACGTACTGGTTATAAAGATGGTTCCGGGCAGTGGGTCGCTTATTCAAATTGTACTGAAGGTTGTCATATTACTCAGAACTCGGACGGTTCTTTCAATAACAAAGAACTATATCTGTTTGATTCGGATTGTCTTGAATGGGAAAAACCTGCTAATGTAAATATTGTTGTTGATGGCAAACTTCCATCAAGCTGGCAAGTAAATTAATTTAACATCCATAAAAAATAAGAAGGAAAGAAAAATGAAAAACAAAAACCTGTTATATGTCCTCTACATTTTGTTAATGGCATCTCTGCTGTTTCTGAATGTCGGTTGTAGCGATGATGAAACAACCGAACCACCTGTAACTGTTGATGAGTCGGAAATACTGTTAAATCATTTCGAAACAACTAATGATTATATTTATACTTCCGGTACATTTGTAGTTTCAGCTTCAGATGTTAGAACAACTCAACTTACAAATCCAACATCCCAGAAATTAGTTGATATTCGTTCTGCTACTGATTTTGCTACCGGTCATATTGAAGGCGCAGTTAATGTACCATTTTCAAATTTATATGATTATATAAAAACAATTAACCCTGCTGACTTTACCAGAATTGTCATTATCTGCTACTCCGGTCAGACCTCAGCTTATGCAGTTTCATTAGTAAGAGCAATTGGCGGATATAATAATGCAATCTCGTTGAAATGGGGAATGAGTTCATGGGATTCAGTTTTTGCAACAAATTATTGGTTAGCAAAACTCAGCAATATTCGAGCTGGTTCGTTTGTTACTACTCCTTCTCCAGCAAAAAATCCTAAAGGCGATCTTCCTGTAATAAATACTGGGAAAACAACTGCACCAGAGATTCTTGAAGCCAGAATAAAACAATTACTTACTGATGGTTTTCCTGCAGCTACTATATCTGAAAATACGGTTTATTCAAACCTTAGTAATTATTACATAGTAAACTTATGGTCACCGGCACTTTACGCAAATCCAGGACATATCGATGGAGCAATAAATTACGATCCTGGAACACAGCCGTTTAAGAGTGCTAACGACCTGACTACTTTACCAACAAATAAAACTTCGGTTATTTACTGCTTTACAGGTCAGACTAGTGCTTATACTGCTGCATATCTTAGAATGTTAGGTTACGACGTTAAATCCTTAACCTATGGTGCAAACTCTATGATATATGATATTATGTTAAGCGGTGGGGTTGCTAATACATTTGTTCCTGCAACTGAAATAAAAGGTTATCCTTACGTTACAGGTCCGTAAATTAATAATATATTTTTAAGTTAGGGGACAGCAATAAACTGTCCCCTTTTTTATTTCTCAATACCAATCAACTTTATCATTCCATCAAATCCAGTAGTAACAATTTTTTTTGAAGAAAGTGGTGTAACAGTATTAATGTATCCGCTGCTTAATTTGTGTATCCATAATATTTCACCGGTCTCACTTTTTAAAGCATACAGCTCACCGGTTTTAGCAGGGTAAAGAACATTTCCATCAATTTCAACTATTTGTGCTGAACTTATATCATAACCAAAACCTGCATCTTTCAGCCAAAGATTTTTCTCTAACTCCCTTGATGCAGGTAGAGCTAGAAGAGTATCATTCATAGTTCGGATAAAAAGAGTTTTTTTGTCTTCTGATATGCCAATAGTTTCGCGGACTTCAAATTCACCGGTTCTCCACAATGTTTTACCGGAATTTATGTCTAATGCGTTAAGAGTTCTATCTGGGGCAGCAAAAAATACTACATCGTCATTTGTAACTGGCCAGCAGACAGCGGGGGAATAAAGCACTCCTCTTCTATCGCCCTTCCATTTCCAAATTAACTCACCTGACTTCTTATCGAGGCAGTAAAAATTTTCGTCCCAGGCACCGAAGAGAATTTTATCATCATAAATCACCGGTTTAGTTTCAACAAACCCGTTTAAATCATTGAACTCCCATAAAACATTTCCAAAATTAATATTGAAAGCCCTGAAAGTTCTGTCGCTTCCACCAATGTAAACTATTTCATCTTTAATTATCGGACATCCTAAAACTGCAGCATAAGTTTTATACTTCCACAATAAACTGCCATCGTCAGCATCAAGACAGTAAATACTGCTGTCACTGCTTCCCAAAACTAATTGATCATTTGAAATATCAGGGGTGGAATATATCGGCCCCCCGGTTTGGAATGTCCAGTTGATATCTCCATTATCAATGCTGAGCGAATAAACTTTTCCCGATGCATCACCGCAGATAACACTATTTTTATATATGGCAGCTGAAGAACCAATGGTAAAACCAGTATTGAATGACCATAATTCTTTTACTTCCGGGTATAATTCATTTACTGAATAATCTGGTCTGACTAATTCCTGAACGAATGCTTCATAATTTCTTTGGACTAATGGAAGCTGATGCCAAAAAATAGTTTGTTTATCCGGTATGTGTTCGAAGAAAAAAATCGTGTCAGTTTTTATTTCTGCAATAGTATATCCGCCGGAATCTTCACTACCACGCAAATTTGTTCTGCACATTATGCCCGGTATAGATTCAAAATCATAAATTCTGTTTCTATGTCCGTGACCCAAAAGAGTTAACTGGGTATTAAAATTTTTTAATCTGTCAAGAACTTCATACCAGTTAGCAATTCCCTCATCAAGAGGATAGTGGGTAACAAAAAAAAGCGGTTGGTTCGAATCTGGTAAAGCAGCCAACACTGAATCAAGCCAGCGCATATCTTCAGGTGCCCAGAAACCATCTGCCATCCGCATTCTCGGACCCTGATGCAGCCCGATAAATAAATATTTTCCGTACTCAAAAATAAAACGGTCATTTCCCCAAAGTTTTCTAAAATCCGTTGAACCCGATTCTGACCATTTGCAGTCGTGATTGCCTGGAATAATGTAATAAGGTTTCTCAAGTTCATCAAGAATACTCTTAGCCAGAGATAATTCTTCTAATGATCCTATTGCAGTTATATCACCTGATATAATTGTAAAGTCAATATCATTAAAAGAGTTTATGTCATTTACAGATATTCTTAAATCCTCTTCGGCAGTAGGATAGCCGATGTGAATATCACTCAACACAGCAAACCTGAATGATGATTGTGAGAATGTGATAGATGAGATAAGTAAAATAAAAACTAAGTTTTTTTTCATATTAATAAACCTGATTATTTTAAAAGGAAGAAGTCAAAATAATATAAATTCAAATCAAATATTTTTTTATTAAAAAATTAAATATTCTACTTTATTGCTAAACCATTTTCTCCACGAGATTATCAAAATTTTTATTAAATAACTGTTTAAGATGATTAAGATCTTTTTCTTCAATCCTAATAATATCTGTTGTATTTAATATTGCCTGCTCAGGAGTTTTTATGCCGGGAATAACTGTTGAAATGCCATCAACACTGAGTATAAAACTTAATGCAAAAGATGTTTTACTTATTTTGTATTTTTCCTGAACCGGCCAAACGTCATTTAGTGCATCAATTAATTCATCCAAAAATTCTGGCGGAAGTCTGAAATATCTGTGATCATTTTTACTAAATTTTTTTGATTTATTAAACTTGCCGGTTAGTAAACCGAATTGAAGAGGAATTCTTGCAATCACTCCATAATTCTTTTCTTTGGATTTCTCAATTAGTTTTATTGAGCGCTGATTAATAATATTAAGCACAAGCTGAAAACCATCAGCAGTATTTCTTTCTATAAGAAATTCGGCTTCAGGGTATGGATCAAAAGTGTTAAGCGATATACCCCAGTAACGGATTTTACCTTTTTCTTTAAGCTCTTTCATAGCTTCAATACAAGATCCATCTTCAAGATGCTTCAATTTAGCAGAATGCAACTGATAGTAGTCTATCTTATCGCGCTTTAACCTTTTTAAGCTTTCATCACACGATTTAAGAATATGCTCTTTTGTATAATCAAGGATTATAGTTTTATCTTCAACGCGATGACCAACCTTTGAAGCAATGATCACATCGTCTCTGTTTCCAAAAACTTTTCCAATTAATTCTTCACTGTGACCGAATCCATAAAAATCTGCAGTATCATAAAAATTAATACCAAGGTCGAAAGATCTCTTAAGTGCTTTTATCGAAGTTTCATCATCAACATCGCCCCAGCCGATAGCAGTTTCACCAACCATTGCCGGACCGCCGATTCCCCAGGCGCCAAATCCTATCTCACTAACTAATAATTCCGTTCTGCCGAATTTTCTGAAGTTCATAATTTTCCTACTAAATAATTTTATTTCAGTATGTCTAAATAAAAAACCCCTTCGAATGGAAGGGGCTTATGAGTTTGTTAAATATTTATTTCATCAATAACATTTTTTTACTTTGCTTAAAGTTCTCTGTTACCAAAGTGTAGAAGTAAACACCGCTTGAAACATTGACAGCATCAAAGTTAACTGAATAACTGCCTGCACTCAACTCACTATTAACTAAAGTTGCAACTTCTTTTCCCAGTATATCTGTTATTATTATTTTAACGTTAGCTGCTTCAGGAATTGAAAACCTGATCATTGTTGAAGGGTTGAACGGATTAGGATAATTTTGTTCAAGATTGTATGCCACGGGCAACACACCATCTTCAACTTCAACGCCGACAGGATCAAACGTTGCAAATCGCAGATCATCAAAATAATGTACACCTGAACTTTGATTACCCGCTTCATAAGTCATTTGAAAACTGTCAAACCTAAGCGGTGGTTCCAGAATTCCATTTCCTAACCATGTTCCTGTTTCACCCAATGTAAGATCCCAGGTAACTAATTGCCATCCAACCCAGTTAACATCATACCAGGGACTGACTTCAAAAGTATTTGTATTAATTTCTCGCACAGCAAATCGGAATTTATTATTGCTGCCGTCACCGAATAAAAATACCTGAAGCAATCCGTTTGTATTAAACTGCGGCTGAACAGGGGTATAATATTCTCTAATTAACCAATTGCTTGCGTTTGCATCCCAGCCGTACTCAAGCATCATAGATCTTGAACTTTGAGTGTTAAGATTGATCACTGAAGTTGAAAGTGAAATTTTTGTTTCTTCAGCAATAACTCCAACTGTACTGCCCGAACTTGTTGGCTGAAACCAGTTGCCAATACCGCCTTCAAAATCATCAATTATGGTTCTTGTAATGTAATTGGAATTACCGGTAGTAAATTGAGATTCTACCTGATCAACCATTGCATTACCAAAAATATCTTCAACACCGGGTAATAGTTGTATAGTGTAGGTTTCATTTTCAATCAATGGTGTTGTAACAAAAAAGCTCAATGCACTTCTGTCGCTAACAACATAATGTCTGAGAATTCCTGCGGCATTTGTTTGAGTTGAATTTCTTACAACTCTGAATTTACCGGATAAAGTTGAAGTATTAATACGTTCACTGAATCCGAAATTAATTACCGGACGTAACTCTATATCAGTTGCATTTAAGGATGGATGAATGCCTGTAGCGGCTGGTGCGGTAAAATCCTGAACCTTTGTTTTAATATTAAATGTTAGCGGATCGCCGCCTATGCCGTCACCATTTCCATCAAATGGATGTCCATACTTCCCTAAAGCACTGCCTGAAATATTTACTTCATATTCTGATGCAAATGCAAAGTTTGATGTATTAACAATCAAAGTTTTATCATCATTTGTCCAGGAAAATGTAACAGCAACTGGAGGGTTAAAACTTATATTAGATTCTACTGATCCCTTGTCCATCTGTCTCGAAAAATTGATTTCAAGGTTTTCATAACCAGGGTATAAGCTGTCATTAAATGCAGGGACGGTTGATAATACTTTAGGCGGAATCTGAGAAATTAACTGTAAGTCAACAAAAGTAAAAAATGTGTCTAACGGAGTAACATTAACTATCAATGAATCATAACCGGGTGCATAAGCCAGCAGTTGATGAGTCGCTGGTGAAACATCTTCAAAGAAGTAAAATCCGTTTCTAAGTAAATCAGGATTTGTTGAGTATTGATAAAATAATGATTCATAAGTATCTGTAGTATCAGTTTGTCCTTCAACAGAAACAATTGCCCCGTTAATTGGCAAACCTGATTCAAAGTCTCTTATAATTCCTGTAACAATACCAACATAGGGTCGTACTATGTTATGATAATTTAATATCGACCAGTAAAAAGTGTATGCTTCCAGTCTTTTCCATTTTTCATTCATGTTCAACTGATTTTGCTCCGGATTAGTATGGAATCCTGCTTCACTTAACTCAGAAGGCATATTAGTATAATAATTAACGTATAAATAAGGGCAGGGCCTGGATGAGGGGCATCCACCATAAAATGTACGATCACCGATTGAACCGGTTGTAGGAATTCTGTAACCAGCGGTCAGCAATCCAACCATTATGTCACTCATTGCTTTGCCGCCGTTAGGAATTTTCTCCGTAAAATTTAGGTATTGCCCCCACAACAGTAAAGTCCTATTTGTAGATGGAGTTCCGGATGCATCACTATGGATAGAGTGATACCAGGCTGCACCAAGATTATTTGCCTCCGTAGTTCTCTGGGATAATGAAACTTGCTGCTGATCATTTTCTCTGCATATGTATACAGTGTCAATATCTGTATTATCTAATAATAACTGTCTTAATGCCAATCCAACTCTTAATACTTTTTTTGCTTCAGAGTAACCATATATTCCCATATTTTCATCCTGGCTATGACCGGGATCCAGATAAATATTCCAACCTGAAAGACCTGTTACCTGCTGGGAATACAGATTTGATGGAAATAAGAGTAAGAGTATGATTAAGAAAATTTTAGAACTGCTATTAACATATTTAATTTTCATTTTGTGTCTCCGCATCAATCTAGATTCATTAAATAAATTGAACCATTAAGAAATGACTCAAATACGATAGTTTTGCCATCCGGTGACATTGAGGGATTAAGTTCAATTTCATCTTCAGTTTTTGTAAGGTTTCTTTTATTCATACCATCAACACTAATCATAAAAATATCAGCAGAAGTAAATGCATGTCCGTCATCTTCGGTTATCATATAAACTAAAGACTTGCTATCCGGTGACCATTTAGGATTGTAACCTACATCAAGATCGATTAATTCACTTCCGTCAATGTTCATTACAAAAAGGTTTCCTCCATAAACCTCAAAAGCTATTTTTGATTTATCCGGAGATAAAGAAACATTCAGATATTTTTGACCATTGAATGGAACAAGCACGGTTTCTGTCTCTTTGGATAAATCCTTAACGACTATTTTGTCGTTCAGTGAGTAAACAACAATAGGGGATTCGTTTTCAAGGAAGAAAGGTTCCTTACCGGTTTCAAATATTTTCAATCCATCTCTTTGGGGAAGAATAACTTTACTATTTCCCGGCGCCCATTCAGGAAGGTACGGCATTCTGGTTGATTCTTCAGAGATCTGTGTGGGTGCTCCGCTTTGCACATCAAAAATCTTTAAAGAATTAAATCTGCGCGGACCTTCATACCGTGCAACTCTGCTTAAGATGCTTTTAGAATCCGAAGACCATTTAAAGCCATATCCTGCCGATAATTCGTCTGTGATCTGTGTAGCGTTATCTGTTTCGAGGTTATAAACGTATATACCTGTGTAACCTCCTTTAGTGAAGGCAATCATAGTTCCATCCGGCGAATAAACCGGGTTCATTGCAACTTCAAGGTTGCTTCCGACCAAATGTCTGTATTTACTGCTTTGAGCTGCTGCAAAAAATTGCGAGAATATTAAAAGCAGTAATAAAAAGTGAAATATATTTTTCATTTTTTTCCTGATGATACTTAATCAATAAAAATAATTTGTATTAGGCAAATTTTTCATTCTATAAATGAACATTTGTACCTGAAAAGATATTAAAAAAATATGTTATAAGCAGTCTATTTTATTATAATTTGCATAGGTATTTTTGATTGTAATATTTTAGAAAAAAAATGAGAGATAAATGATGGAAAAAATGATTACTGTTTTTATCCCTTTTGGAAACAGGAGTGAAATTGAAAAAACAATTAAAAGATTAAATACAAATTCACTTGTAAAAGAGATTTTTGTAGTCTCTTCAGAAAAAGTTCAAAACAATTTTTCTAATGCAAAAGTAATTATCAGTGATTCTTTTAAGAGCAGCAGAACTGTTGAGCTTATAGCTGAACATTCCCAAACAAAATTCATTATGATCATTCAGAATGATAAGGCTATCGATCCGGGTAAATTTTCGATTGAAAGATTTATACAGGTTGCAGAAAGCACCTCTGCGGGAATGGTTTACTCTGATTCTTATGAAAAAGAAAAGTCAGTTCTGCAGATACATCCTGTAATTGATTATCAGCCGGGCAGTCTGCGTGATGATTTTGATTTTGGAGAAGTTATCTTTTTTAGCACCGATGCTATTAAAGAATCGGCAAAAAGAATTACTGAGCATTACAAGTTTGCCGGCTTTTATGATTTGAGACTTAAGGTATCTCAGAAGTATCCTTTAGTAAGAATCCCCGAATATCTATACACAGTTGAAGCTGTGGAAGATGTCGGTTCTGAAGAAAAACATTTCAGCTATGTTGATCCCAAAAACAGGGAAGTACAGGTTGAAATGGAAAAGGCAGTAACCCAACATCTAAAAGATATTAATGCATTTCTTAAATCGCCATTTAAAGAAATAGAATTTGATAAAGCAGAAAAATTTGAATTTGAAGCAAGCGTAATCATACCTGTAAGAAACAGAGTTAAAACAATTGGTGATGCAATTGACTCGGTGCTCAAACAAAAACCAAAATTCAAATTCAACCTGATTATTGTGGATAACCATTCAACCGATGGAACAACAGAACTTATTAAACAAAAAGCAAAAAACACAGATTTACTAATTCACGTTATTCCGGATAGAAAAGATCTCGGAATCGGCGGATGCTGGAACGAAGCTGTTCATAATCCAAAATGCGGAAGATTTGCCTTGCAGCTAGATAGTGACGATATATATTCTGATGAGAAAACAATTCAAACAATAGTTGATACTTTCCATACTGAAAAATGTGCTATGGTTGTCGGTTCCTACAAATTAACAGATATAGAACTGAATGAAATTCCGCCGGGATTAATTGATCACAAGGAATGGACACCCGATAATGGACCTAACAACGCATTGCGTATTAACGGACTTGGAGCGCCGCGTGCATTTTATACACCTGTATTAAGAGAAATAAAAATCCCGAACGTATCTTACGGCGAAGATTACGGTGTTGGAATAACAATATCACGTTATTATAAGATTGGCAGAATTTATCATGCTGTTTATCTTTGCAGAAGATGGGAAGGAAATTCTGATGCAAAACTTGATATTGTTAAAATGAATAACAACAACATTTATAAGGACAGGCTTAGAACTTTTGAATTGCTTGCCAGGATAGATAAGCAAAAGCTCTGATTAACAGAAATAACAGTTAACTGAGCCAATACTAAAAATCTGATATTTATTGACTTTAGCAATGAAATTATTTAGTTTTTTGTGTGAAAAATTTAATCAGTTTAAAAGTTGATTAAAAAAATAATTAATGAGAATAGAGTGATTATTTCACTCGAAATAGGATATAGACCCACTATCCGATTTAGTTTATTATAGGAGTTAAGAGATTATGAAAAAAACGCTACTCTTTTTTCTTTTGACATCACTTCTTTATTCAATACCTATCTTCTCCCAGGTTGGTAAAATCAGCGGCGTTGTAAGAGACGCTCAAACCAACGAACCATTGATTGGTGCAAATATATTAGTTGAAGGCACAACTATAGGTGCTGCAACAAATATTGATGGTTTTTACACCATCACTAATGTTTCACCAGGATTCTATAATCTCAGAGCTTCAATGGTTGGATATAATCAGCAGATAATTCAGGATGTTCGAGTTAATATTGATCTCACAACTGAGATTAATGTACTTCTAACATCTGAGGCAATAGGAATCGAAGAAGTTGTAGTAATTGCTGAAATTCCTGTAGTCCGTAAGGACGTTTCAGCAAGTGTCGTCAACCTGAACATTAAAGAAATTGAAAATCTTCCTGTCGTAAGTGTTGGAAGTATTATCGGTTTACAGGCAGGTGTTCAAGGGTTAACTATCAGAGGAGGTGCAAGTGATCAGACAGCCTTTGTTGTTAATGGTATAACCCTGCGCGATGAACGGGACAATACTCCTTATACCGGAATCAGCTTTACTTCTATTGAAGAAGTTCAGATTCAAACCGGCGGATTCAACGCAGAATATGGTAACATAAGATCAGGACTAATAAACGTTGTTACTAAAGAAGGTAAAAAAGACAGATATACCTTTGCAATGCTGGGAAGGTACAGACCACAAGGCAGAAAGCACTTTGGTGATGCTGCTAATTCTCCTAATTCTTATTGGATCAGACCTTATATTGATGATGCTGTTGCATGGACTGGTACCGATAATGGGAACTGGGATTTATACACCCAAAAGCAGTATCAAGAATTTATTGGTGGATGGAACAGAGTTTCTGAAACACTCCTTGGTGATGATAATCCTAATAATGATCTTACACCAGAAGCTGCTCAAAGATTATTCTTATGGCAGCACAGACGTCAGTTAGATATAGATAATTTTGACTATGACTTGGATATGAATTTAAGCGGACCGGTACCTGGGGGTGAAGCACTTGGCAACCTCAGATTTGCCGCTTCCTACAGACAAACAAGGGAAATGTATTTCATACCGCTTTCCGATGACGCTTACAGAGATTTTAATGCCCAGATAAAAATTACTTCAGATGTTGGACAGGGAATGAAACTTTCACTTGAAGGTTTATTTGGTGAGCAAACCGGTACAAATTTCAGCCGTGCCGGTGGTCCTGGATTATTCCGTTCTGAATCCGGTATTGCCTCTAATATAGATATCCGTTCAGGTGCCAGCTATCTTGATTCGAGAATTTATGCGCCTGAATACTGGAACCCGGGTATTATATACACTAATATGCAGGGTTTTAAATTTACTCATGCAGTTAGTTCAAATACCTTTTATGAAGTTATCGGAAGCAGAGTCGCATTTGAGTATTCAACTTTTACAGGTCCTCCAAGATATGAATATAATTTAGATGAGAATGGAAGACCTGCGGGTTTTTCTAATGTAACTGATACAACAGCCGGAATATTCATAGGTGGTAGATTTTTTGATATGGCTCCATTTGGATATTTCAGTGGTGCCGGTGGTGGTATAGGGTCAACAATGAATATGGGACTTGGATTTAGTAACTCAAGAGATTCCAGCAAACTTAACACATATACTTTGCGATTTGATTATGCAAGTCAGGTTGATAAATATAATTATTTAAAAGCCGGCTTTGAGTTTAACTACACTGAAAATTTAGTTAACTATGCTTTAGTTGAACCATCACTTCCTACAAGTAACTCGAATTCTTCTTGGGCAAAATTCCCTAAGCGATTTGCTGTATACGCTCAGGATAAATTAGAGTTTGAGGGAATGATAGCAAACCTGGGGTTAAGGCTTGACTTATCCGATCCAGGCGGCGACTGGTACGTTTTCGATCCTTACGACAAAGCACTATCGGGTGCTCAGTCTGCAAACATAGATATTTTATTAGATAAGGAACCGGTTAAAACACAGGTTAACTTAAGTCCTCGACTCGGTGTAGCCTTCCCGATTACAGTTAATAGTAAACTTTACTTTAATTATGGTCATTTCAGATCAATGCCTATACCTGAAAATCTCTTTCTGCTGAGAATCAGCCAGGCATTCCAGAATGTTACACGAATTGCTGATCCCAATGCCGATTTACCAAGAACAATTGCTTATGAATTAGGTTATGAACAAAATCTGTTGGACCAGTTCTTATTAAGTGTAAAAGGATATTATAAAGATGTTACAAATCAATCAAGATTGGTCAGGTATGCAAGCAGGGATGGTAGTGTAAGTTATCTGATTAATGAACCTAACAACTATTCTGATATACGCGGGTTTGAAATAGAACTTAGAAAAAACAGGGGTGAATGGGTTACAGGATTTTTAAATTATACCTATATGGTTTCAAGCGCTGGAAATTTTGGTCTGGCTTCTTACCCGGAAAATCTCTCAGAATTAAGAGATGTTGAAAGAAACACCAGAGCTTTCAGACAAAGTAAACCTGTCCCTCAGCCCTATGCCAGAGCAAGTATAGATTTCTTCGTACCTGAAGGTTGGGGACCACAGTTGGGCGGATTAAATCTCCTTGATCAGCTTAGATTCAATATTTTAGCTTCCTGGTCTTCAGGTACCTACTTCTCCTGGACAGGAGGAGGCGCTACTGTTGCCGGATACGAAAACAACATACAATGGGAAGATTTCTTCAACGTTAACGTCCGCCTTTCAAAATCTTTCGATGTTGGACCGGTTGATCTTGAGTTATTTATGGATGTTATAAATGTATTTAATATTAAGTATATGGGTTATCGTGCCGGATTTGTTAATACTGATGACTATGATAGTTATATGAAATCCTTGCATCTTCCTGAAGATGTAGTTAAGGATTTCAATTATGGTAATATTCCCGGAACAGATAAACCCGGTATGTTCAGAGATTACAGCACTCCTTTCCAGCCCATTGAGTATATAAATGATTTATCTACAATAACTAATCCAAGCACTAGAGCATATTATTACAACGCAAACGACGGTAAGTACTACTCTTGGGTTGAAGCTGGTAATTATTTCTGGGAGGTTGCTCCGCATCGAATTAAGGAAGTTCTTGATACTAAAGCATATATTGATATGCCGAATTTACACTATACAGCTTTCCTTAATCCGAGAGATATTTATTTCGGAATAAAATTCAATATAGATTTATAATAGTAATGTAAGAATTTATAACCGAGGCTATAATGAGACTAAAATTAATAAATAAAATGCTTTTCAATTTATTAGCTATAACTATTGTAAGCATTATATTCTTTAGCACCGACTCCAATGCACAATACAGGAATGTTTGGATGTCGGCCGGTTCGCTCCATAACTGGTATTCAGAAATTGGAAGCGAACTTGAAGAAGCTTTCGTTTTAAGACAGCAATATGGAATGCAGTGGCCTGCTATTTATCGTTTTCAGGATATGCAGGCAGCCAGAGGCTTCTGGATAGGAGCAAGAAACTTTACTGACGAAAACGGAAATAACTTTCCTTATAAAGTTGTAACTGTCGGACCAAGAAATCCTGCTTTCTTTGCGGCCTTTCCTGTTAAGATGGAATTAATTTCTAAACTGGAACCAACAGCAGTATCAGTTGACGGGGTTCTTTCAGAACAAAAATCTGTTGAAATTGATCGTATTGACCCCGATTTAATTGCCGATAGGATGATACATAATATTGTTAACACTCAGCTCGGTGTTACAATGGACCGAAAAATATTTCAGTTTAGTCAGCCCCAAAACGATAATTATATTGTTTATGAATATATTTTTACCAATACAGGTAATACAGACGCTGATGATGAAATAGAACTTCCGAATAATACGATTCAAGATATGTATGTTTTCTGGACATTCCGAAATGCTGTTAATCAATCAGTGCGATATGAAATTCAGAATGCTACCGGCTGGGGAAAGAATACAATGAATGATGCCAGAGGAGATGGACCGATTAACTCGGCAGGTGATCCGCCTGATGAGCAGTTCAGGGCAATGTTCTCCTGGCATGGTTATTTTCCAGGTAAAGATGTTGCATACGATAATATAGGTGGCCCTCTTTGGGAACTTAGTAATGCTAGCGCATTGTTGTACAATTCTCCTGATGATACAATCGGAAGACTTGGAGCTTCACAGTTTTTAGGTACTGTTACGCTTTATGCGGATAAATCACCTACCGAAAATGTAGATGATCCGACACAACCATCAACTACTTCCTGGGCTGATAGCGATATGCCTTTATTTACTGCAGGTGCAAATGCTTTTAATACAAGTAGAATGGCAGATGAATATCTCTTTATGTCCTCAGGACATATGACTCCCCGACATGCGAATCTTGTTGAACCTAGCGGCGACTTTGCAGCTCAAACAGCGGCACCACATGTATATGCTCCTGGATCCGGTGGTGCTTCGTATAATGTGGCTTATGGACCATATACTTTAGCTCCGGGTGATAGCATAAGAATTGTTATTGCAGAAGGGGCAGGCGGTATGACACGGGATGAGCAAATAAGGGTAGGTAGATTATATAAAAGTGGACAAATCTCTGATTATCAGAAAAATACAGAGGTTATAAATCAAGGACGTGATTCATTGTTTAAGACTTTCAGAAATGCTATTACTGCATTTCAGAATGATTGGAATTTACCAGCAACGCCCCGGCCTCCGGCAACTTTTGATGTGAATTCCGGCGGTGACAGAATTTCTTTAGCCTGGACTCTCGATCCAGCTGATCCAAATCCTCCGACAAATTTCAGGATTTATAGGGCACTTGGTGATTTTGACAAAGAATATGAAATGATTGCAGAATTACCTGCGGGCGCTTCAAGCTATGATGACCTAATTTTAGTAAGAGGGTTTAATTACTTTTACTATATGACTTGCGTTGGTTCAGACGGTCTTGAGAGCAGCAGATATGCCACCCAAGCGTATGACCCTGCAAACCTGAAAAGACCTGCAGGAAAAAGTTTGAGTGATATTAGGATTGTTCCAAATCCTTATATAATTAGTCCCATTAATGAGCTAAGTTTCCAAAGTACCCTTGATGAAGATAAAATTGCATTTTATAACATCCCGGGTAATTGCACAATTAACATATACACCGAATTAGGAGAATTGATAAAAACTATCGAACATACTGACGGAAGCGGTGATGCTTTCTGGTACTCGGTTACATCATCCAATCAGATAATTGTAAGCGGTATTTACATTGCTGTGATCACTGATAATAATACAGGTGAAAAACACATTGCAAAATTCGTCATTATACGATAGAAATAAATGTCAGTTAATATCTTATAAAAAAGGTTATTAAAATGAATAAAAAATTATTAATGCTTTTCGGAATATCACTACTATTTCTTACTGCTTGTGACTATTTTGAAAACAGCGATACTCTGGATAGTGCAACTATTGAGTTTAATTTATCTGGTTTACCTGCAATTCCAGATACAATGGCTTTTGTGGCCTGGTTTGAGAATGAAGATACGTCACAATCTCAACCGGTTATTCTCTTCTCCGGTGATGCAGTAAACGGAAATCTTTCATATAAATCTGAAAAACCGGTCAGAATGCTTCAAACAGCACAACTTTTTTGGATTACTGTTGAAAGGAAAACCCTCCTTGATACCTTACCGCCAACAATTCCGGCAAACAGCAGAAAGATTCTTGGAGGCAGGTTTGCTAACGCCAGCTGCAATGTTGGATTTGGAGAAAATGTTTTTAGTGTTGATAATTCATCTGCCGTTTTTAATTTACTGACCCCCACAGACAGTTCAAACGCAACGCCTCTCAGTGGTATATGGTTTGTTGATTCAGTTAATCAAACTATAACTGCTGGTTTAGACCTTCCTGAATTATATGGCGGCTGGAGATACGAAGGCTGGGTTGAAGTAAACGGAGTTCTGGTTTCAACAGGAAGATTCAGTTCTCCAAGGGGAATTGATCAATTAGACGAATACGGCAGCACTTTAGATCCATTGCCATTTCCAGGTGAGGATTTTCTTATTAACGCGCCTGCCGGTTTAACTTTTCCTCTGAATCTATCAGGAGCAAAAGTTTATATTACAATGGAAATTAATGATAACAGGAATGCTGGTACTTCAGCAGGAATTATAATTTTTGAAGGCACTGTGCCTAATCCTGCTCAAAGCGGGGTAAGTTATTCAATGGCTAATGCCAATGCAACATTGCCAACTGGTGATGCAATTATTAAAGTGGATTTAGTTGAGTAAAAAAATAAATCCATTCGTGTAAAATTAGAAAAGAAATAGGTATTTACATGAAAAAAATTAGTTTACTTTTAGTTTTTACTTTTATTCTTGCTGCAGTTTTTCCAACTGAAACAATTGCTCAGGAAAGAAATAAACTGGCACAGTCCGGTATGAAGTTTCTTAGTGTTTCACTCGATCCACGTTCCAGTGCAATGAGTGATGCAGTAACGTCTTTGATGTCTAATTCAACATCAATGCTTTATAATCCATCAGCAATGGCTGAAATGCAGGGTTACAGTGATTTTGCTTTCGGTACAACAAGGTGGATTGCAGATATAAATTATCTATATGGAACTGCAGCTCTGAACCTGTTTGATGGTGATTACGGAGTTTTTGGTGTTTCCCTTGTTGCAGTAGATTACGGTGAGTTTTTAGGTACCATAATTGCTCCTAATGACGACGGATATCTGGATGTAGGAACATTCAAACCAACCGCTATGGCTATAGGTATTGGTTATGCAAACCAGCTGTCTGAAAAGTTCATGGTCGGTGGTAACATTAAGTATGTTCGTCAGTCTATGGGTACTGCAGTAACCGGATTCGACCCGGGAGGCGGCAGGTTAACTGAAGAGTTTAAGGTTGATGTTGCAGCATTTGACTTCGGTATTCTTTATCATACTGGGTTTAAGAGTCTTAATTTTGGTATGAGTGTAAGAAACTTCTCAACCGAAATAAGATATAAGGATGACAACTTTCAGCTGCCTCTTACATTCAGAATTGGTATGTCAATAAATGCTATGGACTTAACATCAGTTAATCCGGATATGCATTCATTATTAGTTGCAGTTGATGCAGCTCACCCAAGGGATTATCCGGAACAGGTATCCGTAGGTGCAGAATACACCTTCATGAATACATTTTCTCTCAGAGGCGGATACACTTTCCCTACTGATGAACAGGAATTCAGTGCTGGTGTAGGCTTTAAACAGCAGTTTTCAGATTTTAAATTCGCGGTTGATTACTCTTATACTCCATTTGGAATATTCAGTGATGTTCACAGAGTATCAATCAATATCGGTTATTAATCATTTTATCATAGAGAAAAACCATGATGAAAAAGTTTTACATATTCAGCAGTATAGTTTTAAGTTTAAGTCTTTTGTCATTTGTCGGTTGCGGTGATGATCCCGAGCCTGGTCTGTGGCCTACCTTTGTAAATGAGGATAAACCTGCTCCTGTTATTAATTCCATTGATTCTGACAAGCAGGCTTTAGCAGGAATTACAACAATTACCCTTAATGGGCTGAACTTTTCTTCAAATCCGCAAGAAAATTCGGTTTATTTTAATGGGGTAAAGGGTGTTATGATAAGTGCCACTACAACTCAGATTCGTGTAAAAGTGCCGCTGGTAACAGGGGATGCTGTGGAAATTAAAGTTGCATCCTTCAAGGTCGAGAATTTCAGTAATGTATTCAGTTATAAAATAGATCCCGGCGTTGCTGAATATTTTGCGTTTGATCCTAACAATAATCAGTTACCATTTGCAATAACTTTTGATAATAGCGGTAACCTGCTTGCATCATTACAGGGTCAGGGAATTTATAAAGTTACACCCGATAAACAAATATCCGAATTTGTACCTAAAGGTGCAGAAACAAAATGGGATGCTTTGAGATATTTTAGTAACGGCGATATTTTTGCTTCGAAAAATCTTCGTGGTATTTGGAAAGTAAATGAAGGTGTTACTCCTCCAAATCCGCCTTGGGGTCTTGCGCCTGCCGGTACTTTTCTAAAGGATTTTGATTTTGATCAGAATACAAATCTTTGGGCTGTTGGTGCTAATAATGTAATTTTTAAAATCAAACAGGATCTTTCAGTAACAGAGTATCCTTTTGTCGCACAACTAAATGCAGTTAGAGTATTTAATAATTACCTTTATGTGGCTGGATTAAAATCGGGTGTTCAAGGTGTTTGGCGGATGCCCGTAGATGCAACTGGTGATTTGGGTGCTGAGGAATTATTTTTTGAATTAACAAATAATTATCCGAGTGTAAGAACAAATACAATGACTTTTTCGCAAGATGGAGATTTATATTTAGGCACAAATAAAAAACCAAATCCAGTAATTGTTGTTAAACCAGACGGATCTTCGGAATCTCTATACGAAGGTGTGATTTTAGGCGATGAAATAATTTCGATGTACTGGCCTCAGGGCAACAAATTGTTTTTAACCCGTGCTGCAGGTTCAGGTCTAAATCAGACGGTTTTATGGGTTGATATTCAAAAACCTGGTGCTGAATATTATAATCAGTAATTAATAATTAATATTTAGTCTGAGACGACTAATCAATATAATCACAATATAAGGAGTACTTTTTATGAAAAAATTTGTAGGACTAGTTTCTCTGTTCGTTCTATTTGCAGTTGGTACTGCATTCTCACAGTACTGGACACCTCTTGGAAATTTTCCTGATGATAATTTCCTTTTGGGAACCAGTACAGGTGGTCACGGAATAGCTGTTGACCCTGATGGTAAAGTTTGGTTTCAGCCATTTGGTGCAACAGAACCAATAGTAACCGGTACAGGTGATACAGTCAACACAAGAGCGCTTTATGTGTTTTTCCCTGACGGAACACCGGCACCTTTTTCTCCAATTCAAACTGTAACTATTGGCGGTGTAACTGATACTTTATTTAACAGCGGCAGAGGTATTAAAGAAGATGCTGATGGTAATATTCTCGCTTCATTTTTCGATGAAGTTTTTAGAATAGATTATCAAACCGGTGAAGGTATAGCAAAAGTTACACCTACGGATGAAGTAACTCTAACAGCTGTAGCTGTTGATGATGCCAACAACATGTTCTCTGCTCACGTTATTCCTCCACAGCCTATTAAGTTATATTCTCCTGCTTTCCTCTTTTTAGAAACAGTGCTTGATGCATCAATTGGATTCTCACGTGATTTTGAAGCAGGTCCGGAAGGAAATTCAGTTTATTGGGGTGGATATACAAACCATCAAATCTATATAATCTCAAGAAATGACGAATTTTCTCCCTGGGAATTAAAAGATTCAATGGCTCAGGGATTTGATTCAGAATCTTTCAGATGGTCACCTGATAATTCAGTTCTTTGGATATCTGCTGGTTCGTACAACGATCTTCCAAATCAATATCCCGGTGTAGTAACTAATTATGCACCTGGTGCATATTATGCATGGAATGTTGAAACAAAAGAAGTAGTAGACAGTTTGATCTGGCAGTTCAATACTCCGGCAAGTCCAAATGAAAGAAATCGCGGACTGGCTTTCAGCCCCGATTACAGGTATGCATATGCTACTTGTTTTGGTGCCAGCGACTATCCGCTGATCCAGAGATTCGAAAATCCAAACTGGACAAGTGTTGATGAAGAGGGTCAGATAGTAGTTAACGGATATAAACTCTCGCAAAACTATCCTAATCCTTTTAACCCATCAACAAAGATTTCGTTCGAATTACCGTCAAGCGGGTTTGTAACCTTAAAGGTTTATGATATGCTCGGCAGGGAAGTAGCAACTTTGGTTAACAATGAAATGACAAGCGGTGCTCATACAGTTAATTTTAATGCCGCAAATCTTTCTTCAGGTACTTATGTTTACCAGTTGTCTTCCAATGGTAATCTATTAACAAATAAGATGGTTCTCTTGAAGTAAAATTTCCGAAGCTATCTTTTACAAAAAACCCTGCTGAAAATGCGGGGTTTTTTTGTATTGTCTCTTCCTGAAAGGAGTTGACTATGGTTAAAAAACAAAAACAGGATATAAGAGATTCAACACTCAGGAATTTTAAATCATTTAGTTATCTAATAAATCCTTAGTTATTTAATGCTCCCTCATCAATCCACTTTGCAATAGAATCAATTACTGCCGCCGATAGAGGTGAAGCATTAAGAGGCATTCTGGGAGTTTTCGTGCCTTTAATTATTTGGATTAACAAGCTTTCTTCACTATTTCCTTCGTCAACCCTTTTAACTCCCGGGTACAATATACTTTCCACATTTATTAAACTATTATATGACTGGCCATCTGATAAAATAAGACCTCCTGCTGCAGTGCCTGAAGCGTGACAATTAGCTGTGGCACAGCTTATATTAAATACTTTTGACTGTATATCTGATAATTTGGCCATAGGAGCATTTGAGGGAGTTGGAGTAGGTTCGGTTGTACTTTCTTCAGAGCATGAAGTTATTACTAAAGAAAAAGCTAACAATATTGATTTACTGAAAAAAACGAACGAGAATTTCTGTTTCATAAAATATCTCCTTTTTTAGTTTATGGTAATAAGTGTTTCTAAACATAAAATAGTGACATTTTTAATGATTAAATAATAAAAAAAGGGTCATAAAAGATGGGATACAGGGAAATACTATATATCAAACAAGGTCAAAGAAACAATTTGTCAATGTCCTTTTTTTCTTCCTTCTTAACTGCAATAATAATTACAGTAAGCAGGACTGCTAAAACCAATACAGATATTATAATTGTAAGTGTACTCATTATTCCTCAGGATAATAAGCCCAAGGTCAGTGCCAATTAAAAAACGGCTTAAAATCAATCTGAGAAGTAAAATGAGTGTATTAAAATAATTAGTCTGTGAATTGAATTGAGAATTTAGAAATGGTCCTCAAAACTTTTTAAGGCATCGCCAGCAGTCTGATAAATATTAAAAACCCGATCAAGTTTTATATCCTTAATTGTTTTCATCAAAGCATCGTTATTTATAACGAACTTGATCTCTCCGCCTTTTTCAAAGACTTTTTTCAAGGAAACTACCATCACGCCAAGAAAAGTGGAGTCAATAAAGCTGCATTCTGAAAGATCAATAATTATTTTATAATATTTTAATAATAAGTATTTATCAAGCCTGCCTTTAAAGATGTTTGATTCTTTTTGAGTAGCCCTGGTAAAGTGTATCTTTTCAACAACTACGTCGTTAATTATTTCAAAAGAAAAATCGTCCTGATGCATTTATCTCCCGTATATAGAATGTTTATATTTAATGGTACAATAATCGTTCCCATTTTTTATTTATAATTCCTACCGAAACAACATAGTAAAGAGTTTAATATAAACCTTGAGTAGTTGAATAGTGTAATAATTTGATATATAGTTAAATAATTAAACCTGCTAATTAAAAAAGCTCACCCGCAGTATAACGGGTGAGCCTATAAGACTGGCAATAATCAGAAATGTTATTTAGCTAACAGCATCTTCTTAACAGACACAAATTCGCCTGCGTGCAGTCTGTAAATGTACGTACCGCTTGCAAGACTTGAAGCATTGAAATTAACTGAATATTTTCCAGCTTCAGTAAACTGATTATTAACAAGAACAGCAACCTGTTCACCCAAAATGGTGTAAACTGTTAATGTTACATTCACTGGTGAAGCAATTGAGTATTCAATTACTGTAGCCGGATTAAATGGATTTGGATAATTCTGAGCTAATTCGAATGCAGTTGGCGCAGTTACGTCTACTTCAACTGTACCTGAGTATTCAAAACTGCCATTTAAGTCAATTTGTTTTAATCTGTAGCTATAGGTACCACTCGCAAGATTAGGATCAACATAGCTATATGTTTTTTCTTGTAGGGATGTACCTGAACCTTCTACAAACCCGATAACAGCAAATTCCCCACTGGTACTTCTTTCAATTTCGAAACCGCGGTTGTTTGTTTCACTTGCAGTTGTCCAGCTTAAAGTAACATTGCCATTGACAACTGAAGCAGTGAATGAAGTAAGTTCAACAGGTATTGTTCCCGGAGGTAATATATCGGTTGCATAGTACCTGGGAAGTATCTGATATCCGTCATCAAGAACTGTTGTTCCACTTGAAAATTGAGAACCTAAACCTAAGAGGTCTGCTGGCCAAACTGGTTCAGGATTATCATCAAGATCGGTATCTGAGTCAATTCTTATATCAACAGTATCAGTTCCATCGGTTACCTTAATGGTTGCACTTCCACCGGGTGAAGGCCACGTGCCGCTGACTTTATTAACTGCAATAAATCCAACTAAAGTTCCTTCATATGCTTCCGGATCAGCCATGTAGTCTGCTATGGATAAAACAACTGGACCAGGCACCGGATTTCCAGCGCTAAGGAAAGTAATATTTGAAGAGGCTGCAGGCTGTATCTGAGTTAAACCTCTGAATTGTCCAATTTCGCCTGTAATACTAACAAGATCGCCTAGGTTAAGAACAGGATTAGTTGTTCCAAACAGTATTTCAGTTATACCTGCTGTACCATCCCAGATATAATAAGAATGATTAGTAGTTTGATAATTTGGTGAAATTACAACACCCTGAATAGTAACAACCTGACCTAGTCTGTCCGGAATCAAATCGCCGTTAAGATCTTCTCTTGCTTCGGCTATTGTAATAACACCAAGCGGTATATTACCTTCATCTGCACCCATATAAGGGAAGTTAGCATCTCTCAAATCACCATCAATATCAAAAGGAACTTCAGTCATTCCGGTACCTGCAAGATCAAAATCTCCTATAGATGCACCGGTTAAATGGAGATCAGTAGCTGAAACAAAATTGACCAACTTACTGACAGAATTCAAATCTTGAGAGGTTGCTTGCCATGCTGTTAGATCTGCATATAATGTTCCAGTAAAGTTAACAAGATTCTGAGTAGAGTAAAGATTATTATAATCTGAAACAAGCACGGATGTTGCAGGAATTAAACCAATTACGGAGGATCCGGTATTACCGTTATGATTATTTATAATAATATTATTCTTGAGATCTATATTAACTGCGCCTGTACCGTTAGTATGATTTCCAACTCCGTAGCTGACCAAGGTTGATGCATTATCATTAGTAACAATAGTATTATGGTATATTTTAAGATTTCCCATAGGTAATGATGAGCGAAGACCAATACCATAAGTAGAGCGCGTTTCATCTGCTGCGCCAATATTGATCATATTATTAAAAATATTAATCCAATCTGTACCACCTTCTGAATTACCTGCAAATGCGATTCCTATCATATAGGAAGAAGCGTTTGTTGTTTTAGTCAGACAATTAATCACGTTTTCATTTATATCTATAGAGCCCTGGCCTCCAGTAATATATATTCCATGATTATAAGCATCAGTTCCACCAGTTAGTCCTGTCGGGATCAAATTAATTGTGTTACCACGGATCTCACTATCTATGAGATAAATTGTGGTTATACCACGTACTCCGGCGTAAATTTCATTATTTAGGAAAGTAAAACTATTAGGAGTTGCACCACCGCCCCAAGGAGCAAGACCATCTCGACGTACAGGTTTTTCAGGAGTACCAATCTGGCAATTTTCTACATGGAATCCAAATACGCCACCAACATCATTAATTACAGCACCATATCTGAAGTTTAACGGTACATCAACAATATTCTTAATCATTAGATTTTTGAGTGCAACCGTATCTGCATTTGCATTATTTAAACCAAAAGGTACGGCAACTGCATCTTGTTCTGTTGATATAGTAAGATTTCTACTGTTTGAACCATCATTGCTACCATCAAATGTAACGTAACCTTTATTAAATCCAATCATCTGGATACCGTTACCCTGACTAGGTCCGGCAGTAACAAAAAGAACAACGTCTCTACCAGGTGCGGGTTTAATAACTACATTATTGTCAACCGATAAATCCGCATCAAAAGTAAATGTATTCTCTCTTAATGTATCAGCATCTAGTAAGAAATTTACTGTTCCTAAAGCTCCATTGACATTTAATGATGCGACTGCATCAGCTAATGTAGGAAATCCCTGAGGATTAGCACCTTGAGGAATATAATAATCGCCAGCTAGTGGTGTTCTCAAATCAACCTGATAAGCGCCGAAACCATTATTTGTTCCAAGTACATAAACATTGTAAATAAATGGTGATACCAATTGGATTGATAAATCACCAGTTCCGCCAGCATTACTATTTGTACCTAAAATTGGTGTAACACCGACTAATTCTGCTAAGTTTAAATCTCCACCAGGTATTTTTACTATTCTACCTGTTTCATTAGTAGGTCCATAAGCATAAGTGGCGAAGAATTCATCTGTAGTTGGCGTACTCATAAATCTGATAGCATTAGTTCCCGTAGCAATAATACCAGTAGATACTGTATCAATTACAGTTCCATCAGCTAAAAATTTCTGAGCGGGTTGTCCACCGGCATTGTAATAAAAGTCACCGTTTGGCAATGGACCAACCGCCGCACTTCCCAAGCTTACTGTTCCCAAACTTGGAAGTTGGATTATAGTTGGCGTAAATGTAAGTCCATTATCAGTAGTTGTAAACTTATATAGTTCTTTGGTGTTTCCTGACGCAGCCCAAATAGTAACCGAATTATCTGCAGTAGAACCTGTAACAGTAAATTTATCTCCTAGACGTACAACTCCGGTTGTATTATAACTAATCACAGTAACCGGTATATCCGTTTCTGCATCATATCTGTAAACTTTAAAGGGATTAGTAGCGCCACTTGCATCAGTAGTCATATTACTAACGAATATAACACCGTTTGAGGATACCTCAACATCATTTATAATAAATAACCCTCCGGAGATACCAGTATTATTTAATAATCCTACTGAATCACCATTTGTTGCATTATATATATAAATATTATTTCCAAATGTGCTGTTGCGCGAGACAATATAAACTCTGTCATTTCCGGCGACTGAACCATAAGCCAATCCTCTTTCACCGTTTCCAGTAGTAAACCATGCCGGTAGATTGGATGTAGCCGCGGAATTCTCCCATAGCGTTGTGACTTGCGAGTATCCTAAACTCGCAGTAAAAAGAACAAGGACAAGAAAGTACATTAGTTTTTTCATACTAACCTCTCATTTAAATTATTATTGTGAATTGAATTAGGAATGATTAAACAAATTAATAAGGCCTGTTTTAGAAATGTTTGCATAGGAAATTATTCTTAGTATTAAGCTATACTAACTTATAAAATTTCAATTAACAAATCCAGACGTAATGAAGATTTAATGCCGAATTTATTCATAGTTTTTACATCCCAATTCTGTTCGCAGCGAATAATTAATATTGATAAAATGAATTATTTTCAAATTATTCAATGTTTATCGGAGTAAAACCATTTTTTTTGTTGAATGATATATTCCGGCATTTAAGTTGATAAAATAAACTCCGCTTGAAATATTGGATGCATCAAATTCAATTTCATAATATCCCGCTGGTTTGTATTCATTTACAAGGGTTGTTACTTCATTACCTAATACATCATAAACTTTAAGAACTTGCCAACTTGATGCCGGGGACTGCCAACTGATTTTAGTGCTTGGATTAAATGGATTCGGGTAATTCTGATATAACATAAATCCTTCCGGGATAATGTTACTCTCTTCTTTTACAGTTGTAACGGGATCATAAGAAATTAACCTTATAGCATCTGCAACTACATAAGTTGCTGAACTGCCGGCTGTTCCTGCATTAGATATAAAAACTTTTTGTGATGTATCCTGTGAGAATTGATAAGTGCCAATCAGTTTCCAAATAGAACCATTCTGTATCTGATTAACCCGCACTGTATCTGTACCATTTTTATGCCTGATTATAAAGGGAGTATCCGTGCATCTGTTTGATGAGGATACCCACCATCCATAAACTTCGTAGATTGCAGTTGCAGCTAATCCAAGAGCAAACTCTGCATAAGCACTTCCATCACCAACCGGATTTAATTGTGCCTGTGTGTTACCCCAGAAACCAGGATTTGCTGAAGGAAACCATCCGCTTCCAATTAGACTGCATTCAGGGTCTCCCGTATCAATTATTTTCTCAAATTGCGGAACAGCTGGAAGTTTTAATGAATCTTTATGCGTTACTGTTAGTATTGTTGGAACTGCTCTTGACTCAGATGGTGTATTAACAAGTTGATTTCCTGCAGCCATTTGTGTCGAACCACCGCCATCAAGATTTATTGCCTTAACACATCCAAGGTCAATCATTATTTGTGCTAATTCCGGAAGTCCAACTCCCTGACTCGCAACCTGACGTCCATCAGCGACAATCATTATAACGTGATTGTCTGCAGTATAACCGACTGCGGTTCTTGGATCGCGATTATCATAACCAACTCCGCTGCCCCACATAATTTCTTCATTATATGTTACATTAACCTGACCATCTTTTACCAGAGTAGGCGCTCCACCAATACCAACTAATAAATTCTCATAAACAATTCCGGCTGATTGCACAGGGGCAGGCAATGGATTAGGCTGATTATTTGTATAAGGCATTGGCGAATCAAAACGATAAATATTAGAAACATTATTACCGTAATGATAAATCCATTCAACGTTAAATGTTCTGTCGAAATTCATTCCGAAGAAACTTCTGATAACCGGATATGATTGGCTGTTACGGGTTACAGAAGCAACATTTTGCGCTTTCACTTCGTAGGGATAAACAACTGCAGAGAATGAACTCGTACCGCCGAAAAATCCACCGTTAACTCCTGCATAAGCTCCAACTAAAGGAACAAAATTGTTTATAGTTCTGTTTGTTGAACTAATATATGGATGAATGACCAGATCAGGATTGTTCATATCAACATCGATATAAAAGATTTTTAATATCGGAGAAGCACGTTCACCGCTAAAGATTTTTATTCCAGCAGGAAGTGTATAATTTGATGTTATCTCCGTCCAGGCTATTTGCGAGAAAGACGCAGTTGTAAACACAACCAAAAAAAGTAATATTTTTTTCATAAGTACTCCGAATAGATGTCACACTGAGCCTGTCGAAGTGTGATATTATATCAAAATTCAATCAGCCTTGGACAAGCTCAGGCTGAAACAACAAAATTAGATTCCCTTTTCTGTGGAATAGACATTTAAAATTAACTTAAAACTATTCTTACATTAATTTCCTTTTCAGAAAAATCTTCAGGATTAATAAAGTTAGAATCAACTTTATTTCCATTTACTTCAATCAAATTGATCCCGGAATATTTTCCTTTAGGGTTTTCTACTTTCAAATTAATTCTTTTTCCTCTGAAATTCCTGTGGGCAGAAAATGATTTCCACTTAGAAGGAATATTTGGATTTATAATCAATCCTTTCAAAGATGTTCTGAATCCGCAGATATAATCCATTCCAATTCTTAACATCCATACTGCTGTGCCTGTTAACCAGCTATGGCTTGCCTGATTTTCAGTTTCGTGATCAGGACTTGTGATATACTCCGCAAAAACATAAGGTTCAACTTCATATCTGTCAATATTCTTTGAAGAATTTGTCGGAAGCATTTTGGAATAAGTTTCATAAGCAAAATCAATATCATCATTCATTATCGAAGCCAAAACAAACCAGGAGGAAGCGTGATTGAAAACTGCGCCGTTTTCTTTTTTACCCGGAACGCAGCGGCTGATCAATCCGGTATTATCCTCAACTTCTGTGTAGGATGGATAAACGATCTGCATTCCATACGGAGTTGTTAAATATTTTTTACCGGATTTCATTGCAGCTTGTGCTTTTTCTACCGGAGCTAATCCGGAAATAACGGACCAGCTTTGTGCATTAACAAATATCTTTCCTTGTTTATGTTTAGATGAACCAACTTCACTTCCGTCATCTCTGAATGCACGAAGATACCATTTGCCATCCCAGCAATTTTCATCAATAACTTTTCTTAACTCCTCGTATTTACTTTTCCATCTCTCAAGAGTGGAGTAATCCTGCTTGTGTTCAAGTAATTCAAAAGTTTTTCTGATCACATAACCGAGAAAGAATGCGCCCCAAACTGTTTCTCCTTTTCCTTTTGGTCCAATATGATCCAGAGTATCATTCCAATCGCCGTTCATAATTTTTGGAATACCGCGTTCAGTACAAGCAGAAATTGCAAAATCAATTGCACGTTTCATATGATCATAGACTGATGCTTCACCATCATCATAAAATGCAACAACTTCATCGAGAATAGAGAAATCCGCAGTTTCATTTAAGTATTCAACCATTCCGAAAGGAATCCACAATGGAGTATCGGAGTGATTTGTTTTTTCCCCCCACTCCGTAATCTTAAAATAATTATGAAGCGTTGATCCATCTTTGAATTGAAATCTCAAAGCATTGAGTAATCTTTTTCTTACACGATCAGGATGAGAGATTACCATACCAAGAATATCCTGAAACTGATCCCGCATTCCGGTTCCGAATAACAATCCACCGTGATAATAACCGGAGTTACGTGCCATATCAAAAGTAACTGCTGCCTGATACTGATTCCAGACATTGAGTGATAAATTAAATTTTGGATCCGGAGTATTTACTTTGAAGTTGCTGAAATAATCAGCCCAGTTCTTTTTTAGATCATCAAGGTTTTTATTGATGGTCTTAAGTTTTTTTAGTTCATTTATTTTAATTGCACTAAAAGGATTTTTTTCTTCTTTTGGAACAACAGCCATGATAACTGCAAATTCAATTTCGGATTTTTTATCCAGTGTGATTTTAGATTGAAGTGCGGCAACAGGATCGCCTGCGGTTATTTCTGTATTTCTCATTTTTCCGGTTTCAATGGAAATTGGATTTGATTCAGATCGCCATTTACCGATAAAGTTATCAAGACTTCCATCAAATCCGCTTACAGGGAGTGTAGTTGTGAATAATAAGTTATATCTCCAGTCAATGTTTGGCTGCGCAACGGAAACTTTTTTATTCAGTACCCAGTAACGGCGTGTGCAGACAAGTGTTTCATTTTTCTCATCAAACTTAATATCAGTAAAATGTTTATCATTCGGCTGATTGATAATATCATTCAAAGCATTGCCCATCAGAATTTCAGTAAAGGAATATATTTCAAGTTTTCTTTTTTCGTTTGAAAGATTTGTGAGTTTAACTTTCCAGATTTCTCCGTTCAAATCAGTTGGAACAAAATAAGTTATTTCTCCACGGATTTTATTTTTCTCAGTAATAATTGTTGTGTAGCCCTGTCCGTGTCTGCATTCATACTTATCGTATTTTTTATCGATTGTTGGAGCCCAGCTTAAAGACCAGTATTTACCTGAATCTGCATCCTTAACAATTATATATCTACCGGGGCGATCCCATGGCAAGCAGTTGTAACGCATTCTTGTCAATCTGTTATCACGCGGAGTTTCAAGATAACTGAATCCGCCGGCTGTGTGAGAAATCAAACCCGCGTAACTTTCATTCCACATATAATTAAACCACGGGCGCGGAGTTTTGGGATCGGTAATTACAAATTCTCTTCCGTCTTTTGTGAAATAACCGTATTTATTTTTTATCATAATGTCATCTTTCTGAATTTATTCATTCTAAGTGAACCTAAGTTCTCTTAGTGTCTGAGTGGTGAAAGGATTTACCACTAAGGCACAAAGGACACCAAGAAACACTAAGTAAAAACTATTTTATATGTTCCTATATTTTTCCTGGCTAATGTAACAGTAAAACTATTTTTATCATTCAAATTTATTTCTCTAACAAAAATTTCTTCCAGAGTCACCTGTTCAACCTTGGATATTGATTTATAAAATTCTACTTTACCTTTAACATCCTTTTCAGTTGGATTATAAACTCTCAGCACAAAGCCATTACCATCTTCCGATCTCTTCAATGCACTAAAAACCAGTTCATCAGGAGTAACTTTCATAAAAGATAATTCTGAAGGAAGTTCACCATTTGCTTTCCCCGTTTGAACAAGACTAATATGATTGTTGAAGTTTAATGCTTCCTTATAAACATCACCAAATTGCCAGTCACCTTTATGTGGATAAATTGCCAGGCTATAACTTGATTTACCCAGGCACTGACTGCCTTTCAAGTAGGTATAATCCTGTTTTGAACTTGGAGCAATTATATATTCAAATCCACGGAATAAAGTAACTGCGAGAGTTTTCTTTTTATCATTAAGTAATTCGTACTCTTTCAAACCATCAACTAACACAGCAAAACCATGCTTTTCATCAGTAACATCTGCAAAATGATGCAGAGGATAATCATACATTGGCTGTTCGATCCAGTCTTTTGTATCAGGCCTTTGAGAAGATCTTCTTACAACATCAAATTGTCCTTCACCGTAATGAAAGTTCGCATCAAGATTTGTTGGGAACATTATTCTGAGTCTGTGACTTTCAGCAGTGTTATTAACATGAACTTTTAGTTCGACTCTCTTTGAGTTTTTATTCAGGGTTATAAATAAATCAACATCTACAGCAGTAGATTTTGGATTATTCTTTTTCCGTTCAGATAGATTTATCGGGAGTTTTATTTTGTGGCTGATCTTAACTGTAGCACTTAGTGCTCCATTTTGAATAATTATTATTTTTACTTTACTCTTTAATGTAGTTATAAACGGTTTAGTTGGAACATTAATCCACGCATGTCCTGCTTCACCTTCATCATAAAAATATCCAAGTCCATTAAAATCTTTTTTATTTATTTTATCAAAGAGATCAAACGTGCCGTTTGGTTTGATTTTAATTTTCAGAAAATCATTTTCAATAATATTATTATTAGCTAACCCATCTTTTAACTTTTGACCCTTCGACAAGCTCAGGGCAAGCTTTTGACCTCTGACTTTTGACGTCTCAACAGGTTTCAGCCAAAATGATTTGTACCCAAACTCCGGTACATTCTTCAAATCAACACAGCAATGATAACGCATCATATCAAAGTACATTGGACGATCAATTAGCTGTTCAATTACCGGCTGGTAAGGCTTAAATCTTAAGGTTTGTTTTTCTATTAGATTGCCGTTCAGATCGAAAATGTTAAAATCACCTTTATCAAATTCTTTTGGAATATCAATAAAACATTCAACAACTTCATTCCTTAAGTAATTATTAGGATTGAAAGCTACGAGAAATAAATTTTCATCACTTACTTTCGGAAGATCAAGATTCTTAACAATATACTTCACTGATCTTTCGAACACACCTTTTGAAATCTCAATAGCCTGTCTGTAACGATCCATCATATCATCGTGAATCTGATCAAGACTGCATCCGCCTATTGAATCGTGAGAAGAGTTCTGAATAATCAGTTCCCAGGCTTTATCTAGGTAGCCGTCATTTATATCTCTTCCTGTTAAGGATGAAAAGACAGTGAATGGCTCAACATAAAACTGTGTCCACTTTTCAGCTTCAAAGTTTTTTTGTTTGAGATACATTCTTGCAGAAGTTGTATATCCATACATATTTCCGCTTCGTCTGTCGTACTGAGAGCTTCTTCTTTCTCCGTAAACTTTTTTAAGAGAATTAAGATCAACACTTTCAAATAATAGTTCAGCATAATCCTCTAGAGTTGAATGAACGACACTCATATCAGGAAAGATCATTTTAATGTCTTTTATTATCTGAACAGTTTTAATATTCGGACCGCTTGAATCATGTCCTTCCATCCAGATTACGTGCGGTGTTGTAAAATCATCAACCTGATCATTGATTATAGTTTCAACCTGCTTTTTTATGTTTTCAGGATAATATCCATCCACAGGATCAACAATAAAATAATCTTCTTCAGCTAATTGCTGATCAATAAAATGAAATGGAACACCGCCTCGTGACCATTTATATTCGACATCAGAGAAGAACTCATTATGAACCACCGGACGATATATGTAAAAATAAAAATTATATCTTGGCATAGTAGAGAAGCGGGATGAAACAGCTTCCGTACCATCAGCTCCTATCCATAAAAATTCTGCTTTAGGTGAATCAATTGAATTCACTCCGCGATAAAACATTATCAGTTCAATACCAAACTCTTTATAGATTTGCGGCAGCTGTCCAATTTGTCCCCACGAGAAAGGGGAGTATCCAATTTTTGAAACACGTCCATATAGTTTACTGTTTTTATGTCCGAGTAAAAGATTGCGTATTAGATTTTCACCACCTACCTGAAACTGTTCCGGTAAAACATACCACGGACCAATGAACAATCTTTTTTCTTTTACAAGTTTTACTATTTGTTCTTCTTTGTGTGGACGAACTTCAAGGTAATCATTTATTACAATTGATTGACTATCAAGATGAAATGCCCTGTATTCCGGTTCGGAATCAAGTATCTCAAGAACTTTATCAATCATATCAACAAGCATTTGCCTGTTGCGCTGAAATGGATAACGCCACTCACGATCCCAGTGAGTGTTTGAGATTACGTGAAAAACTCTGTCATTATATTTTTTATTCATCTGAGATTTAAGAATAAATTATGTTTTAATATCACCTCAGGTAATCCGCCCTTACAAACGTATGTCGCAGCCTTAAGATTATGTCCGCTTGTTTCCGCAAAAGGAACAGCTATCGATAAACCAATTCCGGCTGCACGTATTGCAATCGTTCCGCTTTCACTGTCTTCAAATCCAACAACCTGATCAAACTTTTCTCTAGGCACATTTAATTTATAAAGTGCAATATTGTAAAGATCGCGATGAGGTTTTAATCTAATTTCATTCGAATCACTTGCCGTAATAATTGCATCGTAATAATTTCTGTGATCCTTAAACTTATTTAATATCAAATTCTTTTCAGAACTAACAGGCAGCATTTTATCCAGCTTTGCATAAATGATCTTAAACACTTCTCTTAACACAATATCCGCTTCGTAATGAATTGAAGAGGTTACAACAGCAGCTTTTAGCGGGTCTTTAACAAAATGTTTACACAGATTATAAAAAGATTTTCTGGCTTTATCAATTTTACTTTCGGGAAAATTCTTCCCACACTTTATTTCATAATCAAGCAGAAGCTGGTTGAAATAAATTTCTTCATTTGATGTGATAAGTCCTTTTATCATAGGAAGAAAAATTTCAATTCCGGGCATTGCCTCAATTAAATGTTTTTCAGGATTGCCAAATAAATTTTCAGCAATGAATTTTCCTTCACCAAGTTTTATCCGCTCAAGAATTTCGTGATACCGCTGATAGTAAACATCAATACCGATTCTTACTAAAGAATGGGAATCTGGTTTTTTGAATTGTGCACCGTATTGCAAAAATAAATATTTACTTAGCTGTTCTTCGTCCTCATCATCCGGAAGTGATGAAGGATTTAGTTTTATTAGTCTTTCATCTCTGATTAAATCAGCACAATTAAAATCATTCAGATTCAGGATAACTTCTTCTTTACGTTTATTATCTTTGCCGTAAGTGATGGTCCAGCCAGCAGCATATAAAAATGATTTTATGATCTGATCGTTTATAAAAGTTTTCTGATATTTATCAATAAGGTACTCGACATGCTTTGTTGTACTGTTCCCAATAATGTGTGGATAGTCTTTAACTGAATCCAAACCTTTCCATTGATCTATTGTCATTCTGCCGGAGAGTTTTCTAACCATAAACCCAAGCGAGTGAATGCATAATGCTTCAGTCGTGGTTGTTGTACCATCCATATCCATTACAGAAGCAGTCAGGACATTAGCAGGCTTTTTAATTTTTGGTGCTAGTGGATAAAGCTCATATTCAGGATGTATGTATCCGGGATTTTTTACTATCGCAAACTCATTACCAAGTTTTGAGATGAGCTGCTTTGCTTCTTTTTTATTTAAGAATTTCTTTTTCATTTTGGTTACATTGTCATTCCCGCGAAGGCGGGAATCTATTTTTCTGATTATGGATTCCCACATACGAGGCTGGGTGATAATTGTGTTTGTCATTTCGACCGCAGGGAGAAATCTGAAAAATTATACAGATTTCTCAGTCGAGGACTCCTTCGAAATGACTTTTGTCGAATAATCACACAACCACATACGTGGGAATGACTCTTAACTAAATAGCTTTCTTCCAAACTCCAGAAATTGTTTTACCTCTACAACACTCTGTCCTTCAGCATAAATTCTTACAATCGGTTCAGTCTCGGATGTACGCAGTAACAGCCAGCGATTATCTCCTTCCATAAATAACTTTAAACCATTGATGATATTTCTGCTGCTAAAAAATGCTTTTGCATGCACAACGCGAAAATTACCTATCCTATCAATAAATTTTCTATAAAGTTCAGGCAGCAACTCATTTCTGTCCGGCTTATTATACTTTAGGTCAATTCTATCATAAAAAATATTTCCAAATTCTTTTCTTTTATGATTTACATAATCACTTAGTTTATCATAACCGGAATGTGCAAGCATCTCAATCATAAATAACGATGAAAGAATGCCGTCACGTTCCGGCATATGAAAGCCGTAACCAAAACCGCCGCTTTCCTCGCAGCCAAATGCAATGTTTTTGCCGATCATAACTTCTGTGATATATTTAAATCCTACTTGTACATCGTAGATTTTTCTTTGATTTGATTCAAACAGTGTTTTTAATTTATCTGTTACACTGGCAGTTTTAACAATGTGCCCTTTTGATTTTTTAATATTAACGATAAAATCAGTTAATAATAAAATTGTTTCCTGTGCACTCAGCCATTCACCATTATCAAGCATAACGCCGCAGCGATCAGCATCGCCGTCAGTTGCAAGTCCTATTGAATAGTCACCTTCCTTTAATTTGTCGGATACTGGTTTAAGGTTTTTTTCAATCGGCTCGGCGAGTCTGCCGTAAAAATTTTCATCCGGCTGGGAAAAGATGGTTTGAGCCGGAATGTTATGAGCCAATAAAATCCTTTCCAGAAAATCAACACCAGAACCACCCATAGAATCAATTAAAATTTTTAATCTAGATGTTCTTATAAATTCAAAATCAATAAGTTTTTCAATTTGTTCAACATAAGGCAGAAGTAAATTTGTTTGTTCAATATTAGTCTTGTTTTTTCTAATTAAAGAATTTGTCAATAATTTTTCAACGTTCAGGGTCTCTTCTGTAAGAAATGGTCCGCCATAATCAGCTTTAAATTTTACTCCATTGTATTCCGGTGGATTATGCGAGGCTGTTATCATCACTCCCGAATTTAGTTTATTATGCTTCACAAAAAAAGAAAGAACAGGCGTCGGAATAATTCTATCAGATAAAAAAACTTTGATGTTGTTTCCCGAAAGAGTCTCTGCAAATATTTTGGCAAACTTTTCTGAGTTCCTTCTTCCATCAAATCCAATTGCAATTGCCGGCTGCGAATAATTTTGCAGATTATAATCAGTAAAAGCCTGCGCTACGAGCGCAACAGTCTCTTCATTGATTTCACTTTCCAGCAAACCGCGCCAGCCGTCTGTTCCAAAAATTATTTTCATACTTTCTTTGTAAGATTATGCGATATCAGGTTTTGTAAATCACTGTAATTAATTTTTCTCACGAGCTTATTCTGTTTAACACTCAATGCAGCAAGTGCACCGCATGCTTCTCCTGTTGCGGCAGAAGTAGGTTGAATTCTTAAAGCACTGTGTCCTTCTCTGGTGGAAGAGATACATCTGCCGGCTACAAGAAGATTATCCGCATCTTTAACAATCAATGCTCTGACAGGAATCTCATAAAATTGTCCTTCGGGTAAATGCTCCATCCTGCTTTGTTCATCCTTTTGTCCATGAATATCAATACCATAAACAGCACGTGCAACAGCATCATCGAATTTATGTCCGGATTTTATATCATCGCCTGTAACTGCATAATCTCCGATTGCCCTTCGAGTTTCTCTAACTCCAACCTGAACGGCAGTTTCCAGCAAGGTGGAATTTTCAAATCCGGGTATTTCATTTTGCAGAAGTGCAGCTACCTGTGCTACTTGCTTTCTACCAACAAGTTCAGCCTGAGTTAGATTGTGAGATGTTGAAGCATCAACGCCAAGAATATTAGAGGTATTAAATGATCCTTCACCTGATTCCGGCAAAGTTGTAAAGAAAATGTATTGCACATCCTCCTGCAATCTTCCTTCGCTGATAGCTTTCTTAAGCTGATTAAAATAACCTGCGATGGAAATGATCTTAGAAAAATCAAAATCGTACTCCATCCAATCGAAAAAATTATCCTTATTTGCCTTTGCGTATTCTGTAACAGTTTTAATATCAATATTTATCATTCTGAAGAACAAAGTAAGTGCTTGAAGCTTACCTGTTTTCTCATCTCCTTTAGCATAAGGAAAATTGCCAAGATAAAGTAACTGTGCATCTCCGGTTGTATCAATAAAAACATTAGCACGGATTACATATTCAATTCCATTTATAAGTGCAGTTAGGGAATCAATAATGTTCCCGATCCTGTTAACTTTTAGAATCTCAGAATGAAGAAGAACATTACAATCTGAATTCTGTAAAAGATTGAATGCTGCAGCACGAAATGATGAAGCATAAAAACCGTTGTCTATCATTCCACTTCGGTTCCGCATTTCCGTTTCAATATCCTCAAATACTCCACGAACCAATGTTTCACCGTTGACTGAATGTTTCATAAAAGGGGAGACCATTCCTGCAGTTGACATTCCGCCGACAAATCCGTAGTGCTCAATCAGTAAAACAGAAACTCCTTCGCGGGCTGCTTTAACAGCTGCACTGATTCCTGCTATTCCTGCTCCGGCTACTACTACATCATATTTTGTTTTTAGTTCATTCATTTCTGCTTTTTAATGGTGCTAAAGCCCAATAACTTAACTATTCTTATCAGTCAGCTAAAGCTGACTGCAATATATATTTATAATCAGTTTTTTTATGTAGCAAAACTCCTTTAATTAAATATATCATATCAATGAATAGCAAATTATAAATTCATTTTCTATTGCAGTTGACTTCAGTCAACTGAAAAGTAATGTAAAATAAAGAGAGGCTATAGCCTCAGTAAATTTTTCTTACAATCTTCTGATTGCATCCACATACCAGCTTGTAATAATATGCGGACGAGTTATTGCTGTTCCAACAACAATTGCGAATGCACCAAGTTCTATCATCTTTTTTGCTGCTTCAGGAGAATTAATTCTGCCTTCAGCAATTATTGGCTTTTTAATTTTTTGTGATAAACTTTTCACTAATTCAAAATTTGGAGATATTATTTTATCTGCTTCCGTATCCGGAGTATATCCATTCAGGGTAGTAGAAATAAAATCGGCACCAGCTTGTTCACATTCAATTGCCTCATCCTCTTTTGCAATGTCAGCCATGATCAAAGCATCAAATTCTGATTTGATCCTGTGAATAAATTCAGGTCCAGTTAATCCATCCCGCTTTCTGAATGTTCCATCAATTGCGATGATAGGACAACCGATTGCAGACAGATCATCTACATCTGAAAATGATCCTGTGATGCGAACACTTCCATCATCAAATTTAGATTTGATAAGTCCAATTACAGGAGCATCAACAGATTTAAGAATCATTTTTGTTTTTTCAATACCTTCACTTCGGATTCCCACAGCACCGCCGGTAACTGCTGACCTGGCAAACATTGTAATCCCTTCAGGCGAGTTGAATGGTGAATTTACTTCAGCCTGACAGGAGACGATTAATCCGTGTTTTAGTTTTGAAATTAGTTCGTTGTTCATTTTTGTGTTGTCATTCCCACTGCCATAGGTATCCCTTCGGGAGAAAGTGGGAATCTATTTAATTTATATTTTATGGATTCCTGTTTATACGAGAATGACTAATTACTCTTATAGCCAATTGTTAGTGCACATAATTCTTTAAATATTTCCTGCACGTTGAATGTTTTACCTGGCTTATTTTTAATATGATAAACACTATTAGATATTTTTAATTTATCAACTTCGTAGATCTTTTGAGATTGCGGTGCTACCAATTGAATTCTGCCGCCACTTTTCTGAACTGCTTCTTCAAACTGATTTAAAATTTTCTGAGAAGCATTCTCAATAAAAAATTCTTTCTCAGGTTTGGGTATTTTTAGCGAAACCCAGTAACGATTATCATCCAGTTTTATGAAATTAGTTATAAGTTCAAAGTTCTGCCACTCGACATCTTTTAATCCGGTTAAAAACAGATTGTAGTTTACTCCGAGCAAATTTCGTTTTACATTTTGAAGCCTTAACAAATCATATTCATCAGAAGCATCAATAATAGTTTTTCCAGAGACGTGCAATATTCCTTCTTTGCCTGTTAATGAAACTTCAACGTAATCTTCATTTTGTTTTAAGTAGAATGGAAGGATATGAAAGAGTAAATTAACTTTTGAATTATCAAGTTCCTCCTGCAAAACAATCTTTACAGTTTCAGGATTGAAGATAAAATCGTTTCCATTGCGATAAAGAATTCCGTGTTTTGCGTTTTTAATTTTCTGAAATAACTCTTTAGTTAATCCATTTAGATTATTTTCATCAATATTCTGATAACAATTTAAACTTTCAGTTATGCTGCCGCCCATAAATCCGTAAAAGTTGAGAAGCAGAACATTCTTATCCTTGCCTGTTAAATCAATAGCTGTTAACACACCTGCAAGACTTGCCGGGTAAATTATATAATCGTATGTCTTATCGATGTTCATAGTTATTTTTTCGGTGATGCGATTACAATTATCTTTTCATCCTGAGGAATTTTAGAGAGTTCAAAATCAACGAGAGCCATTATTTGAGATTCGTTTATCAATCCTGTAAAATCAACTAGCTTTGATGAGACAAGCAGGAATATATCAGGAAGCAAAGCACCGGCATCTCCAAAAGTTGTAAGTGTGGAAATCATCTCTTTTATTTTTGCTTTCACAGAATTTGCTTCAACAGTTTCGCACAAAGCATCATTTAGCTGCAGCTTAATAGTTCCTTCACGATCAATAACTCTGAGTTTTTGAGTTTCATCTTTTACTAATCCAAATAAATGTTTATTAATCTGCTTAAAAGTAATTGCATAGAAAAATGAAGTACCTCCGCCAATATTTACCTTGTCTTCTGTAGTTCGCATTGAAACAGAAGCGATCTTTTTTATAACAGTTTCAGTTAATCCTTTTATTTCAAGATCCCGCAAACGCATTTCACTGGAACCCATCGCAACTGCAATCACTTTTTTATTCTTAGAATCAATTTCAACAGTAACTTCAATCGATTCAGGAACAGCACCCATTGATGCAACGGATTCAAATGCCTGCTGTCGCAGGGAAATAATATCATTCTCGGTTGGATTGATAATTGTTTTTTCAATAGAATCCCTGATCATTCCAAGTGCAGCACCTATAGCTGAGACAACTTCACAATCTTTGGCAATCTTATGTGGATAGTCTAAATGCTGTGCTGTAAAAGGAACTAATGCAGTTGCACCGCCACCACCTCCTACTAGCTGTATTAATTCTTTATCTAACTTGTATTCTCTTGAAAGCTGATTTATAACCGGTTTAATTTTCTCTGCAGAGATGGTAAGAATTTCTTCAGCGATCACTATTGCATCTTTCTTAAGAATTTTTGAAAGTGACTCAAAACATCTTTTAATTGAATCCAGATTTGCAGATCCGTGACCGATATCTTTTACGAGTCCAAGAAAATTTGATGCACCGGTGGGAGTAACAGTAAATCTTTTCTTAAACACGTTTTTAACTTTAATAGATAAATAGTCAGACGGATCATTTTTCAGCGGCTGAACTTTTTCAAGTTCAATATCAGAAAAATCTTCATCGCTGAAAGAAACATAATTTAATTCTGCGATATGTGCACTGCGTGGACCGATATCAACAATCTTGTTCCCTTGTATTCTTGGAACAGAACCGCCGGCAATTCCAAGTGTTCTTACATCAAGTGTTCTGAGATAAAGTCTGTTACCACCGATCTGTGCACTCTTAACCTGCGGTTTACCATTTTTAATAACAGAAATGTCTGTTGATGTTCCGCCGACTTCCAGAAAAATTCCATCTGAGACTTTTTCATACATCAAAGCAGCGGCAACTCCTGCAGCAGGTCCCGAAAGCATTGTAAGAATTGGACGCTTTCTCATCTCGTTGATATCCATTATTCCGCCGTCTGAACGCATAACCATAAGTGGCGCTTTAATACCGCTTTTTCGAATTGCTTCTTCCGTTCTATTAGCCGTTTCAAGCATCTTTGGCATCATACTGGCGTTGATAACTGCAGTGCGGGTGCGGACTTTTAATCCATAGAGTTTTGAAATTCTGCTCGCAGCCGTTGCCTGAAGGTTCATGGATTCAGCAATACTGACAACGAGGTCTTCATTTTTTGCATCATCAACACCAAATGCTTCCGATGCGACAATAACTTGTGCTCCCTCATCTAAAAGCTCCTTTATATTTTTCTTGATGATTTCAACAGAGAGAGGAGTCTTAACATCAATAAATCTAAACTTTGTTTGAAGGAACTTTCCGGGTGAGAGTTCAATGTTTTTAAGATTGATTTCTTTCTTCGCACGTATTCCCTCAAGACCTTTTCCCATTCCGATTATACCGACAACTGCAACATCACCTTCCAGCAGAGCGTTTGTGGCTTGAGTTGTAGAATGAGCAATTAAAATAATTTCATCAGGATTGATTTTATGATCATTAATTAAAAGCTGCATTGAATCAACAACTCCTTTTGCAACACCTTCCGCTGCTTTGTGAGTTGTAGGAACACACGCTTTACCGATAAGTTTAAAATCACTGATATCAACAGCAACAGCGTGGGTAAATGTGCCGCCAACATCAATTCCTATTTTGATTTTACGATTCATTAAATTCTTTTCTGTCATTCCCGCGAAAGCGGGAATCTTTTACTAAAAAAATGGATTCCTGCTTTTGCAGGAATGAAAAGTGATCACATAAAAAATATTGATGAAATAATTAATCCGATTACTGCAAGTATCCATGTATAAGTAATTGTATTCCACAAAACTTTTTGAACGTCAACTCTCATTTCATTTGCAAGCCAGACATTATGAGTATTTGTTGGATCAGAAATTCCCTGTATTTGTCCAACAGCTAAAAGTAAGCCCATAACAGCACCGGGATTCATTCCGCTTGCAAGAAAAACTGCTGCAAGTCCGTAGCCCATTCCCCAAACATTCAGAGGACCACGATAGAGAGCCAATGGTGCGGCCAAAGTAAAAATTAAAACGTACATAAAGGGATTTGTCGGAACTATTTGAGCCATCATTGGTCTTATAATATTCAGAACAGGCCATCCATTGGGGTACTGAGGTAAATCACCGCCCGGTCCCATAATCGCGACGAGCAGCATTCCGATTCCAAACATTAAAACAACAGCAGGCATCACAACTCCGCCGCCTTCAAAACAGGATTGAATAAATAAATTCAATCTTCCTTTTTTATAAGTTGTTAGGAATGCATAGAGTAATCCGACAATAAATGCTGCTATAAAATTTACATCAAATAAAAGTATTAAGAATAATGGAAGTATTGGTGATAGAAACGAAATCCAATGAGGTTGTGCGATACTTTCATTTTTTCGTAACACAATTCTTAATAAAGCTGTAATAAAGAGAAGAATAATCCCTGCGGCAATTATCCATTTTATTCCTATTCCTAATTCGGATAAAATATTACTAAGCTGATTTTGAAATTCCAGACTAGCTGCGGAGGTTATTAAATAATAAGAAAGTGCAATTACTATTATTATGATAGTGCTTCTTAAAATAATTTTTTTAAAGTCCAGATCGTGACCATCTCTATAAATTTGTATTGTTATATAGACTATAGCTCCAAGAATTGAAACAAGAAACATCAGCATAGCAAAAGGACGAATCTCATCAACTGTTAATCCCATTACACTTATGTAAACAGCCCAGTTGCCAACATTCAAAATTCCGCCGATACTTAATCCAAATAGAAAAATTCCAACAGAAGTCATCGGACCAATTCCAACAGAAGACATAATAGGAAGTACAATCGTTGCAACCATGATGATGGCACCAAGACCGCCAAGAGTTGTAAAAAGAGCAATTATTAACATTAGTAAAATAATGGCTATCAGCCAGGGATTATCCCCAGAAAGTTCAGCACCTTTTTTAATAAAAGCTTCTGCAACACCGGTTTTCTGCATAAGTATACTAAGCATACTTCCGAAAAGAGCGATGGTATAGGCCACATGTAGTTTTAATGAGCCCTGTCCGATCACAAACTCTATAATATCCGGAAAATTGATTTCACCGATCAAAGCAATAAGAACAGCCATTAATGGTAATGCAATTAAGGCAGGAATTTTCCTGAAGAACATCATCAGTGCCATTGATAAAAAGACACCGACTAGTAAAAGTATTTGAATTATGTCCATCTTTAATGAGTAAATTAAGTACCAACAAATTTACATATTAAATATTAAAAATATTTGTTCTTAATATCTTTTTACCTTCGCAATGAAATAATTTTTTATTTATATTTCTGCCAGTTAATTACATGATTTGTAATATAAAAATTAAATTGATTGTGAGGTAAAAAATGAAAAACTTTGTACTATTTAATTTGCTTCTTTTATTATTCTCTTCTTCTCAAATCTTTTCTCAGAATGATTGGCAGTACACACAAAGATTATACTTCCCTGAATCTGACACAGCAGTAATTCGCCCTTATCTTAGTACATTAACAGAAGATGGAAAACTATTTGTAATTTCTTCAAGAATCACAGATGTTAATGCTCATAATTCCATATATGTTCTTAATCCCGGTGATACAGTATTTCAAAAATTTATAGATTTCAATGAGAATGGAGATTCTGATACACTTGTTGGAAATATTGGAGCTCTTAGGGGAATAACCTCCCTGGGAAATACTTTGTACGTTACAGCAACACAACCATATCCAAAAACGCAGCCCAATACAGTTTCGGCAACCTACATTTATCCAAACTTTGATACATCACAAGTTCAGAAATTTGGATTCAACATTCAAGGATCAGGTTATGGATCTTATAACCACGGTTGTGACATAACTAAAGATTCAATACTTTTCACCGGAATTTCCTTCGGTACAACTTTCAGAGGTTATAATTTTAGCTTTGGTTGGACTGATATCGGTTACGGATCATATATACCTCCACCACAATATGTAGTTGAACCTGGTGGTCTTGAAAGAGGCGGACTCGATTTAATCAGAGATGTGGCATTATTGCCAGGAGGAGATTACAGTAATGATACCGTATCATTCTTTACTTCAAGGAATACTCATCCTGATCCACCGCAATCCGGAGGTATAGCTAAATGGGTTGGTGGAACTCAGTTTATTCCGTTAAACTATCAACCTGCCAGAGTTGAAGATTTAGATGCTTTTCTTGTACTTGGGACGGCTTATCCTTGTGGAATAGACCTAGATAAAGACGGGTTACTCTGGGTTGCTGGTATCGACAGCAACCGCAGATGGGTAAAAGCATTCTTCGTCGATGGTATTTTAGCTTTGCCTGTTTATGATCTGCCAAGTCAGTTCAGTGCTGATATTCAGGATCCTGACGGTGCACCAATGGGCTCTCCGTGTGATGTTTCTATCAATCCGGACGCAAACATAGCATACGTAATAGACCATTGGGGTAGATCGGCATTTAAATTCCAGAAAGGTTCTGTAAATGTTGATGATGAAAAATATGCAGGCATCTTTGATTTTTCATTAGAACAGAATTATCCGAATCCATTTAATCCTTCAACATTAATAAGATTTAATCTTCCAATATCAGGTAATGCAAAATTAGTAGTTACGGACTTACTTGGTAAGGAAGTTGCAACTTTGGTTGATGATAATCTACCGGCAGGTAGACACACAAAATATTTTACTGCTGATAATTTATCGAGTGGAATATACTTTTACACTTTAATTACTGATGATGCTAAAGTCAGCAAAAAAATGTTATTAATGAAATAATTTTACGTCCCGGTTTTTCCGGGACTTTATTTGCTGTTTATAAACTCTAAATAACATGCGTACGGCAAGACTTATATATGCTTTAACTTTTTCACTGGTTTTATCAATTGGTACGAATCTTTTAGCACAGGGTTTGACCGGTAAACTTGTAGGAAGTGTTACCGATGCCACAACAAAAGAGGCACTAATAGGTGCTAACGTTATGCTTGACGGTACAAATATTGGTGCTGCAACTAATATTGAAGGCAAGTTCATAATATTGAATATACCTCCCGGCAGATATAATGTTTCAGCCAGTATGATCGGTTACTCGAAGGTAACCCAGCAGGAGGTTGAAATTTTTATTGACCGTACAACTCAAATCTCATTTCAGTTGCAGGATGAATCTGTTCAAATGGAACAGGTGGTAGTTGTAGCACAAAGACCGCCTATTGTTAGAGACAGAACTTCCACAGCAACCAGCATTGATGATAAACAAATTGCTGCTGCTCCCATTGAAGGTCTGCGTGGAGCACTTGACCTTCAAGCCGGTTTTCAAAAGGACCAAAAAGGAAATTATTCAGTTCGTGGTTCTTCATCTTATGAAGTAAACTTCCAAATAAATGGTGTTGAGCAAACAAATTCTAATACCAGTGCACCTGCTACATTTGGAACAGAAAAAGCAGATAATTCCTGGAAATATGATGTTAATCCTCTTGGTGTTCAGCAGCTTCAATTAATTACAGGCGGTTTTTCTGCGGAATATGGAAATGCACAAGCTGGTGTAGTGAAAGTTGTATTAAAAGAGGGCGCTCCAAGATTTACCGGTGAATTCCGAATGGAGTACCGCCCTTCCGGCCAATACCATTATGGTTCCTATATTTATGATAAAAATAATTGGGAATGGCAGAAATGGGGAAGTTTAGATTATTGGATGGACCCTATTCGCAGGAACGATATTGCAAGAGAATTAAAGATGGATATTCGTTATGAATGGCTTAAGAGTACCGATTCAGTTGCTTATAACCAGCTTATCGATCAGGAAATTGCCTGGGCGCATGCCCTTTGGGTAAAAAATCACGAACCAGGTGATGATAATGTATTAGGTGTTTATGATTATAGGCAGTACTCCTATCAAAGATATTTATTTGGTTTCGGAGGACCTTTGGGAAATGATCCTAATCTTCTCAAATTTTTTATCTCTGGTGAGTATAAAAGTAATCCTACCCGTCTGCCCACTCCAGAAAAAGTTCAGGTGGCACAGAATTACATACTGAATATGGTCTATCAGCCTGCAACAAGTCATAAACTAAGACTTATGGCCAGTTATCAAAGCTACCTCGGTGGAATATGGTCAGGTTCATCAGATATTCGTTGGTCAGGCCTGGCTTTTACTCCACCTGGAGTTTCGACAAAATATTTAGTTACAATTGATCCTGTTCGTGAGGAGCAAACAGTTGCTCAAACTCTAAACTGGGTTTATACAATTAGTCCGCACTCATTTGCAGAAGTAAGTTTAACTCATCAAAATGAAAGATATGAATTACCATTTAAGTATTTAGCAGGCTATGGTTTGGAAGTTGATAGAGCTGATAGCTTGAATGATCCCAGCGGATCCGTTTTAAGAGAAGGAACCTGGTGGGAAAAAGATTACTTCAGGGCTCCTTTTGGTTTCAGCACAAATTATTATCAGGATAGCAGAACAAAAAATTATGGTGCAAAAGCTGACTACACAAACCAGATAACTTCAAATCATCTAATTAAAGCCGGGTTGAATTTTAATTATTGGGATATGATTAATAATGGAGTTAACTCCAGTTTTCAAGCTAACTCTTTTGTTGCCAGAAACGGCTTTGCTGATTATTACAGAGCTTACCCGATTAATTTAGGCTTTTACCTTCAGGATAGAATGGAATATGAAGGTATGATTGCCAATGTTGGTGTGCGGTTTGAAACCTATAATTTCCAATCCAGAGTCCCATTAGATGAATACAATTATTTATATCCCGGAACAGATGGTCCGGGAAGGTTAGGTTCTCCTCTTACAAAAGATTCTGATACAAAATATATAGTTTTACCCAGACTCGGTATCTCTTTTCCTATAGGTGAGGCAACCGCTTTCAGACTGCAATACGGTCACTTTGCATCAGCACCAATATTTTCGCAGGCACTTTCCAACAAAACGTGGGTGGGATGGCAGGGAATTGGCAATCCTAATCTTGATCCGAAATTAACTATCAATTATGAGTTCGGTTTGCAGCAGCAATTAGGTGAAAACCACAGACTTGATCTTGTATTATATTATAATGACAGAGTAACTCAAATTGGAAACAGAAACATAGCAGCTTATACTGGAAGCCGAAATCAGTTTGCAGGTTTTGCAAGCGATAATAATCCGCTTTATTATTACTTCTCTTATGCTAATAATGCTTTCGGTTCAACTCTTGGTTTCGAAGCTACCCTGGAAACCTTTGCTGTTAAAAACTGGTCCTATAGAATAAGTTACAGCCTTTCACAAACAACTTCTGGAAATTTTGGACCTTCAATTGTATATCCTGATGATACCAGAGGTTATTCAACAAGAAATTTTACGGGTGAGTTTTTGGCATCATGGGATAGAACGCATAATCTCAGGGCATTAATTCAATATTTCTTTGAAGAGGGCGAAGGACCTGAATTATTCGGAATTAAACCACTGGCTAATTCCGTGATAAGCCTTACATATACAGCTCAATCAGGTTTGCCATACACTTATGTAACGGATTTTGACTTGAGGGATGTTGTTTTTAACAGAAGATACCCGATTGAATCAGTAGTCGATTTTAACTTCATCAAGAATATTGATATCAGTGATTATAAAATAATACTTGGCTTAAGGGTGATGAATTTATTTGATAATAAATGGATTACACCGATGTCTACTAATGACGATATAAGATTATGGGTTGAGGAAAGTGTTGCTATGATGGATCCTGGAAATGACCCGCTTAGATTCAGTCATTTAATAGCACCCTATAGAGCATACAGTAATATTCCAAGACAGGTTTTATTTACAGTAGGATTCGGTTTTTGATTATGAAGAGAAAGATAAACATTAGATCGTATCTCAAATTTGTTATTATTATTATTGGTTTCTTAACAAATAATATAATCGCTCAGGTAGAATCGTCTTCTTTAATTTTGAACCGTGGAAAACTCTGGCAAACAGTTGCGTTCGGCAAAACAGGGCCTTCTTTCAGTAACTGGACACAAAGAGGAATCGGTTTAGACTGGCCGGGCTATGATCCTTCATTGATTGCAGAGAATATTGGCGGTTCAGCTTCACATCTGGTAACCGGTGGAATGTATGTTGGTGCTAAATTCGCTCAAGACAGTATACTATCAGTTGAGGATTGGTCTTTATATGCCGGTTCTATTGGTGAAGGATCAGGTGCAAAATATATTGTAACAAAACATACCAGAACTTACCCGGAAGGCGCTAACCATTGGCTTAGGCAAAATCCGAACGTTGGTGAAGAAGTGATTGAAACCGTATGGGAATATAATGTTAGCTATGAAGATGAATTTCAGATCAGACGAATGCTGCCTGTTCGGGTTAAAAGAACTACTCATCAATGGAGCGGTTCACAGTTAGATGAAAATTATATAATTCATCAATATGTAATAAAGAATATTTCACCTGAGATACGCGCACAGGTTCCGCCAGAAAGATTTGTTGCCGATACGCTTGTTGATTTTTATTCAATCATAAATTACGGATTACATTCAAATTCACGTTCATGGTCGGTAATGTTTCCATCACTTACACCGGGTGCAAGAAATACATGGTTCGCTTATGATCCTTCAAGAAGATTAATCAGGGCTTTTGCAGATGATTATCCTGAAACTGAATCAGTAACTGAAAATTTCGGATTAGTTCCTTCATTCGGTCCCGTAGTTAATGGAAGACCAACCGGTGAATATCTAGCACCGGCTTTTGCAGGTGTAAAGTTGTTATACTCATCAAATGATAAAAGTGGCGGTACATCCAGGGTAGTCCGTCAGGGATGGTCTTCTGCAAGTAATTCAATAGATTTAAGCGGTCCTTTTACAAATATTGGTTCGCTTGAAACTCAATATGAAGTCGTGAAAGATATAAGGCTGGCAGCAAACTTCGTTGCAAGCCCTGCTGATTCACTAATGAGAAGAACCAGAATGTGGTCTATGATGCAGCTCGGTCCCTGGGATATTTTGCCGGGTGATTCCATAGTGATTGTTACTGCTGAAATTGTTAATGGTGTTGATTATAAAACTGCAATTGATCCTGCCAACAATCCTGTAAGTGCAATAAATACTGGGTCGCGTAATTTATTTAATGCATCAGCAGACAGGGCGCAGCTTACATACAATAATAATTATAGTCATCCTTCACCTCCCGCAGCACCAAAATTTAATTTAGATTATTCACGTGAAACTAATGAAGTAGCTAATGTTATAAGCTGGGGAATTGAAGCTGAGCAGATTCCCGATCCTGATGATGGTACACTTGATCTTGCTGGATACATTATATACAGGTCAGATTATCTTCCAATTGGTCCCTGGATTCCTATTGATACTGTAATGAAAGGCGATATGAATCACTTGAGCGGAACCACTTATACCTATGTTGATACTTCAGTATCAATTGGACAGGGTTATTATTACTCGTTAACCTCTTTCGATACAGGCAAACCTTCGTGGTCAGGTGTTCAAACTATAAATAATATTCCGCCACTTGAAACATCAATTTTTGCTAACAGAACTCAGGTTCCGTTTATCGCTACAATTCAGGCAAAAACTAATCTGGATGAAATTCTTGTTGTACCAAATCCTTTTGTTATTGGTGAGGGATTCTCTCAACCGGGAGAAAGAGATAATCTTCGGTTTGTTAATCTGCCGAATCCCTGTACAATTAGAATTTATACTGTAAGAGGTGATCTGGTTAAAACAATTAATGTAGCCGATGGTTCAGGAGCAATTGTATCCTGGGATCAGGTAACAGATTTCGGGCAGTTCGTTGAAAGCGGAATATATATATATCACGTAGAATATAGTGGTGGAACAAATTTGGGCAAGTTTGCTATCGTTAGATGAGATTATTTTAACAATTAAAAAATATGTTTGAGTTAAATAAAACATACAAAATACTATTGGCAGTATGGTTTTTCCTTTGGGGAATTAACTTGAATGTTTCTGCACAGGAATTTAAGAAAACAGCTACTTCCGGCTTTTCATTTTTGCAGATTCCTGTTTCAGCCAGAACTGCAGCACTTGGTGAATCCTCAATTGCACTCTCTGATATGAATTCGCAGGGTATGTTCAGCAATCCAGCTATAATGGGCTTCACTAACCATACTCATTCATTCTCCGCATCATACTCAAACTGGTTTGCGGATATTAAAAATTATGCTTCAAGCTATTCGATTTATACAGACTTCGGTGTTTTAGGAGTTGGAGTTATAATGTTCGATTACGGCAGTATGCCAAGAACATCAGTATCCGGCGGTCAGAAGGTTTACGATGTAATAGGCAGTTTTGAAGCAAATTCTATTTCAGCAGCTTTATCATACTCCCGGTTATTAACAGATAGATTTTCATTTGGTGTTTCATTAAAATATGTACAGGAAAAAATTGATAAGTATTCTGCTGATAATATTTTGTTTGACGGAGGACTGCTTTATTATACAGGTTTAGGTTCATTCAGAATTGCCGCAAGTATTCAAAACTTTGGAACCAATACAAAATTTATCAATGATGAATTTAAAATGCCTGCTATGTTTCGTTTAGGTGCCGCCGCAGAAGTATTAGGGGATATGAATTCTGATTACCGCATCACTCTTATCGGTGAGGCAACACATCCAAATGACGGGGATGAAAGAGTGAATGTCGGAACTGAATTATCCTGGAAAAATATGATTACAATTCGTGCCGGGTATAAATTCTTTTATGATGAGGAAACTTACAGCTTTGGATTTGGTTTAGATCCAAAACTTAGTTTTCCCGTTAATTTTGATTTTGCGTTTGCTGATTATGGAAGACTGGGCAACATATTAAGATTTACTTTACTGCTAGGATGGTATTAGAGATTATTAAATGAAAAAGATATTATTTCTTTTAACCGGAATTATTTTACTAAGTGGATTTTCTTTTGCACAATTAAAATCTGTTACTGCATTTACGGATTATTCGTACGCTCCTACAACCCGTCTTGCCATTACAAATGCTGATGCAGTTGGCGGAGGTGTGAAAGTTAAGTTTGCTGTCTGGGATAATTTCAGTTTAGGTATAATCGGTGGATACAAACTTTATTCAGTCAATGAACCTGATTTGCTCAATACCTGGGGATGGCAGTTCTGGACCGACCGGTATTATAATAAAATTGTTTCTGATCTGGCTGCAGATCCTAATCTTTCAGTTGAAATTGGTGCTGTTCAGAAAATGGATTTAATACCGCTTGTAATTTTTGCTGAATATGATTTGGAAATAACTGATAGATTTTTTGTTACTCCCTCAATTGGTAGTGGTATATATTTCTATACCAGAAGAATGTATGCAACAGAAAATTGGCGTAAATATTTTCCCGGTGCAGATTATACATTTGATTACAGCTTTAGAAATTTTGCACCGGCAAAAAAAGGCAACCCGGCTTTTATTAATTCCGGTCTTGACCTGGAATATAGGTTGTTCGAAATAATGAGTATTTACTCTTCAATTAATTATAATTACATTATCCAAACCGAAGGATCAATGGGTTACGATGCTTTTCCTTTTGAAAATGAAATTTCACTTAAACTTGGTATAGTCATTAAGTATTGAATCTAATGAAAGCTTTAAAATATTCGATAATAATTCTGGTTTTTTCAATTTCTTTTCTGAAAGCACAAAATTCACCATGGATTATTGGCGCTGATGCTAATTATAACCTGCCAATTGCTGGTTTGTCAGACAGAATGGTAGGTGATTTCGGCGGACTCATTTATGCCGGTAAGAAAACAACTGAAAACTGGACCTGGGTAGGTAAATTCGAGTACTTTAAATTAACTGATGTGAATAAAGATCAGATGTTCAAGATTGTTAAAGCAGAAGTAAATGATGTCATAAGTGATTACAGGTTTGAACTGCCTTTACTTGAAATGGAATTCACTGCTGCTGGTCTTAGTGTTGAAGCAAGATACAATCTTTTTAATTCTTCTTTTTTGGAAGCGGATCTGAATTTTGGTTTTGGTTTTTATTACTGGGAATATTCCCGGACTGGCTATCAAGACTCATTATATATAGATACTACCGGAGCAGGTGATTTACTGCTTGCCGAATACTTAAATGTTCCGCCACTGTTTCAGAAAGACTGGAGCGGGGGAATAACTATTGGTACCGACTTTAATCTTTCTCTTTTTGATCCTCTTTCACTCAACCTTGGCATAAACTATAAGCTTATTATAGCCGAATTGTGGCCTGCACTTTCTCTTAATCTTGAAAATGTTAGCGGCTTTCAATTCCTTGATCTGCGGGCAGGCTTCAGGGTAAAACTTTAATCGGTTTCTTAATTCTTTCTAAATTATTATGAACAATATTTTTCTAACAGTCATATTCATTTCAATTCTTATATCCATACCTTCCTGTAATGCTCAGGTCAATAGACAGGCTGTGCGTGGCGTATGGCTTACAAATGTTGACAGCGAAGTACTTAACTCCAAAGAAAATATAGTTGAAGCAGTTAATCTTCTTGACGAACTTGGATTTAATACTATTTTTGTTGTTACATGGAATAAAGCGATGACATCATATCCGAGTAAAATAATGAAAGAACTAACCGGGGTTGAAATTGATACTTTATATACCGGTCGTGATCCGCTTAAAGAACTTATTGATGAGGCACATAATAAAAATATTAAAGTTATTGCCTGGTTTGAATTTGGTTTTTCTTCATCGTTTGAGTTAAACGGAGGAGCAATAATCGAAAGAAAACCTGACTGGGCGGCAGAAGATGTTAAAGGAAATCTGGTACAAAAAAACGGGTTCGAGTGGATGAATGGCTTTCATCCTGAGGTTCAGGATTTTCTTCTATCTCTTATAATGGAAGTTGTTGAGAATTATGATATCGATGGTGTTCAAGGTGACGACAGACTTCCAGCCTTGCCTTCTGAAGCAGGGTATGATGAATACACTGTCAGTCTTTTCAAATCCCAGCACGATGGTCAGGAGCCGCCAGCATATCACAAGGATTTTTACTGGGTACAATGGCGAGCAGATCTGCTGACAGATTTTATGCGAAGGATCTACGAAACGGTTAAAAATTATGATGAAAACATCATCGTCTCAATGGCTCCAAGTATATATCCATGGAGTAAAGAGGAATACCTTCAGGATTGGCCAAACTGGATGCGTAAAGGTTATGTTGAATTAGTTTGTCCCCAGGTATACCGATATGATTTTAACAATTATAAAAATGCACTCAATCAGATAATAGAAGATCAGGTTGATAAAAAAGATATTGAGAAATTCTTTCCGGGATTACTGTTAAAGGTTGGGGATTATTATCCATCGCAGAAATTTCTGAAGCAGATGATAGAGGAGAACAGGGAGAATAAAATTTATGGAGAGGTATTTTTTTTCTATGAGGGTATTAAAAAGTATCCTGATTTCTTCAAAGAAATTTATAAAGATAGGGTTGTATTTCCGGATCTTATTAAAAAGTGAATGAGGTAAAGTGAAAAGATTTGTTTTATTATTTGTATTTCTTGTATCGATAACTGAAATATCATCTCAGCAGAATACAGAGTTTCGTGCAACCTGGCTGACTAATGTTGATAGTTTTGTACTCACTTCAGATAACAGTATTGTTGAAGCTGTAAATTATCTTTCGTCAATTGGTATCAATGTAATTTTTCCGGTTGTTTATAATAAAGGTTATACTGTGTATCCCAGTGCTATTATGGACAGCTTGTTTGGGGTTAAAGTAATACCAGAAACAGGATTTCAAAACAGGGATTTTCTTGATAGACTTTTAATTGAAGCTCATCGGGTCGGTATTGAGGTTATTCCGTGGTTTGAATTTGGATTTTCTTCATCATTTAGTTTGAATGGCGGACATATAGTAGCAGCTTTTCCGCATTGGGCTACAAAAAATAATCAGGGAAATCTTGTTGTTAAAAACGGATTCGATTGGCTGAGTGGAATAAATCCTGAAGTCCAGGATTATATGCTGTCTCTTGTTATGGAAGTGATTGATAATTACGATGTTGATGGCGTACAGGGAGACGATAGGCTGCCCGCAATGCCGGTTGAAGGCGGATACGATTCTGTAACGGTAGAAATATATAAATCGGAGCACGGTGGCAACACGCCACCGCTTAATGCAGGGGATACAAATTGGAAAAGATGGCGTGCCGATAAGCTTAATGAATTCAACATAAGAATGCGTGATTCAGTCAAATCAAGAGGTGAAAATCTAATCCTTTCTTCTTCACCGACTCCATATCCTTGGGGTTATAATGAATATCTTCAGGACTCAAGGAATTGGGCTCAAAATGGTATTGTTGATAATATAATACCACAGCTATATCGTTATGATTTAAGCAGTTACCAGCTTACCTTAAATGAATCTCTAACTCAGATAAGAAGCGTAAATCCTGATATTTATTTTGCCGGGGTTTTAACCAAAGCAGGGACTTACGTAATTTCACCCTCTCTATTATTATCTAAGCTTCAGCTGAATAGAAATAATAATGTTAACGGTGAATGTACCTTCTTTTATGAAGCACTCAGAGCAAATAGTAGCCTTTTAGGTGACACATTGAAAGCGACTTATTATAGTCAGCCCGCATTAGTGCCATACAGAAACGGAAATATCTGGAGACCCAAAGCCACCATTCAAAATGAAGATGAGGCGGGTTCAGTAACTACTGGAAATTGGAGTGTCTATCCTCAATCCGGTTATCAGGGAAGCATTATCCGTACAAATGAAACTGCCAGTTATACTGCTATAGAGTATTTTGTTGATGTTCCTTTCAGCGCTCATTTTGATGTTTATGCTTTTATAACCCCAAATACTCCCTGGACACAGCAGGCAAATTATGTTGTTTACTCTGATACCGATTCAATCAATCAATCAATCAACCAATCTGATTTATCCAAACGAGGCTGGCAGAAAATAGGTACTGCTTACCTGAGTCAAGGTAATAGAAGGGTAATGAAGATAGATAATACACAGCTTGAATCTGGTAAATGGCTTGTTGCTGATGCTGTAATGATAATGATCAACCGTAAACTTTCACCTGATGTTATTATTACAAGCGTAGAAAATGAAATGGAAAATGAGTTTACAGTTCCTGATAATTTTTCACTAAGTCAGAATTATCCGAACCCATTTAATCCGACCACAGTAATAAGTTGGCAGTCCGCAGTTGGCAGTAGGCAAATCCTTAAGGTCTTTGATGTCCTTGGTAAAGAAATAACAACGCTTGTTGATGAGTTTAAACCAGCCGGAAGATATGAAGTCGAATTTAATGCAAGCAGTTTATCCAGCGGTGTATATTTTTATCAATTAAATTCCGGCAGTTTCGTCCAAACAAAAAAAATGATATTACTACGATGATTGAAAAATTCAAAAGGCCCTCTTCTTTGATAAAGGCAAAACTTACTGTGTATAATTTTTTAATTATACTTTTTTTCATTTTTAATTTTACCCCATTTATAACATTCTCTCAACCACTAAAAGAATTCCGTGCTGTTAAACTAACGAATGTTGATAGTAATGTTTTATTCACTGACCAGAATATTGCTCAGGGAATGGATTACCTAGCTTCAGTAAATATAAATGCCGTGCTTGTTGTTGTATGGCATGGTGCGCATACTCTTTATCCAAGTTCTACAATGGATAGTCTTTTCTCGAAACCAATTCATCCTAATTTTGTTGGAAGGGATATGCTTGAGCGTGTAAAAATTGAAGCTCATAGAAACGGAATAGAAGTTTATCCCTGGTTTGAATATGGATTCGCTGCATGGTATTCAGGAAGCGGCACTGCAACAGGTGGGCATATAATACAATCTAAACCTGATTGGGCAAGTAGATTTAGTAACGGACAGATTGCTAAGAAAAATGGTTTCGACTGGATGTCACCTATTCATCCTGAAGTTCAGGACTTCTTTAATAAACTTATCACCGAAGTTATCACTAATTATGACATTGATGGCGTTGAATTTTCTGATCGTATTCCTGCAATGCCAATTGAAGGCGGATATGAGCCATTTACAGTTTCACTATATCAATCAGAACATGGCGGACAAAATCCGCCGACTAATTATTTTGATAGTGGATGGAAACGCTGGCGTGCAAATAAAATGAATGACTGGTATATGGGTGTGAGAAATCTGATGAAGAATTATGATGAAAATTTATTTGTGTCTACCAGTCCCAGCGTTTATCCGTGGAGTTACGATAATTATTTACAGGACGTTCAAACCTGGCTTGATTCAGGTATATGCGATCAATTTATTCCTCAGCTTTACCGTTATAGTTACTCTGAATATTTATTTGAATTGAATCAGTCTATAAACCAGGCAGGTTCAGCAAATCTGCACAAACTTTTTGGCGGTTTATTAATGAATATCGGTACAGGCACTAACGCCTATTTGATTTCACCAGATTATTTACTTGCTGCATTGCAAGCTAACAGGGATAGCGGAGTAATGGGTGAAGCATATTTTTATTATGAAGGATTCAGGAAAAACAATAATCAGCTTGGTGATACTTTAAAGGCAACCTTTTATTCACAGCCTGCTCTAATGCCGGGAAGAAATGGTGTTTGGAGACCTAAAGCAACAATTAAAAATGAAAATGATCCTGAGACAATTGTAACAGGTAATTGGCTATCATATCCTCTCTCCGGTTTTGATGGCACAATAATTCGCACAAATGATTCTTTAAATTACGCAGCAGTAGAATATTATGCAGATGTTCCATTTAATGCTTACTTTGATGTTTACGCTTATCTTACTCCTAACACACCATGGACCCAGCAGGCAAATTATGTTGTATATTCAGATACTGATTCAATCAATCAAACGATCAACCAATCTGATTTAACCAGACGAGGATGGCAAAAAATAGGCACGGTGTTTTTAACTGAAGGGAATAAAAGGGTTCTTAAAATAGATAATACACAACTTGAACCGGGTAAATGGCTTGTGGCAGATGCTATGATGATGATGATAAACAGAAAACTTTCTCCTGATGTTATTATTACAAATATTGAAGATGAAAAAGAAAATACTCCGGTAATCGTAAATGAATTCTCACTGAGTCAAAATTATCCAAATCCGTTTAATCCGGTAACAAAAATCCATTATGTCATTCCGAACGAAGTGAGGAATCTTAAAGATTTCTCGTCGCAGACTCCTCGAAATGACAATACATTGGTAACCCTAAAGGTTTATGATATTCTCGGAAGAGAAATTGTTACACTGGTAAATGAACAAAAGCCCGCCGGCAGTTATGATGTTGAATTTAGTGCAAATGCTCTATCATCCGGTGTTTACTTTTATCAACTTAAATCCGGCAGCTTTGTTCAAACAAAAAAAATGCTTTTGCTACGATGATATCATTCAAAGAAGCCCTCTCCTTAGGAGAGGGTTTGGGAGAGGCTCTTGATAACTAAACGTGCTGATGCTCTCGATGCTCTTCGTGGTTTTGCAATCATAACAATGATACTTTCCGGCAGTATTCCATTTGGAGGACCTGCTGCACTACCCGGATGGATGTATCATGCACAGCTTCCTCCGCCTGAATTTGTATTTAATCCTAAAGTGCCTGGAATAACCTGGGTTGATTTAGTTTTTCCTTTCTTTCTTTTTGCAATGGGTACGGCATTTCCATTTGCACTTAGAAAAAGAATAGAACAGGGAGTACCTTACTGGAAATTATCACTTCAGGCAATTCAAAGGGGATTTCTTCTTGTTGTTTTTGCTTTGTTCCTTCAACACTCAAAACCTTATGCACTAAGCGGCAGTCCTGAATCATTTCACTGGTTAATTGGGCTGTTAGGATTCGTAATTCTATTTCTTATTTACTTTAGGTATCCGAAAAGCGTTAATTCTAAAGTTGTGCTTGCAGTAAAAATCATCACCGGTATTGGTGCTGTTGTTTTATTTTCACAATTGACATACACTAATGGAAGCGGATTTCTTTTAAGCAGAAGTGATATCATTATTTTGGTCCTTGCCAATGTGGCTTTATTCGGTTCTATCATCTGGCTGTTCACAAAAGATAATCTACTCATAAGATTATCAATATTGGCTTTTCTGCTTGCATTCAGAATTACACACAATATTGAAGGCAGCTGGACAGGCTTTATCTGGAATTTAACACCGGTTCCTGAAATATATAAGTTCTATTTCCTGCAGTATTTATTTATTGTTATTCCGGGAACAATTGCTGGTGATCTTTTTTACAAATGGATGAAATCGTCAACCGAGGAAATTAGTTCTGATAATAAAGCAAATTATGTCTATCTGTTTTTGCTTTGTATAGGCATTATTGTCCTGAATCTATTCGGACTTTACAGCCGGCAATTAACTTTAAACACTATTGGAAACATTGTTCTTCTTTCTGTCGGAATTTTATTGCTTAATAATTCGAAGTCACAGCTGCTCGATCTGTACAGAAAATTATTTAATTGGGGAACATTCTGGCTTTTATTAGGATTAGCTTTTGAATCTTTTGAAGGCGGAATAAAAAAAGATCAATCTACTTTGAGTTATTACCTGGTCACTTCCGGATTAGCATTTATGGCTTTAATAGCTTTCTCCATTATTTCAGATCATTGGAAGAAATCCAGATATATAAATTTGATAATTGAAAATGGGCAAAATCCGATGATCGCTTACATAGCTGGTAGTAACTTTGTTATGCCGATACTAGCACTAACCGGTTTATCAACTCTTTTAAATTATCTGCTAATCAATCCCTGGCTTGGGTTTTTAAAGGGTCTTATCTTCACTCTACTTGCTGCACTGGTTACAAGCTTCTTCACAAAGAAGAAGATTTTCTGGCGAAGTTAAACATTAAAGAAAATCATCATCTACATTTCTTGTATTTAGCATAGTAAAACGGATTCTTATTATAAAAAAATTCGATGCACCAAAAGGTGAAATAGTAATTTATAAAGCCAGTGACGGCTCGACTCAACTTGATGTTAAACTTGAGGAAGAGACTGTTTGGCTTAATCTCAATCAGATTTCGCTTCTTTTGCAAAAAGATAAATCGTTTATATCTAGGCATATCAATAATATATTTAATGAAGGTGAACTTTCAGTGAAATCAGTTGTCAAGGAATACTTGATAACTGCTGCAGATGCGAAATCATATAGAACAAATTATTAAAATCTGGATGTAATCATATCTGTTGGGTATAGAGTTAAATCGAAGAGAGGTACTCAGTTCAGAATCTGGGCTATTTTCATCATCATTCAACCCTCACTTCATCAGATAAATGTCTGAACCAGAAATAGTATAGTCCAATTGAAAGAAAGATAAGAAGTACAAAGAGATAAATGAATAAATCCATTCTTCTTAAAATGACCGTCATTCCTGTGAGGAATAATACTATTTGCCAGGGCAGTGCAAAGCTGATTGCAATGATATCCCTTCTGTTCTCAGAATTTATTTGAGTTTTCTTTTCATCGGGAAGCAAAGATTTAATCGGCTTCCAGAATCCAAACGGACGGGTAGTTTTATAAAAGTTAATCAGTGTTTCTTTACTGGTCTGCTCTGTTAACAACGTTCCAATAATTGTTGCCGAAAAAGATGAAACTAATAAAATTGCGAATGACATATATTCAGTTGCCTCCGGATAGAATAATTTCTGAACAATGGCGGTGCCCATTCCAAATACAGTTCCAGCTGTAAATCCAAATCCATTCATTCTCCACCAATACCATCTAAGCAATAGCGGAACGACCATTCCAGCTCCCAAGCCCATTGTTAGCCATCCCCATATTTCATTTATGCTTTTAATGTTTATGGTCAATCCTAATCCAAGCAGAACAATAATAACTGAAGCTAATCTGCCGTGAACAATTAATTTTTTCTCTGTTGCATCCGGATTTATGAATTCCTGATATATATCTCTTACCCAGTAAGAAGCACCGGAATTAATCAGCGAACTGAAAGTTGACATTGCAGCGGCCATTAAACCGGCTACCAATAATCCTTTTAATCCCAATGGTAGGATGTTAAAAATAACTGTTGGTAAAACTTTTTCAGGATCACTTATAATTTCTCCTGAACTTACTCCAAATGAAATTCCGAGGACAGCAATAGCGGCAATAAATGGCCAGCGGAAGGAAAGCAGGAATATCCAGAATAAAGAAAGTAAACCGGCATCTCTATCGCTTCTGGCTGCAAAAAATCTTTGAGCCATATATCCACCCGTTCCGGCACTTCCTTCGATTACTACTTTGATTAAATAAAAGAGTAATGCAATACCAAAGAGATTATAAATTGAATATGCAGAATTTTCAGGAAAACTTAATTCCCAGGAGGGAAGAATGCTCGTCCACGCCTCTTTAGTTGTTTCGATAGGGAGGAAGCTTCCGTCTTTAAGAGGTACCGATATAGAAAATACATTTGGGATGTCAGCAGATAAAAGAGAAATAGTACAAACAATTATTATCATCACGAAAATCAAAATGCCTTGAAAAACATCCGTCCATACAACTCCCTGAAGTCCGCTTGCTACGGTATAGATTGTTGTTAATACGATTATCAATGATGCAGCCCAAAATTCGGATGAAAGACCAAAGAACTCAGGTATACCGAGAATATCACCTATAAACTTTCCGGCACCAACAGAGAAATAAGAAACAATTGCAATAGTAATTATTAATGTGGATATCGCCGAAATTATTCTTGCTGCTTTTCCTTGTATTCCGTCACCGAATCTGTAAGTCATCCATTCAGCAAGCGTCATAACTTTTGAACGTCTGTTCCATTTACCCATAAAGATCATGAGGAAAGCCATAATAAGTACAAGTCCACCACGCATTTCTACAAAGAATCCTACAGCTCCAAATGCATAAATAAGAGCAACATTTATCATTGTTCCGCTTACATCAAAGTTAGATGCCATACCTGAAGCACCAAGCGCCCACCAGGGAATTTTTCTTCCACCAAGAAAGTATGAATCAATTCCGGCTGAAGCTCTACGCTCAAAGTACAATCCAATCAGGGTGATAGTTAATAAATACAGAATAACTATTGCCAGATCAATAACAGACATGGATTTACTCTTTCTCTGCTTGAATTATATATGGTTTTATTTCATCAATATTTACCGGTTCTGTATTGTTATCGATCTCAACCAGTATTAAAAATCCTTTATCTGATCCAGCCTTATGGAATGCATTCATAAATTTTATCTGATCGCTTTCAAGAATCTTTCCTGTTTCAGTTGACCATATTTCCTTAGTCGTCATACAACCAAGGGAAGGTGTGAAAGGGTAGTATGGTTTTCCGGAGTAAAAATCCGGATCGATAGTAGTACCGTGTGCAATTATTTCATTTCTACCTGCTTTACCGGCATAATAAGCTTCGTAGATCGGGAAATAATTTTTCCAGCTATCCGGTAATATGTTTGTGTAGAAATCTTTTTTCCAGATAGTATCAGAAACTTCACTGTGGAAATAAAGCTCAGGATTCCCTTCATAAGGGAGAACCATTTGAAGATTAGGTGTGGGACCTATAAATATATTTTTTGAAAAACCAATTGAATGAATGGAAAATATTCCCTGTGATGTATTTCCATTTGTGATATAACCGGGAAGATTAGTTACAGCTCTTGCAAGATGAGGAATGTGAAATAATTCTTTACCATTATCTCTTAAAAACTTTCCATCGGGTTTTCTTATTACACTTATTCCGGGATAATCACGATTCTTTCTTTGAAACGAAAATACAATTGTTTTGTCATTACCGAAATTGAATTTTAGCAGATCAACCAAAGGCGGAATCGTTTCTTTACTATCTGATAATTCATATTCCAGCATTTGAATGATTGGATGTCTATATGATTGAATGACCCTTTTCTTAAACGATTCAGTCATTCCCATTAAATCCAGATCTGTGTTTCTTAAATAATTTATACACATCGCAAATAGTTTGGGGTCATTGGTTTTTTCCGTAAATAACAGAACATTTTCATTAAATTCATTTTGATATAATGTATGAGTCAGTTCAAGAAATGCTCTCTGAAAAGAAATTGATCTGTGTTCTATCTCAATCCAGATATTATTAATAACGGAATCGGTGAAATCTGATCTATATTGAACAAACTCCATCGCCCAGAATGCACTTTGGAATTTATTTTCAGTTGAATCAGTGAGCTGCATTTGAAATGACTGATTGATTGTCTGATTGACTGATCTATCATAGAATAATTCTCTCTCAGATTCTAAAGTGGCTTCAGATGAATAATCCTTTTCTGAAAATTTGTCGGTTGTACATTGTACAAATAAAAGAATAAACAAAGAACTAATTATTATTCTCATAAAAATTTTCTCCTTCTTGAGTCACATGCAGGACAGGTGTTTTTCCCGCATAGAAGATTTTCATAATAATTTGAAAAATAAATTAGTCCTTCATTATAAAGTAATTTTACATTAATAAAATAAGAAGAGAAACTTTTGTATTCGCATTTCTTAATCAGGTTATTTTCCAAAAGATATTTTTCGAAGTTTACAAAACCTTTAGCACAGCCGGGAATTTCTTTTAATCGATGTTCTCCTTTGATTGAAACGCCAATTGGCAGAACATTCATATAATTCCATGGGGAATGATTATACCACGGGACACTTGCTTCTATCTCCAGATAATGACCATAAGTAAGTGAAGAAAAATCAGTGCCTAATATTAAAACGAACGACTCTGGATTATTTGTTAGCCACTCCATAACGCTTTTCTTGCCGAGAGGACTTTCAGGTGAGTTGGATTCGTCAATATCATTAATAATCTTTCCCCACAGTGCAAAGGAATGTGTCGGTGAAGATGTTCTTATTACTCCCTCGCTGATTCTGAATCTTTCTGATAGCATTCCGACTTTGCTCTTTGAATTTGCATTATCGAATACTTCATAATCACCAGAAGTTGTTTTAAAACAATAAGTGAAAGCAGGAAATATTATCGATCCTTCTTCTGTAACAATATCTTTGAGAGCAGAGATTGATTCTTCAGGAGTAAGATCCGGGAATGCATTTTTAATTTTACTGAAGCTTGAGTGCACAATTATATTAAAGCCCCTCCTCAAACCCAGGATATTTAAATAATTACTAAAATTCATATAACAAACTTATCTAAAAATCTTTTGTTTATTTTTATATATCTAAGCCAGAATAAGTAGATAATGCATAATAACTCTTCTTTGTATTTATTTACCTCTCTGTTTATATTTGTCAATCAATTTTTGAAGAAAAATCAGCTTTTAATGCAGAAAATAACGATCAGTGATCTCGGAAAATTTGTAGGGCAGGAAGTATCTCTTCAAGGTTGGCTCTTCAATAAGCGCTCCAGCGGTAAAATTAAATTTATAATCTTAAGGGACGGAACAGGTTATCTTCAGTGTGTTTACTTTAAAGGAAACGTGAGTGAGGATATATTTGGTATTGCTGATCGTATCGGTCAGGAATCATCTTTAATAGTTACCGGCAAAGTTAAGGAAGAACCAAGAGCGCCCGGTGGTTATGAACTGGATGCAACAAACCTTGAAATTATGCATGAGTCTCAAGACTATCCTATCACACCCAAAGAACACGGTATAGAGTTTTTGCTGGATCACCGTCATCTTTGGCTTAGATCCAGCAAACAAGTCGCAATAATGAAAATCCGTCATAGAATCATTAAAGCAATTCGTGACTTTTTTGATAATAAGGGATTCACATTGATGGATCCACCTATTCTTACACCAAATGCTGTTGAAGGAACTTCTACATTATTCGAAACCCATTACTTTGATTTAGGAAGCGCCTATCTTACTCAATCAGGTCAACTTTATGCCGAAGCAGGTGCTATGGCGTTAGGTAAGGTTTATACTTTTGGTCCAACTTTTAGAGCAGAAAAATCTAAAACCAGAAGACACCTCACTGAATTCTGGATGGTTGAGCCTGAGGTTGCTTTTGCAGATCTTAATGATGATATGGATCTTGCTGAAGAATTTCTCGAATATATTGTTCAAACTATTTTGACAGAAAAGAAGGAAGAATTAAAGGTTCTTGAAAGGGATACAACAAAACTTCAAAATGTTAAAAGACCATTTCCTCGTGTTCATTATGATGAAGCTGTTGATATCCTTCAGAAACAGGGAATCAATTTTGAGTGGGGAAATGATCTTGGCGGAACAGATGAAACAGTGATCTCTGAGCAGTTCGACAGGCCAGTAATGGTTCATCATTATCCATCTGCTGTTAAAGCTTTTTATATGAAGCGTGATCCAAATGATGAAAAATATGCACTTGCAGTCGATGTTCTTGCACCTGAAGGGTATGGTGAAATTATCGGTGGAAGCCAGAGAGAGGATAATTTAGATTTTTTATTAGAACGAATCAAAGAACATAATCTTCCGCAGTCTGCATTTGAGTGGTATCTGGATTTAAGAAGATATGGTTCTGTTCCTCATGCAGGGTTCGGATTAGGTTTAGAAAGAACCGTTAGCTGGATATGCGGCCTCGATCATTTACGTGAAGCTATTGCTTTTCCAAGGATGATTTATCGTAATACTCCTTAAGTATTTTTGTAAATAAAAATCAGGAATTAAAAAAAATAAATGTCTCTTGAAACTATACTCTTTTATGTTTTCGGATCAGTTGCCGCTGTTGCCGCAGTTCTAATGATCACAAGAAGTAATGCAGTAATATCAGCGCTATTTCTCATTTTAAATATGGCTTCACTGGCAGGTCTTTACCTGATACTCAATGCACAATTCATAGCTGTTGCTCAGGTTATTGTTTATGCTGGAGCAATTATGGTTTTATTTCTATTCGTTTTAATGCTCCTGAAACCTGAGAATGAACGAAAGTTTATGGCTTCAAGTCCTAATGTAAAAATATTTACTATATTTATTGCTGCTATTGTTTTCTTTCAGATTGCGTATATGATATTTTTAGGCAAACCTTCCTCATTAGTGGCAAAAGATGTTGATGCAAGTGTTCAGGCCGGAACTATAGAAGAGATTGGCAGACAATTATTTACAAATTATGTACTGCCTTTTGAAGCAGCCGGATTTCTGCTGCTTGCCGCAACAATTGGTGCATTAGTAATTGCTAAAAAGAAATTTGAATAAAATATTATGACAGTAACTATAGAACATTACCTTATTCTAAGTGCATTTTTATTTTTAGTCGGTGTTACAGGTGTGCTGACAAGAAGAAATGCAATTGTTGTCTTTATGTCAATTGAGCTTATGCTTAATTCAGCAAACCTGACACTTGTTGCATTTTCTTCATATTTGGGAAATGCAATAGGTCATTTATTCGTATTTTTTGTTATGACTGTTGCAGCCGCAGAAGCAGCAGTAGGTTTAGCAATAATCATTGCTTTGTTCAGGCTTAAACAAACTACTAACATTGATGAGATTAATATTCTTAAATGGTAAATCTTTTTAAAAGAATTTTTTAATAAAATAAAATATGATTCAATTAATCTATCTTACCGTTGTTTTACCTTTAATCGGATTCCTGATTAATGGAATATTCGGAAGTAAAATAAAAAATGAAAAACTAATAGGGTTGATTGGCAGCGGAGTAATTGGAATTTCTTTCTTAATTACTGTGGGTGCGTTATTTGAAACACTTGGATTGCCAGTTGATGACCGTCAGACTATTGTAACTTTGTTTACCTGGATGAATGTCGGCAGCCTGGATGTGAGTTTCGCTTACCAGGTTGATCAGCTTTCCCTCGTTATGGCACTTGTTGTAACCGGAGTTGGTTTCATTATTCATGTTTACTCTATCGGGTATATGCGCGGGGATAAGAGTTTCTGGAGGTTCTTTGCTTATATGAATCTCTTCATTTTTGCTATGATGAACCTGGTTCTTGCCGATAATTTTGTTCTTTTATTTCTAGGTTGGGAAGGTGTTGGTCTCTGTTCTTACCTGCTTATTGGTTTCTGGTATGATAGAAAATTTGAAAAAAGTACAACTGCTGATGCTGCAAAAAAAGCTTTTATTGTAAATAGAATTGGTGATTTTGGATTTCTCCTTGGAATGTTCCTCATCTATTTAACTTTCGAGAGTCTGAATTTTAATGAAGTTTTCTCAAGAGCTACTACATTTGCAGTTCCAGAATATATTTTTGGATTTATTGCCCTGTTTCTTTTTATAGGTGCAACCGGTAAGTCTGCACAGATACCATTATTTGTCTGGCTTCCCGATGCAATGGCCGGTCCAACTCCAGTGTCTGCGCTCATACATGCTGCAACAATGGTTACTGCCGGTGTTTATATGGTTGCACGAGCTTCAATAATTTTTGCCAGTGCCCCCGCAATTATGATGGTCATTGCCGTCATTGGAATTTTAACAGCATTCTTTGCAGCTACTATTGGAATCGTACAAAATGATATTAAAAAAGTTTTAGCTTATTCCACAGTCAGCCAGCTTGGTTATATGTTTCTTGCGATGGGTGTTGGAGCATTTACAGCGGGAATATTTCACGTAATGACGCACGCTTTCTTTAAGGCATTGTTATTTCTTGGCGCCGGTTCTGTGATTCATGCAATGCACGAAGAACAGGATATTCAAAAATACGGCGGATTAAAAAAATATATGCCGCATACTTATTTAGTTTTTTTAATTGCAGCGATTGCAATTTCCGGAATTCCTCCTCTTGCTGGATTTTTCAGTAAAGATGAAATCCTTTGGTATTCTTATGCTAACGGAGGCTTGATCTTCTGGATTCTTGGTGCAGGTACTGCTATGATTACTGCATTTTATATGTTCCGGCTTTACATACTCACTTTTGAAGGTAAAGAAAGATTTGGACACGATAAACATCCTCATGAATCACCGAAGATAATGACAATTCCACTTATGGTTCTCGCACTGCTTTCAGTTATCGGCGGATTCATCGGTATACCTGAAATATTTTCTGGTGAGCACGGAAATCGTTTTCACAATTGGTTAGCACCAATCTTCAAAGATGCTGAAAGAAAATTATCTTTGTTTGGCACACACTCCCATACAGAGGAGCTCATTCTTATGACCCTTTCAGTTATTGGTGCCGCTGCTGCTATTTGGTTTGCCAGATATGTTTATCTGAAGAAGCCCTCAATTGCTTCCAACACTGCTGCAAAATTCCGTGGCATATACAATCTGTTATGGAATAAATATTTTGTTGATGAAGCTTATGATGCAGTTATTGTAGATCCGATTGTAAAAAGTTCCAGAACAGTTCTTTGGAAGTTTACAGACACTAAAATAATAGATGGTCTCATAAATGGGACTGCAAGTTTAATAGAAACTTTATCATCAAACATTAGAAAAATTCAAACCGGCGTTGCCCAACTTTATGCATTAATAATGGTTTTGGGAATAGCTGCTGCATTATTCTGGATTATTTTTAGTTTATAATTTATAACTATGGAAAACAACTACTTGTTAACACTGATGATTTTAATTCCGCTTATCGGCGGTATACTTCTTTTATTTATCAAGAATGAAAGAACTGATATAATAAAATACCTCGGTCTATTAATTTCTACTGCAGCTTTTGTTATATCGTTGATTATTTATTTCGGATTCGATACTGCATCTTCTGATTTTCAGTTCATACATCGCTTCAGCTGGATTGAGAATTTAAATATTTCTTATTTCATAGGTATTGACGGAATGTCAATGCTTTTGGTTCTGCTCACAACTTTTATTACACCTCTTACATTAATTTCAAGCTGGTCAAGTATCCAACATAAGGTTAAAGAGTTCACATTCTTTATGTTAATGCTTGAAGTTGGGATGCTCGGTGTGTTTGTAGCGCTTGATCTGTTTCTTTTTTATGTATTCTGGGAAGCAATGTTAATCCCGATGTACTTTATTATAGGTATTTGGGGCGGCAAAGAAAGAATCTATGCATCCATAAAGTTTTTTATTTATACAATGGCTGGCAGTTTACTCATGCTTGTTGCAATTATATGGCTGGCAGTCTATGCATCAGGTGTAACAGGATATTTTACAACAGATCTTCTTCAGCTTTATACAATAGCTCCAGATATTGCAAAAGATATACAGAACTGGATGTTTCTTGCATTCGCATTAAGCTTTGCAATTAAAGTTCCGCTGTTTCCATTTCATACCTGGTTACCGGATGCTCACGTTCAGGCACCAACAGCTGGTTCGGTTATACTAGCCGGTGTTTTGCTGAAAATGGGAACTTATGGATTGTTAAGATTTAATCTTCCATTGTTTCCAGAAGCAAGCCTTAACTATGCTGGTATAATTTCAGTAATGGCAGTAATAGGTATTATTTATGGTGCTCTTGTTGCTATGGTTCAAACTGATATGAAAAAGCTTGTTGCTTATTCATCTGTCTCACACTTAGGATTTGTTGTTCTTGGTATTTTTGCAATGAACCAGGAAGCCGTGCAAGGGGCAATTATACAAATGGTTAATCACGGACTTTCAACAGGTGCTTTATTTCTTTTAGTGGGAGTAATTTATGAAAGGACTCACACCCGTGAAATTTCTGATTATGGAGGAATTGCCAAAATAGTACCATTTTTTGCTTTTGCACTTTTATTTGCTTCTCTTTCATCTGTTGGGCTGCCTGGTCTTAACGGTTTCATCGGTGAGTTTTTAATACTTTTAGGTGCTTTTCAATCCACGGTTTTGGATAGCTGGTGGTACACAGTATTTGCAGCGTCAGGAGTTATTTTTGCTGCTGTTTATTTATTGTGGATGTATCAGCGTGTTGCTCTTGGCGAGGTAAAAAATAGTAAAATGCAAAGCTTAACTGATATGAATGCCCGTGAAATATTTGTAATAATTCCAATTTTCATTTTTATTGTGTGGATAGGTATTTATCCAACAACGTTCTTAAAGGTTTCTGAGAAAACAACTGAGAAAATCATTCACCAGGTATTTAATCCGGCTAAAGTTACATTAAAATAGATTTATTATGTCATATGATTTTTTTTGTTTATTCCATAAATATTTAATTCTGTTCGAATGCAAATAGTATAGATTTCCACGGTAAAAAAATCTTTATAGATAAAATATGATACATAATATTCAAGAGTTTTATAATCTTCTACCGCTCATCATTGTAGGAGCAGGAATAGTAATATCCGTTGTGATTGAATTATATATTAAGAACAGCAGAACGATTTTGCCCTGGTTCTCTGTATTACTTTTTTTCTTTACGGGTATTTATGCAATTTCCACTGTTGAAAACACATCCGTATTGATGCAGAATATGATAGCAACTGGCGGTAACGTAAATATTTTTTATTTCCTTTTTAATATTGGTGCTGCTTTAGTCTGTCTTCTATCAATAGACTATATAAAAAAATACGGTACGAATTATGGAGAATACTATATTCTCTTACAAACTTCTGTGCTGGGAATGATGCTGATGGCTGGAGCTAAAGATCTATTTACAATATTTCTTGGACTGGAATTGATGTCTATATCATTTTATGTACTTGCCGGAATTAATAGAAAAAGATTTTCAGCTACGGAAGCAGCTCTAAAATATTTCTTACTTGGTGCATTTGCAACCGGTTTTATTGTTTATGGTATAGCTCTGATGTATGGTTCTTTAGGTACAACTTCAATTGACAGTATTATTCAGAATTTTGATGTACTTAGCTCAAACATACTGTTTATTTTAGGTGCGCTTTTATTTTTAATCGGTTTTTCATTCAAAATTGCTGCATTCCCGTTTCATATGTGGGTACCTGATGTTTATCATGGTTCCCCGACAACAGTTGCAGGAATTTTTTCAACAGGGGGTAAAACAGCTGCTTTTAGCGCGATAATTGTAACTCTTTTTGCTCTGTTTACGGGAACAAATCAGAACATCTTTACACCATATTTATCTGTTATAGCAGTATTCTCAATGTTATTTGGAAGTATTGTTGCTATTGTCCAAACGAACATAAAAAGAATGCTTGCCTACTCATCTATTTCACACGCCGGCTATATGACAATAGGTCTTGCTTCGGGTAATCCTGATGGTGTAGCCGGAATAATCTTTTACCTTGCGGCCTATACATTTATGAACCTTGGAGCATTTGGTATTATTGCTCTTATAGAAGGTAAAGATGAATCCAATCTCGAAATCTCCTCCTACTCGGGGCTTGGTTCTAAATATCCTGTTCTTGCAGGAGCAATGTCATTATTTATGTTTTCACTTGCCGGAATACCACCTTTTGCAGGTTTCTTCGGTAAATATTATGTCTTTATATCTGCAATTAAAGCCGACTTAACATGGCTGGCAATTGTTGGAGTGATCTCAAGTATTATTAGTGTTTATTTTTACCTGAGAATTGTCGTGGTAATGTACTTTAAATCAGCCGAACAACCATTATCTCTGGAAAAAAGTGATACAGGTTTAACTGCAGTTATGGTTTCATTGTTAATTGTTATTGTACTCGGAGTTCTGCCTGGTTCATTTATCGATTTGGTTTCGGAATTTTTAAGATAGAAATTGCCTTTTATTAAAAATCATACTTAAGTTATTTTTTATATGATTCCCCTCTATACTACCAGTAATATCAGAGAAATGGATAACTTTGCCATTCATTCACTTGGGGTTCCAGGTATTGTATTGATGGAAAATGCTGCCATTGGAATCATTGATGCGATGGAAGAAAAAGTAGATCTTTACAGTAGTCATATTAAATTTGGTATAATATGTGGAAAAGGTAATAACGGTGGTGATGGATATGCCGTTGCAAGACATCTTTCAAATCTTGGGCATGACATAAAAGTGATTTCCTTCGGCTCCGAAAAAGATATGAGCAATGATTGTAAAGTCAATTACATAATTCTGAAAAAATTAGCATCTTCTCGCCGGAATATTTCAATTAAAAAGTACAAAACATTTAGAGATCTCAAATTTTTATCAGGCTCTCATATCATAGTTGATGCAATTCTTGGTACAGGTGTAACGGGTGATCTTAAGTCACCAATATCTGATGCAATTAAATATCTGAATTCGCTTCCTGCAATTCGTGTGGCAGTAGATATTCCTACAGGTCTTAATGCTGATAAGGGCTATTGTAAAATTGTTTTTAATTCTGATTATACGGTTACACTTGGAGATTATAAAAGAGGTTTGTTTATTGGTAATGGATCTGAATTTTCGGGCGAAGTAATTCGTAAAGAAATAGGCATTGGTTCTCATTTTTTGCAAAAGTTTAGTGTACAGGATTATTTGATTGAACCTGAAGATATTTATGAACTGCTTCCAGCAAAAGGAAAGTCCATAAATAAATACACAGCAGGAAAAGTTTTTATAATAGCTGGTTCAGGTAAATATCCCGGGGCTGCAGAACTGACTTCACAATCTGCTTTTAGGTCCGGGGCAGGGGCAGTGGTTCTCGCTTTTCCTGAATCATCCAGAAAAATGATCCAAAGAAAATTAACTGAAATTGTATTTGAAACTTATGAGTCGGATTTTGATGGTCTTACAACCAATGCAGTAAAAAACTTTAAGGATAAAATTAATTGGGCCGATGTTTTGGCAGTTGGTCCCGGAATAGATCGTAACCCGGTCACAATGGATGCAGTTTTACAATTATTAAAAACAAGCAGAAATAAACCATTAGTACTTGATGCTGATGGACTTTATGCGTTGAGAAATGGTGCGTTCAGAGATTATAATCTCAGTGAAGTAATTTTAACTCCACACCTGGGTGAATTTTCAAATCTGATTGATTTACCTGTTGCTAAATTAAAAGAGGATCTTCTCTCTTATGGCAAGGGCTTTTCTATTCAAACAGGAAGTTATCTTGTCTTAAAAGGGTCTCCAACAATTATTTTTACACCAAAGGGTGAAGCACTTGTTAACACCTCTGGTAATCCTGGTATGGCTAAGTTTGGAACGGGCGATGTGCTTACCGGTATGATAGCATCATTTATTGCACAAACAAAAAATATTGAATCGGGGATATTACTCGGAGTATATTTACATAGTCTTTCTGCAGATCTGTTGTTAGGAAAACAAACTGAATTTAGTCTTACTGCTAGTGATATTATTAAAAATATTCCATATACAATAAACTTTATAAGGAATAGTTTTGCTCGAGTATCTTAGAAAGTATAAAATTTATTTAATTTACCTCCCACTTGGACTTTACTGGATAGCACTTTTTATTGCAACATCAATTCCAACAGAATATATACCTGCGGTGGGTGTTAGTGATAAGTTAAATCATTTTTTTGCTTATTTAATACTAAGTGTTTTATTAAACCTAACCTTTATTTTTCAGGAAAAAGTAACGTTATTACGGGAATTCCCGGCGATGTTTACACTTTTATTCGGATCAGTTTATGGAATATTTGACGAACTTCACCAAATGCTGATTCCCGGTCGCCATGCAGAAATATTGGATTGGATTGCAGATTTTATAGGAGTAATAACGGGTGTACTTATTGTTAAGTTGTTTTTATTGAGATTTAATAATAAAAAACTGAAGAATTCTTAATTGTTTTAGGAACATTTACAAAAAAGAATAGTAAAATTACCCGAAAAAAAATTTGACAAGAGCAAACCCATTTATTAACTTGGCAGTGTTAAAATTGCCACTTTGGAGAAAAAAATGCCACTGAATAGAAAAAAAGAGGCGGATCTAAAATCAAAGTATAAAAGATACTTTGAAATCAGTTTAATTGCCTCATTAGTGCTTTTGATTGTTGCTTTCAAATTTTTTCCTAATCTCGAAGGTGAAGGAAAATTTCTTGAAGGACCCCAGGAATTATTTACGGTTGAAGATATTCAACAAACAAAACAGGAAGATAGACCTCCACCACCCCCAAAACCGCCAATTCCTATTGAAGCTCCAGCTGATGATGTTTTGGAAGACATCGAAATTGGAGATACTGAAATAGATTTTGATGCAAATATTCAGGCACCACCTCCACCGAAAGAAGATAAAAAGGTAATTGAGGAAGAACCGGTTTATTTTGTTGCTGTTGAAGAAATGCCTGAACCTATAGGCGGTATCCAGGCAATACAGAGCAAGATTGTTTATCCTGAAATTGCAAAAAGAGCTGGAGTAGAAGGACGAGTTTATATACTCGCATTCGTGGATGAGAGTGGTAATGTTACCAAAGCTGAAGTTATTAAAGGTATTGGTGCGGGATGTGATGAAGCCGCTCTTGATGCAGTTAAGAAAACTAAGTTCAAACCCGGAAAACAAAGAGGTAAAGCAGTAAGAGTTCAGGTATCAATTCCGGTAGTATTCAGGTTACAATAAAATAATTCTAATCGAGGGCGCTTCTTAAGGAGCGCCTTTTTCTGCCAGCCTGCTAATCCCTTTATTTTTATTTGTATATGTTTTAATCCCTTTCTGTTCCGCAATTCGATTTAATTTTAAAGACAAAAAGATTCACAATTTATTTTTAACTTAGTAAGGTATTTTTCTTTTAAGCTAATTTTATTAATGAAGAGAAAAAATAAAATAATAGTATCCTTACTGGTTATTGCAATTTTGCTTTTACAACTAGTATTTCTTATTTACGTCAAATACACAAATCAGCAGCTTGTTCTTTCAGATTTCAATTTTTTTAACATTGGTAATATTTTTAGTTTTTTTACATTTCTAATAATCATAATCGGAATTATATTTCAATCATTACTTAAAAAAAGCAGTATTACGATTACAAATATTATGCTCTTTACAGCTTTACTTACCTTATTAATTGCTTCTGCATACTACTCTACTACGATTCAATTACCATTCAATAAGATTTATTTTTTAGGGCAGGATGGCAATAAGTTATTTATAGGGTTACTGTTTGCGCTATACCTATTTTCTTCGTTTACTTTTGCCTCGTACGTTTGGTTTGGTGTTTTGCAAAACCGAAGTCTTATTTTACTTCGTTCAATTGTGAGCTCTATTTTAATATCATTCATTTTCGTTTTGTTTTCATTTTACTATGTGAGTTCTTCTGATCCCAAGATTGATGATGAAACATTTAAAAAAGATGAAAATAATTTAGCCGTGGTACTCGGTGCGGCAGTCTGGTCTATTAATCAGCCCAGTCCAACATTAGCATCAAGAGTTGATAAAGCACTACAGTTATTAGATAGCAGTTTAGTAGGCAGAATTCAGTTAACTGGCAGTAATGCACCTGGAGAACTGAGTGAGGCAGAAGTCGCTTTCAGGTATGCAGTCAGTAAAAATGCTGATTCCTCTAAGTTCTTAATAGAAAAAAAAACTACAACTACCAATGAACAAATTCTGTTTATAAGGCAGAACTTGATGTCAAAAGAAACTGTAAGTAAAATAATAATTGTATCTGATAAATATCATCTTGTTAGAATTGAGGAGATAAGCAAATTTAATAATTTAAGCATCTCTGCTATTCCATCAGATTTAAGACTAAGTGTTGAATCAGATATGTATTACAGACTTAGGGAAAGCATTGGTTTATTATTCTTCTGGTTTTTTGCAATTTAATATTTTATACCGGAAATAAATCTTGAAACAATTGTATTTTAAATGAGTTAATTGGTAATTAAAAAAGTATTTTTTCGTTATGTCACTTATATTTAAACGCAGATTTGTCAGAGAAAAAGTTCTTCAATACCTCTATGCATATGAAATGAACAGGGATAATCTGAATGAACTAAAATCCGAACTGTTATCAGTAATAAGAGAGGAAAATGATATGCAGTTTGCCGAAGATCTTATTAATAAAGTGATAATTCACAGGGAGGAAGCTGATAAAAGAATAATTGACAAAGTTAATAACTGGGAAATGAACAGAATTGCATTAATAGATAAGTTATTGCTAAGAATCGGAATCACGGAATTGCTTTATTTCACTGATATTCCGCCAAAAGTATCAATTAATGAAGTTATTGAAATTGCAAAATTATACAGCACATCTGGCAGTGGAAAGTTTATTAATGGCATTTTAGATTCAATTTTAAATGACGAAAAATCAGCAGGAAGATTAAATAAAACCGGCAGGGGATTGATTGATGAGAATATTTCAAAACCTTCCGGGTCAGAAAACTAATGCAGAATAAAGGTAGAATATTTGCCTGGAGTCTCTTTGATTTTGCTAATACAGCCTTTTATGTAATAATTCTCACCGTCGGATTTCCACTATACTTTAAAGAAATTATTACGGACAATGCTCCTAATTCTGATTTTCTGTGGGGACTCGCATTCAGTATCTCAATGCTTATCGTTGCACTTTTCTCACCGTTATTAGGAGCAATTGCAGATTACGGCGCCGGTAAGAAAAAAATTCTTGCAGCGTTTACTGCTTTATGTATTCTTGCAACAGCAGCATTGTTCTTTACCGGACCATCAATGATCTTCTGGAGTATCGTATTGTTGATATTCGCAAATATAGGGTTTGAAGCCGGGCTTGTTTTTTACGATGCATTCCTTCCTGAAATTACAACAGAAAGAAGTTATGGAAGAGTTTCCGGTTATGGTTTTGCAATGGGATATGTCGGCTCTTTAATTACGCTGTTTCTTGTTTTCCCATTATATGAAGCAGGATTTGAGGAAGCAAACCTTTTTAATGTGAGAATAAGTTTTATTCTTGCTGCAGTTCTGTTCCTGTTATTTGCCCTGCCGATTTTCATATTTGTACCTGATAAACAGCATAAAAGGAAATTTGAAACAAAATTGTTTGCTGAAGGTTATGTAAGATTAAAATCAACGTTTAGAGATTTTAAAAAGTATAAAAACATTGCAATTTTCCTTGCGGCATATTTCCTTTACATAGATGGTGTTAATACCGTCATTATATTCTCATCCATTTTTGCACGCGAAACTTTAAAGATGACTTTCACCGAAATCATTCTCCTTTTCATTATAGTACAAACTTCAGCAATTATCGGCTCGGCAATATTCGGTATAATTTCAGATCATGTAGGTCAAAAAAAAACTTTAATGGTTACTTTACTGATATGGATAGGAATTGTTACTTCCGCTTTCTTCGTAGAGGATGTTTTTACTTTCTATATTATTGCTGCATTTGCAGGTATATCACTGGGATCTTCACAATCAACAAGCAGAAGCTTAATGTCGTTGCTTACTCCTGCCGAAAAGAAAACAGAATTTTTCGGATTTTATTCTTTCTTTGGTAAAGCCTCTGCTATACTTGGTCCTTTTGTTTTTGGAATAATCTCAACAATGATTGATCAGAGGACAGCTATTTTATTTGTGGCTTTCTTTTTCATTGCAGGTTTATTAATACTTACAAAAGTAAGAGATCCGCATGCTGAAAAGAAAATCAGTGAGGCAGGTTAAGAAGAGGAGACCCGGTTAATTTATTAACATCCCATTTTACTTTATCAGTATTGTCATACTCTCTTACATAGCATTTGTCATGTCCGCAGTATTTGCACAACTGGGGTACACAAAAATCAAGATGTATTTTTAATTGTGCATTCGGCAGTTCTGATTTGACTTCGTCGGTTATGAATTCCTCTTCAGTATGACTTTCTTTTATATTGAAGTAGTAAGGAAGTGTAAGATGAAAATCAATAAAAACATTCTCACTTGATTTCCAGAATCTTAATTCGTGTATATCTATATAAAAAGGTTTTCTAATTGAAATCAATCTTCCGCTGATCTTCTTTAAGATTTCAGGATCGGTTTCATTCATCAATCCGCCAACACTCTCCCGAATTAGTTTAAATCCGGTAACAAGGATGTTTAATGCCACAGCGATTGCGAAGATAGGATCGAAATAAACTATACTGGTTAGAATAACTAATGTTATTCCAATAATAACCCCTAAACTTGTATAAGAATCAGTTAATACGTGTTTGCCATCCGCAATCAGAGTTAATGAATTAGTTTTCTTACCCGTATTTACAAGATACCATCCGAGGAAAAAATTTATTATTCCTGCTGCACTGATAATGATTATTCCGGTTCCGAGTTTTTGAAGTTCCGGACCTCTGATTATGTCACTAACGCCTTCAAATATAATTACAAAACCGGCAATTATGATTAATGCTCCCTCAATACCTGCAGAGAAATATTCAACATTACCGTGTCCGTAGAGATGAGACTTATCCGGCGGCCTTGAACTTAAGATAATGCTGTAAAGTGCCATACTGGTAGCTAACACATGCACTACAGATTCGGCTGCATCTGAAAAGATTGCAGCAGAACCTGTTATCAAGTATGCACTAAATTTAAAAATGAACATACCGATTCCCACTGAAAGCGAAAGTGTCGCAGCAAATTTTTTCAGTTTGTGTTGATTGTTGTTCATCAATTTGATTATAACTTGTTCAACAATTTAGCTGCTGATTTCAGGATTTCTTCCCGCTTGGCAAAACATACTCTGATAATCTTTTCATTGTATGGTTTTCTATAAAACGGCGAAAGCGGAATAACAGCTACCCCAACTTCTTTAGTTAAATATTCAGCGAACTTTTTATCATTTAATTTTGAAAAATTTGAGTAATCTAGTAGTTGAAAGTAAGTGCCTTTACAACTTTTAATTTTGAACTTGGATTTTTGAATCTTGCTGACGAAATAATCTCTTTTCTGCATATAAAAATTTCCAAGATCAAGATAATGCGATTCAATTTTCAGAAATTCGGCGTAAGCATATTGCGTCGGTGTGTTTGCTGAAAATACCACAAACTGATGAAGTTTTTGAAACTCACGCATTAATAATTCCGGAGCGGCACAATAACCCATCTTCCAGCCCGTAGTGTGGTAGGTTTTTCCGAATGAAGAAATTATAAAACTTCTATTTGTCAGGATATCAGATCTTGAAAGACTTATATGTTCATAGCCATCGAATGTAATATGTTCATAGACTTCATCGCTGATGATAAATATATTTTTGCCTTTAATTAATTTTTCCAGTTCCCGTATATCATTTAATCCTATTACGCTGCCGGTCGGATTATGAGGCGAGTTAATAATTATAAGCTTTGTTTTTGCAGTGATGCTCTTTTTTGTCAACACCCAATCTATCGAATAATCATCCTTATTCAACGGAACAAAAACAGGCTTACCGCCATTAGCCTGAATTACCGGAACATATGAATCATAAGCAGGCTCAAAAACGATTACTTCATCACCCTTATTTACGATGCAGGATATTGCTGTAAAAAGCGCCTGGGTAGCTCCGGCGGTTATGGTTATTTCGGTTTCAGGATTATAAAAACTACCGTGCAACTTTTCAATCTTTTTAGATATCTCGCTTCTTAGAGATAATACTCCCTGCATTGGTGCATATTGATTAAAACCTTTTTTCTGATAGTAGTGCACAAGCTCAATCAGCTCATCCGGACAGTTGAAATCAGGGAATCCCTGCGAAAGGTTTATTGCATCATACTCATAAGCCATTTTCGACATTACGGTAAAAATGCTGGTTCCAACGTTAGGCAGCTTTGAAGTAATTTTTATTTTCATATTTCTTAATTATTGATGACTAAAATTAGTATTGAAGAGTAATGATTACTAATAATTTTAACCAATGTTTAGAATTCCTATTTGGATTGAATAAAGACAGGAATTGATCAATTTATTACGAATTCTTTTTCAGCAGGACGGAGCGAGTCATAAATTCTTTGAAGCTGTCTGAATGCAAACTGACTTCCGCGTTGAGCTCCATTCCTGTAATGTTTTACTGCTGTTGCGACATTTCGTTTTACACCAATTCCGTTTTCATAAGCTGAAGCTAATGCAACTTCCGAGAGAATTGAACCTTTCGCAGATGCTTCGTGAAGGAATGTTATCAACTTATCAGAATTCAATAATCCAAACTGATCAAAAACTCTGGCTGAAGCTATCCTTACAGATGCTTCAAGGCTTCCATACTTTTCCCCGATCTGCCATATGCTTATACCATTAATCTTACTTTCATTAACGAATCTTCCGGTATAATGATTTAATCCAAGCTCTATTATAGCAGGTAAATGATTACTATTAGCTGATTTTTCCAAAAAGTTTAATGCATCAAATTCAGTGATACGATTGTCATAACTCAGAATATACAGTCCGTACCAGACAAATTGTGCAGCAGGATCATTCTGATCTGAAGATGATTTGAGCAACGAATAAAAATTGTTATTCTGTATTAAGTTCCACAGAAGAAGCGGCGATCTGGGTGAATCCAATCTGATTGCCCTGATATAGTATTCTGCGGCAAGAATAACATTTCTGCTGACATAATTTCCTCTTTCATATAACCGCCCCAGAATTGATAATGCTTCGGGACTGCCTGATTCAGCAAGTTCTTTGATAAATAAAATTTGCAGGCTGTCGTTTAATTCATCCAGTTCCGAATCAAGTGTTAACGATAATGTATCAAGAATATTATCAACACCGCATTTAGCAATGTCTTTAATCAGAATTTGATCAGTAATATCCTTAACTGTATCGCTCATCGCATCAAAATCTAAAAACACAAGACCTAAGGTTGATTCAATAGAACCTTCATTTGGCATATCTGTATAATCAAATCTGCTTTCCAGTGTATCAGTGAAAAAAATATTCAAAGTATCAACATGTTCACTCAGTGCGTTAACAACTTCCTTTGCTGGTTCAAAACCGTTATCCTTAGCCTGCTTCGTCCATAAATATGCCCGATTGAGATCTTTAGGTACAATCAGGTTATCGGTGTGCAGAATACCGATTATGTATTGTGCCTGAGCCATTCCGTTCCGGGCAGCCTTATGAAAATTTTTATATGCTTCAAAGGGATTCCATTCAACACCCCAGCCATTGATCAGTAAGACACCGTAGTTATACACTGCTGAAATCATTCCCTGGCTTGCAGCTTTTCTTACCCAGTAAACTGCCTGAACTGTATCGGCAGCCATACCTTCCCCAAGCAGCAGACGCATTCCAAGCTCATGCTGTGCTCTCGGATCTCCTGTATTTGCCTCCTGTATCAATTTAAATTGCTGAAGAAGCTGATATGAAAGATCAGGTTGATAGAAGAATGGTGAATTTCTGAAATTCTTGTTATTCTTGAATGCAAGACTTTTGGTTGTATCCTGTGCAAAAACCGGGATTATAAGTATTAGTAAAAGTGAAATAATTCGGATAGACATTTATTGATAAAACTTTCTTAAAAACAATATTGAATAAATACATAAATACGGATTTAACATCAAGGTAGAACTGCTTTAATATTGCACTTTTATGTACATTAAAAAAATATTTATACTAACTCAAATTGTAAATCATTCCTTGTTCCTCTATATTTGAAAGCAAAAAAAAATACATGGCTGCAAGGAAAAAATTTAAGCTTATCTTCGTTACCGGTGGTGTTGTTTCCTCATTAGGAAAGGGAATTACTGCCTCTTCATTAGGATTTCTTCTTAAACGACGCGGTTATAGAGTAACCATTCAAAAATTTGACCCCTATATAAATGTTGACCCCGGAACTATGAGTCCGTTTCAACATGGCGAGGTTTATGTTACCGAAGATGGTGCAGAAACAGACCTTGATTTAGGGCATTATGAAAGATTTTTGGATGTTAATATGACCCGCGCAAACAATACAACTACTGGTCAGGTTTACAATGAAGTAATTACTAAGGAGAGGCGGGGCGATTTTCTGGGGGCAACTGTTCAGGTAATTCCTCACATTACCGATGAAATAAAAAGAAGAATATTAAAACTTGGTGAACTTGGCGAATATGATGTTATTATAACTGAAATTGGCGGTACGGTGGGTGATATTGAAAGTCTGCCGTTTATTGAAGCAATGAGACAAGTGATGCTTGAGGTGGGACGGAAAAATGCAATGGTAATTCACGTAACTCTTGTTCCATATATTGCATCGGCTGACGAAGTGAAAACAAAACCAACACAGCATAGTGTAAAAAATCTTTTAGAACTTGGAATTCAACCCGATGTTTTAATTTGCAGATCTGAGAAGAAAATAGGACGTGATATCAGAAACAAAATAGCTTTGTTTTGTAACGTTGATCATAAAGCGGTTATTTCTGCATACGATTGCTCAACCATATATGAAGTTCCATTGGTTTTATCAAAAGAAAAATTGGACCATATTGTTCTTAACCGTCTGCATATTCCCGAACGAAAGATAAATCTTGAAGAATGGGAGAAATTCGTTTTAAATGTAAAAAATCCTTCAAAGACTGTTGAAATAGCTTTATGCGGTAAATATGTAGAGCATTCAGATGCTTATAAAAGCATCATGGAAGCTTTCGTTCACGCTGGGTCAGAAAATAATTGCAAAGTAAAAGTCAGATCAATTAGTTCTGAAATGGTTGATAACGAAGTTCCTGAAAAACTATTTTCGGGTATTTCGGGAATTCTTGTTCCGGGAGGTTTTGGTGAACGTGGTATTGAGGGTATGATCAATGCAGTTAGATTCGCGCGTGAAAATAATATTCCTTTCTTTGGAATTTGTCTGGGTCTTCAATGTGCGGTAATTGAATTTGCACGTAATGTATGTGGAATTAAAAATGCACACAGTTCTGAATTTAAAAAGAATAAATTCAGTGTTATCGATTTGATGCCGGATCAGAAAAGTATTAAAAATTTGGGCGCTACAATGAGACTCGGAGCATATCCTTGTGTTATAAAAGAAGGTACAAAAGCTTTTGAGGCTTACGGGATATCACTCATATCTGAAAGGCATCGTCATAGATACGAAGTAAATAATAAATTCAGATCTCAGCTCGCTGAAAAAGGTTTAGTCTTCAGCGGTCTTTCTCCGGATAGGGAATTAGTTGAAATTGTAGAATACTCAAAAAATGACTGGTTTGTTTCTTGCCAGTTTCATCCCGAACTTAAATCACGGGCGACTAATGCTCATCCTTTATTTAGAAGTTTTGTTAAAGCTTCATTAATATATTCAGAATTAAGTAAAAATGATTAATGATTTTTTGTTACTTAAAGGATAAATGTAGTCTGTATGAAAATTATCTTATTCGCTCTTTTCATCTTTATTAATTTTTCATTTTCTCAACAAATATCAGAGAGAAGCATTCAAAAAGGTTTAGATGCCCTTTATAACTTTGAATGGGAAAAAAGTGATAAAATATTTAACAAATTTATTGAAGATTATCCTGAAGAACCTGTCGGGTATCATTATTCCTCAATTAAACCACTTTGGTTTTACCTTGGTTCGTTTAACAAAGCATATCTGGATACTTTTTTTACTGCCTCCGATAAAGCTCTAAACCTTGCAAAAAATATAGAAAAAGAGGATTCACTAACTGCAAATTTGGCCTTTTTGCTGAGTTCTATTTATTCTAACAGATCAATAGCCAATGCACGTGACGAGAACTATTTATTTGCAGTATGGGAAAACGATCGTATGAAGTACTATGCTGACGAAGCACTGTTACTTAATGAAAAGCTTTATGATGCACATATTGGACCGGGTTTATACAATTTAGCTGTTTCTCAAATTCCATCATCACTTCAATGGGCTATTAAAATTGTTGGAATTGATGGAGATAGAGAAATTGGAATTGAGCACTTGGAAACTGTTATAAAAAAAGGCATACTTTCCCGCGTTGATGCAAAATTTTATTTGTCTCAAATTTATTCCAGAATAATAATTGATTACTCTCATGCTGAAAAACTATTAAGGGATTTAACAAATAAATATCCTCGCAATCTCCTGTTCAGAATGTCTCTTGCCTGGGTGGAACTTGAAGAGGGAAATATTCTCTCTGCTGAAAGAAAGTTTCAATCGATCGTTAATAATAAGCAACCTGAATTTCCAATACTTAAATCTCTATCTAATTACCAGTTAGGAAATATAAATTTCTACAAAGGTAAACTGGATACAGCTATTTCCTTTTATGAAAAATATTTGCAAACAAAACTGCGAAATGATTACGAGGGAATAACAAATTTGAATGTTGGAATTGCTTTAGAATTATCGGGTTTAAGAGACAGTGCATTAATATTTTATGAGGAAACTGCTAAAGGCAATCCTGACCTTGATGAAGATTCATTCGCAAAACGAAAAGGTCAAATACTTTTAGAGGATTCTTTGTCATTCGAACAAAGGAGATTTTTTTTCTTAAAAAATCTTTTTAAAGAGGGAAAGTATAAAATCTTGATTGATTCATTGAAATCATTTATATCGGATTCTTTGAGTAATGATTTGAAAGCTGAAGCATATCTGCTATTAAACCAGGCTTATTTAAAACAAAAAAAATATACCGAAGTAATTGTACATTCAGCCAAAACACTTGATATCGAAATTAAAAATGAAAATTGGATACGTCCTTACGCATTATATTACGGTGCATTAGCATCTTATCACTTAAAGAATTTTACTGATTCACAATTATTCTTAAACCTAATTTCTGATTACTCAGATTACGATTTCTCATTAAAGCTGGAAGGTCTGAAATATGCACTCAAGCGAAAGCTTGATAAACTGAAATTGACTAATAGTAAATAGTCTTATTTGTTTGATTATTGTTTGTTGAATAACTAATTTTCGCCTCAAATTAAGGTAAATTCCATTGAAAATTGCCGTTTTTGTCTCGGGTAGAGGTTCAAATCTTAAAGCAATTTTGGATTCTTCGGATCTTAAAAATCTCATTGAAATTGTATGTGTTGTTAGTGATAAGACAGATTGCCAGGCTTTTCAAATAGCAGCTAGTTATAATATTAAAACAATTACCGTAGGCAATAAAGAATACATGATCAGTTTTTCCGAACTGATAAAGTTACTTACTGAACTAAAAACAGAGCTAATTGTTCTTGCTGGTTTTCTTAAACTAATACCGGCAGAATTTATATCATTTTTTGAAAGTAAAATTATAAACATACACCCGGCGCTTTTACCATCTTTTGGAGGTAAAGGAATGTACGGTTTAAACGTTCACAAAGCAGTCTTTGATTCTTCTGCTAAAGTTTCCGGTACTACCGTTCATTTTGTAGATGCTAGTTATGATACGGGTAAAATAATTTCCCAAAGTTGTGTAAATATTAATGATGTAAATTCACCTGAAGAAATAGCAGAAAGAGTATTAAAACTTGAGCATAAAATTCTTCCCGAAGTAATTAAAGCTTTTGCAGAAGGAAAAATTAAAAAAGTAAATAACAGAGTTATAATTTCCTAGAGTGATTGTATCTCTTAAGCAAAAAGGTTTTTTAACTTGAAAAAGTCAGCTTTACTTAGCGTTTCAGATAAAACTAATATCGAAAATTTTGCAAAAGGACTTATCAGCAATGGTTATTCCATTCTTGCTACCGGTAATACTGCAAAATTACTTTCATCAAATGGAATTGAGGTAACTGAGATAAGCAGTCTAACCGGCTTTCCGGAAATTTTCAGCGGAAGAGTTAAAACTCTCCATCCTAAAGTTTTTGGAGGAATTCTTTTTAGAAGAGATAATAAGGATGATTTGAAACAAGCAGAGTTAAATGATATAATGCCGATTGATATAGTTTGTGTAAACCTTTATCCCTTCCGTCAAACAACTTTAAAGGAAGGCGTATCAATTGAAGAAATTATAGAAAATATTGATATTGGCGGACCAAGTTTAATCCGCGCAGCTGCAAAAAATCATAAATTTGTTTCTGTGCTAACTAATTCAGATCAGTATGAAAGTTTCTTATCTGAATTGAATAAAGGCGGTATATCAGATATAACAAACAGAAAGTTAGCTGTTCAGGCTTACTCGCATACTGCAGAGTACGATACCTATATAGCTAATTTTTTTGAAGAAAAATTTGCTCAGGACTCAACCCATATCCGAATAAATTATCCGAAGGCAAGTGGTTTGCGTTATGGAGAAAATCCACATCAAAAAGCTGAGATATATGGTGATTTCTATTCCTACTTTGATGTGTTCCATGGTAAAGAACTTTCTTATAACAACATTCTTGATCTTGTTTCTGCTATTGAATTAGTTGAAGAGCTTGGCAAAAATTCCTGTACAATAATTAAGCATAATAATCCAGCTGGTGCGGCTGCTGGAAATGATTCACTGGATGCTTATCTTAAAGCACTGAAATCTGATCCTGTTTCGGCTTTTGGTGGGATTGTAGCATTTACTTCTGGTGTTGATGCAAAAGTTGCTGCTGAGTTAAATAAAATATTTCTTGAAATTGTAGTTGCTCCCTCTTATTCTGATGAAGCTCTTGAACTGTTAAAAAAGAAAAAAGACAGACGATTATTAAAACAATTAAAAAAGATTTCTGGAACGGAAAAGATCATAAAAACAATTCCAGGTGGTTTACTTGTTCAGGATACGGATTCAATTACACTGAACAATAAAGAATTGAAAATTGTAACAGATAAAAAACCTTCTGATAAAGAAATGTCAGACCTTTTATTTGCATGGACAATTGCCAAGCATACAAAATCTAATGCAATTGTTTTTGCAAAAGAAAAAGCAACTTTAGGTGTGGGTGCTGGTCAGATGTCACGACTGGATTCTGCAAAAATAGCTTTTATGAAATCTAAAGAACATGGGTTAAATTTACAGGATTCAGTAGCCGCATCCGACGCATTTTTTCCTTTTGCAGATGGTTTATTAGAAATTATTAAATGCGGGGCAACTTCTGTTATTCAACCGGGTGGCTCGGTTCGTGATAGTGAAGTTATTGAAGCCGCAAATAAAAATAGTATTTCTATGGTTTTTACCGGAATCAGACACTTTAAACATTAAAGAGGCAAATGGGACTATTAGATTTTTTCTCCGCTGATATTGCAATCGATCTTGGTACTGCCAATACTTTGATCTACATCAAAGGAAAAGGTATTGTGCTAAATGAACCATCAATTGTTGCATTTGATAAAAATTCCAAACGTATTATTGCACTTGGCAATAAAGCCAAAGAAATGCAGGGAAGGGAACATAAGGAAATTAAAGTTACCAGACCTATGCGCGATGGTGTTATAGCTGATTTTGAAATTGCTGAAGGAATGATTCGTGCGTTTATTAAACGTGTACGTGCTGGTGCATTTTCCAGCCGTAGAATTGTCGTTGCTGTGCCAAGCGGTGTAACCGAGGTTGAAAAAAGAGCTGTAAGAGATAGTGCCGAACACGCGGGAGCTAAAGAAGTGCATCTAGTTGCTGAACCTATGGCTGCCGCTATTGGTATTGGTATTGACGTTGAAGCTCCGGTGGGTAATATGATTATTGATATTGGTGGAGGAACCACTGAAATTGCTGTTATCGCCTTATCAGGAATTGTTAATGAAGAATCAATTCGTATAGCTGGTGATGAAATGAATTATGCAATTATGCAATTTTTCAAAAAAAATCATAATATACTTATTGGTGAAAGAACTGCAGAAGCCATAAAATGTGAAGTTGGTTCTGCCGTACCTCTTAAAGAAGAAATTACAATTCAGGTCAAAGGGCGCGATCTTGTTGGCGGTATTCCTAAAACTACAGAAGTAAGTTCCGTGGAGATCAGGGAAGCGCTTAATGAATCAGTAGTTCAAATAGTTGAAGCCGTAAGGCAAACCCTGGAAAGAACACCTCCTGAGCTATCAGCAGACATTCTTGATCGTGGTGTTATGGTAACCGGCGGAGGTGCTCTACTTAAAGGTCTTGATGAAAGAATAAGGATGGAAACAAGTCTTCCTGTACATATTGCTGAAGATCCCCTAACAGCAGTTGTAAGAGGTGCTGGTAAAATAATTGAAAACTTAAACCATTATTCGAAGGTACTAATACGTAACAGAAGATATTAATGATTAGATTATTTACCAATCTTTGGGAAAAATTTAAAGAATATATTATCCTCATTTTACTGATTCTGATCAGTCTTATATTACTCACTCAAAATCAATCTGCCGGTGTTAAAAAAGTCCGCACAATTGCATTCGGTACATTTGCCTCAGTTACCTCTGTATTTAATGATATTTTTAATACAAGTTCAATAAGAAAGGAAAATGAAAATCTCAGGCGAACTAATGCAGAACTAATGCTACATATCAGTAAACTACGTCAATATGGTATAATAGCCGAAGACTTGAAAGAAATGTTAGCTTTAAAAGATACTTCAAATTTACCTCTGATACCGGCTTCAATAGTATCTAAATCCATCTCAGTTGCACAAGGCACTGTTACAGTGAATGCGGGATCTGCTGATGGCGTAAAACCCGGTATGCCGGTGATAAATCATTCAGGATTAGTTGGAATAATTTTATCAACTTCAGAAAATTTTTCAATTGCAAGAACACTTCAGAATGTTGATTTAAAGGTTACAGTTAAATGTGAAAGAACAGGGGAACATGCAGTTATGAGGTGGAATGGTGAATCACTGGTTTTGATTAATATTCCAAAAACCTATCAGATCCAGAAAGGTGATAGAATAGTAACTTCTGAAATAAGTTCAATTATACCCGTTTCTGTTCCGGTTGGTATTGCAGCAGATTTTGGTAAAGTTGAAACAGGCATTTTTAATGAAATAACTGTAATTCCATTCGTAGATTTCTTCAGAGCAGAACACGTTTTTATTCTTGGTATCATAAAAAGTAAACAAATAGAAGATCTTGAACTGAATTTTTTTAATAAATGATTTAGATGCGCTTACAATTTATACTTGCAGTTCTCATTTTTTTTCCTGTATTGCTCGTGCAAACAACTATAATACCGCTAATATCAATTGGAAATATTACGCCCAATATCATAATTATACTTTTAGTTTTTTATACAATCAAGAACGGTCAAATATTCGGAACAGTATTGGGTTTTGTTTTTGGATTTCTTTTTGATTTGATAACAGGTAATATTTTAGGTAGCACTATGATTGCAAAAACAATAGCCGGATTCAGCGCAGGTTATTTTTCATCGGAAACAAAACAGGTTATTTATCTTAAACCTGTAAATTTTTCTTTAATAGTTTTTTTAAGCACATTGATTTACTTAATTATTTACTCATTATTTTCAGCACTTGACTTTACAACAACAGTTTTTAAGTTATTATTTGAATATGCATTACTCCCGGCTCTGTTCACAGGGGTCATTAGTTTGTTTCTTATTTTCTTTTATCCAAAGAGGAAATTATTTTGAACTCTGAAAGTTTTGCTTCAGTAAACAGAAGTTTCTTAATTCATACTGCAATTGTAATTGTATTCGGACTAATAGCAGTGCGTCTTTTTACTATGCAGATTATTAATCAGGAAGAATACGACAGACGTTCTGCAGGAAATAGCATAAAAGGTGTTGAACAGGTTCCTCTCCGGGGAGTTTTTTACGATAGAAACTTTGAAGTTATTGTAAGTAATACACCCGCTTATACTTTAAGAATATTACCGGCTGATTATGACAGGAAATTAACCCCAATATTAGATAAAGTTCTGGAAATGGATTCTGGTTACGTTGATGGAATCCTTGAAAAAAATAAAATTTATTCAAAGTTTGTTCCATTAAGAATCAGAAGGGGAATAGATTTTAAGGTTGTATCGTGGCTTGAAGAAAATTCTGAACATCTGCCTGGTATTGATTATATTGTTGAAATGCAGCGTGGATATCCTGCCCATATTATGGCTTCGCATACTTTTGGTTACACAAAAGAAATCTCACCAAATCAATTAAAACAAGAAAAAGATTTTTATAACCCTGGCGATTATGTGGGCCATAATGGAATCGAAAAGACTTATGAAAAATTATTGCGCGGTACTAAAGGGTTTAATTATGTTTTAGTTGATTCACGAAGGCGAGAAATTGGCAAGTATCGAGATGGTTCTGAAGACAAAGTTTCGATTAAAGGTAAAGATCTTGTTTTATCTTTAGATGCTGATGTTCAAAGAACAGCTGAAATGGAAATGAAAGGAAAACGCGGAGCCATAGTAGCTATTGAACCAAAGACAGGTGAGATTTTGGGTATGGTAAGTTCACCTGATTATGATCTGAATCAATTCTCTTACGTTACAAGCAAAGAGTTTCTGGATTCGCTTTACAATCATCCGGACAAACCATCATTTAACCGGGCCACTATGTCTTTAAAGCCTCCCGGCTCTACCTTTAAAATGCTTTCTGCAATTGCTGCCCTAGATATGGGAGTTATAACTCCTCAAACTAGTATATTCTGCGGAGGCGGTTTTACTTTTGGAAGATTCTTTAAATGCCATGGCTCACACGGGGCAGTAAATGTGTTCAGGGCATTAGAAAAATCTTGTAATACCTATTTCTATCAGCTAATCTATAAAATAGGTTTGTATAAATGGCAAGAGTACTGCGACAAATTTATGTTCGGGCATATGACAGGAATTGATATAGGCGAAGAGTCAAAGGGATTTATTCCAAACTCTGCTTATTATGAAAAAATCTACGGTATAAACTGGCCCAGAAGTATCATGGCAAGTCTTGGAATAGGGCAGGGTGAAGTTAGTGTTACACCTTTGCAGTTGGCTTTATACACAGCTTTAATTGCTAACGATGGAAGTTCTTTTACACCACACATTGTTAAAGGATACCTGGACGAGTATACGAAAGATTTTATACCTGTTGAATTTGATAAAATTGAAACAGGTATTAAAGAATCTGTTTTTGATGTAGTTAAGGAAGGGATGTTTTTAGTTGTTCATGGTGCAGGGACGGCAACAAGTTTGAAAGTAGATAAATATACAACGGCTGGAAAAACAGGAACTGCTCAAAATCCGCATGGAAAAGATCACGCATTATTTGTAGGCTTTGCACCTTATGAAGATCCTCAGATAGCAGTAGCTGTGGTTATTGAAAATGTTGGTTTCGGCGGAACTCATGCAGCACCGGTAGCTAAAAAAATATTTGAAGCTTATTTGAATAAAGAAAAAAAATCCGAAGATAAGATGAAAACTTTAACCAACGATGAAAGAATAGCCGGAGTTAATATTGCGCGTTGATTATAATATAAGTGATAAATTTGATTTTGGCTTGTTTATTCCTGCAATCCTTCTAATGATTATTGGATACTTTGCTATTTATAGTGCAACAATTAGTCATCCAACTGCAGAAGGAAATTTTGAAAAGCAGTTAATATCAGGTTTAATTGCAGTAATTATTTTTTTTACTGTGTACTTTATACCTACAAACTCATTCCGGATGCTTTCGCTGCCAGTTTACATAACGGCAATAGTATTCCTTTTAGCAGTTATAACTATCGGAAAAACTGTTTCTGGTCAAAAAAGCTGGTTAATAATTGGTCCTATCGGATTCCAGCCATCTGAGCTTGCAAAACTAGGAGTTATACTTGCTTTATCTGCATTTCTCAGTAAAAAAAATACAGACATAGAATCATTTAAAGATATAATGATTGCATTATTACTTGGAATGATTCCGGTAGCTTTAATATTGCTTGAACCGGACCTTGGATCATCAATAATTTTTATAGGAATGATTCTGGTACTGATTTTTTGGAAGGGGATAAGTTTATTTGGCTTGTTTGTAGTTTTGTCCCCTGCATTTGTTGCAATAGCATCGTTGTTCGGTACCTATTCTCTGATAGGTTCACTAATAATAGTTGCAACTATACTACTGTTATTTCGTAAAGATCTCTTTTTCAGTGCTTCAATATTTGCATTAAATCTTGCAGCAGGTTTTTTCACTGACTATGTTTACACTGCCTTTAGTCCGCACCAGCAAAAAAGAATTCAGGCATTCATCGATCCTATGTCCGATCCTTTAGGATCCGGATATAATTCAATTCAGGCTCAGGTTGCAATTGGTTCTGGCGGTTTGTTTGGTAAGGGCTATCTTTCAGGCAATCAAACTCAATTGCAGTATATTCCGGAGCAGTGGACGGATTTTATATATTGCGTTATCGGTGAAGAGTTTGGCTTTATTGGTTCACTTTTTGTCCTTGTTCTTTTTACATCTCTGTTTATCAGATTACTTAAGATAGCGTCGGTAACAAAAGATGAATTCCTTAGTCTGGTAGTTGTTGGAATTTTATCGGTGTTTTTTATTCAGTATGTCATAAATTTAGGAATGGTAGTCGGAATTTTACCTGTAATAGGCATTCCCTTACCATTTGTTAGCTATGGTGGAAGTTCGCTTCTGGTTAATTCAATAATGCTTGGTATTGTAGCAAATATTTATCGGAATAGAAAAAATTATACTTGATATGAATGCTTTACAAAAACTTGAATCTGCTAATCACAACAATAAGTTTATTTGTGTTGGACTGGATACTGATATCAATAAACTTCCTGAATCACTTCTAAAAGAATCAAATCCAATTCTTGAATTTAATCGCAGAATAATAGAAGCTACAAGTAAATATGCTGCGGCGTATAAAATTAATTTTGCTTTTTATGAAGTAGAAGGTGCTAATGGCTTAAAAAATATTGAGCAGACTCTTAATTATATTCCACAGGATATACTTACAATTGGTGATGCAAAACGCGGAGATATCGGAAACACATCAAAAAAGTATGCATCAGCTGTTTTTAATTCTATGGGGTTTGATTCAATAACTCTTCATCCTTATATGGGTTATGATTCAGTTTCACCGTTTCTAGAATATGATGATAAACTGAATTTTATCCTGGCACTAACCTCAAACCCGGGAGCAAGTGATTTTGAAAAACTAAAGTTAAGTGACGGGAGTTATGTCTTTCAAAAAGTAATAAATGCAGTAAATAACTGGAATAAAAAAAAGAATTGCGGTATAGTTTTCGGAGCTACCAGGTCTGAAGAACTTAATGAAAATTTTGAACATATAAGAGATTTGCCAGTTCTTCTGCCGGGTGTAGGTGCCCAGGGCGGAAAATTACATGATGTTGTTAATGCATTTAAAGAAATCAATAGAAAACGATATCTTATCAATATCAGCAGAGGGATAATTTATAAAGACTCATCAGATGATTTTGATATGAACGCAGCAGAAGAAATTATCAGCTTAAATAACCAAGTTTCAAACATCCTTTCCTAAATAATCTTTTTTATTAAATACAAAAAGATTTACCCGCAGAATATCTTGTATTTACATAAACATTTTTTAATTTGGAGAGAAATGTTTTAATATAATTTCAGTAAATCGATTTTTAATGACAACAAATAAATCCAGAATTCCGGAGGAAATACTTTATGAAATCTGGGAGCAACGAGAATTTACCGATACCATAAATACTTCAGAGGAAGCTACAATTGAAATCCTGGATCCGGGTCAGCGAAACATTGATCTTGCCGGACCCGATTTTCATAATGCCAGGATAAGAATCGGTAATTTGACCTTTAATGGTGATGTTGAAATTGATAATTATCATTCTGATTGGCGAACCCACGGCCATCATCTGAATAAAAGATATAATAAACTTATTCTTCATGTTACTCTATCCGAAGAAACCCACCAGAATTATGTAGTTACTCAAAGCGGCAGAAAAGTAAATTCTATTGCACTCGAAAATTACCTAAACGAACCAATCAGAAAAAGAATATTTGATCATCTCAGTTCAATAAAAACAGAAGATAAGCTTAGAATGCCATGCATCGGATTAAATTCTGATGTTCCTCTCAAAACTAAACTTGATTTTATTAATGAGCTTGGTTTGCTAAGACATCGTAAAAAATGCGAACGATATATTAACCGGTTAAAAGAATTAATCATATTTAGTAAAAATCAATTTAAAGAACCTGTTGTTAAGTACAATTTTGAGAAAGAAATTGAAAACCGGCATTTTGAAATATCCGAATTTGAAGATAAACTGATATGGCAGCAGTTATTTTATGAACAGCTTTTTGAAGCGTTAGGTTATTCAAAAAATAAAAATATTCTGTATCGGTTAAGTAATGCAGCAGATATCAGGTTTCTAAATTCACTTAATGACGAAGAAAAAAATGTAAGTGTTCTGGAGAGTATTTTATTTAGTATAAGCGGAATTATTCCAGATGTAAATAAAATTCCAGATGAAGAAACTTCTGAATATGTCAGAAATTTAGTGGAGAACTGGGTAAATATCCGACCTAGATATGACGGAGAGTCATTTTTAATTAGTGACTGGAATTTCTTTAAACTAAGACCACAAAATTTTCCTACAGTAAGAATTGCATCTGGCGCAAGATTATTGTATATAATTTTACAAAAAAATCTTGTCAGCCGTTTTATTAAAGTATTTGAAGAGAATAACGATCAGAATAAATTAATTACCAGGTTAAGGAATTTATTAATCATCAAAGCGGATGGTTATTGGGCAACCCACTATAATTTTAATAAACCGGTTAAAGCTAAAATTAAATATTTTTTAGGTTTAGGACGGGCGGATGAAATAATAGTAAATCTTATTCTTCCATTTATGTCTGTTTACTTTGATTTATTTGGTAATAGAACAGCTGCTGAAAAAGTTTTGGCTCTTTATTTAAACTTCAAGCAAAAAGAAGGTAATAAATTAATATCGGATGTAAGTGAAGTTCTTTTAATAAAGAATCAAAAATTGCAAAGTATATTTTATCAGGGAATGATCGAATTATTCAGAAACTACTGTATTAAACAGCGATGCCTGGAGTGTAATATTGGAAAGGAAGTTTTTAACTAGTTATTACTGGTTATTCGTTTTATATCATCTCTAAGTTTAGCGGCTCTTTCATATTCTTCTCTTTCTAAAGCTTCTCTTAATTTATCCTGAAGAGCGGCCAATTGTGCCTCTTTTGTTGTTGGCTTCTGTTCTTCTGAATTTATAAACGGGGAGGAACTTTGCTCAGTTTCATTTTCATCCGACGGAACAAAAGAAGCAGTATCCATAACCTGATCTGATACAAAAATTGGGGCATCTGCCCGAACTGCAAGAGCAATAGCATCACTTGGTCTGGCATCAATTTCATTTGTAAGCCCCGAAACATCAAGAATTATCTTTGCATAAAAAGTATTCTCACGAAGTTCATCAACAATTATTTCCAGAACAGTTGCGCCCAGATTATCAACCAACTGTTTTAGTAAATCGTGAGTTAAAGGCCTTGGGGGTTTTATCCCCTCAATTTCAAGAGCAATTGCCTGTGCTTCAAAGGCACCGATTATAATAGGAAGCCTCCTTACACCATTAACTTCTTTAAGAAGAATAGCATAAGCCCCGCCAGTAGCAGGGCTTGTGGAAAGGCCTAATATTTCACATTGAATTTTCTGCACAGTTTATCCGTTAAAGTTTCAGGATTTAAGTTTTTTAATTTCTTCTGTAAGCTTTGGAACAATCTCAAAAACATCTCCGGCAATACCATAGTCTGCTGCATTAAAAATTGGTGCATCTTTGTCTTTATTAATTGCCACAATAAATTTTGAAGTAGACATTCCTGCCAGATGCTGTATTGCACCGGAAATACCGCAAGCTATGTAAAGAGAAGGTGAGACAGTTTTACCTGTTTGACCTACTTGTTCTCTGTGTGGTCTCCATCCGGCATCAACAACTGCGCGCGATGCACCTACTGCAGCGCCAAGAGAGTCAGCTAATTCCTCAATTAAATGGAAATTTTCAGGTCCCTTTAAACCTCTTCCACCAGACACTATGATGTCTGCTTCAGCTACATCCAGTTTGCCTTCTGATTTTTTAAAGGAAGTAACACGTGTTTTAAGATTAGGAGAAGTCACTTCTTTAACAGAAATGTCTGAGGTTGAGCTGGAATCATTCTTAATTGCCTTAAAAACATTTGGCCGGATAGTAAATACTTTTATCTGGGTCTTAAACTTAACTTTTATGAGAGCTTTGCCTGCATATACAGGACGAGTGAGAATTACTTCACCATCTTTGACCTCATAATCAATACTATCCATAATACAACCAGCATTTAATTTAACAGCAAGCCTCGGAGCTAAATCTTTGCCCAAAGCTGTATTGGGTAGTAAGACAAATTCAGCACTAATTTCTTTTGCATAATTAGAGATTGATTCGCTGTAGCCAGAAGGGGAATAATTTTCAAATTCACTGCACTTAAGATGAGTGACTTTTGAAATACCGTATCCTCCGGTATCCTGCAAATTGGAAATATCGCCGCCGGCAATAACAGCTTCAACTTCTGTATTGAATTGTTTTGCAAGTTCAGAACCCAGAGTAAGAGCTTCAAAGCCTGCTTTTTTAATTATTTTCTCTCTTTGTTCAAGTACAACTAAAACTTTATTTGCCATAATTAATTCCTTAAATAACTTTTGCTTCTTCTCTTAATAACCGAACAAGCTCGGGAATAGCACTTGAGTCAGTTCCGATAATTCTGCCCGGCTGCTTGGGTGGAGGCATAATCATTGAACTTACCTCCGTAAAGTTTTCGTATGCGGCTGCTGGTTTTTCTTCAATGGTTTTCTTTTTCGCAGCCATTATTCCTTTTAGTGAAGCATAACGTGGTTCGTTTAATCCTTTTTGAGCTGTAATAATTACAGGAAATTCGGTTTCTACAACCTCTCTTCCACCTTCAATTTCAGTTTCGGCTGTTACCTTATTTCCGTCAATATTTAGAGATACAACAACGGATACACAATTGTAACCTAACATCTCTGCGGTTAACTGGCCGGTTATTGAGTTATCGTAATCAACAGATTGTTTTCCGAAGAAGACTACTTCACAGCCAAGTGACTTTATTTCTTCGGATAAAGCTTTTGCTATTCCTGCAGAATCTCGTGGATTATCATCTTTAAGAAGTACAGCAGAATCAGCACCCAATGCTAAAGCTTTACGGATTGTTTCTTTATTAGCATCACCACCAACACTTAATAAAATAACCTCAGGTGTTCCTCCGTTTTTTTCCTTTAGCTTAAGTGCTTCTTCAATTGCAAATTCATCATATGGATTAAGTACATATGTTACACCGTTTGAGTCTATCGATTTCTGATCAGACCCGATTTTTACTCTTGTAGCAGTGTCCGGAACGTGACTGACACATACTGCTATTTTCATTTGACCTCCGCAAATTCATTGTTATTTTGAATAAAAATATAAACATGCATCAATCTAAAAGCAATCATGTTATTGGTTAAATATTAGGTGCTGTACATCTTTTTTATTATCTATCAGTTGAAATTGTCATAAAATTTTTTATAATTCAACAAAACTATAATTTTTATTATGGAATTGGAACCCAAAGAACAGCAGGAAATTGAAATAGTTGAGGATCGGAAGACTGATATTACGCAAGCCAGTCGGGTTGTTCTGTATAATGATAACTGGCATACTTTTGATGAAGTAATTGAACAACTTATTAAAGCAGTAAACTGCACATATGAACAGGCCCGAAGTTTTGCTTTTGAAGTACATGTTAAAGGGAAGGCTATTGTTTTTTCCGGTTCATTAAAAAGTTGCCTTAAAGTTACATCCATTCTTGAGGAAATTGCACTTCATACACAAATAATTACATAAAAGCTGAACTGTTTACTTTACTATTCTTAAGCTCTAAAACCCAACTATTCTCTTTTTTAGGAACAATTAAAATCTATTTGGTATTATGCACATCAAATCAATCTATGTTATTGAACTCACCAATATTTACTTCACATTGTAACTGCAGCTTCACTTACATATATTTGTCGCCTTAAATTTGAATTACTTATAGTAAGGATATATGAAGCTAAAAAACATAGCAATAATTGCACACGTTGATCATGGAAAAACCACTCTGGTTGATCATATGCTATCTCAAACAGGAGCTTTCAGGGCTAACCAGCAGGTGGAAACCCGAATTATGGATTCAAATGCGCTTGAACGCGAAAGAGGAATAACTATTCTTGCTAAAAATTTAAGTGTGATTTACGGTGACTATAAAATTAATATTATTGATACACCCGGTCACTCTGATTTTGGCGGTGAAGTTGAAAGAACCCTCAGGATGGTTGATGGAGTATTACTTTTAGTGGATGCTGCCGAGGGACCATTACCTCAGACTAAATTTGTGCTAAAAAAATCATTAGAGCTAGGTATTAAACCTATAGTTGTTATTAATAAAATTGATCGTAAAGACGCAAGACCAAATGAAGTTTTAGATGAAGTGTTTGACCTTTTTGTTTCTTTAGGGGCAAATGAGGATCAGCTTGATTTTCCATATGTATATACAATTGCAAAACAGGGAATTGCACAGATAAGTCTGGATGATAAAACTGATAACCTTAATGCATTATTTAATGTAATAGTTAAAAATGTTCCATCTCCCCAAAATGATATTAACGAACCATTCCGGATGCTTATATCAGCAATTGATTATAATGACTATTTGGGAAGGATAGGTATTGGTAGAGTGAACAGTGGAGTCCTTAAAAATGGTGATCATGTTATAGTTATAACCAGGGATGGAGCAAAATCAAATGCTAAGATTACAAAGCTATACACTTTTGAAAATATCAAAAGGATTGAGGTAGACAAAATAACTGCCGGAGATATTGGAGCAATTGCCGGATTAGAAGATGTCGATATATCCGACACCATTGCAAGTATGTTAAATCCTGAACCATTAAAGGTAGTTCAGATTGATGAACCTACCATATCTATGAATTTCATTGTAAATAATTCTCCTTTTGCAGGAAAAGAGGGTAAGTATGTCACTACACGGAATATAAGTGAAAGATTATCAAAAGAACTAAGAAGCAATGTAAGTTTAACTGTTGAGATGACCGATTCACCGGATGCATTTAAAGTAAGCGGTAGAGGAGAACTTCACTTAGCTATTCTGATTGAAAATATGAGACGTGAAGGATATGAACTTCAACTAAGCAGACCTCAGGTTATATATAAAAGAATTCTTGATGTTTTATCTGAACCTATGGAACATCTGATCATAGATGTTCCAGAGGAGTTTGTAGGTGTAGTTATTGAAAAACTTGGTAAAAGAAAAGGGGAGATGAAGAACATGATAAATTTCAATCAGAATGTAAGATTGGAATTTATAATTCCCGCCAGGGGATTGATAGGTTATCGTTCTGAATTTCTAACTGATACAAAAGGAACCGGAATTCTGCATCATAATTTCAATGGATATGAACCATATAAAGGGCATATTCCTGTAAGAACCCGTGGAGCATTAGTTTGTATGGAAAATGGAATTGCTTCAGGTTATGCTATGTATAAACTGCAGGAAAGAACTGAGTTTTTTGTTGAACCAGGTGCAAAGGTTTATGAGGGAATGGTTGTTGGTGAAAACAGCAGGAGCAATGATATGTACGTTAATGTTACTAAAACAAAACAGCTTACAAATATGAGAGCATCAGGTGCAGATGAAGCAATCCGATTAGAACCGCCGAAAATTATGACTCTGGAACAGGCGATTGAATGGATAAGTGATGATGAATACGTTGAAGTTACTCCTGAAAATATTCGGATAAGAAAAAAATATCTTACAGAACTTGATAGAAAAAACGCTAAACTTAAAATGAAGCGAGCTGAATCAGAACAATAGAAAAATAACTGCTATTTGTTATCGCAGCTCACACAAGAACAATAATTGTAAATTTCATCGTAGCCGTAATCAATTGTCAACTCTTCACCTGGCAGAATATCCCTTGAAGATATTAAATATAAACTATTATCCTCGCCATCAATAACATCGCAATTATAGTCGCACCTGTGATTGATGTATTTTATTTTATCAGTTAATGCGGTATCTATATAGCAATCGTCGCCATTCCAAAATATATAAACATTATTTTCTTCTTCTTCCCGTCGTTCACATTCATTACCGGAGATAACTTCACCGCTTATTTTGAGAATTCGTGTGCGTGCTGGAATGTATATTGAAGTGAAAATTCCGTTTCCGTGTAATTGAGATGTCTTTACTAAAATATAATTCTCTATTTTTTCTTTTACTGTGCGCATAATTTTTTATTCATTTCTTAAAAAAATATAAACTTGATTATTAAGCTGTACTATATGAATATAAACAGAAATTCAAAGTAATTAATAAACTATCTTTTAAGATATAAAAATTATACAAGTCGTAGAAATTCTTTAAACTAAGTTTAGTTAAGTAATTTCAATTGACGGAAGCTCTCCTCGCTATATAATACTTAGTATTTATAAATATAAATTTTAATCTCACTATTTAGATTTAGCTTAAATAAAAACTACAAAAAATCGTTTCTTTTACAATTTTTCTTCATATATTTTAAATGAAATTTAAAAACACTATTTATTAGGAGGTGTTATGTTGTTCAATAAATACTTTTTGTTGCTAACCTTCTTCCTAATTTCTTATCTAACTATTCACGCCCAGAAAGAGTATTCCTTTATAGGTGTTAAAGATTGTGCAATGTGCCACAAAACCGAAAAGCAAGGCTTACAGCTTTCTATCTGGCAGAACAGTAAGCACGCTAAAGCTTATGAAACTCTTAAAACCGAGGAAGCTGACGCTATTGCTAAAGAAAAAGGATTTAACACTCCTGCTGTTGAAACTTTTGATTGCTTAAAATGTCATGCTTCCGGGTATAATGTAGATGCTTCTTTACTAGGCTCTAAGTTCAAAATTGAAGACGGGGTTCAGTGTGAAACCTGCCACGGACCAGGATCTGATTACAAACCTTTGAGCATAATGAAAGACCGACAGAAGTCAATTGAAAATGGATTAATCTATCACGAAAATCTTGAAGATTTTTGTATAGGTTGTCATAATATTGAAAGTCCTACCCATGTGCCAATGGATTTTGGTGAAGCCTGGGAATTAATTAAACACCCTGTAAAAAAGGATTAACTATATATATTGTTACAGTAAAAGTAGAGTAATATGAAAAAAATAATCTTCATCTGCTTAATGTTCGCCGTATCAATCCCTCTTTACGCGCAGAACATAAACGGAAGATTCTCCAGTTCGCTCTATAGTTTTGAAAGATATGATACATCTAACGTATCCGAAACACATCTTCGAACCTACCAGATGTTAAATCTGAATATGAACTATGAGAATTTCTCCATCAGATCTTACCTCAATTTAGAACATGATTTTGCCATCCAAATGATTGATGATCCGAGACTAAGGTTCTACAATCTCTATTTCGAGGCAAGGAAAATTCTGGATATTGGTACCTTTAAATTAGGAAGGCAGCCATTATTCAATAGTGTTGCCGGAGGAGTTTTTGATGGTGCATCCCTAATATTACGTAAATGGGATGTTCAACTCTCCGGTTTTTATGGAGGAAATGTTCCTGCCTACCAGGAACTAAAACTCATTGAGAACTGGGAGGATAATTATATTCTTGGCGGAAAATTAAGTACTTCTGCGCTTGAAAATTTCAGGTTTGCAATTGGTTATATAAATAAAAACTTTAAACCTAAAGATTATTTCGCATTAAGATTAGATCCCAATCTTAATCCTATAACAGTTCTTATTGAAAATAAATCTAATCAGTATGAATTTCTTTCAGGCGAAGCTTCATTTTTTATGAAAGGTCTTGTTTCTATTGATACCCGTTATGATTATGATTTAAATTTTAATCAGACTTCAAAAATTGAAGTTGATGCACGATACGAACAGGTAGAAAATTTAGGTATTAATGTATACTACAATTTTCGTGAACCGCGAATCCGATATAATTCAATCTTCACAGTATTTGATTACGGAAATACTCAGGAAATTGAACTAGGAGGGGACTATCGTATCGATAAAAACTTTACCGTTATAGGAAAGTTTGGATATGTAACCTATAAAGACGATAACTCAAGCAGATTAGCTTTAGGATTAGCTACCAGGTATGGCACTTTGAACTATCGCAAAACTTTTGGATATGCCGGCGAGATGGATGCAGTATCTCTTTATTCAGCTTATTCAGTTCTTGATGGTATGATAACACCTTCGCTCGGAGTATCCTATACCAGCTACAAATTAGTCAAAGGTGGTGAGGCTAATGACCTTATGTCTTTGTTAGCAGGCGTTAACTACAGACCACTAAGGTTGCTTTCTTTTGATCTTCAGGCGCAGTATATGAATAATAAAATTTACAAGAATGATCTAAGGTTCTTGTTTAAACTAAATCACTGGTTCAATCTAAATTTATAGCGAATACAGTATTATGAAAATAAAACAAGTCTATTTAATAATTTCAGCTGCATTTATAGTTATTATGGCCTTTTCTGCTTTTAACGGAAGCAAGTTTTTTAACTATAGTGCATCTAATGAAGGCATAATAAAATTTTCTCATCAGCTTCACGCAGACCTTGTAAGCTGCGAAGATTGCCATTCAGCAGTTGTAAATTCTACAAGCCTTGTAAATTTACAATTTCCAAATCACCAGAGCTGCGAAAGTTGTCACGAGATGGATAATACAGATGATTGTAATACCTGTCATTATGAGGATAAGTATGAGCCTCTTGTCAGAAAAAAATCTGAATTGATTTTTGATCACAGCTTTCACCTGAAAAATTCATCTATGCAATGCATTGATTGTCATCAGGGATTTACGGAAGTTGATTATAGCTGGCAGGCAGCAGGAAAAAATCCTCCGATGGATCAGTGTTACTCCTGCCATAATGATATTTCTGTTGCATCAAATGCCTGTGAATCATGTCATATATCAACCGCAAATCTTTTACCTCAGGATCATAAAGTTGTAAGCTTTATGAGAACTCACAAGTTTTCAGCTTCTGCTTTTGACGCAAATTGTATGATGTGCCACGATAATCAGAGCTGCAGCGATTGTCACGTGGGAACAACAGGTATTACTGAAAATAATATGCCTGATAATTTCTACAAACCCTATGTTCCAAGTAATTTTGTTGATGGTGTAAGGCAACAGGCAATAACCCGCGTGCATGATTTGAATTACCGTTTTACACATGGTATTGATTCAAAAGGTAAAACATCCGAATGTCAGAGCTGTCACCGGGTTGAATCATTCTGCGCTGCTTGTCACTTTGCTGAAGGAAGCGGAGATTATGCATTAGGTGGAATTGTACCAGCCTCTCATTTAAAGACTACTTTCAAAACCATTGGTGTAGGAACCGGCGGTGGTGATCATGCTGTGCTTGCGAGAAGAGATATCGAAAGATGTGCTTCCTGTCATGATGTTAATGGTGCTGACCCAACTTGTATAACATGTCATCTTGATAGTGACGGTATAAAAGGTACGAACCCCAAAACTCATACACTTGGATTTATGAAAAACGATAGAGGTGATTGGCACGATAGTATGGGTTCGATTTGCTATAATTGTCATACAAGTGCAACACCGCAATCTCAGGTTACAGCAGGATTCTGTAACTATTGTCACGGTATTTAAAAGAAATTAATTACGGAAAATCAATGAAGTACATAATAATTTTCATAACAGCTTTTTTAACTTCAGTAATCCTGATTAGCTGCAGCGATATTAATGAAGATATAACAAAACCTGAATTGCCGGGTTATCACGAAAAAGGTATTAATAATCCTATTTCTGATGTTTTTCATGGCAAAATAATCAGAGATAATAATTGGTCAATGAAAAACTGCGCACAATGCCATGCCGGGGACTATTCCGGGGGTGTTGTTCAGGCAAGCTGCCTAACGTGTCATACTCAACCCAATGGACCTGAAGCTTGTAATACCTGTCACGGCGATTTTGCCGATCCTTCCCGTATAGCTCCTCCAAGGGCATTAAATGAGAGTATCGATAAAAATTATCCCGGTGTTGGCGCACATGTTTCTCATCTGTACAATAATAAAATAGGTGCAGATATTAGTTGTTCAAATTGTCACATTGTACCCTCAGGCCTGTATTCTGAAGGTCACTTAGGTGATGATAATAAAGCAGAAATTAATTTCGGAGCTTTGGCAATAGCACAAGGTGTAAGCCCAAACTATAATTTTCAGAATAATACCTGTTCTGATACTTATTGCCATGGTAATTTCGTTTTTTACAGAGATTCATCAAATTCCCCGTGGATTTACACAGCACCAACAATGCGTGGCAACAATTTTCTGGTAAAGTGGAATCAATTTGACCCATCAGGATCACAAGCTCAGTGTGGTTCCTGTCATGGTATACCACCATTGGGTCATCAGCCCTATACAATTACAGAGTGTGCAAACTGCCATACTGGTATTGTTGATAACCTTGGTAATATTTCAGACAGATCAAAGCATATTAATGGAGTTATTAATGTGTTTGGTAATTAAATTTTAGGTATTACCTGGTAAAGCCGCTTTAAAAAGCGGCTTTTTTATTGTCCATTCTTTTGAATAATAACTTTTCTTTTTATCTTATAACTTAGATTAGAGCATTCAAAGTTTTTAAGTAATAAACATTTCACTAACACAAAAGGAAAAGAATTATGAAAAAATTCTTACTGGTTCTATTCATAAAAAAAATAGCTTCTCTTAAGCTATTTTGTTCAATACTGCTTCTTACTTCAATCTCCTTCGCTCAGACAAGCAGATTGGAATTATGGCATGATGTTGAAGAGTCTTCGATTCAGTTAATAGGTGAGAAATTAATTATTCCTCAAAATTATAGAACTGTTAAACTTGATCTCCAGAAATTTGGTAATTTATTAAACAATGCTCCTTTGGAAAAAAATGTATCATTAAAGAATTCAACATCAGTAATTGAACTGCCTACACCAGACGGAAAAATAAATAGTTATTATTTCGTAGAATCCCCGGTTATGGAAGATGAATTACAAGCAATTTACCCAGAAATAAGAACTTACGTTGGAATAGGTATAGATGATGAATACGCCTGGGTAAGATTTGATTTTACACCCCATGGTTTTCATGCAATGGTCAGGTCAGTAAACGGAAGTTACTTTATTGATCCGCATAACCATGGCGATATAGAAAATTATATAAGTTATTTTGTAGCTGATTATATAAAAGAGGATTTCGAAAGAACGTGTGAAGTTATAATTGAGGGAAATATTCTTGATGAGATGAACTTCCTTCTTGAAGGCGGAATTGAAACACCCACAGGACCCCAGTTAAGAACTTACCGTTTGGCTTGTGCTGCAACAGGGGAGTACACACAATTCCATGGTGGAACCGTTGCTCTGGGTTTAGCGGCAGTTGTAACGGCTGTGAACAGAGTAACAGGTGTTTATGAAACTGAACTTGCTATAAGAATGGTTCTGGTTGCAAATAATAACTTAATAATCTATACAGATCCTAACACTGATCCTTATTCAAATTTTAATGGTGGTACTATGTTGGGTCAGAACATAAGCAATCTTAGTTCAGTTATTGGTAATGCTAATTTTGATATTGGCCACGTTTTCAGCACCGGAGGAGGCGGAGTAGCTTACCTTGGAGTTGTTTGTACTTCTAATAAAGCAGGTGGTGTTACCGGGTTACCACAACCTATCGGTGATCCTTTCTATATTGATTATGTTGCTCACGAGATGGGTCATCAATTTGGTGCTCATCATACATTTAATGGAAGTGCTGGAAGTTGTTCCGGAAGCAACAGAAATCCGGCAACTGCATATGAACCTGGCAGCGGATCAACTATTATGGCTTACGCAGGTATTTGCAGCCCTCAGAATCTCCAGAATTTTAGTGACCCACATTTTCATGTAGCAAGTTTTGACCAAATAGTTGCCTATACAAATTTTGGCAGCGGAAGCGGTTGTCCTGTTGTAACAAATACAGGAAATAATGCCCCGGTAGTTACAGTACCGGCAGGTGGATTCGCTATTCCAATAAATACACCCTTCGCATTAACCGGTTCAGCTGTTGATCCGGATAATGATCCGCTTACTTATAGCTGGGAGGAATGGGATTTAGGACCAGCTGGGCATCCCAATTCTCCAAGCGGTGATGCACCTATTTTCAGGGTATTTAATCCTGTCAGTACACCAACAAGAACTTTTCCAAGAATACAAAATTTGTTGAATAATACTCAGACCATTGGTGAAATTCTTCCTTCTTACAGTAGAAATTTAAGATTCAGGTTAGTAGCAAGAGATAATCGGCCTGCTGGCGGCGGGGTTGATTATGCACAAATTAATTATACTGTTTCAAATGCTGCAGGACCTTTTCTCGTAACTTATCCAAACACTAATGTTATAATTCCGGGACTATCTCCGATTGCTGTTACCTGGAATGTTGCAAATACGAATGCATCCCCTGTGAATGTTTCAAATGTAAATATTCTGCTTTCAGTGGACGGAGGAAATACTTATGCTTACACACTTGCATCGAATACTCCTAACGATGGAACAGAAGTGGTTATACTACCGGATAATGAAACAAATACTGCAAGAATAAAAGTTGAAGCTGTGGGAAATGTTTTCTTCGATATTTCCAATGTTAATTTTACTATTGATGAAGCTATTCCTGTTGAACTTGTTTCTTTTATAGCAGAAGCATCATTAAATGGCATTATGCTTAAATGGAAAACAGCTACTGAAACCAATAACAATGGCTTTAGCGTTGAAAAAAGTTCTAATGGCTTTTCTTTTAATGAAATTGCATTCTTAAAAGGAATGGGTACTACCACAAACCAAAGTGAATACTCATTTACAGATGATAATGTAAAAGTTGGAACATTTTTTTATAGGTTAAAACAGATTGATTATGACGGTACTTTCTCTTATTCAAACATTATTTCGGTTGATGTTGAACTGCCAACTCAGTTTACATTGAACCAAAATCATCCAAATCCATTTAATCCAACTACAAAAATCAGCTTCGAGCTTCCGATTGATGCTGATGCAACTCTTGAAATATTTAATACAATCGGACAAAAAGTTGCTGAGTTAGTAAATAATAGTTTAAGCGGTGGAAGACACGAGTTTGAATTTAATGCTGCCGGATTTTCAAGTGGAATTTATTATTATAAACTCACAGCGTTGGCTAAAGACGGTAGTACATTTAATGCAACAAAGAAAATGATCTTGATGAAATAGGATCTGATGACAGCTGGATTAAGTTTAAATGCGGTTCATTTGAATCTCTTTGTTATTTTACAGAACTTGATTTATGAATACAGAAATTGTAATTTTGTGCTCTAAAAATCAGGGCCCATAGCTCAGTTGGTTAGAGCATCTGACTCATAATCAGAGGGTCGGTGGTTCAAGTCCATCTGGGCCCACACAAAAAGGCTGAAAATAAAAAGTTTTCAGCTTTTTTTATTTTTCAACATCACACAACTAATCAGAACTAATCAGAGTTTTTCCGATTTTGGGCACCAAATGGGCACCAGGATTTTTTATTTTGCATTAAAGACGATAAGCGAAGGCGCAGTTTTTACTAGCAGTGAAAGTTATTGAACTTGTATCGAAGGGAGGCAAGGATAGCGGAACAAACCTGCCTGTCCGATAGGCAGGGTGAGCATAGCCGAAGCCGAGCGAGTAAAGGAAATAACGAACTTAGAAAAACTGTGACTGAGCGTCGGTGGTTGTCGTAAGTAGAATTAAAAAAATGCGGGACCTTTCATCCCGCATTTTTATTTATCATCAGCTAGGCTGCCTGATCTAATTGATTAAGATAGGCGAGTGGATCTTCCGGATTTGCAGCGGATAATGTTTTGAACAGATCATCAAGAACTGCTCTGCAGTGATTGAGCTGTGCAGCATCCATTTTCTCGATCTCTGTTGTTGAGGTTGTGCCGAATACCTTTTTAATGATAACAGCTTTAAGCTGTTTGTCTGCTTTGCTTCGTGCATCGCCTAAACCGTTTTCATCAAAAACAGATTGTATCTTTTCAACTTCAATTTTCCTTGCAAGGTTTTTCTGCACCCATTCAAGATCATTTCCCGGGGCAAGGTTTTCCGTAAAGCTTGCGCCTGCAACTTCATCAACCGGCAATCCCTGAATAAATCTGATTACAGGACGAAAGTTTTTATATGACGGCATTTCAAAAGCCTTTGCATTGATCGTATCGCTTCTGTCCTTAAGTATGTATGCTACATTTTTCTGCAGTGGTCTTTTCTGTTCATCGAGCGACTTTTCCAGCTGCATCCATACGTTAAGATCTGTTTCGTACGGGGTTTCACCCGCGATCTTCATCTTTACTCCGGATTTTACAAACTGCCCTTTGTGAGTGACGTTGCCTTCATCGTCTTTCTCGTCCTCTTCCTTTGCATATTCAAAACCTGCTCTGCCTGTGAAAACTATATTGCCTTCAACTTCGACGAACCGGTCTGAAAACTCCTCCTGCCATGCAGGAAGCACGGTTCCCCAGTCCTGCAGCAGCATTCTTTGTTTTCTGTTTTTCTGCTTATAATCCTTAATGAACTGATAATATATCTTTGTGAGTGAATCAATAAACAGAAAATCAATTTGACCGGTATTGAGGAACTCAAAAGCTTGGTGAATGTCTTTCAGGTGTGTTGTGTCTTTTGCAATTGCTTCAATTCCTGCCTTCTTTAATATCGGAATTAAAAAGCGAGAGCCTTTTTCATTATCCAGGATAAGCACCGGTTTGGTGAGTTTCATATCCTTATAGCATCCGATAATAAACTCTGTGGCTGTTCTGGTTTTACCTGCACCCTGAAAGCCGCCGAATGAAGCTTTTACAAAGTGGTTTTTTGCTGATAACTTGTTTGCGAATTCATTTAGTTTCATTTTCATATCTCCTTTGATTTGAGTATTCATTTAATGTTGATAAAAAATAGAAGTGGTTAAAGAAATATTTCTTTGAGCAATGACCTTCAAAGCGGTCTATTAATACCCTTACATTGCTAACCCCGAAATAATCTTCAAACTCTTCAAGTATTACAGCGATTGCGCCTGATGGAATTTTCTTCCTGCTGATGATACAGCCGGAGGAACATTTATAAACTTTAAGACCTGAGTTTCCATTGTTCTTATTCATCTTCCAGCTCCGTTCTTTCATCATACTGACTCATAAGAAAATCATCATCAAACTGCGTGTCTGTTTTATTCCTGTTGTTTATTGTCCTCTCGTTGCGTTCTGCTCTTACCTTCTCATCGTGTTTGATAAGATCAACAGCAGTAATATTATGCTGTTGCATCTGCTGGTGAATGCAAAGCGGAAACAGCGCAAATTGAAGTCCGTATTTTTCGCTCTCGTTTAACTCCGAATAAAGATTTTTTATTAATTCTGATTTTTCCATTCTTTCCGGTCCTTCCCGGTAAAGCTGCCTTGTTAAGCAGCTTTACCCTTTGATTGTTCTGTGATCTCCTCTGTCTGTGAAATATCAAAAACAGCTTTCCATAAAAAGAATATATCATCATCGGCAGCGTCAACCGTTGTTGATTCGTTGCCGTTGATTGGGAGCACTGAATTTGATTTTTGAACTGCTGAGGGAACAGCGATTATATAACCAAGCTGACCTTTTGTTACCTGCCTGCCGGATTTCTGCCACTGCTTGTAACCTGCAACAACTGACAAGGGACTGCCCATTGCCTGAAGATATAACAATGACTGATTGCGGTCTGAAAGCAAATGCCCTTCCGGATTTCTGATGCCGAGCTTTGCTACAATTGACTGCCTTTGCTCCTCTGAAAGCTCAGAGAGTTTTTTTATTAACTGTTTAATGCGTTCTTTCTTTTCCTCTTTCATACGATCTCCTTTAATTGATTTTTTTATTTAATAAGTGTGAATGCGGGTGACTGTAACAGCTGTTTGAGTAATGCTCAATTTGTTTTGAGTTGCACAGCTGACGAAAATTATTAAAGCCGATTTTTTCTGATGGTATGAACAAATAAAGCTTTACATAAACGATATGTAAAAACTGATTATTGTGCATAATGTGTTTATAGTAGTAATCGGCTTCATAATTGAGATTTTGCGAAAGCAAAAAATTTATAAACCTGTTGCGCTTTTCCCGGGATTTGAAGACTGCGACAAACTGCGAAGGATATTTTGAAAATTTACCGCAGTTTTTAACCCCGAAGCTGGAAGCACCGCACCGGAGTGCGGCACTGCCTAAAGCTTTGTGAGATAATAGAAGTGTATTAAACATTTTTAAACCACTCCTGTAAATCAATATCGTAAACGTTGCACCAGAAAATTATACTTGGCAGATATTGTTTTGCGCCTTTAATACCGATTAAGTTATGCAGTATGCAGGATGCTGTGTTGAAATACCCTTCTTTAACGAGTTTTGAATAAAGAAGCATATAAAGTTTTTTGCGTTTTGTTACCATAAAGCCACCTGAATTTGATTGTTGATTGATTTTGATTTTTTGTGTTTGAACTGTTTGAAATAACCGTAAGCGCTGCACAGATTAGAAAACCTTTCAGAATGAAAAGTGCCGTTTTGAGTAAAAGCGTTTACGAAGTAAACGGTTTTATTTAACTGCTTTACAGCAACTAACCTGTATAGAGTATTTTTATAAACTACTTTAGCCAGTAACATTACCTACCTCGCTGTGAAAAAAAACATTTTTGCCCCTTAGTCGAAAAACCCAACGATTTACTGCTAAAGCGCAAGGGCAAAGCTGCGTTAAGAATGAGGGCGAAAAATTTTGCCGATGCGAAGCTTGGCTTACGTTAGTAAAATGGTAAAATGTTTTTGTCCCTTATTTAGCAGCTTTGTTTATATACCCTTGCGGGTGTTAAGTAAGAATGACAATGAAAGTGTACTGAGGATTTTCAGTTAAGATGACAAATGTACATTGTAAACAGGGGCAAAAAACTTTTTAAAAGAACTGCCATTGAAGCGGGATTAGTTCAGGGAAGAGATTAAAAATTAAAAGCAAAGTATGTGGTGATAACCACATTCTTTGCACTTAAGATAAGTGATAAAAAAATACTGTGGAGCGGCATCTGTTTGGTGATAACCAAACGAAAAGAGCGGAACAGTGTTTTTAGCTATTCCATCGTGACAGGTTATTTTGCGACTGAGTGAAGGAAAGTGAGTTAGCCGTCAGGCTAGTGCTTTACGATTGAAGAAGCAAATTAACCCTTCGCTGTTTTCCTGGGAAAAAATGTTTACGAGGATATAAACAGAGGTAAGCAAAAGTAAGCATTTTTTATCCACCCGAACCTTGCCCTGGTAATTTAACTGAGGGCAGTCAGCCCGAAAAAAAACCTTTCCCTGAAAGAAACGGTGGTAAGCAAAAGTAAGCAATTTATTAAGTGAGCAATACTATTTGAAAGTTGTTTCCGGAAAGAGAAGTGAAGTGAAGGCGGAATATTTGTAAGATTAAATATTGTGCCTGAACTATTAAGCAGATGCATTAAGGTTTTTTGCGACTGAGCGACTGAATGAAGAGAGGAAAGGAACGTAATGAAGGAACGATGGAGTAAATAACCGCACTGCGTTTCAGAAAAATAAGCCTGTATGCCCGATACAATTGAGCCTGGCTAAATCAAAAAGAAAACAGGCGAAGGCTGAAATAAAGCAGACAGGTTTATTTTTTATTCAGGGAATGATAAGTGAAGGCGGATTATTTGTAAGATGAAATAATATGCCTGAACGTTTGAAAGAAAAAGATAAAATTCTTAAGTTTGAAGTGACAAAATTAGGCTACCCCCGACCTTTTGTTGTATTGTTTATTAGAACGCCCCCCCCGGTGCAATGCATCGGGGTTTTTTATTGTAACTTCACATTAATCAATACTTGCCGAATAAGTAACAAAGTTGACTTTGTTAAAAATTAATACTTTGTTTGTATGGGTAGTTATATATACATCATCGAGAGAGCAAGATTTTCAGAGTTAAATTACTGAATGAACTTGCAGAGATAACACACCGGATTACTCTCCCGAAATAAGATCCAAACACATTTAACAATACTTAATAAACACGAAATAAAAATCGCTCGTTTTCAAAGGGTCGAGTACAAAAGTGATAGAAATAAAGACAAAATTGGTAGACAAATAGTTTTCCAAACCTTACCATATAGGTGTACAATTAAAAAATTATTTAAGTCCTGACGGCGGCTGAACCAGGAACAGGTATATAAAAAGTACCGACTTTCAGAATTTTACTTATATCATTTGAGGACAGGGCAATTTATAAAAATTAAATGAGGGGATTGGTCTTTGACTGATGCAAAATTGAAAACTACATACAAATTCAGAGTGCTGAGTCATTCTGTAACTAAAGCGACTGAACACCCTGATAATAAAAAATATTTATCGGAGGTTGCTATGAAAAATTTAGTTTTAATTATGCTTTCATTGTTCTTTTCTTTATTTCTCAAAAACATCCCAGCTTTCCAACAGGAATGGCCCGATCAGGTACAATATTATAAGGTCAGTTATGTAAAAATATTCATTAATGACAGATGCGACATTAACAAATTACGAGAGCAAGGAATTGTTATTGAACAAGTTAAAATGTTTGAAAACTATTTTGAGACCTATATGGATAGTGTCCAGATAGAAAAGTTAAAACTATCCAGATATCAATTTGAAATCTTGATTGATGATGTTACAAAAGACTATCTGGAACGCACAAAGAAATCAAGAGAAAAAATAAAACTTAAAAAAATAAAAAAATTAGCTGAATTTGAATATGGAAGTATGGGGGGATTCTATACCTTTTCTGAAGTAGTTGCTCAGCTTGATGATATGCGAACCGAATATCCAAATCTTATTACTGAAAAAGATTCAATTGGATCATCAATAGAAGGTAGGACAATCTGGGCAGTTAAAATTTCAGACAATCCGGATATGAACGAAAATGAACCTCAAGTATTTTATAATTCACTTATACACGCAAGGGAACCAGCAGGGATGATGTCAGTAATATATTTTATGTATTATTTACTTGAAAATTATGGAACTGATCCTGAAGTAACTTACCTAGTAGATAATCGCGAATTTTACTTCGTCCCGGTAATAAACCCCGATGGTTATGTTTACAATGAAGCTATTTCCCCTGATGGCGGAGGAATGTGGCGCAAGAATTTAAGAGATAATGATACAAACAACATAATTAACTCATACGATGGAGTAGATCTGGCAAGAAATTTTAGTTACATGTGGGGATATGATAATATTGGTTCCAGTCCTAACCCGGTTGATTGGAACTATCGAGGTACTGAGCCATTTTCAGAATCGGAATGTCAGGTTTTAAGAGACTTTATTCTTTCAAAAAATTTTAAAATTGTTCACAATTTTCACTCTTACTGGAATGTAATCTTTACACCGTGGGGGTATAATATGTTGCAAACTCCTGACTCCGCTATCTATAATTCGATAATAACTTTAGCAACCCAATTCAGTGGTTATAAAAATGGCAACTATATTTCAGATGCATATCCTTGTAACGGTTATCCTTGTGATTGGATATATGGGGAACAAACTATCAAACCAAAGATTTTTTCTTTTTTAACAGAAGTGGGGAATGATAACGATGGATTCTGGCCAATACCTGAAAGAATATTGCCACTAGCTGAAGAGAACTGTTATTCTAACAAAATTTTAGCTTGGGGTCCGGGAGTAATTGATCAACCACCATACATTTCAGAAGCCGAAGTATATCCAAGTTACTGTTCGCCATCGGTGGATTCATTTCATATCAATGCTACAGAATTGAATCCTGAAAATTATAATAGCGTTGTAACTGCATACCTGTATGACATAAATGATAACTTAATGGATGAGTTTGAGATGAGCGAGATCAGCACAAATGCTTTTTACGCTACTTGTCCAGTACCACAGGAAGAAAATTTTTATTATTTATTATTGAAGGATGAAGGTGTAGAGATTCCTTCAAATTTTTACTACAAGCAGAATCTAAAGTTTACAACATCAGGACCGGTAGTGCTGGATAGCATAACCTATACAATACAATCAATTTATTACAGGATAAAAACTTTTTTGAAGAATTTATCAAATACAGTAACCATACCAAATGCGGCTGTAATACTAAAGTGTGATGATCCCTGGTTACAAAGCATATCGCCAACGACCCAATTAAATTTAGGTAGCATTGCACCCGGAGCAACTGTAAGCAATAATACTACTTTTATGGTAAGAGCCATAGATTCACTATTCCCAGGTTACTTTAATTTCAAAGTTGAAGTGCTAAGCGATGGCTGGACTTACTGGACAGACTCAATGCAGGTAATAGTAACTGGTATTGATGGCGAAGAAACACTACCAACAGAATTTACTCTTGATCAAAACTACCCCAATCCATTCAACCCAAGTACAACAATCAGTTGGCAGTCGCCAGTCGGCAGTCATCAAACTATAAAAGTCTTTGACATTTTAGGAAATGAAATTGCAACACTTGTCGATGAATACAAACCGGCAGGGAGGTACGAGGTTGAGTTCAACGCAGAGAGGTTGGTAAGTGGAATTTATTTCTATCAATTAAAAGCAGGAGAATTTTTACAAACGCGTAAAATGCTATTAATCAAATAGCCTCTTGAATTCAAATCCTCTCTCGGAGTGATTCCGGAGCTAAACCCCGGTGCAAAGCATCGGGGTTTTTTATTTCCCGTAAACCCTGGCTGCTCTTTCAGAATCCTCTTTCATTATCCTGCTGCAGAATCCCTGTCCGGTAAAATTCCTGGGCTTGTGATTTTCCTCTATGTGGTTGTCCTTTACCATATCATCTATAATCCGGTTCAGCCTGGCAAGATTCTCAGAGCAGTACTGACAGAAGCAGTTAAGATCATCGATCTGGCGTATGCGGAACAGTAAATCGGCATAAAGCATATTCCAGTAATCCGGGTTATCCGGATTGATTTTTCTTTTGAAAAGACGTGAGTAAAAGGTTTTTGCTTCCATACCATACAAATGTATGTATAAGAATTATAAATTAAAAATTATCAATTATAAGGTTGAAATAGCGGTTATTTTTGGAACGATGAGGAAGGGATGTCTTAGAGCGATGCCGGATGCGTGATACCGGATTTTGATGAAGGAAAGTAATTAGTAAATAGTAATGGGTAACCAGCAATTAAGTTAATCTAATATATATTACTGTAAGCGGGATCATCGACTTGGTCAGAAATTAACAAAGAATAAAGGATGCAAAATCATTCCCTATACTTTTCTCTTGATAGAAAAGTACCAAAAGATCAAGACTGCAAAATCTCAGCTGAAAATTGTTTTCGTTTCGCTGCGACAAAATAACTCCCCCGACAAAGTCGGGGTCAAACAGATTTTGTCGCTTAATGCTGCACTCAACAATTTTCCGGGCGCTGAGCTTTTGAGGTCGTTCTGAGCGATTCTTTTTAGGTGGAGGGGGAGAGAGCAGGTAGTAAGTAGTTGGTAGAAATATGAAGTAAAAAGTCAAAAGTCAAAACAAGCCTAGCCGGCAGGAAGGGTAGGAAGGCAGAGGGCAGGGGGCAGAAGGATAGGATTTTAGCCCGTGTTTTTTAAGGAAATGCGGGTTTTTTTTGCTTTTGAATCTGATTTAAAGATACGATTTCGCTTTACTATTATTGTTTTGATAATTAAGTTTGGATATCATTTCACAGACCTGGGGATAGAGCGATGAGCTTTTTTAGAATTTATTTGCTCTTAATTATAATATTATATTCCTTTCCCGAAGCTACTTTTTCTCAATGGGAATTGAGGTATCCACGGATACCAACAACAGGAATAGCCGAAATGGTATTCCTTAATCCCCAAACCGGATATGCAGTTAATTCATCCGGCAACATTCTAAAAACCACTGACGGTGGACAGTTCTGGTTCATAACCGAACATTTCCAGCGGGAATTTATCAGCGAGATAAAGTTCACTGATCAGCACCACGGCTTTGCAATTTCTCCACATACTTATTTAGGCGACAACAGAGATTTTTTCTATACCACTGACGGTGGTGAAAACTGGTCAGCTACTTATCTTGGAACGAGCGATGCAATTACGTTCATACCGGTTTCAACAACATCACTTTTGAAAAGCAATGATAAGGGAAGTATTGCCCAGCTTAACAATTTCTGGGGACAGTGGAGTGAGCGATATTTAATTCCATACTTCGATGTTGGTTACCTTCCTGCGCCGTATGGAGATATTAAAGATTTTAAAATACTGCCTTCAGGAAGAGTACTTGCACTCGGATCCAGCTGGAACGCTTTTGAAAATTTTATAATAACAGATTCTGTTGCCTTTATTTTATCCAGTGATGATAGTGGCTCGTCCTGGGATACACTTTGGTGCGATCTTCCTAAAATACTTACTACATTTTCGTTTGCAGATAATAATACTGGATGGATTGGTGGAAAAGATAATGAAATCTATAAAACCACTGATGGTGGAATAAGCTGGATATTAAGCTATTCAGATCCCAATCCTGATCCAGAAAAAGCTATTTCTAAGATTACTGCAATCGATGGTCAGACTGTTTATGCAATATCTACAAAAGGTGAGTTCATATCTTCCACTGACGGTGGAATTAATTGGAATGCATATTCAATTATTCCGCCAACTTATTATGGATCATTCTTTAACCTCTGTTTTATAAACAGCCATAAAGGATTTGTGTTTGGTCCTGATCTATGGATAACAACAGATGCCGGTAATTCCTGGGATAAGGTTGATGACACAATTAAACCAACGATTACAAAGCTCCAGTTTTTAACAACGCAGCTTGGTTTTGGGATAGGCGGTGACAATTACTACGGCGGCGAATCATTTTACAGAACTACAGATGGTGGATACAATTGGGAAAATATTAATCATCAGAATACAGGCGGATCAAACAACGGATTTTTTATGCAGGATAGTCTGAGAGGATGGCTGACAAAAAATAACACACTGTTAAGAACTACCAATGGCGGGTTTAATTGGACAGAGGTTCACGTAGATACCTTACTTGATTTTATGAGAGGTGTGGAATTTTTTGATGACTCTATTGGGGTGCTGTTCGAAGTAAGAGAGCGTTTTAATGACTATTGTCTAAATTATGTTACCACAAACGGAGGCATCAACTGGCAGAAATACCAGGTCGGCAATCAGACTTACTTAAGTTCATATACAAAGATTAAACGTACTGATCCATCACATATCTGGTTTGCAAATCAGCAGGGAGTGTGGCTTTCCAGAGATACAGCTAAAACGTGGAATTTAAAAAGCAGTGAAGTTTCTGTTATCGGAGGAGGTTTCGATTTTGTCGATTCGCTTAACGGCTGGATTGCACATCTTGATGGTACTCAGGATAAAGTTAAATATACAACAGATGGCGGTCAAACCTGGAGTACATTACCAAAACCATATATGAATCAAACTGCTGATCTGATTATTGACGGAAGGGATTATTTCGGAAGAATAAGAGTAACCTTAGCCGGATTATATGGAAGCATCCTCCATTATGAAGAAGGCTGGTCTAATGCTTATATACAAAGTTCGTTTACTAATAACTGGTTATACTCAATTACTGCATTAAGAGAAGGTAATACAATTCATAAATGGATATCAGGAATGGGTGGAATTGTGCTTTACAGAAGTGATTATATAACAAGTATAGACTTCGAAGACGATTTTGCGGTAAAGGATTTTATCCTATATCAGAATTATCCGAATCCGTTTAACCCAAGCACAAAAATCAGTTGGCAGTCGCCAGTTGGCGGTTGGCAAACTTTGAAAGTCTTTGATGTACTTGGCAGAGATATGGCAACTCTTGTAGATGAATATAAAGATGCAGGTTATCACGAAGTTGAGTTTAATGCAAATAGCTTAGCAAGCGGAGTTTATTATTACCGCATCCAGTCTGGAGAATATGTTGAAACGAAGAAGATGGTGTTGATCCGGTAAATGATAGTGTGATTGGGATTGTGAGTGTGAGTTCTGTTTTTTTTATAAACTTACTCATAATCTTAATCTTGAGTATTGACTTTCTGAAATTAATTTCGCTATTTGTAAGCAGTTATTTCATTATTATTTATTCGCAGGGGCTTCTATGAAGAGAATAATACTTACTATCGCACTTCTTTTAATTCCTTTCGCACAGGTATGTTCGCAATGGTTTTGGCAGAATCCTTTGCCTACAGGGAATGCTCTTGAATCTGTGTATTTTGTAGATAATAATACAGGATTTGCTGTTGGAGATTATAATAGAATTCTCAAAACAACTGATGGTGGTGAAAGTTGGTTTAGTATCTCAACCGAATTCGATGTATGGCTTCATACAGTTCACTTTTCTAATTACGAAATTGGATATGCAGCTGGTTCCTATGGGAATATTCTTAAAACCACTGATGCAGGAATTACTTGGAAACGTTTAACTAGTGTGACGACATCTAGTTTAATATGTATAAATTTTATTAACCCCGATACTGGGTACATTGTTGGCACAAATGGTACTATATTAAAAACCTTAAATGGAGGAATAGATTGGACAATTTTAACAAGTGGAACTTCCGAATGGCTTTTATCCATCTATTTTGTAAATGCCGAATATGGGTATATTGTTGGAAGAAACGGAATGTTGTTAAAAACTACAAATGCAGGTTTAAATTGGATTAACTTAAGAATTCCAACCAGCTATGCACTTAATTCGGTTTTTTTTACAAGCACAAATACAGGTTATATTGTTAGTGGAGAAGGAATCCTCAAATCGGTTAACGGTGGAATTAGTTGGGCTTTACAATTTGGAACTCCAGGACAATGGATGCGATCAGTCTATTTTGTAAATCAAAATACAGGATTTGTGGTTGGTAATAGAGGAAGAATACTTAAAACAATCAATGCTGGAAATAATTGGATAGATCAAGTTAGCGGGACCAATCAAGATATTTTATCTGTAAGATTTTCTGATGAGAATTACGGTTATGCAATAGGAGCTACTGGAACAATATTGAAGACTGTAAATGGTGGTGCAATTTGGGAAAAAAAATCTAGTGGACTAACTGAACATTTAAATTCAGTCTTTTTTATTGATCCAGATTTAGGTTATACAGTTGGTGTACAGGGCATAATTCTAAAAACAACCAATGGTGGTCATCAGTGGTTAATTCAAGAAAGTGGTGTTAATACTACTTTAAGCTCAGTTTATTTTATCGATTCTCTCAATGGTTTCATCGCAGGTACCAATACTATTCTAAAGACAACTAACGGAGGGAATGATTGGATTATTCAATCCCTTGGATCAGGAAATTACTATTTAAGTTCGATTTATTTCAAAGATTTAGATACTGGTTTTGTTGTAGGATATTCTGGTTTAGTCTTTATGACAACTGACGGGGGGAATAACTGGCTAAACATTCAGAGTGGAACTAATTACCATTTAGTATCGGTTTATTTTCCAGTTTCCAATATAGGATTTATTGTTGGTGGGGTACTTAATGTTCCAGGTACTGATTACGCGGTTATATTAAAAACAGTTGATGGAGGTATTACCTGGTTTACTGTTTTGAACACTTCTGGATTTAATCTTAATTCCTCTTGTTTTATAAATGAAAATATTGGTTATGCTGTTGGTGGTTATTCGATTATAAAAACAACAGATGGAGGAAATAATTGGATAAGTCTAGTAAACAATCTTACATATCCTTTACGTGATGTTTATTTTATTAATAAAGATATTGGATACGCAGTTGGAACCTGGGGATCAATTTTAAAAACAATAAATGGTGGTGATACTTGGATAAGCCAGATCAGTGGAACTAGCAAAGGTTTTCATTCTGTTTATTTAACCGATGAATATACAGGATATATAGTTGGATTTTCCGGTACTATACTCAAAACTACAAATGGGGGGGTAATCCCTGTTGAACTCAGTTCATTTTATGCAGTTGATAATAATAGCATTATTCAATTAAACTGGTCAACAGCATCAGAACTCAATAACTATGGTTTTGAAATTGAACGAAGTTCTGATAAAACAGACTGGCGTACAATCGGATTCAGAGAAGGAAATGGAACAACAACGGAACCTAAAAATTACTCATTCACTGATGATCTGTTTGGAGTCAATGCTTATAAGCTTTTTTACAGATTAAAACAGATAGATTTTGTTGGAACCTATGAATATTCTGAAGCAGTCGAAGTGGACATAGCTCCGCTAACATTTGCACTCTCCCAAAACTATCCAAACCCCTTCAATCCTGTAACTAAGATTAGCTATGCACTTCCAAATGAAACAACAGTCGATCTAAAAGTTTATAATGTTTTAGGTCAGCTCATAACAACATTAGTCAACGAAGAAAAACCAGCGGGCTATTACGAAGTAGACTTCAACGCTGCGGATCTTCCGAGCGGTGTGTATATGTACAGGATTCAGGCGGGTTCATTTGTTGAGACTAAGAAGATGCTGCTTTTGAAGTGAAAAAGAGAACGCATACTTGAACGACTAAATGAAAAGATATTTATACTAACTAAGAATCAACTTTAATTTCGTGTTTAAAAATTAGTGATATTTTTCATTGTTAAAGAAAGGTGTTATTGATGATACCTAAATGGACTCAGATTCTATTTGTTCTGTTGTTTATTTTTTATTGCAATTCTTTCAGCCAAACTTCCGCGCCTATTTATCTTAATCAATCACCCTCCATTTCATCAACTTCATCTAGTGTAACAGTTTCATCAGATTCTCAATTTATTAATCTCAACATATTAAACCCAACAGATTATACAAATTTATTTATTATCCAAGATGGGATTATACCTGTTGGCGGCTATTTGGGTAGCTGGAGTATATTTATAGTAGATTACAACGATGACGGAAATTTAGATTATTTTGGCAATTGGTTTACTAATTCTTCTTCAACTGGTTATTCCAAATCAGCGATGTCTGAAAAAAATAAGATCACGAACGAATATGAAATTTCCTTTTATTTTCCAGACACATCAACAGAATTTATAACAACGGCAGATATTAATAATGATGGAAAAATAAATTTCTTAATTAGTGCAATAGACTCAGGACGCTATTATTCATTGAGATGCTATACGGAGAATGAAATAACAAAATACCCCGATTCTTTACTTTTTCGGCAATTTGTTTTACCCGGAGTAACTGTAAAGCCGGCCATAGGTCATTTTGATGGGGATAATTTAACAGACTTTATTATTATGAATAATTCAAACACTCCCGATGTGTGTGATTTATGCATAGCATTTTATGAATATGACCCGATATTAAATGAGTTAATTCTAAATCAAACAATAGACATAAATAATCAATATAATGAATATAGAGAATTTGCAATAGCCGATTTTGATTCAGACGGAGCACTTGAATTATTTACAGGTTTGACAGACGGTACAATTTATGGTATTAAAAATATTACTGATAATACTTATGAATTATTTTTAATAGACTCATTAGATACTCCCAATTTATATGTTTCAAGAGGAGCAAACGATATTGACAATGATGACTATCTGGATCTATTTATGGCTGGTACTACAATGGCTTATTCTCAAGTATACTGGTTAAACTATTCAAAAGACGTATTAAAAGTTGTTCGTAAACTGGTTCTTTACGGTACAGATATTCTCAGCAACATCCATTTAGAGATACTTGATATTAATAATGATGGAAATGATGAATTAATTTTTAATCTCGGATTTGGTGCTTTAATTCTCGGTTGGTCTAATGCTAACCAGCAGTTTGAAGTTTTGTATTATCTTGAAGTTTTGCCATCTGAATGGGTAAGCAGCATAGTATTTTACGACGTTTACAATAATTCTTTTCCAGATATGTTTATTAGTGTTTTAAGAGTAGAAGAACCCACTCAAATTACTTGCCATTATAAAAATAATATAAGACCGTCAACTGTACACTCATCACCTGATCTTTTATCTTTTAGACTTCAACAAAACTACCCAAACCCCTTCAACCCTGTAACAAAAATAACATACGCACTGCCAAGTGCAGCAACCGTTGAGCTAAAAGTTTATAATGTTCTAGGCCAGCTCATAACAACTTTAGTCAACGAAGAAAAACCGGCAGGTTTTTATGAGGTAGATTTCAACGCTGCTGACCTGCCTGACCGGCAGGCAAGTCTGCCGAGTGGTGTGTATATGTACAGGATACAGGCAGGGGAATATGTTGAGACTAAAAAAATGCTCCTTCTAAAATAATCATCCCTGATCATCAGTCTTATAAACCCTCATCCACAGCGGTGAGGGTTTTTTATTTTCATTTCTACTTGAACAAAAGATAAAATGTTCTTAAATTGTTGTCAACATTTACCAATATTTCATACCACAGGGAGAGTTATGGCAGCAAAAATTCCGGAGCATATACTTAAAGATGCGATTGTTTTAAAATTCGGAACTTTAAGTAAGTTAGCAAAAAAGATGGGGTTATCGAAGGCATACGTGTCCAGGGGCATAGCTTTGCAGAATTCAGGTTTTATAACCAATCTTGAAAAAGCCGGTTTGAAAATGAAAGATGTATACAGTATGGTTGATGCGGAGCGGAGCGATGAACTGGATAAGATAGCATCACTGGAGAGCAGAATATTGGAACTTGAAAAATTGATTCAGGAAAAGGATAAGATCATTGTTCATCAGAATACTCTGCTTGATAAGTATAAGCAGATGTTTGATAAGAAATGAAATAAGATAGTTAACGGATTATTTAATTCTATACTCAGGAGGAAGTATGGCTACAGTAAGAACAAAGAATGGAAAGCTGTTTATCGATTACAGGGTAAACGGAAAGCGGAAAAGGGAATTCTTAAAGCTGGAGGATACGAGGGAGAACAGGAAGAAAGCTGAAATAGTAAAGAAACAGATTGAGTATGAATCATCAGCTGGAATTTTTAAGGAAAGAATAGGGAGGGTAGACAGAAAACACAAACTGCTACAGGATGCCTATCAAGAATTTATTGCTAACAATCCAAATAGGAAACAATCCACTATAATAGGTTATGATAATGCATTTGAGAAATTTTTAGGTTACGCTGGAAATATTAAGGTTAAGGAAGTTGACAAAGATTTATTCAAGGCATTTGAATCTCATCTGAGAACTGAAATTATTCCGGTTAAGAAAAAACCTTTATCAGATAATACAATAGGAACATATTTTCACAGACTTAAAATAATGTTCAAATATTTTATAGAGCAGGATTATATAAGTGAAAATCCGGTGCCGAAAAAAGAAGTTAAACCCAAAGAGATAAGGGTGTTAAGTGATAAGGAAATTCTTACGCTTCTTGAAAAAATAAAGAATACAGATAAAAAGCATTTGATAGAGACGAAGCATCAGCACTATAAACTTATTGTCATGCTGTTGATGACCGGACTAAGAATTACAGAGCTGATCAACCTTACATTCGATGATATCGACTTCAAGGAAAATTTAATCCGTGTAAGAAACGAGAAGAAGGACAGAATTGATTACCTGCCGCTGTATGAAGAGCTGAAGATATTTATATTGCAGGAATGGAAGGAAAGAACAGGGAGGCTGTTCAATTATAAATCGAAAGAGTCGCTTAAGTTTTTCAGGCGCTTCCTGGAAAAAGAAAAAATGCAGGGATTTTCTTTTCATACATTCAGGAAGACTTTTATAACAAAGCTGATTAATTCAGGACTGAGTGTATTCGATGTAATGACACTTGCAAGACACAAAGATATAAGAACTACTCTAAGACATTACACAGCAGCTGAACTTCACAGGATAGGTAAAGAGATATCTTTTAAATCAAATTTGGGCACCATTTTGGGCACCAAAACCGAAAATGAGCTAAAATTGTTGAAATTTAAGTAAAAAACGTAACGGACATTAAGACTCATAATCAGAGGGTCGGTGGTTCAAGTCCATCTGGGCCCACACATAAAAGCTCGAAAACATTTTGTTTTCGGGCTTTTTCCGTTTTAATAGTTTTTATTTTTTACACTTATTATAAGACCCATTGAACTTAATTATTACAAATACTTTAAATAAGTTTGATTAGGTTTCAATCCCAAACTTTCAACTATATCACACTTATAAAAAGAAATCCCGACTAAAATCAGAGGGGTCCAGTTCTGTCAAAGGCGGATAAATCTATCAAAAAGCCTGGGGGGTTAAAATTAACTGCAAGCAATTAAAAAATTGTGCCGCCCTTTTTAAGGACAGGTTATATTTTTCTTTATTGTTTTTTCTAGGAGAAACCACTAAGAGAACGTATCTCAAACGGGTTTCACTCCTGAAATAAATTGCTTCCATGCTTTCTTGCAAATTTTATTTTTTAAGTCTTCAGATGTAATAATGTCGTTTACTCTTTCCGATTTTTATTTTATCAATATTTACTCATTATATTAAATATCTACATGTTTTTCATTTATGTTTGAGAAAACTAATTGTTATATATCTTTATAAAATTATCAAGAAGGCAATCTGTTCGATTTACTGGATAAATTTAACTCGTGTAATTATCTTTTTATTTGTTCATTTGCAATGTCACTTCATTTTAATTAATTTGCCTCAAATAATAATTATTTGAGTTAGAATGACACTGCTTTTTGTATATCTTTTTATTGCACTTTTTATTTCATTTCTTTGCTCGATTATGGAAGCAGTTTTGCTTTCCACACCATTATCATACTTAAAGGCAAAATCAGAGCAAGGCAGCAAATCAGCCAAAAAGTTCATCAGGCTCAAGGAAGACATTGATAGACCATTATCGGCAATTTTATCGCTTAATACAGTGGCTCATACAGTTGGAGCCGCTGGTGTCGGAGCACAAGCAACCATCGTCTTTGGTCAGGCATATTTTGGAGTAGTCTCCGCTGTCCTTACTCTTCTTATTCTAGTTTTAACTGAAATTATCCCTAAAACTCTGGGTGCAAATTACTATAAAACTCTAACGGGAATTACTGCAGAAATAATAAAAATCTTGATCATAATCACGTATCCTTTAGTCTTAATTTCTGCCAATTTAACTCGTATTTTAACAAAAAAGGAAGTGGATCTGACAACAAGCAGGGAGGAAATATCAGCACTTGCAAGTATTGGAACTGCAGAAGGTATATTTCACGCAAAGGAAAATAAAATAATTCAGAACCTGATAAAATTAAAAAGTATTAAAGTATCCCAAATTATGACGCCTAGAGTTGTCGTAGTTGCGGTTGATGAAGATATATCACTAAAAGAATTTTTCATTCAAAAAGATGTTCTGCATTTTTCCAGGATTCCAATCTTTCAGGATAATAAAGACAATATTACGGGGTATATATTCAGAGAAATGGTTTTTGAAAAATTAGCTGAGGATGAATTTTCGATTAGGTTAAAAGATATTAAACGTGATATAATTACTTTTACAGAGTCAAACACCCTCTTTAAAGCATGGGAAGAACTCTTACATAAACAAGAACATATTGCATTGGTTATAGACGAATATGGCGGTATGAGTGGTATTGTTACAACGGAGGATATTATTGAAACTTTGCTAGGGTTTGAAATTGTAGATGAAAAAGATAAACATCCCGATATGCAAAAGTTTGCTTTGGAACGCTGGCAAAAAATGAAAAACAAATATTTTGCTAAATGAAAAAAATATTTGCTGAATCATGGATTCCTGCCCGGTTTGTCCTTTTGGCTGAAATAATTATTAAGATTAATAAGATGTTAAAAGATTAATATTACATTCATAATTATTTCCAGTCATAATTTTTATGAAATGTATTTAGCTAAATATATTCTATTATTATTAAATCATATGATCAGATTCTTAATCATAATTTTCATACTCCTCTATGTTATGTTTCACTCCATTGGAGTCCAAATGTGTGATCGGGGCTTTATTCATCAATCTTCGTAAAGTATTTTTTAATTTCATCATCTGAATGAATAAGTCATGTTCAGGAACAATATTTTCAGAATGCATAGGGCTTTTGAAAAAGACCGACATCCATTCCTGAATCCCTTTCATATTACTTCTTTTGGCCAGATCGGCAAAGAGGATCAGATCAAGCATTATTGGTGCGGCTAGTATAGAATCCCTGCAGAGAAAATTTATTTTTAATTCCATAGGGTAACCAAGCCAGCCGAAAATATCAATGTTGTCCCATCCTTCCTTGTTATCTCCCCGTGGAGGATAATAATTGATTCTTACCTTGTGATAATATTCGGAATAAAGTTCTTTATAGAGTTCAGGCTGCAAAATTGTATCCAAAACAGAAAGTTTGCTTTCTTCTTTAGTCTTGAATGACTCTGGATCATCCAGTACTTCGCCGTCTCTGTTACCAAGAATATTATTTGAAAACCAGCCGTTCAAACCAAGTAAACGCATTTTCAACATTGGTGCAATAACGGTCTTAATTAATGTTTGTCCTGTTTTAAAGTCTTTACCGGCAACAGGAACGGAATTATCAGTTGCGAATTCTACAATAGCAGGAACGTCAACACTAAGATTTGGAGAACCATTAATGAAAGGCACTCCTTCAGCAACAGCTGCATATGCATACAGCATGCTCGGTGATATATCCGGATCATTATTCTTCATACCATTGAGAAAAGATTCGTATTTATTATGCACTTCTTTTTGAGCGATAAAGACTTCGGTACTGCCTGCCCAAATTACAACAACACGCTCAAGCGAATTGATTTGTCTAAATGACTTAATGTCCTCCCGTAGCTTTGTCATAAGTTCATATTTATTTTTTCCTTCTTTTATATAATCACCGGTTAGCCGTTTAACATAATATTGATCAAACACACCTTTCATAGGTTTGATCGCATTTAATTCTTCAGAAATATTGTTCAGGTCCTTCTCATTTAGCACTTTTGCGTATGTTGCAGATTCATAACAGGTTTCATCTCTTATATCCCAACCCCCGAATACAAGATCATCAATTGACGTCAGTGGTACGAAATCCTTTATAAGTGGGAAATTATTATCAGATCTTTTTCCCATTCTGATGGTTCCCATTTGTGTTAACGATCCTATAGGTATAGAAAAGCCTTTTCTGATTGCAAAAATTCCAGCTAAAAAAGTAGTAGAAACTGCTCCGTTCAAACCTACAATTAAAACACCGAGTTTTCCATCGGCTTTTTGAATCTCGTAATTTTCCATCTCTTCTTCTCCTTAAGTATATATTTTACACTATAATAAATTTTTTACAATAAATGGTATTTCCTTAATAGATTTTATTTTAATGTCTGCACTGCTTGTGTCAATTGGAATATTCCATCCTTTTCCCTCAAGCCAAACAGTCGTACATCCTAATTCTTTTGCGGGGATAATATCATTTCCATATGAATCACCAACAACTATCGTATGGTTTGGTTTTGTATTTAATTCTTTTAATGATAATTCAAATATACTTTTATCAGGCTTACGAATACCGGTAACAGCTGAATCTATGAAGGATTTAAAATATTTTCGTAAGTCAGTTTCATTTAAAACCGTTTCCAGATTACCGTAATAATTTGAAATCAGACCAAGATTAAACTCTTTAATTATTGAAGATAAAACTTTTTTAGTAAAATTTATATTATTTAGAACAGCTGTTAAGCAAAAATTTGTCATATCTTCTACCAATTCAATATTACTTTTTGAGTATAAACCCTCGTTTTCCAGATACTCCATTTGATATTTTAATTGAGTTTCATATGTGCTTTTCAATTTAAAATCGGGTTTAATGATATTAACAATTTTTCTTTCAGAATAAACAAATGCATTCCTGAATTCCTTCTTTTCAACTTTAATATTGAATTTTTGATAAGATTCCCAGAATTTTTCGCTCCAGTGCACACCATCAGTATCAAGAGTTCCACCGTAGTCAAAAATTATTGTTGTAAAATTATTTTTCACTTTAAATCCGCAAATTCAGTTTTACCCTCTTTAGCAGGCTTTGATTTTTTTAACTGGATAAGAAGCAGCCCGATTAAAATCCAGAATAGTTCTCTTAATCTGTTTACCAATCCGATATAAATTCCTATACCAGATGAAAAATTTAAAATGCTCATTATGAAAAATAAGCTTCCTTCACGTATTCCTAATCCTAAAGGTACAAAAAAGAAAATATTCAATAGCAGCGAGGAGAAAGCATTAATATATATTGCCTCTTGAAAAGTAATTTCAATACCAATAGCGAGCAGAATAAAAATAAATTCGACGGAAGCTATGAAACGTGCAGCTACTTCAAAAAATAATGAAGCGTAAAAATCCGATTTATTATTGCTGTAAAAACCAATTATTTGATTATCAATAATGCTTAATGACTCGGTCTTAAGCTTTAATTTATCAACAAGTTTTTTTGTGAAGGGAAGCTTGGGAACTAGTTTAACAACACCTCCAAAAATTCCTTTTTTATGCCTTGAATAGAAAAACCAAATGCCTGAAAGAGCAATAATAAATGCAGATCCAAAAATTATTTTCATCTCTGATGTTAAGGACAAGGAAAAAAATACTAGTAAAATTGCAATAATCCAGAACACGAATGATGAAAGAAAGTGAAGCATTGAATAAAGAACGACTGATGATACCGCATGATGGGTTCCGAGTTTATTCTTTAGTGCGAAAACTTTGTATGGCTCGCCTCCGAGGTTTACAACCGGAGTAATATAATTAATAGAAAATCCGCTGATTAATATTGAAAGGATTTCTCCGAATGAAAATTTATCTCTATGAATCTTTAATATTAAACGCCAGGCAAAAGCATTTAAGATATAAACAAAAAACCAAATAGCGATTATTGGTAATAACCACCAACCGGTTTTCTGGATATTGGATAAAATATTTTCTACACCAAATTCATTTATAAGAAAAATGAATATTACTAGTCCGACAATAAATAATATGGTTTTTGCCTTCTTATTCATTGTTTACTGATTTTTTACAGCCAAAAGTGCCTTGGCTGATTCATAAATAACTTTACTGTTTTTTTCATGCTTTATAACAACATAAACAAATAATATATTCAAAACAGTGAGTTCAAAAATAAAATAGAAAATGGGTTGCTGAATAAATAATACTATAAATAAGAATATCATTCGTGTATTTGTAGTAAGAATATTGAAGTACTTTATAAGTGGTTTGTTTTTTGTCCGGTAAACTGATGCTATTTCCTGAGGTACATTATCAATAAACTTGTTTTTTACTAAATGATATAATTTTATGACATTTTTTGAAAACAATTCCTGTTGAATAGTATAGTTAAGATAAATACGCATTAAGAATTTTTGTCCGAAGTTTTTTACCCAGGTTATTTTATTATACTCTGTTTTTAGGTTTGATGATTCATCTATTTCGCTATTTTTCTTTCCATGTATAAACATTAAATAATAATTGCGGTAATAATCAGCATAGGCGGATTGGAATGAGTGACTTAAGCCGGCAATAAGAACCATAAAAAATAAAAACGGGCTGTAACCATTGTCTATCATTCTGAATAACAGATGTAAATAAATGCTTAAAAACCATAAGTTACCTGCAAAGCCGTCAAGTATTCTGCCTACCCTGCTTTTTGTGTTTGTAATTCTTGCTAACTGACCATCTGCACTATCCATTGCTTGTGCTAGTATTAAAAGTAGTATACCGTAAAAATTGAGGGTGAGATCGTTGTAATAAAAGAAGTGTCCTGAAGCAGCTCCGACAAAAATACTGATTATTGTGACTGCATTTGGTGTTAATCCTAAGGACTTTGATGCAAGAGCCATCGCGTAACCAATAGGTCGATAAAATAATCTGTCCAGTAATTCTTCAGTATCCTTGGCTTTATAAGTAGATACGATTGATTCTGATTGATTCATACAAATTCCTTCGACTAAATTCGTAATACTCAAAAAAATAATTTATCTGATTTTAACCATTTAATTTACTAAACTCGATAGACTCAGAATAAATTCTTTTTGCTATGTATAGACTTGCTTCATCTCTGAAGTTTGCAAAACTAGGCCAGTCATTAATATCTATTATTGTAATTGAACCATTTTCTGATATAATAGCATCACCGCCGTAAATCAATAAATTTAATAATTCGGCAGATTTTTCAGAAAGTTCTTTAAGATAACTAACATCAAATTGATAATTATTATTTTCGTTGAGATAGTACCATCTGAAAAAGTCAGTTCCTCTGACAACATAAAATTTAATTACATCGCCTGGAATATGTTCTTGTATTATGGCCTCGGTAATTCCCCTATGAGCGAACTCTTTAAGGATAAAATTTAATTCTTCATCACCATAAACAAGCGATACATCTTCTCTGTGAATCGCGTGAACATCACCACGTTTAATCCATATCTTTTTTATACCTACATCAGTTAAATTATATATTTCATTAGAACTGGTTTTAACTATCTTACTATTAGGAAACGGTATTCCGGCCGCCTTAAGTTTAGCCGACATATTTACGCGATAGCAATTAATACTGGATTTAGGAGAATTGATAATTAACTTACCGTTATCTTCCATCTCTGAAAGAATATTAAGAGCATCAATGCCTCTTGCCATGGTGAATATTGTATTTTCTATTATTTTTTTATCGGTAATTTCTGATTCTTCATAAATCTTACAATCAATTCCAAGTTTCATCAATTCTTGTGCTGTTTTAAGGAGTATTAAACCATCATTTGTAATCTGATTTGGTGAATATTGAGAGTTACGTCTTATTCCAGCAAATTGTAATTTCATTTCGGTATTGTTTTTTGTTAAAAGACTCAGAAAAATACAAAATATTCATCTTAAATATGGTTTATGGATCTTCACTAATTAAAAGATCTTCTGCCTTTTTAATATCTGAAATGTGATCAACATCAATTATTTTCGGGAAAGAAAATCCTCTTAGTAAAAAACCTTTTTTAAGCAGATGTCGGAAGAAATTTCTTAACCTGAAAACATCCACTTCCAATGCACTTTCAATCTCGGTGAAGATTTTTGGTGTAAAATAATAAATACCTCCGGTTGCCCACATGTAACCTTTTGGGGAATCACTGAATTCAAGGATTGTGTTACTTTTATTCATTAATACACAAAGGGGTTTTTCATCATCTATAAATTTTGTTATAGCAAGAATGCCGTCAGCTTCTGTTTGTAAAATAGAATATTTTATAAATTCAGAAAAATCTTTTTCAAGAAACACTGAGTCAGTTGTTGCAAGACAGAAGGATTCATGAGTAAGATAAGGAGCTAGTTCAAACAGACTATGCATAGAACTTACAGTATCTTTAATCACAAGTTTCAGTGGTATCCCGAAATTGTTCTTTAACAGATAATCTTTAAGTTCAGGTTCGTGGGAATTAATTATACAGTAAACTTTTTCTATACCGTATTTTTTTGAAATCCTGATAATTCTTTCAATTAAGTACTCACCATTAATTTTAATGAGATGCTTAGAACTCTTTAGCCCTTCAGCTTTCAGCCGGGAACTTTCTCCAGCACCTATAATCGCTAAATTCATTTATATCATCTACTTTATTATCTTATATTCAACATACTTTTTTTACAATAATTATTCAAACCTGGATAAATTGTTAATTTAATTTTTAGGTTGATTAGAATAGAAATAGTAGGGCTAAGTTCTCCCGTTCAAAGGTGTATTTTATAGCTCAGACTAAAATTAGGAAATCCTGGTGTGCTCCTTAATTCTAATAATTATTAGTTATTTACATCAAAACCTAAAATAAAACATATACAATTTATAATATAGTTTCATTTATTTCTGTATTCTTCATTAATGTATTTAAATATAAAATTGAAAGTTGTGTAATGTTACCTTTTCATAATAGGGTAAGCGGTTCGATATTGAGGTCACATTCCGACAGTTTAATTTAATAATTCGGTAGTATTTTAGTGTGGTTATTCGAAATGGGTATCAGTAATTTTATAATATCAATTAATTTATACATTTAAGGTAGACTTATGAAGCGTTCTATAGTTCACTTATTATTGATTATAATTTTTAGTTATTCACTATTGGCTCAAACAGACCAGAAATTTTTAATAAGTATTGATTTGTCTAAAGCATCAGATCTGAACAAGGTTGAACTAGCACAAATTCCGGTATATCATCTGTTTGATAATATTTTAATATCTGCAGTTACCCAACAAAAACTATTTATTCTTCAGGAACTAACAAGTGATTTAACTGTTCTCGATGAAATGGATGAATTTTCATCTTACTATATTATTACTCCATCTGTTAAAAAGGAACAATCACATGATTTAACCCTTTTCGATCCTGTTTATATACACGGGAACCAGGCAATAATAAAAAAACCATTAGAAATTGAAAGAATAATTTCTATGGATTACTCGATAGCTGAAATTAAGGAGACAAATTCACTCTTTAAAAATGAGAGGCTAATTAATTCAAGAGCCATATCATACATTGATACGGTTATTGCAAATATTGTTGCATTGGTTAATCCTGATAGTGTTGGTTATTTTATCCAATCTTTACAGGATTTTCAAACCAGATTTTTATTCGCAAATACCAGAGACTCTGTCGCATCCTGGATACAATCACAATTCATAAGTTTCGGATTTACAGATGTTCGATTGGATTCATTTCAATACCAGGGTACCTGGCAAACGAATGTAGTAGCAACAATTACAGGAAACGTATATCCGGAAAAAGTTTTTGTTTTCGGTGGTCATCACGATTCTTATTCAAGTGGTGATCCAATGATTTTTGCTCCTGGCGCTGATGACAATGCCAGTGGTACAGCGGCAGCACTTGAAGTTGCAAGAATTATTATGCAAAGCGGGTACCAACCTAAATCTACAATTAAGTTCATAACTTTTGCTGCTGAAGAATACGGACTGTGGGGAAGCAAACACTATGCTGAGTATGCACTTAATCAGGGAATGGATATAAAATTAATGATTAATCATGATATGATAAGCCATGATACAAGTCCACTGCATTTAGGTACTGTAGATATTAATCGATATACACAGGGTTCTGAAGTCTGGTCTGATATGGCTATGGATATGGTAAATCTTTACTCTGTACTTACGCCCTATATCGGATCCACAAACAGCAGTAGTTCCGATAGTTATTCATTCTGGCAGCGTGGATTTGATGTAGTTTATTTTGAGGAAAGAGATTTCAGTCCTTATTATCATTCACCTCAGGATGTGATTTCAAACTATAATATGCCTTATTGTGCAGAAGTGATCAAATCATCTGGTGCTCTTTTGTTAACGGCCATAAAAATACCTTCGGTGATTGAAAATTATTTCTTATATGATATTGGAAATGGAACGTCATTAAACTTGAAGTGGGCACCGAACTTAGATCCCGATTTTGCAAATTATAAAATATACATTGGACTTAATAGCGGAAATTATTTTCAGACATTTGTTACATCAGATACATCACATATAATTGAAAACCTTACCGAAGGGACTAAATACTACGTTGCAGTGTCTTCAGTAAGTTCTGATGGAAGCGAAAGTTTTCTTACAGAAAGAAGTATGACGCCATACTCAGTACCTTTAGCGCCTCAAAATCTGATCGCTATTCCCAAATGGCATGCAGTTTATTTAAGCTGGGGAAAAAATATTGAATTAGACTTCGCTGGTTATAATTTATATCGTTCAATAGAAAGCAGTGGAAATTATATAAAGCTCAACTCACAACTTCTTACCGATACTTTATTTTCTGATATCAGTATTTCTCCGGGGATAAAATATTATTACTATGTAAAAGCACAGGACACTGATGATAATGAAAGTGAAAGAAGTAATTTAGTTGCATCAAGAGCAGTAACCCTTGATAGAGGGATTTTACTGGTTGATGCTACAGCGGACGGTAATGGAAGCTTGTTAAATCCCACTGACTTTGAGGTTGATGAGTTTTATGATAGTATCCTCTCTGACTTTATCAAAAGTGATTACGAAATTAATTCCGAAGGAGATATTTCCTTAATGGAACTTGCTCCTTACTCAACGGTAATCTGGCAGAAGGATGACAACCAAAACACAATTTATTCCATCCACGATATAAACGTTATTAAAGATTATCTGGATTACGGTGGCAACTTACTCTTTGTTGGTCACAGACCAGCAAGAGTTTTTGGAGGAAGTACGAGCGGTAGTGGAAATTATAATACAGGATCATTTCTTTACGATTATCTTAAAATTGATAGTTCATTATACCGAAATGCTGCAAGATTCCAGGGCGGAGTTTCATTAACTGAATTTTACTCAGATATTTTCACGGATAGTACAAAAACTAATCCCTCACTCAACTATCACCTTTTAGGAATTGAAAGTATTGTACCAGCTCAAAATGCAAACGCTATTTATAAATATGAAACTCAATATGATTCATCATCAAGTTTTGGAAGTATGAAAAATGAACCTGTTGGGGTCGAGTATATTGGTAGTGATTACAAGGCCATAACATTAAGTTTTCCTCTTTATTATATGATTGAGGAACAGTCAAAAGTATTTATTGATAATATTCTGATTAGTAAGTTTAATGAAGTGACAGAAATTGAATCGGAAAATGAGATCAAGTTTGCGCCAACTGGTTTTGTACTTGAACAAAACTACCCAAATCCCTTCAACCCAGTCACAAAAATTAGTTATGTTCTTCCAAGTGTAGCAATGGTCGATCTACAAATTTATAATGTCTTAGGCCAGTTGATCACAACTTTAGTCAACGAAGAAAAACCCAAGGGTTTTTATGAAGTCAATTTCAATGCTACAGAGCTTCCGAGCGGTATATATATGTACAGGTTGAAGGCAGGGGATTTTATGCAGACTAAAAAGATGATTTTTTTGAAATAGATTTGAAAACATTTTATCAGGATTCCAATACTATTTGTAATAAAAGACTAATAAAACAGATATTCACGAAATCCTCTAAAATTTTCAAGTGATTTTTGCTATACTTTTTAAGATTTCTTAAGGTATTATTTTAGTTCATATTAGAATTATTTAATACTTGTAAGTTATCGAATAATAATGATTTGTAGATAATGCATTTAAAGTAAATTATATATTTATTCTCACTTAATTAGAAAGTTTGTAATTCAAATCTCTCTGGGCATACAATGTAAGTCTCATTTGATTAAGAGTTTGATTTTTTTAAAACTTATTCAGAATTTATATACTATTGTGTAGCGGTTACGTATTGGGATCAAAACATGAATCTAAGCTTATTATTACTAATAATATGGAAATATTGAATGTGGCTAGGATGATGTCATAACCAAAAATGTAGTTTCTTAAACCAAATTAAAACGGATATGAACTACAGCGAATTATTTAATACAATTTTTCCGCAGTGTAGAAGAAAAAAATATAACATCAATTTATGTTGTTAGTTCTATCTTTTTGGAAGTATCTAAAAATAATATTGGTTAGATTTAGCTATGGTTAATTATCTATTACATCCACAATTTGTCTTATGGTTTTGATATGTTCCGGCGTGGTTCCGCAGCAACCCCCGATTATATTAACACCGCAGCTAATTAGTTCGTTTATGTAGGGAGATATAAATTCAGGAGTTTCATTGTAGGTGATTTTATCGCCTTGAATGCTTGGTAAACCGGCATTTGCCTGAATTAAGAGGGGGATGTTATTATTTGCAGTTCTAATTTCTTTGGCTATGCCAAACATATTTTCAAAACCTGATCCGCAGTTAGAGCCAATCACTTCAATACCGGTATTAAGTAATGCACCAGTGATTTCAGAAGGTGTATTCCCCATAAGAGTTTTATATGAGTTATCCGGTTGTTTGTCATAGGTAAAGCTGCAAATTACATCTAGGTGTGTTGATTTTTTAATTGCATCAATTGCAGTTTTAGCTTCTTCCAGATCATAAAATGTTTCGAGCAGGATTGCATCTACACCGCCTTTTGCCAATGCTTCCGATTGTTCTTTAAAAGACTGATATAATTCATCGACTGTTACATCGCCTGAAATTAAAAACTTTCCTGTTGGTCCAATTGAACCAAAAACAAATTTATCATTACCAGCGGCTTCTCTTGATATTTTAGCTGCAGAAATATTGATGTCAACCGTGTCGTCATCCAAATTATATTGTTTTAATTTTAATCTATTTGCACCGAAACTGTTAGTAGATATAATATCGGATCCAGCATTTATATAACTTTTAGCAATATCAATTACTGCGTCAGGATATATTAAATTCCATATTTCCGGACATTCGCCTGTTTTAAGTCCTTTTTCAAATAGAAAAGTGCCCCAGGCTCCATCTGAAACTAAAATTTTTTTTTCTTTTAATTTTTGTAATAGTCTGCTCATTTCATTTCTGAATTCTTTTTATAACAAAAATCAATTTCGCATAATTTACAAGCATAATCTTCTTTATGAACTTTATCACCAATTCCGATTATAGCACTTACGGATTTAATTGGTATCATCAGAGAGCTTTCTGTTAGGTTTATTCCGCAAAAGTTTTCCGGCAATAAAGAAAATAATTTGTGCTGATCGCTCACGTTCCATCCACAGTAACCGGGACTATACCTGTTTGTAATTGACAAATTTATTTCTGCGGTTATTACGTATAATTTATCCTCAACTAACTGAGCGGTTTTTTCGACCAGTTCAGAAGCGGCTCTATCAATTATATATCCTGTAAGGAATTCATTATGATCCATCTGCTGCTTTACAATCTGCTCTAACCTGTTTCCAATTGTTGCAACTAAAATTGCGATTGTATCAGCATTATTTAAATATTTAGAAATTATTTTTTCACTTAGTAAACATATATCATCAATAACTATTCTATCCTTTTCAATGTTGATATTTTTATCGTTTAGGATTACAATTCCGCCGGAGGGCATAACATTCTGATGAATCAATTCTATTGATTGATCTATTGCCTCATTTACAAGCGCTGGAATATTTTGATCGGAATAACCAAGTGAAAAAGCCAACTCAGATTTACTGATGTTCACATCCTTTGGATGAAAAATTATTTTTCGGATTTTCGGGAGTGATTTTAATATTTCACTCATATCTCTAATTACTGTTAATGAATAAGTTATTAATGTAATCAAGCATTCCTTGGGGCGCAGGGAAGTAGGCATCAGCATTTATCTTATTAGCAAAACCCATATTCAAAGGAGCGCCCCCGACAACAATTACAACATCATTAAAATTTTCTCGAATTGATTTTATAATTACTTCCATATTTTGCATAGTTGTGGTAAGTAGAGCACTTAAGCCAATGATTTTAGCATTATGCTCTCTTAAGGAATTTATAAACTTTTCAGCGTTAACATTTACGCCAAGATCAATAACCTGCCATCCGCCGCCTTCAAGAACCATTTTCAGAATGTTTTTTCCAATGTCGTGCAGATCACCCGAAACAGTACCAAGAATTACTTTTCCTTTCAGTTTTAATTCACCGGAAATAAAAAATGGTTTAAGCAATTCCATTGCAGAATTCATAGCTTTTGCGGATATCAGAACTTCCGGAATAAATATCTTACCATCACGAAATTTATCGCCAACTGTTTGCATTCCCTTTAAAAGTCCATAGTCTAAAATATCCTTAGCCGGTATCTTACTGTTTAATGCTTCTTCTGTTAGTTCAATTGCTCCTGCTAATCCTTTCATATCAGCCGGGTGTTGAGATTGAGATGAAACTTTACCATGCTCAATACAAATGCTTATTTGATTTAGTAGATCTTTCATTGAGATTATTATCTAAAAAAATAGTGTTATATTTTAATTATTTTTACTTAAATCTTTCTAATCGTTGAACAGTTCTTTCATAAATTTAAATTCATCATCCGAAAAAGGATTATCTTTGCCGGCCAAATTGGATTTTACCTGATTAAGATTTCTGAAACCTGGTATAACCGCTCCGACTTCATTATAATAGAGCAGATATTGTAGTGCAGCACGTGATAATTCCTGATTTGATGATCCAAATTTATTCTTGAGTTTTTCAATTTTGGGTTGAACCGTAGCTAATTTTTCAGGTTTAAATCTTTCAGCACTAGACCTGTGATCGCCTGGTTCAAATGTCGGAGGATTTTCAGGATTATATTTACCAAGTAAAATACCCTGTGCAAGAGGCCCAAAAGCAATGAAAGATATTTGATATTCATCAAGTAACTTTCTTGTAGGTGTGTCATCCTCTAAAAATCTGTCATCCATAGCACTGGCAAAACTTTGTATAACATCCGGTTTAACTTTTGGTATTAATTTTTCAAAATCATTGTGTGAATATGCAGATTGCCCAACTAATCTGATTTTACCTTCATCCTTAAGTTTATATATTACTTCAATGGCGTCATCAAGATACTTATCGTTCTCGCCAAAATTACCGTGGTGAAAATAATAAATATCAATATACTCTCTTTTTAAGTTTATTAGAGACTGTTCGCATTGATGGCGAATGTGTTTTGGTTCGTAAGCCTGTTCAGCAGTTCCCGGGAACCATCCCACTTTAGTTGCGATTATAAAATTAGTAGTTCTTTTACCGAGAATTCTGGCTAGCATCCTTTCTGCTTTGCCGTTTCCGTAAACATCAGCATTATCAAAATGATTAACACCTTCATCAATTGCATAATTAATGGCTTCGGTAATTTCTTTTTCATCTACATTTGCCCAGCCGTTTGGAACTCCATTTACCCAGTTCAGGCCTCCCATTGTCCAGCAACCAAGACTGATTTCGGAAACTTCCACATCTGATTTTCCAAGTTTTCTGTATTTCATTTTACTCTCCTAATTATATTTCAAAATTAATAAATAATATTTTCTAATCTTCATTTAATCGTTTGAAAATAGCAAAGTACTTTCCATAAGCAAAGGGTTCTGTAAATTCGTTTTCTTTAAGCCGTGAAAGTAAATGACGGGTTCTACCTGTGTAATGCTGTATATCAACTTTGCCAATAATACCAGAATTATTTTTTGAATCACTTATGGAATATTTCTCTGCAGCTTTTCCGAAATCCAATCCGTTCTTCAGATCGAAAAAAGCAGAAAAAGCATCAGACTCTGTGTTACATATTATTTCTGCTAATAGAATTGAGTTTGGTTCTACAAATTCCACATTAACTTTTCTTTTTATAAAAGTTCTAATTGGCTTATTGTCAGATAAAGCAGGTGAGAACTTCCATTTCATTAAAGATATTGCTGCCAATGAATCCCAATCTTTATCGCCGCTGCTTTTAATAATGGAAGCCCGCTCCATAACTCCATTTTCACTGATCAGCATTTCACAATAAAATTCGAATCCCTGTTTTTGTAAACGCGATGGAATTTGTGGAAGTGCTGATTGTTTTAACAGTTTTGGTTCCATCTTTTGAGGTTCACTGGATTTAAATAATCCACAGCCTGTAAGTAAAATCATTAATATTATGTGGAGAAATGACTTCATATTGAATCAAACATCAATGATGAGTAACCAAAAAAAAGAATTTTAACCAACCTTATATTGCATTAAAAAATATTCAAAGTCAAAAAAAATCTGTTTTAGATCATCAATTTATTTAAATAAAAAAAGGCGACTCTTTCGAATCGCCTTAAATGTTGTTCATTAACTCCCTTCCCCTTGGGGGAAGGGCTGGGGATGGGGCTCTTATTTAATAAGCATCATCTTCTTTGAATCAACAAAGGTTCTTCCCTCACTTGTGGCTCTTATCTGGTATATATATGTGCCTGATGGAAGATTTGTTGCATCAAATCCTGCTTTCTGATAGCCTGCTTCCACTGATTCATTTACCAGTGTCTTTACTAACTCTCCCAATGCTGTGTATATCGAGATTGTTACATTTGACTTCTCCGGCAAAGAATACTCAATTGTTGTTGCAGGGTTAAACGGATTAGGATAGTTCTGATACAATGTGTATTCCTGCGGAGCTGTTACTTCAACTTCTATTGAGCTGCTGTACTCAAACGTTCCATCAAGATCCACCTGTTTCAGTCTGTATGTATAGGTTCCTACTGCCAT
>JAGXRK010000062.1 GCA_018335755.1 Ignavibacterium sp. | reverse complement strand
TAAAAACTTAGCTGATTCGTTATTAGGTGAAAATTTCAATCTCACATTCAAAAGCGAGTTGGTAAAAGCTTCGGGTAATGAAGTGGTTGGTACATTTGATGTTGTTTCTTACAACAAATATAATTTGGATAAATATGCAAACCTCAGTTACCTTGTTGATTGCTCTGGTATAGAGTCAGGCGATTATTTTATGAGACTGACTACAACTATAAACGAAGATGTTAATCTCTATATATCTGATATACAAAGAGATGATATAGTTCTTGAGAAGGCACATCTTCTAACAAGAAACTTTAAGGGTGAGAGTATTCCTGTTACTTATTCACTTGAGCAAAACTATCCAAACCCATTTAATCCAAGTACTACAATCCGTTATCAGCTTCCGCAGGATGGAAGGGTAACGCTAAAAGTTTATGACATACTTGGCAGTGAAGTAGCAACTCTTGTAAATGAAGAAAAACCTGCAGGACGCTATGAAGTGAATTTCAATGCATCTTCACTAGCAAGCGGAGTTTATATATACAAAATTACTTCAGGTAGTTATGTGAGTTCGAAGAAGATGCTGTTGGTGAAGTAAGAGCCCCTATCAAAGAAGAATTTGGGCAATTCTCCGCAAGAGAATTGCCCCATCAATTTTCAGTATCTCACAAATTTAGCCTTGACTTTATAGTGTAAACTTGCAATTTTGAGCCACCTTTAAAAAGAAAGTAATAACCAGGAGTTATCTTTTATGCCTAAAAAGTTTGTTTTAGCCCTTTCAATAACTATCCTTTCAGTACTATCACTGAATGCACAAACAGTTATAAGCAAATACGCCGGTGAATTTATGGCTCTTGGTGTTGGCGGCAGAGCCCTTGGTATGGGCGGCGCATTCGTTGCTGTTGCAAATGATGTAACTGCTGGTTATTACAATCCCGCAGGATTAGCCAATATAAACTATCCGCAAATTGCACTTATGCACTCAGAACAATTCGGCAACCTTGTTAATTATGATTACGGCGCAGTTGGAATTCCTTTTGGACCCGATATGAGCTTCGGTCTTAGCGTTATGAGGCTCGGTGTAGATGGAATTCCGGATACAAGAAATGCAAGAATAGACACTAACGGCGATGGTATTATAGATGATAATGATATGCTGAGACTTGACTACAGCAAGATAACAGAATTCAGCAACCAGGACTGGGCTTTCTATTTAACATTTGCAAAACGCCAGACAGAAAATTTTTACTGGGGTGCGAATGTTAAAATTATCAGAAGAGATCTTGCAGAATTTGGTGCAACAGGAATAGGTTTTGATGTGGGCGCATTTTACTCACCTTTAGAAAATCTTTTTCTTGGTGCAAATATTCAGGATGTAACAACTACGCTGGTTGCATGGAATACAGGAAGAAACGAACTTATTTCCCCAACCTTAAAGCTCGGCGCTGCCTACAGATTAACTGAATTTTTAGGCGGATACATTATGCCAGCTCTCGATTTTGATGTAAGATTTGAAAACAGAAGATTTGCTTCAAACTTTAATCTCGGACCGGTAAGCTTTGATATGCATGCAGGTTTTGAATACAGATTTAAAGAACTATTTTCAGTTCGTGCTGGATACAACGATGTTAAGCAGTTTACAGTTGGTGCAGGAGTAAAACTACCAAAACTTAACATTGATTATTCCTTTGCAAGATTCAGTGAATCAGAAATTGAGAGATTGCCGGATTCTCACCGAATTTCGGTTATGCTTACTTTAGAAGAAGCAAGATTTCTCAGAGCCGGATATTAAGATTTTAACGATGCGGATTTAGAGAGTAGTAATTCGATAGAGTGAAACAAAACTTTATTGGAAACAGGCTTTTCTAAAAACATGTCAACGCCGGCAGCCATAGCTTTTCTTTTATCCTGTTCAAAAACGTGAGCTGATAAGCATAAAACCGGAATATTTGAAAACACCTTTGAGTTTTTAATTTCCCTGGTAAGTTCTGTGCCTGTTTTACCCTCCCTTAAAGTTATATCCATTAAGATAAGATCGTATTCTGCGGAGGCAAGTTTGCTGTAAAAAGATTTATCGTTATCACAAAAATCAACTGAATACGTTCTTGAAAGAATTAATTTGAAGAGGCGCTGATTTTCAATATCATCTTCAACAACAAGTATTTTCTTCTTTGAAATAGTTTCAGCCATCGTGAAAGGTGCTGCCTCCAGAGGTTTTCTCGATACATTTCATTACTCGAGAACCCTTTATTGGATTTCGAGTTTTTTTCTGTCCCGATGCATCGGGACAGAAAAATTATCGAGAAAACATTACTTGTGAGACAGCCTCCATTAAAAAGTTTAAGATTTTTTAAGCAATTTAGTTATCAAATCTGTATAAGTGGATTTAGGTACAAGTCCTACATGCGTATCAACAATATTCCCGTTCTGATCAACCACAAATGAAGTAGGAATTGCCTGAATATTTCCATAATCCGCAACCACCTGCTGGGTTCCAAGAACAACAGGATAATTTATTCCATAACTTTTTATAAACGGATTAAGATCTTTAATTGTATTCTGCTGGTCGAGAGATATACCAATTACAACAAGGTTATCTTTAAACTCATTCTGAATTGAGATAAGATCAGGAACACCTTTTCGGCAAGGCGGACACCAGGTAGCCCAGAAATCTATTATAACGATCTTGCCTTTGTAATCGGATAGTTTTACACTTTTGCCGTCTAAAGTTTTAAGATCAAAATCTGCTGCCTTCTTTCCGTCACTAACCACATTAACATTATTGTTTTCATCAACCGGAATATTGTTTTCGTTTTCCTGCTTTTGACAGCCGAATGTTGTAAAGGTAAAGAATGTTATAAACAGAACAATTAAGATTTGCTTCATTTTATCTCCTTAAATATTATCTAGTCACTTTGTGTTGAACTTTGCGGAACATAATTTGGCGGATAAGGTCCCTGCTCGGGTTCATCCCTCGTGTTATTTATTATAAAAAAAACAGTTAGTACAACCAGGATTAAAATTGTCCAGAAAGTGTTTTTATGTTTAGGATCAATAAGCTGCTTATTAGGCGGCGCCTGTTTCCCTATTTTTCTTTCCTTCTGAACCGTGCTTTTTTTTGCCATAATTAAATTTGTAAGATGTTTGATTTATTAAAAAGTTGCGCAAAGATATATAACTAACCGGGATAAAAGGAAGTCCTTTTTAAATCCTATTTTTTTACTGAAAATATATGACTGCTGAAAGCTTTAAGCTCTACAAACAGACCGATTCCTGTAATTTCAGAAATCTCCCGCTTATAATTTACGTTATTAAGTTCATCAAACATAGTAACGTCGGTTTTATCGGAAGATATATTGATCTTTAACCTGCATCTGGCAGTACTGCCCGAATAGTTGACAGCAACAACTTTTACGGTCTGCTTATAACTCCATTCACAGGCAAACAGATTTTCGTTAGTATAATCATTAGGTGAAACAGGAAAACACTCCATCATTTTCCATTCACCTTTTCTAAATAGTTCCTGCCGGGTTATTTCAAGAAGTTTTTCGTAGTAGTTAAAAACTCTTTTGTCAAACTTTTCATCGGGCAGCCGGCCAAGCTGAACCGGCAACTTAATTTTTCTGCCTTCAAATTGCCCGTCGTGATATAAGATCATACCAGGGATAGTGCTGATAAGCGTAGCTGCAGATAATGATTTATCTTTTCCGAAATGCCCGGCGGCTCTTTCTTCATCGTGATTTTCAATAAAGCGCACCGATTTTTTCTGAAAGTTCATACTTGCTGTAAGATGATCTTTTATGACGCGTAAATCTGCAGAGCCAAGTCGGTCAGTCAATCGTTTATCGTAAGTATAATCAAATCCTAACTGCTGAAGATTCCATTCAAGATCCCAGTAAGCTTCTGCAATAAAAAAGAAATCTTTTTTATGTTTTTTTACTGAAGAAATAATTTCTGTCCAAAACTCTGTATCAGGCTTTTCGATACCGTATTTTTTAAGCACGCCCACCCATGTATTATAAAAAACATTTGTAAGCGGAAGCATTGCCATATCGCAGCGGACACCATCACATAGTGTGATTAAATCTTTAAGAATTTCAGTAAAAAACATTCTTGCTTCTTCACTGAAAAAATTTATCTGTGCGGTATCCTTCCATGGAGGAAAAAGCGGATCCCTTCCGTGTGCAAAATACTTTTCCTGATCGTAAGGCGATTGAAAAAACGTATAGCCGTCGCCTCTGAACAAAGTATGATCTGCGGGAAGGAAAATACCCGGGTTTGTTTTAAGTAAATTTGAATAAGAGCTGAAATGGTTCGGAATAAAATCTAAAACTAGTTTTATTCCCGCATCATTAAGTTTTTGTTTAAAGTTTAGTAAGTCCTTTTTAGTACCGAGGTTTGTGTTTACTTCATAATTGTCTATGGAATATGGTGAGCCGATAACGTCCTTCTTATTCCAGTCAGGCATACTATTATTGTAAGCAGCCACAAGAGAAGGTTCGAAGCAATACTCTTCAATAGTTTCCGGATTGTTGTTCCATATGCCCATAAGCCACAATGCATCCATTCCCCAATCGGATAGTCTTTTTATAAAATCATCGGGAATATCACAGAGTTTTGAATCGGCACCAAACTGCTTAATCCAGACTCGCGTGTTTATTTCATATATTCTTGGGTTATTCATTGTCTATTGTCTGTATAACAAAAATATTTAACTAATGTAATTTAATATATTAACAATATCTTAAATGTGTTTAATTATTTTTCAATTACGTAATATTTACCGGAAGTATTGGTATAATTAACCATTACATATCTGCAGATAATTAATTAGTTTTAACCAATCGTCAAGTTTTATTATTTTTTACATACCATTAATCGTAATTCGATTGGATGTTTGACATATTTAGTTTTTTTCTATCGTAAAAGAAGCTAATCTTACAAACATGAACTTGATTAAACACATTATTATAAAGTATTAAAAAAGGAGAAATGGCATGATAATTGAAAAATCCCTTCATCTTTTAGTTCCTTTCTGAAAAAATATTTGTTGCAGCAGGAAAAAAGAAAGAAACAAGAACATATTTAAGGATAAAAAATAATGATCGGCAGAACAAAAAGAACACAAAACGAGAACGAACCATTGTCAGCATCAGACTTTGGAAATAACGATCTTGAAAGAGAACTTGAAGAATATACCCGTTCGGCAGTAAGAAAAGTTCAGTTTGCGGTTGTTGCAAAGGCAGGAATAATATCATTCATTGCATTAATCTTTTCATTCTTTCTGGATCTTTCTTACGTTCCGGTTCTTGGAAACGTAACAATAGACCTGGCAAGAGCTTTATTCCCGGGGTGGGAACCGGCTACCGGCGAGTTTGAACCTTACCGATTCTGGTGGCTGCCTCTGGTTACCTATGCAATTTTTGTGTTTCTTGCATACAGAGCTTATTCGAAGCTTAAGCTTGAAATAATAAGAACTCCCGCCAGTGCCACAATTGACAGAATAATTAATTCATATACCAGTGTTATTGACAGTATTGCAACTGCATTGCCTCTTATCGGCGCAGCCATTCTCCTTATCAGTATATCACTTGGTGAAGAAATATTTTTAGGATTATCTGTCCCCTTCGAAGTAAAAGCATTGATAGTTCTTGCACTTGGAAAGTTATTTGAACCTGTGCTCGATCAGCTCGGAGTTGAGTTCCAGAATATTGTAAATCATGTTAAAGATATGCGTGAAAAATATTTTTCAAGAATTCAAATTGAAAACTCCAAAAACCTTATGAAGCAGATCAGCAAAGATACCGTTGGTACCGGACGCGGAACTGAAATGAGTCTTCAGGATATGGAGAAGTTCAGAGCATTGCTTGAACAGTCTGCCAGACTAAGTGAAATAATGCATAAGAACTTTTCATCAATAAGCGTTTTAGCAGAAAAGGTTAATCAGCTTGATAGTGTAAGTGCAGATAAGATCACACAGTTAAATGCACTTGCAAACTCATTAAATCAGGCGGCAAATTCTCTTGGCGATGAAAAAACTTTAACCGGATTAAAATCTCTTGAAGCAATAGTGGTTAAAAAGTAAAGAAACTTTAAAATGATAAATAAAAACAGAGATAGTAAGTTTGTTATTTACCAGGTGCTGTACATTTTTGTTATTACAGTGCTTGCGTTAAAAGGCGCCGATCTTGATTTGAGAAGAGTTGCACTTGAAGAAGAAACAGTACAAAAAAGCGTAAGAGATTCACTTAGTGCTTTACTGGATTCTATTTATGCTTTAGGTCTGGATTTTAAAATTGAGATCGACCCAAATCTTCCTGTTGAAAATGAAGAGCTAAAAAGAAAATTAGCTGATCTAAACAGGAAAGTTCAGGATTTAAATAAAATTGTTGAAGAAATTCCCCCTCCAAAAGAAGAACCCGAAATTGTTGAAGAACAAAAAATAATGCAGTCACCAATTTCAGCTAAACAAACGTTCATCCAGTATACCTGGAACATGGCAAGAAACACCGGAAGTGTTCCTGCAAATATTGTTGACCCGCGAAGCGGACAAACAATTGCAGTTGTTCCGCCAGGGCAGGAAAAACGTTTTGACCTTCTTGATCAGGAAGAGATAATTATAAAGTTTGGAACACAGGAAGAGCGTGTAAAAGTTATACCCAATAAACCACCGGAAATAAAAATTGAACGCGTTACTACAAGAATGAACGCTTCAAGAATTTATGTAAGAGAACTTCAGCGTATTACCGTTTTTAAAGTTACAATAATTGATGCGAGACCGGATCAATTAAAGGTAACTTACACCGGACCCATTTCTGTAACAGGTCCGCAGCGGGACGGTAATAACAATCTCGTTTATAATGTTTCTCTTAATGTTGCTTCAACTGAAAGAGCTTATAACGATTGGCTGGATAAGTTTGGCAATTTACGTGAACCCGATGGAAGATATAAAGTGAATTTTTTCTTTACTGCTGTTGATGAAAGAAGTAAAGACAGAGTTCAGGTAGGCGATTCGTTCTTCTTTACGGATTTTTCAAACTAACCACCGGGAATACGAAAGATGAAACGCTTATATACATTATATTTTATTATACTGGTTTTAATATTAGTTCTTCCAATAACATCCTTTGCCCAGGAAGAAGAAGAGCAGATTGTCTATTATCAGATGGAACCCCTCGATGACAGCTTGTTCATTCAAATTCAGGAGGTGTTATTTATTGATCCTCCTGATCCTAAAGCAGAAATAATTGTTGATCTAAGGGACCCAAACAATCAAACCATTGCAATCAAGGGCTCGCTTTATCCATTTCTTGCCTTACCTGGTGAAATGCGGGCAAGAATTATTACATATCCATTTAAAATCAACCTGATGGAAGATGTTCATTTTGCAAGTGTGTTCACAAGAGTAATAGATAAAGTAAGGTTCGGAAAAGTTTTAGCTACACCCACTAAAACTCAGATATCACCCACGCTTGGTTATATAAATCCATTTATGCAAATGCAGGGTGGTGAAAGAGTGGGGCTTTCCCTTAAACAGGATGTTGGTTTATCGCTTGGAATCGGAACGCCATACTCCGGTTCACTGGAAACAAATATGATAGAAGTAAACTTTCACATACTTGGAGTGCGTGCAGGCTTCTTCAGTCATATTGATGCGATGATAGAAGTAATGAAAGATCAGAATCATAACAACATAATTGTAAGCGAAGGATACCATGTAAATTATACCATTCCTTTCGGTAACTTTTTTGAGTTTGGATATTTCAAAGCATCAAACAATATAGGGGAATCAAAACTAATAAAATATTTTCAGGAAAGCGCCGGTACAGTGGTGCTTAATCCGGACAGCACGGTAAAATACAGCGCAAGATTAATTCACGATAATCAATCATATTTAAATTGGGAGTTTAGGTATCCGCTTAGTGTACTCGGTTCAACACGCGGTAAAATATATGTTGCTCAGTTTTTAGATGAATGGCATTTTGGTTTTACTTTCCGCGAAATGTCATTAGCCGGAAGCACTTTTGATCTTACTTTTGATGGAATGCCCGGCAGTAAATACAGAGAGCCGCAGTATAACATTAATCTTCTTGTTCAAAAAGTTATGGAAGGCTGGGGATTCAGTGCTTTTGCCATTGGACCTTCCGCAAGCTTATCTACACTTGCTTCAGGAGGATTCGGGTTTACCAAAATTTTTGTGAATTTGAGGTTTAAACTTGGAACATCATTCTAATTAAATTTGTTAATCTGGTATTTAAGCCCTGACTATATTGGTCAGGGTTTTTTATTTTAGTATATCATTTTCAGTTCACTTAAAAAAATTACATATGCATAAAACCATAATTCTCTGGCTTGCCGCAATAGTTATTACTTTTCTTACCGGTTACACATATAACATAACAGATAAAACGTATCCTGTTACAGGCACAATTGGTGTTAAGGGTAAAAAAGTTTCTTATATGTTAGAAAAGACCCACTACGGACCTGATGATTTTTCTGTGATCATCAGAACGGATATCCCTGATCTGGCAGGAAAGATAAAATGGAGAAACATTAATGAATCAGGATATTGGTATGAAGCCCGGATGAAAGGGGGTGAAAAAGTTCTGATCGGTGAAATCCCAATTCAAAGTACGTTAAAACAAATTGAGTATAAAATATTGCTAAGTTACAAGGACAGAGAATATGAACCTGCGGGGGGAGTTCCTGTTCCGCTTACATTTTATTCCAAAGTGCCGGTACCGGTTAAATTCTTCAACGGATTTTTAATTTACCTGATCTTATTCTTAGCCTTAAGAACAGGTTTAGAATCGTTCAGCGCAAATCAGAAAATAAAGAAATATTCATTTGTTACAGTAATGGTTACGCTTCTGTTCACTGCAATGGTGCATCCGCTTTACTTAAGCTATAAGTATGGATATATAAATAACCAGATACCGCCCATTGGTAATCTTTTTCCCTGGTATGCAGTTTTATTTCTGGTTGTATGGATTGTATTTACAGTTATTCACTTTAAAGTTGAAAACCCCAAACCCTTTGCAGCAGCCTCAATGCTGATTACAATTGCAGTATATCTTTTGGTAAGATTTTAATTTAATGTTTTAATAATCTCCGCGTGTATTGCGGGACTGGAAGCAACAATATTGTTTCCTTTAACCGGATCATTACCCTGGTAATCAGAAATAATTCCTCCGGCACCCCTTATTATTGGAATGAGTGCCATTGAATCCCACAAATTCATTATAGGATCTATCATTATATCAGCATATCCGGAAGCCAGAAGAAGATAGCCGTAACAATCACCCCAATGCCGGTACAGCTTAACTTTTTTTGCAAGAGCATCAAACTTATTCTGATCCTGGTATTTACCGATATTAAAATGATCGGTTGTGAGCAGAACCGCATCAGAGATTTTATCACAGCTTCGTACAGTAACTTTAGCGTCATTTAATTTCGCTTCGCCATTATCACCTATCAGAAATTCATTAATGATTGGCTGATTGATAACACCGAGTATTGGTTTACCATTCTGTAATAAAGCTATTAAGGTACCAAAAGTAAGTGCGCCGGAGATAAAACTTTTAGTTCCGTCGATAGGATCAAGCACCCATACATATTCAGCGTCGGTGTTATGATTTCCGAACTCTTCACCGATAATTCCGTGATCGGGAAAATGTTTTAATATTTCCTCACGCATCAATTCTTCTGATTTCTTATCTGTAATAGTAACGGGTGAAAAATCATTCTTTGAATCAACAGTTACCTTTTTACGGAAATACTGCCTAATAATTTTACCGCTGACTTGTGCAAGATGATTTGAAAAATCATGAAATTCCTTATACATCTTTAATCCTACAGTTTTGAAAATGGCAGTTACAAGATAGAAAAAACAGTTTGTATAAACAGGCAGTATTTATATATTTGTGCCTCAAAAAAGGGGAAATAGTAGCATAATACGGAGAGTTGGCAGAGTGGTTGAATGCGGCGGTCTTGAAAACCGTTAAGGATGCAAGTCCTTCCGGGGTTCGAATCCCTGACTCTCCGCACCAGTTTTTTCAAATGCGAGAATTGCGATTTTAAGCGGTTTTCGCATTTTTTATTTAATGCTCTCCAACTCCCTCCATATTCTAACCATCGCATAGGTATCCATCTTACAATACTCAAGAAGATTCTTTCTTATGCTTTCAATTTTATCCGGATCAGTTTCATAAAGCAAGGATTCATAAGCTATCATAGCCATTCCGCCATCTGCGACAGGCATTCCTTCATATGACAAATCAGGAACCAGTGCCGGCAGTACATTCTTTATTGAATACGATCCCATCATCTCCGGTTTATAATAGTACTTTTTCTGGAACGGCAGCATCAGATCTTTTATTCTTTCTATTCTCTCTTCAATGTCATCTGCATATTCCGGAAAGTCTCTTACAATTTCTTTCAGCCTGGTTATCTCAAAGGATTTATTGTAAACGAGAATATCTCCTTTCCTTTTTGTGTTCTGCAACAGGCTTTCAATGAAAGGTATTCTCGCATCAGATTCCGGACTTCCAAGAAATTCATAATACTCTAAACCCGATTTCCTATCTTTCTGATAATACAATGCATACTGAAAAGGTATCTGCTGATATGGTCTTGAATTATCATAAAGCGGGACAGCGGGCATAAATGTTTCGAAGTCCATAAAGTATAACAGATACTTAATTGTATCCATAAATTCTTTCAATCCATCTTTGTCAATTATGGTTTTCCTGTTTTTATGCACATCAACCTGTAATCTCTGTTTATCGCTTAGCTTATACTCGTCAGGAATGTTTTCAATATGAACCACACCGCTGTTAAACAGTTCAAACTTCTTATCTGACTTCAATCCTGAAATGTTAAACACAGAATACTGGGGAATATCTTTCCAGCAGTAGCCGAGAAATGAACAGGGATATGGATCATTACATTGCGGACCGATCTTTATATCAGGTATGGATTTACTTTTCAATACTTTCTTAAATGTGATTATCCACTCAGGAATCATATCCTGAAGTTCTTCAATAAGATCAAGCACGGATTCAATTGTAAATAGCTGATTTATATCCAGTTCACCCTGTCTTACATATTGATTATTCATATAGATGATAGATACATCTTTTATATCAAGTCCGGAGTTTCTAAGCACATAATACTGCACGGCTGCATCCATAATGTAAGTATCGGAAATGGAGGTTGAGCTTTTCACTTCGTAGATATGCCATTTATTTCTCTGCTTAACGAGTATATCCACAGCAACGAGCAGTTCATCATAAATGAAGGACGGCTCATAAAATACTTTAACACCGGATTGAATTTTTTCCTGTGTAAGCTTTGCTGCTTTTTCATACTGGAATTGATTGGCAGGGGAAAGATCAGCTCCGCCGGGAAAAAGATCTTGAGCAAGCTTACCTACATTTGTCCCGCGTGTAAATATTGCCTGCTGTTCTTCGCTTATCGGATCGCGCAGTTTATAAAAATGCTTGTAAAGGTATAACTGCTTTTCGCACTGAATGCCTTTGATGAAAGATGATTTGCTGAGGGTATAGGATTTCATATATCCATATTATTACTTGTGATGAAAGAATGCTTAATTCAAATTTACAATCTTGCGAACTCAACCAGAAGCTTGTAATCATTCTGATCAGCAGCCCCTAATGCCTGCAGATATTTTGTTCTTGCTTCACCTGCTTTGGTAAGATTAACCGAGCCCCAGGTGAAATAAGTTTTATCGAATACTTTTGTTATCAGAACATCCGCCATCAGGCGTGAATGTCTTCCGTTACCATTTGCAAGGGGATGGATAAGCACCATCCGGTGACTTAATCTTACAGCGATTTCATCATCAGAAAAAGAGTTATTTTCAATCCAGTATCGGCAATCATCGAGCAGATTTTTTAACTCAACAGGTATAAGAAATTTATCCACACCAATATTCTTATTTGTTCTTCTGAACTCGCCCGCCCATTTCCAGATACTACCAAACATTCTTTTATGTAAATCTTTTGCAAAGTCCTCTGTGAGAATTTTATCGGCAGAGAGTTTTCTCGTAAGCAGCCACTCAATAGCTCTTTCTACACCAAGCTGTTCGAACTCATCAAGCTCTCCGCGTGTTGTAATTGTCGGGATAAGCAGACCTTCTTTTTCATCCTCATCAAGAGGAGTCTGACCATCCGTTAAGTCAAAATCTAATCCCACAAATATTTCGGTAATTCATTTTTAATTTTTTCTGCGCGATCCTGAATTGCTTTTTTTAACCTTTCTTCAGTGTTTTCCTGATCTTCAAGTTTCATTGAATGAGAAGTGCGCATAACAATTTCTTCTGCTACTTTTAATGCTCGTTTTTCAATAAGCTTCTCAAGCGAGCCGTCTTTTGGTACAAAGCCATATACTAATTTCAAGTTCAGTGCTTCCCCGGCTTCTGCAAGTTTTTTAAGTGTTATGTTCTTCTCAGCTTCACGTTCTTCTAACTCTTTTACTGAGGGAGAAGACTTTTTCAACATTTTAGCGAACTGAACGAGCGAAATATTCAACGCAGAACGGATGGCTTTTATCCAGCCGCCGATGGGAATGTTATCAGAATCAATCTTAGAAAACACTGTAAGTCTTCTATCAAGTTGTTCTATCATAAGTTTTTTATCTATCTTTTCCATTAGGGTATATCCTTGTTTTACAGGTTTAAAAATATGGGTATAACCTAATAAGAACAAAAATATATTAGGGTATGTCCTAATTAATTTAGCAATTCTTCCAAAATCGGTTTTTTTCACTTATGGGGACGTACTATTATCGACGTACTTTTTAACAAACCTGTTTACAACATCCAGCAATCTTTCTTCAGGCTTTTTATAAACCTCTGCGTTAATCTCTTCAGGCACTCCGCCATAAAACGCTTCTGCTATTGATCCGTTAATTACGGCAAGAGTATCCGAATCACCGCCAATATAAATTGCTTTTCTTATTGAGTCCTCAAATGAGGATGAAAGGCCGGGGGCAGCAAGACATTTTAATTTACTTATTCATTTATCTCTAAACGATATTCTAATCTAACTGCCAAGTCCGTCTGTGTGCCCGGATCTAATATTCACTTATTTAGGAGTAGCCTTGCAAATAGAAAAATTGAATGCCTATCATTACAACTATCCTTTCCTGAAAACAACAATATTTTTCAGGTTAAGTTTAATACCTATTTCTTCGCCAACTTTATATGCAAGATGACTTGGCATAAGCGAAAGTATTTTCTGCCCGCCCGCAAGTTCAAGCGTATAAAGATACTCCTCGCCTCTGTAAGCCTTATTCTTGATAGTAACTTTGATTGCTTTATTATCATCGGTGTAAACCACATCAGCCGGACGAATAAGAACCTCCACTTTGTCCCCGTTTTTTATTCCATCAGGCAGAGCCATTTTAAATTTTCCCGATTCAATTTTAATAAAGTTATCCTCTGCAATTCCCGGCACGAGTATTCCTCTTCCAATGAAATCCGCAACAAAAGGATTTGCGGGCTTATTATAAATATTATAAGCGGAATCCCACTGCTGTATCTGACCGTTTTCCAGCACACCGATCTCATCAGCTATTGAAAAAGCTTCAAGCTGATCATGAGTTACAAGTATTGCAGAGGTTCCTGTAGTTTTCAAAATTAGTTTTACCTCCTGGTTCAGCCTTTCACGCAGTTCACCATCAAGATTAGAGAAAGGCTCATCAAGCAGAATAAGTTCGGGTTCCGGCGCAAGCGCGCGTGCTAAGGCAACGCGCTGTTGTTGTCCGCCGGAAAGTTGATGCGGATATTTTTCACTCTGATCAGCTAATCCTGTCAGTTTTAATAATTCATTTACACGTAAACTTCTTTTCTGCTTATCATACCGGAACAACCCAAAGGCAATATTCTGCTCTACACTTAAATGCGGATACAAAGAATTATCCTGAAAAACTATCCCGAGTCTTCTTTTCTCCGGCGGGAGCAGAAATTCTTTACTGCTTACCAGGGTTTCATTCAGAAATATCTCGCCTTCTCTAACAGTTTCAAATCCTGCTATTGCCCGGAAAATAGTTGTTTTTCCGCATCCACTCGGGCCAAGCAAACAGCCAATTAATCCTTTCTTAATTTTGAAAGAGATGTTTCTAACCACAACATTTCTATCATAGGCAAGCGTAATACTTTTTACTTCCAGTATATTCTTGGTATTCATTATTTCATCATTATTTAAATGCTGAGTACTTCATTAATAATCTTACGGGTATTAGTCCGGCTAAAACTATTGTTACTGCAGGAAGCGCTGCTCTGATCCACTCGCCTTCTGAAGTTAATTCGAAAATTCGTACAGCAAGCGTATCCCACCCAAAAGGCCGGGTCATAAGCGTTATCGGCATTTCTTTCATTACATCAACAAAGACAAGTATAATTGCTGCAAATATACCATTGCGAATTATTGGCAAATGAACTTTCTTTAAAAGATCAGCACCGGTTACTCCCATACTGGCTGCAGATTCATCAATACTGAACGACACCCGATGATAATCGCTTTCTATTGAGTTATGCGCTACAGCAAGAAATCTTATCAGATATGCAGTTAATAAAGCCAATAGTGTTCCGCTGAATATTCTTCCTGATTCAATGCCGAATAACTTATCCACAATTGTAATTAAATTGTTATCAAGCCAGGCGAACGGTAATAAAATTGCAACCGCCAATACCGCTCCGGGTAACGCATAGCCTAGAGTTGATATTTTAACAAATAAATTGTTAAACTTATCTCGGTTAAATCTGCTACCGAAACTTAATAGCAAAGCCATTCCTGCAGTTATCAGTGCGGCAATTCCGGCAAGCAACAGGGAGTTACTTAATATTTTTATATAATTTTGATTTAACTCTGTCTTTATACCTGAGGCAGCCCATGCTAAAATCTGGATGAAAGGTATAATGAAAGCAATCAGCAGTATGGTTAAACAAAAAAAGAATGCAATGAATGATTTCATGCCGCGCAGTTTTATTAAATCCTGTTTAAAAGCTGTTTTGCCCGGCTGATAAAACCTCATACGGTACCGGCTGCGCTGCTCCAACAGAATGAATAAAAATACAATTATCACTAACAAAGAAGCTAATTGAGAAGCTGTCTGAATAGAAAATAAACTGAACCATGCTTTATAAATTTCCGTTGTTAAAGTATTAAAATTAAAGATTGACACAGCTCCAAAATCAGAAAGAGCCTCCATAATTACAAGCAATACGCCACCGGCAATCCATGGTCTGGCTAGAGGAAGAGCTGATTTCAGAAAAGCAGATTTCCGCGAATAGCCAAGAGATTGAGCGATTTCTAATGCCCGTTTTCCCTGCGACAGAAAGGCATTCCGGGCAAGTAAATAAACGTATGGGTAAAGAGCAAGAGTCATTATAAGAATTATTCCGACGGTGGATCTAATCCTGGGAAAGTAGTGAAGTTCTCTTCCGTAATACTCCCTTAGAAAAGTTTGAACCGGACCGGTGTATTCCAATATGCCTATGCTTACAAAAGCGATTACATAGACGGGCATCGCTAAAGGCATCATCAGTGTCCAGCTGAATATTTTCCTGCCGGGGAATTCGTAAATACTGGTCAACCATGCAAGTAAAACACCAATAATAAGTGTCCCGATCGAGACGCCAATGATCAGGGAGAAGGTATTTAACAGCAGTTCGCTTAAAACATTTTCATAAATGTGTTCCCAGATTTTATCAGACGGAGCAAATAATGATGAGAAAATTATAATCAGCGGTATAAAAACAAGGAGTGAAAGACAGAGGGCAAAAATTTTCAGGTGTTTGGCTCCGCTTCTTCCTGAACTTGAAAAGAAGAATCCGGAAAACCCTGTTAAGAATATTTTGAAGATTTTCATTTATACCCGGCTCTGTCCATCAATTTGACGGCTTGCTGCTGAAACTCACCTGCCCTGGATAAATTAATTTTACTTTGTTCAAAACCGCCCCAGGATTTAACAAAACTGTCAATTTCAACAGAAGGATTTGCCGAGTATTCAAGATTAACTTCAGCAAAAATCTTTTGCGCTGTCTGACCTGAAAGCCATTCAAGAAATTTTGTTGCTTCGTCCTTATTTTTTGAATATCTGGTAAGCCCTGCACCTGATACATTAACGTGAACTCCGCCAGTTGCCTGATTTGCCCAGAAGATAGCCAACGGAAGTTCAGGCTTTTCTCTCAATAGTCTTCCGAAATAATAAGTATTCACAATCCCTACATCACACTGCCCGGCAGCCATCGCTTCGAGGAGGCGTGTATCATCCATATAAACATCGGCTGCAAGATTCCTGACCCAGCCTTCAACAATTTTTTCTGTTTGTTGAATTCCATATTCAGAGATCATCATTGCAACAAGCGACTGATTATAAACTTTCTTTGAGGTTCGTAAACCTAAACGTTTAAACCATTTATTATCCGCCAGATCTTCATAGGTAGAAAGTTCTGTCGGGTCAATTTTATCAGTGTTGTAAACAATGGTTCTTACACGTAATGAAAAACCAAACCACATATTTTCAGGATCCCTTAAATGTACAGGAATATTCTTATTCAAAATTTCCGATTCAACCGGAAATAATAAGTTTTCATTTGCGGCATGCCACAAATTACCGGCATCCACAGTTATAAGTATATCAGCGGGAGTGTTGCTGCCCTCGGCTTTTAATCTTTGCAGTAATGGACCTTCTTTATCTGTTACAAATTTTATTTTAATACCGGTTTCTTTTGTGTAGACATCAAAGACCGGTTTAATAAGATGTTCGTTCCGGGCTGAATAAATTACTAATTCATTTTTGCTGTCCGTGCCGCACCCAGAAAAGAAAAATATAGTTATGATCAGTAATATTTTGATAGTTATTATTGTTTGCTTCGAATTCATAGTAAGATCCCGATAAATTTGCCCTTCAATCTAAATATTTATTCATACTAATTCTACATAAGCTGCATTACTAAAATTATTAATAACAGTAACGCATAATGAACTAAGTGTTAATACCGGAATCCTTTGAGGAATGAATTATATTAACCGTGGTTTGTTTTTTTATGCAGATACAGATTATAGCACTCGAGAAGTTTTGTTTTGTAGTCTGTACCGGATAAAATACTGTCAGCTAAAGCAACGGTTAGAACTGTATCGTCTGTGAAGATGGATTCTTCTGGAAATAATGGAAAGTCGTATTCAGGCTTAAGTGAAATCAATTCATAAACCGAACCGATTATGTCGCCCAAAATTGCGCCTAGCATATTACAACATAACAAGATTATTTACCATTACCATTTAACCCTTCAACAATCTCCTTAAAGCTTGCAAGTCCTGCTTCAATATTTTCAATTATTTCAAGTGCAAGTATGTCGGGATCCGGAAGGTTGTCCATATCACCGAGACTTTCATCTTTCAGCCAGAAGATATCCAGATTGGTTTTATCTCTTGATATTATTTCATCGTAAGAGAATTTCTTAAACCGTTCTCCTCCTGAGGCCGATTCTTTACGCTTGAATCTGTTTTGCGGATTATAACACTTAACAAAATCCTCTAAGTCATCAAACTTCATCTGCTGGGTTTTTAATGTGAAGTGAATGTTGGTACGCAGATCATATATCCACACCTCTTTTGTCCAGGGAGTTTTAGCCGCAGGTTTGTTATCGAAGAAAATTACATTTGCTTTTACTCCCTGTGCATAAAATATTCCTGTCGGCAGTCTTAAAATTGTATGAACGTCACTTGCTTCAAGCAAACGCTTTCTCACAGTTTCTCCTGCTCCGCCTTCAAACAAAACGTTATCGGGAACAACGACCGCAGCTTTGCCATCTGCTTTTAACATTGAACGAACGTGCTGAATAAAATTCAACTGCTTGTTCGATGTTGTAGTCCAGAAATCCTGTCTCTCGTATGTTAGTTTTTCTTTGCTTTGTGTTCCATCTTCGTTTGTAATTGTCATACTGCTTTTTTTACCAAACGGAGGATTTGTAAGTACATAATCAAATTTTGTTGATGGAGAAACAAGCAGGCTGTCGGCTCTTTCAATTGGCGGTTCGCTGTTTAAGTCGCCGATGTTGTGCAGGTACAAATTCATTAAACAAAGTCTTGCTGTATTTGGGACAATCTCCCATCCGGAAAATGTTTTGAACTTAAGAAATTCTTTCTCCGATTTATCTAACTTGAATTTCTTCTCATCAGAAATAAAATCGTAAGCTGCAAGGAAGAAACCGCCTGTACCACAAGCCGGATCAGCAATTGTTTTTTTTGGTTCCGGTCTTATACACTCTACCATTGCCTTGATGAGAACACGCGGAGTAAAATATTGTCCGGCACCTGATTTAGTATCCGCAGCATTTTTCTCAAGCAGACCTTCATAAATATCACCTTTAACATCTGCACCAAGCACAACCCAGTTTTCATCATTAATCAGCTTAATGAGTTTGTAGAGTTTAGCGGGATCCTGAATTTTATTCTGTGCCTTAAAGAATATCTCCCCGATCATCCCTTTTTCTTTACCAAGCTCATTTAGTATTCTTATGTAATGAACTTCTAACTCTGCACCGCTTTTGTTTTGCAGACTTTCCCAATTAAGTTTCTTCGGAATTTTAATATCCCTGTTGTATGGTGGTTTGGAATATTCATCCGCCATTTTAAGAAAAAGAAGGTATGTAAGCTGTTCAACATAGTCACCATAGCTTACGCCGTCATCTCTCAATGTATGGCAGTAATTCCAGACTCTTTGAACTATTGATGCTGTTGTCATCCGTTATTCGCAAAAAGTTTATAATATTCTTCGAAAAGGAATAACCTGTTTCTTTTATACCCGGTTACTTCTTTAAGAATTTCAAGTTTAACAAATTCCTGTATTATTGCATTTGCTGGTTTAGTAGTTACATTCAATACGTTTTCAACGTCTTTAACGTTGATCAGCGGCTTTTTATAAAGAAAGTTTATTAATTTCTTTGCATTGTTAAGTCGTTTACCCAGCGAAAGTAGTTTCACCCCTTCTATGTTCTCTTTTAGTTTTAATATTGCCCGAAATGATTCTATTCCTTTATCTGATGTTTCAATTACAGCAACGAGAAAGAATTTAATCCATTGAATAAGGTTGTTTGATGTTCTTACGAAAGTAAGATTATCATAATACAGTGCTCTCTTTCGTTCAAAAAAATCAGAGAGGTAAAGTGTCGGTTTATCAAGCAACCGGGTTGAAACTAAATATAACGTTATCATCAATCTTCCAAGTCTTCCGTTTCCATCTAGGAACGGATGAATAGTTTCAAACTGATAGTGTGAAATTGCGATCCTGATTAAGTGGGGGACATCTATTTTATCATTGTGCATAAAATTTTCCAGATCACCCATCAATTCAGATACTTCCGTGTGTTGCGGTGGGATAAAAACTGCATCTTTCAGAGAAGCACCACCAATCCAGTTTTGGCTTGTTCTATACTCTCCCGGCATTTTTGATTCACCGCGTACACCATCAAGTAATATTTTATGAGCATCTTTTAACAATCTTGTTGACAGTGGTATATCATTTAATTTTTCAATTGAATAGTTTAGTGCCTGAATATAATTCTGAACTTCCTGCCAATCGTCTCGTTTCTCCGGCGCAATTTCCTCCACCGAAAGCAATGCTTCATCCACTCCTGTTTTTGTACCTTCAATTTTGCTTGATGTCGTTGCTTCCTTGATCACGTGCATCGCTATAAAAAAATTAATATCGGGAACGTAAAGGGAAAACGCGTTAAGCTCTCCCAGTTTTTTATTTGCCTCTGCCAGCAATGTATTGATTTTGGGGTCCGACCAAGTCCATTCCAGATTTACCTTTGCAGGCGAGAAACTTTTATATTGATATTGCTGTATGTATCGACCAGCTTTGAAATCTCTTAAGTCCATTTTTTGCTCATTTTAACTCCACCAAGATAATTTATATTTTACTTTAAGTCAATAAACTCCATTATAAATTTTCATAGTGGATTTTAAACGATTTGGGGCAATTATAATTAAACTTAGGCGACTTTCCTTAATTATGTTGATTTATAATTAAACAACTTTAATTATAAACCAAATCTTGGCTTTAGCCTAATATTGCTTTGGACAAAAGTCCGATTGGGTTGTGTCTTTCTCATAACCCCGAACTAAAGTTCGGGGCTATTCATCAAACCAGCCTCCCCTCAAATGCTTGTTTTAATATACTTTGCCTTAATGCTTCTGACTTTTCCAGGCTATCATCTATTGCTTTTTCAAGATTGTCTGTTTCTGAAAACCGCTTTTCTATTTCTGAAACGATTTGGTGTTGTTGATCCATCGGTGCCTCAATAAATGGTAATGATTCAAATTTTGATTTATTCAAAATGGGTAATGTGGTAGATGAGGAGTGTTCTTTAATTTGTTTCTGAAAGAAATCTGAAATACAAAAATAATAGACAAATTCTGGGACACAATTTTTATTAAGAACTATTGAATTTATTTGTTGATTAGTTGCACCAACTCTTTTGTTCATTCCTGTCTTTCCGATTGTAGCACCAATGCAAGTAACCATAACACTTTTTATAGGAAGTAATCTCGCTTTCGTTGCACCCAATTCTGAAATATTGTCCGATGCATAACGTGTGTTTATTCCTGCATTTAAATCTGTTGGTTTATAAAGTGGATAGTCATTGCTATAATATTCAGAATTCTTTTTGGGTGGTGTGGTTCCAGTAATTGTTTCTCCTATATCAGCAACACTCACCCATTTCCAGCCATCGGGCAAATTGTCTGAACCGGGATTGACAGGGATTAAAGGATTTCCGGGATTTTGAATTGCAGGATTAGGTTTTTCAGTATTGATGGATTTACTTGATTTATTTTTTGTTTTAATCCTGCTAATCTTATAATCAGATGAATCCTGGTTCAGACGTCCTGAGAATGCAAACGCCAGCACCGACTGCCGGTAGAGCCGCAGTTGTTCTTTTGCTTTTTTAAGGGAAGCAACTCCGCTGTCCAATCCGCTGAAGAGTTCTTCTATCTTCTCAACAATTTTTTTCTGCTCGGGGAGTGGTGGGAGAGGGATATGAAAAGGATATATTTTTGATCCAGAAATTACTGGCTGGGCTGTACTAACTGAAAGTTTGTTCAGATTAAAAAATGTAAGGCAATAAAATAAATATTTAATAAAAACATTATTCTGGTCAAGATCAACTATCAACGCATTATCAGTAATCCAACTTTTGGGTTTTGTAATATGCAACACACCACATTTTGCCCCAACTCTGCCAATAATCAATCTTGAATCTTCAAATAAAAATTCATCATAATAACCTGTTATTCCATTTCCACCATAAACAGGATATTTACCAGCGCCGAACATTTTTTCAGAAGTTAAGCCTTTCCCACTACTAACCTTTATTACATCACCAAGCTTAACCCAAGACCAGCCCGCTTTTAAGCGAGGTAAATTGGGGGGAAGGTTAGAATTCATATCATTTAAACTCGATATCAGAAGCTCTGAAAATTTGTAGGAGTCTTCCTATTTCTGTTGATTCTAAAGTTGTTGACTTTTTTCTAAGAAAATGTTCAGTAACAATCTCTTTAAAAGTTACTATTTTAATTTTCACTGATGAATTATCACTACACCTCAAGTTGTTCAGGAATACTGAACAGTTCTCAAATTCTCTTCTGGATTGTTCAATATCTTCACCTCTAGAACCGGAAAGTCTGGTTACAAAAAGATAGTAAGTAAAATCTTTACAAAGTGTCTCTTCAAATATTTTCTTAGCAAAAGCTCTTCCCCATTTGGGAATTACTAACTCACGGAAGCTTTTCCAGACTTCACGTCCTCCCCACTTGCAATTAGGATTATTGAGAAGATCATTCATAGCTCTTTTACAATGTAATCCCTCTTGCCAGGATTTACAAGAAGCAGCCGAAACCCGGTTAACACCTTCTGCTTTAAGATGAACAGCCAGAACATCAATGTCGGAGAAAACAGAATCTTGGTTGCTTATGAAGTCAACATCTTTTGGGTCGGGTTTAAACTTTATATTGTGTTTTGTAAAAGTCGAATCCTGAGATAAGAACCAATCGTCAACTGCTTGTTCTAAAATGTCTTCTTTCAAATTAAAATCTTTTACTCCTAATTTTTTCTTATGCTATTAACTATCAAAAAGATTGCTTTACCCGTATCATATAATATATCAAGTGAATAAATAAAGGTAGCAAAGATTATAGTATCAAAAATTAGATAATGAAAAGGTAGGTGTGCTTCAAGTAATTTACTATTCCTTAAGATTAAGGAAAAAGAACAAACAATAATAATTATTATCTGTTCCTTTAACGAGTTTTTAAGTGAGTTATATGAGTTGTTAAAATCTGCTCCATTTTTTTCAGATAATTCGTGTAGTTTAGATATAATAAGTCCACTAGTAGCCGTATTTATAGCAAGGAGTGTAACTAGAATAATGATGACATTTTCATTCAGAAAACTAGAGAAAAATGAACTTTCAATTGAACTTGAAAGAATATTTAGAACAAATGCAATTGCTAAAAATGCAAATATGTTTTTTATATATCCCATTATCATTCCATCAATTGATTAAAAATAGTTAATACTTGTTCAGGAGTTCTGCCTTTAATATCTATTTCTTGAACAGTTATCTCTTTATGTACTTTTTTGGATGCTTTTATTTTTTTCTTCATTCCCTTAATCTTTAGGAAAATATCTCCTCCACCTTCGGAAGAGTAATTAACCAACCCTTCTATATCTTGATTATCCTCATCAATATTTTCCAATACCTGGCCTTTAGCAGAATTAAGTTCTAATTTAGTGTTATGGCTGTTTGTATTTGACTGTAATGACTTTAAATCCTCAGAAAGTGTTTTTGAAATATTAGACAAATTTGGTTTAATCAATTCAAAAGTTAACTGTCGGATTTTTTGGTCATATTCTTTAACCACTTTCCAAAATTCTCTTTTTTCAATAATTGGTTTTATATATAACGCGAGTTGGTATTTCAATAAAGCATTTTTAAAACTTTGTTCAAGCATAGTTGCTACTACATCTGGAGATGTAAAAGCTCTATTATTTTTTTCAATAAGTATAAACTGTTTTGTGCTATCATTATTTATATAGACCAGAACATTTGGGTAATCTTCGATAGACTCTTCATTAAATTCTTTATTGTGTCTCTTCAATTTTTTATGGGAACCTATCCTTATTAAAAATTCATCTTTATCCGAATAAATTATTTTATATAAAGCCTCAGTTTTTGCTTTTAAAGTAACTTTCTTACTTGATAGAAAGCTTTTAAAAATATCATTCTTTTTATTAACTAAATCCTCGTAAGAGTTAATTCCTAAATCTAGGGTCATCTGAATTTTTTGAGTTATTGGGACTAATTGATATCGATATAGAAAATAAGTTTCTTGTTTATTTAACTCACTCATTTTTTAACCTCATTTAATTATGCTGCTAACTCTTTATTTATTTCCTCAATAATTTTTTCAGTAACTGTCTGAACCTTGATTTATCGGATTTTTAGATTAACAGGATTTTTTAATTAATCTTAATCCTGAGAATCCTTTAATCATTCTAATCCTGGTTCAGACGATTATACAATCTCTTAAACTCCAAACTCTTTGCACCAAAATTTATCAGCAATCCGACTTCCATATTATAAGCCTCAAGATAATTTTTTCCCTGTGCAAGATGCACATCTTCTAATTGAATTAAAGCCTTCAGCTCAACCATAATTTTATTTTCAACAAAGAAATCAACTCTCCGTGTTCCAATTTCATACTCTCTATACATAACCGGCATTTCTTTTTCACGTTCAAATTTTAATCCTTCAAGATTCATCTCAATTTCCAAAGCACGCTGATAAATAACTTCCTGAAAACCATTTCCCAAAGTCGAATGAACTTTCATTGCACAACCAATAATACGTTTTGTTATATCTTCATATTTCATCATAACCTCATTGTCTGAACCATGATTTATCGGATTTTGTGATTAACAGGATTTTTATTTGGAAGTACTATTTTAAATTTTTTATTCATTTTTTTACTAAAATTAAATAAAATCACTTTATTCGGAAATCATTCGGAAACTAAAATTCAAATCAATGAAATCTCAAAATCTCTCTAGTCCTAATCCTGAAAATCCTCTAATCCTGTAAATCATGGTTCAGACATTATGCTGCTAACTCTTTATTTATTTCCACAATAATTTTTTCAGTCTCTCCGCCAAAGAGTTGGTAGAATTTTCCGAGTCCACCCTCATCAACAAACGGAGAAAGTTCGAAGTCATCTTTATCAATTCTTACAGAAGAGACAATATGGTCTTTAATCATTCTCAGCCAGTTCATTTGTTCATCGGTAAACTGCACAGGTCCGGCATTGCGCTTAAACACCCATTCTTTAAATCTCCGGTTTACCACTTCGCTGTATGGTTCAAGTGTTTCATCGAGCTTTAGTTCGAATCGTATCAGGGAGATAATATCGGTTAACATTCCGACGGTCATCTTATGTTTTACCCGTTTTGGTTCTGTTCTTTCATATGCACGCCAGATTTGTTCAACGGTTAAATAATATGGCGGAGACATCATCGCATCACGTAATTCCTGTATCATTGTATATGTAGGAACATCATTAATGATGTTCCTACGAAGATTATAATAAATTTTTAATGCAATAATCTCATCTTTATTATCATCAATAAACTTGCGGAAGTTGTTAATTATTTCTTCGGAATTTTCTTTTGCGGTTGTATCAAACTCACTTCTTATAATTCTGTCGGGATTTGTTTCATCAATTATCTGGTAAATTTTCTGCCGGACTGTTTCAATGAATTCTCTCAGCTTCGGGTTATCAAAGGGTTTAATTGCTGAATTGCTAAATTGTTTAATTGTTTCTTTCACTTGCTGTTCTGTTGGATCAGCATCATCAGAAATATTATAAGTTTGTCTTGCCCTTTCATCAATTGCATCAGGATCGTATGCATTTGCAAGATTGAGGGCAACCTCTGTTAAGTTCTTACCTTCTGAAAGCTCCCGGAATTTATCCCGGTCTGTTTCGGTAATCTGCTTATCAATTTTTGTAAGTCGTGCCGCAAGCGCGGACATAGTATCTTCATCCGGCTGCAGTATAACCATCTTCATTAAATCTTTTAACGGCACTGTCGGCTTCTTATCAACAACAGGATAATCAACCTTAACAGATTTGAATACTCCAACAGCATCAATAATATAAAATCTTTCTTTGTTGATCTTTGCACTCGGTGTAACTTTTATAAGTTCATCTTTACTGAACGATCTTGTTCCCCTTCCAATCATCTGCTGAAAATAATTACGCGAACGGACATCACGCATAAAGATCAGGATTTCAATCGGCTTAACATCCGTGCCTGTTGCAATCATATCAACCGTAACGGCAATACGCGGATTATAGCTTGTACGGAACTGCTGAAGTATGGATTCCGGATCTTCATCCACAGCTTTGTAAGTAATCTTTTTACAGAAGTCATTGCCTTCACCAAACTCCTCACGCACTATATGTACAATATCTTCTGCGTGGCTGTCGGTCTTTGCAAAGATCAGAGTTTTAGGAACTTCATAATTTTCATCACGTTCAGGATAAAACTCTTCGCTCATAACCCGTTTGCATTCCTGTATAATTTTTCTAATCTGGCTGGGATTTACAATATCCCGGTCAAGCTGTCCCGGTGCATACTCAACTTCATCCTCAAGCTGCTTCCATTCTTTTTTCCGTGTCATTTTGTTCCGCAGGTCAACATACTGCTTTGCTTTTATCTTTGCACCCTGCTTTGTTACCTCGGTTTCAATTGTGTAAACATCGTATCCCACATTAACTTTATCCGTAATGGATTGCTTAAGCGTGTATTCACTTACAATATTTTCGTGAAAGAATGCAAAGGTACGTTTGTCCGGAGTTGCAGTCAGCCCGATCATAAAACAATCGAAGTAATCAAGAACCTGCTTCCACAAATTATAAATTGAACGGTGGCATTCATCAATAATTATAAAATCAAATGTTTCGATCGGAACATTCGGTGTGTAAGCCACATCAACCGGCTTATCAATTGTTTTGGATTCATAAGGAGAATCGTCTTCCAGAGATTCATCTAATTCTTTCCCTTTAAGGATGGAATACATTCTCTGGATCGTACTTATACAAACGTGAGATGATGGATCAATAAAATTGGAGCGAAGCCGTTGTATATTATACAATTCTGTAAAAAGTCTTTTATCATCATTCGGTTTGTATGCCTGGAATTCCTGTTCAGCCTGTTTGCCGAGATTTCTTGTATCAACAAGGAATAAAATTTTTTTTGCTTTAGCGAATTTCAATAAACGATAGACAGCAGTAATGGAAGTAAAAGTTTTTCCCGCACCGGTAGCCATTTGCACAAGAGCACGGGGTTTATTCAGACTAAATGATTCTTCAAGATTTACGATTGCATTAACCTGGCAAACACGCAATCCGCTTGAATTAAGCGTTGGAAACTTTTTTAATCTTGAACGAAGAGTTTCTTCCTGCTTTAACCATTCAATAAGAGTTTCAGGTTTGTGGAAATGAAATATCTCCCGTTGTCTTGGTGATGGATCACGAGCATCGGTAAAGTATGTTTCTGTCCCTGTAGATTCATACTGAAACGGAAGCACTTCATCCTTACGAATATATTTTAAATTATCAGCGGAATACCGTGTTGTTTGATCGTGTACCTGGCTTAAGGTGTGTCCTTCTTTTTTAGCTTCAATAACTCCGGCAGGTTTACGATCAATGAAAAGAATGTAATCAGCAGAACCACTTTCGGTGGGATATTCACGAACAGCTATTCCGATTCCTGAAGATGGATTGAAGTCTTTAAGATCCTGCACAACCCAGCCAGCTTGAATAAGCTGCTTATCGATATTCTGTCGTGCTTTTTGTTCCGGAGTCAGCAATCAAAACCCTTTGGTTTATTGACTATTAAAATTTGCCTTACCCACCAACTCACCACCCCCAAATTACCAGAAGAAAACAGAAGGGAGTGTAATTTTCTCATACGCGATCTTAACGTCTTCAAAATTACAGAGGTAAAATAAAAATTTTATTAGAGTATGGCTAATAAAATCTTTTACAATAATTAACCGGCATCGGTGCGTTCCGGGATATTTCTTAACCTTAATACTATGGGCTTTTCTTAGCCTTGAAACCACCGTCACACAGGTTGTCTCGATACATTGCTCATTTCATTCGCAATACTCAACAACCGTTCGTGCTCTGAGGTGGCTGAGTAGCATTGATTAATCGGAGCGTATCGAAACCACCACTTCACACGGGTTGTTTCGATACATCCTCTCGTTGTTCGGATTACTCAACAACCGCTCAAGCTCAAAGATGACTGCGTATCGCGGGCACTGAGTGTCCCGATTTATCGGGATGTATCGAAGTGCCCTGGGTGTGACATATCGAAGCCACCGTCACGAAGCTACTTTCCTTTTAAATATCTTCTTAGCCAGTTTTGGGAGAAGCTCGGGTTTGCCTTCTATTAGAGCTAACTTCTTTTTTCTTCCCCAGCCCTGAATCTGCTTCTCACGATAGAATGCCACATCAATTCTATTGTACTCTTCAAAATAAACAAGCCTGACCGGAAGTCTTCGTTTAGTATAGTTTGCACCAAACCCGTTATTATGTTCCCAAAGTCTTTTTTCAAGGTCATTGGTGCTGCCCGTGTAAAAACTTTTATCCGAGCATTCGAGTATGTAAGTGAAACCTTTGCTCATTTGCTATATTTTCTTTTATGTCAGTTGATTCCCATCGGTTGTCTCGATATATCAACCCAGCACTATACGGACTCGACAACCGTTCGTACCCTAAGGAGTCTGAGCATATCGCGGGCAATGAGTGTCCCGATTCATCGGGGCATATCGAAGACACCGACAACAATGTATCGAAACCACTAATAATTATTCAATGTGCCTGTTGCAAGCTCTATCACCTTGTCTTTCAGTTCTGCGGGCTCAATCACTTTCACACCTTCACCTCGACTTACAATCCACGCAGCTATTTCACCAAGCGAGTTTACTGTACATTCGAATATTACTGAACCATCTTCATTTTTTGTTATCTTCTGATCGGCAACCAGCATTCTTGGTTTTACACGTTCTGCCCAGAACGGTGAAAGCCTCATCTTTACTTTATGTTTTTCATCGCCCAGCCAGCTTTTCCAGGAATGCTTGAACAAGTCTGAGAACTTGTAATCTCCCTTTTCAAATCTCCTGCCTGTGGATTTAACCGCAACAATCTTATCAATAAGATATTGCTTCATAATTCCGTTAGAGCCAGCAAGCAGTCTCCAGCTACCCTCATTCTGGAAAACCAAAAGCGGTTCAATTTCTTTGTCCTTTTCAATCTTCGATCCCATCTTGTTGTAATCAATGGTTGCGGACTCACTGTTATCAATACAAAGCTGAAGCATAACAAGATTGCTTAAAGCGTTTATTCCTCTTTTTTCAACAAGCAATGATGTGGATTTATCAAGTGCGTAATCGTTGTGGTTTAATCCAACATAATGAAGTATTATATCGACAAGTTTTTCTTTAGGCAGTTCTGTTTCAAGGCATACGCCGGATTTCTTATTTGAGTGTATATCTATTCCGTATGATCTAAGATCCTGAAGGTCTCGTTTTATGGTAAGCTCTTCTACGCGGAAATAATCTGCAAGGTCGAACGTTTTGATTGGCTTCTGAACCTGATCTGCCAGGCACAGCCCCAGAATTTCTATCTGTCTTTTGAACTTGGACTGAAAATCGAACATCGACGAACCCCTTCGATGAAAAATGATGTGTGAAAAATAATCTTTGTTTTTTCCTTAGTCAATCAGAATCGGCACTAAATAAAATTAGTATCACTCAATGATACGCTTCTTACATATCCGGCTTTTTAAGTTTGTAGCGGAAATTAACATAGAAACCAAGAGGAGGTTCACAATGCAGGTAAGAGTAGTTTCGTTTCAAAAGCACAAGCGGCTGTCCGTGGTTCAGTTTTTAACAGCACAGCATAATACATTTGATTACATCTCGGGACCAAAGGCAATAAATGAAGATCTGATACAGGTAAAGGAGGTCAGCCAATCCGGAAGCGTCAACAATCTGTTTCTTTTTAATCTGTCGGATAAATACGTGTTCTTTATGGATGGGGATATTCTCACAGGAGCAAAGCAGAACCGTGTGCTTAATACGAGTGTATTGATTGCACCTAATTCAAAGATCACTTTGCCGGTAAGCTGTGTTGAGCAGGGCAGGTGGAGTGCGATATCGGATAAGTTTAATACATCGGATTATATATCCCCTCAAAAGCTGAGAGCTAAAAAGTCCCGGGCAGTTGAAGAAAATCTGCGATTTGAAAGCAGCCATATGGCTGAACAGAATGAAGTCTGGAATGATGTTGAGGAATATCAGACAGTACTTAGATGTAAATCTCCAACCAGCAGTCTATCTGATGTCTTTGAAAGCAAAAAAGTTGAATTCGAAGAGTTTGTTAAGAAGTTCCCGGTTAATCACGATGCAAACGGACTTGCAATCTTCACAGATAAGCAGCTTCTTAATGCAGATATATTTAACAGAACAGATGTTTACCAGGAATATTATCCGAAGATACTGAGAAGCACGGCTATGGAAGTATCTCATCTTACTGATAAAGGCAATGAGATAACGGATGCAGAAGCAGCATTCAAAACTGTAAACCTGTTTGATAACCTGGAGAAGATAGAATACACAGTTCATCCCGGTGTTGGTGTTGGCGAGGAAAAGAGGTTCGACAGTCAGGAGCTTACAGGATTCGAACTTAACTTCAAAAATCATTTGATTCATCTTACATTATTAAATCTTGAAAAGGACAGTACAAGGCAAAGAGATGGTAACAGAAGGAATAGAATTTATTGATGCTAAACCGGAAACGGTGATTGATTATCTCAAATCAAGAGTAACAGAGAAGATTGAAGTTAATCCGGCAAATCTTAAAATTGTAAATGGGGGAAGGTTTCTGGTACTTCAACTAATGAACGGAAAGATAAGAGAATATCCTGTACGAAGAACGTTTCTTTACAAGCTGTTAAGATGGTATGGATTTCCGCTTGGTCAGCTTACAAAGCTTTCTACGGAATCGGTCACTTCTATATGCAACGATTACCTTATGAACATAAAACGGGGGAAGGTAATAGTTAAAACAGAAAAAGATGAGGCGCTTTCAATATTAAGTCCGGATTACAATGAGATCACCGATCTTGATATTATCAGTGAAGTTACGGCTCTGGGGGTCCGTAACATATCGAGGAATGATTTCTTCTTAAGCATAACAACAGAAGATAAGATAAAAACAGAGCCTGTTCCGGGAGATAAATGCGGAGTGGGGCTTAATATCGTTAATTCTGAGACAGGTTTCCGTGCGCTGACTGTTTTGCACTATATATTAAGATATACCTGTTCGAACGAAGCGGTTGCAAGAATATCAGATGTTGATGACAAAAGATATCATTACGGGAATGAAGACTTGAATTTATTTCTAAATGAAAAGGTTAAGAGAGCTACTGTTGAAAGGAAAATTCTTGTTGATAAACTGTTAAGGCTAAATGATAAAAAGGTTAACAAATCAAAAGAATACTACATAAAGAAAATAGAAACGGTTCTTGGAAAAAAGGAGGCAACCATTTTCTTTGATGATTATAGTGATGAGCTTACTCAATATGAATTGTTTAACCTGATCACTTCAAATGCTAAGCAATATGATCTGTCAAAAAGATATTTTCTGGAGAGTGTTGCTGGGGAGATTATATTTAGTGTGAATTAATTAAAAGTTTTATGTCAAAGACGAAAAAATTAACTGTGCTGTTTGTCTCGGACGATGAGAATCTCAATCCTATTTTTTATGAAGATGATGAGCTTGATCCTGATATAAAATTTGAAGTTATAAATCATTTTGACATTGTTTTAGACTTTCTTCAGCTATTCAAAGTTGATGCCGTCATTCTCACCAACCTCGGTTTACTTCCCGGGGAAATGCCGCGGGTTGTAAAAAGTATACGCGCAGATTTCCCGGAACTGCCAATAATAATATTATGCAGTATTGATAAGCCTGAGTTTATTTCAAGACTTGCAGAATGCGGGGCAGATACATTCTTTAAAATACCGTTTGATCTTGATCTGTTGTGTAAGAGGATAAAGGAATTGCTAGCTTGAGTAAATGAAAAGTGAGATCATATCCCGAAGAGCAGTGATTCAGAATCTTTAAAATGTTTAAAGTGCTTGTCGACCTTAAGACTGCAAAGTCAGAGCTTATTGAAAAAGCATTCTGCGATGATAACCCTAATCCTTATGATCTTTAGTTGGATGATAATTAATACATCCTGAGCCTCCCAATATATAATCATCATCTTATCAAGCTGGGGTAAATACTCCAATTACTGGCTCCGGTATGAGAGATTTATTCACCCATCTTGAGTTCATAGCCTAATTTATTTATGTTTATTAGTAGAATATTTGAACGATTTTTCGGATATTAAGTATTGTGCTATGCTGGAAATCAAATGTTGTATAAATTCTGGGAAAAGAAATTAAAACTTTTTCAGATATTTCTCCATAATAATTCGTATGAATTTGTTTTCAAAAAATACCAGTACTAATGTGAACCTCACTACCCACCAAAATAATATCTATGCAAGTAACCCCAGCGGTAAATTTTTCTCACCTTTTAATTTAATTATTGATGATATGGAACGTCTGATTCTTGTGAATTTTGAAAAGGATCCCGATGAACATTATAATGTTCTGGAATTTCAACAAGCTTTTGATAAAAATGAAAAAAGAAGTTTTCTGGTAATAGCTTATCGCAACGATGGTGCAGCCGATGTTTATCATCAGGCAGACTATCCCTTCGCTTCGCAATCCAGTATCTTAAATGATGTCAAATTTTTTGTAAATCCCTTGGAAAATGCAAAGTTCGAAATAAAACCGGCTTCTTTGGATGTATACTTCTCCTTTCAGGATAAGATGGGTCGTGAAATAAAAGTAAAAGTCAATGAATTAAGAAGAGAGAAAAAGCAGCCATTTTCCTTGCTCGCCCCGGTTGGGGTTATTTCCAGGAACCCGACTGTATTACCAGTCTATTCTTTGTATGAAATGTCATTCACAAATCAAAAACATACATATATTGATATTGAAATAAATAACAGGAAACATAAGCCGGATGCTTTCCCGCTGCCATTAGACTTTTCCAAAAATTATTTTACTCGTTACTCTGCAGATACTTTTAATGTTGATTGGAATAGAAATTATGATGGTCCTTTAAATCCATTATCCCCCATAAATAATAAAGCTGAAGCGCAGGGAACTACGTACGAACTAATTAATAATAATGGACACTATGAAATAAATTGTATGAGCACAAAGAATAAAAAGCATAACCTTGATATTGATTTTTCCCCGCCTATACCTGATATTGCCTGCCTTAAAGAAGACTTCAGTTCTGATGGTAAATTCATTATCACAACAGATAATAAACCTGGTAATTTAAGTGGTGTATATTTTCTGAAAAGACTTGGTGATGAGGTTAGCATCAAAATACATCCAAAGTATGGCTGGCAGCCGAATGAACGCAGATTGATTCTAAAATTTTTATTCCTGTTTATCAAAGTCTTCAAACAATGGCCAAAGAGTTATGTCTGGAATGCAAAAATTAAATTAGATTCAAGCAATCTTCCAATGATGAAATCAAGTTGGAAAAGGATTTAAGCACACCAACTTATCATTTGAATATCAGATCAATTGGCTTTCAAATTGGGCATTTAAGATTTATTGGTTTACTCTTGTTTAAAGGCCGTTAATTCACCTCACGGGCTCCGGCTTAAGATTGATCTGCTAAAACTTTCTTGCTGTGGTTTTCTAATTTTATTAATTTTGGATAAGTAAGGTTTGAACAAATGTTCAGTAGACATTGCAATCGTATGATTATCTATTTCCTGGGGTAATTCTTCAATACAGGGGAGGTCTGGCTTTCCCCACTTCGTAACTAAAACGATTTAAATGATAATGAAATCCTTATAACATATTTTATTTATAATTGGTATTAATATGAAAAAGAAAGAATATTCAAAGTACATTGGGCTTGGATTGATCTTAGGTGTTGCTATAGGTTTTAGTTTAGGTTTGATAATATCAACTCCTGATTATGCCCCTGTATTCGGAGGTATTGGTGCAGGTATCGGAATAGTTTTAGGTTCAATAATCGGTCATTTTAAAATAAAATAATTTTATAAACAGAATGGATCATATTGTCTATCTTGATGCAAAATCAAATGAATTAGGTAATTTGTTGATTGGAAGTAAAACCATGATTATTCGCGGTGCAACCGGAAGAAAACTACCCTATGGCAGAGTTGAAGAGGGAGATCTTCTATTTTTCATCAACAACAATGCTGAAGGCGTAGTAAAAGCAAAAGCTACGGTTTCTTCTGTTTTTAACTCAGAAAAAATGACTGAAGATGAATCAAGGGCTCTGGTTAAAAAGTACCAAAACAAGCTTCAGCTAACAGACAAACAATTTCAGAAATGGGCTGGTAAAAGGTATATAGTATTAATTGGAATTACCGGTATAAAAGAGATTAAACCTTTTTTTATTGATAAAAGCAATTATGGTAATATGGATGATTGGTTACCTGTAGGTAGTATCGGGAGTGTAAAAAAATAGAAGTTTAGCTAAATAGTTTTGTAATTAAGACAAGCATTCTATTAAACTGTAAACAGTTTAATTTCACCCCATCCACCTAACCGGACTCTCTCTTTTCAAAACCGCTCTCGTATCCAGAGGCATAAATCTTTCATTATAAAAACCAGGTATCATACTACCCGTTTTAGCTTCTTGGTTTTATTCAATCCCACCATCTTGAGTTCATAATCTAATTTATTTATGTTTATTGCAAGAGTATTTGAACAATTGTTCGGAATTATTCCGTTGCATGAATAAACTTATTTCAAGGTTATTGTGTGATGCGGTAAATAACTAGTTGGGCGTATTGCGACTTAAAACCAATCAAAGAAATCACTTATGAAGATATCAAGAATCTTATTAGTATTAGGTAGTTTGGTCTATCTCGGTTTCGGACTATTATTCTTTATTAATCCGGATGCAATAACTGATATGGATGGTATTGTTTTACCCACCAGAAGCAGTGCGAATCATATACGTGCCGTACTTGGTGGTATGGAAATTGGATTGGGGGTTTTGTTGATTTATTTCTTAATGCGCAAAGAAAGAATTATTTACGGCTTAATTGTTTTGTCTGGCTCAATAGGTGCTGCTTCGATTGCAAGATTATATGGAATTGTTTTTGATGGTGCAGCCGATACTTCGAACTGGATAAGTTTCATAGCAGAGTTTGGTTTTGGAGCTCTGGCATTAGGTTTATATTTTATGGAAAAGAAAGGAGGCAAATTATGAATGAAAAAAGACAAATATCGATTATTGTTCTCTTGATAACCGTTCTGGCCGGAGTTGCATCTTTTATTGGAATATTTTTACAATTTGGCGACGGTTCAAATATTTATTAAAAAAATCGTCTATCATGATTATTTAGTTATGAGAATAAAATATGGAAGCTAAAACAGATATTAATAAACTTGGATTTTGGGGGTCATTCTCAATTTATATACCAGCAGCAATTTTAATGTATTGCATGACAAAGTATTTAATACCTTATCTAAGTAAAGTGACAGGACAAGAAACAATATTATTTTGGTTTATTGTGGCTGGATTAGGGATTTTTACCCCTTTGATAATAACTGCAATATTGATTTTAAGAGCAGAAGGATATAAAATATCTAAAAGCACCTGGATGGAGCGGTTGAGATTTCGCAAAATTACTAAATCGGATTTGATTTGGTGTTTTGCAGGATTAATCCTTGTTGTTGTTTTTAGTATGATAATAATGAAAGCTTTGGAGTTTATGATTGGCAAATTTGACCATTCACCATCTTTTATGTCATTTGAACCGTTGACACCCGGACGTTATTGGTTATTATTGGTTTGGCTACCTTATTGGATTTTAAATATACTAGGAGAAGAATTCCTTTGGAGAGGAGTTATGTTACCAAGACAAGAAGTTGCATTTGGAAAATATGCCTGGCTAATTCATGGATTTGGTTGGGGATTATTTCATATTGCTTTTGGGTGGCAGTTGTTATTAACATTGATTCCGTTGATTTTTATTCAATCATACATTGTTCAAAGGACTAAAAATTCTTGGAATGGTGTAATAATGCACGGTGGATTAAATGGCCCAAGTTTTATAGCAATTTGTTTTGGATTAATTTGATAATAAGTGAATTGATAAAAAAACACAGCACACAACACACGCGATAACCAATAAGGGTTTCAGGGGTTTGCGAAGGTCATCACCCATATCAACTTTTCATTTCGGGTGATAGGTACGCATCTCCGATTTCTCTACTGGTCATAGCGTTAAACTTTGTACGCAAGCCTGAAAAAATTGACAATTAAATATAAACTTGTAACCATAAAATAATAAATATGAAATCTTTAACTTATTCTATTTTTATTCTATTCCTGACATTATTTCAACCAATATCAGTGAAAGCTCAGGCAATTATTGATTTAGAAACTGGCGCTGTTTTTAATGGGTATAATGATGTTCGTATTCCTGGAGATCAGGGAACTCTTTTTTCTCTAACAGATGATTTGAAAACCGAAACAAATATATTTTATCGGTTAAGAGCAAGTTACATAATAAAATCGCGTCACTCACTTTCAATTTTATATGCTCCGCTTGAAACTAAATCACGAGGCATTGTGCCTAATGACATTTTCTTCGAAGGAGAATTATTTAATGCAAACGCTCAGCTTACCAATACTTATAAATTCAATTCATACAGATTGACATACCGCTACGATTTTGTCCAAAAACCCAAGCTTGAGTTTGGCCTAGGGGTTACTGCAAAAATCAGAGATGCTAAAATTGCAATTTCCTCGAATCAATTAGTATCGCAGAAAACTAACGTAGGATTTGTACCACTTATAAATTTCAGGCTTTTGTGGAAAATTGATGATAAGTTTGGTATCCTTTTAGATGGCGATGCACTTGCTGCTCCTCAAGGGAGAGCCGAAGATGTTCTGATTGCTGCTATATATAAGTTTTCTGACAACTTAAAAATACAGGTAGGATACCGTATTTTGGAAGGTGGAGCTGATAATGATGAAGTTTATAATTTTTCATTATTCCATTATGCTTCTGTGGGTTTATCATATACTTTTTTGAAATAAAGAAAATATAATTACTAATAAAAAGATCGCTAATTATTAAACTAATTGTATCCATAATATTGCCTTTAGGGCTTGGAACTATAGCAGGAATATTTTAACGATTGTTCGGAAATAATCTGTTGCGTGATTAATCTCTTAATAGGGGTTATTGCATGATGCTTAAAGAATTATCTTAACCTTCATTATAAACAATCATTAAACAATATGAGAGTATTATTAATTTTATTGTGTAGTCTATTCATTAGTAACAGCACATTTGGACAATCCAAAGATATCCCACCTCAAACAAAAATAATGACTCTGGGTGTCTTTCATTTTGCATATCCCAATTTAGATGCAGTTAAAGCTGTCGACAAAGACAAAATATCTGTTCTTGAAGAACCATATCAGTCCGAAATCATTGCAATTTCAAGGGCTATTTCTGACTTTAATCCTACTATCATTGCAGTAGAATGGACTCCCGACAACCAGCCTGTAATCGACTCTCTTTACTTACAATACAAAGCAGATAGATTTGCCTTGGGGAAAAATGAAATTCATCAATTAGGATTCAGGATTGGTAAGCACTTGAATCTGGACAAGATCTACTATGTTGATGATTGGGGAAGACATTACGAAAATATCGATGCAATTTTTAATGATAGTGTCAGGTTATCCAAATTTGAAGATTATTATTTGCATTCAGGAGATACAATTTATGGGCTTTCTGATTTCGCAGGTAAAGTAAATAGTATAATCGATGAATTGTATGAAAGAAACAGACCAGAGTATATAAAGGAAAGATTAGCCGTTTATTTATTACATCCTTTCAAATACGAAGAACAGCCGGGCGATTTTACGGGAGTGGATTTCGAATCCGGAAGATGGTATAACAGAAATCTTAGAATATTACGCAATATTCAAAGAATTCAGTACAATAGTGAAGATAGAATTTTATTCATTATTGGCAGTGAACATCTGAATCTGTTAAATCTGTTTTTTGATACATCCCGGGAATTTGAACTTATTTCACCTTTACCATATTTAGAAGAAGCACGGCTAAAGTGAAAAAATTGTGCTAACATCGAGTTTAAGTAATGGCGGGGGTTTTAGCATATATGAGTGCTATACCTCGCATCAAAGTAATTGTATTTTAATAGGAAAGTGCAATGTAATCTTCTACTACGAATACACTTAAACTTTACAGCTCTCCACTTACCTCACCGGCGTATCATACAACCTCCTGAGCCAGGTTCCCCCACCGGCTACTGAATCCCTTAAAGATTACGCCCTGCTTGTAGTGATAGTTTATTTTTTATAATTACATTAATTCTCTTAAATTCTTGAAGCTGACATTGTCTTTGGATAAATTATGCTAGTTATTTAAGTCAATTTGAGAATGGAGAACTAAAATGTATAACAAACTAATAACCAACATTAAACCACTGGGATTTACCTGGGAAACCAAAGACCCGTTTTTATTCTGCGTTCATCATCTTGATAATTATCCAAAAGGTAATGATCAACTAGGTCCGGATGCTTTATTAGAAGGCAGAAACCTCGGACAGGATTTTACAACCAAGGACGGCTGGCGAATGTACCATGGAGAAACTATTCCGGGATTTCCGGCACATCCACACAGAGGTTTTGAAACCGTGACTGTAGTGCTAAATGGTTTTGTTGATCATTCTGATTCACACGGAGCTGCGGGGAGATATGGCAATGGAGATGTTCAATGGATGACTGCCGGATCAGGACTGCAGCATTCTGAAATGTTTCCGCTTCTGGATAAAAACAATCCCAATCAATTAGAGCTATTTCAGATTTGGCTAAATCTTCCAAAAGCTAAGAAGTTTGCACAGGCTTATTTTTCAATGCTCTGGGCAGAAAATATACCCGTGGTTAAAGTGAAAGACAAAAATGGGAAACAGACAGAAGTAACCGTTATTGCAGGCAAAGTAGCTGAAGTATCAGCCCCGAATCCTGCCCCCGATTCCTGGGCAAATGATCCAGCTAATGAAGTTGGAATCTGGTTAATCAGGATGGAAGCAAATGCTCAGTGGACTATTCCAGCCGCATCGCTTGAAGTAAACCGGTCACTTTATTTTTATAGAGGTTCAAGCATCAACATCACCGGGATTAGAATAGAGAATTATCATTCTGTTGATCTGCTGGCAGATCAGGAGGTGATTATTGAAAACGGTGATAAAGATGCTTATCTGCTTTTACTGCAGGGACAGCCAATCAATGAACAAGTAGTTCAGCACGGTCCTTTTGTAATGAATAGTGCTGCAGAGATACAAGATGCGTTTAATGATTATCGTAAAACACAGTTTGGCGGCTGGCCGTGGTCAAGGTTTGATAACGTTCATTCACTAAAGATGGGCAGGTTTGCGAAATACTCTGATGGCAGAGAAGAGATAAAGTAAAGATCTATTATCATACATTTAAAATGTTTATGCATTCATATTACTAAATAAAAAGAACGGATGATATGACAACACTTGAAATTAAGGTCGCTCTGCAGATTCAAAAGTCAGTCCGGGAAGTTTTCGAAGCTATTGCTGATCCTGATAAAATGAGTAATTATTTTATTTCAAAAAGTTCGGGCAGGATGGAGGAAGGTAAAAAGCTGTTCTGGAAATTCCCTGAATTTGACGAGGAGTTTCCTGTTCGTATAGATAAGGTCGAGAAAGATAAATATATATCGTTCTACTGGGATACAGACGGCAATGAACTTCTTGTTGAAATTAATCTTACATCCGCAGATAATGATTCTACACTTGTAATGATAACTGAAAAGAGTATGGAAAATAATGAAGCCGGTATTAAGTGGTTGAAAGGAAACACGGAAGGCTGGGCAAATTTTCTTGCTTCTCTAAAGGCCTATTTAGAATATGGAATTAATCTAAGAAAAGGCGCTTTTGATTTTATGAAAAAGTAACTTCTCTTTCCGGTATAAGAAAGATATACTAACAACTAATTAGGAGTGTTACTATGTCTTTCACCATTGGCTGCGATCCGGGGAGCTAATCTGAGTTTTACTTTTTCTCTCTTCTTAAATTAACCTGCATTATTTGAGATGCAGTCCGTTTCCTTAAATTCTTGCTGAGGCTCATCATTGCCTCGGCTTCTTTCATCTCTTCACCAAAATACCAGTAGTAAGTTCTGGAACCATCTTCATTTTCGTTATAGTCTAATTCATCCCCGAACCAGTTTCTGAAAGTCATAAGAACTTCCGGGAAAAGGAAAGCTTCATTGATGGTGGTATCGGCAAGTGTAAGTACAATCTGATATAAACTGTCGTTATCTTCAAAAAAGTATTTAGTTGTTTGCAGGGGCCAATTTATAAAATAGTCGCCTCCCTGGTAGATTATTAATCCCGGTTCATCTTTTACAATCCAGAATCCGCTGTGAGCTGAATATGCATTTTCAATTTCCTGCCGTGTATAGTTAAGATAGTCGAAATCAATTGCAGTTAAATGCTGATTTTGTCCGTATATCAGCGTTGAGAAAAAAATAAAAAATAATGTTTTCATTTTATGATTTTATTTATCGAAGTATCTGAAATATATTAAAATAAAAAAATAAAATACCACGAATTTTTTCAGGTAAATTTCTATATTAGTTCAACAAAAACCGGATTTATAAAATGAAATTATTAACCGTATTAACTTTACTTGTATTTCTAATTTCCTGCAACTCACAGGAAAGAACCTATGATATCATATTTGAAGAAGCTTTTCCAAACCTTTCCTTTGAACAGCCAGTGGATATACAATCGCCAAATGACGGAACTAATAGACTTTTTGTTCTTTCCCAGCCTGGAATAATTTATGTTTTTAATAATGATCATAGTACAAAAGAAAAAGAAGTTTTCCTTGATATCCGGGGCAAGGTACTCTTCGGCGGGGAGCAGGGACTTTTAGGCTTAGCCTTTCATCCAAACTATAGAGATAATGGATATTTCTACCTTGATTATACAACAAGCAATGCCCGAAGAACGGTTATTTCCAGATTCAGGGTTTCGGCAAATGATCCGTCTAAAGCTGATCCGCAAAGTGAAGAGATTTTACTTGAAGTAGAACAGCCTTACGCTAATCATAATGGCGGACAGATTTCTTTTGGTCCGGATGGCTATTTATATATATCTCTTGGTGACGGCGGTTCCGGCGGCGATCCGCTTAATGCAGGACAGGATTTAACAATGCTTCTTGGAAGTCTGCTTAGAATAGATGTTGATAATACTGCGGATGGAAGAAATTATGCTATACCAAACGATAACCCGTTCAGGGATAATAACGAAGGCTTCAAGGAAGAGATATATGCTTATGGCTTAAGAAATGTCTGGCGATTTAGTTTTGATGAGCAGAACCGGCTCTGGGCTGCAGATGTTGGTCAGAATCAGTGGGAAGAAATCAACTTAATTGAAAAAGGCAAAAACTACGGCTGGAGAATAATGGAAGGTAATCACTGTTTTAATCCACCGGCAAATTGTGATACAACAGGATTAGTCTTTCCAATCTGGGAATACGGTCATGATGACACAGGCGGGTATTCAATAACGGGTGGATTTGTTTATAACGGTAGATCTGCACCGGGGTTAAAAGGCAAATATATTTATGCAGATTATGTGGTTGGAAAAATATGGACGCTTGAGTATAAAAATGGAATTGTAACTAACAGTCTTCTTACAAAAACAAATTACTTAATATCTACTTTCGGAGCTGATGAAAACGACGAGCTTTACTTTGCTGATCACAACAGCGGAAAGTTGTATAGATTTGTTTCTCGTGAGTGAAGTATTATAGTAGATTATTGTAGCAACACTATATAATGGTGTAAATCATAAACAATACGAAACGAATATGAAAGGTTACCGCTTTACCTCTTAAATATAACTTTATAATTATCAACAGTTATTTTAAGCAATTAGTTTTGCCAAACCATCCCTACAGCACATTCCAAAAATTATAATAATAGTTAACCTGAACTATTGGAATATTATAAAGACTTTTTTTAACTTGGTATAGAGGAAGTTCTATAAAATATGGTTTTCGATTGATGCAATGAATGTCACACTATCCGAATATTTTTTAATGATTTTATTTATTAATAAAACTGTTAAGCAGTAGTTTGTAATTAATTGAAGGTTATTTGGAATCTCAAATATGTGACTCACGTGGCGAAGCTATATCCAACCCAATTCTAATTCTTTTTATAATCAAATCGATGGCAATATATGATTCTGGAATTTACTGTTACCAAAAAATCAGAACCGAACTATTCTGAAAAACTTAGTTTTAACAGGTTCCCGGTTTTTATTGGACGTGAAGAAAAAAATGATGTTATTCTTCCTGATCCATTTAAAGTAGTCTCAAGAAAACACGCAAAAATCGTTAACACCGAAGGAATACTTCAGGTAGTTGATCTGGAGTCAGCTAATTTCTCCTTTTTAAACGGGGAGAGAGTTATACCAAATGAAGAGAATGCTATTAAATCCGGTGATGTAATCAAAATCGGCGAGTATGAATTAATTGTTGAACTTGTACAGGAAAAAGAGCAGGTTTTTGATGACGACCAGAAAACAATGGTGTTCTCAAGTCCCTTTGCCGGCGATGTATCGTCTATTTTAGAAAGTATCCAGAATCTTTCAGTTAAATATACTTTTGATGATACTCCTGGTAAGTCAGATATGTTAAGATTATCTATCTTGCAATCTTTCAGTTCTTTTGAAAAAAATGATGTTGGTAAAATGCTTGCTGAGTATTTTTCGGAGCATTACCTGGATCGACCTCGAAAAATTATTCCGCAGCAACCCGAAATTAAAAGTGAGATTAAGATTAAAGAAACGCCAAAACAGGAACAACAATCATTTATCCGTCAAACCAAACAATCTGATTCTGCCGCATTGTCGCCTGATTTTGTCTTCTCTTCACATTTTTCCAATGTTTCAGAAATACTTATTGAAACATTTGCTTCTTTAATCCAGGGCTTTCTACAATTCAGACAGGAATTTTTTGGTGTTACTATTTACCATACAATGCCTGTCGGTTCATTAAAAGAGTTAAAGGAATTCCTTTTTACACCGGATATATCACCTGAAGAGGAGCAGAAAAGAATTGCTTTGCTGAAAGAAGAAACTCAAAAGCTGATGACACACCAGATTGGATTGCTTGAAGGATACCGGACTTCTATTACTGAGGGCAGCAAAGGTCTATTGCAGAGTCTGGATCCGGTTACTATTGAAAAAGAAATGCAGATTAAGAACCAGCAAGCTGGCGGTCTGAATCCTGGGAAGATTCTTCCATTTTTGCAAAAAGCAAAAGTGCTGGATGTTATTAAGGAGAATTACTCTAAATATATGTCCGATTTATACCACGTAGAAAAAAAATATTTCAGACCGGCTTTTATGAAGGGATATCAAAAAAGAATTTCTGCATCACCACAACATAACGAATATTAGAAATTTAATTACCGGAGATATTATGAAAAACATACTCTTATTATTTATTTTGTTTTTTACTTTTCAATTAGCCGGTTGTGGAGGTGGACCTCAAACAATTACCCTAAATTTGCATTGTAATGAAAACTGCAACAATGATAATGCAGTAGTTATTAAGATCTATCAACTGAAAAATGCCGAAAAATTTCGTCACGCAAGCTTTGAATCTATAATGAGAAATCCCGAAGAGTTTCTGGGTGATGATATTATTCCAAATTCTAAAATTGAAAAACTATTAGTACCTAATGAAACAGAGGATTTTAGTGATGTGGAATTGAAAAGTGATGCAGCCTTTTTAGCTATTATTGGGGATTTTTACTCACCCGCTACCGATGGCTGGAAACAGATTATTCCGATTAATTCTGATTTAAGAAACGTTAAAGTTACTGTTCTGGAGAATTCATTATCTGTTGTAATTGATAATTAAAATTTTGCCGGAATATTTTTTTCACATACTTAACAAATCAGGGAATTTGGTAACACAATGAAAATGCAGAAAGTTATCTGGTTCGAAGGTATGAAGCTTGATCCGCACCATTTTCAGCAGGCGGATAAGTATAATCAGTTCTTATTAAATTCAAGAATCAATACTCTGAACCCTAATTACTGGGGATTAAAAGAACTTCAGGTTGATTTGGCTGCGCTTTCCGGCGGAAATTTTGGACTAGTGGCTTGTACCGGTATTATGCCGGATGGTTTATCCTTTAATATGCCTAATAACGATCCTCTGCCAAAAAGCAGATCTTTTGAAGAATTGTTCTCTGCAACATCTGAAAAACTTGATGTTTTCATTGCCATTCCTATTGAGAGCACTGCCGGAAATAATTGTCAGATTGAAAATTCTGCAAATAACAACACACGTTTTTCAATTCATAATGTTGATTTGCTTGATTATAACACCGGAATGAATCTTAGAACGGTAGGCGTTGGCAAACCAAATTTTCAGTTTAAGTTTGGAGATGAATCATTAAATGACTTTAGCTCTATAAAAATTGGTGAAATAATACGCAGCTCAGATGGCAAATACGCTCTTGATAAAACATATATTCCTCCCAGCATTTCAATATCAGCATCAGAGGTTTTATTAAATCATATTCGCGAAATATTAAGCTCTCTGGTTTCAAAAAGCAAAGAGCTTCGCAATCAGGCAAGCATTCAAAAACCCGAACTTTCAATAATTCAGGTTGAAATTCTTTTAATGCTTCAGTCAGTTAATTCAATTATTCCTCTCTTAAATTATTACTACTCATCTAAACACATCCACCCGGAAAATTTATACGTGCTATTCCTTAACATTGCAGGGCAGCTTTCTACTTACTCTAATATGGGAGTAAAAGCCGGAGAGTTCCCTAACTATGAGCACAAACATCTCACAGAAATATTCGATCAATTGGTTACTGAAATAATTAATATGCTTAATGTTCAGAAAACGTTGGAACGAAGAGATATTATAATCCCGTTAAGGAAACAAGCCGATACGCTTCACATTGGTCAATTATCACCAAACCACCTTGCAGGTCAATTTTTTATTGCTGTAACCGGTGATTTGCCCGAAAAGAAAGTAATAACAGAACTACCAAAGAATATTAAGATTTCAGCATACGAAGAAATATTCGCAGTTCATCAGGCTGGTATTCAAGGTGTTACAATTGAATACGTTGCGCGCCCGCCTTCCGGAATATCAATAAATGAAAAAGCACATTATTTTAAAATTAACAAAGATGGAAGATTCTGGGAAAAAATTACGACCAAGAATAATATAGCCTTCTTTATAGCATCGGAGTTTAAAGCGTTACAAATTGAGTTAGTTGTTCTTACTTAATTAGGTGAGATAATAGGATTTTAAGTATAGGTTGTCTTTCAACTAATACAAATAATTACATTCTGATTTTTAATTTAAATTAATTAAAAAGGATACATACCAGTTCCTTACAACATTCACCAAATTCCTGATAAGGAATAATAAACCATTTTTGATAAATTAAAGAATTCAAAATGAGCAATCCGCAAAAAGAAAAAAGAAAAAATATTGCTGATCTGTCATCTGAAACTCTTATGCTTATCCTTCAGCTAAGAGCAACAAACAATTACGGTGATGCATCAACATTAAAATCACGTGTAGGTGATTTATTCGACAGGTTTGAAAGAGATGCCAGAACTGCAGGAATTGACAATGAAAAAGTCAGGTATGCAAAATTTGCACTTGTTGCTTTTCTTGATGAAACAATAATAAGTTCATCCTGGGCGCAGAAAGATGAATGGCTTGCTGAACCAATGCAGATAAAATTGTTTGATACATTTAATGCCGGTGAAGAGTTTTTTGATTTTCTTCATCAGCTCAGACAGAGATCAAGTGTTAATGCCGATATACTTGAAGTTTATTATTTATGCCTCGCTCTTGGTTTTAAAGGAAAATACCAGCTTCAATCTCCTGAAAATTTGCGTAGAGTAATTGATGATCTGAATCTGGAACTGCACCCCGAAATGTATTCTTCTATCGATACAATTTCACCAAATGCCAGGCCGAAAGATATGCTTGTTCAGGCATCAAACAGCGGGCTTCCAATCTGGGTATTTCCCGTTGCAGCAGTTATTATTTTTATAATTTTTTACTTTATAATGTCAGCATCAATTTCAAGTTCCACATCTGATGTTGCCGAGATGTTAAAAAACCTTATTTCATAACTTTAATTCTTAGCAAAAAAATAATAATAAAATGCCGTCATTTAAAAGTTTATTTAAACCCCGAAATATTATCTCGCTTGTAGTAGGCCTAATACTTCTATTTCTTATAATATTTGTTGGGCAGCACCTGGGAGCTTCCTGGATGATACAGGTAATAATAATAGTTTTCTTTTTATTGATTGGTTTGATTTTTTATCTTTTCAAAAAAATGAAGGATGCGCAGAAATCAAATAATATTGAGCAATCAATAAGTAATTCAGCTGATTCACAGATGGCAAGTTTAAGTCCGGAGAAACGAGCTGAGATTGAACAGTTTAAAAAGCAGCTTGAAGCTGCAATTACTTCTCTGAAAAATTCAAAAATCGGAAAAGGTAAAACCGGTAAAGCTGCTCTTTATGCCTTGCCCTGGTATATGATAATAGGTCCATCAGCAGCTGGTAAAACAACTGCAATTCAAAACTCAGGACTTGAATTTCCATTCGGCAGAGACGGTTTCAGAGGAGTTGGCGGTACAAGAAATTGTGATTGGTTCTTTTCAACTAAAGGAATTTTTCTTGACACAGCCGGAAGATATGTTACTCAAACTGAAGATCGTGTTGAATGGCTGGCTTTCCTTGAAACATTAAGAAAGAACAGGAAGAAAAAACCAGTAAACGGAGTAATTGTTGCTCTAAATATTGATGAAATAATTAGTTCAGAAAACGATGCTCTTTATAACCATGCAAAAGCAATCAGACAGCGGATTGATGAACTAATTGAAAATCTCGGTGTTAACTTCCCGGTTTATTTCATGTTTACCAAGTGTGATTTAATACAGGGATTTGTCGAGTATTTTGGCGATTTCAGTGAAATTGAACGCTCACAGATTTGGGGTGCCACGCTTAATGCTCAGCAGCAGCAAAATACAGAGCCCAAAGCTGTTTTTGAATCTGAATTTAAGTTACTTTCAGACAAGATTTTCAATATCAGAACAATCAGACTCAGCAGTCCGTTAAAGCGCGAACAAAGAAGAAAAGTATTTTTATTCCCTTATCAATTTCAGTCACTACAGAAAAAGTTAACCTATCTTATGGGTGAGGTCTTTCAGCATAATCCATATCAGGACAATCCGATTTTCCGCGGATTCTATTTTACAAGCGGAACACAGGAAGGCGCACCGTTGGATCTTGCAATTCGTGAAATTGCAAAACAATTTAATCTGCCTCAAACCGCACAGGAAGAAGAGGCAGAAATTGTTGAGACAAAGCATTACTTTATTAAAGATATGCTCAACGAAATTGTAATTGGGGACCAATATTTTAAAGCCGGGCAAACTTCAGGTGCTGTTAGACAAAACAGCACATTAAAGTTAGTAACAGTTTCTGTTTCTGCATTTTTGCTGGTTTTATTTTCACTTTTCACTTTTATAGGATACAACGGAAGCAGCGATGCTTTAGATAAAATTTCTAAAACAGCAGCTAACTTTAAAAATATAAACTGGAGTGGTGATCTGCTTAGTAATTTTACCGAAGCTGAACACTTAAGAGAGTTGATAGAAAAGATAGAAAAAGGGAAAGCTAACGAGGCATTTATAAGTTTTGGAATGGATCGCAGCAAGGAAACCCTTGAATATTTAAACAAGCTTTATCTGGAAAAGACAGAAGGATTCTTTACAAACAATGTATATAGTGAATTGGTTTTTCATCTTAATAATTATGCAAACGGTAAAGACTATCCCGGTGAAGAAATTTATAATAATTTAAAATCATACCTGCTGCTGGGAAATGAAAGAGCCAGGTTAGATACTTCCGGCCAAAAGTTTCTTGTTGGTGTATTTAATAATATCCTGAACAACAAATTCATTAAATCTAACCCACTTGCTTCCAATGCAGAAAAAGATTCTTTGAAGAAATTAGTTAATAACTATGTCGCTTTTTTCGTATCGAAACTGGAAGATAAGAATGTTTATCAGGCTAAAGTTGATAATCTTCTAACAAGCATTGTACGTGATAGACTTCAGTACAAACCAAGCGCAGAAAATATTTATGCAAGAATAAAACAAAATGGAATAGATCAGTTCCCCAATCAAATGACTATGGAACAGATAGTTGGCGGAAGATTTACCGGGATGATGAGAACTGATTATACTATCCCATACATATTCACCGCCGATGGATGGATGAATTATGTAAGAGAAACTCTCTTAAATGAAAGTATGAATCCGGGAAGCGAAGATTGGGTATTAGGAAAGTCCAAAATAAATCCTTCAGCTGCATCCGATTTTGACAGTAATGAAATGAAAAAGAACCTGCTTCTGTTATATGTTAACGATTACCGTAACACCTGGCTGCAGATGCTTCAAGGAATAAGATATTCAGGATTTGAATCAGTACCTCTTGCTGCGAACAATCTTAAAATGCTTAGTGACCCTGTTAGTTCACCCTTAATGTTATTACTAAAAGTATTTTCCGATCAAATGCAGATAATTGCAGACCTGCAATCGCCGGATTCTCTTCAAGCTAATATTGTTAAACAGTTCAATCTTGGTAATTCAAAACTGCCTGAAGTTGAAAAGTATAGAAAATTTATTACCGGCGGCGGAAGTGGTGATTTAAATGCAATGATAGTGCAATATGGCGCTATCAGCGGAGTACTTGAAAATATTAAAGCTGGTCAGGATTTAACCAAAGACTATGCAGTAAATGTAATTGATCAGCGTGCAGTAGAACTTGCAACCGCGCTACAGGCAATGCGCGGAGCATTATTCAATCTACCCGAATTTCAAAATATGTTTATGGAACCGGTTAAACTTACGTGGAGAGCAATACTTGCCGATGCAGCTCAATATCTTAATGCACAATGGAAATCCAAAATAGCTGATAATTTTAACAGGGTTCTGTCTACATCATTTCCCTTTAAACAGGCAGGAAGCGACGCACCAATTCAGGACTTTAAAGATTTCTTTAAACCGGAAGGAATCTTGTGGACTTTCTTTAACCAGGAACTCAGCTCTTTTATAAATAAAGAAAGATGGCGTGCCAATCAGTGGGAAAACGAGGGGCTGAACATTTCAAATGATGCTATTGAAGCTTTAAAGAAAGCTGATGCAATTACCTCAACACTTTTCAAGAGCGGAGATTTATCCGTTTCATTCAGGCTTAAACCAAGCATACCTGATTCAAGGCCAATTGCCGGTAGAAGACCAATTGTTGAACAGGTTTTTCTCAGCGTTGATGGAAAAGACAATCAATATAAAATGGGTGCTGCTTTTTGGGAAGATTACACCTGGCCTGGCGGAAGGGGAGCTCCCGGTGTTAGAATGAATATTTCTATACGTGATTACGGTACTTCCGAAACAAAAAGTTTCCCTGGTGATTGGGCTTTTTTCAGATTGCTTAATGATGCAAATATTTCCAGGGGAGAGTCTGCTTCCCAATATGTATTGAACTGGACTTTTAAAAAAGATGGAGCTTATGATGTGACAGTATTGTATATTCTTGACGCAGGAAGCACACGTAATCCTTTTGCTTCCAATTTTTTCAAAACTTTCGTGCTGCCGACGAAAATTAATTAAACATATAATATAAAATTTATAATTGAATAGCGATTCAACTTTTGGAAACGGATTCAGTTTTTTCGGAAAACTTCCTCAGTTTCCTGATTTCATTAAACACAAAGCCGTCAGCGATGAGTTTTCAAAACTTGATGATTGGATTCAGAAAGGTATAATCTCATCAAAACTTTCATTAGGAAATAGCTGGAAGGAGGTCTATGACGGCTCACAAAGTTTTGAATTTATACTGCCCATGGAGTCCAGTGACAAAATAATTTGTGGCTTATTGAATCCGGGTATAGACAAAAGCGGAAGGCAGTTTCCATTTATAGTATTCACATTTTTCAGAAGAGAATTTTTTAATTCATTCCGGACAGGAGCAGCGCCTTTAATTCTTAACAGTTTCTTTTACAAAGCAAAACAACTTTTTTTGTTTTCACTAAAATCCCCGGCACTAAACGAAATAGTTAATGAGTTTAATAAAGCTGAGATAAGAATAAGTTCAGCTATTGCAGCCGAAAACGTTTTTGAGGAATATCTTGCAGGAACAACTCTTTTAGAGTTTATTAACAGGCTTAAATTAAAATCTGTAAAAGAAGAAAATAATAAATCGAATAGCACAGAATCTTTATCAATAAGTTTTTGCTCAGATGATGAAAACATCAATTTTGATACTGGATTCATAATTGAATTAATCAAAATTAAAATGAGGTCTCAGAAAAATATCCCGCTTATCTTTAAGACAAGTGATCAGAATTTCAAAGTTAGTTTGTATGTTTACCCGGCATTACCTGAACCGACTGAATTTCCAAAACTTATTTCGGGTAAAGTACCGGATTTAAACTTAAAGGATTTCATATTCGATAAAAATCATAGCGTTATCTTAAAAGATTTTATTACTAATCAGCTTAAAGCATTTAATTAGTCCGGATTTATAAATACTGAAAAAACATTATGAGTGAAACCATTCAAATAGTAATACCAAATGAGATACAAGAGTATCTTGAGCCAATTCCCGGTGATTCTCCTGTAGGATCAGATGCTTCTGATGTGGAGGAATTCTTTAAGCTCAGTATGGAATTTCCTAAAACAGTTCCCGATTACAAGAACTGGATTGAACTATCTGAGATAATTCTAAAAGAAAAAAGTAAAGATATTAAAGTAGCCTGCTGGTTATGCTTTGCCTTATACAGAACTGAAAATATAAAGGGATTCAAGGAAGGTCTCATTCTTGTAAATGAATTACTTAAAAGATATGGTAATGATTTATTCCCGGCAAATCCTGTTTTAAAAAACAAAGCCATTCAATTTCTTAACACTGGAAGAGTTACAAAACTGCTGGAGCGTGAAGAAATTATTAAAAGCAATGCCGATGATGCACTTCAGATAAAAGAATTATTAACACAAATTTTAACTGAATGTGAAAAACTTTTCCCTGAAAATATCCCGGTGCTTCAGGCATTACAGGAAATTTTTATAACTCATACTGAGTCAGCTAAGAAAGCGTTAAATCCTCCCCCGGCACCAGAGAGAAAACCACCACCACCAAAACCACGTCAGGAACCCAGGGTATCCGACTTTTCTCAAACCCGTGAAGAGGCTACTGTGATTGTCAAGACGCTAGCACCGGCTTCTGAAGATGAAGCTATACTTCAACTCAGACGAACGCTAGTTCATCTTTATGAATATAATGAAAATGGAGAATCAAAAGAAAGGACTCCGGATTCATTCTTTGCTTTCGGCATTGGACGTCTACTCCAATGGAGTGGGCTTCAACTGCCTCCTCATGAAGATAAAATAACAAATATCGAACCTCCAAATGATACGATAAGACGTTTGATTCCTCAATGGTTCAATGAAAATAAATTCGAAATAATAATTCCAAGAATTGAATTGGAGTTTATAAGAGATAACAGTGAATTCCGTTACTGGTTTGATGCACAGAGATATCTGGTTACTGCATTAGAAAGTAAAGGAGGAAGTTATAGTACTGCTGCCGCAGATATTAAGTATCATCTTGCAAGACTTATTAAAAGACTACCTGAATTACCATCTTTGATATTTAGCGGCGGGGAAGTTCCATTTGCTGATAAAGAAACAAATATGTGGCTCGATGAGGTGAGCAGAAGTGTATCATCTGGCGGAGGATCAGGTTCCGGCGGTTCTTCAGTTGTAAGTCCTATTGTCGATCCTTCTTATGATGATCTAAAGATTGAATATCAGCAGGCTGTTAGTCAACTCCCCTCTAAATTTGAAGAAAATTTTGAAAAAATGCATCAGGGGCTTAATTCTGAGGAAAGGATTAAGGGTAAATTTCTGCGAAGACTTAATCTTGCAAATTTCTGTTATGAAGCTAAACATTATAATGTTGCAAAAGTTTTTCTTGAGGAAATTCGGATCTTAATTGATGAATTAAAATTAGGTGAGTGGGAACCGGCACTCAGTGCTGCAGCATGGCAATCACTTTACCTTACTAATGTGCAGTTACTCTTTATTACTGACGGAGAAGCAGCAAAATCAAATATTGAAAAACAGCAGGAAGAACTTTATTACAAAATAGCAAAGTACAATGGAATTCTGGCAATTAATTTAGAACAACAAAAACATAAAAGGAGAAAGTGAAAATGGCAAAACCAGTGAAACCTACCATAGCCCAGCGAGTCAAGGTTGCTATACTCCCAAGCACTGATGCGAAGGAAAGCGTTGAACTCGACTATAGGATGCTTATCCCCGGTAACTTTAGCAAGAGTGAACCGGGAAGTCAACCTCCGTTAAAGGACAGGAGGCTTCGTACAATAGGCAATAAAGGCGACTATAAGAGAATTCTGAAGGATATAAATCCAAAATTAAAGCTTACTGTTGCCAACAGAGTTTCGGATGATCCGGAAGCCAAAATGGAAGTTAACCTCGATTTCCAGGATATCAAAGATTTTCATCCGGATGAGATTGTTAAGAAAGTTGAGCCTCTGCAGAAATTACTTGAGGCAAGGGAAAGACTTAAAGAACTCAAGCTTGCAGTTCTTAAAGATGCTAATTTGAAGAAAGCTCTTGAGGGAGTACTTAAAGATGGCGGTGCAAGTATTGATGATCTTATTAATAAACTTGGAACCACAAAGTAATAATCTTTAAATGAATAAATTTTTTAATAAAAAATAGTTAGACGGAGGTTTAATTAAATGGCTACAGAAAAATCAGGATCAACAGAACAAGGACAGGAAACTCAACAGACTTCTGTTGATAAGCTAATCTCCATGCTGGACGACTCCAAGAAATCAGCAGTAGCTGAATTCATCGGTAAAGTTGGTAAAGAGTCAGAAGTATTTAAAATAACCGGTGCACTTGTAGACTCTTATATAGCTGATCTGGATACAGTGCTCAGCGCCCAGATGGATGAAATTTTACATAACCAGGATTTTCAGGAACTCGAATCTACGTGGCGAGGTCTTTTATTTCTGGTACAGAATACTGAATTCAGCAAACCCGTTAAGTTTGAATTGCTCGATACTTCTAAAGAAGAATTGTACGATGATCTTAACGATGCTGCTCTTGGTGAAGGATATGAAAAAGACTCAGGATTATGGCATCATATTTACTGGGGTGCTTATGATAAAGTTGGAGGACATTCTTACACTGCAATTCTTGCAGACTTTGCTGTAAGTAATTCACCACAGGACATATCATTACTTCAACATCTCTCTGTTCTTTCAGAGTCAGCCCAAATTCCATTTATTGGCAATGCAAGCCATAAGTTTTTTGGTGAGAACAGTATGAATGATGTAATGAATAACCGGTTTCTTCCTGAACAATTGAAGGAAGGAGCGCAATATGCTTCTTGGAGAGCTTTCCGTGATGATGATCGTTCAAAGTACATTGGTTTAGCTTTACCAAGATTTCTCGGACGGTTACCTTATAATGCAGAATCAGAACCCACAAAAAACTTTAACTATTCTGAGAATGTAATGCGAGCAGGGCAGGACAACAGTCTTTGGTGTCACGCATCTTACGCATTAGCGTCTAATATGGTTAAAAGCTTTGAGAAGTGGGGATGGAGCGTTAAAATAGTTGGTGTTGAGTCAGGTGGTAAAGTTGAAAATCTTCCTGTTCCAACTTATGAAGAACACGGACAGAAGAAACTAAAAGTTCCGGTTGAAGCTTCTGTTGGTCAGGCAAAAGATGCAGAACTTTGTGATCTTGGATTTATTCCATTAGCACACTGGGACAGAACAGACTATGCCTGCTTCTTTGAAACACCATCGGCTAACAGACCAGTTCAAATTAAGAACGACCCGGCTGCCTCTGCGAACGCATCAGTTGGTGCTCGTCTTCAATATACAATGTTAGTAACAAGAATTGCACACTATCTGAAATACCGTCAGCTTGTTTTCGTAGGAAAAAATGCAGGCGCAGGCGATATCAAAAAGGATATGTCAAGCTGGCTAGATACACTTGTTGTTGATATGCCCAATCCAGCTGAAAAAATTGTTGCTGAAAAACCATTACGTTCTTATAAGCTGGACGTAACTGAATTGAAAGAAAGACCCGGATTTTTCCAGATCAGTTGCGAATTCAGACCGCACGTAGCAATAACAGGTATGGATGTTAACCTTAGATTAACCGCATACCATTCAGGTGAAGAAGCTTAGTGATCAATAAAAACAAATAACTAACTAATCTATCAACAAATTACCCAGGAGGTAAAAAATGGCTGTAAAAGGCGAAATATTGTTCAAGGATGCTGAGGGAAACGATCTCGAAGGTCCACGTCCAAATGGTTCCAGTACGGTTCTGGAATTTAGTCAATCGATTAAACTACCATTTGAAAGATCCACAGGTCAGGTTACCGGCAGCAGAACTTACGAACCATTTATGGTTCTAAAGGAAATAGATAAACTTACTCCTTTCATGTTTCAGTATTGTGCGCAAGGTCAGGTATTTAAATCTGTAGTTATTTCCTTATATGAAATTGCAGAAGCTACAGGAAAGGAAACAGTATACTTTAAGTATACAATGACTAATGCCAGATTGGTAGCGGTTGAGAACTTCATGCCGCCCTCTTACGATAATCCAAAGCTAAATGTAGCCCATCTGGAAAAAGTACATCTTGTTGCAGAAACAGCAGAATGGGAACATGTTAAAGCAAGTACTATGTTCGAGGATTCTGGTTTCTTTTCATTCAGGGTTGTATAATTATTTTTAGTACTCAGCTTTCCTTCGGGGTGGATCGTTTTTTATCAAACTTCACAAAGTTTGAATTAATAATCCACCCTCTTTTTTAATTCTCAAATTTGTCTTAACTGTTTTATTGAAAAACCTAAGTCTTTATAACGAACTATTAGGCCAATTTGTTTCGGAAGTTGTTAATCCGGATGAAATTGGTCCACAGCAATTTGACAGGCTAACTGAAGACCAAAAGTTGAGTCTCAGCATTGTTGAAAACCTTCGGATGATCCTTACCACGCGACGAGGATCTGTTCAACATATGCCGGATTTTGGAGTATCAGATATCCTTCAGATTTATATCCGCTCTGAAAATCCAATAGAATCCTTAAAACAGGAACTTAAACAGGTAATACTTAAATATGAACCGCGAATCAAAGAAGTAATAATGGAAACATCAGAATTCGATCAAAAAACATTAAGAGCTTCATTAAAAATAATTGTTAAAGTTAAAGATAGCCCTAATACCGAAATATTGTTGACAGAGTTTTCTACAACAGGCTGGACGAAAGTAATACTTGATAAGGATTCTCAATGAGTACGGATAAATACTTCGAAAGAGAGTACAATTTTCTTCAAACCGCTGGAGAGGAGTTTAGTAAAAAACATCCAACCCTTGGTTCACGACTTCATATGTCTGAAAGGGAACGCAAAGACCCTTTTGTTGAAAGGTTGTATGAGGGTTTTGCTTTCCTTGCCGGAAGAATTCACGAACGACTTGATGATGAATTTCCGGAGATAGCCGGGGGTATTCTTGAAATACTCTTTCCTAATCTTCTTAAAACATTTCCTTCCTGCTCTATTCTTCAGGTTAATATTAAATCCGGTGCTTTAACAGAGCCGGTTATAATAAAAAGGGGAAGTGAAATTCAAACACAAACCGGTAAATATAAAGTTAAATTTAAAGTACAATCGGGTTCGGGAGGCGGAGCACGGCTAACTGAAAAAGAAGAACCAACAGAATTTATCTTCAGAACCACACAGGATGTTTCAGTAAGACCAATCAAACTAACAGACGTGATGACTGAAGAAACTGCATACGCTAAAACAGCACTTACACTTAAACTTCAACTTGATAGAAATGTTGATTATAACAGTTTAAAAATGGATTCATTGCGTTTATATCTTTATGGTTCAGCATCTGTTAAATATAACCTTCTTCTCTTTCTAACTAATTATTTATCCTCAGTTTTTGTAAGAGAAGTAGTCAATGATAAATCTCCTTTTAAGAAAATTGAAGAATTTAAAGTATCCGTACCTGAACTTTCTACAGTTACTGAATACCGGGGTGATGACTATTCTTTGCTTCCTTACTCTAAACAATCATTCAGCGGATTCAGACTTCTCCAGGAATATTTTGCATTCCCGGAAAAATTCTTTTTTATAGACATACTGGGACTTAATAAGTTTCAGGCAGCAGGTGAGTCGTCTCAGATAGAGATTAAACTAGAGTTTGACAGAAAGATGCCTCGTGAAAAGCTGCCGGAGAAGCATAACATAATGCTAAACTGTGCGCCTATCGTAAATTTATTCTCAAGATCTACTGAAGAAGTGCCGGTAAATCAGAGACTTCCTGAGTATTATATCGTTCCTGATCTTTATAGAAGAAAAAGCAGGGAAATTTATTCAGTTGATAAAGTAAGCGGAATTAGTGAAAACAGAGTTGAGCAGTATAAGTATATACCTATCACTGCTCACGATATTCTTGATACCAGCAATCCGGAATACAACTTTAAAAGATTTTTTTCTGTTTTTCGCAGAACCTTGCAGAGCGATATGGCAGAAACTTTTATAAGGTTATTCGGTCCAAGTATGGAAGAAGAATTATTTCCCAGAGAAACTCTTAGTATAGAAGCAACTCTGTCTAACGGCTTTCTACCATCTGCATATCTTGAAGTTGGTTCAATAAAAGAGCCTCTTGATTTTCCGCCCGGTGTGGAAGCATCAAACATAACCGTACCAACAGAGATACTCGATTGCCCTGAAAAACAAAATTATCTCTGGTCGCTTATTGCCCACCTGTCAGTAAGTTTTTCAACCCTGGCAGATGCAAATACATTTAAGAGTATTCTTAATCTTTATAACTGGGCAAAAGCTCACAATCATCCTAATAAGAAAAGGATTGATAGCATTAAGAAAATTCACAAACCTAAACTGATTACGAAGGTAATGAATCAAAGTCTTATTAGAGGAATTGAATTTCACATAGAAGTTGATTCAAAAGAATTTGAGAACGGCGAAGGTGAAATTAATTTATTCGGTATGGTGCTGAATAAATTTCTCTCACATTATGTAACACTTAACTCTTATGTTTTCTTAAAAATAACCGAATCAGGAACAAGTAAAAGCTACACATGGAATCCGTCAGTCGGCGAAATACTTCCGATATAGTAGAAGATATTGTTAAACGCGGACCCGAATACCACGTTTGGCAAGCGGTCTGGTTAAGCGAAATCATTACTAAAAAAGATAATCCTAAAAGAAAGGATTACCTTTTTGATCAACTTGGATTAAAATTCAGACCTTACCAGTATTACGTTTATCCGCCACGTGATATCAGATCTGTGGAATTTGAAGAAGGAGAAATTAAATTCGTCCTGAATTTTCTTGGTTTGTACGGAATCAATTCACCTCTTCCGCGCTGTTATCATGAACAGATTGCATTCCAGGAAAAAATACTCGGTGAAGGCAACATCCCGCTTCAGAATTTTCTTGATATTTTTAATAACAGGTTCTACTGGCTTTACTATCATTCCTGGAAAAAATATCGTTTTTATCTTCACCTTAACGGTGATCCGAACAATAAAATATCAGAACGAATAAATTCATTCATAGGAAGAGGTATTTTTACAAAACCTTCATCCTCTGCAATTTCGGATTTTACATTATTAAAATATGCTGGTGTATTCAGCCAGCGTGTCAGAAGTAAGGAAGGTTTAAGAGTACTTCTTTCACATTTGTTTCCTGACTTTCAGATAAGGATAAAAGAGTTTGTCCCTCACTGGGTTGATCTTGTTGATGTCCCTCCTCTTGGCAGCAATGATTTCAGTCTTGGTAAAAACAGCTTTATCGGCGAGTCAACAATCGATTATATGAGCAGAATATGCATTGAGATAGGGCCGGTTAATTTCGAAGAGTACCTGAATTTTTTACCTGGTTCTTTAAACGCAAATAAGTTGAATGAGCTAATGAAACTTTATCTTAACGATGGATTAGAATATGATGTAAACTTTAAAATTAAAGCAGATACAATTGAATCTGTTTCATGGGATAATGACAAGTTAAAATTAGGTACAACTTTCTGGCTTGGTAAACCATCAGTTGAAGATTTTAACGTTTACATCCACAACGAAGAATATGCTGGAGTTAATTAATTACTTTCCTTAGAGATATTTAATAAGCTGCACTAATAAAATTAAATATTAATTCAAACCTATGCAGGAGAAATAAATGCAAAGTAAAGATTTGAAATCATTACTTTTAAAGTTAAATAACTACCTTGTCCGCAATCTTGATACCGCAACTGGACTGGGAATTAACAGGGGTCATTATGAAATTACAATGGAGCATTTACTGAACGCTTTGATTGAAGACGGTCAAGGTGATGTACCACTTATTTTAAAGCATTATGCAATTGATTCCGGTGATGTTCAGGCAAAATGTCTCCGAAGTCTTGATGGCATGGATACAGGTAACTCAGGTAAACCAAAACTATCACCGCTGCTGACCGAGCTATTGCAACAAGCCTGGATTACAAGCTCTGTACACCATCACGAAACAAAGATCAGATCAGGAGCATTATTTGAAGTGTTTATTGCCTCTGAACAGGTGATCAGCTCCAGACTTATGGATGTTCTCTCCCCGATTAAGCAGGAAGAACTCAGAACAGAATTCTATAATATAGTAAGAGGTTCTGTAGAAGATGCGTCAGTTGCCTCTGAAATGATATCCGCTGAAGAAGCAAAAGAAATTCCGGCAGATGGAACAGTGCTTGATCTATACACCACAAATCTTGTAAAGCAGGCAAAAGATGGAAGGATTGACCCAATACTCGGAAGAGATGAAGAGATTATACAGGTAATAGAAGTTTTATGTAGAAGAAAAAAATCAAATCCCATTCTGCTCGGAGAACCGGGTGTCGGTAAAACCGCATTGGTTGAAGGACTGGCAATAAAAATTGCAGCAGATGAAGTTCCTGATATATTAAAGAACAACCAGATATATTCGCTCGATATGGGCTCACTTCAGGCAGGAACTAAAATGCGAGGTGAATTTGAGAAACGATTGAAGGCTATTATAACAGAGGTAACCAATTCTCCGCTTCCTGCAATACTTTTCATTGATGAAGCACATACACTTATTGGGGCTGGTGCTGCGGCTGGTGGAGGTGATGCAGCCAATCTGTTAAAACCGGCACTTGCAAGAGGATCATTTAGAGCAATAGCTGCAACAACTTATCTTGAATACAATAAATATTTTGCAAAAGATGCTGCACTGGAAAGAAGATTCCAGCCGATTCACGTTGGTGAACCAGATGACGAAAAAGCCAAGGTTATGTTGAGGGGTATAAAAACTAAATATGAAGGTTATCACGGAATACACATTACCGACGGCGCAATTGACGGTGCTGTAAAATTATCCAGAAGGTATATTGCAGGAAGACAGCTTCCGGATAAAGCAGTCGATCTTCTTGATACCGCTGCAACACGTGTTAAGATGTCTCTTACAAGCAAACCGCCTAAACTTGAACTGCTTATCAGCCAGTTAAATTCAGTAAATATGGCGATTAATACACAGCAAAAAGATTCTGACATGGATCTTGTAATAGACCAAAAAGTTTTGCAGGAATTAAAAGATAAAAAAGCAAAGCTTGAAACCGAGATTAAATCAAACGAAGTAAGATGGACAAAAGAAAGCGAGCTGATCCGTAAACTAATGGATTTGCGTATGAAGAAATCAACTGCCAAAAGCAATGGTGAAAATAAGGATGAGCCCGAACTCAACGCTGAAATAATTAATGTACGAAAAGAATTAACCTCCCTGCAAGCTGAACATCCGCAGGTTTTTGCAGAGGTTACATCAAATACCGTCGCCGAAGTAATTGAAGCCTGGACAGGAATTAAAGTCGGCAATATGACCCGTGATGATATGACAACTCTTCTCCATCTTGAAGATGATTTAAAGAAAAGAGTAGTAGGACAGGATCATGCTATCAAACAAATAGCCGATGTTATCAGAGGAGCAAAAGTTGGAATTAAAAAAGAAGAAGGTCCTAACGGTGTATTTCTTCTCGTTGGACCGAGCGGTGTGGGCAAAACTGAATTAGCACGTGCTGTTGCTGAAGTTTTATTCGGTGATGAGAGATTTATGGTTACACTTAATATGACTGAATACCAGAGTGAACATAACACTTCAAGATTAATTGGCGCTGATCCCGGTTTAGTCGGTTACGGTGAAGGCGGTGCATTAAGTGAACCCGTGCGAAGAAGACCATACTGCGTTGTTCTGCTTGATGAAATTGAAAAAGCAAATACTGCTGTAATGGATTTGTTCATGCAAATATTCGATCGCGGTATGCTTCAGGATGCTGACAGAAGAAATATTGACTTTACAAATACAACAATTTTTATGACTTCCAATCTTGCATCAGAAATTCTGTTTGAAAAATATAATGAAGGCGTTACAGATCCTGATGAACTTCTTGAAATATTGAGGCCATATATGAATCAGTATTTCCGTCCTGAATTTTTAGGAAGACTTAAACCGATAGTATTCCTGCCGTTAAGTAAAGAAACTATGAAACCAATAGTCGAAATAAAGCTTGGCAAAATTCAGAAGAGGTTATTACAAAACCAGAATCTTGTTGTTGAATTTAATAAAGCAATAATTGATGATATAGTTGATAACTGTACCCGTGCCGAAACAGGCGCAAGAAATATTGATGCAATAATTGACAGGAAACTTGCACCGGAAATTTCCTCACAGCTCTTAGGATTTATGGCTGAAGGAAAGAGCCCCTCCAGGGTTACAGTTACTAAAGCAAAAGACGGCTCCTTTAAGTACAAATTTGTATAAAGGAAATCCAGTAGATGTTTGAATGGAATTTAAAAATAAATTTTGATTGAGAGGCTTAAATGGCTGAACATAAGTTTAATGAACCGTATTATAAAATGCATTTTTCAGATGTAGAGGATGGAACAGTAGGGGTTGTTTCGTTTGAAGGTGAGGAGGAAATATCCGGTTTATTCGAATTCAGAATAGTTCTTGCTTCTTATGAGAAGAAGCTTGATTCTTCTAAAATACTTAATAAGTCTGCATCTTTTACAATGATAAGGTCTGATAACAGTGAAAGAGTAATTCATGGTATAATTTCACAGTTTAATCAGTTTGGCCAAACTAAAGATGAAGTATTCTACAAAGTGGTTTTAGTTCCGAGATTATGGAAAACCAAACTCAATTTTCAAAATGAGGTTTACCAGAACATTGAGATAAATGATCTCATTAAAACTGTACTTGATAAGAATGGCTTAAGCGGTCAGGATTTTAAAGTTGACCTGAAAAATAAATATCCTAAAAGTGAATTTATTGTTCAGTACAGGGAAACAGATTTTGATTTTCTGAATCGCCGCCTTGAACATTTTGGTATTTATTATTATTTCGATCACAGTAGTGATAAAGATGTGGTTTGTTTTACTGACGATAATACAAAACTACCTGATTTGAAATTTTCTGAACCCATAGGCTATAATGAAAATCAGGATCCCTTTGGAGACGTGGAATCCATTCTTGATATCACTTCAAATGAAAAGGTGGTAACCGGATCCGTTCAACTAAAAGATTATAACTATCTCTTCCCGGAAAAGCAGTTAATGGCGCAGAGCAGAATTAATTCAGATTTGCCGGGAACTTACTATGACTACGGTGATAATTTTGAAAATGAGAAGGATGCAGAGTTTCTTGCTAAAATAAGAAACCAGGAATTTATCGCTCAAAGTAAAATATATGTTGGCAAAACTAATTGCAGACTTTTCAGTGCCGGCTACCGCTTTAAACTTGAAAAACATTATCGTGACGATTGGAATAGTGAATATATAATCACAAAAGTTTTTTCAGCTGGTTCTCAAAAAGGGCAGTTTGCTGTACCGCAAAGATTACAATCAACAGATATGTTATTTGACTGTAGGTTTGAAGCAATACAATTTGAAATAGATTTTCGTCCTTTAAGAAAAACTACAATTCCGAAAATATCAGGAATTATGAGCGCTAAACTTGAATCCGGGGCAAGTGATGAATATGCATTTCTTGATGATCATGGAAGATACAGAGCGAAGATGCTTTTTGACATTAGTGATAAATCCAACGGTGAAGCCTCGCTTCCAATAAGACTTACACAAAACTACACTGGTTCAGGTTATGGTGTTCATTTTCCAAATCATAAAGACACAGAATTACTCTGGGCTTGTGTTGATGGTAATGTTGACAGACCAATTGGACTCGGAACTATTCCAAATCCTTCTCAGGCTTCACCTGTTTCCGCTAAGAATAAATCCCAGAACATGATCAGGACGGCTTCAGGTAATGAATTCATTCTCGATGATAAATCAAATGAAACACAGATCATCCTGAAATCATCAGACTCTCATAAAATTACTTTAGATGATAAGGATGACAAGATTGAAGTGATTTCAAAGGACAAACACAAAGTAACTATGGATGATAAAAATCAGAATATAGAAGTGACCAGTAAAGAAGGTCATAAAATTCTGATGGATGATAAGAATACTAAAATTGAAGTTGTGAGCAAGGAAGGTCATTATTTAATTATTAATGATAAGGGCGGCGAAGAAAAAATTCAGATTTCGGATAAGCCCGGTAATAACACTATTATCATTGATATTGCAAAACAGAAAATTGTTATTGAAACAAAGGACGGAAACATTGATATACTTGCTAAGGGAGATATAAATATAAAATCAAAAAATCTATCAATGGAAATTGAAGAGGATTTTAAGATAAAATCCGGTAATATGAAAACTGAAACCAAACAGGATTTTGAAGTTAAATCTGCCAATATAAAACAAGAAGCTAAAAGTGACTTAAAACAAAAAGGTATGAAAGTAACTACCGAAGCATCAACAGATTTAAAGTTAAAAGGTCTTAACTCAACCCTTGAAGGCGGGGTAAAAACGGATGTTAAAGGAGCAATGACAACTGTTGAAGCGTCCGGAATTAACACGATAAAAGGCAGTTTGGTAAAAATTAATTGATAATCAAAAGAAGAATATTAAATGAGTTTAGCTGCAAGAATAGGTGATAGTTGCACTCACGGCGGAGTTATAGTTGTTGGTTGTCCAACTGTTTTAATAGGTAATATGCCCGCAGCTAGGGTCGGCGATATGCATGTTTGTCCGATGGTAACACCTGGTACACCACCCATTCCGCATGTTGGCGGACCAATTTTACCACCAGGCAGCCCAACAGTTTTAATTGGTAATATGCCGGCTGCCAGAGTCGGAGACATGGCTACTTGTGTTGGACCTCCAGATTCAATAGTTATGGGTTGCCCAACTGTAATGATTGGTACTGCTGGCAGCGGAAGTGGAAGTGGCGGCGGTGCTGGTTCAAGCGGTGCAGCTTCAGCTAATGCCGGGGCAAAGAATGCTTTATCGGATAATGTAGAAGCTTCAACCAAAGAAGAACACTGGATTGAATTTGAGTTTAAAGATAAGGCTGGCAATACAATAACAGGTATTCCGTATAAACTAACTGATACTGATAGTAAGGATTCAGAAAGTGTTATCAAGTCTGATGGAAGAATTGCAAGGGATTCCCTTTCCGAGGGTGAAGCGAAAGTGATCTTAAGAAATATTTTTAGCCCGGCATGGTCTAAAGAAACTGCCAAGGTTGGGGATAAAGTAAAACTATCTGTAAAATCAATGGGACTCGATGATGGTGAAAAAGTAGAATTTGTAATTTTTGTTAAAGACGCAAATTACCAGGATCAAATACTTGAAAGATCCGAAACAACAATAAAAGGCGATAAAGCTGAAATAGAGTGGGAACTTAAACTTGATGAAAAGTTTACAAATATAATTGAACACAAAGAAAATATAGGAAGATACTCTCAACCATATTTTTATTTTGAAGCTTACTGTTCAGATCTTCATTGCAAATCTCCTCTTTTGTATTATGAAGACTGGATTGAATTAGAATTCAAAGATGAAGATGGAAATCCACTCGCAAATAAAAAGTATAAAATAGTCTTACCAAGCGGGGAAATTAAAGAAGGTAAACTGGACGGAAGCGGTAAAACTAAAATAGAAAAAATCCCTCCGGGAAATATTGATATTTCTCTTATTCCATGATATAAAAAATGAAAGACGGCAGTACAGTAGTTCAGGTAATTTTCAAAAAGATTTTCGGCAAAGGTAAATCATCAGCTATTACCAACCGTAAAAATGAAGTAATTCTCAAAATGGTGAAAATGCATATCCTTGAAATGGAAGATGTATTATTTCACCTTAACAGCTGTGTTGTTATGCCGGATAATCCGCAGGGAAAAAGTTCATCAAATGGAAACATGGAATCCTCCGATGAAACTCTTTACATTACCGGAATTAAGGCATTAGCTATTGTGTTCAAGCAATTTGAATTTGATCCATCAAAGAGGATGATAATTGCAGGCCATACCGATACATCAGGCACAGATGAATTTAACTTTAAGCTTTCAGATGAAAGAGCAAAAAACATTCTTTATTTGCTCATTGGAGAAAAAACAGAATGGGCAAAACTTTCTTATGAAAGACATAAAGTTGAAGATTATCAGCAGATAATGAAGTACTTTGAAAAGAAACTTTCCTGCGATTGTGATCCCGGTGATATAGATGATAAATGGGGTGATAATACCCGTGCAGCTACAAAAAATTTCTTTAATAAAGTTCTTCCCGGCAAATCAGTTTCAATGCTAGCAAAAGTGGAGAATGATCAGAAGAAACGATGGCCCGTTGAAGCCTGGGAAGCAGTCTATGAATTGTATAATAAAGAAATGGCTGAAGTTCTTGAAATTTCGGAAAGTGAGTTAAATACCAGACGTAAAACAAGCATAAAATTCGTTGATGATAAAAAGCAGTTCGTTGGCTGCGGTGAGTCTTTTCCAATCGAAAGTAAAGAGAAGAATAATTATAGATCGCAGAAAAACCGAAGAGTTGAAATTTTGTTCTTTGATAAAGATGAGGCACCCGAACTAAATTGCCCAGCTCAGATCAACAAAGCACACACTGAGGAGGAATGCCCCCTCTGGAAGAAATTTTATTTTGTACCCTTATATATCGATCCAAAAGATCTTAAGTCCGTTGTTTATCATCTTCAATTCGTCTATTACGATAAAATCAAAAAAAAGCAATTACCGGTACCGAAAGGACTTTTTATTACTGCATATGAAGATGGAAATAAAAAATTACCAACCGAAACAATTTATAAAGACGGCGTATATTATGTAAAAGTCCAATTTAAAAAATCAATAAAAGATCCTGCAAGAAAAAAACTATATTTTGAATTTAACGGAACAGACAGATGGGTTTACACAAAGGATGATAAATCAGAGCCGATAGTTGTGATAATGACTAATAAGGATTATGACGCCTTTTCGTTTGCTGAAAAACAAAAATACTATGATCTTCCTGTTAAATGGTCCTCACAAAATTACTGGACAAGGTATGATGGAGATATAAACAAAGGCGACAGGTTTGAAAAAGTTTTTAAGGATGTACAAAAGCTAAAACCGTTCGGTGATACAATAACTAAACCGGATAAACCTTTGGTGTTTTCTTTTGATGATATTGTCCTTACTCAAGCAAATCGAAGCCAATTAATAAAAGATAAAGATCGAAATAATGTTTCGATCAATTTGGATGATAAATCACGAGCAACAGTATTTTATGTTGATTATGATACTGAAGAAGATGTTCAAGGAAAGAAGAAAAATCTCCGTCGAATGCAGATTTATAAACCTGAGGCTGATCAACCTGTTTTTACGGATTATAAGTTTAATAAAAATCTGATCTACGATCTGCCAATATTTACGAAGGTCGTTTATTTCTGTAATGATTTTTATGCAGTATACAACAAAAGATCTACTTCCGCTGATACTGGTTTTGATTTTTCGAAAGGGCATGTTTCAGGCGCCCGCATTGCTATGTTGAATGACAAAGATTTCCATCATATGCAAAATTTCCGGGAAAGCAATGCATCTGATAAAACTAACGGATATGGCTATAATGCGACTTTTCACTTTGAATCACATTATTTTCATAATTGTGCGGACCTTGATAATAAACCGCTAGCTTATTTGTTCATCTACTGGTCCTGCCGCTTATCGAAGGATGCGACTAAAGGCGGTACAGACGCTGACGTAAAGAAGCATCGGGAAGAAGGTATGACAAATGCAATGGAGCGGCTTAACAAAGATTATCTTCTTGAAAAAAGCAGCGGCAGTGAAGATATTTTTATAAGACCTTTTCATTTTATGGAAGCAAAAAACGATACAAATGGCGGTAAAGAAAAACACGATGTTAAGATAACAGACAACAATAACGGTTCATGGAATCGTCCGGCAACAGCATCATACAGAGCAGCTTGTTATCAGTCTGAACCGGGTGGCTGGGGCGGGGGCGATACTGACAGCGATCTTATTAATGACACTGATGGAAAAACTTACATCCCTATGGCTAATCATCATGAAATGGGACATTCCACCGGTTGTTTCGATGATTATCTATACTCACTCAATATAGATGATGCCGGTACTTCACGATCTGTTTTTGTTCCCAGATTCGAACCGCAGCATATTAATGGAGGTCCTTATAGCTGCGATACAATTGCTCGAATGAAAACAAATCGTTCGTCCAGACTAAGAAATTACTGGAAGTATGTTGTTTGGCTGCATGATATGGCTAAACCTTCGGCGCCTTTAAATCATTTATTGAAAGGTACCCGATTCAGAATAAAATTCCCCGGGAATAAAAATGGTACGCAATTTAATCATCTATTCGAACTTGATGATGCTTATAAAGACATCTCAAAAAGTGCATTTAATGAAAATGATTATGAACTGGTCACTAATGAAGGAACAGCGAATGCAATAAAAGCTAAAGTTGATTTGCTGTTGTATAAATTAGGTGATGATCAGTTATCCCACTTTAAAAATCCGGGTAAGTTAACTGATGGATATGAAACTACTCAGATTTATTATGGGATACAGGTTGTTAAAATGAAGTTGGCAATAAAGTTTTCCGGCGGCTGGAATTTTAGCAACAAAAGAAGGTGGTTCCAGAAATTAGATGATGATTTTGGAAGCATGCTAAATGGTAAGTTTTATTTGGAGTGTAACCACAAAGACTATAAAAAGGTTTACCTCTTTTTTGTTCCCCACTTCTCTGAATACACAGGTGCTGCACCTGCTGATTCCAATATGAATATTGAGGTTGAGTGGGCTGCAGGAACTGATTTTGATCATCCAAATTCAAAGAGTATAACACTCGATCGGGGTCAAAATGGAAATGAACAGGATAATCAGGTTAAAAGACTTATAAGGTGCTGTACTGCTAACAGTCATGGTGTTTCCGACACCGGAAATTTCGATAAAGATGATTTTCCCAAAATAGTTGCCTGGCTAAAAGGAAAACTCAATAATGTGAATGTGCAATTGAAGAAAATATAACTAAATATGTGTACTTCAACCCATGAGAAAACAAATTTGTAGATGGAGTTTAATAGCTGTGATAATATATGCACAAATATTTGCTAACAACTGCAGTAATTGCTGTGTGGAGCAATCCGGAGAATTCGAAGGCAAAATCCTATGGACTAGAATCATATTCGATCCCGTTGATGAATCCGATAAAGCCGGACATATTGTAACTGCGGATTCAAAAATTTTTGTTATAAGTCAGAAAAAAATAATTGCTTTCGATAGTGAAGGAACATCTTTATGGAATAGAGCACGCTGGCCTATGACACCAGTTGTTTTGAGAAATGAAAAGATCTATTTCACTTCTGAAGAAAAAAAATCAAGTATGCAGGCAGTGAGTTTTGACAACGAACTATTACTTGATGGATTCTGGATGCCTGAAGTAATTAAAGAATCATATCTGGTGTTATTCGAACCATTCGAAAATGGACTTATTGCACAGGTTCAATATATGCCTGATCCTAATGACGCCCAGTCTGGCTTTATAGTTTATAAGGTACAAAATGGATCACTTGGAATGGATTGGGAGAAAAGTTTTTATGATCAAAGAAGTAAAGTTATACCAATTATTAACTTACCGTCAGGAGTTTTAGTTACAAGCAATCAGACCAGCGCATTTGTTTTCGATATTAATAATAGTAAAAATCAAACGGAACCGGTTTATGAATATCCACTACCTTTGGGTGAACATACAATCTGGTTAAGTTCCGGTAATGATGGGCATCTTTACTGGCTGGGAAAACTTGAAGACCGGACTATTATGATAGAGACTGAAATTTACGGAAAAAAAATCGTTGAATGGAATTCCGGAAATGCAGTCTTTGAAGATTATGCGCTTCCGATATTACCTGTCATAGTCGCACCGGAAATCCAGTATATTCTAACAAAAAGCAAGTTATTTGCTATAAAAGATGGGAATGTTTTATGGGAAATAAACTCGGAAGAAAATGATTTCAGTAATGCAACCGCATTAAATGATAACTCAATACTTGTCGTTAAGAATAATTTACTGTTGCACTATACTTCGGAAGGAGATAAGAAATTTGAACTTAAATTTGATGCGCCGATAATATGTGCACCTGCTATAGATGAGTCAGGTCAGATCTATGTAATCACGAATAATAAAATTCATGCGATACAGTAAAAGTTTATAGCTATGCCCGACCATAAAGGTAACACAAATAAAAAGACTGAGATAAAATTAGAATCCGATATAAACAGGATTATCTGGACGGCCGGAACCGGCTGCCCAGGCGGAAAAGTCGGATTGGAAATTGAGACACAATTTGTCGGGGTTAACTCAGAAGCATCTATTGAGATTAGTGATAAATCTGGTAAAAAATTCGATACCATAAAAAAGAAAATTTATGGAAACAAATTATGGTTGGAAATTACAGTTCCTGATAAAGCAAAGGATGAACTATTTGCAGAAGTAAAATTTTCCAAGCACGGAGTATCAAAGAAATCCAGAGGATTATATTTATTTCCAGGAGTTGAGATAAAAAATCTTAAGTGGGACAAACAAGAAGCAAAACGCGGTGATATTCTTAACCTAACTGCGGATATAAAAGGACTTGCTGACGGCAATGAAGCAGAAATACAAATCTGGGAACACGACAATGACGAAGCTCACGACCTTATTACCAAATTTCCTGTAAAAATTAAAGATCAAAAAATTGAAGCAGATTGGGAATTCGAATACGTAGATGATACCGATGATATTCCCTCTCAGGAAGAAAACGAAAAAGGTTATCAATGGCCCGAATATTTTTTTAGGGTTGTTTGTGCCGGAAAATCTGCTGATTCAGGGTTGTTGAGGTTTAAAGACTGGGTTGAGATAAAAGTGATTGATAAAGAAAATTCACCTCGAGTAGATGAAAAATATATTGTTTTATTACCAAATGCTGAGAAAATTGAAGGTAAAGTTGATACCGAAGGCTTTATTAAACTAGATAATTTACCTCCCGGAAAAATTAAGATTGAATTTAGTGAACTGAATAAAAAATAAGATGAATATTATTTTATGAAATCGGTTACAGCAACAAGTTTATCTTTAAAAGGGAGCATAAGTTTTGGAACGGGAAGTTCTTATCTTATTAATTTATTCCGATCCCGTTTTTTTGTTTTAGAAATCGAAGATGTATTCTTCAGGTTGAATAGTGCAGTAATGATGCCTGATTCTATTGAAGATACATCGGGTACCGAACCAAAAGAAAATAAAATTACCGGATTGGCAGTTCTGAAAACAGTATTCATCCGCTTGCAGGAATTTCCCGAACAAAAAATTCTGATTGCCGGACATGCAGATACGAGCGGGCAGAAAAGCTATAATCTTACTCTTTCTGAATTGCGCGCTGAATCTGTATTAAATCTTCTTGAGGGTAATAAAGATAGATGGGTTCAGATTGTCAAAAGCAAAAACAAGAATGAAGACGTTCAACAGATACTTACATGGATTTCAGGGAAAAGAATGGTCGATTGTGATCCTGATGGTATTGATGGAATTATTGGAACAAAAACAAAAACTGCTATTGAAAACTTCCAGATCTATTATAACCAGGAATTTAACCAGTCAATAAAGGAAGATGGGATTGTTGGCACCCAAACCTGGGGTGCATTTTTTGATATTTATCAGGACGAACTTGCAAAAATGTTGGATATTACTTCTAATGAATTGACTCAGTCACGATCTTCCTTAAAATGGCAGTTTAACAATAAAAAATTTGTTGGTTGTGGAGAAAATTGGCCAATCGAAGAATCAGAGAAAAATAATTTTCGAAGCCATCGTAACAGAAGAGTTGAAATACTTTTTTTCGATCCGGAAGAAATTTTTAACCTGGACTGCCATGCCGGAAATCAATGTCAGGAAGATTTGTGTCCGCTATATCCAGCAACTTCTACAAATCGGGATTATCTGCCGGTTCATGTGCATCCACGACCTCAATCAATACCAACCTTATTTACAATCGAACAACCGGGCGCTTCAAATTTTGTACGAATGCATTCAGTTTATGCTTATCTGGTTTACTTTGATGATGAAACTAATAATATAAAAAGTATCAGCAGGTATAGCATTAAAGATGGTAAGCTATGTAGTATGAGCAGTGGTAATCCGATGAGGATTGATTGTAACAGGGAAGGCTACTTTTATTTTAGTCACAGATCAGATTTACTCACACTAAATCAGAATACTTATTTTAAAAAAGATAAAAGCGGATTACCGCTTCTTGGTCCGTTTGATATTCCATGCGGTTCAGATGCAAAAATTGAATTAAATATTTGGGAACAAAAGGATTGGATAATTATCAGAGGGGTTCGGATTGATGGAGAGAGACCTGATGAAATTAAAATGGTTGAATGGAATGAGAATTATACGATTGGATACCATGCAACTTTAAAATCTGGTAAACCCGGCTTTGTTGGTTATGGAGATTGCAGGGAGAAAGAAAGACAGGAGCGATGGAAAGGAAGCACTCCGATTGATTTAATTCATCTTGGAAATCCGGGAAATAATCCGATGTGGGTAGGTACTTTGTCTGCACTTCCTGTTCCAAAAGTTAAAATTATTTTTGTACATAAGGTAAACACAGGCGGAATGTTAAATGTAGGTTCATTCAATGAAATTCTACCTGCCGGCGATAATATTGATATACCTGCGCATCATTTCTATGATGAAAACTTGGTAAATCAGTTAGTTGAACTATCTGCATCGAATCAGTCAACAGCAGCAATTGATGCTTTACCAGAACCACCTCCACGCTGTTTAGTTCAGGGTGATATGTGCTGGCAGGACCAGGGACAAACCAATAATTGCGGTCCATACAGTTTTTCTACTGCGATGAATTACTGGTTCCCTTACACTAATAATCCGGCTGAAAAAAACGGTAATCTTTATGCTAAGGCAGGAAATGTTGATGATACAATTAATGGTGCCCGGACACCAGGAGATATTGTTAATGCTGCTCAGAAATTCAATATGTTTGGAAGAGACAATGATGCTGAGAAATTAAATAAGCAGAGAGCTCTTAAAGTGCTTAAGCTCTGGCTCAAAGCAGGCATTCCTGTACTTATACTTGTAAAAGAAGAATATACGCTCTCAAGCTATCACTGGAAAACAGTGGTTGGTTATGATGGGAATCGTTTTTTCATGAATAATTCCGGTGCCGATCTTGAAATTGTAGTTGCAGAGAGAACTCCCGGAGTTCTCTATGAAAGGGCTCCGGTGGGAAATGATGTTGACTCCGATACCGCGTTTTATAATAAGTGGAAAGCAGCCGGAGGAGATATTGTGGATGCATTTACTTCGGTTGATGAATGTACATTTATTCCTCTATATCCTAAGGATCCAGTATTCAAAGGAACGAAAGCAAGATGATAATTAAATTAGTATTCATTATACTAATACTAAGTTCACCAATTACGTTTATCACAGGATGTCTCTCCAATCAGCAAATCCGGGCAGTTATTTTAGATGAAAATGGTAATCCGATAGAAGGAGCAATTCTTTACTATGAAATATACACCGGCGAAGGAGCCTTTGATTTCGGATTTTCTGTTTCAGGAGATAGTGGTGAAGTACCTCCGCAAGATAAACCTGATTTAATTTCAGACTGGAAGCCCGGTGCGAGGATTGCATTTGCAGCATTCTTTGAAAATAAGAAACCAACTGTTTTATATGACCAATTGGGTAATATTCCACCAACAGGGTTGGCAATAAAGCTGAATGAGCTGTCGAATGAAGAATTACAATGGGAACCACGAATTTCAAAACTTTCATTTCCATTTGAGAATAACTCAAAATTGCGTGAACGATTAACTAATGAAAACACTAATGAGCTAATAAAAGTATTTACCAAAGCATATACTCCTCTGATTGAGCGTAAGGTTACGGTTTTTGAGTGGGAAATAAAAAAAATAGAGACACTTTTAAAGATAGCTTCGTTAAAAAACTAAAATTGGTTTTATGAAAATCCCCGATTACTACCGACAATTTCAAAGCAAGCCTGAAGAGAAGAAAGAATCTGAGCAAAAGGTTGAATCAACTTCCCCGGACACAGTGGTTAAGGAACAACCTAAAGCCCAGCCAAAAAAGGTCGAAGATAAAACCAGACCCTATAATGCTGATCAGTTTTCTTTAAAGATGCTCGAGGATTGGCAGGATAAAACTATATTCACACTAACCGGTCCGGTTACCGATGGTATTCAGCATAATGTTATTGTAAATGTTGATCCGGATTGTCCATTTGACAATGTAAACGAATACGCTGAATGGCAAATAAAAACTCTTGTAGACGAACTTAAGGGCTGTATCCTGCTGAAGGAAGGTTCCTTAAAACTTGATGATGGCTCAGATGCATATGAAGCAGTATTTTCCTGGTATCCGACTGATTTAAGAATATATCAACATCAGGTTTACACTTTAAAAGATAATACTGCTTATAAAATGACTGCATCATTCACAAAAAAAACAAGACAGACCATTGGTCCATCGGTAGTAAGAATGATGCTAAGTTTCAAACCGGGTGCTCCTAAGAAGTAAAAGCAAACATAACTGATGCAGAGTGTTTAATCTGCAATCTCACAAAGCTAAATGAACGACACAAAACTTTCTGAAAATAAGCCGAACACTTACCAAATAGTTAAGGTAAAAATAGAACGAGGCACATCTGTTAAAAATGAATATTTTTTTCAGGATACTTTTACTGTCGGCAGATCAGATGAATGCTCAATAAAAATTGAATCCGGAGTAGTAAGCCGTGTTCACATCGAAGTAATTAAGGAACAAGAGAGCTGGTGGATAGTAGATAAATTCAGCAGCAACGGCACATTTTTAAACGGAAATAAAATTGATAGAGTTGAACTGAAGAATAACCTTTCACTTGAACTTGGCAATGACGGTCCTGTTTTATTACTATCACTCGTTGAAAAGGAAGCGCCTCAACAAATTGAAATTTCTGCACCTTCACCTAATGATCCTTCAGTAACACAATACATTAAAAGATATTTTGATGAAACCCTGGATGATCAGCATATTGGTGATCATACACGGATGATGAGACAGGCTTTTAAAGTTGTTAAAAAGAAACAAACTTCAAAATATGTTAAACTCTTAATTGCTGTTGGTGTTTTTGCTCTAATTGCCGGAGTTTATGCTATTTATCTTAATGTTAAAGAAAATAAGCAGCGTGAACTTGCTGAAAATGTTTTTTATAATATGAAGGAACTGGAAATTGAAATAGCTACTTTAAAAGATGTCCTGCAGGAATCAGATGATCCCCAAATCAGAGAGGCACTTGCAAGAATTGATGCGAAACGGCAGGAACTTGAAAACAATTACAATAAAATTGTTGACGATCTTGGCATTTACAATATCAGTGAGGAAGATAAACTGATTATTAAAATGTCTCGACTACTTGGTGAAAGTGAATTAACAATGCCAAGGGGATTCATCGATGAAGTAAAAAAGTATATTAAAAAATGGCAATCAAGCGATCGCCTGATTAAAGCGCTTGACCGTGCTACAAGCAGAGGTTTCGATAGAGTGATAGTGAACTATCTAACTCTAAATCAGTTGCCTGTTCAGTATTTCTATCTCGCATTACAGGAAAGTGATTTTCGTGAGCAGATCGTAGGTCCTCCAACACGTTACGGTTTTGCAAAAGGTATCTGGCAATTCATTCCGCAAACCGGACAAAGATACGGTCTAAAAATTGGTCCACTATTCGGACAAAATGTGTATGATCCGGGTGATGAAAGATTCAATTTTCCTAAAGCTACAAGTGCGGCAGCAAGATATATAAAAGATATTTATAAAACCGACGCACAGGCATCAGGCCTTCTTGTAATGGCTTCCTACAACTGGGGTGAAGGAAATATAATAAGATTAATCCGGCAGTTGCCGGAAAATCCGCGCGAAAGAAATTTCTGGAATTTGTTAACCAAATACAGAGAAAAATTTCCTGATGAAACTTACAATTACGTTTATTACATTTTTTCCGCTGCTGTAATTGGTGAGAATCCAAGATTATTCGGATTTGATTTTGACAATCCGCTTGAGGAAGCAATTTATGCAGTTGGAAGCATGTAATAATAATTAAACCGTATTCTTACTTAAAAAATCAAAAACATAAAATGTCAGAAACACAAAAACTTTACTTAGAATATTCCGGACTATCTGATATTGGTATGGTTCGAACAGAGAACCAGGATAGCTACGGTAAGTTTCCCGAAGATGATCTAAATCTATACACAGAAAAAGGTCAGTTATTCATTGTAGCTGATGGAATGGGTGGTCATACCGGAGGTAAACAGGCAAGCAATATAGCAGTGGAAACAGTTTGTAATTCGTATGCTAAATCAGATCATTTTAATCTTGCAGATGCTCTCCATTCAGTTATTGTTGCGGCCAATACAAACATATATCAAGCTTCTGGTAAATCCACAGAATTATCGAGAATGGGAACAACCTGCACAGTGCTTCTATTACAGGAGGATAAAGGCATTATCGGTCATGTCGGTGATTCACGAGTTTATAGAATAGAAAATGGAAAAATAGAACAGCTGACAGAAGATCATACTCAGGTTCAGGCAATGCTTAAAGAAGGTGTTCTTACTCCTGCCGAAGCTAAAGTGTATCCTTCACGTTCAGTGCTTGCGCGTGCCCTCGGTGTAGAAGAAAAAGTTAAAGTAGATATTATTCAGAATGTAGATTTAAGAAGCGGTCAGGCATATCTGCTCTGTTCTGATGGTCTGGCTAAAATTACAGAAAGTGAAATTCTTAAAATAATTTCAGAAAACCCCACACAAATTGCCTGTAAACAATTAGTTGAACTGGCAAATGAAAGAGGCGGCAAGGATAATGTAACCGTTCAGGTTATAAAAATAGGCGTTAAGAAATCTGCGGCTGCCCCGGTACCTGAAGTTACTAATGAACCTGAGAGAGTAAGTGTTTACAAGGAACCTAAACCAAAAAAGAGTAAAACACCAATCATAGCTGCTGCAGTAGTGATCTTACTTTTAATAGCTGGCTATACCTTCAAGGATTCAATAACATCGATTTTTAGCTCTTCAGATGATACCCAAGAAATTATTATCCCGCCAATAGTTGATTCGTCTGATCAATCCGGGCATAATGATACTGATGAAAAGTATAAAGATCTTCTGATGCGTGCCGACAAATTATTTCAAAATGGAAGGCTTGAAACTGCTCTGGATCTTTACAGAGAAATACTTGATGAAGCGCCAATGAACTTTTCCGCAATTCAGGGTATAAATCAAATTGCACTATCTTATCTGAAAACAGCAGATGAAAAAATGGCTGATAACAATTTCGAAGATGCATTAAACTATTATTATAAGGTAAAAGAACTTCAGCCTGAAAATGAAAGAGTGCATACCCTAATAAAAATATGTGAAAACCAAATCAATTATGGAACACCCGATAAACCGGTTGAAATTGAAACGCTTCCTCTTCCACAGCCGGGCTTTAAAGAAACAGGAATTCTGGTTGTTAATAATTTCACTCCCGGTGAATGGAATTTTTTGAATCTGCCATCTAATCAATACAGTATAGATAATAAAGAAATTGAATTTACTGCAGGTTCTTTTGAGAAGAAATCTGTTTTCAGACAGGAACTCGTTAATGCAGAAGTTTCAATTGAGATAAAAGCAAATCTGCCGGATAATAAATCAATGGTTGGTTTGATTGTCGGATATAATCAAACTGGTAATATAGGAAGAGAAGAATATTACCTGCTTAATTGTCAAAAGTCAGGATTCTCTCTTCAAAAGATCTCCGGAAGTAATTCAGAGCAGCTTACTCGGATGAATGCTCCTCAGCTTGAAGGCAGCGGGGTATGGAAATTAAAAATACTCAGCTCCAATAACCGAATACATATATTCAGCGATACAAAACTTTTAGGAAACTGGGAAGGCCCGGATAAAATTTCCGGCAAAGTTGGTTTAATTGCGGGTCCCGATGTGCATGCTAAGTTCACAAACCTGCATATACGGGGAACAAGAAAATAAATTTTATTCCAAAATTATTTAAAGAAATTGTTAGTTTATTATGGATAAATTAGTCGGACAAGTAATAGATAATTACAAGATACTTGAAATCATAGGCCGTGGGGGAATGGGTGTAGTCTTTAAGGCAATTGATATGAGTCTTGAAAAAGTTGTTGCATTAAAGATGATTGATCCGTTGCTTGCCAAAGATGACAATTTTCTAAACCGATTTAAAACCGAAGCCAAAGCACTTGCCCGCCTTGAAAACAGCAACATAGTCGGAGTTTATGCATTAAGAGATACAGAATATGGTTTGTTCATGGTTATGGAATATGTACAGGCCAAAACAATTTCAGAGTGGATAAGGGAGAAAGGGAGGTTTTCATCGGCTGAGACAAAAGAAATTGCCAGACATTTTCTTAAAGCAATTGGTCACGCTCATAAGGTGGGAGTAATTCACAGAGATATAAAGCCAAACAACATACTTCTTTGTGATGACGGAACAGTTAAAGTGATGGATTTTGGTTTAGCAAAAGTAGTGCAGGATCACGGTGCCCAAAGCACTGTAACGCAAATTGCTGCCGGCACCTTATACTATATGTCTCCCGAACAGATAAAAGGTTTGAAGAATGTTGATAAAAGAAGTGACATCTATGCAATTGGTATGACAATTTATGAAATGCTTGCGGGAAGAACTCCTTTTGAAAGATCAGAATCCGAGTTCAGCATTCAGAAGCAGATTGTTGAGGGTAAAATACCACCACCATCAAAATACAACCCTCTCATTCCTAAAGCTTTTGTTAAGATGATAATGAAAGCCATTGAGAAGGATGCTGATAAGCGATATCAAACAGTTACTGACATGCTTGCCGAACTCGAAAACATCCAGGTTGATGAGCAGCCGGTTGACGATAAAACAAGAGTGGTATTAGATCCGAAAACACAAATGAAAACAGAACCAAAGAAGAAAAGCTTTAAACCTGTTTATATTTATTCTGCGGTCGGATTTATAATCATTGCAGCATTAATAGCTTATTTATCAATTGGACTTGGTGATAAGAAAGACTCCGAAACAGATAAAGATGAACAAAAAACGGATACTTTGTTAACCACCAATAATATTCTTGCTTCACTTTCGATAAGTTCGGAACCAAGCGGAGCTACAGTTTTTATTAATGATAAAAATATCGGCAGCACTCCTCTAATTATAGATTCGTTAAAAACAGACAGCTATAATATTAAAGTTAGATTATCCGGATATAATCAATGGACAGCAAATGATTACAGACTTTTTGAAGGAATGAATAATCTTCAGGTGCCGTTAAAACCTGTTACTTCACAGGCACCGGTTTCAACATCTACATTGGTGCTTAAAGCAGAACCAGAAGGAACTATTTTTATCGGTAACAGACAGGTTGGTTCCGGTAAGGATGCTATTCGTTCAGAAGTAACAGCAGGAAATCATACGGTAAAATTTGTTAATACGCAGTTTGGTGAGAAATTATTAAATGTTGACTTGTCGCCAAACCAGACTAAAAACATTACCTGCTATTTTCAGCAAAAGGTAACCATTCAATCATTAAATAAATCTGGTGATTCTTTCTGGGGTAATATATTTATCAATGGTGAAAACACAAATCGAACAACTCCAGCAGATATGATGCTTGGGCCGGGTACTTACCGTATAACAGTTAGAAAAACCGGATTCAAAACTGTTGAAAGTGATGTTGTGTTAAATATTCAACCAGCATTTGAATTAAAGAACCATCCATTAGTATTTCATTTCGAATAAAGAGAAACTTAAAAATTAAACTAAAGGAGATACAATTATGAATTCAACTTTCACACAAAAGTTGCTGGGAAACAGCATACTGCGTTTTTCAGCTATTGCTATGCTTTCCCTTCTGTTAGTCAGCAGTAGTTTTTATTCCGATGATGCAAAAGAAAAACTCAAACAGGCGGAAAACTATTACAAATCTGCTCAGTTCGATAATGCAATTGAACTTCTTAATACATTATCTACGGATGTTTCGGTGGATGAGGAAATTCAGAAGGATGCACTAAGGTTTCTGGGAAGAGCATACACTGCAAAGGGTTTATATGAAGAAGCTAAAACAGCAATACTCAGACTGCTGGAGCTTGAACCTCCAATGGTTATGTTTAACCCTGATTATGAACCACCTGTATTTATGAAGTTATATTATGAATCCAGGAAAGAGTTCACAGGTTCTTATGAAGTTGAACGACCCGATCCGGGTATGAAAACTATCGCAATAATAGATTTTAAAAATCGTTCAATTGATAAAAAAGAACAATACGATCCTATGGAAAGAGGTTTTGCAGATCTTACAATAAACCGCTTGAATAATTCTATTAACCTCAAAGTAGTTGAAAGAGAAAGAATTCAGTGGATACTTGATGAGATCAAACTTCAGGACCAATACAATATGGAAGGTGCTGTACGAATGGGCAAGCAGCTAGGTGTTCAAACTGTTCTTATGGGAAGTTTCATTATTATGAAAAATGAAATCTGGCTTGGTGCAAGATTAGTGAAGGTAGAAACAAGTGAAATCCTGTTTACAGATGAAATTAAAGGCGATCTGGATGATTTCTTTGATTTAATTGATGAATTAAGCAACAAAATTGCGGCTAAGATAGAAGTTGAACTTAAAAAACAGGACGATATTGGTGAAGTAGTTCCTGAAGCTCCGTCACTTGATGCAGTAATGGCTTACTCAATTGGTTTAAGTTACCTTGAAAGAGAAGATTACAAAAATGCATATGATAAATTTCAGGAAGCATTAAAGTTCGATCCGAATTATGAAAAGGCTCAATTAAGAGCTCAGACTATTGCGCCTTTACTATAAAAGTAAACTTAAGGTTCTGTCAGAATTAAATATTTAAGGAAAATTAAATTGAAATCCAAAATAATAAGATCATTCCCGGTATTACTAATCTTATCTGGTTTCCTGGTTATTTCCTGTTCCTCGGGTTCAATCATAGATTATCCCGAGTTATATAAACAGCAGGTATGGGATTGGGAGGACAGGTTAATTGAAGACCCGAATGATTTTGAAGCTTTAAAACAGCTTGGTATGTACTACTCTCAAATTAAAGAGTATGAAACAGCCCGCCTTCATATAGACAAAGCTTTAAATATGCAACCCGATGATCCGGTATTAATATTATACAAAGGAATAAACCTTGAGTTTTTTAATAAACAAGACGAAGCCCTTGAGTATTATAAAAAATATACTGAAGTTCCGGAAGATTCACCCTTTCGCGAAGTAATTGAGGGAAGGTTTTTATGGGCGAAGCGTCAACAGGGTTACTCCGATGTAAAATTAATGATCCAGCAGGAAGATCAGTTATCTACTGCAGAGGTTTCTCCAAATACAATGGCTGTTTTTCCTCTTATATATCAGGGGATTAATCCGGATTATGTCCCTTTGAGCAGAGGTTTTAGTGAAATGGTTAGTATTGATCTTGCCAAGATCAAGGGATTAACAATATTAGAAAGAATACGGATACAGGCAGTATTAGATGAACTAAAGTTTGCACAGACAGGTTACGTTGATGAATCAACGGCACCAAGAACCGGCAGAATATTAAGGGCTGGTAAAATAGTATCCGGTGATTACGATATTACTGACGATGGTAAGTTTAAGATCAACCTTGGCTCCTGGGATACGCAGACAACTGAGAGAAAATCCTGGGTAAATAAAAGCGGTTCTCTCGATGAATTCTTTATTCTGCAAAAAGAAGTAGTGTTTGCTTTTCTTGAAAAGAACGGGATCGACCTGACACAACAGGAGAGAGAATCAATTGCCCAAATTCCAACACAAAATCTCGAATCATTTCTTGCTTTTTCTAAAGGTTTACTTTTAGAAGATGCCGGCAAGTTTGATGAAGCATCAATTCAATATCAGAGAGCATCTCAGATTGATCCTCAGTTTCAGATTGCTGCAAATAAATTCAATACTTCAGGGGTCATGTCTAAAAGCTCTGGTTCAAAAGAGGATATAGTGGATGTTTTAAAGACTAATTATGCGGCTGTAAAAAATGAAGCTATTAACATTATTGAAAACCGCATCCAGGGCATGGTAAACAATATTTTTTCCAGCTTTATCCAAGGCATAGATTTTCGAAGCCTTACTGAAGATGAATCATTTCTTAATTTATTTATTGATGTGCTGCCATTTCCGCCGCTTCCTCCAACGGGGCAATAATTAAGTTCTAGAGTATCAATGAATAAGCCTTGTGGTTATTATTCAAATACTTTGATTATTATATTCTTTTAAAACTATCATTATTATGTTATAATGATAAGGGCCATATTCATTTATTAAAGGCAGATAAGATGAAAAAACTTTTAATTTTTAATTTACTGTTTCTGATATTTTTATCGGGTTACAGCTTCACACAAACCAAGCGCAGTGCTTCCGGCTCATTCAATGTGAATATTTCTTCATTATATGAAAATTGGTCGGTAAATGACAGTACAGAGCTATCAGAAATATCCAGCAGTCTTTGGATGAGTTACATAATTGAAAGAAATACCAGAATAGCCCTATCAACAAAATATGCCAGTGTTGGCGGTGATGTCGGTTCGCTTAGCGGTTTTTCAGATTCTCAATTACTAATTAATCACTACTTTGCTGATAGAACTTTTGGTCTTGAAGGCGGGGTGAATTTACCCAGCGGAAAAACTAAATTATCACTTGATGAATTCCTTACCACAACGGTTATTAGTCAGAGTATATTTGGTCTTACTACCCCAAGCTTTGGACAGGGTTTAAATTATTTTCTTGGGTTAACTCTTACTCAGCCTTTATCGGAATATGTTGTAATCGGCGGTGCTCTTTCATATCAAATAAAAAGTGAATATCAGCCTTTAGACTTAGTGCCTGTAGATTATAAACCCTCAAATGAAATTTCTGTAACGGGTGGAATAGATTTTAAACTTAGCGAGTTTTCAACTTTAACAGGTGATGTGACGGGAATTTTTTACAGTAGTGACGAGTTGAATGGCATAAAAGTCTTTACAGCCGGCAATCGTTTTATTTTTAATACAATGTACAGACATTATTTCGGCTTTGACGCTTTGTCGGTAAATCTTTTATATAGACTTATTTCTCTCGATAAAGTGGAAGTTCTGGGAAATGTGTTGGATTTTGAAAAAATTAACCCAAACCAGTTTTATAGTGGAGTATCTTACTTCCAAAAAATAAGTTCGCAGTTTGCAGTAAACTATAACGTGTTTCTAAGTCTTTTCGAAAAAAATGCTGGTCCATATTCAGGATATATGATGATAGGTTTGAGACTATCGCCGGAGTTCAGAATATCTCCTAATGTAGCAATTCCACTCATCTTTAAATACTCCACAGCCAGCGCTGACGGCAAGGCAACATTAACAAACTTTGATATTGGCACGGGCCTGAAATTAGTTTTCTAATTACATGTTATGCTATTAAATACCATTAACCGGATTTAACAATTGGTGATTATATGATTAAAAATTCCACAAAAAAATCTGTTTTGCTGGTTATTGTCTTTATAATTTATGCCTCGGTAAATTTAAAAGCACAAATACAGATTGATCCTGATTTTTTATGGATTAACGGTTACGGAAGTGCTGACTATGAAACTTCTGAAGATGTTGCAATTGATAACCAGGGCAACATCATAATAACGGGCACTTTTTCTGATGATTTAATTTTTGGGTCAACAATACTGATTCCACAGGGTTATTCAGATACATATATAGCAAAATTTGATCCTGATGGAAATCCAATTTGGGCAAAAAGCGCAGGCGGCAGTGAGTCGTCTTCAGGAATATCAGTAGCTATCGATAATAATAATAATATTTTAATAGTGGGATATTTTTACACAGATATAACTTTTGGAGACACAACATTAACTTCTTTTGGCGGTACCGATGTGTTTGTTGCAAAATTTAATACAGATGGAGATGTCTTATGGGCAGTTCAGGGAGGAGGAGAAAGTTTTGATAATGTAAATGCTGTTACAACCGATGATTTAAATAATGTTTACGTAGCTGGTTCATTTCAATCATATATAGAATTTGGGAATTTAAATTTTGAGGGAGGCATTTATACTAATATTTACCTGGTGAAATTTAATGCTAGCGGAATACCTCAATGGCTGCGCGCCGGTACCGGTAATGACTTTTATAATGAAGCTCAAGGGTTGGCAACAAATAATGCAAACGATGTATTTTTAACAGGAAGTTTTGGTACTGAAGCAGATTTTTCCGGTACAATTCTTACAAGTATAGCCGGACCGGACATTTTTATTGCCAGATATGATACTAACGGAAATCTTATCTGGATAAAACAAGCCGGTGGTACAGCATTTAATGAAATTGGGTTCGATTTAGTAATTGATAGTGATAACGATATCTACATCACCGGCAGATTCAGTGAAACAGTTAATTTTGATAACATCATTCTCACGAGTGATGCATTTGCAAATATTTTTATTGCAAAGTATGATTTATTAGGAAATCCTCAGTGGGCAGTACAGGCGGGTGATTCCGGTTATAGTTTTGGAAAGGGTATTTCGTTAGATGCGGCAGGCAACATAGCAATTATTGGTAACAAAGGACGCTTTTTTGATTCACCTCAGGGGGAAGGGGACGACATTTATATTGGTAAGTTTAGAAAAGATGGAACTAAGATTTGGGATTTCATTGCCGGCGGGGATAATTATAATGAAGCCGGTGGTATAGTAACAGATAATAATGGTGAACTTATTGTTACAGGATTGTTTGCAGGGTTGGCTAATTTCGGAAGTTTTATTTTAAACAGCGAATTCTCTTCGGATATTTTTCTTGGACGACTGCCATCTCCTGATTTAAATATCAGTCCGCAGCTAATCGACTTCCAAACAGTGCTCATTGATTCATCACGAAGCCAAACAGTATCTCTGTCAAATCCATCAACAACAGCTTTACATATATTTGATATTAGTTTAACAGGACCAGATGCCGCAGCATTTTCTTTTAATGCCAATTTTAGTCTGATTGCCCCATTGCAGTCTGAAAATGCCGTTATAACATTTTTGCCATTAACCCCCGGAATAAAAACAGCTTACCTGGTTATTGAAAGTGATGCGTTAACGAGTCCCGATACAGTAACAATTACTGGCATTGGTGGGACAAGTTCTCTTACTTTTTCTTCTAACATATTAGATTTTGGTACACTGGATGTTAATCTTTCTGCTGAACGCTCCATCACATTAACAAATACCGGAACCGAAACAATTATACTTTCCGATGTTTTGATCACCGGTTTGAATCAGAATGAGTTTAGTTTGATAGGGCAGCTTCAGGATACTATTCCAACTTCAGAAACACGAGTTATAAGAGTATTCTTTACACCATCATCTGCGGGCTTAAAATCCGCCGAATTATTGTTTATAAGTGATGCAGCAAGCAGTCCGGATTCTGTAATTTTGTCCGGCAATGCAATTACTTCAATAATTGTAGAACAACCGGACTCAATAAAACTCGGTCAGGATAATACACTTAATATTATAGCACCAGAGGGTCTTGAGGTTATAAGCAACCAGTTTTATTACAGGCGAACCGGAGAAAGATTATTCCAGCAAACCGCAATGATACTGATCGGGAACAACTATGTTGCCACAATCCCTCAGCAATATTCAACTATAAGGGGCGTTCAATATTATGTTGAGTTTTCCGATGGATTCACTTTAGTAACATTTCCAACAAATGATCCTCTTAATTCTCCTGCGTCATTAGCAGTCAATATTGATGAACTTATATTCCCCAATCTATTTGTACCAGGGGAGTATGCAATGATATCTGTTCCCTTATCTCTTAATAACCCGGGCATAACTTCTGTTTTGGGAAATGATTATGGAACATATAATAATTCAGTTTGGCGTCTGTTTCGATGGGATGGATTAAATGAAAACTATCTTGAACATCCTGATTTAAATACCGGTTTTGTGCCAGGGAATGCTTTTTGGTTAATACATCGCGACGGTTTACCATTTAATATTACTAATGCCGTATCTGTTGATGCATTTAATAATTACAATATTGATGTGAGTCCGGGATGGAATCAAATTGCAAATCCATTTGCATTTCCGGTTGATTGGATTGAAATAGAGAACTCCGAAATTGTTGATGCACCTGTTCGATGGAATCCTGCACTACTTGACTATGAATATAACCAGTCAGTCTTAGAGCCATGGGAAGGCTATTGGGTTTACAATCCAGGCTTGCAGGTTGTAACTTTATCCGTACCGCCGGTTGAAAGTATGATTGGTTCGCCATTACCAAAACATTCATTTGCCTTTGAAGACAATGAATTTATTATTCAGATAAAGGCTGAAATTGAAAACACAAAGCATATTGATTATCAGAATTATGTGGGAATGCTCAATGAGAACAAACATACCGGCATAAAGAAAAACATTCTGGAAGCTCCGCCGATCAGAAATGAAATAAGATTAAGTATAATTGATAGCGACAAAAATTTTGCACAAAAATTTGTTTCACCCGATAAAGACGGAATAACCTGGGATCTATCTTTGACAGTAAAAGAAATGTGGCAAAATGTTCACATTGTTTTTGCTTCAGAAAATAAGCTTCCTGAAGGCTTTGATATCTGGCTGCTCAATATTGATTCACAAGTGTCTATCCCGGTTCAGAACAACAAAGCTGTAATTAACAATGAGGATAAGGGAACAATCAACTTAAAATTAATTATCGGTACGCACGAATTTGCAAAACAGGAGGCAAATAATATATCCTTAAGTCCGACAGAGTATACCCTTTATCAGAACTACCCGAACCCATTCAATCCTACTACAACTATCTCGTATAACTTAAAAGAAAAGAGTGTTGTAACTCTTGAAATATACGATGTCCTGGGAAGTATAATAAAAACCATTGCCAATAATGAAACGCAAAATGCTGGCAGACATACTCTAATATGGAATGGCGATAACACGGAAGCGAATCCGGTAAGCAGCGGCGTTTACTTATACCGTTTAAAAGCAAACAACTTTGTCGAAACCAAAAAAATGATTTTAGTCCGTTAAACTTTTATTAACCTTATTTTCAAAGCCCGCATATAGATTAAATCTGTGAGCGGGCTTTTTTGTTTTTAAATTAAGTATTTCCAAATAATATTCTGAACAACAAGTTTTAAGTTAAATGCTACTTAACCAGACAGTTTCGTTTATATAATAGAATATTTATACCCTTAAACCATTTAATGTTTTATCTTTAGGACAACAATTAAAAAGTTTAACCCGAAAGCTCATAAAATGAAATCCTCCTTGATTTTCATAATCTCCTTAACTCTGTTAACAGGATGTACATTGAATTACGAAGATAAGATTGATCAATTATTAAGCGTTTATAATAACCCTGATCTTCCCGGTGCTGCAGTAATGGTTATAAAAGACGGCAAAATAAATTTTCAAAAAGGCTATGGGATCGCAAATGTTGAATTAGGTATCCCGATTGATTCATTTACTAATTTCCGGCTTGCTTCTATTACGAAGCAGTTTACGGCTATGTCAATCCTTATGTTAATTGAAAGGGGAGAGATTAATTTTAACACTACACTTAAAGAAATATTCCCTGATTTTCCCGAATATGGTAGTAAAATAAATATTAAACATTTACTTCAACATACATCCGGATTGATTGATTACGAGGATTTAATACACGATTCCGTCACAGTTCAGTTAAAAGATAAAGATGTACTTGATCTGATAATTCTGACCGATTCAACTTATTATGAACCAGGCAGCAAGCACCAATACAGCAATAGCGGTTATGCCCTGCTTGCATTAACTGTTGAGAAAATATCCGGTAAACCATTCCGCGATTTTCTTCATAATAATATCTTCAAACCTCTCGAAATGGAAACCACAATAGCATTTGAAAATAATATAAATGAAGTAAGCAACAGGGCGTATGGTTATACTATTACTGAAAATGGAATTGATCTTACTGATCAGAGTATTACGAGCGCTGTACTTGGTGACGGTGGTATTTATTCATCACTGAATGATCTTTTTAAATGGGATCAGGCTCTTTACACAGAAAGTTTAATCGATGAAAAGTATCTCATTGAATCCTGGACTCCCGGCATAACTTCCAATGGCACTGAAATTCCCTACGGTTACGGCTGGCACGTGGAAAAAAGATATAATAGTGATGTTGTATATCATACCGGAAGTACGAGAGGATTCAGAAATATTAATTACAGAATACCCGGAAAGCATTTTACAATAGTCATTTTGACCAACAGAAATGCCAGACCTGAAAGAACTACGCTGGAATTAGCTTACAAGATTGCTGATCTCTATTTCAATGATGATTAAAATCTTGTATAAATTTTAATTAGGGTGTTAAGTTCTTCGTAATGTTTTCACTTAGAAAGAGTACATTAGTTAAGCGGTTTCAATTTTGTTCTTTTATTATATATTCAACGTGACAAGCAATCAAATCTTGTTTTTAATTGTAACGAACATTAGCTTTTGCAACAGACAATTATTATAAATTCTTTTCATTCTGCTTTGTAAAATGAAATTAGGTTTTATTACAGATATCCACGAAGATGTTCAGAACCTTGAGAAAGCCTTCTCAATCTTATCAGATGAAAAATGCGATACAGTAATTTGTCTTGGCGATATTGTCGGCTTCACCATTCCCTTTTTCCGTTACATTGAAACAAGAGATGCAGAGGATTGTGTTCGTTTAGTAAGAGAAAATTGTTCCGTTGTTGTGACCGGTAATCACGACCTTTTTGCTCTTAAAAAAATACCATATCATAAATTCGGTTTTGATTATACAGATAACTGGTATGGACTCGATTATGAAATACGTGCAAAAAAAGCAAAGAACAGGATATGGCTTTATGAAGATAACGAATTAAGATGCCATCTAAGTGATGATGCAAAAGAATATCTCGGGAGTTTAAATGAAATTGAAATAAGAGAATTTGATAATATAACTTTTTTGTTTTCGCACTTCTGTTATCCTGATTTTACCGGTTCGGCTATTTATTTTCCCCGCGAGCCCTTTCATCTCGCTAAACATTTCGATTATATGAGCGAGCGTAACTGCTTAACAAGTATATCCGGTCACGGTCATCCGGAAGGTGTGATTATGGTTGATCAGAATAAGTTTCGTTTGTCAGGGTTCGGAACTCATAAGCTCATTGATGAACAACAATGGATTGTAGTACCATGTGTTGCAAGAACAAGCAGGTTAAACGGTGTTACCATTTTAGATACATCGGAAAAAGAATTTAAAGTGATATCATTTAACTCATATCAGGCAAGTAAATGAAAAAGCAAAACCCGGTTTCAAAAAGTATTACTTATGTAAAAGTACTTTTCCCAACACTTATGACGATAGGATTATTTATCGTTGCACTTTTCTGGGTGGTCATTCCGCAATTTGAAAATATTATTCTCGACCGCAAACGGGAAATGCTTCGTGAGCTTACATACTCTGCCGAGAGTATGATATATAACTGGCACAGACTTGAAATGAACGGAGAGCTTAACAGAAGTGAAGCACAGGTATCTGCTGTTGATCAGATTAAAACACTCAGATACGGAGATGAACTTAAAGATTATTTCTGGGTAACAGATCTGCATCCGACAATGCTTACTCATCCATATCGCCCGGATCTTAACGGTAAAGATCTCACGGAAGTTTATGACTCGCGTAATAAAAAATTATTTGTAGAAATGGTTAACGTCGTTAATGAAAAGGGCGAGGGCTTTGTTGATTATATGTGGCAATGGAAAGATGATTCGACAAGAATTGTTCCTAAACTTTCTTACGTAAAAAAGTTTGAGCCTTGGGGATGGGTTATCGGAACAGGTATATACATTGAAGACGTAAAGGAAGAGATCGCACAAATTGAAAGGAATATCATAACTATTTCAGTTCTTATTACGGTTCTTAGTTCCTTGTTTCTTTTCTACACCGCATTTCAAAACTATCATAGTGAACGAAAGAGAAAAATTGCAGAAGCTGAACTGAGCGAATCACGTGAACGTTACAGAATGCTTGTTGAAACTTCAGGTGAAGGACTAATAATGATCCTTGAAAACCAGCAGGTGTTTTTCAATAAGGCTGTTTATAATTTACTCGGATATGATGAGGATGATAATGAATTAGAACTTTCTAAAATATTCAGCAGCTTTCCGGATTCAAAAACATTCGACTTTAAAAACCTGCGTAGAAAAAATGACTCTGACACAACAGAACAGCTTGAAACAGAATTACTAAAAAAGAATGGTGAGAAAACAGATGCGTTCCTTGTAATATCTCCAATAAAATTTCTTAATAACAACGGTGTTGTAATCAGTGTTAAAGATATAAGCCGTTCTAAAAAAATTGAAGAAGCACTTGATTATACAAAAGAAAAATATCTCGCTTTAACCAGTCAGCTCACAATCGGAGTTTTCAGAGCATCGCCAGATAACAATGCACATTTTACTGAGATCAATCCTGCGCTTAAAAATATTCTTGGTGTTAAAAGCGATGAGGGAATTCTCAGCGGATCAATATTCGATTACTTTGCAGATAATTCTTTATCAGATTCTGTTATGAACAGTTTATCTGATCATGATTTCATTAAAAACAAAGCTGTTCAGCTTAAGCAAAGCAGCGGGAAGATAATTACTGTTTCGTTATCAGCGGTGATGGTTAAAGACGTACACGGCAGACCAATTTCCATTGATGGAATTATAGAAGATATATCCGAACAGCGCAGAACTGATATGGACAAGGAAAAACTTATATTTGATCTGCAGACATCCGTTCTGACTCTTTCACAGCGAGTTGCAGGTTTTGTAAAAGAACTGCATACCTGCCCTCACAACTCCCCGATCAGTGAGGCGATAAAAATTATGACATCCAATAACTGCAATGCAATTCTTGTGCTTGGTAGTAATAGTGAAGAAATCGGATTTATTACGGATCGTGATCTTCGCGAGCGTGTAATTGCTCCTTCAGTTGCTTTTGATGAACCCGTTTATAAAATTATGAGTTCCCCAATTTATTCTATTAATCCTACTTCAACAATATATGAAGCGCTGGTTAAATTCCGTAAAAAGAAGATAAGGCGTTTGGTAGTTAAACGTGCAGACGATTCAATAGAAGGTATTTTAACTATAGATGATATTTTTGATGCATCTTACACTAATTTCCTTTTCTTTATACAGAATATTGAAAATGCTGAAACAGTAAATAAAATAGCTCAATACCGTGATCAGCTGTTAATTCTTATAAGAAGTTTGATTGAATACAACACAAACATTCAAAGCATAACTAACTTTATTACTTTAATTGCTGATGCAATAACAAAACGGATTATCGAACTGGCAATTAAAGAAACCGGAACGCCGCCGGCTAAGTATACATTTATTACGATGGGCAGCGAAGGCAGGGAAGAACAGACTTTAGCAACTGATCAGGATAATGCAATTATTTACGAAGATGTTACTCCCGAAAAAGAGGAAGATGTAAAGAAATATTTTAGCAGGCTTGGAGAAATAATTTGTGATAATCTTGCAGCAGCCGGATATCGGTATTGCAAAGGCAACATTATGGCTAAGCACAATAAGTGGTGCCAGCCGTATTCTACCTGGAAAGGATATTTTACAGAATGGGTAACTTCTTCAAACCCGCAGGATCTTCTTGACATAAAGATCTTTTTTGATTTCCGCAGTGTTTATGGAGATGAAGAACTTTCAACTCGGCTTCAGAAACATATACATCACGTTACTGCAAGTTTCAACACGTTCTTTATTTATATGAGTGAAAGCGTTCTAAACATTAATATTCCTGATAATATGCAGAAGCTTAAAGCTCCTGTTGATGTTAAGCTTTTACTGCTGCCTGTAGTTGATTTTGCCCGGCTGTATACAATTAAGCAAAAGCTGAATGAAACAAATACTTACCGAAGACTTGAAGCAATAAATGAAAAAGGTGTTCTTTCAAGCGCAGTTTATAAAAGCGTTTCTTACTGCTATAACTTTTTGATGCGCCTGAGATTGAAACATCAGATAGATTGTTATGATAGTAATATTGAAATTGATAATGTGGTAAACCCTGCCGGTTTGACAGATGTTGATAAACAACTTCTTAAAAGTTACTTCGATGTTTTAGCAGATCTGAAAAATAAAATAAATATGGATTTTAAGGGTATGAAAGTTTAACCGGGGCGTCTTAATAAAAATATCAGAAAAAATAATAGAGGTCGTATCATAACTCATTATTTTATGGTAGCCGCAAGCTTCAGGATATGTTGCATAACTCTGAAAGTGACATTTCGAAGGAGTCTTCTGCCATAGGCATCCCTTCGGGAGACTGAGAAATCCTTCAATATGTAACGAAAAAGATTTCTCCCGTTGGTCGAAATGACAATTATGTGACTTCTGCAACAGACTCTTCAGCTTGCGAAAATATAAAATTACGCAACTTGAAAATTGCGGCTAACTTGTGTTTAAGACTTTTGAGACAGCCGCGTTATAATAAAGGTCAACCGGAACTAAAAACCTACAGCCGCTCCAACGTGAAAAATAGGTTCCCATTTTTTAAATGGGGAGTTTTTATCCTGTATAACATCTACAAGAACTTCTGCGTATAAAGAAGCATTAGGTCCCAATGGCTGTTTATAACCAGCGCCAAGCAAAAGGAACGGGACCCAGACTCTATCTGACTCAAACTTATTTGAAACAGAATTAAAACTGTATTGCTCATAATTTCTATAGACAAATTCTGCGTGAAGATAACCAAGCGGTACAGGACTGTATCTGGCAAAAACACTGCCGCCAAAATTATGATATGTTAAATCCTGCACATCGTTATCTTCCATAATAAAAGAATAATGAGTTTTAAGTCCTAAGGAAAATTTTGAGCTGACTTTATACCCAGCCATTGGTTCAACACTAACAAGAATGTAATCATTCCAGAAATTAGCCCCGAAATTTCCGCCGTAGTACCATTTGCCTTTTTGTTCGGAAGGGGATGTGCCCGGTAAATAAAATGTGTTATCAGAATTTACACCGCCGCCTGAAGCAAACACACTTGTGAAATAAAAAAGTGATAAAAAAAATAGTTTTTTCATTTTTTACTCCTCTCCTGTTATTGTTTATATCCGTATCTGAAAACTAATACTTCTGTAAATAAACTGCCAGTTTCTTTTGAAATGTAGCCATCTTGCCCTAATTTTCAGAAGTAATTTTCTATAAAATATTACTAATCGATATACCTTCACCCAAACAATACAGGAGAGTTTATGGGCATTCAGGCGACTCGTGTAAAAGAAATCCTTGATTCAGAAAAATTTAAAGATATTGTTAAGAAAAGATTGACAGTATCCCTCTCATTAACTGCGATTATGCTTATCGTTTATTTCGGTTTTATGCTCACAATTGCCTTTTATAAAGAACTGCTGGCATTAAAAATCGGTGAACACATAACCATTGGCTTACCTATCGGTATAGGTGTCATTGTATTTGCCTGGCTGTTAACCGGTTTTTATACACGCTGGGCTAACAATAAGTACGATAAAGCGGTCCGCGAACTTCGTAATGAAATTTTGGAAAAGTAACAGTTAATACATCTTATTTACTAAACAGATTTTAGGAGAATTTCTATTGGGAACTATTGAAACAACCTTAGGCCAGGTAAATATAGCTTCGATCATAATTTTCTTTACATTCGTGGCAATTACCTTAGCTATAACATATTGGGCAGCTAAAAAAACTAAAACAACATCGGAGTTTTATGCGGCTGACAGAAACATTTCCGGTTTTCAAAACGGATTAGCATTATCCGGCGATTACATGAGCGCAGCTTCTTTCTTAGGAATCGCAGGAATGGTTTCTTTGAAAGGTTATGACGGCTTGATTTATTCAATTGGATTTTTAGTCGGCTGGCCCCTCGTAATGTTTTTAATCGCTGAACCTTTAAGGAACCTCGGCAAGTTTACATTTGCAGATGTTGTGGCTTTCCGGCTTAAACAAAAACCTGTAAGAATTGCTTCCTCTGTCGGCTCACTGATGACCATAGTTTTTTATCTTATCGCACAAATGGTTGGTGCTGGTGCATTGATAAATATTTTATTCGGCTTACCTTATGAATTAGCAGTTGTAATAGTCGGATTAGTTATGATATCTTATGTTCTTTTTGGCGGAATGCTTGCTACTACCTGGGTACAGATAATTAAAGCTGTATTACTTTTATCGGGTGCGACTTTTCTTGTTATTATGACTCTGGCAAGTTTTGGAATGAATCCAATTTCACTTTTTGAACAGGCTGCCGCAAAATACGGTGATGCGGTTCTTTCACCGGGAGGATTTGTAACTAATCCGTGGGATGCTATTTCACTTGGACTAGCGTTAATTTTAGGAACAGCCGGATTGCCGCATATACTAATGAGATTTTTTACTGTGCCGGATGCCAAGCAGGCAAGAAAATCTGTATTCATTGCAACAGGCTTCATTGGCTATTTCTACATCTTAACTTTTATTATTGGTTTCGGCGCAATGGTTTTAGTTGGTCAGGATGTCATTAGCAGTATTGACAAAGGCGGCAATATGGCTGCGTTGTTATTAGCAGAATCTGTCGGCGGAAGATTCTTCCTCGGATTTATTGCAGCTGTTGCATTTGCTACAATATTAGCCGTGGTTGCCGGATTAACACTTTCAGGCGCATCAACATTATCACATGATCTTTATGTAAATGTAATTAAGAAAGGAAAAACTGATGAAGCCGGCGAAGTAAGAGTTGCACGAATTTCTACTTTATTGATTGGTGCTCTTGCAATAATTCTCGGACTTACATTTAAGGGACAGAATGTCGCGTTTATGGTTGGTCTTGCATTTGCCATTGCAGCAAGTTCAAATTTCCCGTCTCTGCTGTTATCAATACTCTGGAAAAAATTTACTACCAAAGGTGCTGTGGCTAGTATAATCACAGGGGCAAGCTTATCGGTAATTCTTATAATATTAAGTCCCACCGTTTGGGTAGATATTATGGGAAATGAATCAGCAATCTTCCCGTTAAAAAATCCGGCATTGATTTCAATGAGTGCAGCTTTTCTTGCAGCATTCATTGTTTCTAAATTAACTAAGGAACAAAGTGCTGAGGAAAAATTTGAAGATGAAAAACTCCGCACCTACCTTGGTGTTGGTGCTGAATAAATATTAAAATTGGAAATCCTTCGCAGGTTAACGCAGCCTTGCTGTTTAATACCCCGAAGGATTTTCTTTAATCCTAATACTATTGTAGACCTGAAGGGAAATAAGAATGAAAAAAATATTACTTCTTCTTTGCTCTTTCTCATCCTTACTTTTTTCACAAACAGAAAAACAATCCTTTGGAATTTCTTTTTCCGGTTTTGTTAAAACTGATATCTTTTATGATACAAGGCAATCGGTTATTATTAGAGAAGGACATTTTTTATTATATCCGCAAAATGAGTCTCTTGATATAAACGGTAATGATGTTAATGATAAATCATCATTAAATATGCTTTCTATACAAACAAGACTTAATGGAAAGATAACCGGTCCGGATGCAATCGGCGCAAAAACATCCGGAGTAATTGAAGGCGAATTCTTCGGGCATTCCGATGCTGATATAAACGGTTTCAGACTGCGTCACGCATTTGTAAAACTCGACTGGGAAAAATCCTCTTTACTGGTTGGACAAACATGGCATCCTATGTTTATTGCCGAAATGTTTCCCGGAGTTGTATCCTTTAATACAGGTGTTCCGTTCCAACCCTTTTCAAGAAATCCGCAGATCAGATTCACTCATTCATTTGATAAATTTAAAATAATTGCCGTTGCGGCAAGTCAGCGGGATTTTCAAAGTAATGGTCCAAATGGATTTGCAAGCACATATTTGCGTAATTCATTTGTGCCGAATCTCAATGCCCAACTTCAATATTCAGACAAGGACTTTTTTGCCGGAGCGGGTATTGATTATAAACAGCTCACACCAAGAATAGTTACACCTATAAATATTAAAACTGATAACACAATTTCTTCATTGGCTTTTACAGGATTTGCCAAACTTAGTTTTGATCCTGTTACCTTTAAAGTTCAGGGTGTTTACGGCAGCAATCTTACAGACCATATTATGCTTGGCGGATACGCAGTTAAATCATTGGACACACTCACCGGTGTTGAAGAATATACAGCACTAAAATGCTTTTCAGTTTGGGGTGAAGTTTCTGTTGGCAAAAATATTGAGTACGCGGTTTTTGCAGGATATACAAAAAGTCTTGGAGCTGATGATAATATTGCCGGTGCATATTACGGCAGAGGCACAAACATTGAAAATGTTTTTCGTGTTTCACCAAGAGTGCAGTTCAACTTTAACAGTTTACGGTTCTCAACAGAGCTTGAATACACCTCAGCAGGTTACGGAACACCGGACAATCTTAACAAAGGTAAAATAGAAAATGTAAAAGATTTTACTAACCTGCGGATAATCGGAGCAGTTTATTATTTCTTTTAATTCTGAGGTTTTTATTACATAAGAACTATATGCTCTAAACAGTTTGATTTAGTTTTTTAATACCGGGAGCAAAAATCAGCGTTGAGCTATAATTTCTTTTTCCGGGAACATATAATCGCTTAACACCTTGTCTTTGCGGTAAACATCCTCACGGAAATTAACGTATCCGTCATCATCAACCCAGGCAGTATAATAATCTATGTATAAAGGTATTTTTCTGTCCAGAATTATATCCGTTGTTTTACCAAAACTTGCATTTCTTCTTAGTGCAGTCCGTTTTCTCTCATAATCGGATCTTATAGCCCTGTCATCAACTCTCTGACCAATTTCAAGCTTTAGAAAATCCACATTCCACTTAGAATGATCTCTTAATAAGTATTCTGCAAGCATAATAGGTTTTTCCACACGAACACAGCCGTGACTTACTGCCCTGTTAGATTTGCTAAAAGGTGCCCTTGAAGGTGTATCGTGCAGATAAACCCCGAACGGATTCCGGAACATAAATTTTATTTTACCTAATGCATTTCCAGCACCCGGATCCTGAACTATAGTATATGGAATTCTGGCTGAAGAAAATTCTTTAATGTCAACTTCATTCAAATTAATTTCCATGCCCTCTTTATAAACCTTGAAATTTTTTATTTGAAGATAATTTGAATCCTTAGTTACCTCTCTGAGTATTTCCTCCCTTATTATACTTGCAGGAACTGTCCAGGTTGGATTAAGCACCATATAAGCCAATTCCGAATAAAGCACAGGAGTTTCCCAATCATCAGGTTTATCGCGGATCTTTTTTGTCTTTTTATAAATTTCATTACGTGCCTGAAAATTAGCAGGCCGCCTAATACCGGTACATACTTTAATATCAAAAAGCTTTCTGCCGTTCTCAACAGCAAACACTTTAAAGTCCGGAATATTAACCAGAAGATATTGCGGAGTGTTAGCGTAATCTATCCACCTGAAGCGTTCCAGGTTAATTTTAATTGTTTTTACATATTGCTCCGGAGTTATATTAAGTCGTTCTAATGTTCCTGAGCCGATAACACCGTCTTCATTTAATCCGTTGATCTTCTGAAACTTTTTCACTGCATCAACAAGCGTTGAATCATAAAATAAACTGTCGTTCAACTTATAAGCTGAAGTATCAAGTAAACCTAAAGTTATTAATCTGGATGCTATAAGCTTAAGTGACGGATCGGTGCTGCCTTCTTCCAGCTTGGGAGACGAAATTGTGATAACAGGCCAATCGAGACCAAGGTAATTATTGTAATGTTTCAGCGCTTTCTGAAGCTTAACATAATTTGTGCTTGCGGGCTGAATTTTGTTCAGATATTCAAGAATATTTTCCTGCTTTAGAGGTTCAAACAAATCCCTTGAAGCTGAATCGGGCAGTGGTATAAAGTAACTGTCAGAAAAAAGCACTCTCGGATTAACATAACCATAACGGAGATCATAAGCATATTTAATAATTGCTTTGCTTAGCAGTATTTCTGCCATTGCAAGCTGTTCGTGCCTGTTAGGGTTTTCAATAGTATCGTTTACTGCATTAAAGAATTCATTTCTTATCAGTTCAGCGTGATATTCATCAGGATTAAGTCCGTGTTCATCTGCACGATTGAGAATTCCGGTTAACGCGTTTACTACTTCACCATCTTCAAAACTTTTAATAATAACCGGCTTTAACTGCCTGGATGAATAAAACTCTTTCAGCGTGTCAATGAAACGGTAAGTCGAATCCATAAATAATTCCGACTTTTCCGATTTATAAAAAACCCTTCCTATTGCATTATTGTAACGGACTTCATCAAAAGAAAGTTTTTCATTTAGCGGCAGGTCCTTTTCCGGCGTGTCGGTACCGCAGGAAACTGCAATAAAATAAATAGCAGTTATAATAAATATTTGAAAAAGTTTAAGCAGGATAATGATTTTTTACTCCCTTCAGTAAAAAGTTAAATTTCGGCTCAAAATTACATAGCAAAGTTCAAATAATAAATCCAATTCACTCTTTAAATAATGGCAATATAAGAAAATTGGTAAAATTATCTTAAAAATATTATTTGCCGTTGCTCTAAGTATTATAATAATTATGCATTATTTAAGTTGTTTCTGAATCATATAATTAATCTTTATAATAACAGTTGGATAAATCCAATCACAAAAGATAAAAAACACATATAATCAGCATTTATTGGGGGCTGTTTCAAAAGGTTCTCTTGATACATTTCATTACTCGAGAACCTTTTATTTGCGGACGGTTTTATAAATATATTTATTTTGAACATATGTGCTTGAATAGTCGATAAATGTAAAATAAAACAACAGAATTAGTTAATTATGCAGAGTTTACCTAAGTTAATAATATGTAGTACAAGACAGGCAATTTATTAATTATTTTAGAGAGGTTTATTTGAGTTCCAAACTATTTGTGGGTTCACTCCCGGGTTCATTTGATAACAAAAAGTTAAAAGAAATATTTGAGAAGTACGGTGTTGTATTATCTGCAAAGGTTGTAACAGACCGCATTTCCCATAAATCCAAAGGCTTTGGATTTGTTGAAATGCAAAGCTCTTCAGAGGCTTACTCTGCAGTTAAAGCACTTCACGAATTTAAAATAGACGGCAAAAGCATTACAGTTAATGAAGCAAGGTGACAGGTTTATTTTTTTAATAAACACTCAATAACAAAATTTCTTTCTCTAACCGGCGCCCGTTGCGGCGCCTTTTTAATTTTTGTATTAGCAGAGAATTAACAGATCAGGAACCGGGCAAGTTACTGCCTGCCCCTTTGGGGGATGCTGGATTTCTGATGCCAGGTACCGGATGCCGGATAAGGGACAACCAATCATTCAATCGTACGCTTCATTGTTAATTGTTACTAGTTATTCGTTAATCGTGAAGTTGCCTGCGCTTCCATCACCCATTCACTCAATCCTTTTTCTCTGCATCGGTAAGCTTTGTGTAATTCTCAGGTGGACTAAAGTTTAAAAAACATATATGTTTGAAATAGTCTCTTTAGAATTTGAATAGATGTAAAGGAGTTATAGAGTAATGGGAATATTTAATAGGAAGGAAAAAATAGGACTGGCACTTGGCGGCGGGGCTGTGCTTGGCGCGGCACATATTGGTGTTCTTAAAGCAATTGAAGAACAAAAGATATCAGTAAACTGTATTGCCGGAACCAGCGCTGGTGCTTTGGTAGCGGCTCTTTTTGCTTTTGGTAAAAGTTCTGATGAAATTGAAAAGATTGCAATGGACCTGGACTGGTTTGAAATTTCAGAATTGTCTATTTCCAAATACGGTCTGTTATCAAATAAGCGGCTTGGTAAAATTATTACTGACAATATCGGCGATGTTAAATTCAGTGATGCAGGAATTCCGCTTGCAATGGTTGCCACTGATATAGCCACCGGTGAAAAGGTGGTGTTAAAAAAAGGTAAAGTTGAAGAAGCAGTTATGGCAACTACCTGCATTCCCGGTATATTTTCTCCCGTTGAAATAAATAAAAAAATGCTTGTTGACGGCGGCATTGTGGATAACGTGCCGGTTTCTGTACTAAAGGAACTTGGCGCCGGCTATTTAATTGGTGTTGATCTGTACGCAGAACATACACAACAAAAACCCGGGAACATTATTGAAATTATATTGAACACTTATAATTTCGTCCTTATGAATGCTACCAAACTGCAGACCGGCGATGCAGATCTTTTGATTAAACCCGATCTTTCAAAGTTTAATATGGTTGATCCCGAACAGGTGCCGGACTTAATTAAAAAAGGATATGCAGAAGCAAAAAAAGCGCTTAAAAAACTTTAACGCTTATATTAAACGGAAGATTTTAAAGAGATAAAATTCACACAGATTGCTACAAACGGAAGAGTGACCATTCCCGAACCGCTAAGGAAAAAGTATGGACTTACACCGGGCAGACGCGTAAAATTCGAAATTGTTGAGGATGGAATCATATTAATTCCGCTTGTTACTAAAGATGAAGTGAGAATGAACATTGGTATTCTTGGAATGAAAGGAAGGATGCTGAAGTCTTTGATGGAAGAGAAGAAAAGAGAGCGTGAGTTATGAAGTCGATTCTTGATGCCGGATACCGGATAAGGGACAACCAATCATTCAACTTGCCTGCCGGCAAGGCAGGTTGGTTGATTGAGTGATTGAAGGAAAAATGATTTTGAACAGTTGATTCCTTCGACGGGCTCAGGAACCAGGCTGAATAGGTATGTTTACAAATAGCGATTTTAGTTGTGATTTGCTTTCAAATTGTAAAAGATTATTGAAGCCCGGAGGCATCCATTTTTTTGTAAGTTTTAAATCAGGTGTACTTTTCCAAGCACTCCTCACTTCACTGATCGGGAATAAAAAAGTCAGATGTTCTATAGCACCTGGAAGTGCAGAATATTTAAAGGCTATTAAATTACTAATTGAAGAAAATAAAATTAAACTTGTTATTCAAAGAACGTTCGCGATGGACAATATCATTGAGGCTCATAAAATTGTTGAGGCTGGAAATAATAACGTTAGTATTGCCATATTAATTCAGTAAAGAATAGATAGCTAATTATAGATTATTCATTTGACACTTTTGATTAAATTTAATGCACGCACCAAATAGCGGATTAAATATTAATTGATTAATCAATATGGTAAAGAAGTACATGCTTTAAAGGATTTATTATTTATTTGTTAATAATTGCTATTTTATTTACCAGATAAAATTTTCTCCTGCCATTCAACCTAAAAATGACTTAACTAAGCATAGTTTTCTTATATTAAAAATAAATTCTAAAATTTTAATAGAAGAAAAATGATTAGAATAACTTCATTTGTTTTTCTATATATAGTTTCGTTTATTGTTTCTTTTTATATATCTCCCCCCGATTTAACAGAAAAAAATAATCTGCTTGCCTTAAAACATCCGTTCGTATCAGAAGAGAATACTCTAATCGCTTCTGACAGTATGAATAATTTGATAAATGCTGAGACATATTTTACCCTTCAGCAACTGAAACAGGATTTTTCTCAGTTAAGAAATATTTATGAAAACCAGCATATTAAATTATACGAATATACAAGCAAGGATATCTTCGACAGTTTATTTGATCATCAGTTAAGTTTAATTAACCGACCGATGCAGTATCATGAATATTTTCAGATACTCGCTCCGATCAACGATAACATTGGATGTATGCACTCAAGCATCTGGCTGCCCGGTATGTTCTGGGAATCCGGCAAGGAGAAACTATTCCCCCTGCAGATAAAATTAATTGAGGGATTTGCTGTAGTTTCAGGATATTACTCTGATACGGTGCAGGTTCCTTTAGGAAGCATTGTTCTCGAAATAAACTCCTATCCTGTTGAAAAAATAATTAGTGATCTAAAGAACAGTTACTCATCTGATGGATTTATTGAACAATTCCAGTATGCACAGGTTGAAAAAAGATTTCCAATGGCGTTTGCAAGATATTATGGTTTTCAGGAAAGATACATAATCACTTATGCATTACCCGGAAGGAAAACAAAAGAGAGAAAAGAACTTATTCCTGCCAATCTTACAGAAGTTAGAAAAATAGTATTCAAGAATTTTGATCATCCGCCACCCTCATTAAGAATCCTGAATGATATCAACACAGCAATGCTGAGAATTCCTTCATTCATCTTCTATGATCGGGTAGATTACTTCAAAGCATTTTTGGATAGCGCCTTTCTGGAAATTAAAAATAAGCATATTGAAAATCTGATTCTTGATTTACGCGGAAATGATGGCGGTGATCCTTTCTGTGCCGTTCCACTCTTTTCTTATCTTGAAAAACAACTTGTGCCTTACTTTGCGGAAGAATACGGAAGATATTCAGAATTTGCCAAGCCTATCCCGTTGGCTGAAAATAGATTTTCAGGAAATCTTTTTACCCTTATAGATAAACACTGCGGCTCAACTAACGGACATTTTTGTGCTTTATTAAAGTATCATAAAATCGGAAAGATCATTGGAGAAGAGGGTGGTTCAACTTATAAATGTAACGCCAGAACAAAAGAATTTATTCTGGATAATACTAAAATAATGGTGTATGTGCCTCAAGGAACATTCTCTGCCGCTGTAAAAGATATGGATAAAACCAGGGGTGTTGAGCCTGATTACTATGTAACGCAAATCTATAAAGATTATCTGAACGGTAAAGACACCATATTAGAATTTGTCAAAAAATTAATATTGGAAAAGGAAAATAAAAATGAAGAATAAATATTTAACCTTTTTAGTTATATCAATAATTCTGCCGATGATTCTTGTCTCGTGTGAGGATACGAACCAGAAGGCAGCGGTAGTAGCAAATCAACAAGTTCCATCCGGAAATAATGATATTAAGGAGGAAGTAGAAAAGATAAATCAAGAACTTGAAAAATTAGTTCTGGCGGGCAATTATAATGCTATTCTTCCTTACTACACGGATGATATAATAATTTGCTCCGCGTTTCATCCTGAGATAAAGGGTAAAGATGCAATTAAAGATATTTATGATAAGAACGAAAAATCACGTCTTAAACATCATTCTTTTAGTGGAACGATTAAAGATATCTGGGAATGTGAAAATTTAGTCTATGAACGAGGAGTGTTTGGCACGTCTTTAAGCTCAAAAGACAGCCCCAAGCCATCAGCATATTATGGTTCTTACTTCACAATCTGGGAAAAGAGTAACGACGGTTCATTAAAGATAAAATATGTTATTTGGAATTTGGATTTTAATCCTTATAAGTAATTGAGGAAAATGTTAAAATGAATATTGGTACAACCGAATAGTAATTTTTATTGTAATGATTTTCTCTAAGGTAATAATATGCAGATAAGCAAAAAAGAAACGTGAAGAAATTTTTTAAAAAACAGGAACTTAGAATAATCGAAAGAACCTGGCCATAAAAAAAATTATTTTATAAACGAACAGCAGGTATAAAAATGATGACGACATACATTCTGGCAATCATAGCCGGTGCAGCTGTTGTCTGGTATATTGTTTCAGGGATCTTAATCTTTGATGAACTTCGAAAGAGAGGGGAAAAGGTTTACTTTATATTTCTGAATTTTATGCTTCCTTTCTATGCAAATAAATACAAAAAAATAACTTTTGAAGAAACAGGTAAGGTTGGTAAACTTTTTTATCACTGGCTTATAGCAATTAACACTGCCCTTGTATTTGCTATTGCTGCGATAATTTCCAACTCATTATAAAAAAAAGGAGTAAGTGATGAAATTATTAAATCATCTTGTCATTGGTATGTTTTTTATAATTTTATTTTTTCTGCAAATACCGGTTGCAATCGCACAGGAAAATGTAAATCTTCCTGATGCAACACCTGCGGTCAAGATATATTATGCTATTGAAATAAATGATGTGGTATGTGGTTATTCTGAATCTTCGGAAATAACTTTTAAAGAAGGTGACAATGAACTTGTTAAGCAGGAGGTGAATATTTTTATAATGCTTTCACTACTGGGAAGCGAATTCAATACAGAAATGAACTCAAAGGCAATCATCGATCCCGAAAGCAGAAAAGCATCTCATATTATGATGAAAATCAAGCAGGGATCTTCAGATATTAATGTAGAAATGAAAGTTGCCGGCAATAAAGCCACCATAAAATCACCCATGAGCACTCAGTTAAAGGAAATTGAAATTACTCCTGAAACAGTAATTGGGTCTGATGAAATGTTTAACAGACTCAAAAATGATTTTTATATCGAGGGTAAAACAGAAACAACCTATAATATTCTTGAAATGATGGAAGGGGATGTTCAGCCTTCTACCTTCAAAAAAAATGGGAAAGAAATTATTTCACTGGCAGGGAAAGCTTTTAACACAATAATTATCGAACAGACCAATACGAAAACCGGACTTAAAACAACCTATTGGCTTTCACCCGATTTGGATTATTTCGTCAAGTTTGAAGTGATGAACCGAAAAATTTACTTATCCGATGCAAGTGTTATTGATAAAATAAAAGTTGCCAACATGGATGAGAGTATTGTTACCAAAACAAATGTTGCAATATCGGATGTTCAATCACTTTCTTATATGAAAGTCGATGCCTTAATCGAGCCAACCGGACACAATTTTTCAATTGAAGATTTAAATGTACCCGGTCAGAAATTTACAGGTACTGTTAAAGACAATCTTATTGAAGGTATATTCGAAATTTCCCATTCAAAATACGATGGCAGGGAAGCCCCCTCATTTCCTCCTGACATTCAAGACCCTGATTTAAAGCTATATTTAAAGGCAGATGGCCGGGTAGAAAGCGATGATCCAGTTTTAATCAATAAAGCAAAAGAAATAACTGACGGCTCAACAGACAGCTGGGAAGCCGCCAGGCGATTAAGCAAATGGGTTGCAGAGAATATTCATTATGCAATTCCCGGTGGCGGAACGGCCAGAAAGACTTATGATATGCGTGCAGGTGAATGCGGCGCTCATTCATTTCTACTTGCATCATTCTGCAGAGCTGTAGGCATACCCGCAAGAGTTGTCTGGGGCGGTATGTATATTCCTAACTATGGTGGAGCTTTCGGTCAGCATGCTTGGAATGAAATATATATGGGTAATGCCGGATGGATACCCGTTGATGCCACAGCTTTGGAGATTGATTTTGTTGACGCCGGGCATATTCGTATTTCTGAATATCAATCGACGTCCAGTAATTTCGGTGGAAAGAAATTTGAAATATTGGATTATAAACTGGCAAATAAATCTACAGAAACTTCAAGCTCCGATTATTCTGAGTTTTATGGAAAATACACAAATATGGAAAGCGGAAGAACTTTTGAAGTGCTGGATAAAGAAGGGAATCTCTCAGTTGACATTCCTGGACAAATGGTACTTCCATTTAACAATCCCGATGAAAAAGGAAAATGGTATTGTAAGCTGAGTCCGACGTTATATTTAGAATTTACAAGAGATGAAAACAATCAAATTGATAAAATGTTATTGCATGAAATTGCACAAATGACGAAACAATCTTCTCCTGATACACTTAACCCTGCTGCTCCTGATAATCTGCGATCTTATCCGGGAAAATATTTATTTGCTGCAATAAATCAGGAGTTCACTGTCTTTTACGATGATAACACCTTAGTAATTCACGATCCGACAAAAAACGAAAACATAAAACTTCAATCTCCTAATGACGAAGGCGGATGGATGGATGAGTTTAATAAAAATGTTATTTACTTTGATAAAGATGATGAAGGAGCTGTAACAGCATTGAAAATAGATGTGGCAAATAGTTTTACCAAGGGAGAACTTGCTTCTGAAAAGTTGGATAAAATGATTAAAGAAGATGGGATAGGATCAGCAATGCAGGAATATCATATCCTAAAATCAGATACCAACTCAAAACTTACATTTTCTGAAAGAAGCATGAACCTGCTTGGCTACAAATATTTAAACGAAGGGGAAACTGATATAGCAATAGAAATATTTAAGATGAATGTTGCGGATTATCCCGAATCGTCCAATGTGTACGATAGTTTGGGAGAAGCATATATGAAAGCAGGAAATAAAGATGAGGCAATCAGAAATTATAAGAAATCTTTGGAGCTCAATCCTAAAAATGATAATGCAAAGAAAATGCTGGAAAAAATGAATAACAATTAATCAATTGGAAACGTTTTAATTCGAGATACGCCCTGAGGAAATGATATTGAAAAAAAAGATTGGTTTTATATTATTAGTCATTTTAATTTCTTGCAGCCAGGATCGCAGACCCCAGGAACCCATTTCCCCATTTCCTTATATAGTTGAAGAAATAAAATTTGAAAATGATTTGGACGGAGCTATTTTGGCCGGCACCTTAACAATCCCGGATAGTGGAGATAATTTTCCAGCTGTCGTTCTTGTCTCTGGTTCCGGGCTTCAAGATCGAGATGAAACAGTATACGGGCATAAACCATTCAAAGTTTTATCAGATTTTTTGACCCTACATGGTATTGCCGTATTACGATATGATGATAGAGGAGCAGGTGAATCAAAAGGAAAACTTGAAGGTGCAACAACGGAAACATTTGCCGGCGATGCTTATGCAGCTGTTAAATATCTTTGCGCACATAGAAATATTAATCCCGAAAAGGTCGGAGTTATCGGACATAGTGAAGGAGGAATGATAAGCAACATTCTTGCAAGCCGTTACTCAGATATATATTTCATTGTTATGCTTGCCGGTCCTGGAGTTCAGTTTGATCGTGCTTTGATAACAGCAAATGAAAAAAAACTTAGATCACAAGGGAAAAGTGAGGAAATTGTGCAAGCAGGCACAGACTTGTTTGAGAGAATGTTCAAAGAGATTAAAAAGAAAACTGATTATAAAGTAAAAAAAGGGAGATTATCGAGTATTATAAATGAGTGGAAATTATCTTTAACCGGTCACGCAAAAAATGACATACAAAAGTTTATGGCTGAAAACCCAAAACACTTTGAAATGATGGCAGATGAATGGGCAACACCTTGGTTCGAGTATGCTGCAAATTTTGATCCCAGTATTCTGCTCAGAAATATTCGATGTCCGGTCTTAGCTCTTAACGGTGATAAAGATTGTCAGGTTCTTGCAGAAATAAACTTACCTGAAATAGAAAAAGCACTTATTGATGGAGGTAATAAGAATTTTAGAATTGGGTATTTAAAAAACATTAACCATCTTTTTCAAAAATGTAACACCGGTTTTAGAGATGAGTATCCTAAAATTGATGAATCATTTAATAAAAACGTAATGATACTTGTAGCTGATTGGATAACACAACAAACAAGTGATGCCAAAGAATTGTAAAAATAATATGGAATCAAAAATGAACAATATCTACATCTATTTATTATCAATCACGATTGTATTTTTTCCCACTCAATATCTCCAAGCACAAGATTCTTTAGATAATAAAACAATATTCCCGGAAGGCGTTACAATAGAATATGGCATTGGCAGCTATGCTGTTACTGATGAATATATCTCAAAAGAAAAATATTCCGGCACATTCCCGTACTACAGTATAACCTGGGCAAATCAGCATTCAAATTATGTTTACCATTTAAAGTTAAATTTTGGCAATTCATCAGGAATATAAAATTACAAGGTAAGTGCCGACATTTATCAATTTACACTTAACCAGGGATTTAGTTATGCTTTACCGAAATTTACGATGTTCAACAAAGATGCTTATCTGTATTTGGGTCCTTCAACAGAATTATTTTTTTATTACAACAAGCAAAATATCGCAGTCTCTGGATTCGATTATTCTCAATCATTTGCGCTTCTGATTTCTGCTGGTATCAACTCACAACTGTTTTATAAACTATGGGACGAATTTAATATTGAGGGTTCTCTTGACTTTAATGTGTTTTCTCTCGGTTTCCGAATGGTAGATATGGAGGAAAATGACGAGTCTCCAGCAAAGATTCTAACACTTATTTCAGCAAACAATATTTTATTTACTTTGGGTCCGAGATATTATCTGCTTAATAATCTTTCCGTAAAAGCAGCTTATCTTTTTCATTTAACAAGAATCAATACCTGGGAACCGTTGCTTTCTGGCAGTGATAACGTTGTATTTACATTAACCTATGGATTTTAGTGTGGAGGCTAAGATGAAAAAGATAATATTGCTTTCAGTTGTTGTTATTATCCCCACTCTTTTTTCCTGTAAGAATCTTATTGTAACAGAACCTGAAACAAATCTGAACGTTCAGGACTTTGAAGCTGCTTGGAAAAGAATCAGAGATGTTTATCCTTACCTTGATTTCAAAAAAATTAATTGGGATTCGATTTATACTATATACCGCCCTCGTTCTGAAGCTGCACAAGGAGACGAGTTTTATCTTGTACTTCGTGATTTTTTAGCTGAGCTAAAAGATGGTCATGTTTACTATCGTACTAAAGGTGGGGGTGAAGTTTATCCTTATTATCCTCAAAGACATTTTAAGGACAGACATGCTTATAGCCCCTTTGTTGTAAGAAAATATTTTGACCGGGAACTGCGCTTAACAGAGAGCACGACAGTGGAATATGAAATACTACCCGGGAATATTGGCTATGCCTTTTTTTCTGATTTTCATAAAACCTATCTGATCGATGAATTTCCCGGTGTTCTGGAATATCTTAAAAACACGAAAGGACTTATAATGGACATACGCCAGAAACGAGGCGGTGATTACCAAAATATTGAAGCAGTTATTACACGGTTTTTAACAGAGCCGCTTGAAAGAAATGATGCTTATACATATGGTGAAAAATGGGTTTTACCTCCTTTTCAGCCATCGGGTCCATTCCAGTATACCAAACCAGTTGTGGTATTAATTAATGGTTCAACATTTAGTGCGGGTGAGTTTACCACTGAAATCTTAAAACAATTACCACAAGTAACTGCAATCGGTGATACAACAGGAGGTGGTTCAGTTGGTGGTGGAGATGCTTCTTTATATTTCCTGCCAAGCGGCAAATCAATTGAGATTGGTTTCATTGATATAAGACGTTATGATGGACTGCCCTGGGAATGGCTTGGCGTTCCTCCTGATATTCGAGTTGAGCAGAGCGAAGCAGATATTCTTGCCGGCAGAGATAAACAATTAGAGTATGCAATAGAAATGCTTAAGTAAAGAAATTTGTAAATTTATATATAAACAAAAAAATTAAGGAGATATAATAATGAGTAGAAAAGTTGAAGTTGCAGGAATAATGGGGCCGATCTGGTTTATCGGTTGGTTGTTTACAATTGGATTTTTAAAACTAACTTTCTTTAAAGGTCTTTTTGCTTTGATTATCTGGCCCTATTACATAGGGGATTTTCTTTCTGGTAAAGTAATGTAATTTGTATAAAAGCATTCTTTTAAAGGAGCTAAAAAATGAAATGTGAAAAATGCGGACAGGAATTTCCTTCCATTTACTATTTTAAAACTGATACGGTTTGTACTGATTGTTTTAAAAAGATGACACCTGAAGAACAGCAAGCAGCAATCTTCAAACAGCTTATGAAACATCCAATGACAACCACAACATTTACAATTGAAGGATATAAAATCGTAAAGCATCTTGGTGTTGTTCGTGGAATAACTGTTCGCTCACGTTAAATATTCGGAACAATCGGTGCCGGGATACAAAAAATATTCGGCGGAAATATTTCTTTGTTTACAGAGCTTTGTGAAAAATCCCGTGCAGAAGCTTTCGATATGATGGTAGAGCATGAACAGCAAATTGGAGCAAACGCAGTAATTGGAGTTCGTTACGACACAAATGAATTAATGAGCGGTGTAATGGAAGTTTTATGTTACGGGACTGCAGTTGTTCTTGAAAAATCAGTTTAATCTGTAATTGCCGTAACAATATTATTTGCAACAATGCTTAGTATTGCTCTTTCGTGCTGATCAGCAGTATCCCAACCCAGATTCCATTCCGCTGTAGTCACAACAATCATATCCAGATCAGGAAAATTTACAACAAACTGACCGCCGTGTCCTATTGCCAGGAAAACCTTGTAGCCTTTAATTTTTCCGAGCCACCAGAGATAGCCATAGTTAACATCATTTAAATCTCCCCAGGTTGAATTATTGAAATTCGTAAAGTTGGTTAACGACTCTTCAACCCATTCTGCAGGAACAATCTGTTTTCCACCCATATTACCATTGTTCAAGTATAGATAACCAAGCCTTGCCATATTCCTTGGTGTAAAATCCATACTGTTTCCTCCAAAATAATAACCCTGCTGATCCTGCTGCCATTCGCAGCATTCTATTTTCATCTCTGATAATAAAAATCTTCTTGCGAATTCCATCGTGCTCATCCCGCTTGCCTTTGTAATTATCGCCGAGAGAAGATGCGTCTGGAATGTGTTGTAATAAAATCTGGAACCTGGATTGTGAAGCAGCGGAAGTTCAATTGTAGTTTTTACCCAGTTGGAACTGTTATACACTTGCATATAAATATTCACATCGCTATCAATCCCCATTCGCATCATTAATAAATGCCGTATGGTAATATCATATTTCCTTGGATCGATTGACTGATAAACATATTCCGGGAAGAAGTCCAGCATTTTTAAACCAAGATTATCTATCACTCCGTCTCTTAAAGCAATGCCGGTCATAGCAGATAGAAAGGATTTGGAAACGGACCTGACATCGTGCGGAGTCTCTTTGTCATAACCGTTGTAATAATTCTCCACAACTATGTATCCGTTTTTGATTACCAAAATACAATCAACAAATCCAAGGTTTCCACCCTGAGAAATTGCTTGTGTTAATAGCTGGGAATTCATCCCCTGTTCTTCGGGAGTTGATGTTGGCCAGTTGTATGATACATCTCCCGGCCCGGTGGGCTCGTCGCTGCAGGAAGAAAAAATAACTACTGCAAATAATAACAGGCCACTGAATATTCTTGCTGATGTTTTCATCTCTGTTAACTCACCAATAAAAAGTTAAGCTCAGATAAAACGAAATTTATTTAATTGACTTAATAATAATGTACACGAAAAACAGAGTATTTCAAACCATATTTTCGGTATTCAAACTTAGTTCTCACTTGCTGATTGTTAATTAATGATTTACCTTCCAACAATTTTTCTTGCCTTTCAACAGAAAACCTTCCTGAATACTCAACATTATTTATATTTTATTTAGCTTTACAAAAATAATAATATAACAGTGAGTAAATAATGAATAAAAATCATTTCTGCTTTTTGCTGATGATCTCAATGCTTATATGTAGGGGAACTATTTACGCGCAGGATTCCACAAATCAAAAATCAATTTTCCCGGAAGGTATCTCGCTCGAGTACGGTATTGGCAGTTATGCTGTCACCGATGAATACATTTCCAAAGAAAAATATTCCGGTTCACTTCCCTATTACAGTATAACCTGGGCAAATCAGCATTCAAATTACATTTATCATCTGAAAATTGATTTTGGTAATTCATCCGAAATAGAAAATTACAACGTAAGTGCTGACATTTATCAATTTACACTCAACCAGGGATTTAGTTACGCTTTACCAAAATTTACTATGTTCAATAAAGATGCTTACCTGTATTTGGGTCCTTCAACAGAGTTATTCTTTTACTACAACAAGCAAAAGATTGCTGTCTCAGGATTTGATTATTCTCAGTCATTTGCACTTTTGATTTCTGCAGGTGTTAACTCACAACTGTTTTATAAGTTATGGAATGACTTTAATATTGAAGGATCTCTTGACTTTAATGTTCTTTCTCTGGGATTCCGTATGGTAGATATGGAAGAAAATGACGAGTCTCCGGCTAAAATTCTGACATTGGTTTCAGCAAACAATGTTGAGTTCACTATAGGTCCCAGATATTACTTGTTCGATAATCTTTCAGTAAAGGCAGCATATCTTTTTAATCTGACACGAATCAGCGCCTGGGAACCGCTCCTTTCTGCAAGCGATAATGTTGTGTTTACATTAACCTATGGATTTTAGGTGGGTGAATAAAATGAAAAATATTTTTTTAATTCTATCAACTCTAAGTTTAATAATCTTATTTTCGTGTAAGGATTTAATTGTAACTGAACCCGAATCAAATCTTAATGTTGAAGATTTTGAAGCTGCCTGGAATAGAATCAATGATGTTTATCCTTACCTTGAATTCAAAAAAATTAATTGGGATTCGATTTATAATGTTTATCGTCCACTTGCTGAAACTGCACAAGGAGATGAATTCTTTCTGGTTCTTCGAGATTTTTTAGCCGAGTTGAAAGACGGTCATGTTTATTACCGCACCAGGGGTGGAGGAGAAGTTTATCCTTATTATCCTCAAAGACATTTTAAAGATCGTCACACTTACAGCCCATTTGTAGTAAGAAAATATTTTGATAAAGAACTGCGATTAACAGAAAGTGCTTCGGTGGAATATGAAATCCTGCCCGGGAATATTGGCTATGCTTTTCTTTCTGATTTTCATAATACCTACCTGATAGATGAATTTCCCGGAGTTCTCGAATATCTCAAAACCACCAGGGGAATAATTCTCGATATTCGCCAGAAGCGAGGAGGTAACTATCAAAACATTGAAGCAGTTGTGACCCGGTTTTTGACGGAACCTTTGGAAAGAAATGATGCTTACACATACGGCGAGAAATTGGTTTTGCCTCCTTTCCAGCCATCCGGTCCGTTCCAGTATACAAATCCGGTTGTGGTTTTAATAAATGGTTCAACATTTAGCGCAGGAGAATTTACTACAGAAATATTAAAACAGCTTCCTAATGTAACTGCCGTTGGCGATACAACAGGAGGAGGTTCAGTTGGCGGAGGGGATGAAAGTCTGTTTGTTCTTCCAAGCGGAAAGTCAATTGAAATAGGTTTTACAGACTTCAGGCGCTACGATGGTTTGCCCTGGGAATGGCTTGGTGTTCCTCCGGATATCCGTATCGAGCAAACTGAAGCAGATATTCTCGCGGGAAGAGATAGGCAGTTAGAGTATGCAATTGAATTATTGAAGTAACAATTATCATAGTGAATGATAATTACTTATATCCGAAATGAGATTGAATATGCACTATCAGGTAAACAGGTTTTTTCTTGAAGACAATCAGATTTTTTCTTGAAGACAATCAGATTATTAGTAATATTAATTCAATTGCTGATATTCCTATCATAATTGTACAAGAGAATAATGATCTTATTTGTCCGCCTGATTCATCAGAAAAACTTCATAAACATTTACCTTACTCAGAATTAATTTTAGTGGAAGGGGGACATCTTTCAAGCGATCTAGAAATTAAACAGGCATTGCTTTCAGTTTTATCTATCCCTTGAACAAGTTCCAGATGCTGGATCCAGGATACAAGATGCCGGATACCAGATACCGGACAAAACCAATCAACCAACCTGCCTGCCCCGAAGGGATATACGAGCGGCAAGGCAGGTCAATCAATCATTCAACCATTCAATCAATCGCGCGCAGTAAAGCTATTCGTTATTCGTTAATCGTGAAGCGGCTTCTAAAGAGTTACAAAATATTAATAAAAATGTTTGCTTCGTTTCAGCATTTCTATTGGCAGTATTTTTGGTCCGCGGCAGATAAACACAACGAGATTGTTTTCGTGGAATGAAACATAATCATTCTTAAAAATACCGGGATACATTTCAACTTTATCAAACGATCCCATTAATCCTTTATAACTAATATCATCATCGAGCTGTAAAAGTATAGAACCATCAACCCTGTCCTTACTCCACAGGTAGTAATTATTGTGTGCACAGGCAACAGGAGGGAGACTGTAAGGTTTTCCGAAAAGTTCAATTGCGCCTGCCTGCCCGTAATTGCCTGCCGCGATAATAGTCTGCTTTTTATCGTCTTCTGAAAGACTGTTGTATGCATTGACAACCAGCATGGCTTTTTCTTCCCACCCGATTCTGTCCGCAAGCAGCTGAGGTAAAGGAGGTTTCTTTCCTTTTTCAAGCTCTGTGTTTATTCCAAGAAATTCTGTATTTGCTTTGGCTGTTTTGTAATTGAAGTAAGGCAATATTATGGGCACTGCCAATGCCAGTCCGGTAAAAACAAAAACAATAAGAATATATTTTAACCACGCCGCGTTCCACCTGTTAATTATATCGGCAAAGAAAACTGCTCCTCCTGCAAAAGCCGCCGGATATGCAAATGCCAGGCGGTCAGCTCTGCTTGAACCTGAGATCATCATAAAAAGAAAAAGAGAGATGAAAAGCAGCGGAAGAAATCTGTAGTCTTTATACTTTCCTGAAAATAAAAAATAAAATGTTCCTGCCAGCCAGATTGGAACTGTTGACGGGGACATCTGCATTACCTGTCCCATTATAAAATCAACCGGAGGCGTATAAACATTTTTATACATAGTGATGTTTCTGTAAAACTCCAGTGAGGGAAAATCATTCAATATCTGCCATATTATGTTGGGGAGAAAAATTATGAATCCGGTTAATCCTCCGAGAGCAAACCACCTGTTAAACAGCAGTTTCCATTTACCGGACAGGATCAGTACAAATAAAAGCGCGATAATGAAAACAGCAAATGTATGTTTGTTCATCACACCGAGACCCATAATAACACCAGCATATAGCCAGAGTTTAACATTGCCGGACTTAATCATCTTAACCATTATCAATAAAAGCAGAACAGCAAGTAATGGTTCAAAAGCATTCATTGAATAGAATCCGCCGAATGCAATAGTAACAGGCATCGCCGCAAGTGAACAGGCAGCAAGCAGCTGAGCAAATTTATTTCCGCCAATTTCTTTAGTTAGAATTCCCGTGAAGAATACCGCCGCAGCTGCGGCTAATGCCGGCAAAAATCTGATTGCGTAAACAGATGTACCGAATAAAAATTGAAAAACAGTCAGCAAAAGCGGAGCCAGAGGCGGATGATCTACATAGCCGAATGCAGGATTCACCGCACAGGCTATGTAGTAGAATTCATCAATAAAATAGCCGTATGATTTATTAAATGTTGAAAGATAGATTAAAATAAAAGTAAAAAAGCTGACGGCATAAAGATGCTTGTATTCAGAAAGAGAGGTTTTAAACCGTAATGTTAGACTATTCATATTACCGGCAGAAATAATTTTTTTTTGCTGCTCAAAACTAAGTATTGAATAAATAAATTATACAAAAAAATGATCGCTGGCTTGTATGTTATTTGTAAGGGAACTTGAATCACACCAGGTACGTATGCCGGATACCGGATAAGGGACAAAACTAATCAGCCAACCTGCCTGCCCCGAAGGGATATACGAGCGGCAAGGCAGGTCAATCAATCATTCATTCATTCAATCGTGTGCGTCAAAGTTATCCGTTATTGGTTATCTATTAATCGTCTGCTTCAACAAAATACAAACAATTACCGGATGCTTGATTCTTGATCCTGCCTGCCCCTTTGGGGGATTCCTGATACCAGCACCTAGTATCCAATATCCAGTAACTAGTATCCTGCTCTTGACCCTTGTTAAACCGCAAACAATAATTTTAAGTCTGTCTATTTCAGTTACAAAAACTTATCATTATTTTTTCGTGAGCAAATTTTTAGATGTTATGATTTAACCACTTTTAATGCTTTCCTCAATAGCACTTTTCGCCTTTCCTTTTGGGGGAAACGAACCGATGATTTCCAAAACATAGAATAAACTTTTTGTAACAAACTATAAGGTATTCGTGAAGTTTTGGGTTGGTGTAACCGACAAAAATTGGTTTGAGTATCTCGCTAGTATTAATCCCGATGAGGTAAACTTCTGGAAGCCCAGCGGACAAGGTTTTGGTGCTATTGAGCTAGGCACTCCTTTCTTATTTAAACTTAAAAGCCCTATAAATAAAATTGTTGGCGGAGGATTTTTCATTCGCTCAGTACAAATACCTTTATCACTAGCTTGGGATGCATTCGGAAATAAAAATGGCTCATCAAATTTTTCTGATCTTCGCAATAAAATAAATAGTCTTAGAGCAAATCCTGAAGCTGACCCTACAATTGGCTGTATAATTTTAAATCAACCTTTTTTCTTTTCTGAAGATCAATGGATTGAAGTACCAAGTTCTTTTGCCAGAAATATTGTAACGGGAAAAACTTACGATACAAATGAACAAGATGGCGAAAGACTTTGGAATGAAGTTGCATTAAGATTAAATGATTTTAAGACAGAAAGACAAGGACTTGTTGCTGAACCGATTTGGGGTTATGGCAATGAGTATTTAATAAAAAATAGACTAGGACAAGGTGCTTTTAGAATTTTAGTTACTGGTGCTTATAACCGCAACTGCGCAATAAGCGGAGAGAAAGCTTTGCCTGTTTTACAAGCCGCACACATAAAACCTTTTAATGAACAAGGGCCAAATAAAGTTGAAAATGGTTTATTACTCCGTTCTGATTTACACATACTTTTTGATAGAGGATATATAACTGTAACTCCTGAGTACAAAATTGAAGTTAGCAGAAAAATTAAAGAAGAGTTTAATAATGGAAAGCATTATTATGCTTTTCACGGAAAAGAACTTTATGCTTTACCTAAAGTAATTTCAGACAGACCAAGTCTTGATTTTATCAGGTGGCATAATGAGAATGTTTATAAATTTTAATTAGTAATAAGGGTTAAAATGTCGAATGATTATTTCTTTGATGAAACATCAGAACAATCACAAGTTAAATCATTAATCGTATCAAAATATTTTTGGGCTTGGGCAAAAGTAATTATATCTACTGCAAAAAAATATAAACGAACACCTAAAATATCTTACATTGATTTATTTGCTGGACCAGGAAGGTATAAAAACGGAACCAAATCGACACCAATAATGATTTTAGAGAAGGCAGTACAAGATGAGGATCTTAGAAATAGTTTAGTTACTATTTTTAACGATATGAATAGGGAATATTTCAATAGTTTAAAAAGTGCGATTGATGAAATTTCAGGTATTAATGAATTAAAGTTCCAACCCAAAATTTATAATGAAGAAATTGATCAAGAAATCGTGAAACAATTCGAAGAATCTAAATTAATTCCAACGTTATTTTTTGTAGATCCTTGGGGATACAAAGGACTTTCATTGCAATTAATTAACTCTGTACTTAAGGATTGGGGATGTGATTGTATCTTTTTCTTCAACTATAACAGAATAAATATGGGGCTAGGTAATGAAATAGTAAAAAAGCATATAGACTCGTTATTTGGTGAGCAGAGAGCTGAAATTTTACGAAAAAAAATTGAAGAACAAAGTTCTGATCAAAGAGAGCTTCTTATTTTGGAAGAATTAACTCAAGCCTTATTAGAATTGGGTGCCAATTATGCACTACCCTTTGTATTTAAAAATGAGAAGGGGACAAGGACAAGCCACCATTTAATTTTTGTAAGCAAGAATTTTAAAGGTTATGAAATTATGAAAGAAATTATGGCAAAGGAAAGTTCTTGTGCTGACCAAGAAGTAGCCTCATTTGGATATAATCCTGCTGACATTAATACCCCACTCCTATTCGAATTATCCAGACCTATTGACGATTTGAGTAGAATGCTGTTAGAAGAGTATAGTGGTCAAGAAATGACTATGAATGAAATTTATCTTTCTCATAACGTCGGTAAGCCTTATATTGAGAAAAATTATAAATCAGTTTTAAGAAAACTTGAAGAAGAAAGTCGGATTGTTGCTGTTCCTCCAGCCAATGAAAGAAGAACAGTTAAAGGCGAAAAAACTTTTGGGCCTAATGTTTTAGTAAAGTTTATAAAAAAGGATTAAGATGTCAAAAACAAGAATCGAATGGACTGAATTAACCTGGAACCCAACAACTGGATGCAATAAAGTGTCTCAAGGTTGTAAATTCTGTTATGCAGAAGTGATGGCACGCAGATTAAAAGCGATGGGTTTAGAAAAATATCGAAATGGATTTGAATTAACATTGCACGAAGATGCTTTGAAAATTCCCTACACCTGGAAGCAACCTAAAATTGTATTTGTTAATTCAATGAGTGATTTATTTCATAAAGATATCCCTTTAGAATTTATTCAACGCGTTTTTAAGGTAATGAATGATAATCCGCAACATGTATTTCAAGTTTTAACAAAACGTGCCGATATCCTTCTGCAGCATCATAAAAAGCTTAATTGGACTCACAATATCTGGATGGGTGTATCTGTCGAAAATGAAAAAAATTTAAGCAGGGTAAACCTTCTTAGAAGAACAACAGCAAAAGTTAAATTTCTTTCTTGTGAACCACTAATTGGTCCATTACCTAATTTGAATCTTAAAAAAATTGATTGGGTTATTGTCGGTGGAGAAAGCGGAAGAAGACCAAGGCCAATGAAACCCGAGTGGGTTTTTGAAATACATAATAAATGTATTGAAGAAAATGTCCCATTCTTTTTTAAACAATGGGGCGGTACAAATAAGAAGAAAACAGGCAGAATACTTAAAGGAAAAACTTACAGTGAAATGCCAATTGTAAAACATCTTTTAGAAGAAGAGTACGTCTGATAAGAATGAAATCAATCTTCCTAAAACCCAGCTTCAGAATAGGCATACAACCATAAAATGAATCGCGCATTTTACTCAAGTACAATTTCTAATTTTCTTAATTCATCTTCAGAAGAAATAATTGGTAGGCTAAGTTTAAATAGTTCTTTTTCAGACGAACAAACCCAAAAGCTTGCTTGGCTTGAAGAAATTAAAATATTAAAAACAGTTTTAGAAAGTTATAGAGACAATGGTTCGATTTATTTAGAGTTTTCAATTCCACGTATGGGCCAAAGAATTGACGCTGTATTACTTATTGGCTCAGTAATTTTTGTTCTTGAATTTAAAGTTGGCGAAAAGGATTACAATATCTACGCAATTGATCAAGTAATGGATTATGCTCTCGATTTAAAAAACTTTCACGAAACAAGTCACGAACAATATATTGCTCCAATTTTAATTGCGACTAATGCAAAACACGCATATACAACAGTTTCACCTACTCCGCATAATGATAAATTACTTTATCCAATTAAAAGCAATGTAGAACTACTGCCAGAAGTAATTAGAGGTGTTTTAACTTTTTGCGATGGTCAGAAAATTGAAAAAGAAGATTGGGAAAATGGTCACTACAAACCAACGCCCACCATTATAGAAGCTGCTAGAGCATTGTACTTTGGACATTCGGTAGAGGAAATATCACGTAACGATGCAGAAGCAATAAACATAACTAAAACTTCCGAAGAAATTTATAAGATCATCGATTTATCCAGAAATCAAAAAAGAAAATCTATTTGTTTTGTTACTGGTGTTCCCGGGGCTGGCAAAACACTTGTTGGATTAAATATTGCAAACAAGTATTCAGACGAAAAAAATGAATTGTACAGTGTGTTTTTGTCTGGCAATGGTCCTCTTGTAAAAATTCTGAAAGAAGCTTTAGTCAGAGATAAAGTTAAGCGTGATAAGGAAAATGGAATAAAAACAAAAAAAGGTGTTGCTCACAGTGCGGTTAAATCTAAAATTCAAAATGTTCATAATTTTAGAGATGATTGTTTAACTGATTTAAGCGCCCCACCTGAACATGTTGCCTTGTTTGATGAAGCACAAAGGGCTTGGACGTTAGCGCAAACGTCAAACTTTATGAAGCGAAAGAAAAACACACCAAACTTTAATCACTCAGAACCAGAATTTCTAATTTCGTGTTTAGACCGCCACGATGATTGGGCGGTAGTTGTTTGTTTAGTCGGCGGCGGGCAAGAGATTAATACAGGAGAAGCAGGAATAAGCGAATGGCTAAATTCAGTTCACAATACCTTTAAAGATTGGGATGTTCATATTTCTTCAAAACTAACAGATAGCGAATATGCAGCGGGTGAAGCTTTAAAAATATTAGAAGGAAGAAATAATATTAGTTATAATGATTCATTGCATTTATCTGTGTCAATGCGTTCTTTTCGTGCGGAAAATGTTTCATTACTTATAAAACAAATTCTTGATTTAAATGTTGATGAAGCTAAATCAACTTTGAGTAATATTAATTCAAAATATCCTATAGTAATAACTCGCGATTTAAATAAGGCGAAAAAATGGCTTAAAGAAAAGGCAAGAGGTTCGGAACGGTATGGTATTGTAGTTTCATCGCAAGCCGAAAGACTTAGACCACATTCAATTTTTGTAAGTTCACCGATGGATCCTGTTCATTGGTTCCTTGATGATAAAGATGATGTGCGTTCCTCTTACTACTTAGAAGACGTTGCAACAGAATTTGATGTTCAAGGTTTGGAACTTGATTGGGTCTGCGTTACTTGGGATGCTGATTTTCGGTATACCAAAGATGGTTGGCAGCATTGGTCATTCAGAGGAAATCGTTGGCAAAAAATAAATAAACCGGAAAGACAAAATTATTTAAAGAATGCTTATAGAGTTTTATTAACTCGTGCTCGTCAAGGAATGGTAATTGTTGTCCCAGAAGGTGATGAAAAGGATCATACGCGCCCACCTTCTTTTTATAACTCTACTTATGATTATCTAAAAGAAATAGGTTTTAAAGTGTTATAATTTGAAGAAGTCAGATAAAATCCTCTCCATACTCCCTCCAATATTTTTAAGCTAAGACTCTTTTTGCTCTGTTCCGTTGCGGCGGATGCTAGATGCTTGATCCTGCCTGCCCCTATGGGGATGCTGGTTGCCGCCTGCGCCTATGGGGGATACCAGATGCCGGATCATTTCTTAAATCAATATTTGTTAATCGTTATTGGTGAATCGGTTGCTAATATTCATTCACTGGGCTCTTCGTGACTCCTCAGTGAACTTCGTGTAAGAATTAGTTCTAAGAAACTTTATTAACGGTTAATCGTAAATCGTGTAGTTTGCTGCGGTTCAATCATTCAGCCAGTCATTCATTTACTCGAACCGGAATATTTCCGGCATAGTTGTATATACAGGTATTACTATATAATTTTGAAACAATTATTTATTATTCCCTGTTAAAATGAGTTATTCAAAAGATCAACCATATAATGATCTTCCGCTGCTTCCTCCTGACAAAAGCCGGTGGGAGTCAATAGAGGTTTATAAAACACTTGCAGATGCACGCGCAGCAATAGCAGAGTTGAAAGGGCGATTGCCTGTTATACCTAATCCGCTTATGCTCATCAATACTTTGGTTCTGCAGGAAGCAAAAGACAGCTCCACAATAGAAAACATTTTTACAACTAATGACGAACTTTACAAAGCATTTTCTTCATCTGCATCAATTACAAATCCCGCAACAAAGGAAGTACTCCGCTACCGTGAAGCATTGTGGAATGCATTTACAGAATTAAACAATGCTGCCGGTTTTTCAGTTAATACTGCAATTAGAATCTTTCAAAACTTAACAGAAAAAGATGAGGGAATTAGAGACGTTCAGGTATTCATCGGAAGCACAAACTCTGTTGTATACACTCCGCCGGAACCGGGACGAATTCTTACTGAAAAACTTGATAACTGGTTTGATGTTGCAATGCTTCAGTATGAAATTGATCCGCTTATAAAAATGGCAATTCTGCATTATCAGTTTGAAGCTATTCATCCTTTTACGGATGGCAACGGTAGAACCGGAAGAATAATGAATGTGCTTTATCTTTGTAAGGAAAAACTTATCGATCTTCCGGTTATTTATCTTTCAAAATACATACTTGAAAATAAAAACGATTACTACCGCCTGCTGAGGGAAGTAACAGAAAAAGAAGAATGGACTAACTGGATTCTATATATGCTCGAAACAGTTAAACATACCGCCATCATTACTCTCGAAAAAGTTAATACAATCTATGACAGCTATCTTTCTGTAATTGAAAAAGTAAAAACAGAAGCTCCGGATATTTATACACACGAACTTATAGAAGTTATTTTTAATCAGCCGTATTGCAAAATTGCAATACTTGAAGAAAAGAAAATAGCATCACGAAACACTGCAAGTAAATACCTGCGCAGACTTGAACAGCTCGGCATTCTTAAATCAGAGCAGGTTGGCAGGGAGACCCTCTATAAAAATAATATCCTTTTCGGTATTTTATCCGACAGCCAATAACGCCCAATTTCACCCAATATTTGTGCGCATAGAGTCCTAAATGCACAGCTATTGTGCAATAACAATCGAATATGCGCAAAATTAGTAACTTATTGTGCATAAAATATACAAAATGCACACTAATGATACATATTGGAAGCTGGATTCTGCCTGCCCTTTTGGGGAATCCCGGATGCTGGCTACTGGTTGCAAGATACCGGATACCGGATACCGGGTCACTTCATAAATCAATATTCGTTAATCGTTATTGGTTAATCGTAAATCGTGAAGTCGCCTGCTGTTCAATCATTCAACCATACATTCATGCACCCATCCAAACTTACGCGGCGGGGATGCTAGATGCTGGATTCTTGATACTGCCTGCCCCTATGGGGGATTCCTGATGCCGGATCACTTCTTAAATCATAAATCGTTATCATAATTTACTAACTCTGTGTTTAATCTGTGGTAAAATAAGGGAACCACAGAGTAATCAGAGTTATAACAGAGGAAACAGAGAGTAATTGATTGTTTATGATGAGGATATTTAATTACCTGGTCCTGATTTCATTAATACTTTGGTAATTGCAAAAAGCAAACACCTAAATATTTTCTAACAATTATAAACTTTACAAGATAGCAAATGTCAAAGCATAAAATAAATGCCTGCATATTACCAACAACTGCCAATCGACAATTAACTCCCCTTTACCTTCTTAGTGATTTGTATTTCACTTTTCACTTCACCCTTTGCTTCTTTAGTCAAGCGATTTCTGCTTAAGGTTTTTGAGTGATGAACTTTTAATTTTGAATTTATTTCTTGAGTTCCTTGTCTGTTATAGTACGATTAGTTAATGCTTGTCCCCATTAAACAGTTGCCAAACATAAATCGATTTTTATTGACAATGTTACAAAACATTTACTTATTTGAAATGTAAATTTTTGACATTAAGCAAAAAATCTGGGAGTAAGGTGTTGTTTCGAGTAAAAATCGAATACTTATATCCATATTCGTATGGTGGGATATTTGATTCTTGATAAGGTCCTTAAAATTCATTTGTAATAAAATACGCGGATGGAAATATGAAACTGCTAGTCGGATTTCTGTTCTTTTGCTCATTCCAGCTCTTCTCTCAATCATATCTTAACATTCTTTTATCCAACGACAATTATAAAAATTCTCAAATCAGCGAGTTGAAAAAAATTACTTTCAGTTCAAGCGGAGACGTAATCTATTTTCATCTTGCCGATGGATCAACTGCTGAGGAGAATACTGCAAATGTTAAGAGATTTACTTTCGGCAATTCACCATTGGGTGAGCCATTACCTGTTGAACTATCAACATTTACTGCGGTGCAAATCGGATCTAAGGTTTTATTAAAATGGACCACCGAAACTGAAATTAATAATTTTGGTTTTGATGTAGAACGCTGTGCGCTAAGCGCTGAGTGCCAAGCCTGGAAGAAGATTGGATTTATTCAAGGCAATGGTAACAGCAACAGCCCGAAGGAATATTCTTTTACAGATAATCCCGCGACAGGGAACAAATATTATTACCGCTTAAAGCAGATTGATTCTGATGGGCAAACTGAATACAGCAATGTCATAAGCATCGATCTTAATATTCCAAATCAATATGCATTGTATCAGAACTATCCAAATCCTTTTAACCCAACAACCAGCATAACTTATAATCTTCCGGCAGATGGACTTGTATCACTGAAAGTTTTTGATGTGTTAGGAAGTGAAGTGGCAACGCTGGTTAATAATAATCAAAAATCGGGAGTATACACAATTCCTTTTAATGGTAAAGAGTTATCAAGCGGAATTTATATCTGTAAAATAACCGCTGATAATTTTAACTCTTCAATAAAAATGATTTTGATGAAATAATCTTAATAAGGAAACAATAAAATGAAAAAAATATTTTACTTTATAATAATACTCTCAGTAGCAAACACAGTATTTGCTCAAAACAAAAAGTTAACACTATACTATCCTGACAGCACTAAAATAGTAAACATTGCCGGACTTGATTCGATGGTAATCTTTATCTGTGGTTCAAGTAAAGTTAGCTATGGCGGAAAAGACTATAATACAGTTTTGATTGGTAACCAATGCTGGTTAAAAGAAAATCTTGATGTAGGAGTGATGATACAAGGTAGCCAGAATTCAACGAACAACGGAGTAATAGAAAAATACTGCTACAATAACGACACAAGTAACTGTAACACTTACGGTGGGCTTTATCAATGGCGGGAAGCAATGCAATATATTACCAATGAAGGTACACGTGGAATTTGTCCTGAAGGATGGCATATTCCAGCAGAAGTCGAATTTGCGGCGCTCAAAACATTTGTGGGGGGAGATGGAAACTCTTTAAAAGCTATCGATCAGGGAACTGGTGCTGGACAAGGTACGGATCTTTATGGTTTTTCTGCATTACTTGCTGGAAACAAAGAAACCAACCATATCTTTTTGGACATAGGCAGGATTGGACATTTCTGGAGCTCGACTTCTTCAAATACCAATGTACCTCATTATTATCTGTGGAATGATAGAAGTGATTTTACACAGCACTGGGGGGTTTATTCAACTTACGGTTTTAGTGTACGTTGTATTAAAGATAATTAATTATGAAATATTTTGCTTTGGTTTTAATTTTTCTTATCAGCAATAGCAATGCTTTTACTCAGCAAATTAATATCAAAGTTGAAAATCTAAACCAGGAGAAAGCAACTCTTTATTCTTTATCCGGAGAAACTTCTGAATTTGTTGACACCTTATCTGCCATTAACGAAGGAACATTTCAATTTAGCTTAGCTAAAAAACGCTCTGGATTCTATCGTTTTTCCTGCAGTAACAATAAAAAGATCGACCTCATATATGATAATGAAGATGTTGAAATAATAACTGATGCAAATAACATCCTCGACAGTCTGAAGGTTTCTAAATCAGAAGAAAACAAAATTTACTATGAGTTTGTAAAGCTTAATAAAGACTACAAAACAAAAACAGAACTTCTTCAGCTAATAATTGCGCGTTATCCGGAAACAGATAATTATTATCAGATAACAAAAGAAAAGCTTAACCAGATACAGGAGGAATATTTATACTTTGTAAATGTAACTGCTCAAATAAATCCGAATTCATTTATTGCAAGATATGTCCGAACAGCACAACTGCCAGTTGTTGAATCTGAAGTTCCATTCGATGAACAGTTGTTGAATCTGAAAACGCATTCACTCGATAATGTTAATTTTAATGATGACGGTCTGATATACTCAGATGCTTTTACAAATAAAACAATAGAGTACCTTTCTTTTTATCGAAATCCCCAATTGCCAATGGCGTTGCTGGAAAAAGAATTTCAAACTGCTGTGGACAGCATTCTTAATAAAGCCAAAGTGAACGATATTGTTTACAAACATATTGTTGAATATATGCTGGATGGTTTTAAGAAGTTCGGTTTTGATAATGTTATCAACTACATAATAGATAATTATGTAATTGCCGATGATATCTGCTTAGATGAAAAATTAGAAACTGCACTCGAAAGAAGAATCCAGCAAAATAAATTATTTAAACCCGGATTTATCGTTCCTGATATTGAGTTCGCTGATTCTTCGGGTTTAATGATTAAGCTTAGTGAAATAACAATAGAAAAAACCCTGCTCATTTTTTATGCAAGCTGGTGTCCTCATTGCACAGATATGCTTCCTCAGATTTACAATCTGTACAAAAATCAAAAAGAAAAAAAGTTTGAGGTGATTGCCATTTCAATCGACACATCAAAAACTGATTGGCTGAATTTTATAAGAACAAATAAGTTGGATTGGCTTAACATTTCTGATCTTAAGGGATGGGAAGGAAAAGCTGTTCTTGATTATAATATTTATGCAACACCAACGCTGTTTCTTTTAGACAGAGAAAAAAAGTTAATTAAACCAATTATCGATTTAAATGAACTAAAAGCTTTATAAGTGAATCTTCAATTAAACAGAGGAAACAGAATTGATGTTATTGGTTAATCGTGATTGGTCACTTTATTTCACAAGGGGACGGCACAATTGATTAAGTCGTATTAATTGTTGTGGAAGCGCAAAGAAAACTTTACATTACGCGGTAGTTTTGCATAAAAAAGAGCATAAGCAAGTTTAATACATGTTTGTATCTATTAGTTAAAAATGAAGTAAAAATTAGTTTTACCTCTGGTACGTTAATTGTAAACGGCAAGCCCGGAGGTTACTTTATTAAATATTATTCTAAGCATGCTGTATGTATAATCGTTCTGCTTTTCCCGCTCAGGCAATAAAAGAATTCATTTTCTTTTACCAGTACTTATTTAACTCATTTCAAAAAACATTTTATAAGCCAACTGTAAAATCATCACTAAATATCTCCGGTAATTTCCGCTGCTTATTCAGTCTGGTGATTCTTTAAACAATAAAATCATAGGAGATATAAAAATGAAAAATTTCTTACTGTTAATTTTTGTCCTGTTCATCACCGCATTAATAAATAATACAAGTGCACAAAACTGGGTGCTGCAAACCAATCCGCTTGGCTTTGGCGAGGAAGCTATGCTTGGCAAAGTACATTTTGTTAGTGATACAGAAGGATGGATATCATGCGGCAATGGCGGATTCCTTCATACAACCGACGGCGGTACAAACTGGATATTTGTAAACCCGTTTCCATCAGATACTGTTGAGTGTATGTCAGATCCTTCGGTTTCTATGTCATGGGTAGGAACAACCCACGGCTGGAACATAAGTTCAATCGGCTCTCTGGATAGCAGCAGAGGAGCGGTGATTTATAAAACCACTAACAGTGGTGCAAATTGGAGTAAAGTTATTCTTTCCAATGAAGAGGGGAATAGCGGTATTCAACTGCAGTTTACAGATATCAACAATGGGTGGGCTCTTTTATTTAATTTCAATGGCGGAATTGTTACCTTTTTACGCACCACCGACGGAGGTAATACCTGGAACCCGACCACCGGTACCGGATTATTTTATTTTGTCGATAGTAATAACGGGTGGGCTCACCACGGTTCAGGAGAAATTGGATTTGACCCTCCATATAAAATTTACAGAACAACAGATGGCGGCAACAACTGGACTGAACAATTTTCAGACAATTCTGAAGGACAATACAGTGCTATAAGTTTCTCGGATTTAAATAACGGGTGGGTTGTCGGAGCCAAGGGTAAAGTTTTAAGAACAACTAACGGCGGCACCAATTGGACATTTGTTACAAACTCAGGTGTCAATGACTCGACAACCTGTAGAGCAGTTTTTCCATTGGATGCAAGCAATGTCTGGATATCATCAAGGCATAATGATTTTCAGAATACTCCTTATTTAGTATATACATCTGATGGGGGTTCAAATTGGACTTCTCAAACAACTCCTTTTGGTGATCCCAATGCATACAATCCGGTTTTCAGCATTTATTTTACTAATCCACAAAACGGATGGATAACCGGAGACTATGGCAGAATAGCTAAATATACAGGCACTACGTCAATTGAGGATGATGTTAACAATTTAACTGATTATTCACTTGGACAGAATTATCCAAATCCGTTTAATCCTTCAACGAATATTAAGTTTAAAATACCGGAAGGCGGATATACAACAATTAAGGTTTATAACATACTTGGATCAGAAGTTGCAACATTGCTGAATGAAATGAAACAGCCGGGAATATATGAGGTCAGCTTCGATGCGGCCGGACTTTCAAGCGGCACTTACTTTTACGCAATGGAATCAGGTACCTTCCGCGAAGTCAGGAAGATGATAATATTGAGATAATAAGTTAATATCTTTTTTGCGGGTGCTGCAGTATATCTGTAACACCCGTAGCTCTTTTTCTCAAACATTCCAGAAAAACAAAAAATATAATACCTGATCATCGCCCCTGTCAATTCACAGTTATTAGTTTACACTACATACTGCCCGTATAACATTCTGCAGCCCAATGGCATTTAACACAGTTACTGAATATTAGTATCGAACCGAAAATTATGTTGCATTCTCTGTTCACTCCTTATTGTATCTGTGGTAAAAAAATATTCGTTAATCCTGAATCTGCTGGCTGGTTCAATCAATACTTCAACCTGCCTGCCGGTGAGGCAGGTCATTCAGTCATTCATGCAATTACTTTTCAGGAGCGTCCGGATTTACCATTGCTTTACCTTATCCGGGTCGAACTGAATAACCCCGATTGCCCTGGCTTTGTTACGTATAATGGTTGGAATTGAATAGAGGGCTTCCTGTTCATTCTCTGCATCTATCATTGCATATCCGGTATGATCGCCGGATTTACATCCCCAGTAGAAATGAGTAAGATAACCAATTGCCAAAGTTTGCTTTATAACCATAGTACATTCTTCATGAGTATGTTGAGAAATGATCATAAATTTCTGCATAGCCTGCTCCTTTTTAATATTGTGAATTAAAAAATTCTGATCTGATTTATATAATACTGATAGCTTTTCAGTTAGTTTTCTTGAAGATATTTACGGATAAACCTGATAGCCATTGCACCCTCACCCACTGCAGATGAGATGCCGGTCAATGCGGTTGATCTTACATCTCCGGAAGCGAATATTCCGGGAATGCTTGTCTCCGGCAAATAAGGCTTTCTTTCCAGCTTCCAGAAATTGCTGAATGATTTATCATTTGTCAAATCGTTACCTGTTATAATAAATCCCTTGTTATCTTTAAGTACAATATTGTTAAGCCACGATGTCCCGGGTCTTGCACCGATATAAATAAATAATGCTTTGGCAGGTACAGCTTTCACTTCACCGGATTTTGCATCTTTAAGAGTAATTTTTTCCAAAACTTTATCGCCTTGAACTGCAGTAACTTCAGTATTAGTGCGCACCTTAATGTTTGGTGTTTTCTCTATGTTTTTTATCAGATAATCTGCAGCAGTTTTTGTTATTGAATCCCGCCTGATGACGATATTAACTTCTTTAGCGAACTTGCAGATATGCATTGCTGCCTGGCAGGCTGAATTTCCGCCGCCGACAATATAGACTATTTCATCCTTACAGGCATTTGCCTCAACAGATGCAGCACCATAATAGACTCCTGCTCCATTAAATTTGTCAAGTCCGGGAATTTCAAGTTTGGTGTATTCCACTCCGGTGGCAATAATAACGGTTTTGCTGTGGATCTCCGAGCCATCGGTCATCTCAGTAATTTTATACCCATCCTGCACCCGGATGTTCTTCACAGTTTTAGGCGTAAGAATTTCTGTTCCGAACCGGAGCGTTTGTGTAATGGCTCTTCGTGTAAGATCAGCACCGGACAAACCTCTTGGGAACCCGAGGTAGTTTTCAATACGCGCACTGCTGCTTGCCTGACCGCCGGGATTGCTTTTTTCAACAAGTACTGTTTTCAATCCTTCACAGGAAGCATACACCGAAGCGGCTAATCCTGCGGGACCTCCGCCGATGATGAGTACATCGTACATTTTTTCAGATGCAGTCTGCCGCAGCCCGATCTGCTGAGCAAGTTCCGGTAATTCGGGATCACTCATGAAAGTTCCGTCTTTCAACACTACTAAAGGCAATGCATCCATATTTACATTTGCACTGGTCAGATATTTTTTTGCTTCTTCATTGGTTTCAACATCCATCCATATAAAAGGAATTAAATTTCCCGAAAGAAATTCCTTTAGCTGATGAGATTTTGGCGACCACTGGAATCCAATTATACGGATACCTTCGTGATCGGGTTTGTACTGCGCCTGCCAATCGTCTAGTACATCATCCACAGCGGGATAAAGTTTTTCATCGGGCGGACTCCACGGTTTCAGCAGGTAATAATCAAGTTTCAAATCGTTAATAGCCTTAATTGCAACATCAATATCAGAGTAAGCAGTAAGCAGAACTAATTTAGCATCAGGAAAAATGTCTTTTGCTTTTCCTAAAAATTCCACCCCTTCCATTTCAGGCATTCGCTGATCTGAAATGAACAGCGCCACGGTTTCATTTTTAAGTTTTAACTCTTTGATAAGTTCCAGTGCTTCATTAGCTGAATCAGCAGCGCTGATACGGTATTCATTGTTATACTTGGTGCGGACGTCGCGCTGTATTGCTCTCAGAACCTGTTCATCGTCATCCACAATTATTATAAATGGCAGTTTCATATTATTATTACATTTTTTATTAAGAGACCGGAAGACAGATCAGAATTTCTGTTCTGCCCGGAATTGAATGAACTTTTATTTCACCATTATGACGGCTTATAATTCTCTTTACAAGGTCTAACCCGATACCGGTTCCTTCACCAACTTTCTTTGTAGTAAAAAACGGATCGAATATTCTTGACTGGATTTCCGCCGGGATACCCGGTCCGTTATCAATAATTTTTACATAAACATTTTTTGCATCGCAGGTAGTTTCTATGGCTATTACCCCATTCTTATCAACAGCATAAATTGCATTATCAATAATATTTGTCCATACCTGGTTCAGTTCTCCTACATGAGCAGGAACTTCTGCTAAATCATCACATAATGATTTTTGAACAGTTATATTTTTATCACGCAGCTTATATCCTAAAAGCGTCAGTGTATTATCAATATCCTTATGGATATCCGTATGCTGCTTTGCATTTGTTCTGTCCATATGAACATGACTTTTTATAGCGCCAACAAGAGTGGAAATACGCGAAGATGCATCAGAAAGATCTTTAATAATTCTCTGTGAGCTTAGTAAATTTTCAATCCACAATAGGATCTGAGCAAGATCATCTTTGGGTACATTGCCGGCTAATATTTCCAAATCATCACCGGAAAAGCCGGCTTCGGTAAATGTTTCAACTACCTGCTGGTCTGCGGGAATTCCTTTCTCATCCAGCCATTTGAGGAGGTCATCTTCTTTATTCATTCGCTGCAATGCACTGAGTTTAGCCGGCGGTCTTTTGTCTTTAGTCTCAATCTTTTTTCTGAGATACTGAATATGATTTGCATTTATTTTTTGTAAGAGCATTTGCTCGGTAAGTTCAATGTTCAGGAATAGCCTGTTTGATAATTCATAAGCAATCCTGGTGATGGCAGATGCCGGGTTATTCAATTCGTGAGCAATTCCGGCTGAAAGTTGTCCAAGGGCGCTGACCTTTTCAAGCTGCAATTGTGTGGTTGCAAATGATTTAGCCCGTTCAGTCATATAGCCAATGAGCCGCTGGATAAAATCGGGATTAATTTTTTCAAGTTCCTGGAAATAGTCTTTATGAATCCGGATTCCGCGAATTTTTGTGCTGACTACTGAATTGCCGCCGTAAACTTTCATTCTTGAATAGGGCAGTACACCAGTTATTCCACCCGAATCACGATCATTAGCAAAGAAATGATAATGTATCATCTTACCATTTTCACTCTTGTAATAATCTATTCTGCCCTCAATAATAAAATACATCCAATCTGCCGGGTCTCCGGGTCTTCCTACTAATTCACCCTCTTCGTATTCAACAGTTTCCGAGTGATCAAGTATCCACTGCAGGAAGTTGTCCGGCAAATCGCTGAGTGAAATAACTTTTTTTAATTCTTCAATTGTTACAGGCTGCATAAATGAATATTAAATTAAATATTAACGAACCGTGAGATAGAGTCAGTTGTTAGAAATTCTCAAGGGAATAAGTAGTCAGAATGAGTTTATGTTAAGATTGTCAGAAATAGATGTATAAGTCAAGTATGAACATCACAAATCAGATATTTTCTTTAACCGGGAATAATTACAGCTAAACAGATACCTGGTTTTCAGAAACCTGACACAGAATACCAGAAGATACAAAATGAATTCCGGGAGAGAAATAATAATTCAATTCGATAAAAACTTTTTAACTATCTGAGTGAATAATTCAGTATTTGTATCCATAGCTATATGCTGTTGTCCATCCATAGAAACTATGATGCTGTTCTGTAAAACCTCATCGAGTATGTTTGTAATCTTATAAAAAATATCCGGACTATCACCTCCAAGCATCAGCAAGGTAGGCACATTAAAATTATCATACCTTTTTAATACAAAATCGAAGTTCAGCTCAACTTTAATTTCACGGGGAATAGTAGGTGCAAGTTCAATCCTCCGCTTATAAACAGGAAACTTTCTGTATTTTTCAAATTCATGATCCGGCATTTCAACCACTTCCCTTAGCATTACTTCAAGTGCAGCTTCATTTTCATTATTATCAATATGCGTCTGCATTTTTTCAATTGTACCTTTGGGATAAAACGGTAAACCGGCTGGTATCGGAGGTTCATAAAGAATAAGTTTTTTCAGATTATCTATATGCAGAGCAGCCTCGAGTGCAACGAGTCCGCCGTAAGAATGACCGAGTATAAATAACGGCTCGTCTATGGAATATGCCACTGCGGCGATATCCTCTGCCTCCTTAATTAAGCTGTAGCCCGGTGAATCACCACTCAGCCCTCTGCCACGCCTGTCCACAGCATATATTGTAAAATGATTTTCAAAGTAGGGAATTATCGGCAGCCATCTTGTGTGATCGGCAGTTGTACCATGCACAAGAATTAAAGCAGGTCCGTTTCCTTTTTTGATAAAACCAATTTTGGTTCCATCCTTTGATGTTACTTTATACATAGAATTTGCCTCCATCTTCCCTTGAGGTGAATAAAATTAATTTTCTATAAAGTAACCGAAAATTAAAATGCAGCCAACTGTAATCAGATAAATTAAACTTATACCGCGCATAGTGTATACCTCACTAAAAATTTTTATAGTTACTTTTTTGGAAGAAGAATGTAAACCCGCAGAAGTTGTCAATCGCCTTTAAGAATACAAATATTTCCGGAAATAGTAAATACTTTTTAGAAAAGTTTATTGGCAGTAATCGATTAGTTAAAAACTGAAGCTCCTGATATTTACACATATGAACTTATCGAAGTTATATTTAATCAACCGTATTGTAAAATTGTTTCGCGGAATACCGCAAGTAAATAACTTCGCATTCTAGAACAGCCCGGAATTCTTAAGTTTGAACAAGTCGGCTGGGAAATACTGTATAAAAATCTTGCCCTTTTTAAGCATTTTATAAAATAACTGATCATTAGGTGAAAATATTCAGCTATTTTGTGCACTTTTATAATTATTTGCTGTATGAATGAAAATGAAATTGTAATCAAAAACACAGAACAAAGTTAAATTTAGTTAATAGAGCCAGGTTTACCTATATTTACTGTCTCCGGTAATAGGCCGGATTTTTATTTACTTATTTTTAGAGGTTCTAGTGAGCACTAAGTTATTTGTGGGTTCTCTCCCCTGGTCGGTTAACGACGAAGAGTTGAAAGAAAAATTTGAAGAACATGGTAATGTAGTTTCTGCAAAAGTTATTACAGACCGCGACACGCACAGATCAAGAGGATTCGGTTTCGTTGAGATGGAGAACTCTTCAGATGCAAATGATGCTATCAAAGCATTAAATAATTCGGAATTAGATGGTAGAAATATCGTAGTTAATGAAGCAAAAGCACGCAGCTAACAACAGAGGAGATATTCTGTTCTGATTTCTTAAAGGCGCTTTAACGGCGCCTTTACTATTTTAAACCGTAATGCAGTTTGTCATTGCGATCCTGTCCGTTATTGGCGGAATTTTTAATCCTTTTTTTGAGATCATTGTACGATATTCGTTAATCATGGATTTACCAGCGGCTCAGGCAATCAATCATTCACCGCCTGATCATTCCACCCGGCTTAAAAGCAATTGTAATAGTTCTGTAACAATTTACTTTTCCCCTTTTTATCCGTCCTTATTTGGTTAATTTAACCTGATTATAATTACAAATTCGCTCAAAATCATCATTTGTTTCAAAAATCCAAAAGTGATGATAAGAAGAAAAGAAAATGGAAAACTTATATCATAAATTTCATATCCCGGTAATGGGAACAGGTCATTCAATCGATACGCCGATACGTGTGGCACATCTCGGTATTTCATCTGTAATGTCTATTGTTGATGATATTCTCATCGAAAAGATATGTAACTATTATGCGCAGAAATATTCCTTAGAAGTTGAAGTGGTTTCTAAGAAAGATCCTTACGCACGCTCAAAACGAATAACAAATTATCTGAACTTAGTAGAAAAAATTGTAAACCTTAAACTTAACGAGTTAAAACTTCTTCCGTTATCCGGACAAAATGAAAAAACAAAATATTTTGAACTGCTGCCTGATGACAGCCCGCTAAAAAAGAAATACAATTATTATTTATCTCTTAACGAAGGAAATGAAAAACAAAACCTTGCAAGGAAATTAACAGACTTAATGCGCGCCGGTTCGATAGATGTTAATATTATGTCTAAGGTTGACAGAACTAATTATGCAAAAGACGGCAGCATTTTAAGTGAGGAATTCAGTGATGCTAAAGCAGCTTTACGGGGATATGCTGAAAGTAATCTTACTTCTTCAATAGTTTTTTCTGCAGGATTTAACAGAGGACTTTTGGGCTATATAACTCACTTCAAAGATTTCTATCGTAATGAATCAGGTGAGATAAAGAAAAAGATAATAATTAAAGTCAGTGATTTCCGCTCTGCAATGATCCAGGGAAAATTTTTAGCAATGAAAGGACTGGAAGTAAGTGAGTTCAGGATTGAATCCGGTTTAAACTGCGGCGGTCATGCATTTGCATCGCAGGGGTATTTATTGCCGTCAATACTTCAGGAGTTTAAAGAAAAACGGGATCAGTTGGCAAAGGAATTTATTCCTCTAGTAAAATCGCACTACATAAAACAGAATTGGAATTTTGATGAAACCGCGTTTAAGTATGAACCGTTAGTTACTGTTCAGGGCGGAATTGGCACAAGCGGGGAAGCTCAAAGATTACTTGAAGATTTCGGATGTGATTCAACAGGATGGGGAAGTCCGTTTCTGTTGGTTCCAGAAGCAACCTGCGTTGATGATGATACTTTAAATCTATTAATGAATGCAAAGAAAGAAGACCTTTACTTAAGTGGTGCATCGCCGCTTGGAGTGCCTTTTAACAACTTACGAAACACAGGATCAGAAGTATGGACAAAAGAACGGGCGGCAAATGGAAAACCCGGCTCACCCTGTCCAAAAGGGTTTTTAATATCCGATGCGCAATACACCGATAAACCAATATGTACTGCTTCACGTCAGTTTCAGAAAATTAAAATTGATGAAATATCCGCATCTGCCATTCCTGAAACAGATAAAGCGGATTTAAAAGATGTACTTTACGAAATAGTCTGTCTGTGCGATCATCTTGCAAACGGTGCTCTGATAAAACTTGGCATTTCACCCAAAACAAAAGCACCGCAATCAATTTGTCCGGGACCGAATTTAGTATGGTTTAACAGGGAATATACATTACAGGAAATGACAGATCATATTTACGGAAGAGGCGAATCTTTAGTCTCTAAAGAAAGACCGCATATGTTCTGCCAGGAGGTAGAACTTTATGTTAATTATTATGAAAAGCTTGTTTGCACAATGGGCGATACTCCGGCCGAAATAAATTATCTTAAAGTGTTTAAAGAAAACCTTGAAAATGGTATTCAGTTCATTCTTGGCATTTCAGAAGGAACTGCATATCCTGATGAAAACCTTAAATCCATCCCCGAGTCTTTAATGATTCAGTGGGACAGATTAAAAAAAATGGGTAAAGAAAAAACAGAACTTCAGCTAGCAGTAAACTTTTAGAAGTTAAAAAATCTTTTGGACACCAATGGTTTTTCTATTTTAACTTAAACTCCCTTAATCATTAGGATGATTTTTTATCCCCTAAGCATTAATTGTAACGTTCTCTCCGATTTATATACAAACTCATTCTTTTTTACAATAATATTGTAAACGCTTTTTAAAAGATATCTGAGGTCTGTAATGAAAAAGATCATTTTATCTAAAACTGTTCTACTACTGTTTTTTGTTTTTATAACCGGCAGTTTTTTCTGCCAGGAGAAAGGCGGTAAAACAGATATGAACAAAACGGTAACGGATTTAATTCAGCTTCCCGCACCGGAATTTGAAAGCACCACTTCCCTCGAAGAAGCTATCCTAAAAAGACGATCAATAAGAGATTACACAAAAGAACCCCTGTCAATTAAAGAAGTTTCGCAGTTACTCTGGTCAGCACAGGGAATAACGGATGAAGCATCGGGACTAAGATCCTCTCCATCTGCCGGGGCAACCTTTCCTCTTGAAGTTTATCTGGCTGTTTCTAATGTCAAAGGTCTCAATGCCGGTTTATATAAATACAATCCGTTCAATAATACTTTAAAGTTGCTTATAGAGGGTGACAAACGATTTGATATTGGAAACGCAGCTCTTAAACAGGGTTCAATTGAAAAATCTGCAGCAATGATAATTCTTACTGCAGTGTATGAAAGAACTTCTGTAAGGTATGGCAGCAGGTCAGAGCGTTATGTTAATATGGAAGTCGGTCACGCCGGACAAAATATTTATCTTCAGGCAGCATCATTGGGATTAGGCACTGTGATGATCGGTGCATTTAATGATGATGCTCTCAAGAAAGCACTAAATCTTCCGGATAATGAATTTCCTTTAGCAATATATCCGCTTGGTAAAATTTAGCTTTTGTTTTATTGCTCAGCAGATTCTGTTTCTTAGTAATGACCAATAGTTTACTTGCGTCAACATTTAATGTTTAACACCTTGAAGTATTTCACTTTATTTTGGCTTCAGTATTTACTTAATTAGTAAAGTGATTTTTAAAACAATGGTGCTGAAATGAATTATTCTACACTTCCCGGACATATCTTTTTATTAATTATTTTTTTAACAAGTACAGTTATACCTCAGGGTAAGGTATATCTTGTTATAGGATCAGATACAGCCATATGGAATGGTATGAATGTTTCAAGATTCAATTGTACATACAATCTGGATTTATACACTGCTCCTGCAACTAATACATCCGTTGTAATGAGTGAATCATTCCGTGCACCAATGGTTGATTCATACGGAAATAAAATAAAAATAACCTGGTGGATGATGGCAGGGAATATTTTCCGTTATGCAACTAATAATAACATTCCCGTGAACAATATTATGACACTTCACTTAATGAAAAAGTTCTATGGTGATAAAATAGAACAATGGGGAGATGAACTGTCACTTCATTATCACACATTTGCATGGACAGATTACGACGGCGATGGGATATACTGGTGGAACCAGTCGCAAACTTTTCTTGAAACAAAGGATGATTTTGATTTTACTCTTGCTCAGTTTTTACTTGATGAAGATGTTTTCCCGGTTTCTTTCAGAAGCGGATGGCATTATATGGATAATGACTGGCAGAATTATTTAAATGAAATACTTCCTTACAGTCTGCATAACGACTGGCCTGCCGTACGTTCTACAACAACAGAACCGATTGATAATGTATATGACTGGTCGCAGTCATCACCGGAGTTTGTTCCGTTTAATCCGGCTCCTGAAAATTATCAGCTTCAGGGAAACAGCAAAGGATGGAACGTAAGATCAAAGTATCTTGGATCTGTTACTAACCAAATGGTGAATAGTATTTTTCAAAAAGCAAATCAGGGTACCGATCAGCTTGCTTGTTTCTGGTCTCATCTTCCTGATGCCAATTTTCTGAATGAAATTCAGCAGATGAATAATATTGTTCAACAAGTTGCTGTTAATTATCCCAATGTTCAGTTCAAGTATACAACTGCAATCGAAGCATATCAGCTTTGGCTGCAAAGTAATGATAATGAAAAACCTGAACTGCAAATAACTGAACAAACAACCGGAAGTGAAGTTAAATTTCAAATTACAACTAGTGAAGCGATATTTCAGCCGCAACCCTTTGTTGCGATCAAAGACCGTTATGAAAGATATATTATCGCAGAATGTGAAAATATTTCTGCTAACACCTGGCAGACGGTTTTATCGTATCCTGTCATTGACATTGGAAAAGTCGGTGCTGCAGTTTCAGATACAGTTGGTAATCTGTCAACGACATTTATTACTTATTTACCCGATGATAACTTCATTGATAATGGTGATCCCGAATACTCTGAAGTTTACGGCACCTGGTCAACATCATCCAATACGGCATGGAATACTAATTCAAGAATTGTGGATCTCAATCCCGGTGATTCAGCTAGAGTGAGGTGGGACATAGAATCGGGTAATTCAGGTTTGCATAATATTTTCATTCAGTTTCCTGAAATGTCAAATCACATAGATACAATTTATTTTGAGTTTTTTAAGAACGGACTTATAGAAGATACAATAATCTTTTCAGTTGATAACGAATTCAGAAAATGGCTGTATGTTAAAACATTCGATATTAACAGCGGTGAAAATAATTATTTGGAAATGACGGCTAAAAACAACGGACAGGTATTAAAAGTATTATCTGCAGATATTCTTAAAGTCAGCAGTTATGTCCGCGACAGGGAATTGATTGCTGGCACTGATTTTATTGATCTTGGTGAGGTAAGCATTGAAGACAGCATTCAATTTAATCTTGAGCTTAGTAATTCGGGTATTTATGATCTTTCGATAGAAAATCTATTTTCGGTTGGGGGAAATATTATTGTAAATGCTCCACTGCCCTTAAATATTCCGGGTATGAGCAATTATGATATTCCGCTTGAGTTTATTCCGCATGAGTTGGGACCGGTTGAAGATACGCTGATCATATTAAGTGATGATCCTATAAATCCTGTTTATAAAATTCCTTTTGCAGCCTTAGTGCAGAAATATTTTTTAATTATTGACAATGACGACGCAGGTGTTTATTCTGAAACAGGTACATGGCACACAAGCGTTACCCAGGCTTATGGCCCTTCGAGCAGATATGCTTTTATGCAGTCAACACCCAACGGACCCACAGCAACATTTTCATTTATGCTGCGTAAGGATGGCATATACGATATTTTTGAAATTCTTCCAACGACAGTGAATTCAGTGAACAATGCTCTTTACAAAATTATTTCAGAGGGAACCACCATCGATTCATTATATCTTAATCAGAATCAGGGGAGTGGCAGCTGGAAAAATATCGGACAGTATTTTCTTCCGGCAGATGTTCCTATATCTATTAAAGTTATTGATTCGGGTGAAAGCACAGCGGGACCGGTTATACGCGCTGATGCATTTAAGATAGCATTGTTCCAGGAGACAACCGATATAGATAACAAGGATCTTGTTTCTGTTCCGGATGAGTTTTCTCTATTTCAAAACTATCCAAATCCGTTTAACCCAACTACTATAATTAGCTATAATATTCCTTCTGTCATTTCGACTGAAGGGAGAAATCTTAGAGTTCAGCTTAAAGTTTATGATTTGCTTGGGAGAGAAGTAGCAACTTTAGTTAACGAAGAAAAACCAGCAGGTAGTTTTGAAGTTTCGTTCGACGCTTCACATCTTTCAAGCGGCACTTATTTTTACAGGCTGCATGCTGGTGATTATATCGAAACAAAGAAACTTGTTTTGTTGAAGTAATGCCCTTTGTTAGCAGGTTTTATGCCCCTGTAATAAAATGACAGGGGTTTTCTTTTTTAAAATAAAATATTACTGAATAAAGGTTTTTATGTAACTTCAAATTATAATATCTTCACTTCATAATTTTCAACACAGTCAATTTTTTCTGATCAAAATGAATTTATTCGCGAAGAAATATTTTCTTTTTACGATAATTGTAATTCTTGGTTCATTCGTTTATGCTCAACCCAATAAGATGAGATTTGAACGAATTACAACTGATGATGGGTTATCGAGCAATCACACTTCATATATATTTCAGGACAGAAGAGGATTTTTATGGATTACCACGGAAAACGGAATAAACCGTTACGATGGCTACAGCTTCAAACATTATAAGCATATTCCCGGAAATATAAACTCACTTAGTGATTATGCTGCCACCCACATTCTTGAAGATTCAAAAGGTCTGTTCTGGATTTCTACAAGAGAAGGATTGAATGTCTTTGATCCGGCAACAGAAAAGTTTACTCATTATAACCCGGTAACTGATGATTCAGCTTCTTTGAGTAATGAAAAAATTGTCTGTACTGCCGAGGATAAATTCGGAAATATCTGGGTTGGAACAAGAAATGGATTAAACCTTTTTCACCCGGAAACTAATTCGTTTACAATATTCAAAAATAATCCTGATGATAAACAAAGCCTTAGTTTTAATTATGTAACCTCAATATTTAACGATTCAAAAGGAAACTTGTGGATCGGCACACAAAGGGGGCTTAATAAATTCAATTATAGTAAAAATAGTTTTGATGTTTACTTTTCTGATCAACAGACACCAGAAAGTTTAAGCGGAAATCTTATTACATGTTTCCTGGAGGATTCAATTGGAAATCTCTGGATTGGAACATCCTCCGGTTTAAATAAACTTGTTTCCATATTGAATGATAGCCCCGTGTTCGAAAGGTTTTTGCATAACACATCCGATATGAATTCTTTGAGCCATAATAACATAAGATCAATAGCAGAGGATAGTAAAGGTAATCTCTGGATAGGAACGTTAGGCGGCGGATTAAATGTTTTTGATCCAATTGAAAATCGTTTTACAAGTTATCTCCACGATGAAGATAATATTTCCAGCTTAAGTGATAATATAATATTTTCTGTTCTTGTTGATATTAATGATAATGTCTGGATCGGAACTTATGAGAATGGAATAAACAAATACAGTCCAACACAGGAAAGATTTATTCTCTTCCAGCCTCAGCCTTATACAAAGAGTAAAAATGCTGACAATAATATTACAGTGGTTATGACAGACAATGAAGATAATCTTTGGCTTGGGACAAATGGTGATGGAATAAAGGTGTATAAAAAGGATTTATTATTAAATGAAACTAATCTGCTTTATGAATTCAAAGCTGTCTCCAGTAACGAAAGAGGATTAAGCAGTAACAATATTACCTCAATTGTTCAGGATGATAATGGATTAATTTTCATCGGCACTTTCGGCGGCGGATTAAATATTTATAATCCCGTAATGAAAACATTTGATATATTCAGATACAAAAGAGAAGACCCGGGCTCACTTGGTAACGATTTTATTCATATGGTTTATAAAGATTCTGAAAATACTATCTGGATTGGAACAGGTCTTGCAGGACTTAACAGGTTTGATAGACAATCAAAATCATTTAAACGATTCCGCGATGATATTAAATTACCCGATAACCCGAAATATTTAAACTCTCCGGAAGTAACTTCTATTTGCGAAGATAGTGAAGGCTATTTGTGGATCGGAACAACAACAGGTGGATTGAGCAAGTTTGACCGGCAGACCGAAACTTTTGTTCATTTCAAGCATAAACAGGAGGACGCAAAAACCATCAGCAGTAACAGAATTGTTTGTTTGTTCAATGATAAAATGAACAGATTATGGATAGGTACTTTTGGCGGCGGATTAAATCTCTATGATAAACAGAAAAATTCTTTTGAACACTTCCTTGAAAAAGATGGACTGCCTGATAACACAATAAAATCAATTAGCGAAGACAACAAAGAAAACCTTTTGATATCAACTTCAAACGGTATTTCTATCTTTAATTATGATCAAAAAACATTCAGGAACTTTGATGAAAGTGATGGTCTTCAGGGAAAAGATTTTAATCAGAATTCGGTTTACCACGATACTACTTTGGGTAATATTTATTTCGGAGGAATTAATGGATTAAATATTTATTCTGTTGACTCCGATTATGGATCGGGGCTTCCCCCGGAAATTGCTTTAACAGAATTTAAAATATTTAACAAACCGGTATTGCATAATTTTCTCTCTCTCTCAAAAAAAGATATCACTGCCAGAGAGGAAGTTATCCTAACACATGATGAGAATATTATTTCCTTTGAATTTGCTGCGTTGGATTTTACCAGTCCCGCAAAAAATCAATACGCTTACATGCTTGATGGATTTGATAAGGATTGGATTTACTCAGGCAATAAAAGAGAAGTAACATATACAAATCTTGATCCCGGCAGCTACATTTTCAAAGTAAAGGCTTCAAACAATGATGGAGTATGGAATGAATCCGGAATATCCGTTCCCATTATAATCAAACCTCCATTCTGGAAAACCTGGTGGGCTTATTCTTTTTATCTGATTGTTTTTCTTATTGGATTTTTTGCTGTCAGGAGATACGAACTTAACCGTGTTAAATTAAAAAATGAACTTAAGCTTATAGAGTTTGAATCAAAGAAACATCAGGAAATTGACGAGCTCAAATCAAAGTTTTTCGCAAATATTTCGCATGAATTCAGAACTCCGTTAACAATAATTCTTGGCTCATTGGATAAGCTAACAAAAGAAATAGACGAGGCATCTGATGTAAAAGAATATGCGGTAATGAAGCGAAATGCATCCAGACTTCTTCAATTAATAAACCAGTTGCTGGAACTTTCTAGGATTGAATCCGGGACAGTAAAAATTGCTGCTTCAAAAACAGATATTGTAAAATATTTAAAAAGAATTACCGCATCTTTCTCTTCACTGGCTTATCAAAAAAATCTAAATTTATTATTCATTGATACTGACATCGAGGCTGCACAAACTAACCGGGAGATATTAGTTTATTTAGATAAGAAAAAAATGGAAACTGTTTTTTATAACCTGCTTTCAAATGCAATAAAGTTTACACCGGATGGAGAAAAGATTAATGTAAGTGTTTCCAGCGAAGAAAAACTTGTCACAATAAAATTTGTTAATACCGGTATTGAAATTCCAATAGAAAAACTTGATAAGATATTTGATCGGTTTTACCAGGTGGATGACAGTGGCACAAGAAATTTTGAAGGAACGGGAATCGGTCTGTCACTTGCCAAAGAATATATTGAAATGCACAAAGGTAATATCGAAGCAAAGAGCGAAAATAATAAAACCATCTTTACAATTTATCTTCCAAAAGGTAAATCACATTTAAGAGATGAAGATCTCAGCCCGGAAATAGAAGACATTGACGATTTTGATTCGGATGTACTGAGTCCGGAAAGTAAGCTGCTACAAGAGACGGAAGTTCAGGACATCGAAGCAACTGATATTGATAAAACAAAAATATTAATTGTTGAAGATAATTATGACTTGAGAGAAATGATCAAAGAGAATCTTCGCGATGAATATTTCGTGCTGGAAGCTGACAATGGTATAAAAGGACAAGAAATTGCCGAAGAAAAAATACCTGACCTGATCATTAGCGATATAATGATGCCAATGATGGATGGAAACGAGCTCTCACGAAAACTGAAGTCAAATGAAAAAACCAATCACATCCCGATAATTCTCTTAACCGCAAAAGCAGCAACTAAAGATAAACTGGAAGGACTTGAATCAGGTGCTGATGATTACCTGATTAAACCTTTCAATGAACAAGAATTAAAAATACGAGTGAGAAATCTTATTAAGATTCGTCAGCAGATGAGAGAAAAGTTTCAATCCCAGATGCTGATTAAACCCAGCGATGTAGTTATTCCATCCACCCAAAAAACTTTTATTGATAAGCTAACAAATGTTATTGAGCAAAACATTTCAAATGAAGGTTTTTCAGTTGAAAATTTATGTAAAGAATTAGGAATGAGCAGATCTCAATTACATAGAAAAATAAAAGCTGTTACAAACCAATCAACTTCAGAATTCATCAGAAATTTCAGACTTCATCGAGCTTCTGAACTACTAAAGCAGGATGCCGGCAATATTGCTGAAATATGCTATATGGTAGGATTTAACAGTCAGAACTACTTTACAAAAGTGTTTCAAAATCTGTACGGTAAAACTCCATTAGAATATAAAAAAGAGCACACTAAATAATTGCACCTGACAATACTTTCCTTAATTTTCTTCACTTCAACTCAAATGGAACATATCTTCTAAAAATTGAAACGATATTGGGATATTTTGTTCCCTGTTTCGAATAATTTGATGCCATAATTATAATAAAACATAAACAGGAGGATTTAATATGTTATTATCAAAACTTACGTTTTTAGGGATATTTATTAGCGTAATTTCATTTTCTGTATTCGCGCAAACACCCGACACAATCTGGACAAAATTATACGGTGATACAGATTATGAGAGGGGAAATTCCATAGTAATAACAGATGATAACGGGTTTGCTATTATTGGCGCAGCCGACGCTTTATATTCCGGGGGTAATATTACAGAAGGAGACATTTGGCTTGTTCGAACTAATTCTACTGGTGATACTCTTTGGACAAAAACCTATGGTGGTTCAGGAATAGATGAAGGAAATTCAATTTATAAAACATCTGACGGCGGATTTATTTTAGCCGGGGCTCGTTCTAACAATATTTTAATTTATGATGCCTGGCTTATACGAACGGACAGCAATGGTGATACTCTTTGGACAAAAACTTACGGTGAAAATTTTGGTGAGGAACTTGCTTCCTCAGTTATTGAAACTTCCGATGGCGGTTTTGCTTTTACAGGATTTAGAAACACACAAACTACTTTTAGCAGAGATGTTTGGCTTGTAAGAACGGATGCCGCAGGAGATACACTCTGGACAAGAACTTTCGGAGGAACCGGAACTGATCTTGGCTCGGCAGTTCTTCAAACTGACGATAACGGATTTATAATTGCCGGTAAAACAAGGGTAATCGGCGGTGAATTTGATCTTTACCTTATCAGAACTGACGAGAACGGAAATACGCTCTGGACAAAAACATATAACGGCTCATCTTCTCCAAACAGCGTTGATGATGGTCGCGATATTGAACTAATGTCCGACGGCGGTGTTGCTGTAGTGGGATTTAGCGATTTAAACACCTGGCTTCTTCGAACCGATGCCAACGGAGATACCCTCTGGACACAACGGTATCCAGGTTCGGGCGGCAACTCGTTTGACAAAACCTCTGACGGTGGGTTTGTGATTGTCGAGGGAATTCGACTTATTCGTACAAATGCCGCCGGAGACTTGCTTTGGTCAAAAATTTTTGATGGATTGGCTAACTCGGTAAAGCAAACTAACGATGGTGGATATATAGTGGCAGGTTATAATTTTTCAGGCGTAACAAATGATGATCTTTGGCTGGCTAAATTTAGTGGTGGAACAACTTCTATTGAAAATAGTGTTGAAAAGCCGGAAGACTTTTTCCTTTATCAAAACTTCCCAAATCCATTTAACCCAACTACTATAATTAGCTATAATATTCCGTCTGTCATTTCGACTGAAGGGAGAAATCTTAGAGTTCTGCTTAAAGTTTATGATGTTCTAGGAAACGAAGTAGCAACGCTTGTGGATGAGTATAAGCCTGCCGGAAGTTATGAAGTTGCATATAGTGCATCTTTTCTTTCCAGCGGCGTATATTTTTATCAACTGAAAGCAGGCTCATTTGTTGAAACAAAAAAGATGATACTGCTCCGCTGATGAATTAAGTTTATGGATTAGTTAATGTTTAAGATATTAATCCGGGGCTAAAAATTTTATGAAGGTGATTAAGAGAGTCGCTGTTTTTATTTATTGAAAGCCAGCGCGGTTTCAATAATTCTAATCAGTTCGTTTTTCTGAAATGGCTTTGCTATGTAGTGAGTGCAGCCGTTCTCAAGAAACCTCTCTTTATCACCTTCCATAGCATAAGCAGTTACAGCAATAATTGGCACACTATTATAATCGGATAGTTTTCTTATTTCGCGAGCAGCATCGAGACCATCCATTTCTCCCCTCAGGCCAATATCCATAAGAACAACGTCATAATTGTTTTCCAGGGCTTTTAATATTCCATCTTTAGCATTTTGTGCCCAGTCTATATTATAATATTCTTTTAATAATCTAAGTATAACTTCAGCATTTACAATTTCATCTTCAACAAGAAGCAGTTTAATGTCATTCTTCACTTCCGTTACAGGCACCGGCTTTTCGGCTGAATCTGGAAATAAATTTGAAGTATTGGCGCCAGAGCTGTGAGTCGGTATTTCCACAGTGAAAGTTGAACCCTTACCCAGAACACTTTTTAATTTTAATGTGCCTCCCAGTATTTCAACAAATCGTTTTGTTATCGTAAGTCCAAGCCCGGTGCCTTCATACTTTCTGCTGTAACCTTCACTGGTCTGCCGGAATGGTTCAAAAATAATATCAAGGTTATCTTCTGCAATACCTATTCCTGTATCTTCAACTTCAACAACTGAATTTTGCTCATTGCAGTATAGTCTTACCAATATACTGCCGGTATCTGTATATTTGATTGCGTTGCTTAAAAGGTTGTTTAATATTTTTGTTAAAATATTATCGTCAGTGTAGATTTTTTTTAGCTCTGCTGATTTTTCATATTTTACAATAAGCCCTTTTTCAACAGCAGCCGCTCTAAAAAGATTAATACTCTCCTCAACTAAATTATTAATATCAATCAGTCGTTCTGTTTTTTGAATTCCCTCTACTTCAATTTTTGAAATATCAAGAATTGAATTTAAAGTTTCGTGGAGTCTCATAGCACTGCGGTAAATTGTACGCACCATTTCTCTATGAGTCGCATCTGTAATCTCCATTTCCAGTAGCTCTGCGTTGCCGAGTATTCCTATCATAGGGGTTCTAAGTTCATGACTCATATTCGCAAAGAAAAGACTTTTAATTCTATTCATTTCCTCAGCTTTATTTTTAGCAGTAATCAAATCCTCCATAATAAGCTTCAACTGAGTGATATCCTCCTGAATAGCAACGTAATTAGTTATGTTGCCATCTTTATCCAGAATTGGAGAAATAACAGTGTACTCCCAATATGTTTCACCGTTCTTACGCTTATTTAAAATTTCTCCCTGCCAGTCTTTACCTGATTTAATATCACTCCAAAGTTTCATATAAAAATCTGCTGAATGATGTCCGGATTTTAAAATGCGTGGATTTTTACCCATAATTTCTTCCGGAGTATATCCGGTTAATTTTGTAAAGAAAGGATTAACATATTCAATATTTCCATTGCTATCCGTTATAATAACGCTTATAGAACTTTGCTCAATAGCTCTGTTAAGTTTTGTTAGCTCCTTTTTAGCGCGGTTCTGTTCGGTTATATCCCTTATAATAACAACCAGTCTATCTATACCGGCAGGCGCAATACGTGCTTCAAAAAATTTGGTTTGGTCGTTAGATAGAAGCGAGTATTCAAGCTGCTGAACTTTTTGTTCAGATATAGTTTTTTTGAACACTAAAAGAAATTCACTGGAAAGTTCTTTGGAAAGGAAAGAAGAAATGTGCCTGTTTAGAAAATCCTCAGGAGATGCAAGAAGTTTACCGGGTTCAGGTGTGTTATGGTCAATTACAATTCCGTCATGTGTTACAGTAAAGATCATATCCGGTATGGCAAGCAGCATAGCCGATTGCTTTTCAATAAGTTTTTTTAATGCCTCTTTTGATCTCCTGCGGTTTAAGGCATTTGAGAATATTTCACCAAGCATTTTCAATAGAAGAACATCTTCTTCAGCCCAGAACTTTTCTTCCCTTACAGAGTCAAAGCCAATAAACCCCGTTAATTTATCTCCCATAAAAACAGGAATGGCTATTACAGATTTAATGTTTTGCTTCTCAAGTAAGTCTTTTTCAGCATTAGCAATATCCGATAGATCAGCAACTTTGGGTATATGAATATTCTGGCGTTTGGAAATCATTTCAGTCCACCAGGGTGTCATATTTATTGGAACATTTTGGAGATTGTTAATCTGTGATTCTATTCCGGGCGCACTCCATTCGTGTGTATTATTGTAGTAAAGTCCGTCTTCGCTTAAAGTGAAAAGGTAGGTTCTGTCAACCGAAGCAATTTCCCCAATTCGATGAAGAGCATTGTTTATTTCATAATCAATAAGTGTAGGTTCAACATTAATGAAGCGAGTAGAAATTGCGGCTATTTCTCTTTCAAATTCCAAGCGTTTATTTAAGGCAATCTCAGCTTCTTTTCGTGAAGTAATATCACGCCCAGCTCCAATTAACTCTACTATTGTACCTTTCTTGTTTAAAACGGATTTGGCCTCCCACTCAATCCATCTCCAGCCAATCTTTGTTTTGGCTCTTTCTTCATAGGAACAGCTGTATGGAGCTACAAACAGAGTTTTCACAGCTTCCTGAACGATTGGAATATCCAATTCATGTACCAATGGAGTATATGCCCTTCCAATCAACTCATCCTCGTTGAAACCAAATAATTGGCAGTAAGCTGTGTTTGCAAATATAATTCTTCCTTCAGGATCAGTTTTGACTATTAAATCAGTTTGGTTTTCAACAAGTAAGCGATACTTCTCTTCACTTTCTTTTATTTGCCTTAAAAAGTTCTGATTATTTTCCTGGTCAATAAGTATCTTACCAATAAGTACAGTTACGAATGGGTATATACCTATTATTGAAAAAGTTAATGTCTTATATGTCTCGACAATCATTTTTGACGGAAGTGAGAGTACAAGGATTAGCATTACTGCGTGTACAATTAAACCAAGGAAGTAAAGTTGACCGCTGGAAAATGGTTTTGCCGATTTTTTATATCTACCAAAGTAAAAAATTAAACCGATGACAAAGGATGAAAGAGCAACTAAAGTTCCCATCAGAACGCCAGCCCCGCCAAGATATATTCTGAATACAATAGTAATAAGGGTAGCAATAACCCCTGAAATTGGTCCGAAGAAAAATGTACATAAACTTATTATAATGGATCTGCCGTCAAATATAATTCCCTCTGTAAGCACAAACGGATAGAGCATTCCGATTACTGCTGTTATGCCGAAAAGTAGTCCCTGAAATATTTTACCGTTTAGCTCACTTCTGTTAAAGCGCTGATCAATAAATCCTGAAAAAACACTTAGTGCAACAAGAACAGCCAGATTGTATATTAAATCCAGTATAATCATTCTTTACTTATAAAATATTGGGCGAAATTATCTAAAAAGTTGTTTAGTTACTAATAACTTATTATCTGCCTAACTAAGAGGAATAGCAAATAATCAAAAATCAGGCCGGAGAAAAAAATATTAACTTTTTCTCAGAACTTTGCCAGGCAGCGTATTTGTATGTTCGCTGTTGCTAATAACAATTTTACCGTTAACTAAAACGTAATTAATACCTTGGGGATACTGATGCGGATTAACGTAATCGGCTTTATCAAGAACAGTATCGTAGTTGAAACATACAACATCGGCATACATTCCTTTTTTTAATATTCCTCTGTCGGTAATTCCTAAAGTATCAGCGGGAAATGAAGTAATTTTTCTAATTGCTTCCGGAAGAGATATTATTTTATCCTCACGGACATATCTTCCTAGAAATCTTGGAAAAGTGCCGTAAGTTCTCGGGTGCGGACTTCCTTCTGAAAGTTTTCCATAAGTTGCTCGTGCACCGCCGTCGGAAGCTGCCATGCATAATGGATGTGCTAAAATTTGTTTCGTATTTTCTTCACTCATTCCAAATCCGCACATTGAAACTCTTCCGTTTTCTTCAATTAATAATCGGCGTGTAAATTCGAATGCATCTTCACCGGTTTGCGAAATTATCTGCCGAATAGTTTTTCCCTCGTAAAGTTTGTTTTCCGTTTTGCTGACACCTGCAATAAGAACTGCATCCCAGGAACTGAGGGATTCAACTCTTGAGAGAACATGCTCTTTTAATTTGGTTAGTTCATTCTTGTCTGCAAGTCTTTGAAGGAATCGTTCAGTCCCTCCATCGCGCGACCAAAGAGGAAAAAGGTTGGATAAGCCTGTACTAAAAGCAGTATATGGATAGCGATCCATTGTAACCGGCAATCCGGATCTGTTAGCATTTTCAATTAGTTCAAAAGCGTTGTCAATTTTATGCCAGTTTGCTTTTCCCTGCAATTTTAGATGAGAAATGTTGACCGGAATACCGGCACCTTTACCAATTGTTATTGCTTCCTCTATAGCTTCGAGCACACGGTCATCTTCGTTCCGCATATGAGTTGCATAAATTCCGCCGTACTCTTTCATTACACTGCATAACTCAGTAATTTCTTCAGTTGAAGCGAAACTTCCCGGGGTGTATTCCAATCCGGTTGATACCCCAAAAACACCTTGTTCAAGAGACTCAATAATAAGATTTTTCATCTGTTCTATTTCTTCCCGTGAAGCTGGACGGTCATCCTGCCCAACAACATAACCGCGTATAGTTCCTTGTCCGACGAACGTAACAAAATTAACTGCAGTTTTATTTTCTTCAAGAAGTGAAAAGAAGTCATCAAAATTCTGCCATTGTTTTTTTTCTGTTTCATATTCATCATCGGTTGTGAGTAGTTTTCTTGGAGCAACAGAACTGCCGTCCTGTCCGGCAACTTCAGTTGTTACGCCCTGACGAATTTTACTTTCTGCGTTTGGATTAATAAATAAACCTGAATCTGTATGCGAATGAATGTCAATAAATCCGGGAGTAACTTTTAATTCTTTCGCATCAATTACCTTCAGTGCAGAATCATCATTTAATATGCCGTAATTTTCTATTGCAGTTATCTTTCCGTTACTAATTCCCAAATCAGCAGGGAATTCTGAGCTTCCGGTGCCATCAATTAGAAATCCGTTTTTAATTAATACATCGAATGACGGATTTCCGAGCTGCGCAATTAGAGAAGAGGTTCCGCCAATTGTACCTGCTGCAATGGTTAATAACGAAGTTGATTTAATAAATTTTCTGCGTGAAATAGAGTTAGGCATTTCTGCTCCGCTGCTAAAGATGTAAAAAATATTAGTGTTTGAGTTTTATCAAAAGTCGGTTATTATAAATTCATAATGCTTTTTTGTATAGAACTGAATTTAAATTCATTAATAAAGACTTCCTGAAATATCTCTTTTATAATTTTTTCATTTATTCTATCAAAAGTATTTTTATCCGGAGTAATACAATATCCGGCAAGATCAACAGAGGCCGGACTTATTAAAATTTTATCCTCACCTTCCGCAAAGTAATGTAACGGCCTGTGTTTCTCTCTTAGAAATAATGCTAACTGCCATCCGTATTCTTCATCATACGAAGAGATAATATTGAGCATTGATTCAGGATCAGAAGGATTTTCTTTATTTAATATTTTTAGAATTCTATCAAACCATTTCTTCAACACATCAAAATCTGTTGATTCCATAGTTAGCATTTTTCTTAATCCATCATCAACAGCAGTTATTAATATATCTTCATTATCTGACAATAACCTGCCGAATTCGTTTTTTATAAGATGAAATTCATTATCAAGAGGCATAAAAAACTTTGTGCCTGCCTGAAAATGCAGGTGATCGGGAGCTGAAGCACCGCATTTGGGACCGTTATAAACAACTGAATAATGTTTTGACAGATCTTTGCTGAAATGAAGCAGGTATGAAAATGTATCTTCAATTCTTTGCGGTTGATGCTTCAATGATGAAAGTGTAAAATGTTCTGGAAAAATCGGATAAGGGTTACACAGAATTATAAACTCATCTTTGTAAATAATTCCTTTTTGTTCTGCGGGCAGATTATCAATACACAAAAAGCATTTTCTCTCCCTAATAGATTTTTCATCAACTTTTGCAGATGTTGATGTCATTCTACCCGGATTGAATTGAACTTTGATTTTATAGCTTCCGAAACGAAATGATTTTATCATTACGTCTTTTAGCATAGTATAATTATCTCGGTTCAGCTTCCATGTTTCATTTTGCTGTTCAAACAGAAGCTTTGCAGCTTCTGAATAGTTATCAGAATTAATACAAACAATAACTTCCGGTGAGTTAAGAATTCTATCTTCCATTATATCGATTATTATTTTGTTTCCTGTTCGTAAAATTTTATTGTTTGATCCATAATTAAATTAATGTCAAACATTTTTACAGCACGTTTCCGCGATGCGATACTCATTTTTTTCCTCTTCGATTCATCATTTATAAGCAATTCTATTTTATCAGCAAGATCACGGGAGTTTTTATTTTGAAACAGAAGGGATGTTTCGCCATCAACGGCTACATCAAGCACACCATCAGCATTGGCGCAAACAGAAGGTATGCCCATTGATAAAGCTTCGGCCAAAGCAATTCCAAATGCCTCTGCGTGTGAAGGAAAGATAAATATATCAATTGCTGCCAGAACATCAGGAGTATCGCTCCGGAATCCGGTAAAAATGATATTGCTCAATTTTTTATCCGCAGCCATTTGTTTTATTTTATTGGCATATACATCCTCACCGCGGCTGGCTTCACCGACTATTAAAAATTTAAGATGTTCATACTTTGCGGAAAGAATTTCTGCTGCCTCAATAAACTCCTCGTGCCCCTTACCGGGTGTAAAGCGTGCAATCATACCAAGAACAAGGTTGCTGTTTGTTAAGTTATATTCTTTCCTCAGCTTCTTTCTGTCTGTTTTATCAGGATCAAATCTGTTTGTATCAATAGCATTATAAAGCAATTCAATCTTATCTATACTTAAAGGAGTTGTTTCAATGAGATTATTTTTTATAATTGTACTTATTGCAAATGCTTTTGTCACCCGGTTATATAGAAATTTATGAAGCAGGTCTTTTTTTACTATAAAAGAACCTACTTGTTTAGTAAGGAATAAAGGGATATCAATTTTTCTGAGCTTTAAAGCAGGTACAAGAAGCCAAAGGTCTTTTGATGCTTGTGTATGAACCAGATCGTAACTGCCGCGTTTAAGAATATTTGAAATTCTAATCGTGGTGAAAGGATGGAAATATCCAGCCGCTTTAACAGAGTGAATTATTATACCCATATTATTTGCTTCAATGTGCATCCTGGATTCTTCAATGCAGAGAAGTTCAACGCGAATATTTCTTTCGAGCAGTTTTTTGATAAAAGTAAGAGTGATCATTTCCATTCCACCCCAGCTCTTAGATAAACAAGAATAAAAAACTTTCATTTATTATTTAACTTTTCCATTATAGGTCAGATAACAGTTTATTATTAAGGCACTCTTAATCTTTTTTGTCAAAAAGGATTTCATAAAACAATTATAATCAGTAAATCTTTTTTAATTGTGCGTCTTTAAAGTAGTGAATTGCAATTTCATCAAACTGATAACCCTGTTCTGCCATAACAGCAGCGCCGATCTGGCAGAGTCCCACACCGTGCCCCCATCCCGCACCGCAAATTGTAAACTTACCGGGTATATTATCTGCTAACTCAGATTTTTCTGTAACAATAGCAGAGCTGTAAAGATGAGTTTTTGACAGCACCCTTCTAATTTCTAATTCCTTTCCTATTACCAGGTTTTTTTTTGTACCAACAATTTTAAGCTTAATTAAACGAGATGACAAACCCCTTTCAACGGGAATCAAATCGATAATAGGCCCAAAATCAATTCCAGTTTTTTCCCTTAACAGATCCGAAATTTCCTGCTGGGTGTATTCAACATTCCATCTGTAAAAATCTTTTGTTTCTCTATCATAATCTAGAAGTATCTGATTCAAAATTTTCTCATCATTAGTATTGCAGAATGCAGGCGGATTTCCCTTTATCCACTTAACGGCATTTTCTTCGATAGAAAAATCAGTTTTATAATTATCAAAGTCATATTTGTAATCAAAAATAGAGGTAAGGGATTTATGTTTAACAGGTTCCCACACATTTTCAAATGACTCAGAAATTCCGCCGCAGGATTTGGAAAAACGTGCATCCAGAATTTTGTTTTCACTCAGCAGAACAATACCAGCAGTTTCTTCAACAGCTTTTTTTGCAACAGCAGTTGTTACCTTCGTAACTCCCTGGTAACGCTGGCAATGATCATCGGCACAAACATCAAAAAGTTCATGGTCCTCTCTGTCATACCATTTAATCAGCTCATTTTCATTTTGAAACGTTGACTGGTATTTGACTTTTTCTTCTCTTAATGCTCTAGATTTTTCAATCTGCGCAAGCATCCAGCTTCTTGAAACTACGGCAGTTGCTTTAAGCATTTCAAGAGAGCATTTTGCACTCATTTCAGAAGAGATAACACTTGTAAGATATTTTTCTATAGGAATAACATTTACAGCGGCAATTTTTCCGTTATCGGCAACAAGTTTTAATATGTGAGTAAATCTTTGTTTCTCTTTTCTTTCCCAGTGAAACTTTACACCGATTGTCACATCTCTGATAAGAAAAGATTCTGAAATCGGTTCGCCCGGTTCAAAAACAATTTCGTTTAATACTTCTATCTTTGAATTTTCTCCCAAAAGAGCGATGCGATTATTCTCTTTTGCTTCTGCGGTGAACCTTCCATTAAATGGTTTACTAAAACCGAAAACACTGAACTCACCATACAGTTCAAACTTTATTTTTTTATCTGTTAGTATTCCAACGGATATCAGTGGTTCTTTGTCTGGAATCATAGTAGTGAACCTTAAATAATAAAAGAAATCTTTAACTTCACAAAAATACTGATTCCTCTAATTAAAAGTCTTTTTACGGTATTGGCATAATGAATCATTCTTTTTAATTTGCAGACAAATCAATACGGAATAATTGTGCAAAAAGAAAATATTTCTATAATAGGATTTCCCATAGATCTTGGTGCCGGCAGGAGGGGGGTTGATATGGGTCCCTCTGCTTTAAGAATTGCCAATTTAAAACAAAGACTGGAAACCCTTGGTTATATTGTAAATGATGACGGCGATATTATTATCCAGATTGCGGAAAAACAGAAAATAAAAAACCCTAAACTGAAGTATCTGGATGAAATATTAAAGACTTCTAAAACACTGGCTGATAAAGTATTCCTTACTTTGGATAAGGGAAACTTTCCTTTGTGCATAGGCGGCGATCATTCTATGGCTCTTGGTACTATTGCGGGTATTTCAGCTTATTGTAAAAAAAAGAAATTAACTCTCGGTGTAATCTGGATTGACGCTCACGCAGATATGAATACCGACGCTACAAGTCCTTCAGGTAATATTCACGGTATGCCGCTTGCCGCATCTCTTGGGCTGGGTAATTCTGACCTTGTTGATTTTTATGGTATTAAACCCAAGATAAAACCGGAAAACAGTGTGCTGATAGGTATTCGCAGTGTTGATGCTGATGAGAAAAAAAATATAAAAGAGCTTGAAATTCCTGTTTACACTATGAGTGATGTTGATAAACTCGGTATTCACAGAATTATTAACAGAGTATTAAAACAATTCAAAGAAAAAGTTGATCATATTCATGTAAGTTTTGATGTTGACAGTGTTGACCCTTCTGTTGCCCCTGGTGTTGGAACACCTGTACCCGGTGGATTAAGTTACAGGGAAGCTCACTTATTAATGGAATCAATTGCTGAATGCGGCTGCATGTCATCTCTCGAGGTTGCAGAGGTTAATCCCATTCTTGATCAGTTTAATAAAAGTGCCGAATTCGCTGCCGAACTTATAGCATCAAGTATGGGACAAAGAATATTGTGATGATTTCCAGAAAAATACTGATCCTTACAATAATCTTTACCTGGATTTCAGTCCTGCTAACCCTGTTTGGTATTGTGAATATGAATTATTCGGAAATCATATCCTACGTTTTTCTGCTTTTGGGTATTTCACTTTTCTATCCCTCATATAATAAAAATGATAAAACAGGTATATTCTTTGGCTCAGCAATATTTTTAGGAGGAATTGTATTTTTTATTACAAATAATTATGAAATTATAGATGATTATGAATTGCTGGTTCCCTCGCTGATAATAATAATTTCTGTTTCATTCTTAATGATTTATTTATGTGATACAAAAGATAGAAAATTCATCTGGCTTGCTTCAGTAATGGGTGTGGTGGGTTTGTTCACAATATTTGACCGGGGGACTCCGTCGTTGAAATCATTCTTTGTTTCATTTATCAGTTTACTGGGTAAAGCCTGGATTATAGTAATAATTATGGTAATTACACTAATTCTTCTTATAATTGAAAAAAAGAACAAACAGCTTGATGATAGTTCAAAATCAGGTTAAGTGATATTCTCCTCAATACTGAGAATTATACCTCCAATATTCTTTCTTAATTCATTCACTTCTTTTTTGAGCGAATCTATTTCAGAGGATAGCTTCAGGTAAACGAAAGCTATTGCTGCGAGCAATAAAATGTAAATTATAATATCAACAACAAGGCCTGTAATACTTTTCTTAACAGGTTTTTCTGTTTCTATAAACTTTTCCTTCTGAAGGGGAATTTCTTCAGAGGGTTTTCTTTTAATCTTTTCTTTTTCAGGAGGAATCTCATCTAATGGTTTTCTTTTTAATTTTTCTTCCTGAATCTTTCTGTATTTTGATTGTATCGGCGCATCAACTTCCGGTGGTGTTATATTTTCTCCCTCTGGCTCTGTTTCAGAATCTAAATTCTCCGCTAATTCTTCAACGGCATTTTCAAATGTACTTTCCACAGGTTGATCCATTTTTCCATCTGATAAATCATCGGGTAAACTGATCTTTTCTTCCAACTCCGTGTTTAATTCTTCTTCATATGTTTCCGGCTCAGGTAAAGAAAGATCAGTATCAGAATATTCCTCTGATGGAGATTTTATTTCAAAACCTGTATCAATAATTGGCGGTTCGTTTGTTAAAGCACCATGAGCATCAAGTGGTATTTCAACATCGATGGAATCAATAGTGTCTGCAGGAGGCATTTCTTCAAAAACTTCATTTGCCAGTTCATTTTCAGGAAATTTATCCGGAATAATTTCATCTCCCAGAACATTAGTTTCAGGGTAAACGATATCCGCTATGGGGTTTGCAATTTTGTCATCAAGTGCTTTCCTAGCCTTTTGCTCGGCTATTGCATCATAAATTCTTTTAGCAACTTTGTCTTTCACTTTAGCATCAGGGATGTTCAACTCAAGAATAATCGGCAGTAATGATGTTAAGTTCTGGTACTCGCCATATTCTTTCCAGTGGAATTCTCCGCCAAGGTTTAGATACTCAATAAGTTCTTTTTTGACAGTCTTATCCAGGCAGCCTAAAGCTTTTGACTGGATCATTTCAGCGGCTGTATCTTTATCCATCATAAGGAAGTACCCCTTAAAAGGTTTCGCAGATTAGTTGAAGCAATTCTTATTTTTGACTTAACAGTTGCAGTCGGAATATTTAAACGTTCAGCTATTTCTTTTTCTGTTAGACCCTCATAAAAAGCAAGGCTAATTACATAACGCTGTGCATCTGTTAGTTCCTGAAATGCTTTCACCATATTTCCTCGAATTTCAAGAGCTGTATTAAGATCTAAAGGATCTATCTCTTTGGACAGGGAAGGAATTATCACGTCATCTTCATAATCATCATTATATTCAATAGTATGCTGGCCATACATTCTTTTCTTTTTGTCCACGGCAAGATTTCGGGCAAGCAATATAAGCCAAGTGTAAACATTTTCGGATGTCATATCAAACATATGATGCTTTTTCCAGATAATTAAAAAGAGATCTGCAAGAACCTCTTCGGCTACTTCTCTGGACCTGACAACTTTATTGATCAATGTATAAAGTACCGGAGAATATCGGTCATATAAATGTTCTAATGCTTTGGAATCCTTAGCGGATATTTTCTGCATTAATTCAAAATCTGTAAGATCAGCTTCAGTTTGCATATTAACTCGGTTAATTTCTACTGCAAACTATATTATCCATCTTAAAAAATCAATTATTATCTGATTGTATCTTTAAGTTCCTGAAAATTGAAAATATTAAAATTCTATGAATCCATTAGAAAAATGAGCAAAATTACAGTAATATCCTCAGAGACATAATCATTTTTTTTAAAATTGTATTGAAGTATTTAGTAAATCTTATTAGTTTGGCCAATCTTTCTAAATAATATTTGTTTAACTAATATATGGAGTACAAAGTGAAGAGAGTAACTACCGTTCTTTTTCTCATCTTCTTTTTTTCCACACTCTCATTCAGTCAGGTAGAGGTAAGTTCAAGACTTTACCAGGCGCTTGCAGATGCAAATTCCGATGATTATGTAAGAACCCTTGTTCTACTAAGTGATCAGGTGGATGTTGCTGCAATGGATCAGCAGTTTTACAGGGAAAATGCAACCCTTGAACGCAGAGCTTTGGAATTAATTACAGCTTTGCAGGAAAAAGCTCAAACCACACAGGCAAATCTGCTTTCATTTCTTGAGGAAAAATCTGAACAAGGCGAGGTTTTTCAATATAAGTCATTCTGGGTAAGTAACCTCGTGATGGTTGAAGCAAAACCGCATATTATTAATCAGCTTATGACACGCTCAGATCTAAGGCAAATGGATCTGGATGCTTATCTTGAATTAGATAAACCGATTAAAGTTTCTGATGGCGAAGTTGATGGAATTGAGTCAACAGAGCCCGGATTGAGAATAATTAATGCTCATTTACTCTGGGCAATGGGAATTACCGGTCAGGGAAGGTTAGTAATGGGTGTTGATACAGGTGTTCATCCTAACCACCCTGCATTAAATCATAAATGGAGAGGAAATAGCGTTCCTGCCAATCAGGCATGGTTAGATCCGGGTGGTGGAACGTTAACACCAAATGATTGCGATGGTCACGGTTCACATACTGTTGGAACGATGGTGGGAAGATCATTAACAACAGCTGATACAATTGGTGTGGCAATAGATGCTGAATGGATAGCAGCTAAGACTATTTGTTCGAGTCCACACACATCAAATTCAATAGCTGCTTTTCAATGGGCAATGGACCCGGATGGTAATCCTGGGACAATAAATGATATGCCGGATGTTATCAGTAATAGCTGGTGGGATCCAAATGCAGGTGATCAGTGCAGCCCAACCAATATTTATAATACAACTTTAACAGCAGTAGAAGCTGCCGGTATTGCGGTTGTATTTTCAGCCGGTAATAGCGGGCCTAACGCTTCAACTATAACCTCACCTAAAAATATGAACAGAAATGAGGTTAGTATTTTCAGCACTGGGGCAATTGATGGAGCAAGTTATCTTGGCGGTAACAATAATCCTATTGCAAGTTTTTCAAGTCGTGGTCCTTCCACTTGCGGAGGAACAGGGTCATTATTAATAAAACCGGAAGTTTCAGCTCCCGGTGTTAGCGTACGCTCTTCAGGCACGGCTACAGGTTATAACAATCTTAGCGGTACTTCAATGGCAGCTCCGCACGTTGCCGGAGCAGTAGCTCTTCTTAAACAAGCTGCCCCGACTTTAACTGGAAAACAGATTCTTGAAGCTCTGTATTATACAGCGAAAGATCTTGGAACAGCCGGTGAAGACAACACTTATGGAATGGGACTGATAGATGTTTACGCAGCATTTTTAACTCTTGGTGAGCCGGATTCCACAGTTCCTGATCCGATTGTTGATCTTACAGTAATTGACCCAACTTCAAATTCTTTAACACTTCAGTGGACAGTTCCTTATGATTCATCCAACAATGGTGTAACAGGATATGATATTCGTTACTCAACTTCTCCAATTCTTGATACAACTGCTTTTAATAATGCAAATCCATTAACATATGTTGGTGTGCCCGATACAACCGGTGCAACAGAAACATTTTTAGTTGATGGGTTGGATTTTTCAACCACATATTACTTCGCAATACGCTCTAACGATATGTGGGGGAACAAATCAGATTTGTCAAACCCGGCATCAGGCACAACGTGGGCAGCACCGCAGATAGATGTTGATCCATTAAGTATAAGTCATATACTGTTCCCACAAACCACTTATACAGATACTATAACAATATCAAACATTACAGCAGTACCATCTACGCTTGATTTTTCAGTATCCTTAGAAAACAACACTTTCCCGGAAGGTTTAATTGAAGCCAAATTTGTTCCTCAAAGCAGAA
>JAGXRK010000061.1 GCA_018335755.1 Ignavibacterium sp. | reverse complement strand
GGGAGCTTGACTGCGAGACTTACAAGTCGAGCAGGTGCGAAAGCAGGACTTAGTGATCCGACGGTAGCGAGTGGAAGTGCCGTCGCTCAAAGGATAAAAGGTACGCCGGGGATAACAGGCTGATCTTACCCAAGAGTTCATATCGACGGTAAGGTTTGGCACCTCGATGTCGGCTCATCGCATCCTGGGGCTGAAGAAGGTCCCAAGGGTTTGGCTGTTCGCCAATTAAAGCGGTACGTGAGCTGGGTTCAGAACGTCGTGAGACAGTTCGGTCCCTATCCTATGCGGGCGAAGGATACTTGAGAAGGGTCGCTTCTAGTACGAGAGGACCGAAGTGAACGTATCTCTAGTGCACCAGTTGTCACGCCAGTGGCATCGCTGGGTAGCTATATACGGTTGTGATAAGCGCTGAAAGCATCTAAGCGCGAAGCACGCTTCAAGATTAGGTATCCCTTACGTAAGTAACTAAAGACTCCTCGGAGATGACGAGGTTGATAGGCTGCAGGTGTAAGTGTAGTAATACATTCAGCCGAGCAGTACTAATAGGTCGTGCGACTTAACCATTAAATTTTTATATACAGATTTGTTTCTCTCTAGGGCTCTGCTCTTTCTTCTTTCAATTTATTTTGGTTTTAATTTTGGTGGTTTTAGCCTGGGTGATACACCTCTTCCCATTCCGAACAGAGTAGTTAAGACCCAGTACGCCGATGGTACTGCATGCGCAGGTGTGTGGGAGAGTAGGTAACTGCCAAATTTAATTTAACCCCGATCACAATCTTTGGTCGGGGTTTTTTATTTCCCGTCTGTGAGAACATACTTTTTCCATTTTTCGTTTAATAGAAAATATAAGTTCTCATTTACTAAATCATTCATAATTATCAAGTTTTGTTTTTTCTTTTTAATGGCACATATTTAGAAAGTTTTTTTGATTTTCATCGTTCAAAAAGTGTAGTTCTTTAGAAATATTAAAAATTAATCCAATATTTTGACAGCACCTGTTAGTTCAGATAATAAGATAATCTGTTTCCATTGCGGTATTGAGTGTAAGGATGATTTAATCTCTTTTGATGATAAATCATTTTGCTGTTCCGGATGTAAAACGGTTTATGAAATTTTAGATAAAAGTAATCTGTGCACATATTACAATCTGGAAACAAATCCCGGAATTTCACCCAACCTTAATTTAGGGACAAGATTTGATTATCTTGACGACCCTCAGACCACTGCAAAACTAATTGATTTTCAGAATGAAAAACTCACTTCAGTTACCTTTTATATTCCTCAAATGCATTGCAGTTCCTGCATCTGGCTGCTCGAAAATCTATTCAAGCTTAACAAATCAGTAAAGAATTCTAAAGTAGATTTTCTTAAGAAAAAACTCAGTATTCATTTTAATCATAATGAAATAACACTTAAGCAGGTTGTTCAACTGATAACCTCGCTCGGGTACGAGCCTCAGATTTTACTGGAAAGTTTTGAGAAAAGAGAGGAACCTCATTTAAATAAAAAACTTTATTATAAAATAGGTATTGCCGGATTCTGCTTCGGTAATGTTATGCTTCTGAGTTTTCCCGAGTATCTATCAATAGATATATCAGAAGTTTTTTTCCGAAAGCTATTCGGCTATCTGAACTTAATTCTCTCTCTTCCGGTATTTCTTTATTCAGCATCGGGATACTTTATTTCAGCCATTCAGGGACTTAGAAAGAAAATAATTAATCTCGATGTTCCAATTTCATTGGGCATACTTGCTCTTTTTATAAGATCATCTTATGAAGTTTTGACTTTTACAGGTGCCGGTTATTTTGACTCTCTCACTGGATTAGTTTTCTTTCTGTTGATAGGAAAATTTCTACAGGAAAAAACTTACGACACTCTTAATTTTGAAAGAAATTACAAATCTTATTTCCCGTTAGCCGTAACAGTTTTGATTGATGGTAAAGAAAAATCTATTCCCATTTCAAAATTAATGGTTGGAAACAGAATAGTTATCAGAAAAAATGAACTTATACCGGCTGATTCAATCCTTTTTAATGGAGATGGAAAAATTGATTATAGTTTTGTAACAGGGGAATCAAAACCGGTCTCAAAAGTCAGTGGCGAAATGATTTATGCCGGCGGCAGACAGATGGGGGGTGCAATTGAACTTGAGGTAATTAAAGAAGTATCGCAGAGTTATCTAACACAGCTTTGGAATAATGATACATTTAATAAAAGTTCTGAAAGCGCATTCACAAATTTTTCTAATGCAGTAAGTAAATATTTTACAGGGGTTGTCCTTTTTATAGCAGCTGTTGCAACTTTAGCCTGGCTCCCTTCAAGTACATCGACTGCATTAAATGTCTTTACTGCTGTTTTAATAGTAGCATGTCCTTGTGCCCTGGCTTTATCAACACCGTTTACTCTTGGTAATGCAATGAGAGTGTTCGGGAATAATAGGTTATTTGTGAAAAACTCAGCTGTGATCGAAAAAACTGCCAAGATTACTTCTATAGTTTTTGATAAAACGGGAACAATAACCGAACCAGGGAAGTCGGATTTAATTTATCACGGCAAGGTACTTTCTACTGAAGAACAGAGATACATTAAGTCTATCGTAAGAAACTCAACACATCCTTTAAGCAAAAAGATTTTTGAATCGATTGAGTCAACTGAATTGCTGCCTGTTACACGATTAAATGAAATAGCCGGTAGAGGTATTGAGGGAGTTGTTTATGGAACTCATATCAAAATCGGATCATCTGATTTTATCGGGATTTTAACTAAACAGTATGATGAAAGTTATCTGCGAACAGAAATTCACATCTCAATAAATGATGAACCAATCGGCTACTTCACAGTATCGAACTCTTATCGAAAAGGAATTGGCGAAGTAATAAAACAGGTTGAAAAAAAATATAAAGTGTCGATGCTTTCAGGAGACAATCCAGCTGAAAGGGATAATCTGAAAAATATTTTCAGCAGCAAAAGTAAACTGCTGTTCAGACAAACACCTGAAAACAAACTTAGCTTCATAAAATCTCTTCAATCAAAAAAAGAAAAAGTTATGATGATCGGAGATGGATTGAATGATGCCGGTGCATTATCACAGAGTGATGTCGGAATTTCTGTAACCGATAACATCAGCAATTTTACTCCGGCCAGCGATGCAATTGCAGATGCCGGAATTCTTAACAAACTTCCTGTATTTTTAAAGTACTCAAGAGATAGTGTTAACGTAATTTATATTAACTTTGCAATATCTTTTTTCTATAATGTTATAGGACTTAGTTTTGCAGTTCAAGGTATATTATCACCATTAATCGCGGCGATTCTTATGCCGCTAAGTTCCATAACAGTAGTAACTTTTGCCACTCTGGCTACTAATTATATTGCAAAGAAAAGAGGCTTGATATAGAAGTTATTGTTTTCCTTATAATAGTGAGTTTACTTGTTGCTTCAGGTTTTTTGATAGCATTTTTGTGGGCTGTTAAAAGCGGGCAGTATAAAGATATATACACGCCATCAATAAGAATTCTTTTTGATGCCGAACACAATAAAGATGAAAAAATCAGTAATAAAAAAAAGAAATAATCTAATCTTCAATTTCAGGAGAGCTTAATGGAGTTAGAAAAATTCAGTTATGACAATAAGATAGTCCGTAACTTTGCCCTTGCTACAATTATCTGGGGTTTTGTCGGAATGCTTGTCGGTGTTTTAATAGCAACACAATTATTCCATCCGCAATTAAACTTTAACATTCCATTCCTCACTTTCGGCAGGATCAGACCGCTTCATACAAATGCAGTAATCTTTGCATTTGTTGGTAACGCAATTTTTATGGGCATTTATCATTCAATGCAACGTGTGCTGAAAGCAAGAATGTTCAGTGACTTGTTGAGTAACATTCATTTCTGGGGTTGGCAATTAATTATAGTTGCTGCAGCTATCACTCTTCCTTTAGGATTAACATCAAGTAAAGAATATGCAGAACTTGAGTGGCCGATAGATATAGCGATTACATTGGTATGGGTTGTATTCGGAATAAATATGATCGGAACGATAATCAAGAGGCGTGAAAAACACATGTACGTTGCCGTATGGTTCTATATTGCTACCTGGGTAACAGTTGCATTACTGCATATTGTTAATTCACTTGCTATTCCGGTTACACTCTTCAAAAGTTATTCAATTTACGCCGGAGTGCAGGATGCTTTAGTTCAGTGGTGGTATGGGCATAACGCAGTTGCATTCTTTCTAACAACTCCGTTTCTCGGATTAATGTATTATTATTTGCCTAAGGCGGCAAACAGACCGGTTTATTCATATAGACTGTCAATCATCCACTTCTGGACTTTAATATTTATTTATATCTGGGCTGGCCCTCACCATCTTTTATATTCTGCATTACCGGATTGGGCACAATCTCTTGGAACAGTATTTTCAATTATGCTTATTGCTCCATCCTGGGGAGGCATGATTAATGGATTACTTACATTAAGAGGTGCTTGGGACAGGGTAAGACAGGATCCTATTCTAAAGTTTATGGTGGTAGCAATTACAGCTTATGGTATGGCAACTTTTGAAGGTCCGATGCTATCACTAAAAAATGTAAATGCATTTGCTCATTTTACTGATTGGATTATATCTCACGTTCATATCGGTGCACTAGGCTGGAACGGATTTTTAACTGCCGGAATTCTTTATTGGCTGGTTCCGAGATTATTCAAGACTGAATTGTATTCCAAAAAAATGGCTAACGTTCACTTCTGGATTGGTACGCTTGGAATTGTTTTTTACGCATCTTCAATGTACTGGTCAGGAATAGTACAATCTTTAATGTGGAAACAATTTACGGATATTGGAGTTCTTCAGTATCCTAATTTTCTTGAAACAGTTCTTCAGATAATACCGATGTATATAATACGTGCATTTGGCGGCACACTTTACCTGATTGGTTTTGTCTTAATGATGTACAATCTTATAAAGACAATGAAACAAGGTTCGTTTGAGGCTAATGAGGAAACAGAAGCTCCGGCAATGCTAAAAGAAGTTAAGGATAAAAAATATTCTCATCGCTGGTTAGAGGCTAAGCCGATTCAATTTTTAGTTGTTGCGTTTATCGCTGTTGCAATTGGCGGAATAGTAGAATTTCTTCCGACCTTTTTGGTAAAATCAAACATACCTACAATTGCTTCAGTACAGCCCTATACTCCTTTAGAGCTTGAAGGTAGGGATATCTATATCAGGGAAGGCTGCAACAATTGTCACTCGCAGCTTGTAAGGCCTTTCAGATCTGAAACAGAAAGATATGGTGAGTACTCTAAAGCAGGTGAATATGTTTATGATCATCCATTTCTATGGGGTTCAAAAAGAACGGGACCTGATCTTCACCGACAGGGAGGTAAATATCCTAATTTATGGCAATACCTGCATATGGAAGATCCGAAATCAATGTCACCCGGATCTATTATGCCTGCATACCCCTGGTTAATTACAGATCAGCTTGATATTACTAACACTGCTGCAAAAATTCGTGCTCTTCAGAAAATAGGTGTACCTTATCCTGAAGGATACAATCAGTTTGCTGTTGATGATCTTATTAAACAAGCTGAAGAAATAGCCCTGGATTTGCAGAATAATGGAGCACCGGCAGAAGCAGACAAAGAAATAATCGCATTAATTGCATATCTGCAAAGATTAGGTACAGATATAAAAGCAGATAAAATAGCAAGTGATAAGTAATGATGAGAGATGTTTTACAATCTGTTGAAGGGATTTCATTATACCCGATAATCTCTATGATCATCTTTGTGTTGTTCTTTGCAATACTAATTATCTGGATGATCAAAGTGGATAAAAATTATATTAAGAAGATGAGCAATCTTCCATTAGAAAAAGAAGATGAAAATGGAATTATAAACACAGGTGAATTGAATGAAAAATAAATTTAACTCTGTTCCACTAGGAATTTTAATAACTTTTATTTTTACATTTTCTGCTCAATTATTTGCTGCTGAAAGTGATTACCCGAAAAACTATTATGATATGATTGCAATATTCTTGATTCTAATTATTGTAGTCGGTTTCATAGCTATGATATATTTTGAGGGCAGAAAAGAACTTCAGCGGGAGGCTAAAGAATCATTATTTGCCAGATTCCGGCAATTTGTAACACGATCAACACCAATTGAAAAAGAGGCAGAAGTAATGCTTGATCATGATTACGACGGAATTAAGGAACTTGATAATCGTATTCCGCCATGGTTCAGCTGGCTGTTTTATGTTACAATTATTTTTTCTGTATGGTATATGATTCATTATCACGTGCTTGGAACCGGTAAACTTCAGGCAGAAGAATATGAGGCTGAGGTACAACTTGCAGAATTAAAACGTGCTGAACTTATACGGAGCGGCGCATTTATAAATGAAGAAACAGTTACATTATTAACTGAAGCTGCAGATTTGCAAACAGGTAAAGCTGTATATGATGCAAACTGTGTTGCCTGCCATGGTCAGTACGGTGAAGGACTTGTAGGGCCTAATTTAACAGATGAATACTGGATACACGGCGGAGGGATAAAAAATGTATTTAAAGTTACTAAGTACGGTGTGCCTGCTAAAGGAATGATTGCCTGGCAGTCCCAGTTAAGTCCGACTCAGATGCAGGAAGTTTCCAGTTATATTATTTCACTTTATGGAACAAATCCTCCCAACCCAAAAGCCCCAGAAGGTGAGAAATGGGTTGCAGAAGCCGGGGAATAAAGTAAATCTGACTCGGGAAGTTTAATAACATTTATGTGAAAGATGAGGATCGGATAAAATGCTTTTTTGTTTGGTTGATTATTATTTGAATACTATTTGAAGATTATTTATTGAAGTTTTCTCAGAAAACGTATGGAACAGAACTTAATTAAGGAAGAAGATCAGAATTTTAGAAATGAATTAGCTACAGTTACTAAAGAAGGAAAACGTAAGTGGATTTATCCTAAAAAACCTTCCGGAAGATTTTACAATGCCCGTAACATTGTCAGTTTTATCCTTTTACTGATCTTATTTGTTACTCCATTCATTAAAGTAAACGGTCATCCATTTATACTTTTTGATATTATCAACAGAAATTTTATTCTGTTCGGAATTCCATTCGGTCCCCACGACTTTCATCTGTTCGTATTGGCAATGATTGCAACTATAGTTTTCATCATTCTCTTCACAGTTGTATTTGGCAGAGTTTTCTGCGGATGGGCTTGTCCTCAAACAATTTTTATGGAAATGGTATTCCGCAAAATTGAATACTGGATTGAAGGTGATGCAAAAGATCAGGTAAAATTAAATAAAGCACCCTGGACAGGTAAAAAGATCTTTAAAAAAGGATTGAAGCAATTTATTTTTTATGCAATTGCTTTCATTATATCACATACATTTCTTGCATATATTATCGGAATTGATAAACTGAAAGAAGTTGTAACCTCCCCGCCATCAGAAAACTTAACTGGATTTATTGCCCTAATGATTTTTTCACTCATTTTCTATTGGGTTTTTTCATATTTCAGAGAGCAGGTTTGTACATTGGTTTGTCCTTACGGAAGACTGCAGGGAGTTTTGCTCGATCAGGACTCAATTGTAATTGCTTATGACTATAAACGAGGAGAACCCCGAGGCAGAATTAAGAAAGATGAAGTTCGTAGTGATAAAGGTGATTGTATTGATTGTCATCTATGCGTGGATGTTTGTCCCACAGGAATTGATATCCGTGACGGAATTCAGCTCGAGTGTGTAAATTGTACTGCCTGCATTGATGAATGTGACCATGTTATGGATAAAATTAAAAAGCCGCGTGGATTGATTAGATATGCATCATTAAAGGAAATAGAGAGCAAAGCTAAGTTTAAATTTACCCCACGAATGACTTTATACACAATAATCCTCATAGCTTTGGTTGGATTACTTTCATACCTGCTTTCAGTTCGAACTGAATACAGTATTGCAATACTAAGAACTCCCGGTATGCTTTTCCAGGAGCAGCCGAATGGTATAATAAGTAATCTTTATGATCTTAATATTGTAAATAAAACTTTTGAGGAAACTCCAATTTCGCTTAAACTTGAAAATATTGAAGGTGATTTAAAACATATAGGTAACGATATTATACTTAAACCGCAGGAAATTATTGATGGAAAGTTTATGATTTTGATCCAAAAGGCAGAGCTTTCAAAAATGAATACTCCTGTTGAAATAGGTGTATATATAAATGAAAAATTATTACAAACGATTAAGACTTCATTCTTAGGACCAAAGCCCGAGGAGAAAAATATATGAAAATCAGTTGGGGAACAGGTATAGTAATAGCTATAGTAGTTTTTATGGCTATAACAATTGCAACAGTCATCTTTATGATCAATCAGGATGTTGATCTTGTAAGCAGTGACTATTATGAAAAGGGAATTAAGTACCAGGAACAAATCGATATGGAAAACCGCTCTCAAAGACTTAAAGATAATGTTAAAATGGAATGGAGTGGTGGAATGTTTGAAATCTCTTTTCCTGACGAATTTGATGGTCAAATATTATCAGGTCAAATCTTTTTCTATCGTCCATCCGACTCAAAAAAGGATTTCAGGTTACCGTTAAACTTAACTGACCTCAAGCAGTATATTCCTGTTCAGGGATTGGAAAAAGGATTATGGCGCGTTAAGTTAAACTGGAACTTAAATAATAAAGATTATTATTACAGTGAAACTTCTTTTATTTTAGAGTAAAATGGAACACTGAATTAACTTGTGAAACTGATAAGGATAGATTAAATAGAACTGCTCTTGATTTTAATTTATGTGATAAGAGTTGATGAGATAGTTATTTAAAATAAAATTTATTCATTTGCTGAAAACTTATTTGTCGACCTAGCCGTTTACGATTTACTTGGTAATAAAGTGAAGCAAAATATAATAATCCTGCTGCTATTATTTGTTAATTCAAGCTTCTTATTTAGTCAGACTCAGCAAAAGATTAAATGGCCATCATTGGCAGATTCGCCGTGGCCAGTTTTAAATGGTGATATGCAGGGAACCGGAAGATCTGATTACGTTGGGCCAACCTCGTCCAATCCTTACATTCATTGGATGGCGGATTTACCTTTAGGAATCTTTTGGGGACCCACCCTGGGTTATGATGACATATTATATTTTGGGTCATATGCACTGGACTCTGATCTCGAAAATCATTTTTATGCATATTTCCCTGATGGTAACCCTTACTGGATTTTTAATACATCTACTGGTTATCCTAACAACTTTAGTCCATTAATTACCAAAGATAGCTCAGTTTATATGAAATCAAATGATGGTGTTCTTTATTGTTTAACCCATAATGGTAATTTAAAGTGGACATCGTATGTGGGTTTTGGAGGAATGAGAATGCATTTTTCGCTGGATCTTGATGGTAATATTTATGCTTTCAGTCAAGATACATTACGTATATTAAATTCTCAAGGAATTGAAATTCAACTAAAGTATATTAAAGATATTTCGAGTCCTGTAATTTTTTCACCTGATGGGGGTACTATTTACTTTAAAACAGGTCATAAAACCAATTGGGAGCAGGATCATTCGCTGGTTGCCGCAGATTTGGAAGGCAATATAGTTTGGCGTTATTGGTTCTTTGAGACCAATGAAGCTCCGGTTACAGTTGATAATCAAGGCAACATTTATTGTTATGGTACGGACAGTACAAATGGAATAAAGCACTTCATTTATTCATTCACTGAAAATGGAGAAATCAGGTGGAAATACCCTACAGATGGATACTTCACATTCAACTCAGTAACTGTGGATATAGAAGGAAATATTCTATTCTATTGCCGTAAAGATAATGGATCTACAAATTATATTGTTTCTCTTAAAAATAATGGCGAATTGAATTGGGAAGTGCGACTCAAACCTGATGAAAATCCTTACTTTGCACAGGTAAACCATGGTTTAACGAGTGACGCTAATGGGAACATTTATTTCGGTTCCAGAGATGGAGTAAATTTCTATGCAATGAATAAGTATGGTGAATTTCTTTGGACACTTTCTCTAAATGGATATGGTTACTTCAGTTCCCCTGCTATTGGATCGGACGGCACATTATACATTGGAACAAGTTTAAGCACTTTTTTTCAGAACCATCAAAACAATCTAATTGCAATAAATGATGAACCATTATATACAGCAGATGACAACAAACCTATTATCAGTTTAGAACTTGCACAGAATTATCCTAACCCATTTAATTTTTTAACAAAAATAGAATACTCGGTGGAGAACCCGGATTGGATTAAACTGAATGTTTATAACTTTCTTGGAGAATTTATTACCACTTTGGTTGATGAATATAAGAGCAGAGGAATGTATAATATAAACTTCAATGCTGAAAACTTAGCAAGCGGCATTTATTTTTATACGATTATTTCAGGAACTAATTTTGAAACTAAAAAGATGGTACTTCTTCGCTAATGAGTAAACTTTGGCGTTTTAGATTTTTCTTTGATAAGGTTTTATCAAGTAATCTTTAAAATACTCTTGTTAATTACAGTGAAACTTCTTTTATAATGGAGCAAAGAAATAGAACACAGATCTAACGGATTTTTACGGATCAAGTCAATTTGATTATTTATTAAACCGGAATATATGTCACCTGAAATATTATCTGCATTTGCTATTGGTTTATTTGGAAGTCTTCACTGTATAGGAATGTGCGGACCGATTGCAATTGCATTACCAGTTCCGAATACATCGAATGTATCTTTTCTTACCGGCAGACTGCTTTATAACATTGGAAGAGTATTAACCTATTCTTTTCTTGGTGCCATTTTCGGCCTTCTGGGCTCGCGTTTTGTGGTTGCGGGTTTTCAACAAGGTATCTCTATCATACTTGGTGTTATAATATTGATTGTTGTTCTTATGCCTTCCAGATATAAAGTTAAAGTAACTCAGCATCCTATCATCTCAAAAATATCTTCACCGTTAAAAGAATCCATTGGAATACTTTTTAAAAAAGGAACATTCTCTTCAATGTTTCTGATCGGAATATTGAATGGGTTTCTTCCCTGCGGACTTGTATATGTTGCATTAGCCGGAGCAATTGCCAGCGGTGATGCCATATCAGGTGCCGTAGTAATGGCTCTGTTCGGACTGGGTACAATTCCGGCAATGTTTGCTGCAACAGTCTTTGGAAAATTCATAAACTTAGGTTTACGAAGAAAACTAAATAAACTCATTCCATATTTTGCTATTGTGCTTGCAATAATATTTATTCTCAGGGGAATGGCATTAGGTATTCCATATCTCTCACCAAAAATTTCTGCTCAGGTTGTTAACGAATCAAATCTGGATTGTCATTAATTTTTTGTATTCTGCGATCATAATCGAAGAATATTATAAGATCTGGCGATCGTAATCGAGAACTCTTATAAAGACACACACTGCAATAATTCTTATATTTGCATTGAATCAAATCTGAAAAATTAAATGCCTAAGTGGATTAAAGTTACAATCGGTTTAACCTTATCGTTTATCGTCATTTTTCTTGTCGGCGGATACTTTATTGAAAGAATGCTAAAAGCATCCTTGCCTGAGTACTCCGGTGAACTTAAAACTTCATCGATAAAAAATAATATTGAGATCTACCGCGATAGTATGGCTGTTCCATATATTTTTGCTGAATCGGATGAAGATGCTGCATTTGCACTAGGATACCTGCACGCACAGGAAAGACTATTTACAATGGATCTTGCCCGTCGTGCCGGTGAAGGAAGACTGAGTGAACTACTTGGTGAAAAAACCATTCCATTCGACAAGATGTTCAGAACTGTAGGAATAAAGAGAAATATTGAAAAAAATATTAATCTTTATAATCCTGATGTTATAAAAATTCTAAAATCTTATTCAGATGGTGTCAATCTTTATATCAAACAAGCTGAAGGAAAATACCCCATTGAGTTTGATGTTCTTGGTTACGATCCTTATGAATGGGAGCCCATACATAGTTTAATAATTGTAAGACTTCTTGGCTGGGAACTGAATATGTCTTGGTGGGTCGATTTTACTTTTGCACAAATAGTTCAGAAATTCGGAAAAGAGAGAGCATTAGAAATACTGCCGGATTATCCTGAAAATGCTCCTTACATAATTAATCCCGATTATAAAAAAATAACTGCGCTTAATTCATCACTAATAGAAACTGATAAACAATTCAGAGAATTTCTTGGCATTTACGGAACACATCTCGGTTCAAATAACTGGGCAGTAAATGGTAAATTGTCCGTCTCCGGTAAACCCATCATCGCAAATGATCCGCATCTTGCATTCAGCGCCCCGGGAAAATTTTATGCTGCTGTAATAAAAAGCAAAAACTGGAATGCTGCGGGTGTGACAATTCCGGGAATTCCGGGAATAGTTATTGGCAAGAATGACAATATATCCTGGACAATGACAAATATAATGAACGATGATGGAGATTTTTTTATTGAGAAAATTGATTCATCCGGAAAAAGTTATTATCTCAATAATAGCTGGAAAGAACTTAACATATTTAAAGACACAATTAAGGTTAAAGATGCCGATGATTATGTTTATGAAATAAAAGAAACACACCGCGGACCAATTATTTCGGACATTCACCCGGGTACTTTATTATTCAGTGATGAACAGATTAAAATGCCGCCTATCAGTATGAAATGGCTCGGTAATGAATTCAGTGATGAGCTAAATGCTTTTCTTAAACTTAATAAAGCCGAAAACATCCCTGATGTTAAAAATTTAATGAAAGATTTTAGTTTACCGGGACAGAATTTCGTTATTGCTGATAAAGATGGAAATATCGGTTATGTGTTTGGTGCAAGAGTACCACTAAGAAAAAACAATAACCCGACTTTAATTTTTGATGGAACAACAACTGAAAATGACTGGCTCGGATATGTGCCGTACGATGAGCTTCCGTATCTGATCAATCCTTCTCAAAATTTTATCGCAACAGCTAACAATAAAGTAATTAAAAACTTTAAATATCATATTTCAAACTTGTGGGAACCATCTTCAAGAATTGACAGAGTAACAGAATTACTTAAAGCAAAAGGTGTTCATTCAAAAGATGATTTTATGGAATACCAAATGGATTTAGTTTCGCCGTATGCTAAACAAATCACAGAGTATATTTTAAGCGCATTTAAAGGAATTCAAATTCAGGATCAGAATCTTAATAAATCATTAGAGCTTCTTTCTGAATGGAATTATGAAATGAACAGTATGAGTCAGGCACCTTCAATTTATTCTGTTTTCCTGATGAAGCTCCTTAAAAACACTTACTATGATGAGTTAGGCAAAGAGTTATATAATCAGTTCGTGTTCATTGCTAATGTTCCTTTCAGAAGCATTCTGCAACTACTTGAAAATCCGAACTCTCCCTGGTTTAACAATATTAACACTAAAGAAAAAGAGACGCGCGATGTAATAATCCGAAAAAGTGTTTCGGATGCATTAACTGAACTTGAGCGCAAATTTGGGAAGAATGTTGCCAACTGGCAATGGGGAAATCTGCATAAGGTTGTTTTCAAACATACTTTTAGCGGGCAGGCATCAATTATTGATAATTTTATTAATATCGGTCCTTATTCAATTGGTGGAGATGGAACAACAGTATTTAACACAGAATATCCGTTCTCAGAACCAAATAGAGAAATAGGATTGCTTGATCATGAACCTTATGAAAATGTGCTCGGCCCTCAGATAAGATTCATAAATGATTATGAACATCCGGACGAATTTTATCTCATATTAACAACCGGACAATCCGGTAACATTATGAGTGACCATTACAGCGATATGACTAAGTACTGGCTTGAAGGAAAGTATATGAAAATCCGAACAGACGAACAATCAATAAAAAATGATAACAATATATTATTCAAATTCCTTGCTGAGTTATGAAATATTATTATATGTTTACAACCTGATAATGATATATTATAATAACAATACTGGATTATATGAAAGTAATAGAACATTTAGATAGAGCAAAAGAACCTTTAATAAGTTTTGAACTAATCCCGCCTAAACGAGGCGGAGATATAAATAGCCTCCTCTCAGTGCTTGAGGATATAGTTAAATACCGTCCTCCGTTTATTGATATTACAAGTCACGCAGCTGAGGTTTATTATGATGAAACTCCAAGCGGAATAAAAAAGATAGTAAAAAGAAAAAGACCCGGAACGCTTGGAATATGTGCATTGATTCAGAACAAGTATAATATTGATGCTGTTCCCCACGTTTTAACAAAGGGATTTACAAGAGAAGAAACAGAGGATTTTTTAATTGAGCTTAACTATCTCGGTATTCAGAATGTACTTGCAATCCGAGGCGATGACAGCGGATACAACAAACCAATTCCAGCAGGTAAAAGTATTAATCTTTATGCATCAGATCTTGTGAAACAGATGGTTGATATGAACCACGGCAAATTTCTTGAAGAAAATCTGCTTGATGCAAAGCCTACTGAATTTTGTATTGGAGTAAGCGGCTACCCTGAAAAACATTTTGAAGCTCCTAACCTTAAAACTGATATTAAATACATAAAGCAGAAAATTGATGCCGGGGCTGAATATGTGGTTACCCAGATGTTTTATGATAACAAATATTATTTCGATTTTGTTGATTTGTGTACACAGATGGGAATTACTGCCCCGATTATACCTGGACTTAAAATTTTAACCTCTAAAGTGCAGCTGCATACGATACCTAAAAACTTTTATGTTAATATTCCTGAAGAATTGGCAGATGAAGTGAGTAATGCTAAACCTGAACACGTTTTAGATATTGGTATTAAATGGGCAGCCAAACAGGTTGAGGAACTCTTAAATAAAAATGTCCCAAGCGTTCATTTTTACATTATGCAGAATTCCAAACCTATCATTAAGTTAATGGAAAGATTAAAAATAAAATGATCAATAGAGCTACTATCAAATCAAAAAAAATAAAATGGGGTATTGCAGGAGGCGGCAGATTTACCGAAGAAACATTTATTCCTGCTTTAACATTATTGCGAAAAGTAAAACTGGTATCGCTGCACAGCAGGGACATTAAAAGAGCAAAGTCACTCGCAGAAAAATTTGGTGTACAATCATTCAGCAGCGATTACGATGAATTTCTTAAATCGGATATGGATATTGTTTATATATCCAGTGAGAATTCACGCCACTACGAGCAGGTAATAAAAGCTGCAAAAGCAGGTAAGCACATCCTCTGCGAAAAGCCGCTTTCAGTAAACTCTCCCGAAGCCGAAGAGATGGTAATGGTATGTAAAGAGAATAACGTTTATTTAGCTGTTAATTACGTTCATAGATTTCACCCGCTTGTAGTTAAAGCAAAAGAGTTAATAAAAGATCAGAAACTGGGAAAGCTTGTTTCAATATCCGTGAATTTTAATATTGATTCACCTCCAAGCAGCAATTTCAGATTTAATAAAAAATTAAGCGGCGGCGGTGTATTACGCGATATCGGAACCCATATGATCGATCTTTTGAGATTTCTTGGCGATGAAATTTCTGAGATAGAGGGTGTAATCGATAATCTGGTTTATCAAAGTGAAGTAGATGATTTCGCACTGGGTACTGTAAAGTTTGCAAAAAGCGGATATGGAATTTTTAATGTTTCATTTAATTCTAAAAAAGCATTCAACCGTGTTGAGATCATTTGTCATAAAGGATCTATGAGCATTGAAAATCTTATCGGTAAAAAACTGATTGCTCCTAAATTAACTATTCTACTTGAAGGGGAAGCAAAAAAAGCTTTCCGGAAAAGAGGTAACAAACAGCTTTATCTTCTTAAATCAATTCATAAATCGCTATTGAGAAATGAAACTCCTTTAGTAACAGGAGAAGATGGCTGGATTAATATGAAATTAATGGAAGAACTTGAAAGAAAATGTCTCTCAAAGAAAAATTAATTGAAGTTTGTCATAAAGTTTATGATAAAGGATTTGTCGCTGCTTATGATGGGAACATTTCTGCAAGAACTGAAAATAATACTGTCCTTATAACTCGTTCCGGAAAATGTAAAGGCAAAATAACCACGAATGATATCCTTGAAATTGATTATAGCGGGAATATTTTAAGTGGTAATGGAAAAGTATCAACAGAAAATAAAATCCATCTTTTCGTCTATTCAAATAGAAAAGAGGTTAATGCTGTCGTTCATTGTCATCCTCCATATTCAACAGCATTTGCTCTGATTGGTGAGGGATTAACTGATCATTATCTTCCCGAAGTGATGCTGACATTTGGCAAAGTACCGGTTTGCAAATACGCTACACCATCAACGGATCAGGTTCCGGAAAGTATGAAACCTTTTATTGAACATGCCTGGGCATTATTACTGGCTAATCACGGCGCTGTTACTTTGGGAAAAGATCTTGATGATGCCTATTATAAAATGGAAAAACTTGAACACGCAGCAAAAATTATTTTTTTAGCAAAACAACTCGGTAAACCCCAAAAACTATCGGATGAATCAGTAAAAGAACTTTTTGATATAGCTGAGAAAACATTTGGTATAAAGCAGGATAAGCGGAATATTTTTTAATCATTTTAATTTCATTCAATAAATTTTATGAAGACTAAACCTCATATAGCATTATTAGTAGGTGGAACATCACCGGAACGCGCAGTTTCAAAAGCCAGCGGAAAATCGGTTTATGAAGCATTAAAAACTTTAGGGTATAAAACTACAGTAATTGATCCGGCCTATGGTGGTGAACAGCCTGAAAATATAGAGCAGTTTTTTGCAGAAAAAGATTTTAGTATCATATCTAATCCAAATTATATTAAAGCATTTAATCTTGATATATGGAAGGACATTGATCTTGCATTTATTGCACTTCACGGTAAGTGGGGAGAGGATGGTACGATTCAATCAATGCTGGAACTTAAAGAAATTAAATATACTGGTTCAAAAGTTTTATCCAGTGCTCTTGCTATGGATAAAATAAAATCTAAAATACTCTTCGATCATCATAGAGTAAGAACTCCTAAGTGGATTAGTGTAAAAAACGGCGAAACAAATACTGAATATTTGGTTGACAGGATAAAGAATGAATCTGGCTTCCCTGTAGTAATAAAACCAAATGATCAGGGTTCAACGGTAGGACTAAGCATTTGCCATAATGAAAATGAAGTTGGAGAAGCTTTAGCACTTTCATATAAATACTCCGACAGAGTATTAATTGAAGAATACATCCCCGGTCGTGAGCTTACGGTCGCTGTTATTGATAATAATCCGCTTCCGGTTCTTGAAATAAAACCTAAACACGGTATATATGATTATGAGTGTAAATACACTTCAGGAATGAGTGAATATCTTGTTCCAGCTCCTATTCCCGAAATTGTGTTTCAGGAACTTCAGGTAATGGCCGTGCAGGCTTTCAAGGGTTTAAGATGTGAAGGTTATGCAAGAGTAGATTTTCGCCTGAACCCTGAAAACATTCCTTATACACTGGAAGTGAATACATTGCCCGGAATGACATCATTAAGTCTTGTTCCTAAAATGGCAAAAGCTGCCGGAATATCTTTCGAACAATTAGTAGAAAAAATTATAAATCTCAGTTTATGAAGTTGTTAAAGAGTAGCAAGGTAAAATTTTTATTTGTTGCTTTGTTAAGCGTTGTTGGCGGAGTTTATCTTTTATTCAGTGAAAAGGGAGTAATCCGATACGTTGATTTAAAAAATCAAGTTGATAATCTGAATGAGCAAATTGAATTGCTTGAAAAGGAAAACAAAAAGCTGGAAGGCCAAATTGATTCTCTTAAGAAAAAGATTCCCTCAATTATTGAGAGAACCGCCAGAGAGAAATATGATATGATAAGACCTGGTGAAAAGAAGATTGAGTTTGTTGAGGAGTGAAAAGATTAAGAATAAGAGTAAGAGTAAGAGTAAGATTAGGAGTGAGACTAAGAGTATGATTATGAAAAATTATTTCTGAAGATTTATTTGTTTCTCTAGCATTTTTTGATGAAAAAAAAGATCCCTATTCCCTCTGTACCGCTGGCTGAAAGAGTTCGACCCGCAGCTTTAAATGATTTTTTCGGGCAGGATAAACTTCTCGGTAATGGTAAACCAATTCGTTTGATGATTGAAAACGATACCCCCACCTCATTCATTTTATGGGGACCTCCGGGTTCAGGCAAAACTACTATTGCCAGAATAATTGCCAATCATACCAAAGCAGATTTTTTTCAGATTAATGCTGTGTCCTCAGGTGTTAAAGATATTAGGGAGATAATCCAGATTGCAAAGAAAAATAAATTTGTAAACAGAAGAACAATTCTTTTCATTGATGAAATTCATCGCTTCAATAAAGCACAACAGGATGCATTACTCAATTCAGTAGAGGCAGGTGAAATAATTCTGATTGGTGCAACAACTGAAAATCCCTCATTTGAAGTAATACCTGCTTTACGATCCAGAGCCAGAGTATATGTGCTGGAGGAGTTATCAAAACAGGATCTGCTTTTAATTCTAAAAAGCGCTTTAAACAGTGACGAGTTGCTCTCAAAATTACCATTAAAAAAAATAGATGAAGATTTTCTGCTTTACTTATCGGGTGGGGATGCGAGAATGATGTTGAGTATTCTTGAATCAGCTGTGATACAGGAAATAGATAAAGATAAAATCATCATTTCAAAAGAAGTGCTTGAAAATGTAGTTCAAAAGAAAAATGTAGTTTACGATAAAAGTGGCGAAGAACATTATAATGTTATAAGTGCCTTTATAAAAAGCATCAGGGGAAGTGATCCTGATGCCGCTCTCTACTGGATGGCAAGAATGCTTGAAGGAGGAGAAGATCCGCTTTTTATTGCAAGACGCATGGTGATCTTAGCTTCTGAAGACGTTGGCAATGCTTCACCAAACGGACTCGTTTTAGCTGAATCAACTTTTAGTGCAGTTCATAAAATCGGCATGCCGGAAGCAAGAATTATTTTAGCTCAATGTGCCACCTATCTTGCATCCTCACCTAAAAGTAATGCTTCGTATCTTGGAATAGATAAAGCCATTTCTGAAGTAAGAAATAATGAACAATTTCCCGTTCCTCTCCATTTAAGAAATGCGCCAACAAAACTGATGAAGGATATCGGATATGGCAAGAAGTATAAATATGCTCACGACTTTTCGAATCATTTTGTGGAAGAAAATTATCTGCCTGAAGAATTGAAAGGCAGGCAGTTTTACCTTCCCACAGAAAACGGACAGGAAAAGAAAATCAAAGAGTGGCTAAGGTTTTTGTGGAAGAAATTAAAGAAGTATTAATCACATAAGACAAAACATTTTACCGGGAAGCTGTTTTACCAATCCTTTAAATTCCAGAGTAAGCAAATTAACAAGACAATCCGAAGTTGAAAGGTTTGCACTCTCTGCAACTTTATCAATCTGAATAGGATCATTACTCAATGCTGCAAGAACTTTTTCTTCAAACATTGTTAAATCAATTTGCGGTTTGGGAATGTTCTTACCGATAACAGGTTTTAGTTTTAATTCAAGTTCAACAAGAATATCCTCTGCGGATCTGATCAGCTTTGCTTCACCTCTCTGAATAAGCAGATTATTCCCTTCTGCCTGCCTTACTCCAAGATTTCCGGGAATGGCAAATACTTCACGGTTTTGATCAAGAGCAAGTCTTGCAGTCTGCATTGCACCGCCAGTAATACCTGTTTCAATAATTACTGTTCCCAGTGATAATCCGGAAATTATCCTGTTTCTTTTGGGAAAGTTAGGCGCATCAGGTTTTGAACCCAGGTTGAATTCACTAATTATCAGTCCACCTTCAGCAATTTCATCGTAAAGCTTTCTGTTTTCAGGGGGATAGATAACATCAAGACCGGAACCAATTACTGCAATGGTTCTGCGGCTATTTTTTAGTGCAGTTTTATGAGCAATAGAATCAACACCGCGAGCCATACCACTTGTAATTGTTATTCCCTGGGAAGTCAGTTCTTCAGAAATTTTTTCTGCCTGTATTTTACCATAGCTTGTTGGCTGTCTTGTGCCAACAATTGCAATAGAGTAATTGTCATTTTCTTTAAAACTGCCTTTTATATATAACAGAAGTGGAGGGTCATATATTTTTTTTAAGAGTGATGGGAATTCATCATCCCAAACAGTAATTATCCTTCCGTTAATCTTCTTCAGTTTATTAAGGTTATTATCTAACTGATCTTCAATAGCTTTTCGGTTTGAATTTACTTTTTGGATTCTTGAGGCAAGTTCTTTGCTTATGCCATCGGATTTTATGAGATCTGAATAAGGAGCTGAAAGGATTTTATTTACTTTCTTGAATTTTGCAAGCAGGTTACGGATTTTGCCGGGACCAATTCCATCCACCGAAAGCAGTAGAAGTAAATCCGCCAGTTGTTCAAAATTAAGTTTACTCAATTGAGCAGTATAAAATAATTATTAAGCAAAATGATTTGAAGTAAATACCTTTATCATATTTTCTGTATTTAGGTATAAGGTATAATTACTAAAAAAATAAATTTTAACTGTACTACACACTTATCTTCGAATATTAATCAGCAGCTAAGGTATTACTGCTCAGGTGAAGTTTCTGCAGCAGTATCAGTTTCTTTTTTTCTGAATAAAATAGATAATGGAAAAATAATAACATATCCGATAAATAATATGATCGGAGAAAGAACCAGAGAAGTAGTACTGTCCCAATTACCAACGCTCATCAGATAAAATCCAATAATAACAAAAAGAATCCCTGCGAAGAATAAAATATAATTTGTTCTATTCCAGTAAATACTGAATGGTGAAACAAAGTTTTTTTTTGTGGTTTTTACGGATCTTTTTTTTACAGCTTTTGCCATATTAGCTCCAAAAATAAAAAAATAAAAAAACCCGGTGATGGGGGGATCACCGGGCCCGACTCTGGTTCATCAAAGGGCAGGGGAGAACCCTTTGAAAGAGTCGTTGCGAATATAAATTGTTAACTGTTAATTGTCAAGCAATGCTAATTATTTACTTATTTGATATACAATTTTTCTTATTGTATCAAACTGTAAGTAAGGATATTCTTCCCTGATTGAATCAATCGCGTCACCGGCACTGACTTTACTCGATCTAAGATGCTTGAATTTTTTTCTTATTTGATAGTCTCTCACGGCTTTATCATCAATTAAACCGTGGGCATCAAGAAGTTCAAAAATCTCATCACTTATGAGATCTGATAGCGGGTTTTCGATTTTTGCTTTTATTGTGTTCATTGCGCTTTCTCCATTTAGTGAATGAATCATTTACCTAATAAATCGTATCAAACTGTAAGAAAACCTCCTGATAATTATTGTTGTAAATATAACAAAAAAACCGACCAGCCCGTTCCCGGAACTAAAATCGGCGTTAATATGCCACTTTATTAAAATTTTCTATCCTTTAGACGAACAAATATTAAAAAAGTAGCAAATCGGTTATAAAATCAAATCCTTTAATTATTTTCTGTGTAAATATTTCTATTTATTGGGAGAATGTCAAGGAAAATTATCAATATATAATTCACTGCCTGAATATTTGTTCAGCTTATTGAATTGGCTAATCCAAATAAATATGTTAATTTTAATTATAATTTTTTAACAAAAAACACTATTATGGCTACAGATAGAAGTATTGACTTTCTCGATTATGTATTGATAATTCTAAAAAGAAAATGGAAATTGCTAGGAATAGCATTATCTATTCTCATAATCTCTTATCTATTAATTTACTTTTTTGTGGAAGAGAGATTTGAAGCGAAAGCTGTTATAATTCCTTCCGAAGATGATCAATTGAGTTCACTTTCATCAATGTTTAAAGGACTATCTAATCTACCTTTGGGTTTAGGAGCATTGAAAAAAGATACAAACATTGATCTTTATATAACGATAATTTATAGCAGAACTAATTTGGATGCTATTATTGAAGAATTCGATTTATATCGTGAATATAATTTGAATAGTATGGAAAAAACCAGAAAAGTTTTGGCTAAGAATATAAAAACTAAAGAAACAAAGGAAGGTGCATTTGAAATATCTGTTATCGCCAGTTCAAGAGAAAAATCTGCAGCGATGACAAATTTTGTTGTTGAAAAGCTTAATGAAAACATAATTGATTTAAATATCAGAAAATCAAAAGAAAACCGTGCATTTCTTGAGAAAAGGTATGAGGAAATAAAAATTACCTTAAGAGACGCGGAAGATTCTTTACGACATTTTCAAGAAAAAACAAGGGTTCTCGTAGCTGATGAACAAACTAAGGCTATAATCGAGACCTTCTCAAAATTAGAGTCTGAAATTGCTGCAAAGGAGATTGAAACAAATATTTACGAGCGTATGCATGGAAAAAATTCGCCAATTACACAAAACGCGCAAATTTCATTAGAAGAATTTAGGTCAAAATTAAAGTCACTTAGACGAGGGGAAGGGGATAGTTCATTTCTAATTTCCCTTAGCTCAATTCCTAAATACTCAATGGAATACTACAGATTGTATCGCGATGTTATGATAAATAGTACTATGCTAGAAGTTATTATTCCATTGTATGAAACTGCCAAATTTCAGGAACAAAAAGAAACACCTATATTGCAAATAATTGATCTTGCAGAACCACCCGAGCTTAAAGCTTATCCGCAGCGAGTACTATCAGCTTTGCTGATTACCATTGCAATAATGTCTTTCATCCTATTATACTTGTTTTTCTCAGATTTCTTAAAAAATTCTCTAAATCCTAAAATTATTCTACTCAGGAAAGAATTAAGATTTCGAAAAAATAAATAATGATTATCTACAATAACAATATTCAAGAGAACTACTCTATCTCTGAATTTAAAAAGGTAGCATTTCTTTCTGCTTTCCTTTTAATACCCATATTTGTTCTTGTTCTTTTGAATGCATTAACACTTGAAGTATTAGTAATATATGCGTTAATACCCATTGCATTTATCTTTATTTTGAACTTTAATGTTATGTTTTCATTGTTCTTGATAACATTTTTTTTTGAATTCACCGTATTATCATTTTCTATATCAGAATTATTCGCAATATTTCTTTTGATTTCCTTTTTGATTACTCATCAGTTTCCAATTTCAGAATTAAAAAATGTGTTTCTAATCTCTTTTTTAATTTTCCTTTTTTCAATAATTCCTTCGATAATAAATTCTGAAATACCAATTCTATCTGCATTTCTTTCCTTAAGACTGATAGTATTTTTATTCATATTTCTATTTCTTTCAATTTACTTTAAAGATAGAAAAAGGATCTGGTATCTAATAATAATTTTTATTTCATTAAGCTTTTCTAATGCTGTATACTTAATTGCCGATGCTGTAATCAATAACAAGAGATCTTTTGGGTACGCAGGTATCATGTATGTCGATCTTGTGGGTTTATCTTTAGTTATTACTACGATCCTTTTCCTTTACTTTAAGAAATTTAGAATAACATTCTTTACACTAACCATTGTATTCTTATTAGCTTTATTATTCACACAAACTCGCAATGCTTGGATTACCTCTGCATTTGTAGTAATGGGCATAGGGATTCAGTATGTCATCAGATCCATAAAAGAAGGTATTAGCCTTGCAGCTCTGATGTTTAAGGTATTTATTTTTTTAATTCCCATTTTTTTTGTAGTAATTCAAATAAGCCAATCTGATGTTGCAGTTTTTGAACGAGCTAATGTGTCTGCATTAAGTCAAACGAGGGACACAGAAGAGTACATGAAAACAGCAGGTTCATTTATTACTAGGATATTTATTTGGGACACAACAATTAATGCATTTCTAGCTAATCCTGTTACGGGTATTGGGTTTTATACTTTTCCCTTTTTGTCAAAAAATTATTCTGAACTAGATCCTGAACTTTATAAGTTGTTCGTGGAAGGCCTTCCACCCCACCAAACATATTTAGCTATACTTGGCGAAACCGGCATAATAGGCTTTATTGGTTTTATCATTTTTGTTTCCGTTATTTTAATTACCAGTTTTCGTAATATGAAACTTGCCAAAGTTGGTCCTGATAAATTATTTGCGACATTAGCTTTTTGGTTATTTTTTTATGTACTAATTTCTATGATTATGACTGATGCCTGGCTCTGGGGAACACTATTTATGGTTTTTTCAGTGATCATCGCACTGATAGATTCGAATTCACGAATGATGTATAAATCATAATTTATATCTTGTAATAGCAGAAAATTTTTTTAATGCGTAAGCTACTTTACTTAAACTCTTTGTCTGGTGTTATACAGATAATCCTAGGAATCATTTTAGTATTTATAAGCATACCTTTGTTCATTAGTGTTATGGGCAGTAAAACGTATGGTGTGTTTTCAATATTACTAATAATTGGAAATTTAAATTCATTTACTAACCTTGGAATCACAGCATCGCTGGTGAAATTTCTTGCCGAACAAGGTAAAGTTAAACAATCAAATTACGATATTTTCATATCGTTTATGATTTTATTAATAGTTGGCTTTTCATTTAGTCTTCTACTCTTCCTCTTTACAGAAGTGACATTATTTGATTTATTTAAAATTCCAAAAGAATATAATAGTAATGATACCCTCATTCTTTATTATTCCTTGTTAGTGTCTAATTTTTTTTTATTTGTGGGTCAAATAGGTGTTGCAGTTCTAGACTCATTGCAGAAAATATATTTAACTAATATCCTGCAGACAATTTATAATTCGTCTTATTGGCTCTTTATTATACTAATTCTTATCGTAAGGCCATCTTTACCTTTAATCGGTTTTAGCATATTATTATCATCATTTATTTGGCTGATAATTCTCATATACTTTTTCCTAAAACATTGGAATTATTTCGAATTTAGCGGCATAAAAGAAAATATTTTTTTTACCATAAGAAAAAATCTGAATTATGGTTTTAAGATTTACTTTAGTGGTTTAATAAATTTCTTTTTTGAACCTCTTTCCAAAATTCTTTTAAGTAATTTTGTAGGAATTACAGAAGTAGGCTATTACGATATTATTTTGCGAGTAAAGACGCAACTAATGAACTTAGTTTTAAAAGTATTTTATCCTATCATTCCATATATATCAGCCGAGAAAGATATTGCTAGAGTTAGATTATTGATTACGGATATTTGTAAGAAAATTGCATTCTTAATAATACCAATATTGATAGTTTCTTTTTATGGAGCAAATACAGTTGTGAATCTTTGGTTAGGAGATGACTTTACCTTGGTAGCTGCCAGTATTTCATATTTAATTAGTGCTTACTTATTAAGTATTATTATGTTGCCAAACTATCAGTATTTAACTTATAAAGGTTTTCCAGGTAAAACTATTATAATGCAGTTATCAAATGTAATTGTTAATATATTACTATTTTTCTTCACTTATGAGTACCTAGCGTTTTATGCAATTATTGTAGGAAATATTGGAGCATTGATCTTCTCTACAATTCAAGGGTTTTATTTTCAGAAAAAATATCTGAATAATTTTGTTTTCGAAAAACTAGATGAGTTTTATAAATGGATTACAATAATTGGTTTGACATTTTTTATTGGACACATAGTGACTTCGATTCAACTAAATAAAATAATTCAGTTAATATTACTAGTAGTTAGTGTAATTACATTTTATTTTTATTTTTTAAGACAATTTAAAATATTCAATAGTAAGGATATCTCTACATATTTTGGACAAAATTATTTTGCTGATAGAATAGCTAAAATATTGTTAAAATAGTTTTGATAATGTTAGAATCCGATAAATTTCAATTCAAGTGATGCTATGAAAAAAGTAATTAATCATTTACTGAGTCATTTCGGTTATAAAATCACAAAATTACCATCTCTGGATAAAGACATATCAGAAGGGAAGTACAAGTGGTTACAGGAATTTGGTATAAAATCTGTTTTAGATGTTGGTGGAAATAACGGCGAATATGTATTGTTTTTTAATAATATACTACCAACATCAACAATATACTCTTTTGAACCTATAAAAGATGTTTTTCAACAATTACAAAATAATACGGGCCACCTGAAGAATGCAATAGCATTTAATTTTGCTCTGGGAGATTTTGATGGTGAGGCAGATATTTATCGAAATAATTTTACACCAAGTTCCTCATTTCTTAAAATTGCTGAATCTCATATTAATTCCTTTCCTCAGACAGCAAATACTACTCTGCAAAAAGTTCAAGTAAAAAAGATTGACTCCATATTTGAATCCTTATCCTTAAAGAAAAAAGTAATGCTAAAATTAGATGTTCAGGGTTATGAACTTAGTACTCTTAAGGGGGCAGAAAATGCCCTGGCTTTAGTTGATTTAATAATTACTGAAGTAAGTTATCTTAAACTTTACGAAAACCAGGTGATGTTTAATCAGATTAATAATTACCTTTATGAAAAGGGATTTGTATTTGCAGGTAATCTAAACCAGCTTTATGATCCAATTGATAATAGAATTCTTCAGGCTGATGCAATTTATATCAAACATTGAGTATCAAATAAATGAAATCAATCAATCCTCCACTTGTCTCAGTTATTGTATCAACTTATAATTCAGAAGTTTTTATTGAAGAAAAGTTACAGGACTTATTAAAGCAATCCATTTTTGAAAAGCTTCAGATTATATTGGTTAATAGTGGTTCACAACAGGGTGAACATTTTATAGTTCAAAAATATCTGAAAGCATATGAGAATTTTAATTATATAATTACTTCACAACGCGAATCAATATATCAGGCTTGGAACCGAGGAATAAAAATTGCGAAGGGGAAGTTCATTTGTAATTCAAATACAGATGATAGACTAAAGGAAAATGCACTCGAAATTCTTTCTAATGAATTAGAAAAACATCCCGAAGTTGGGGTTGTTTATGCTGATCAGTACATAACCACAATACCCAATCAGAAATTTAATGAAGCATATAATAACAAAATTTATCATTTTCCAAATTATGATTTCATTCACCTTTTAGACAGATGCTTAATTGGCTCGCAGCCAATGTGGAGAGCTTCAATACATTTTAAGGATGATATCTGGTTTAATGAAAAGTATGAAATTTGTGGAGATCATGATTTTTATATTCGTGTTGCTGAGAAATACCAACTAAGACATTTGGATATGGTCTTAGGAACTTTTTATAAATCCCCACAAAAAATGAATAAGGAATATCAAAACATGGAAGAAACCGAAAAAGAGGGTTTCTCAATTTCTTTTCATCATTTGCAAAAACATTTAAACTCTCTAAGAGATAAAGAACTTAAAAGAATTCTTAAATCAAACATTCTTCAGGTATTAATTCCCTTTATAAGCTATAGAATTGTTAATAAAATGAGGTCTATCTTCTTTCACAAGAAACATTTTCAATATCCTGAATTCACGTATTTAATAGTGATATTAATTTTCAGGAAATTTAAGAAATATAATAAAGTAAAATATTTTTCAAATAAATATTTGAAGCAATATCATTCCAGGAGAATTAAAAGGGTACTGGATTCAATTACAAGATCTGAAGATAATCTTAAATCTATTCTGGACTTGGATTATGAAAAATAAAATAGGGATTGCCATTATCACTTGCAATAGGCCTCACTTATTTAGCCAATGTATTTCATCTGTTCCTAAACCTGATAGTATGATTATAATTAATGATGGAGATAAAATAAGTGATTCCCTAATTCCCACACATACCGATGAATTTATTCAACACAAATCAAATAAAGGTGTAGGTAAATCTAAAAATGAGGGTATTAAGTATTTGTTGCAAAACGGATGTAATCATATATTCCTATGTGAAGACGATATAATGATAATAAATCCTAATGTATATTTGAGATATATTGAAGTTGCATTCAAATCAGGAATATTTCATTTGAATTTTGCTTATCACGGCAACGGAAATAAAGATATTAATGGAAAGCCTATAGCCCGAAAAATTATTTTTGATGAAAACAATGAGGCTTTATTAAGCTTGAATAAAAACTTGCTAGGGGCCTTTTCTTATTATCATAAATCAGTGATTGAAAAAGTCGGCCTAATTGATGAAAGATATTTTAATGCCTGGGAACATGTTGACCACACATTTCAAATTATTAAGGCGAAGTTACATCCTCCTTTCTGGTGGTTTGCCGATATTGCTAATAGCACTAATTATATAAAAGATTTAGATATTGATCATAGTAAAAGCATTATCAGGAAGAAGGGATTATTATGGAAACTAAATATGTTACGAAACACCAGAAAATTTAAGTATAAAAATGGATTGCCCCCCTATAATATTCCGGATTCTACTGAGTATGAAGTGGAACAACAATTATTATTATTAAGGAATAGTCTAACTTTAATCAATTAAGTAACTCGGATGTTTTAAGTGTGTTCAAATTTAGCAGCAGTAACAGTTTTATTTAATCCTGATAACTTGACCATAGAGAATCTGAGTTCTTATTCCAGTCAGGTTGATAAAATCTATGTAATAGATAATTCCGAAGCTACAAATAAACACATCGTTGATAAGATTATTTCGATAAAGAATGTTGAGTATATATCAAATCAAAAAAACCTTGGAATAGCTGCAGCATTAAACATTGGTGCACAAAAGGCAATTGAAGATAATTATGAGTTTCTTTTAACAATGGATCAGGACAGTAAAGCTTCAGAAGGTATGATAGAAACTCTGTATAATATTATTAAGACTAATGAACAGATTGCAATTGCAGCTTCAGAACATTTTAATCCTAATATTCATAAAATGGATACCACGCAAAAAACTTATGAGGTTAATTATACAATGACCAGTGGTAACCTTCTACGATTGTGTGCATACAAACAAGCAGGTGGCTTTCTTGAAAAATTGTTTATCGATTATGTGGATCATGAATATTGTTTAAGATTAAGATCACAAGGTCATAAGATTATAATGACCAATGAAACTTATGTGTATCATATTCTAGGGAATTCTGAAAAGAAGAAGTTTTTATTTTGGAATATTTATCCCACCCATCATTCACCATTAAGACTTTACTACCGCACAAGAAACCGATTTTATGTTAACCGCACATACAAAAAATATTTCCCTGATTATGTAAAAGAAGATTTTAAAAATCAGTTAATAGAGTTTTTTTATTTACTCTTGGGTGAAAAAAACTTAATACGGAAAATTAAAATGATAATTAAAGGTTACAGTGATTACAGGAAGGGAAATTTCGGGGAATATGAGCATCGATAAATTGAAAATTGCCGGTGTTGTTATATTGTATCATCCCGGTAAAGACTTAACCGGTAATATAAATTCATACTTATATTTTATTGATCACTTGTTTGTTATTGATAATTCCGAAAATAGAAATTTATCTATGCTTGACACAGTAATTAATTCTGAGAAAGTTTCCTATCATTTTAATGATTCCAACCTGGGCATAGCCTCTGCATTAAACCTTGGTATTGAAAGAGCATTAAGTGCCGGTTATTCATATATACTTACAATGGATCAGGATAGCAGCTTTGAAGATGATTCATTAGAAAAACTGATATCCGTTATTTCAAATGATATCTCTATTGGGATATATTCTCCTATTCATAAAAACAAATTTTTGACTAATCCGCCCCAAAGCAATACAAGAGAAGAAGTATCTGACGTTATGACATCTGGAAATATTCTTAACCTCTCCGTTGTGAATAAAATAGGTAAATTTGCAGACGAATATTTTATAGATTACGTTGATATTGAATATTGTTTAAGATTAAGAAAAAACGGTTATAAAATTCTGAGGATAAATAACTCAATCTTAAATCATAATGAAGCAAATCTTAGCAGAAGAGTATTTTTTGGTAAAACTGTTTATCCGCCTAACCATTCGGCTTTAAGATGGTACTATAAGATTCGGAATTTTCATTATTTGATGCAAGAATATTCTAATGATTTCCCGGAATACTTTATTGTTGAAAAGAAAAATATGACAAATAATATTTTGAAGGTTTTGATTTTTGAAAAAAATAAAATTGATAAAGTCAAAATGATGATAAAAGGATATATGGATTATAGAAAAAAAATAACTGGAAGAATGCCAGATTGATATGCATTTCTCTATCATCATTGTGAATTATAATCTATCAAATGAAGTCCGGAACTGTTTAAACAGCTTGAAGCAATTTGTTAATAAGTCGGATTTCGAAATAATACTAGTTGACAATAACTCTGATGATAAAACAATAAATGAAATCGCTGAAGACTTCAGCAATACCAGTAATTTCAGTTTTAGGTTTATTAAAACTGTTAAAAATATCGGATTTGGAAATGCGTGTAATCTGGCTGCAGAAAGTGCTAACGGAACTTATTTATGTTTTTTGAACCCGGATACAGAAATCAAGTCTGATGTATTTTCTTTTATTTTAGATAAGTACAAAGACCCTGATCTGACAAAAGGAATAGCAGGTTTTAATGTAGCTGAAACCGGCTTTGTTGATTATTCTGCCGGATATTTTCCTAATTTATTTTTTGAGGCGTTAAATATTTTTTCCTTAGGCAGAGTTTTCGAAGCTTTCTTAGTTAAAGTTAAGTCCCGCTTAAACAAAAAAGACATGATCAATCTCGATTGGGTTATGGGTGCAGCTTTTTTTATTAACAGAGATTTATTCATTGAGTTAAATGGATTTGATAGTGATTACTTCCTGTACTTTGAAGAAATGGATTTATGTAAACGAGCAAAAAATTCGGGAGCAGTTGTAAAATATTTTCCATCAGTCAAAGTTGATCATATAGGAAGCGCCGGATCTAAGAAAAACTATTATTTTTTCACTAAAATGTTTTATAAAGGTAAGTTGTTATTCTTAAATAAACACAGTAAACGTCATTTTCTATACATATATCAAATCTTTATGTTCTTACATATTCTAACACAGATTTTATTGTGGAAAATATTATCGTTTAATAATAAATCTAAATCTCAAGGGAAAATATCCGCATTCAGGGAAGTACTATCACATCTGAGTTCACCACAAAATTTAAGCAACAACCCGGTGCAGATTTGAAGATCGCAGTAAACTTATTACCATTCAGAGAAAAAATTGCTGGTGCAGGAAAGTATGCTCAAAAGATACTTCAGTACCTTTCAGAAATAGATAAAAGTAATCAGTATATCTTGTTTGTTTCTGAAGCGGGAAGGAATAATTTCAGTGGGTTGTCTGATAATTTCAATTTCCAAATTGCAAAGTTCAATCCGGAAAAAGTTATTGAGAGAATTCTTTGGGAGCAGTTAGTTTTTCCATTTAAGTTAATTAAATTAAAACCTGATATCATTTTCACGCCCTCAGTCGCTGTACCGTTTTTTGCTAAAGGTAGATTTTTTACAACAATTCACGATCTTGCTTATAAAATAATCAAATCAAAATATTCGCCTCTTAGAAGGCTGTATATTAGGTTGGTAACAACGTTAGCTGCAAAAAAATCAAACATCATTTTTACTGTTTCTAATTTTTCTAAACGTGAAATTGAAAAAGAATTCAAACTAAAAAATAAAAAGGTTTTAGTAACTTATAATGGTGTTGGTGAAAACTTTTATAATGAATATAGTGAAAGCGTAAAAATAGAATTTAATAGAAAATATAAGTTACCGGATGATTACTTGCTTTATGTAGGTGCTATCGAACCCGGGAAAAATCTGGATAAATTATTTCTTTCCTTAGCAAAAATTATTAAAGATGAAAAGCAGGATAAGTATCTTGTATTGACTTCAGGTATTGGTTGGAAACAACAACAGTTATTCAATTTGGTTACTGAACTTGGTATAGAAAATAGAATTATAAGACTACCTTATATAAATGACGAAGATATGCCTTTGTTATATAATTGCGCTTCTATGTTAATTTATTTATCAAGTTATGAAGGATTTGGAATTCCTGTATTGGAAGCGATGGCTGCTGGTACACCAGTTATAACATCCAAATCTGAAGCAATCACTGAATTTGCTGGTGATTCGGTATTATCTGTTTCACCTGAAAATATTAATGAAATTGTACACGCAATTTTGTTACTAAGTAAAGATGAAAATTTTAGGAAAGACTATATTCGAAAGGGAAAGAACACTGCCAATCGATTCCACTGGGCTAATTCAGCTAAAATCATTTACGATGAAATCAACTATTTTAGCGATCAAACAGGTACTTAATGATTTCTCAATCCGAAAATAAAATTGAACTATCAGTTGTTTTCATTTCCTGGAAAATGAAAGATCTTTTGCAAAGATGTCTTGAAACATTATACAAATATTCATCAGGAATAAATTTCGAGGTTATTGTAGTTGATAATAACTCTCAGGACGGTACTTCTGAGATGATTGAAAAAGACTTTCCTCAAGCGCGGCTGATTAAAAATCCGGAGAACCGTGGTGTAGCTCCTGCAAGAAATCAGGGAATAAAAGAAACTGCAGGTAAATATATACTCATTCTTGATGCCGATATGGAATTAGTTGAAAATTCTATCCTAAAATTATATGAATTTATGGAGTCAAATTCTGAAGCTGGATTGGTGGGAAGCAAACTTGTTGATACCGATGGTCAGTTACAGTTTTCCTGTAAACGATTTCCCAATTTTCTTGCCTTCCTGTTCAGAAGACTTGAGCATTTTGATCTGATAAGGAATTCTAAAACACTGCGTTATCATACAATGCAGGACTGGGATCATAAGGAAATAAAAGAGGTTGATTATCTCATCGGCGCCTGTCAATTCTTCAGAAGGGATGTTATAGAAAAAATCGGTTTATATGACGACAAAATATTTTATGGCCCTGAAGATATTGATTTTTGCTTACGTATCTGGAAGGCGGGCTGGAAGGTCTTTTATTTTCCGCACACACATATTATACATCACGAACAACGAATTACTAAGAAAAAGTTTCTATCTAAAATATCATACAAGCATCTTCTCGGAATTTTTTATATCTATAGAAAATATAAATTCAGACTTAAGGTATAAAATATTTCTATGTCCAAAACCACAGAAAAAATACTAATACTTTTTACAGATTTTATTACTATTAACTTAGCTCTGGCTATTTTTTTTCTGTTAAGGGTTGAGTCAGGATTATTTGAACTTGTCATTATGCCCGAGTTCTTCCTGCCTATGTTTGCAATTTATTTGTATTGGCTTTTGATCTTTACTTTCGTTGGTATGTACCGTACCTGGTTTGCCGCATCACGTTTTGATGAACTCTCCACTCTTTTCAAAGCAACTTTTGTGGGAATATTTATTTTATTCTTCGTCATTTTCCTTGATGATTATGTTCACGATGTTGCATCTTCCACACGGATTTTAATATTTATTTATTGGGGACTTCTGTTAGTTCTTGTCGGCAGCGGCAGAATGATAATTAGAAGTGTTCAGCGTAATTTGCTGATTAAAGGTATTGGAAGACGCTGTGGATTAATTATCGGATTCAATGAAAAAGCTTTTGAAGTATTTGATACTCTTGAACAGCATCGTGGATTAGGAATAGATGCTGAAGCTTTTGTTGCAGTTAATACTGAAAATACTGGCAAGGATTACAAAGGCATTAAAGCTGAAGGTTCAATTGAAAATCTTGAAGAGCTTATTAGTAAATACAATGTTCAGGAAATAATCATAGCTCTTGAAAAAGACAATCACGATGTTCTGGTTGAAGTTATATCCAAAACTGAAGGCAAAGGCATCAAGCTGAAAATTGTACCTGATCTTTATGAAATATTAAGCGGACAGGCACGCACCAGTCAGATTTACGGCATGCCGCTGATAGATATTATGCCTGAATTGATGCCTGAATGGGAGAAAAAACTTAAACGATTATTGGATATTGTGATTTCATTTATTCTTCTTGTTATAGGTTTACCGGTTGTTATAATATCTGCAATAGCAATTAAACTTGATAGTAAAGGTCCGGTTTTCTTTAAACAGGAACGAAGCGGTATGAACGGTAAATCATTTAAAATGGTTAAGTTCAGATCGATGTATCAGGATGCAGAAAAACTTACGGGTCCCGTCTGGTCGCAAAAAGACGATCCTCGTATTACAAAAGTTGGCAGGATAATCCGCAAATTAAGAATTGATGAAATTCCTCAGATGTATAATGTTCTTAAAGGTGAAATGAGTCTGGTTGGTCCAAGACCGGAAAGACCATTTTTTGTTGAAAAACTTTCTGAACAGATTCCTTATTATAAACGAAGATTAAAAGTTCGCCCCGGTATCACAGGATGGGCACAGGTAAAACATAAATATGATGAATCAATTGAAGATGTTAAAATAAAACTCCGCTACGATCTGTTTTATATTGAAAACATGTCCATCCGGATGGATATGAAAATTCTTTTCAGGACTATATTTGTAGTAATATTTGGTAAGGGTCATTACAATTAAAAGCGCTAAGCGCTTAGTATACAAAAGTAGATTGCTTGTTTAATAATATTCTGATAAATAAAACATTGCGATGATAAATGGTTAAATTATTTTTCTCTTTTATCTTTGGTTAAATATTAATTTTAAGTTTTTAACAATTTAATAATGCAGCAATAAAACAATAATAATTATATGCCCGATTACAAAACACTCGTAATAATACCAACTTACAATGAGATGGATAACATTCCAAAACTCCTTCCTATTGTTTTATCAAAGGATGACTCTATAAACATTCTTATAGTAGATGATAATTCAAAGGATGGTACTGCTCAATATGTAATTGAACAGCAGAAGTCTAATCCGCGGCTTCATTTATTGCAAAGAGAAAAAAAACTTGGATTAGGAACCGCTTACATTGCAGGATTTAAATATGCGTTAGCTAACGGATTTGATTTTATTTTTGAAATGGATGCAGACTTTTCGCACAATCCTGATGAAATTCCTAATTTCCTGAAAGCCATAAAAGAAAATGATCTTGTACTCGGCAGCAGATATATTGACGGTGTTCGGGTACTTAACTGGCCTATGAGAAGATTACTGTTAAGTTTTTTTGCAAGTGTTTACACTCGAATTATTACCGGTATGCCTGTAAGAGATGCTACCGGCGGATTTAAATGTTTCAGAAAAAAAGTACTTGAAGGGATTGATCTTAATAAGGTTCAGTCAAACGGATATTCATTTCAGATCGAGATGACATTTAAAGCCTACAAAAAAGGTTTTAAGATTAAAGAAATTCCAATTGTATTTATGGATCGTGTAAAAGGCACTTCTAAAATGTCGAAAAAAATTGTTTACGAAGCAGTGTTTATGGTTTGGAAGCTTCGTTTGAGAAGTATTTTTGGAATTCTCTAAGGTATGCAAGTGGATCTTTCCATAATCATAGTTAATTATAACGTTAAAGTATTCCTACAGAATCTTCTGGATTCTATAAATAAAGCATCAGCAAACCTTCAGACCGAAATCATAGTTGTCGATAACGCATCCGATGACGGAAGTGTTGAATTCCTTCGCGAAAAGTATCCTTCTGTTAAATTAATTATCAATAAAACCAACCTTGGTTTTGGTAAAGCAAATAATCTTGCTCTAAAAGAGGCAAAAGGCAAATTCATTCTGCTGCTTAATCCCGACACTATTGTTGCTGAAGATACTTTCATAAAAATGATTGAGTTCTTTAATCAAACACCTGAAGCAGGATTGGCAGGATGTAAAATCCTTAATCCCGATGGCACACTTCAATTACCTTGCAGAAGAAGTTTTCCCGGTCCCTGGACTTCATTCACAAAAGTAACAGGATTGAGCACATTATTTCCTAAAAGCAAAATATTTGCCCGGTACAATCTTACTTATCTTGATGAGAATGAAACTTATGAAGTAGATGCTATTTCCGGTTCATTTATGATGATGCGAAAAGAGGTATATGATAAAGTCGGCGGATTTGATGAGCAGTTTTTTATGTATGGAGAGGATCTGGATTTATGTTACAGAATTCAGAAAGCGGGTTACAAAGTTTACTATGTCCATTCAACACAGATAATACATTACAAGGGTGAAAGCACAAAACGAAGCAGTATAGATGAAACAAAAGTTTTTTACAATGCAATGCATTTATTCGTTAAGAAGCATCTCTCTTCTTCTTTTCTTGTGGAAATAATTCTGCAATCAGCAATACTTGTAAGAAGATTTTTTGCATACATTGGTAAAATAAAACTTGTTTTAGCTGCAATGCTTATCGATCTGCTGTTATTCATAGGCGCTCTTTTAATCGGTGAGTATCTGGTTAAAACACATTCTGCCTGGGCTGGCTTTCCCCAATTTGCAGTGCCGGTAGTCTACATTGTTCCTGCATTGCTGTATATAATTATATCTGCGGTTTCAGGTTCTTACCGAAAAGATTCACTCTCTGTTATGAAGAACCTCATTGGTACCTTTATCAGCTTGCTTGTGCTTACATCGTTAACTTTCTTCTTCAAGCAATATGCTTTTAGTCGTGCAGTGGTTTTATTAACCTATCTGATTTTATTTGTTACCCTGCCGCTGTGGAGAATAATTGCAAAACTTTTCTTTAATGTTGGATTGGGCAAGGATGAATTCAGACAACTCAGATCAATTGTGGTTGGTACAGATGAAACTGCTGTGAATCTGGCTAAAAAGTTAAAAGAGAAGAAAACCAATATTTATTATGTGGTCGGACTAATTGGCTTTTCCAATAAAAATGTTGGTCAGCAATTTAACGGATTTGAAGTCATCGGTACAGATGTCAATATTGCAAAGGTAATTAAAAAGTACGCTGTTGATGAAGTTATATTTTCTTCAGCTCAACTGACTTATAATAAAATGATAGAAATAGTATCATCAAACCAGGATAAGAATGTTGAGTTTAAGATAGTCGGCAGTAATCTTGATTTTATTGTAGGAAAAACAGCAGTTACTTTACTTGATGATCTCCCCATTTTTGAACTCAGCTATAATATAACAAGTCCGGTTCACAGATTCATCAAGCGGAGTTTTGATATTGTCGTTTCAACGGCAGTTTTGTTTTTGATATATCCTTTCATATTTTTCAAAGTAAGACTTAGCGGAATGAAAAACGATTTTTCTCAATTCATTTTAAATGTTCCTAAAGTATTTGCTGGTACGCAAAGTTTTGTTGGTCCGGGAAAAGTGAATAATGAAAAATTAGCTTTTATGGGTAAAAATGGTTTGACAGGTTTCTGGTACACAGAACCCGGTGATAACGCTGAAGAGGAAAGACAAAATATTTTTTATGCTAAGAATCAAAATATATGGCTCGATCTGGAAATACTCGGTAAATCCTTAATTAAGATGTGGAGAAAATAAAAGTTATGGCAAAGACTATTTTAGATTTTGAAAAACCTATCATTGAGCTTGAAGCTAAGCTCGAGGAAATGAAAAAATATTCGGATAATCTTGATATTGAAAAAGAGATTATCAGGATTGAAGGAAAAGTTAAACAACTAAAAGAGGAATTGTTTAAAGATCTTTCCAGATGGCAGCGTGTTCAGCTTGCGCGGCATCCCGACAGGCCATTCACTCTTGATCATATTCTGGCAATGACAGAAAGTTTTGTTGAACTACACGGCGACAGACTCTTTAAAGACGATAAAGCAATTGTTGGCGGACTTGCTCAATTAGGTGATCATAAAGTTGTTATCATCGGGCATCAGAAGGGCCGTGATACAAAATCAAATCTTTATAGAAACTTTGGAATGCCCAATCCTGAGGGTTATAGAAAAGCACTTCGATTGATGAAGCTCGCAGAAAAATTTAATAAACCTGTAATAACTTTACTCGATACTCCGGGTGCTTTTCCGGGACTTGAAGCTGAAGAACGGGGTCAGGCGGAAGCAATTGCAAAAAATTTATTTGAAATGAGCCGGTTGAGAGTTCCAATCATTGTTGTAATAATTGGTGAAGGTGCAAGCGGCGGTGCACTAGGTATTGGTGTCGGCGACAGGATCCTTATGCTTGAAAATTGCTGGTACTCAGTGATATCACCCGAATCCTGTTCTAGTATTTTATGGCGAAGCTGGGAATATAAAGAACAGGCAGCAGAAGCATTAAAATTAACTGCCCCGGATTTACTCGATCAGAAAATAATTGACCGGATAATTCCTGAACCTATGGGCGGTGCACATAAAGATCATAAAGAGGCTGCTGAAATTCTGAAAAATATTTTAATTGAAGAACTTAATGATTTAGTTAAAATTAAACCCGATAAATTAATTGCAAACCGCCTTGAAAAATTCGGTGCTATGGGCGCTTTTGTAGAGTAATTTATTTGATTGAAGAACTGAATGAATTTTACTTTAGATAAAAAAGTAATAAATAAAGTCAAACTCAAAGACAAAAATAATGATCTGTCTTTTTGGTTATCAACGCCTTACTCCTTTCGGCTCGAGGCTGTTGAGAAAATAAGGCAGGAATACAACAATTGGAAATATGGTACTGAACAAGGATTTCAGAGAATTTATAGAGTTATTAAATCAAAACGATGTTAAATATTTAATTGTCGGCGGGTATGCAGTTGCTGTTCATGGATATCCCCGCTATACAAAAGATATTGACATATGGATTTTTACGGATGAATCAAATCTTAAAAAAATCGTAAAAGCGATAAATGATTTTGGATTTAAATCATCTAACATAAAAGTTGCCGACCTTAAAGAATCCGGCACTGTAGTGCAACTTGGGTTGCCCCCTAATAGAATTGATTTGATAACTGATGTTGATGGTGTTGATTTTGATGATTGTTACAATAATAAATTTGAAATAATTTCCAATGGATTAAAAATGAACTTCATTGGTTTAGAACATCTTAAAAAAAATAAAAAAGCTTCAGGAAGATATCAGGATCTTGCTGATTTAGAGAATCTTGAATAATAATCGCCCCAAAATCCTAAATGCCTGACTTGTTCTTAATTATTTTAATTTAACATCTCAAATCTATAGTTCATTCTTATGCTAAAACACACCACAGAGATTCGTGTTCGTTACGGGGATACCGACCAAATGAAATTTGCTTATCACGGCAGATATCTTGATTATTTTGAAATCGGCAGAAGTGAAATGATGCGTGATAACGGTCTGCCCTACAAAGCTGTAGAGGAAGCAGGTTATCATATGCCTGTGATAGAAACTATGATAAAGTTTAAAAATCCCGCTTTTTATGATGAAGTTTTAGTAATTGAATCCAGAGTTGAAAAACTTCCATTGCTTAAAGTTCGTATTGATCATACAATAACAAGTAAAGAACGCGGAGTGGTTATTTGCGAAGGTTACATTGAATTGGTTTTTGTAGATCCTAAGCTTGGCAAACCGGTGAGAGCACCGGAGTTTTTCCTTAATGTTATTAAAAAATACTTCGATTAAAAGTCAAAAGTTGATATCACAAAAATGTAGTATTAGGAAATCGATTTTTTACTTTTTACTTAAAAAACAATGTTCGATAAACTAAAAGAACTAACAAAAGATACCGCCATTTACGGCATCAGCACTATGATAGGAAGGTTCCTGAACTTCATTCTAGTACCCTTCTATACAAACATCTTTTCTCCCGGTGATTACGGAATTGTTATTCTTGTTTATTCTTACATCGCAATTCTTAATATATTTTTCATTTACGGAATGGATGCTGCCTTTCTCAAATATGCAGCCTTCAAAGATTTCGGCGATGATAAAGATAACTTTTCAACCCCATATATTTCAGTTTTTATCACTTCCGTTTTCTTTTCAGGATTAATAATCCTTCTAAATAAAACTATTACTGAATCGATCGGAGTGCCGTTAAATTATTCCTCAATAATTATTCTTTCATCAGTTATACTATTTATTGATGCTAATGCTGTAATTCCATTTCTTAAACTTCGCCTTGAAAAAAAAGCAAAACAGTTTGCGTCTATCAAAGTAGCAAATATCCTTCTTAATATTTTACTGAATGTTATTTTGATTGTTGGAATGGGATGGGGAATAGAAGCTATTTTTATCAGTAATCTTACAGCATCATTACTATCACTGGTCTTAGTTTCGCCCACTATAATGAGATTCTTTAAACTCAGTTTTCACAAAGTTTTATTCAACAGACTATTAAAATTTGGATTGCCTTACTTACCAGCCGGAATTGCTATCATGCTTGTTCAGGTTGTTGATGTTCCAATCCTTGAAAGACTTACCGATCTTGATACTGTGGGTATTTACAAGGCTAACTATAAGCTTGGCATTTTTATGATGTTGTTTGTAAATATGTTTCAATATGCATGGCAGCCGTTTTTCCTGCAGAATGCAAAAGAAGAAAATGCAAAGCAGATGTTCTCCAAAGTGATGACGTACTTTTCAATTATCGGTTTTACAATGCTCATAACCCTTTCTCTTTTTATTGATGATATTGTCAAAATAAATTTTGGCGGGTTCAGTATAATCGGATCTCAATATTGGAGCGGAATTGAAATAGTACCGATCATTCTTCTTGGTTATTTATTTAACGGATTTTTTGTAGTTTTTTCAGCAGGAATTTACATTGAAGAAAAAAGCATATACGCCCCGATAGTTGCCGGTGCAGGAGCTGTAACAAATATTGTTTCCAATCTCCTCCTTATTCCGGCATTTGGAATTATGGGTGCCGCTTTCGCAACCCTGATCAGTTATGGAGTCATGGCTTTTGGATATTTTATAGTTACTCAAAAGTATTATAAGATTGATTATGAATACTTAAGATTAATAAAGCTGTTTATTCTGGTTTTCTTTATTGGAATCTCTTATTATTTTCTGCGTAGCACTGATGAACTGAACCTGTTTGTAAAACTAGCCATGTTAGTTGTTTATGTTTCTATACTTTTTAAGTTTATTATTGATCCAACTGAATTAAGAATGTTAAAAGAAAAATTAATTAAGCAAAGAAATAAATGATGCCGGAAAAAGTATTAGTTAAATTCAAAAGACTGGATGATCGATATAAAAATATTCCAATTCCGGAATACGCCACATCCGGAAGTGCCGGAATGGATATAAGAGCTACTTTAGACAAAATTTTAGTTCTGAAACCGGGGCAAATTGAATTAGTCCCGACGAACATTTCAGTAGAAATTCCTCATGGCTATGAAATTCAGGTAAGACCGAGAAGCGGACTTGCATTTAAGCACGGTATTGGTGTGCTTAATTCGCCGGGAACTATTGATTCGGATTACCGCGGTGAAATAAAAATCATTCTTATCAATCTTAGTAAAGAAGATTTTAAAATTTCTTCAGGCGACAGAATTGCGCAGCTTGTTCTATCAAAGGTTTATCTTGCCGAGATGAGAGAAAGCGATGAACTTAACAACAGCAAAAGGGGAGAAGGCGGTTTTGGTCATACAGGGAAAAAATAATTTTATTTTTTCATATTAATTTTTTCTGTGTTATAGTTTTTGCAAAATTTTTATTTCAACAATCTTTATATTCGTTTTAGTTAATTAAGATTTCTCCAAATCGATTTACCACTCTTAATCATTGAAATTTTGACTTTAAAAAATGTCTGATTTTATTCATTTACATAATCATACTCATTACAGTTTACAGGATGGTGCGTGTACTGTCGAGGGATTGATAAACGCTGCTAAAAAACATGGAATGCAATCTGTAGCCATTACAGATCACGGTGTAATGTACGGGGCTGCTGAGTTTTATAAAAAAGCTAAGAAAGCCGGGATCAAACCGATAATTGGAATGGAAGCTTACATTGTTACGGAAGGCAGCAGGTTTGATAGAGGAAAAACCGAAGATCTTTCCGGTAAAAAAAGAGCAAAACATTATAATCATCTTATCCTGCTTGCAAAAAATAAAAAAGGTTATGAAAATCTTTCAAAGTTATCTACACTTGGGCATACCGAGGGTTTTTATTACAAACCAAGAATTGACCTCGAACTTCTTAAACAATATTCAGATGGACTGGTATGTACTTCAGCCTGTGTTAGCGGTGTGGTTTCTTCTCACCTTGTAACTGGTGATTATGCAAAAGCAAAAAAGACTGCTATTTCCTACAAGGAAATTTTTGGCGATGACTTTTATCTCGAGATGCAGGATCACAATATGGATAATGAAAAACCCGTTCTTGAGGGTATGCCTAAACTTTCGAGAGAGTTGGGAATAAAATTAGTTGCAACTAACGACTGTCATTACATTGAAAAAGATCACGCAATTCCTCATAACATTCTTCTTTTATTATCAGATAAGAATGGTGCCGACTATAAAGACCTGCGATATGGTACTGACCAGGTATATTTTAAATCATCGGATGAAATGATAAAGCTTTTTAAGAAGCATAAAGATGCAATTGAAAACACTCTTGAGATCGATTCAAAGATAGACTTAAAGATTGATTTTGAAGGACATCACTTTCCCGACTTTCCGATTCCTGCTGAATCAAAAGCAAAAACACTTGAGGAGTACCTGGAAATTATCGCCTGGCAGGGTTTGCAGTATCGAAAATTAAAAATCACAAACGATGTTGAAGAAAGGTTTAAGTTTGAACTGAACACAATCAGGGAAATGGGATTTGCCGGATATTTTCTTATTGTACAGGATTTCATAAATACAGCAAAGGGAAAAAACATTCCTGTTGGTCCCGGCAGAGGAAGCGTTGCCGGCAGTTTGGTTGCGTATGCATTAGGAATAACTAATATAAATCCTCTTGACTACGCATTGCTGTTTGAACGATTTCTAAATCCTGCCAGAAAATCAATGCCCGATATCGATGTTGATTTTGCCGATGATCAACGCAGTGATGTCATTGATTACGTTAGAGAAAAATACGGAAGCGAATGTGTAAGTCAGATTATAACTTTCAACAGGCTCTCCTCAAAAGCTGTGATAAGAGATGTTGCACGCGTACTTAAAGTTCCTATTCCCACAGTAAATAAAATTACAAAGTTCATTCCTTCAAAATTCGGCAAAGTTTATTCGATAGATCAGGCATTAGCAGAAGTTCCGGAACTTGATTGGGTAAAAAACTCCAATGATGATTCAATTAAGGACTTAATTAAATATGCTAAAGTTCTTGAAGGGATGAACCGCAATGCTTCTAAGCATGCCGCCGGTGTTGTTATTACTCCCGATGATGTTAGTAAATATGTTCCGCTGGCAAATGCTGTTAACGCAACTTCACAAAATGATATTGTAACTCAGTTCAATATGAAAGACATTGAAAGTTCAGGTCTTTTAAAAATGGATTTTCTTGGATTGAGAACCCTTACAATTATCCGTGATACTCTTAATTTCGTGAAAAAAAATCATAAAGTTGAAATTGATATTGATAACATTCCGCTTGATGATGAAAAAACTTATGCACTTTTTTCAAAGGGTCAGACTACCGGAGTGTTCCAGTTTGAATCTCCGCCAATGCGTGAATACTTAAAACGATTACATCCAAACAGTTTAAGTGATCTTGCCGCAATGAATGCACTCTACCGACCGGGTCCTATGGAATTTATTGATGATTTTATTGAAAGGAAATTCGGCAGGAGACAGGTTAAGTATCAGCATTCTGTTCTTGAACCGATTCTTAAAGAAACATACGGTGTTATTGTTTATCAGGAGCAGGTAATTCAGATTGCAAATCAGGTTGGGGGAATGAGTCTTGCCGAAGCTGATATCTTAAGAAGGGCGATGGGCAAGAAAGATCTGCTTGCAATGGAAGATCAAAAAATTAAATTTCTTGATGGTGCTGTTAAAAAAGGAATTCCGGAAAAAATTGCTAAAGGTATATTCGATGCAATATTTAAATTTGCCAATTATGGTTTCAATAAAAGTCATGCTGTTGCATACAGTTATATTGCTTACCAGACAGCATTTCTAAAAGCTCATTACCCGGCAGAATTTCTTGCAGCAAACCTGAAAAATGAATTTGGAAATACGGATAAGGTAACAAAATTTCTTGAGGACTGCCGTAAGTTAAAAATTAAAGTTCTTCCGCCTGATGTTAATAACCCTTCAATCTACTTTATTGCCGAAGATGGTCAGATCAGATTTGGCATGACTGTAATTAAAAATGTCGGAATAAATGCTATTCAGGAAATCATTAACTCAAGAGAAAAACTTGGGAGAGATTTTACCGGTATATTTGATTTTTGTTTGAATGTTGATAACAGAGTCGTGAACAAAAAAACTCTGGAAGGTTTGGTACTTGCAGGTGCATTTGATTCAGTTGATAAAAACCGTGCTAAACTTTTCGATGCTGTTGAAGCGGCAATAGACTTCAGTCATAAAGCGCAAAACTCAAAAATACTTTCTGAAAACAGTTTATTCGGTGGTGAAGAGCATGCTATGGTTTCAGAACCTAAACTGCCGGAAGTAAAACCCTGGACAGAACTTGAAATTTTAGCCCGTGAAAGGGAGGTAATAGGTTTTTACGTAACAGGACATCCCCTAAGAAAGTATGAACTTGAGTATAAATCATTTGCGGGTATTCATATCGGTGAAACTGAAGAGCTGACGGATATGGCTGATATCCGTGCCTGCGGAGTTATAACAGAGCTGAGAACAAAAATAGATAAAGCCGGCAATAACATGGCTTTCTTTAAGATAGATGATTTCTCAGGATCTTGCGAGTGTTTGATGTTCTCAAAAGTATATAAAGAGTTTGGAAGTTTGCTTAAAGAAGAAGAGTCTGTTTTTATTTTTGGTGATCTTGAGAGCAGCGGTGATGCTGTAAAAATTCATGTTAAAAAAGTAATTCCACTTGAAAAAGTAAAAGATACGTTAACTGAAAGCATTAAAATCTTAATTGATAAAGAAAAAGTTACCGAAGAAATCATTTTGAAGATCAAAGAAGTTCTTGTTAAACACGAAGGCTCAATTCCGGTTTTCATTCAGCTTAATGAGAATGGTTCAAAAAATAAAATTTATGCTTTAAAGGATTTACGGGTAAAACTAAACGATTCACTTTTATCATCTTTAATCAATATTATTGGTGAAGACTCAATAGTCTTAAAATCTAAGTAGATTTTATAAAAGTTTTTGAACGGTCAATCATCCAATCTTTCAATCATCCAATCTGCCTTTACCGGCAGGCAGGTCTTTCAACCAATCACTCCTGCTATCATTGATCTCACATCCAGTTAATTTATTTTGATGCCACATTCAAATTTTTGATAATCTTAAAGGTTGTTTCGCTGAGTGTTATTTCTTATTATTGCCACTCGTTTTATCGGCAATAAAAAAGGATTAAAATTCGAATGGAAAAGAATGAGAACAATAAATATTGGGCTCTGATTCTTGGTGCTTCTTCAGGTTTTGGTGAAGCAACAGCTCTAAAACTGGCAAAAGACGGATTTAACATAATAGGTGTTCATCTCGACCGGCAGGCAACAATGCCTAATGTTGAACGGATTATAAATGAAATAAAATCAAATAAAGTAGAGGCGATTTTCTATAATATCAATGCTGCTGATGCTTATAAAAGAGAGGAAGTTCTGAACGAATTAGACAACAAATTTTCTTCTCAACCTGTAATTAGAATAATAATGCATTCATTAGCATTCGGAACATTAAAACCATTCATTCCTAAAGAATCTGAACAGGCAATTACAAAAGCTCAAATAGAAATGACTCTTGACGTAATGGCTCATTCACTTGTTTACTGGGTGCAGGACGTTATTAAAAGAGGACTGCTATCCAGAAAAGCACGAATTTTTGCTATGACAAGTTCAGGCAGTCATTCGGCTATTCCATATTACGGAGCAGTTTCTGCTGCAAAAGCTGCACTTGAATCTCATGTTCGCCAGCTTTCCTGCGAGTTGGGTAAAATGGATGTTGCTGTTAACGCTATTATGGCCGGTGTTACAGATACTCCTGCTTTAAGAAAAATTCCAGGCAACGCTGAAATGATTGGAGTTGCCTTAAGAAAAAATCCAAGGGGAAGACTAACTACACCTGAAGAAGTTGCAAATGTTATTTCGCTTCTTTGCAGAGATGGCGGCGAATGGATTTCAGGTGGAATAATAAATGCTGACGGGGGCGAAGATGTTGTTAACTATGTGGGTCAGTAGTTTCTAAGATTAAATTATTAAAAATTTTTGAGGATAATATGAAACCTTTAACTATTACAGATCAAAATTTTGAACAGGAAGTAATTAACTCAGATATTCCTGTGCTTATTGATTTCTGGGCTGTGTGGTGCGGACCCTGCAAGATTATAGCTCCTGTTGTTGAGCAGTTAGCTGAAGAATATGACGGCAAATTGAAAGTCGGTAAACTGGATGTTGATAATAACCAGGAAACTTCAATTAAGTTTGGTGTTCGCAGCATTCCTACTTTATTAATTTTCAAAGGCGGACAGGTTAAAGAAACTATTATTGGTGCTGTTCCTAAACACCAGATCGTACAAAAATTAAGTGCTTTAATTTAGAAAGGTAAAGACTAAGAAATTTTTACAGTTTTTTTAGCATAGGATGAAAAAAATTCTAATCTCTGATGCAGTTAAAAATAACTGCATCTCTCTTTTCAAAACTGCCGGATTCGAAGTACAATACAATACCGGTTTAAGTAAAGACGAACTTCTGAAAATAATACCAGCATTCAACGCGCTTATTGTGCGCAGTTCCACTCAGGTTGACTCTGATATTATTGCTGCAATGAAATCAATGGAAGTTATTGGTCGTGCAGGTACAGGTGTTGATAATATTGATGTTAATTCCGCTACAAGAAAGGGTATAGTGGTCATGAACACTCCCGGCGGAAACACAATTTCAACCGCAGAGCATACAATGGCTCTGATACTTTCAATGTGCAGAAACATTCCTCAGTCAAATCTTTCACTGCTTAATAAAAAATGGGAAAGAAAAAATTTCAGCGGTACGGAACTTTACGGTAAGACACTTGCAATTATAGGTTTGGGTAAAATCGGCAGGGAAGTTGCAAAAAGAGCTGAAGCTTTTGGAATGAGCATAATAGGATACGATCCTTTATTATCATCCGAAGTTGCTAAAGATTTTGGCATATTGCTCGTTGAACTGGATAAAATCTGGCAAACGGCAGATATAATAACTGTGCACGTTCCTTTGAATGATTCAACAAAAGATCTTATAAACTCGCAGACATTTAAAAAATGCAAAGATGGTGTTAAAATAATAAATTGTGCTCGCGGCGGAATTATAAACGAAGAGGATCTGGTTATTGCATTAGATTCCGGTAAAGTATCCTCTGCAGCTTTTGATGTATATTTAACCGAGCCGCCTGATTTTTCAAACAGGCTGATCAATCATCCTAAAGTTGTCTGCACTCCGCATCTGGGAGCTTCAACCGATGAAGCACAGGAAAAGGTTGCCATTCAAATTGCTGAACAAATAGTACAGTATTTTAATGAAGGTAAAATCACTGGGGCAGTAAATTTAAAAGGATTTTTTAAACCTGTAGAAATTGAAATGCAGCCTTTCTTAAACCTCGGTGAAAAACTCGGTTCTTTCATTTCGCAAATCTTCAATGAAAAACTTAAACACATAGTTGTAACATTAAGCGGAAAATCTTTACATAACTATGAATCCGAAATTGCTGCATCGGTCTTAAAGGGATTTTTGGAGAACAGACTATCAGAACCGGTAAATTATGTAAACTCCTTTTCGATTATTGAAGAAATGGGAATTTCTCTTCGGCAGGTTAGAAAAGGCGGCAGCGATAGATACAAAAATCTTTTAACTGTTGAATTGATTTCTGAAAGCTCCGTTAAAAAGGTATCGGGCACGGTATTCGGAAGCAAAGAACTGCGCATTGTTGAAATTGATGAATTCCTGCTGGAAATAAAACCTGAAGGTAATATGTTACTGCTTAAGAATATTGATAAACCCGGTATGATAGCTTCAATAGGCAGGATACTCGCTGATGGCGATATAAACATTGCAGGCTTGTCTTTAGGCAGAATTGAAAAAGGCAAAGAAGCTTTAACTGTTATAAACATTGATTCGAGGGCAGATAGTTCGATCTTAAATGAAATTTCTTCCACTAGTGGGATAATAAACATTTATCCGGTTGGAATCAATTATTAACGGAAAATCAAATATCTTGACAAATTCACCAAAATTTGTTATTTCTAAGGTGTAAAATAAAAAAGCTTAAAAACTTGATTAAAAACCGCATTGTTGGTATTTTGATTTTGTATTTCTTGCAAATAATTTTTTTTGTGTATTTTGTCGAAAAACAATTAACTAACTAACTTACACATAACTTCAAAAGGAGATCGTTATGATCAAAAAACTTTCTGTTTTGTTTGTCGCATTGGCTTTATTTTCATTTGCCTTTGCACAGGATCGAAATATTGTAACAGAAAAAATGATGGTTCCGGATGCTAATCTTCAGGTTAAGCAGGGTCCATCTACAATATTAGAAAAACTCACTGCTATCGGTGAAACATTTATTATCACCGATTACGATTACGGTGGAAATAATTCAATTCCTAAAATGATCGCTCTTGCAGACATCGATGGCGACGGAACTCTTAACCCATTCTTTACCGCTATGGAAAGAGACCTTGCTGTAAATACCAACAGAAGGGTAATGTTTGGATACTCCGCATTCGGTGCTCCGATTGACGTATTTAATGCATTTGATCCTACAGTTGCTAACTACGGCTGGGGAACACTGCAGTATTGTGTTGGCGGTCCGCTAGATGGTAATGCTTTAATAATGGCACACAGCGGTGGAACTTCTCGTCACTCAGTTATTGATTTAACTAACCTTGAACCAATTACTCCTTTACCTGCTACCACTTTTGGAACAAACTTCCCTGATTTCTATTATCATACTGATGGTACAATCTGGACAACAAATACTGATGCGATGATCAGAAAATCTACAGATGCCGGCGTTACATTTACAGATGTTGCAATGATCGGTGCCGGTGATCCAAATGTAAATTTAGCTGGTGGTGGTCCTTCAGAAAATCCATTATATGGCGCTGCCGGTGGTCAATTTATGGCTACTCTTGGTGGATGGGTTACAATGACACCAGACACTAACGACGGTGTTTACTGGTATGGAACAACCGATTTCGGAGCCAGCTGGTTCGGAATTACTATTGGTGAAGATGGAGTTTACGGACAGGTTGCTAATGGAAATTATGCTCCATTTTTCGAGAACTTTGGTCAGGTAAATGCAAACATAGATGAAAATGGTGTTACACACGTTGTTATGAACGGTTACGGTGAAGGCATTAATACAGCAGGTGATACTGTTGTTGCATTCCCGCTTTTATACTGGAACAGCGATCTTGGTCAATGGTACAACATTGGTCTTGATGCAGTTGCTTTTGAACCAAGTACAATTTTAGCAGATTTACGTCCTGGTAACGGTATAGGACAAGCTTATCCATCTGTAAGTGTTTCTGATGACGGTCAGGTTGTATTTGTTATCTGGACAGCTCCTGAATATTCAGGTGCAGTTGGCGGAAGTACAATTAATACCTTTACTGGCACAAGTACTACAGCTTTTTACACAGATCTTCACTGGGCAGTTTCAACAGATGCAGGTGTTACATTCTCTGCACCTCAGGTTATCGGCGAACAAATGACATCTGAAACTTATGCTAATGTTGCCAGAAGACTTGAACTTGTTCCTAATGGAAGTATGCTTGATGTTGTAGCTCACTTTGTATTCTTTGTTGACGCTATACCAGGAACATCGCTGTTTACAGCTGATGATAATGCACTTGGAACCTGGCAGTATTTCTCTGCAGTTGTTACTCAGATACCTACCAGTGTTGAAAATCCAGGAGTGGTTAATTCCTTCAACTTAGAACAGAATTATCCTAATCCATTCAACCCAAGCACAACTATTAAGTATTCAGTTGCTGAAAGAAGCAATGTTGCTATAAAAGTTTATGATATGCTTGGTAAAGAAGTAGCTTCATTAGTTAACACAGTAAAAGACGCTGGTTCTTATGAAGTTGATTTCAGTGCTCAGAATTTAGCATCCGGAATGTATGTTTATTCAATTACAGCCGGAAACTTTACATCATCAAAGAAAATGATGTTGTTAAAGTAATTATATGATATATAGTTCTTAGTACATTTAAGGCGGATGGCATAATATCTCCGGGACTTTCCCGGGGAACCCATCCGCTTTTTTTTAAGGCATAACAAAGCTATTTGCTTTGTATAAATATTATTAGTTAATAATTATTATGTGGAGAAGAGATGAAAAAATTTTACAATTTTTCTATCATTGCAACTCTCTTTTTCCTGTTCGCATCAGTTACTTTTGCTCAAACAGGTGTTGGTAAACTTAGTGGTGTCATTATAGATACCGACACAAAAGAACCATTAATTGGCGCTAACCTTTTGATTGAAGGCTCCAATATGGGAGCAGCAACTGATATTAACGGAGAGTATTTCATTCTTAATATTACCCCGGGTACTTACACAATCCGAGCTTCATACGTCGGTTATGCTCCAAAAACAATTGAAAATGTGCGAATTGTTGCGGGTATTACCTACGAATTGAATATAGATCTTTCTACGGATTTTACACTGGAGGATATTGTTGTAATCGATAGAAAGTTTTTTGAAGCCAAATCTACCAACACTGTTAAAGTGCTTGATGGAGACCAGATTGCCAAACTTCCTGTAAGAGGTGTTACAAATGTTGTTGCTCTGCAGTCCGGTGTTGTTGTTCAGGATGGAAGCGGAGGTGTTGATGGTAATGCAACTATTAACGTACGCGGCGGTAGAGGCAGCGAAGTTCTTTATATTATAGATGGTGTTCCCCAAAATAACGTCTTCAATAATGCTAACCGTTCTCAGGTAAGTGATAATGCTATTGATCAGGTTTCCTTCCAGGTCGGCGGTTACGAGGCAAAATACGGGCAGGCTCAGTCGGGTATTGTTAACGTTACTACAAAGTCCGGACAGCCTCATTACAATGTTTTTGCCGATGTTGTTACTTCTCAATACCTTGATGATTACGGATATAACCTTTATAACCTAAATTTAAGTGGGCCAATAATTCCGGGTAACGCAGATCATACAATATTTCTATCCGGTGAAAGAGGCTGGTTCCTGGATGCTTCGCCGTCGAATATTGAAAGAAATTTTGAATCAATTGGTAAAACCACAAAAATTAATGAAAATAATGAATCAGGTATCTGGAGATTCACCGGTAGAACAAGACATACTTTTGGTGATTTCAGGTTGAATCTTGGTGCCAACATTAATCTTAGAGATTACCGATTATACATTCACTCATATTCAAAGAATAATTCAGCTTTTAACCCTGCTTTAGAGCAGCGTAATTATTCTTTTAACGGAAGATTAAGCCAGACTGTTAGTGCTAACACATTCTGGAACCTGAATGTTGGTGTTAAAAGAGATCGTGCAACACAAATGGATCCTTTCTTCAGAGATGATCTTTATGCTTATGGAGACAGTGTCCGTTTTGCTGAACAATTCGGTATTACTCTCGTCCGTCCCGGCGATAGAGGTCAGATAGTTCCCTGGGCTACTACATCCAGAACTGCTGATCAGAATAATATTTTCTGGTTATATGGAAGGGTAAATAATCTTTATTCAAACCAGGAAAATGATGCGCTCAATGTTGATGTTGATTTAACCCATCAGCTGGCAAACCACCTTATTGAAATAGGCGGCGGATTTAATTACAATATCGTTAGAAATTATGTTGTTAGTCCTATTGCATTACAGTCACGCACTTTGGCTAATTTAACTGAACGTGAAAAATTTGAAACATTACAGCCAACTGTTTTTGGATACGATATTACCGGAAAAACAAAATCAAGTTCTGGTGACGAATTTGCGCCAAAAGAGCCTATATTTGCTTATGCTTATGTTCAGGACAGATTTGAATTAGAAGATCTTGTTCTTAATGTTGGTTTAAGAATGGACTACTTTGATGCAAAGACTGACGTGTTAAGAGATCCCAGCTTCCCGTTCGGCGGAGGTTCAGACCCTAATGATTATGATTCGGGCGACTTCAAAGAAAAAGAAGTTGAAGTTCAATTTTCACCAAGAATTGGTATAGGATTTCCTGTAACTGAGTCAACCGTATTCCATGCTCAGTACGGAAGATTTATTCAGATCCCTGCATTAACTGATCTTTATGCAAGCCAGTTTGATCTTGATCAGTTTATAAGCTTCGATCCGCAATACGTTCAGGATGGATCAATTGTTTCTGAAGAAACAACCCAGTACGAAGTTGGATTCAGACAACTTCTTGGAAACAACGCAGCATTGAACCTTACCTTGTTTTATAAAAACATAAAAGGTTTGGTTAATAGGCAGCTCAGCTTCTTCCAGAAAGTGCAAGGCGGTGAATTAAGAACATACATACATCCTACCAACTCAGATTTTGGAACAACAAAAGGTTTGGCATTTTCACTTGATGTTACGCGTATAAGCTATTTTGGTTTATCACTTCAATATACTTTCTCTATTGCTGAAGGTACAGGATCATCAACATCTTCAAGCCAGACAGCAGTATTCAGAAATTTGGATGCTCAGCCTCCTAAGGTTATTGCTCCTCTCGATTTCGATCAGAGACACACAGGAAATATAACCGTTGATTTTACTGTGCCTCGAGGTGAACTCGGATTGCTTGAGATGACAAGTGCAACAGCATTAATATCCTTTGCAAGCGGTAGACCTTACACTCCGTTGGATTTCTTTGATATCTTAACAGGAAACAATGGCGGACCGAGCACAATTGGTTACGTTAACTCAAGAAACGCCCCGGGTACTTTCAGAGTTGACCTCAAAGTCGAGAAATCGTTTAGTTTAGGAAATCTTTTAATTTCACCTTACCTGTGGGTTCAAAATGTATTCAACAGTGATAACATCACCGGTGTTTACAGATCAACGGGTAGCCCATTTACCAGCGGATTCCTGAGTACGCCTGATGGACAGGCGGCAATTCAAACCAATGGAGAAGGTTACAGACAGGATTATGAAGCTCTCGAAAGGACACCTGGTAACTTTGGTATTCCTAGATTAATCAGGCTGGGATTAAAAGTGAATTTTTCTAATCTCGGACTTTAGCAATGTATAAAATGAATTTTTCTTCATTAATCAGGAAATTGAAAATGAGAAATAAAAAAATATATAAATCATTTATCATCCCGCTGTTCCTTCTATTTATATTGTCCATTACTCTGGGCTTTATAGGGGATGATAAAAGAGGAAACAGAGTAGATAAAGGGCAAAGCGTCAGCAGTACGAACCAAACCGGTAAGGTTGGTGATGCTTTCAGATTCAATATTAATAATCTTAATATCCCGATAAACAGAGTTGGAGTTATTGCAGCTGTTAACATACCGCCGGATGGTACCTTAGGAAGATATGGCAATAGTTCTTTTCTGTTTTCTTCAGGATTTATTATGACCGGATATACAAGCGGAAATTTATGGGGATTTGCCCAGGCAACTGCCTCATTAATTGAAAATATGACTCCAGGTACAGTTGCTTCAGGCCCCAATGACCCCGATGCACAGATGTATGTTGTTAAAAGAGAAGATCCGGCTTTTGGTCAATCATGGCAGGATTGGAAAATTGCTGTGGATAAATTCGGTGCTGACTTTTATGATGGCGATGGTGATGGTGTTTACAATCCGGTTGATAAAAACGGAAACGGCGAATGGGATCCGGATGAAGACTTTCCTGACTTGATCGGCGACGTAACTGCATGGTGTGTGTATACCGATGGAATCCCTGCAGCTCAAAGATTAAGATTCCCGGGTATTGCACCTCAGGGTGTTGAAATCAGACAGACTGTGTTTGCCTTTGCTTCAAAAGGAGCATTGGGTAACATTATGTTTATTCGTTACAGAATAAGCAACTCGGGTCTTGTAGCTGATCAGTTAGACAGCGTTTACTTTTCGGTATGGGCTGACCCCGATTTAGGTGATCACGAAGACGACCTTGTTGGTGTGGATGTATCCAGAAATGCCGGATTTGTTTATAATTCCGGTCCGGATGCTCAATATGGACCTCAGGTTCCCTGTTTTATGATAGACTTTTTCTCCGGTCCAGCCGCTTACATTGCTGGTGAAACATACATTGATGTAAACGGAAATGGTGTTTATGATGATGGTACAGATACACCGCTTGATACCGCATTTACAAACAGAGGACAAGTATTAGGAATTGAAGTTTTGCCGGGTGCAAGAAACCTGGATATCTCTTCATTCGTTCATTACCAGCAGTCAGACCCGACAAGAGGCGATCCGAATAATGAATTCCAGGCAAGGTTTTATTCTCTGGGAGAATTACCCCTTGGAGGTAGTCTGGATCCCTGCACAGACCCTCTTGGTCAGGTAAGAGGCGGTGTAAATTGTTCAACTATTGATCCAAGATTCTGGTATTCGGGTGATCCTGTTACAGACGTTGGCTGGATAAATACAAGAGCCACCGACCAGAGACAGATGACGAACGTTGGTCCTTTTACTCTAAGAATCGGCGATGAAAAAGAAATTACTGTAGCATACGTGGTTGGACAGGGATCAAATGCCCTTAATTCAATAACTGTTGCCAGAGGTATTGATGACGGTGCTCAGTTTATTTTTGACAATAACTTTAAAGCTCCTGTTCCTCCTGATGCAATTGTTCCGGAAGTGGTTTCAGGACCTGACTTTATTGATTTCATATTTAATGCTAAAGACCAGGTAACATATCAGGATATTACTGATGCCTGGGACAACAGATTCCACGGAATAAATGTTTATGCCTACAGAACAAATTCAACTCAGGATAACGTAGGCGGTACAGATAACAGTATGCTTTACACAAGTTACCAGGTTGATAATTTCATCCAAAACGTGTTAAAAGAAAATCCTGAAACCGGAGGACGCGAAATGCTTTATCCGGAAGCTCCTCAAAAACTTAACCCTCAGGTGTTCGCTGATCCGGACAAAGCTAATATAAGAGTAAGAGTAACCAGAGATCCTTTCACAGGAAGCACTCTTGTTAAAGGTAAACCCTATTACTTTGCTTTTACTTCAACTGCTATAAATTATGATGCATTAGCCCCAATGGATGAAACCGCTACTTTTGGAACACCCGGCGATTATTATCTTTCTTCAGCAGGATTCGTAGCTGAAGTTGAAAATGTTCCAAGAATAACGCGGGTTGTACTTGGTGAAGATATTTATTCGCCTCCAACACCACCGGTTGATGGTAACAAACTAGCTGGTGGCAGTGCCGGAAAACTTCAATATGATGTTGTTGATAAAGAAGCTCTTACCGGTGATAAATATAGTGTTACTTTTGAGGTTGATAGTTCAGTTACTATTAGTCCAACAGCAGTTTCATATGCTGCAAAATGGAATCTGACAAATACTACAACTAATACTACTATAATTGAAGGCTCAAAAGATTATTTATTCGGTTCTCCTGTTATCAATGTTACGATTACAGACGGATTCATTGCTAAAGTATCTAATGAAGTCCCGGACCTTGCTGATGCAATTCAAGTAGAAACTACCAATGACTGGGCAAATGCTAACTTCTTCTATCTTGGAAGAGACCTGGGTACAGATAGTAAGAGATTAACTGGTGGAGGTAGTGCATTGACAGGTTTATCAAACACATTTACTCGTGCTGATAAAATCAGAAGAGTTGAGTTACGGTTTGATGTACCCGGAAAAGCATATAGATATCTGAACGGATTTCTAGGAACAGCACCTCCTTTCAGAAGAAACTCTTATGTTTATGCTGAAGGCGTTGTTGCTGGTGCACCCGGTCTTACAGATCCGATACTTGCTGAAATTGGACAGATTGGAGTCGGATTTGTTGATGTTCCATTTACTGCATGGGTTGAAGATGAAGCTTTCGGTGAAATGAGACAGCTTGCTGTTGGATTTATTGAAAGAAAAGCTTCTGAAGGCGGTAATCCTGATGGTGCATGGGATCCGGGCATAAATGTTAATAACACCGGTGAATTTATATTTATCTTTAATTCAACCTATGATCCAAATGGTGGACAGCAGGTTTATAAAGGTTTTTCAGATGGTACCGATATTACTTGGGCAGATATCAAAGGATATACAGTTCCTGCTTCTGCCAATGCTTCGGATATGGAACGTCTGATAGCTGCTTCACCGTTCTTTGATGTTCTTTATGCGGTTGGTTTAAGCAAAAAAGATTCAGCTACATTCTTCTCTTCAACTGATAAATTTATTATTGAAGTTGAAAATTATCCTTATACACCGGAAGATGTATTTGAATTCCAAACCAGGCAGGCAGGTGCATTAACTGCTGAAGAAGAGAAAGCACTCTTCGACAAAGTTACTGTATTCCCTAATCCTTTATACGGATTCAATGTAGCTACAAGTTATTCAGGTGGTGCAGCTGATGAACCTTTTGTAACTTTCTCCAACTTACCACCGGATGATATTACAATTAAGGTTTATTCGTTATCGGGTCAGCTGTTAAGAACTTTAGGTGCATCTGACAGATCTTCGCTAAGTTCTCCATTTTTAAGATGGGATTTGCTGAATGAATCCGGTTTAAGAGTCGCTTCAGGAATGTACCTGGCAATAGTGTCATCACCAAAATTTGGTGAAAAAGTACTGAAGTTTGCTATTATTATGCCTCAAAAACAGATTCAGAAATATTAATGATTATCGGGCGGGTTAATAATCCCGTCCGGTAAAATTTGAAAATATTTAGGAGTATTAGAAAATGAAAAAATTTGTGACAATAATTTTAATAGCAATCTTTTCAGCGGCCATGTATGCTGGCGATCCAGCCAGAAAAGGAACTACAGGTGCTGAACAATTGCTAATTCCGGTTGGAGCAAGAGGAATCTCAACTGGCGGCGCATTTTTATCGAATCTTACCGGTATTGAATCTATTTACTATAACCCGGCAGGGTTAGATAGATCTGGCGGTGCAGAGGCAATGTTCAATTATATGAATTACATTGCCGATATAAATGTTTCCTACTTTGGAGCTTCCACCCAACTTGGTGATTTTGGTTCTATCGGGTTAACATTTAAATTCCTTGATTTCGGCGATATTCCAATTACCACAGCGGAATTCCCGGATGGTGACGGAAGAACTTATTCCCCGTCATTTTTAACTATGGGGTTAACCTATTCTAAAGTTCTTACTGATAGAATTTCTGTCGGTACTAATTTTAAGCTCATAAATGAAACTATTGAAAATACATCAGCAACTGGCTTTGCCATTGACTTTGGTGTACAATATAGATTCAGTCCGCAGCTTTCAATTGGTGCAACCCTGAAAAATATTGGTCCTAACATGCGTTATGCAGGTGCTGAACTTCAGGGAAGAACACAGGTTCCGGGAACAGATCCTGGTTCACCTCCCGGTAACTACGAAATTGTAGCTGAAGAATTTCAGATCCCGAGTTATTTTTCTTTAAGTGGTGCATACAATTATTCTGTTAACGAACAGAATGATATACTTGTAGGTGGTGCATTTATTGCAAATAATTCACTGGAAGATGCAGTTAATTTGGGACTCGAGTATGGTTTTATGAAAACTCTTTTCTTAAGAGGCGGATATAACTTTGCTCTTGGCGGCGAAAGTGAAAATTCTCTCTTTGGATTCACAGTAGGTGCCGGAGTAAATTATAGTATCGGTTCTGGTGTTGGAGTATCTTTTGATTATGCATTCAGAGATGTTAAAGAATTTCCTACACCAAATCATATTTTTACTGTAAAAATGTTCTTCGAATAGGATTATTTCCTTTGTCTAAAACGCCTGTTACTTTTTAACAGGCGTTTTTTATATATAAAACTTTTTAGATCATGAAAAAACTTTTTTTTATAGCAGCTATTCTTACCGGAATTATCTACCCTCAGCAGAAAATAGATTTTGAATTCGATTTTGCGCAGTTTGCTTATGATTCATCAAATAATTTTGTTGAGTTTTATTATTCCTTTAATCAGGGAACTATGAAACCTGTTGCCGATTCTTCAGGCAGTAAAGTTGATGCAATACTAAAGATTTCAATAACTGATTCTCTAACCGGTGAGTTCCTTGTTAATAATCAATGGAAAGTATCTCATTATATTGATTCAGGTGAATCTGAGGATACTCAAAGTTTAATTGGAGTTATTGGTTTTATTCTGCCTGAAGGTCCTAAAAAAATAGAAATTACCGGAACAGATCTGAACAATACCAATAACACAAAAAATATTATTGATAATTTTACAGTTCATCCAATAATTGCAGATGAAGTCGGTATCAGTGATATTCAACTGGCCTATAAAATGGTTCAGGGAAGTGAAAACGTTAACTCAATATTTTATAAAAATACTTATGAGGTTGTTCCAGTTCCTAATCTTGTTTTTGGAAAAGGTCAGCCGGTGCTTTTTTATTATGTCGAGTTATATCATCTTGATAATCTTGGACAAGATGAAAGTAAACTGAGATTAAATGAAATGATTCTTAACAGCCGCGGTAAGGTTGTTATAAACAAAGATAAATACTTTAGCAGGAATGCTGATTCCAGAGTTGAAGTAGGTTCTGAAGTTATTGCAGCATATCCAACAGATACATATACAATAATACTTTCACTTATTGATAGTTTAAACAGTAAAGGTGTATCAACTTCTAAGAAATTCTTTGTTTATAATCCGGAAATCTTTATTGAAGATGAAGCGGATATGGGTGATCTATCAATATTAGGAACTACCTTTGGTTCGATGTCTGAAGAGGAACTTGACGATATTTTTGAAAAAGCCAGGTACATTGCTTCTTCTGCCGAAATTGACAGATATAAAAAGCTGTCAACTGAAGACGGTAAGCGGCAGTATATGAATGATTTCTGGAAAGCCCGTGATCAGTTTTCGGATACTCCGCAGAATGAATATTACCTGAATTATTTTCAAAGAGTTGAAATTGCTAACGCAAGGTACAATACTCTTTCCAGACAAGGATGGAAAACCGATCGAGGGAGGGTATTTCTAATGTATGGTGAACCAACGGAAATTGAAAGATATCCCAGTCAGATTGAAACACGTCCTTATGAAATCTGGCAATACACAGATATTGAAGGAGGCGTATACTTTATCTTTGCCGATCTGCTGGGGTTTTCTGATTACAATCTGATCCACTCAACAAAAAGGGGTGAGCTCAGAGATGATAACTGGACACGAAGAATTTATGTTCGGTGAAATTAACCCCTCTTTACGAGGGGTTTTTTATTGTTTATAATTTTACTCACTTTTCTTACCTGCTTTGTTTATTTTTGCTTATTAAAAGATACATTTCTTAATTGAAAAACAGGATAGAATACATATTATTTATAAGTTTTAGTCTTTTCTTCAGGGCTATGGGCTTATATCTTTCCAGAAGATTTGCAGTTATAATTGCAATAATTTTCTTCTTTATAATTCCGATAAGAAAAACTGTAACTGTTAATAACATTAAAAAAGCTTTCCCTCATTTAGATAGTAAAAAAGTAAAAAAAATAGCATTTAGATCATATAAAAGTTTTGCAATAACTCTTGCTGAGATTATGCTTCTGCCATCAATGACCAGGGAAAGTATGATGAAGCTTTTAAAATGTACAAACCTGGAATTGATATCTAAAAAATTTGAAGAGGGAAATGGAGTTATTCTTCTCTCTGCACACTTTGGAAACTGGGAGTATGGGGCTAATTCAGTATCGCTTCAGGCAAATAAAAAGTTTACCATTATCGTTAAAAATCTGCGCAATCCGTTAGTCTCTGAATGGATGAATAAAATGCGGACTAAATGGTTAAACGAGGTTGTATCGCTTGGAGTTTCAGTCAGGCAGATATATAATGATCTTAAAGAGAAAAACATAGTTGCGATGATTGCTGATCAACGGGGTCCGGAAGATAGTATTAAACTGGAATTCTTTGGAAGAAAAACGTCCGTACTTGTAGGACCTGCTGTACTTTCGCTTAAAACCGGTGCACCGCTCGTTTTTGGTATTGCCGTTCGTCAAAAAGATTACTCCTATAAAATGAATATTGTTGAAATCAGTAAAGATGATTTACCGGATGAAAACAATGATAAGATTGAAGAACTAAGCAGGCGCCATTTGTATTACCTTGAGTCGGTTATCAGGGAAAATCCTGAACAATGGCTTTGGATGCACAATAGGTGGAAACACTAATTATATTTTGAATTATTGATCAATAAATATCGATGGAAAAAACACTTGTAATACAAACAGCTTTTATTGGCGATGCAGTTTTAACACTGCCGATGATTCAAAAGTTAAGAGAGGGTAATTCCATATTACAGATTGATGTGGTTTGTATTCCATCAACTGAGGAAATATTTACAAACTGCCCTTTTGTTGATAATGTACTTATATTGGATAAGCGTGGTAAGCACAAATCAATTTCCGGTTTATTGAAGTTTGGAAAGAAATTGAAAGAGCTTAAGTATGATAAAATTTATTCGCCTCACCGTTCATTAAGAACTGCACTTTTAGTTCTATTTACAGGCGTTAGAGAAACTTTCGGCTTCTCAAATTCATCATTAAAACACGCTTACAAAAATTTGGTAGAATATCATTTGGATAAACACGAGGTTCAAAGAAACTTTGATCTTATTGGTTATAGTTATAATGATGAAAGCTGGAAAATCAAACCGATTGTAAAAATCTCTGAGCAGGTAACATTAAAAGTTAATGAATATTTTAATTTTAATAATATCAGAGAGGGGTTTATAGCAATCAGTCCAGGCAGTGTCTGGGCAACTAAAAGGTATCCAGAAGAGTATTTTGTTCAATTAATAAGATTTCTTGTTGAAGAAAAAAAACAGATCGTTCTTATTGGCGGAGAAAATGACAACAAAATTACTTCATCAATTAAAAATAAATTTCCTGAAATGGTTTTTAATTCAGCAGGACTTTTCAGTCTAATTGAAAGCATTGAATTGATCAGGCATTCCTCATTGCTTATAACCAATGATAGTGCCCCCACACATCTGGGAATGTGTGCGGATATAAAGGTTCTTACCCTGTTTTGTTCGACTGTGGCGGATTTTGGATTTTTTCCGTATAATAAATTGAGCAGATATTTAAGTGAAGATGATTTATATTGCAAGCCCTGTGGAATACATGGTTTTAATGAATGCCCGATCAATACATTTGAATGTGGAATCAAGCTTACTCCGGAAAAGGTTATTAAAACAATTAAAGAAATGATTAATTAAAAATGATTCATAAATCAAAACCCAACATAATAAATATAGATAAGGATTTTAAAAAAGCTGTTAGTTATGCAAAGGAATTGTTTTTAAGCGGAGGAATTTTTATTTATCCGACTGATACAATTTATGGTTTCGGTGCAAACCCGTTTAATGAAGATGCAAAAATGAAAATAGCAAAGGTAAAAGGCAGGGATGAATGGAAAAGATATATTTTTTTAATACAAAATGTACAGCTACTGCAGCAATATGTTGAGTTAAACTCTGAAAAACATATTGATTTTTTGATTTCCATTTGGCCCAATCCTATTTCAGTGGTATTAAAACTAAACAGCAAAACCAGCGAGATATTACAATCAGAAACAGGTGCTTTCCGCGTTCCTAACAACAGATTTTGTCTAAAACTTTTATCTGAAATACAAATGCCTCTCATCTCTACAAGTGTAAACAGATCCGGAAATCCTCCTTTACTGGAACAATCTCTTATAATTGAAGAGTTCGGCAATGAAGTTGATGCGATTTTTTATTCAGACACAAAATCATATTTTGAAGCATCAACCATAATCGATTTAAGCCGGGATAAACTTGAGCTTATCAGGGAAGGTAAGTTCAAAATGGATGTTCTACAAAATAAACTGGAGTCAGTTTAAATGAAATTTAATTATTTCAAATCTTTAGAAAAGCTTACACTAATAATATTTCCGGAAGGCACCAATGCAGAAGCCAAATCTTTCAGGATGAATGGAAGAAGAATATTAATTTACCTTTTTCTATATACAATTTTTATTGGATTACTTGGATTCTATATAATTTATTTAACACCCATAGAAAGAATTTTACTTCCTTCAGCTTTAAAGAAAACAACTCTGGAAGAAAAACAGTATGAGGAATTAAGTAATAAATTATTGATTCTTGCAAATGAAGTTGAAAAACTAAAACTAACCAACATTAAACTTAGAAATGCTGTTCAATTAGGTGATAGCTCTCTGCTGAAAGATATAAATAAGATTAAGGAAACCGAAAAGAAAAAAAATATTCCTGCTGAAGGAAACCTTTTAACTGCAATAAATCATCTGTTAATTAGATTTAGTAATAGTGCACAGGTTGAAGATGTTTATTTTATATATCCCATTCAAGGTTTTATAAGCAAGGGCTTTAAACCCGAAGATGGTCATAACGGAATAGATTTCGTCGTTAAAGAAAATACACCTGTTTACTGCTCAGCTGGTGGATATGTTGTCTTTGCAGATTATACAGTCCAATACGGGTATGTAATCATCATAAATCATGCACAGGGCTATGTTTCGAAGTACAAACATTGCAGCTTACTGATAAAGAAAGAAGGCGATTTTGTAAATCAGGGCGAGTTAATTGCATTAAGCGGAAATTCCGGGACAGAAACTACCGGGCCTCATCTTCATTTTGAAATCTGGAAAGATGGCAAGCCTATTAATCCGAATAAAGTTTTATTAAATTATTAGGAGTAGAAAATGAAATCAAAAACAAACGGGAATACAACCATGGAAGAAGTAACTATAATAAGCAGCAGTGTTATTATTGAGGGAAAATTGACCAGCAATGGTAACGTCAGGCTCGATGGTATCGTAAAAGGCAACGTGGAAGCTAAAGGAAATCTGACTGTGGGTGAGTCAGGTAATATTCAGGGGGATATAAATGCGGATTCAGTAACCATCGGCGGTAAAGTTGAAGGCGTTGTAAATGCCAAAGACAAAGTTGTTCTTGAAAGCAAAGGCAACCTTAAAGGTGACTTAATCACGAAGATTTTGGTTGTTGAGGCCGGGGCAATTTTTGAAGGTAAAAGCTCTATGGGTGATAGTAAAAGAGCTGAAAAGCCTTCTTCGCTCAATTTACCCTGAAGTGAAAATTGATTCTGATAAATATGGAAGCTTCAATAAATCTTTACGTGATGCAGCTCCATATATGGGCCTTGGACTTCAATTAGCTGCTACAATTGTAATTATGATCTTAATTGGCGATTGGATTGATGGCAAGCTAGGTTATAAATACACTTTTACCATCATTTTCGCCTTTGTGGGGATTGGCGCCGGAATGTATAATTTGATAAGGACAATAAATGTTATTGAAAAGAGAAAAGTAGAAAATGAAAAAAAATAGCGCTTTTCTCTTTACAATTTTACCTTTTATGATTTCACTTGTCGCATTACTCATTTTAAGGCTGAACTCGGATATTTCATTGCAGCTTTTTGATTCTTTTTTTTGGGGTTTTCTAATACCGCTTATTAACTTTACTGCCGGTTATTTCTTTAACAGGGCTGGTCTTCAAAAATCCGATAAGTTGTTCTTAGCATTGGTTTTAGGGGGACTGGTATTCAGAATGTTTCTCACGCTTGTTCTGATAATCATAGTGCTGAAATTCTTGAATGTTAGTATGTATTCGTTTATCTTTACAGTCTTTATTTCATATATCTATTTTTTAATTATAGAAATTATAAATTTATCCGGTAAAAAACCGAATACATAGATCAAAATGTCCCAAATAGATTCTGTTTCCACATCTCAAATTGCAGATTCTGTTGCTGCCCGGTCTAATTCAGATGCAAGCAGTGATTGGATAATGCATCACGTAATGGATGGAAATTATCTTGATTTCTCTCCTTTCGGAAAAATTTATTTACCGCATATTGAATTATTTGGAATAGACATTTCAATCACCCGTCATGTTGTTATTATGTGGCTTGGTGCAGTTTTGCTGGGCCTCGTATTCTTCAATGTGGCAAAATCATACAAAAAATCGCTTGTGCCAAAAGGATCAGCAAACTTTTGGGAAGTGCTTATTATTTTTGTTAGGGATGAAATTGCTAAACCAACTATTGGGAAGGGTTATGAAGGTTTTCTGCCTTATCTTTTAACGGCATTCTTTTTTATTTTATTTGGAAATTTTCTTGGACTAATTCCTTTTTCAGCTACTTTTACAAGTAACATAGCAGTTACATCTGTATTGGCTATTTTTTCATTTATGGTAATTCAAATCGGTGGAATAAAAAACAATGGGGTTTTCGGATACTTCAAAGGATTGATTCCTCACGGTGTACCGATTTTCCTTTTACCGATTATGTTAATAGTAGAAATATTGGGTTTATTTACCAAACCCTTTGCATTGGCAATACGTCTTTTCGCTAACTTAACAGCCGGTCATATTGTTATTTATGCATTGATAAGTTTGATTTTTGTAATGCAGAGTTATTTAATATCGCCGGTTTCAATAGGAATGGCATTATTTATTTATTCGCTTGAAGTTTTAGTTGCCCTGTTACAGGCATATATATTTACAATGCTGTCATCTTTATTTATCGGGATGGCAGTTCATCAGGATCATTAAACAAATAAACTATTATTTAATTATTTATTCAGGAGAAAGTTAATGTTAGATTTAGCAAGTTTAGCTGCTGGACTAGGTGCCGGATTAACAATAATTGGTGGTGCCTTAGGTATTGGTAAATTAGCCACTGCAGCAATGGAAGCAAGCGGAAGACAGCCGGAAGCTGCCGGTGCAATTAGAACTTCTATGATTATTGCCGCAGCGCTTATTGAAGGTATCTCCCTGTTCGCATTAGTTATCTGCTTTATACTTGCAGGTAAATAAGGTTCAATAATACTTTTTTAACAATTTATTTTTAGAAGAAATGATAGCTAATAATTTCTTTCTTGTAATTGCTGCTGAAGGCGGCGGCGGTTTATTGTCTGTTAATGCTGGTCTGGCTTTCTGGACCACATTAACTTTTCTGATTCTTATTTTACTTTTGGGGAAATTTGCCTGGAAACCGATTCTTACTGCTTTGAAGCAAAGAGAGAATGCTATAAAGGATTCTCTCGAACAGGCTGAAAAAGCTAAAGAAGAGTCAAAGAAAATACTTGAAGAAAATCAAGCCAGTTTGAATAAGGCAGAAGAGGAATCGAAAAAAATAATTGAGCAAAGCCGTCAATATGCTGAAAACCTTAAGGAACAAATGCTTAAGGACAGTAAAGCGCAAGCACAAAAAATTATTGAAGAAGCTTCTGCTGAAATCGACCGCAAAAAAGATGCGGCATTTAATGAATTGAAAAATCAGATTGCTGAAATTTCAGTTAATGCTGCCGAGAAAATTCTGAAGCAGAATATTGATGCAGAATCAAATAAGAAAATTGTTGATAATTATATCAGTGAAATTTCTAAAAACTGATTATTATGGCTAAAACAAAAATATCAACGAGATATGCTTCGTCTTTTCTCCAAATTGCTGTTGAGAAGAAAATTCTTGAATATGCAGCTGCTGATATGAATTTGATATTAGATTCGTTTAAAAGCAGTAGAGAGTTAAGACGTGCTGTTGAAAGTCCTGTTATCAGGTCTGAAACAAAACAGTCTATTCTGATTGATATATTTTCTGGTAAAGTTCATAATGAAACGATGAATTTCATAAAGTTTGTTATAACCAAGGGAAGAGAATCAGCTCTATCTTCAATCGCTGCAAGATTCTTAGAACTTCGTGATGAGTATTTGGGTGTAGTTCAGGCGGAAATTACATCTGCATTTGACTTATCTGAACAGCAAAAGGAAGACATTAGAAATCGTTTTGAAAATACACTTGGTAAAAAAGTTAATTGCAATTATCAGATAAACAAAAATCTGCTGGGTGGATTTGTTGCTAAGGTCGGAGACACAGTTTACGATGCTTCTGTAATGCATCAGCTTAATCTTTTAAAAAATCATTTTGTAAAAGTGGATATATCACTTAATTAGTTTAGAATAAAAAAGGAATTAACATGTCTGAAGTCAGACCGGATGAAATATCAGCGGTATTAAGAAAACAACTTTCGGGATACGAAAGTGAAGTCGATATTTACGATGTTGGAACCGTTTTGCAGGTTGGTGATGGTATCGCCAGAGTTTATGGCTTGTCAAAAGTAATGGCTAGTGAACTGGTTGAATTTCCCAATGATGTTTTCGGAATGGTACTGAACCTTGAAGAAGATAGTGTCGGCTGTGTTCTTTTCGGGAGCTCCACTCTGGTTAAAGAAGGAGATACTGTAAAAAGAACGAAAAGAGTTGCATCCCTGCCCGTTGGCGAAGCTATGCTTGGAAGGGTAATTACTCCTCTAGGCTTGCCAATAGATGGAAAAGGTTCAATTAATACAGACAAATATCTTCCAATTGAAAGAAAGGCTCTTGGCGTAATACAGCGTCAGCCGGTTAAAGAACCTTTGCAAACTGGTATAGCTGCAGTTGATGCTATGATACCAATCGGGCGAGGACAGCGTGAGTTGATTATCGGTGATAGACAAACCGGTAAAACTGCTGTTGCTATTGATACAATTATTAATCAAAAGTTTACACATACAGAAGAAGCCAAAGCACTAGGTGTTAAACCTGTATATTGTATTTATGTCGCAGTGGGTCAGAAAGAGTCAACAGTTGCTCAGGTAGTTGCCAAACTTAAGGAACAGGGTGCTATGGACTATACCACAGTTATTTCTGCAGCTGCTTCTGAACCTGCACCCCTTCAGTTCATTGCACCTTATTCGGGCGCCACCCTTGGTGAGTATTTCCGTGATAATGGCAAGCACGCTTTGGTAATTTATGATGATCTTTCCAAGCAGGCTCAAGCTTACAGGGAGCTTTCTCTTTTATTAAGAAGACCTCCGGGTCGTGAAGCATATCCCGGCGATGTGTTTTACCTTCACTCAAGATTGCTTGAAAGAGCTTCCAAATTATCTGATGATGAAGGAGGAGGAAGTTTAACAGCTCTTCCGATAATCGAAACACAGCAGGGAGACGTTTCTGCATACATTCCAACAAATGTTATTTCGATTACTGACGGGCAGATCTATCTCGAATCCAACCTGTTTAATGCCGGTGTAAGACCAGCTATAAACGTAGGTATATCAGTTTCACGTGTGGGCGGTAATGCTCAAATCAAAGCAATGAAAAAAGTTGCAGGTACTTTGAAACTTGATCTTGCACAATACAGAGAACTTGAAGCCTTTGCTAAATTCGGATCTGATCTGGATAAGGCAACCCAGAGAACATTAGCAAAAGGTGCTAGACTCGTACAGCTGTTAAAACAAGGACAATACGATCCTATACCGGTTGAAAAGCAAGTTGTAAGTATTTATTTAGGTACAAAAGGCTATATGGATGAAATACCGGTTGCCGATGTAAAAAGATTTGAAAAAGAAGCTCTTGAGTTTGTTGAGGTGAAGTACGGCCAGATTCTTACTAATATTAAAAAGGAAAAAGATATCAGCAAAGAGACAGACGAAATTCTTATCAAAGCCGCAAAAGAATTTTTATCATCGTTTAAGAAAAGTTCATAGTACATTTTGAATCAATGGCTACATTACGCGACATAAAGAATCGTATTAAAGGTGTTAAGAACACACAGCAGATAACCAAAGCAATGAAGATGGTTGCTGCTTCTAAGCTCAGAAGAGCTCAGGAGTCTATTATTAATGCACGACCATATGCAAAGAAAATTGCAGAGATGTTTTCCAATCTGGTGACTGAAGAGGATAAGCAAACCAATCCGCTAATTTTGCCCAAAGATTATATAAGCAATGTAGCTATAGTTATTGTAACCGCTGACAGGGGACTTTGCGGAGCATTCAACACTAATATTATCCGCGAAGCTAACAGATATATAAATGAAGAGATAAAAGAAACCGGAACTAATTATCAGCTATATTGTATAGGAAAAAAGGGGTCTGATTACTTCAGTAAAAGAAATTATAATGTTTCAAAAATCTTTCCTGATGTGTTTACATCTCTCAATTACACTTCCGCTCAAAAGATATCTGATGAATTAACAGCAGGATACCTTAAGGGTGATTTTGACAAGGTTATTCTGATTTTTAATGAATTTAAATCACTCATTCAACAAAGAATTGTTGTCGAACAGTTTCTGCCGATTCCAGTTCATAAATCGGAAGAAGATGACTCAGGAGTTGAGTCAAATTATTTATATGAACCCGATCAGAAATCCATTTTTAATTATCTGATTCCTAAGCATCTCAGAGGTCAGATCTGGAGAGTGCTGCTGGAATCAAATGCTGCTGAATTTGCTTCGAGAATGACTGCCATGGATAATGCAACTACCAATGCAAAGGAATTAATAAGAACCTTGAATATTACTTACAATAAAGCAAGGCAGGCAGCTATTACAAAAGAAATACTTGAAATTGTTTCCGGTGCCAATGCTTTGAAGCAAAGCTCTTGATTTGAATGACTTATACCATATTGAATAAAAATGTTTGAAGATCTATCCCTTAAGTTAGAAACTGCACTTAAAAAAGTTAGAGGTCAGGGCAAATTAACCGAGAAAAATATTTCTGATACTCTCAGGGAAATTCGCCGTGTTCTTTTAGATGCTGACGTAAATTATAAAGTAGCCAAAGATTTTATTGATAGTGTTACCAGGAAAGCTCTTGGTCAGGAAGTTGTTTCATCAATAACTCCCGGGCAGTTAATCACTAAAATTATATATGATGAATTAATACTGATTCTTGGCGGAAACCAGCAGGAAATTAAGCTTAATGCTGCCGGTGTAACTGTCCTTTTGATTGTTGGTCTGCAAGGTTCCGGAAAAACAACTTTCTGCGCAAAGCTTGCAAAAAAACTAAAGTCAAATAAACGAAGAGTTCTTCTTGCAGCGGCAGATATTTATCGTCCTGCAGCTATAGAACAATTAAAACAACTTGGCAAATCAGTTGAGGTTGAAGTTTTTTCTTTAGATGAAAAAGATGCCCTTAAGGTGGCTGGTCAGGCGCTTTCTTATGCAAAGGAAAACAGGTTCGATACTTTAATAATTGATACTGCAGGCCGGCTTCATGTTGATGAAGATATGATGGAAGAAGTTGCAAAAATTAAGCAACTTGTCAATCCTGATGAAAGTTTGTTTGTTGTGGATTCTATGACCGGGCAGGATGCAGTTAATTCTGCAAAAGCATTTAATGAAACAGTAAATTTTGACGGAATAGTTCTTACTAAATTAGATGGCGATGCAAGAGGAGGAGCAGCACTTTCTATTCGATCTGTAGTTGGTAAACCGATAAAATTTATCAGCAACGGAGAAAAAGTAGATAACCTGGAATCTTTTTACCCGGAAAGGTTAGCATCGCGAATTCTTGGTAAAGGCGATATTGTATCGCTGGTTGAAAAAGCTCAGGAATCATTTGATGAGCTTGAAGCTGAAAAGTTAGAGGAAAAATTACGTAAAAATAAATTTGATTTTGATGATTTTCTTACGCAAATTAAAGCTATTAAGAAAATGGGTTCATTGTCATCACTGCTGGGTATGATTCCTGGTATGGGAAATCAGTTAAAAAATGCGCAAATTGATGATAAGGCTTTAGTAAAAGTTGAGGCAATTATCAACTCGATGACAAAAGAGGAAAGAAAAAGTCCAAAAGTATTGAATGGAAACCGCAGAAAAAGAATTGCACGTGGAAGCGGAACATCTATTCAGGATGTGAATCGTTTAGTTAAACAATTCGGTGAGATGCAGAAAATGATGAGCCAAATGAGTAAAAAAGGTTTTGGCAATCCCGCAGCTTTCCGAAATCTAAAATTTAATTGATATAATATATTATTGGAGGTTAATAAACTTGGCTGTTAAGTTAAGACTTAGAAGAATGGGAAAAAAGAAACAACCCATTTATAAAATTGTTGTAGCGGATTCAAGATCACCCAGAGATGGAAGATTTATTGAAGCTATTGGCTTGTATAATCCTTTGACAAATCCTCATATTGTTGAAGTTGATGAGGATAGAGTACAGCACTGGTTAGAAAACGGTGCACAACCAACTCTTACAGTAAAAAGCCTTTTGAGTAAAAAAGGTATTTTACTTAAACGTGATCTGAAGAAAAGAGGTTTTGCCGAGGATCGTGTTAAAACAGAAATAGAAAACTGGGAAAAACAGCGCGAAGCTAAGGCAGGTGCTAAAATGACAAAAAGGAAAAAGAAAGAAACCGTTGATCAGGAATCCAGCTCTGAACCGGCTGTTGAAAAAACGGAACAAACTGAAACTCCTGAACAACCTTCTGAATAAGAGATTTAAAACGTACACAGAAGTAATGGGTGCGGCTTCTGGAGGGAACACTTAAATTAATTCCGTAATGCTGTTAAGCATTATTGTACTAAATTCTCAATGCTCCCGGATTATAAGGAGGCTTCTTAAATGAAAGAGTTCATCGAATATATAGCCAAACATCTTGTAGATCATCCGGAAGGTGTTATTGTTGAGGTGAAATCTTCTGAGGACAACAAGTATGTTCTTTCTCTTAAGGTACAACCTGATGATGTAGGCAAAGTAATCGGCAAGCAGGGAAAAACTGCTCAGGCTATGAGAACTTTGCTTACTGCAGTTGCCGCTAAAGACGGTAAGCGGGCTATGCTGGAAGTTTTAGACTAAGGAAAGCATTTTATTGAATTGAACGATTATCTTTTAATTGCTCATATCACATCAATTGCTGGTTCTGAAGGTTTCTTAAATCTTAAGATTATATCAGACTTTCCCGATAGATTATTCGGGTTGAAGGAAGTATATATTGATTTCTTCGGAAGCAAAAAAAAAATCTGGGTGGAAAAAACTCAACAATCAAGTAAATCTTTTCGAATCAAATTTAAGAAATTTGAAACGATAAGAGAATTACAGGTGCTTATTGGAAGAGATGTTTTTATAGATGAAACTCTGGCAGCTGAACTGCCTGAGGGAAATTATTTTATCCACGACCTTATAGATACGCGGGTCTGGCAGGAACACAAACTGCTTGGTACAATAAAAGATGTATTAAAACTTCCGGCTAATGATGTTTTTGTAATTGTTGATGAACATAATAGAGAATTACTTATACCTTTTGTTCTCAGTTTTATTGAAAATTTTGATAAAGAAAAAAAGCAATTGATCCTTAAGCCCGGAGCCGGTAAGTACGAAGATGATGAGAATTGATTTAATAACTGCTGTCCCTGATCTATTAGTTAGTCCCTTAAATACCAGCATAATTAAACGGGCACAGGCTAAAAAAAAGATTGAATTATATATTCATAATCTAAGAGATTATGCATATAATAAACACAAACAGATTGACGACAAGCCCTTTGGCGGCGGACCGGGTATGGTGCTTAAACCCGAACCGTTCTTTGAATGTATTGAAAAACTTCAGCAAAGCAGAAAATATGATCACATAATCTTTACTACCCCAAAAGGAAAGATTTTTAATCAGAAATATGCTAATCGGCTTTCACTTGCAGGAAATATTATAATTATTGCCGGTCACTATAAAGAAGTTGATGACAGGGTTAGAGAATTTTTTGCCACTGATGAAATTTCAATAGGCAATTTTGTTCTAACCGGTGGCGAACTTCCTGCTCTAATAATTATTGATGCAGTTGTAAGGCTGCTGCCTGGAGTTTTGAATGATAGCGAAGCAGCTCTTGATGATTCTTTTCAGGATGGTGAAGTAGTTGAGGCACCTTACTACACAAGACCTGCCGAGTTCAGGGGAATGAAAGTACCTGAAGTTCTTCTATCCGGCAATGAAAAAGAAATTAATAACTGGAAGGAAAAACTATCCAGAGTTTTAACAGAGAAATGGAAAAAAATAAATAAATAGTGGAGTAAATCATGGTTGATGTAAATAACGTAATACCTGATCAGATAAGAACAGATATACCTAAATTTAATTCCGGTGATCATATCCGTGTGCACGTCAGAGTTATTGAAGGTGATAAGGAAAGAATTCAAACCTTTGAAGGTGATGTGATTAGCGTTAGAGGTTCCGGACTAAACAGATCTTTTACCGTTAGAAAAGTTTCAAGCGGTGTAGGAGTTGAAAGAATTTTTCCAATCAACTCCCCTAAGATTGCAAAAGTTGAACTTCTGAAAGAAGGTAATGTCAGAAGAGCAAAACTTTATTATCTTAGAAATCTTTCAGGTAAAGCTGCGAGAATTAAGAGTAAAAAGTCTTAATCTTTTTTTTTTGATCATAATACAGCCGCTCATGGCAGCGGCTTTTTATTTTTATGAAAACAAAATTTTATCTGCCTCAGAATTTTTTCTCTAAATTATTCCTCACAGAATTAAATCCCGCAGACGATTTAGAGATCATTTCTTTACCTGCTTCCCTTATTTCAAAAAAAGTTTCGGAGGATAACAATTCTATCGGTTTAATCCCATCAATGGACCTTCTGACATTTAAGGAATTCTTTGTATCATCCAGAATCGGTATATCATTCAATGCCTTGTTGTCAAATGCTTATGTTTATTATAAAGAAGATCAGGAGTCAATTGAAGAACTGGCAATTGCCGGTGAGGTTACTTCTAACGAAATTGTAATCAGCAAAATCCTTTTTAAAGAGTTTTATGATTTAGATATTAAGCCTAAGTTATTAACGCAAGAATCCATTTTTGAGGAGGATAACCTTATCCTTACCGGTGATAAAAATTTTCAGGAAGAATTATTCTTAAATGGACTCAGTTTTTCTGAGGAAGTTATAGAATTAATTGATGCTCCATACATCAACTTTTTGACTGCTTCCTCCTCTGATGCAGTATTAAAAAGTTTTGTTAACAATTATGAAGACTCTTTTATTAACGGGCACGAAGAGGTTCTAAAAAATATGAAAACAGGATTTCCCGAGTTAGCAAATGATTTTATTAAGGTTAATATTCAGCATATCGTTTTCGATTTTGAAAATCAGGACCTTGAAGGAATAAATAAACTTCTGCAAATGCCTTACTATTATGGTATCACTAAGGAGTTAATTGATATAAAATTTTTATAATTTGTAATGACCCTTTTGGCAAAGAATTAACAGGACTTATAATGAAACAAATCTTACTTTTACTGTTTTTCAGCTTTCTTTTAATCCCATCGTTATTTGCTCAGGATCTTCCGATCTATATGACCGAGGAAGAAAAAATAATCTGGCAGAATTATGAACCTTCTTTTAATCCTGGATTTTCAAATCCGCCACCCGGCCCGGTCAGAACAATGGCAGAATGGGAGGAACTACAGGGGATAATGATTACCTGGACAAGTCAGCAGGCAATTCTTCGTGAAATTGTTAGAAATGCTCAAAATGAATGCAAAGTTTACATTGTCTGTAGCGATTCCAACACAGTGAGAAATTATTTGATCAATGGTGGTGTTCAGATAAATAATATTAGTTTTTTAATTTATCCTTTCAATTCTATATGGATAAGAGATTATGGTCCCTGGACTGTATATGCTGAAGGCAGTGACAGTATGTACATTGTTGATTGGGTTTATAATCGTCCCCGCCCAAGTGATGATAATATCCCTGTTTTATTTGCAAATAGTATTGGTGTTCCAATTTATCAAACTACTGTAGAACCAAACAGATTGGTTCACACCGGCGGTAACTTTATGACAGACGGGTTGGGAACCGGGTTTTCATCCAAACTTATACTAAATGAAAACTCAGGGAAGACTGAAGCACAGATAGATGCAATAATGAATACATTTATGGGTATTGACAGTTATATTAAAATGGATAACCTGCCTTATGATGGTATTCATCATATTGATATGCATATGAAACTGCTTGATGAAGAAACATTATTGGTAGGTCAGTATCCACCGGGTGTATCAGATGGTCCTTATATAGAAGCCAACCTCCAATATGTCTTAAGTAATTTTCTTACACCATATGGAAAGCCGTACAAAGTTGTTCGAATTCCAATGCCGCCCGATCAATTTGGAAGATATCCAAATGCCGGCGGATATTACCGTACTTACACAAATTCAATAATAATAAATAAAACAGTACTTGTACCAACATATGAGCTGCAATACGATACTACCGCACTGAGAATATACCGTGAAGCAATGCCAGGTTATAAAGTTGTTGGCATAGATTGTAATGCTATTATTCCCTCAGGTGGAGCTATCCACTGTATTGTAAAAGAAGTTGGTGTATTTAATCCCCTATTTATTTCTCATTCACCGGTTCGCGACACATTAATTACAAGTTCACCGATTGAAATTAAAGCAATAATTAAAAACCAGAGTGGCATTTCCCAGGCTAACTTGTATTGGTCAATTGATACTACTTTGGGATACACTCCGGTTTCTATGAATTATTTGTCTGCTGATACTTTAGTTGGATTTATTCCCGCACAAACAAACTCTACAGAACTATTTTATTATCTAAGTGCAACCACAGAAAATGGTAAAACAATTACTAAGCCGATGACTGCACCACATGGATATTATAAGTTTTATATCGACGTTCCTATTCCGGTTGAACTTGCTTCTTTTAGATCTTCACTTAAAGGGAATAATGTTACTTTGAATTGGGTAACTGCATCTGAGGTAAATAACCGTGGATTTGAAGTTGAACGAACTTCATTTTTGAATTTGCCCGCTAAGAATGTTTGGGAAAGCATTGGCTTTGTAAATGGCAATGGAACATCAACCGAACAAAATATTTATACTTTTAACGATGAAAATCTAACTGCAGGTAAATATCAATACAGAATTAAGCAGTTGGATTTTGATGGTTCATTTAAATACTATACTTTGACAGAAACAGTTGAAATAGGTTTACCGGATAGATTTGAACTTACACAGAATTATCCCAATCCATTTAATCCTTCTACTATAATTAAATTCCATATTCCTTCTGTCATTTCGACCGATGGGAGAAATCTCAGGGTTCAGCTTAAAGTATATGATGTTCTTGGCAATGAAGTTGCAATCCTTTTGGATGAAGAAAAGCCAGCCGGATATCATTTAATCGAGTTTAATGCAGCTGAATTATCAAGTGGTGTTTATTATTACAAGTTGAAAGCGGGATTGTTTATAGAAACTAAAAAGATGGTTATTTTAAAGTAGGGAACGAACTTCCATCCGTTCCGTTTAATATTAATTCTTTAATAAAAGGATCGATCAAAAGATCGATCCTGTCATTTCTTATTAAATCTCTACGTGACTCACACTAATCACATTTGAATTTTCCCGCATTGTCTTAAGCATATCCGCACTTACGGCAGCTTTTAGTTTCATAGTACAGCAGGCAGCAACTCCGCCTTCAAAAATTATATTTTCAATCTCCTCGATATTTATGTTTCCCTGCCTTATTACATCAAGTATTGCTGCAAGAACTCCGGGTTTGTCATAATGCTTTACAACCAACTGGTAGTGAGCATCTGTTTTCTTAGCTCTGTTAACCCAATGCTCAATAACACCGCTGTGGACAAAGTGTTTTATAATATTAATTGTTTCTTCTGCAACAGCATCCTGTGCCTGTGCAGTAGATGCTCCGATATGATGTGTTACATAAATATTCGGATTGTTCTGCAGTTTAGAAGAAACCTCACCTGTTTTAGATTCTGGTTCACCTTTAAATACATCACAGGCATAACGGATATTTTTTTCTTTTATTGCCTCAAGAAGATCATCTTCAACAACAATATCCTGCCGGGAAGTATTGATAAGATACGCACCATCCTTCATATAACTGAACATTTGTTTGTTAAATAACCCTTTGGTCTGAGGAGTTGCAGGAAGATGAATTGTAACAACGTCACATAACGCGAGTAACTGATCCATCTCACTGAAATCTTTTATCTGAATACCTTCAATCCGGGTGATATCCTTTCCGTAAACATTCATTTCAAAAGCAAGTGCACGCTTTGCAACTTCCTTTCCGATATTTCCAACACCAATAAGACCTAAAGTTTTTCCTTTAAGTCCTTTACCTTTGGAGTATTTGTCTTTATTCCAAACTCCTTTATTAAAGTCATTAACATTATCAGGAATAAAACGATCGAGAGAAATCATCAACCCTATTGCAAGTTCTGCAACTGCAACAGCGTTCATACCGGGGCAGTTAGCAACATAGATACCTTTTTTATTTGCGGCAGCTATATTGATGTTATTTACACCGGAACCTGCACGAATTATAAGGTTAAGTTTTTCACTGCTATTAATTGTCTCTTCATTCACTACAGTTGAACGTACAACTATTATGTCAGCATCTTTACCGGCTTCGGGAAGATCTTTCTCACCGAGTTTTGGATTATAAATAACATCCAGTTCAAGATCTTTCATTTGCTGGATATATTTATCTGGGAATTTATCTGCTACTAACACTTTAATTTTCATAATAACCTCTTTCTTTTATTTCTATTTTTTAAGGTAATCCTGGAAATGCTTCCACGAATTTAATTTTTATATCTGGGAACGACTCAACTATTTGCACTTTAAGATCAGGAAAAGAATTAACTATCTGCCATTCACCGCAATCATCCGGAAACGCATCAACGATTTTTACTTTCAGATCGGGAAATGATTCAACCACCTTTATTTTAATATCAGGAAATGATGTTACAAATTGGATCTTGCCGTAAAGTTTCATCCCGTTGAATTCACAATTCTCATCTATAATATCAGTTAGTGTGTTATAAGATTCTGTGATTTGGTTTTCAGATACATCATTCACACGACCGGAAGTAATAAATGAAATTGATATTGCTATGACGATGAAGAACATAGCTACAAACAAAGAACTTTTGATAATATTTTTCTTCTCCTGTTTCATACAATTGTAAAAAAACTATTTGCTAATGTAAGTGTATAAACTATTTCATCATCGGAATTTTAACTTTCCATCTTTTCGCATTTTCAACCGCCTGTTCATAACCGGCATCTGCGTGACGAATTATTCCCATTCCGGGGTCATAAGTCAGAACGCGTTCTAATCTTTCTTCAGCTTCTTTTGTTCCATCGGCAACTACAACCATTCCTGCATGTATTGATTTACCAATTCCAACTCCGCCGCCATGATGAACAGATACCCAGCTTGCACCGCCTATTGCATTTAATAATGCGTTAAGAATAGGCCAATCGGCAATTGCATCACTGCCGTCTTTCATTGCTTCAGTTTCTCTGTTAGGTGATGCAACAGAACCGCAGTCAAGATGATCTCTGCCGATTACTATAGGGGCTTTTACTTCTCCATCTGCAACAAGTTTATTAAAAATTTTACCCATCTTAGCTCTCTCGCCGTAACCAAGCCAGCAAATCCTTGATGGTAATCCCTGGAAGTGAACTTTTTTCTGAGCCATATCTATCCAGTTGAGCAATAATTTATTATCAGGAAAAGTTTCCCTAATTGCCTGGTCGGTAACATAAATATCATTCGGATCGCCTGATAAAGCTGCCCACCTGAACGGACCTTGACCATCACAAAATAATGGACGAATAAATTCAGGTACAAATCCGGGAATATCAAATGCTTTAGACAGACCGTTTTCCTTAGCTTCACCGCGAATATTATTTCCGTAATCAAAAACTATTGAACCCCGTTTTTGAAATTCCAGCATTGCCTCCACGTGCTTCACAATGGTTTCCCTTGAAAGGCGAACATATTTTTCAGGATCAGATTTTCTTAATTCCATGGCTGCCTCAAAGCTCATTCCCATTGGTACATATCCATTTAAAACATCGTGTGCCGAAGTTTGATCTGTTACTATATCCGGAATTATTCCGCGCTTAATTATTTCGTGATGAACTTCACCAGCATTACCAACCAGACCCACTGATATTCCTTCACCTTTAACCATAGCATTTAAAACTTTTTCTAAAGCATCATCAAGATTATCGGTTAAATAATCAAGGTAGCCGGTGTCAATCCTTTTTTGTGCACGTAATCTGTCAACTTCAATTCCCAGAAAAGCAGCTCCGTTAAAAGTAGCTGCAAGCGGCTGAGCACCACCCATACCGCCGAGTCCGGCAGTAAGTACCAATTTGCCTTTCAAAGAACCGTTAAAGTACTTTCGGGCACATTCAGCAAAAGTTTCGTATGTACCTTGAAGAATTCCCTGTGAGCCAATGTAAATCCAGCTTCCAGCAGTCATCTGACCATACATTGTTAAACCTAACTTTTCAAGCCTGCGGAATTCATCCCAGGTTCCCCAATCAGGAACAAGCATTGAATTTGAAATTATGACACGAGGGGCATTTGTATGTGTTCTGAATATTCCGACTGGTTTACCGGATTGCACCAATAGTGTTTCATCATCCTCAAGATTTTTTAGTGAATTAATAATTGCTTCGTACGACTCCCAATTACGGGCAGCTTTTCCGCTTCCTCCATAAACAACAAGATCTTCAGGTCGTTCTGCAACTTCAGGATCCAGATTATTCATCAGCATTCTCATTGCTGCTTCCTGAATCCATCCTTTACAGGAAATATCTTTACCAGTGGGAGCTTTAATTATTTTGTTTTCTGTTATCATCCGAAAAATTTATCCTCTGAAATGATTATCAAGCATATTTTTGTATTGAGTTAACATTGATTTGTAGAGCCATCTTTTAAAGAACCATGCTTTATCCATGCTTTTTTTTATGAATTTAACATTTTCTTCAAGCTGATGAGTAAGTCGTGTTTTCTCATCCCTTGTCAGTTTAACAGTTTCAGTTCCGGCATTAAGTTTTTCAATTATTGATTTAAACGCCCTTTCTTCTGCAAATAGTCTGCTATTACCGGCAACCTGTTTCAATGCCTGTTTGCAGTAATTAACGAGAAGTTTCTTTTCGTTCTTATCAAATTCAAAATTATAATTTGCGAACAGTTTCTTCATTGTTTCCTTCTGTTGTTTTAAATGATAATAATTGCTCACGGATTTTCTGATACCCGGGTTTAATTACATTATAGATGTAGTGAAGTCTTTCTTTATACGGAATGAAGGCTGATTTCATTGAGTTGATATTAATCTTTTCGATATCATCAAAGCTCAGATTAAAATATTTAATTGCAGTTAAAAATTCTTTGGTCATATCGGTATCGCTCATCAAACGGTCATCAGTATTAATTGTAACCCTGAATTTTTCTTTGAACAAAATGCCAAAGGGGTGATTCTCTATTTTATCAACCGCACCGGTATGAAGATTACTAGACAGACAAATTTCAAGCGGTATTCGCTTATCAAGTACATATTGGGCTAAATCACCAAATCCGAAGACACTGCCTTCATCATCAAATATTATGTCCTCAAGCAACCGTGTTGCATGACCAATTCTGTGTGCACCGCACCATTGAATTGCCTGCCATATGGATTCCTTACCGAAAGCTTCTCCTGCATGAATGGTAATATTAAAATTGGCTTTTTGTATAAATTGAAATGCATCAACATGTTTTTTAGGAGGATATCCGCCTTCTTCACCAGCCAGATCGAAACCAACTACACCCTGTCTTCGGAAATTCACAGCAAGTTCAGCAATTTCCAAAGTGTTTTTCATATTACGCATACCGCATAAAATCAAACCGTATCCAACTCCAAAATCCCGTTTACCTCTTTCAAGTCCTTCCAATACTGCTTTGACTGTTTCTTCAAGATAAAGATCCTTTTCAGTATGCAAAATGGGTGCAAATCGGGTCTCGACATAAACTACACCATCCTTATGCATATCCTCCATCATTTCATATGCAGCACGTTCCAGGTTTTCTTTGGTTTGCAAAACGGCAACAGTATGTTCAAAGCCCTGCAGGAATTCAACAAGACTTCCTTTATTAGCACCACGGTGAAACCAATTACCAAGTTCAGCAGGATCCTGAGTAGGTAGTTTTTTATACTTGATTTGGTCAGCGAGTTCAATAATTGTTTCAGGACGTAAGCCGCCATCAAGATGATCGTGCAGAAGAACTTTTGGAACGGAACGAATAACCTTTTCGGTAGTCAAAATAACCTCGATTTTATCCCGAAAATTATCCTTTTAGTGCCCTAAAATCAATTTATTCTTGGTGTTAAAGAATTCTATATATATTTATACATTAATGTGTTATTTTTACATTTGAAATTAGATCAAATTATCAGAATTTTTACATTAAACAGCAATTCAAGTATTAATCGGAGATAAAATGAAACATTACAAACTTTTCGTTGCCGGTATTTTATTACTGGGGTTATTTTTCAGTGGATATCAATGTGCTTCAACCGAAATAACCAGTGCAAAACTTTATATTCAGCAGAAAAACTGGGATAAAGCCCTTGAAGTTCTTCAGAAAGATATTGACAAAAACCCTAATAGTGATGAAGGTTATTACTTGCTAGGTTTTGTTCATGGTGAAAAAGGAAATTATAATGAAATGATAAATGCATATAATAAATCACTGAATATCAGCAAAAAATTTGAAAAGGAAATTTCTGATTCGAGAAAATATTTTTGGGCAAACACTTTCAATCGTGGAGTAAGTTTCTTTCAGCGAGGAAATAACACATCTGATACTGATAGTATGATGATTTACTATGATACATCTATTAACGAGTTTAAATCTGCAATTATTATAGAACCTGATTCCGCTGATACATATAAGAATCTAGCTTTTGTGCACTTAAGTAAAGGTGATAATGATTCAGCGATTCCTCAACTTGTAAAATTAATTGAACTTGAAAAAGCTGTTGAAGGCTACAGATTCCTGGGTGAGATATATTATGTAAAAGGAATGAACTTTAGAAGCCAGGAAAAAGATAGTGAAGCTACAGCTAATTTTGAAAAAGCCTTGGAAATATTGAAAGAAGGCAACAAGCTATATCCGGATGATCAGGAAATGTCGTTAGCACTTTCTAATTCATTAATTAACCTCGGAAAAACTGAGGAAGCAGTAGGTCTTTTCAAAAAAGCTGTTGAAAATAATCCGGAGGATAAGTATAACAGGTATAACTATGGGGTAGTTCTGCTTACTGTTGATGAGTACGAAGAAGCTGAACAGCAGTTTCTGAAAGCTCTTGAACTTGATCCTGAATATAATAATGCAATTTTCAACCTTGGAGTTACTTATCTGAGATGGGGTTCATTCATAAATAAAAAAGCTGAAGATGAAGGGAAAATAACAACAGAGTATTTAACAAAGTACGAAAAAGCACTTCCATATCTTGAAAAAGCAGTTCAAATGGAAGGCGTTGATGCAAATATTTGGGAAACTCTTGGAAGAGTTTATTCTGTTCTTGGAATGCAGGATGATGCAGCAAATGCGTTTAATAAAGCTGATGAATTGAGAAAATAAATATTAGAGAATTATGAATCAAAATAAAGTTCCGCCTCAAGGGCAGCAAATAAATATCGAAATTGGCGAAAAGGAAGCAGAGGGAATTTATTCCAATCTGGCTATAATTTCTCATTCACCCGCTGAGTTCGTAATTGATTTTACACGTGTAGTTCCTGGTGTTCCTAAGGCAAAAGTTCACGCCAGAATTATAACAACTCCTCAGCATGCAAAAATGCTGTTAAAAGCTTTAAAAGAGAATATAGACAAGTTTGAAGCTAAGTTCGGTGAAATAAAAGTGGAAAATCAGCCTAGCCACAACTTCGGATTTGTTGCTCCAAAACCTGATGAAAAAGTTAATTAGCAATTAGTAGTCTTTAAGTTAAAAGACCGTGTGGATAGTTTCGCACGGTCTTTTTTTTTGATAAAAAATTTTAGTCGTCAATTGCAAAAGGAATAATGATTTAAAAGTCATTTTACTTATTTACATCTTTGATCGCCAGACATTATAAACTGCAGCAACAAGAAATATCAGGTTTGCAACCCACGCAGTTAATATTGGATCAAGTGCTCCGTTTTTTCCGAATGCCTGACTAACCTTCATAAAAACCAGGTATAGAAAAGTAACCAGTATATTTATTCCAACCTGTGCAGCTATTCCGCCTTTTCTTTTATTTGCAGAGATTGGTAAACCGAACAACACAACTATCAATGGTGTAACTGCAAATGCAAACCTTGAGTGGTACTCAATTAAAGTTGGGGTTGGGTCATTTCCGGCTCTTCGCTGGGCTTTGACCAATTCACTTAATTCATCAAGATTCATTTCAGCAGTTTTCTGCTGCTTCTTCAATAGATCATCCGGAGAAAAATTCAGATCCGGAATTTCAAGTACTTTAAAGTACTCTGCATCCTGCTTACTGCTGAAAGTACGTTTAATCCCATCTCTGGCAATCCAAATACTTTTTGTTGTATCATAAACCAGTCTTGAGGCGTCAATTCTGCTTGTCATACTGGTGAGATTCTCAGAATCAAAATCCTGAATACTGACACGATTTGCCTGGTCGATGCTATTATCAAAATAAGCAATACTAATAATTTTGGTTCGTGAATCCTGAAAGTAAATATTGCTTCCGGTAAAACTAAGATTTTTTTTAAGGTAAACCTGTTCAATATTTATTTTAATTTGATTTGCTGAAGGAACAACATACCCGCCGAAATATATTGAGATAATAGTTATTAAGAATGTTGAAACAATGAAAGGTGCCATGAATCTGTAAAGACTTACACCACTGGCTTTAATTGCAGTAAGCTCACTTAGGTTTGCAGCTTTTCCGGCTGTAAAAAGAGCAGAAAATAAGACAGCTACAGGGGTCATCAGCTTTATCATTTCTGGTGCAAAAACAAAATAATAATGTAAGATTTTTAAAGCAGGTACATTTTGATCTATAAAATCATCAAGGTTCTCCATTGCATCAATTACGATAAAAATAAAAGTGAATGCCAGAAGCCCGAAAACCACGGTTTGTAAAAACTGTTTGATCAGATATTTATCAAGAATTTTCAGTTTCACTTAATGAATCTTTCTGTCTGAAATATTTTGGTATGAATTTTTTAAGAAAATCAAAACTGATTGTATTTAGCTCTTTATTAGTTTTTATGGTAAGAAGAACCCCCGCTATGGTTAGAACAATATTTGCAGCCCACATTCCAATAAACGGTGAAAAGAAACCGCGCTCAGCAAGCTTTTCTCCTCCAATTAAAAAAGCCCAGTAAACAAGAAAGAAGAACAGGCTTATACTTGCGGCTGTTCCGAAACCGCCTTTTCTAACCATTACTCCAAGGGGAGCCCCTATCAGAATAAAAACAATACAGGCTGCCGGAAGAGCATATTTTTTATAAATCTCCACTTCATATTTTTCTATCTCACGATCCTGCCAGTCAATTCTTCTGTTATAAGACGTTATAATGTTATTCGCGTTCTTTATTTTATCAAGTGTTCTTACAAAAACTATATCCTTATCATCAGTTTTACTTTCTTCTGCTGCTCTGAAGGGAGGAATTTTTCCATTAAAAAAATACTTATCAATTTCTGTTGACAGAGAAGAATAAATCTCTGTTCTTGCTTTCTTTAAACTATCCACAATATAACTCATATATTTAACGCTCATTTCTCGTTCACCTCTGGTAGCCATACCTGACTGCCTGAATGAGAACTGCTCTGCATTCATTGTTATGCGGTGTCTTTCAAAATTCAGCTTTCTGTAAAGTGATGTATTTTGCGCCTCCGACTCGTGAATCTCACCATTTGTAAGATCCATTATTAATTTGGCTTTATCTTCAGAAAAGAAAATCCTGCCTTTTTCTGCAGTAACTACATTTACTTTAGAGGGAGTTGAATAATCATATATAGTTATCTCATAAAGTTTATTTTCTTTCTGGTCAATATTTCTTGAAAGTATTGCATAGTTATAAACTTCTTGTGAGAAAACACCCGGCTCTAATGATAAAGTGGGCTTCTTCTGTGAAATATCCTGCATCAGAACTTTTGCCTGATGATTAGCGTCCGGAAGCACATCGTTGTTAAACTCAAATAATAGAAAGGCAACAATAATGCTGGCAGCGAATGCGGGCATCATCATTTTATACAAACTGATGCCGGAAGATTTCATAATTGTAATTTCATTATTCTGCGACATTGTACCATAAGCCATAAGTGCAGATACTAAGGTAGCCATGGGAACAACGAGCACAAACATCCAGGAAAGGTTATAAACTATCAGTTGAATAATTGTCCATGTATCCAATCCTTTTCCCACAAGCCTGTCAGCAAATTTCATCATAAATTGTAGAAGAAAAATGCACATCAGGGTTACAATAGAAAATAAGAAGGGAATAAAATGATTTCTTAATATGTATCTGGCTAAAATCATGTATTGAATATAAAAACCGGCTAAATGTTTTTCAATAAATATAAAATATTTAAAAATTTAAGCATTAGAATACTTATATTTCTGTCCTAAAGTTACACAAATTAAGCGTTCAAATGCTAAGTAAAGTAAATTACACCATCATCATTTCGCTTTTTTCCATTGCTGTTTTTGCACAATCACAGAACAACAAATTGTTAAGAGATGTTGAATATTCTCAATGGTTAAAATCAGGTACATACCGAACAGACCAGACTTCCGGAATTGCTTTTCTGGGTTATAAGTCTGGCAAAAAAACCTTTTTGATTGCTGATGATATTGGTGCACTCCACAAATTCGTAATTATTGATGACTGCGTTTTTCTGTTTTATCCGATTCATTTTAATGATTATGTAAGTGAATTCTTTAAGGATTATCCAAAGATAGATTTCGAGGAAATTGTTTATGATCGGTATGAGGAAAAGTTTTATGTATCGGTTGAAGGTCATACTGAAAATCATAACGACTATACAGGCATTTTTGAACTTGAATTTAATTTTGCTCTTGATACAGTTATTTCGGTAACTAAAATTAATTTTGAACCTGAAGAACTATTTCTAAAATACACAGCCTGGAATATCGGGTATGAGGGCTTAACAGTTGATTCAAGATATTTTTACCTTGGATTGGAAGGATTTTTAAGAGGCAAAGCGTTTTCAGACAGCTCCGTAATTTTTATTGCTGATAAAACCTCTAAAGAAATAATTAAAGAAATAAGTACTAGTAGTTTGGGAGTCGGCTCAATAACAGGATTATACAGTGATGAAGATTATTCTGTTTGGCTTTTAGACAGAAATAACCTGAAAATATTTCATGTGGAATTTGATGAAGACTTAAATGTTGAGAATATAGTATCATTTGATTTTGAACCTGTTATACCAAATCACAAACATCTGAACTATGTGGGTTCCTACGAGGCATTAACAATTGATAATGATGGATACCTTTACATAGTTGATGACCCGTGGAGCCAGTTTTTCATTCCGCCTGATAATATTCTTGAACAGCTTGACGAAAAGACCGTACAGAACTTTAAAGATTTTATACCGATAATTGACAGATTTCAAATTCAAAAGTAAAGGAGAGAATGTGGAACAAGTAATTAAACATATCGAATCGAACTATGATTTATATATTAATGAATTGAAAGATTTTTTAAGAATTCCGAGTATAAGTACTTTACCGGAAAATAAACCTGATATGCAGAGAGCAGCAGAATTTGTTTCAGATAAATTAAAAAAGGCAGGGTTAAACAAAATAAAAATTTTTCAGACAGAAGGTCACCCCATTGTTTATGCTGAATGGTTAGGTGCACCCGGAAAGCCAACTGTTTTAGTTTACGGACATTATGACGTTCAACCCGTTGACCCGATAGAACTCTGGCATAACGATCCTTTTGATCCTGTTATAAAAGATGGTAAAATTTATGCACGTGGAGCTACTGATGATAAAGGACAGGTTTATGTTCACATTAAAAGTGTAGAAGCTTTTTTTAAAACTATGGGTCACCTGCCATTAAATGTAAAATTTTTAATTGAAGGGGAGGAAGAAATCGGCAGTGAACACCTTACACCTTTTCTTAAACAAAATACTGATCTGCTCAAGTGCGATGCTGTTCTTATTTCTGATACCGCATTGTTTTCACCTGGAACTCCTACCATTACTTATGGATTGCGTGGACTCGCATATATGGAAGTTGAAGTTACGGGACCCAACCGGGATTTGCATTCAGGAACCTTTGGCGGGGCTGTTGATAATCCCATAAACATATTAGCAGAAATTATTTCTAAACTAAAGAATAAAGATGGTAAAATTACTATAACAGGCTTTTATGATGACGTATTAAAACTATCTAAAAAGGAAAGGGAAAATTTTAAAGCTCTTAAATTCAAAGAAAAAGATTTTGCCAAAAGTATTGGGTTAAAGGAACTAAAAGGAGAGAAGGGATATTCAACTCTTGAAAGAATTTGGGCAAGACCCACACTTGATTGTAATGGTATTTTTGGGGGCTGGACCGGAAAGGGAGCCAAAACAGTTCTTCCATCCAAAGCTACTGCTAAAATAAGTATGCGACTTGTTCCGCATCAGGAACCCAAAAAGATAGCAAAACTTTTTGAGAAGCACATAAAAAAACTTGCTCCCAAAACGGTTAAGGTTGAAGTTAAAGATTTACATGGCGGTTATCCGGTTATTACACCGCTGGATGCTGCTGCTACTATTGCAGCTTCCAAAGCAATGGCTAAAGCTTTTGGAAAGAAAACTGTTTTTATGCGTGAAGGCGGAAGTATTCCAATTGTAGTTGAGTTTGCAAACAGACTTAATGCTTCTCCTGTATTAATGGGTTTAGGATTGAATACAGAAAATCTTCACTCGCCAAATGAACATTTTGATCTTAATCATTTTAAGCTTGGAATAAAAAGTTCAGCTTATTTTTTTGAAGAATTTTCCAGATAATAATTTATAAATCTTTTTAGCCTCAAAATCTATATCTTTGTATAGGTTTTGAGGCATCATTATATTAAACGAAATGAAAAAAGTTCAGATTATTTTTATACCATTATTAGCGATACTAATACTTGCTTGCAGCAGCGAAGAGCAAAAGTCTAATCCGCTGCCCTCAATGGATGTTTCGGCTGATCCTAACAGGGATGCTGAAATTCAGAAATACAATCTGGATCTAAGAAAGGGACGAAGTGAAAGATTTCCCTGTGACACTATATCTGTTATAGAGTATGTTTTAGATAATTATCCACCCGGCACATACTTGATGGAAACAGATAAAACCACTTTGGAATCCCTGCCCAAACCAGCGGTTATTTATTACGATGATATAGATGGAAGTAAATACATATTTGCTGTTGTTGCAAAGTCGAGGCAGGGTGAAAGACTGATTGAAACTAAAAATCTTATTGGTTACAATGAGAGTTATATTGATCTTGACAGCACAAAACTTGGCACAGCTTTTTTGTATCTTACACTTTTTGAATGTCGAGGTAATAACCTTTCGCTGGTATGGGAATCAATAATCCCTTCTCACGGAGGGTTTAAACACGTTTATTTAAATACCTGGAATTTTAAAGGCACACTGTATATTCAGAATAAATTTTATTTTGCTCAAGGCATCGGTACAATTGACTATAATTATTTTCTGGTCGATGGCATCAGGTCTGAACCGCATCTCTTAATGACATATAAAGGAGTAGACTTTAAAAGAACTCTGGCAAATGTAAATAATGATATATATCCTGATTACTATGAGTATGTTTATGTTAGTCTTGAAGATAGAATATTTGCAAAGGATTCAGTTGCATTTGTCTGGAATGAAAAACAAGGGACTTACGTAAATACCCGAAACGCACGGCAAACCCGACTTTATTAATTTTTTATTATTTTAACACAAACAATTCCTGCAATTTCTCAGATTTTTTTCAATCAAGTGTGCAACGTTTAATTATAACCTGTTAATGGTGAATACAATGGATGATAGACCAAACAAAATATTAGAATACTTTAAATCACAGAGCATAAGTTCCAAATCTTATGATGATTCTGAAGCAATACCTTTTTTTTCAAACCTGGAAAAAGAACTGGAAATATTGCACTATGGTGCAGGTTTAAGGGTTCTTTTTAATTATTCAATTGTTGAGTTAAGAGGAAAGGACTCACTCGATTTTCTCCATCGAATTACAACAAATTCTTTAAAGGAAATAAAAAAAGAGGAAGTTAAACAGACTATCTTCACCACCGAAAAGGGCAGAATTTTAAGTGTTGCTACTGTTTTTAATTTTGACACTCATCAGTTTTTAGTTGTGGGAAAATCAAATAAAGAGAGAGTTTTAGGTTGGATAAACAAATATATAATTGCTGATGATGTAGCAATGAGCGATGCTACCGGAAGATTTAATATTATGGAACTTTCGGGGCCTCAGTCAGGTTCATTCATTACTTTAGTTTGCGGAAATATTGTGAATGATATAAGCACCAACATGTTTAAGGTTGTGAATGCTGAAGAAATACTGTTTTTTTTATCAAAGATAACTGATTTCAATGGACGGGATAAATATTGGATTCTTGCAGATGATGATAACACAATCAAACTAATTAACTATATGAAAGAAAACTACGGCATTTTTAATTTTGGTTTAGTAGGCGAAGAGGCATACTACGAGTTTCGTATAAGCATGGGTATTCCGGCGGCTCCAAATGAAATTAATGATAAGTATAATCCGCATGAAGCAAATTTAATTCACCTTGTCGATTTTAAAAAAGGCTGTTATATCGGGCAGGAAGTTATTGCAAGATTGGATACTTATTCTAAAGTTCAGAAATATCTTACTGGTATTAACTTTGAAGATCCTGTTACTGCAGCTCATCATTTTGTTCTTTTAGACGACAAGGAAAATGAAGTGGGTGTAGTTACATCATCAGTTAATTCAACACGATTAAATAAACCAATCGGACTGGCGTATATCAATAAAAACTTTACTTCTCCCGGTACAGTATTAATTGCTAAGAACAGTGAAAAGGTAACTAAAGCAACTGTTCAGGAATTACCATTCAAAAAATGAAAATTTACACGAAAACCGGTGATAAAGGTGAAACCGGACTTTTTGGAGGTGAAAGAGTTTCTAAGAACAACATAAGGATTGAAGCATACGGAACAATTGATGAACTCAATGCCTTTATCGGACTGGCGATTACAGAACTGAAGAGTAAAGAAGTGCGGGCAATTCTGCAAAGAATCCAAAATCAGTTATTTGTTGTTGGTTCTGATCTTGCAACTCCCATTTCAGAAAAAAACGAAAAACTTAAAATTACCAGAACCCCTGAAGAATACAGTAAAAGTGCTGAACTGGATATAGATCATTTTAATGAGCAATTAGAGGAGCTGCGGAACTTTCTTTTACCCGGGGGGTCTAAAGGAGCAGTATATCTGCATATTTGCAGAACAGTTGCACGAAGAGCCGAAAGAAAAGTTGTGGCATTGAATGAGCAGGTGCATATAGGTAATAACATTATTATATTTCTTAACAGATTAAGTGATTTGTTTTTTGTTCTTTCACGTTTTGAGAATAAAGTCTCAAATATCCCTGATACAAAGTGGATTCCCTGAATCAGTTTGCTCATAGGGTCTATTGCGAAATTAATTAAGTGTCATTTCGACCAAAGGGAGAAATCTTGTTCGTGAAATATTGAAGGATTTCTCAGACTAAGACTACTTCGAGATGACCTTTCCAGAGTTTTGCGATAAACCCATATTGCCCACTGCCTGCTGATTACACGGGGGTGAATTTTGGTTTCGACGGGGTTGAAGAGGCATTGAACTGCGCACCGTGTTCCCCGAAGACACGTTAAAAAATTGGGAATAAAACAATAACTGGCGAATCTAATTACGCCTTAGCTGCTTAATTTAAGTATTAACAGCCGTTCACCATATCCTCTCCTACCGGGCTATGACTGAACGTTGATTAGGTATGATAGCTGATTCTGTTGCCTGTGCAGATGATGCGAAACTTAAGCAGGTAAGCTTAATACGATCCCTGTCTGTTGGGCAGTATTAAGTTAAAACAATTAACAGACTATGTGTGTAGACGTTTCTTGTATCTTAACTTCGGACGCGGGTTCGACTCCCGCCACCTCCACTAAGCTTCGTTTTAAACTATGCAAAAAACGAACACTGCCGAAAGGTATCTAGAGTAATCAGCATAATTTTTCTAAACAATAAAGTTAATTCCTATCTACATGTTAGATAAATCTTGGAAAGGATTTTAAAGACTCTTAACAAGCTTCTCAATAAATTAATCTATTTATAAGGCTAATATTCTATCAATTTTACAGGACTTATAAGAATACGATTTTTTAAGAACCTCAATGATAAACTGGCATCACTTGCTTCAGTCCGCTTAACTTCAAAATCTAATGAACTGGATTAAATACTAAAATACGCAAAGTTTCTATTTGTGTGTGTTTAGAAAAATAGATTGATCAACATAATATTAACAATTGACTGGTGTACCTGAATTTTGTTTCATTCAAGCTTTATTTTCGTTTAGTAAAAAATAAAAATGCAATAAATACGCAAAAAACTTGCTTTTAATCAGAAAGATTTTATTTTATAAGAAAATGTTGAGGAGCATATTAGTTCAGATTTTATGCTGATAAATGTTCTTCAAACAAATTATTAAAAATGGTAATTGATGGTTTGTTGAATCTTTAAAAAATTATTCATTGTAGCAAAAGAAAATACTTTATATTAATTCACAAATAAAATGGAGTTAACAGTATAATGACAGACAGAAAAGAATATATAGAAAAGTTAACGGAGCAGCTAAAAGATTTAGAGGACAGAGTTCAATTATTTCAGGTGAAAGCTCAAACATTGAAAGTTGACTCTAAAGAAAATCTTGAAAAACAGCTTGCTGAATTCCGATCTAAAAAAGATGCTGCACAGGATAAAATACAGGATTTGAAAAACTCAACTGAAAGTTCCTGGAAAGAACTGAAATCAGGTTCAGATAAAATTTGGGATGAAATGAAAAACACAGTTGATGAAGTTGTATCAAATATTAAATAACAATTTAAAAATAAGTTAACGTAGCATTTCAATTATTATAAAAAGGAGAATCAAAATGTCCGTAGTAAAAGTTATAGAGTTATTAGCTCAATCTGAAAAAAGCTGGGAAGATGCTGCCCAGGTTGCTTTAAAAGAAGCTTCAAAATCTGTGCAGAATATACAATCGATCTGGATAAAGGACTTAAAAGCTGATGTTGAGAACAATAAAATTGTTCGCTTCAGAGTAAACGCTAAAGTGTCTTTTATTGTTGGCAAATAATTATTGTTAATCTGTTATTACTTTTAATTTTTACTTTATTCTAAATTCTAATATTGCAGCAAATTGAAAAAAAATTCTGTTTATGAGTATAAGATAATTGACACAATTTCTGTAATGGCAGATTAGCATTCATTTTATTAAATAAATATTGATCTGATAAGTAAATTGATCCGTCAGCTCTGTATGGTTTTACCTGTATATCATATATACCTGATATTTAATGTCATATAGCTGTAAATTTTTCTTTACACCTGTTTTTATGTATACGATAATCTAAGGAAGAAATTAGGTCAGCAATAAATTCAAATGTTACCGATGAGAATATAATTTTACCTGCCAGTTTGCATGCTGTTTGTTCACTGAGTTTATAATAATTATCTCAGCCTGGGAAATTCCTTACCTTTCCTCTACAAAAACCATTATTCGTTTTGAGTTTACAAAGCTATGGCGCAACACGTAATTGCTTTTCTGATCTACTGGATCAGTTTATTACCTGTATCAATTCCCATCGGAAAATATTTTTCGTCATATTTAAAAGAAAAAAATGTAAACTGTTGATGAGTTGATCGAAGCGGAAAAGAAAAAGAAAATCGAAGAAACTCTCAAAAAGGGGAGTAATGATAAATTATAAATCACATATGGGAAAAGTGCTTCACCGGTATTTAGTATAGAATCCAGTCATAAGTATTTAAAACCTCAATCTACCTGCCGGACTTTCAGCCTTTCCTTACCCTTTACCGGCAAATGTAATACAACTCACCGATGTTTTAGGACCTTTTATCACACAATATTTGATTTGGGACCTTCAATTACTTAATTTTTTTCAGGTAAACAAAATTATTTATGAAAACAGCTGCCAAATATTCACCATTGAAAAAGATTGAAGCATTGATTTATAGAATCAAACGGAAAATATATTTCAATCTTAAAATGATAGGATTTGAGGGATTCGTCTGGTCAGCAGCTCTTGTTTACCTAGCCTTTTTCTTTAATCCTGCAGAATCTCATTTTACAATTTGTCCTTTGTCAAATTTCGGTGTTGATGATTGTCCCGGCTGCGGTTTGGGTAGATCAATTTCATTGCTGTTTTCCGGTAAAATAACTGAGTCATTTCAAACTCATATTCTTGGAATACCTGCGGTTTTAATTTTAATCTTAAGGATTTTTTCAATTATGAGAACAAATTATTCAATTCATAAAAAATTAAACTCCAAAGAAAGGAACCAATATGCCTAACGTATTACAACTTTTACCCGGTCTCGAAGGAGAAGAAATGGGTTACATTCAAATGTTAGTTAAGGATATGACTGATACACAAGCTCAGCAGTTTGCAATAGCATACGGCTCGCGCAGAAAAGATCCTATGATGATTCTGCTGGTTTGCCTGGTGGGATTTTTAGGATTTGCAGGAATTCATAGATTCATATTAAATAACATTGGAATAGGGATTTTATATTTCTTTACACTTGGTTTGTGTTTCATAGGCACAATTGTGGATCTTGTTAATCACCGTAAACTCGCCTTTGAATATAACTCACGTGTTGCGCAGGAAGTATCGATGCTTGTAAAGCAATAAACTTTTCACTGAAGGGCGGTTGATGCCGCCCTTTTCCTAATCGGGCCTTAATAAATATTTAACTTAATTTTTTATTGAAAACCATTTACTATTCAATTAAATTGACATAGTAAAATGAAATCAATTATTTTTTCCAAGATGAGCGGTGCGGGAAATGATTTTATTGTCATTGATAAAAACGAAAATCCCGAATGTGTTCTTTCTCAAAATGCTATAATTAAACTATGCAACAGAAGAACCGGAATCGGCGCAGATGGAGTTATTTTAATTGAAAACTCAGTTGAGCTTGATTTTGAGATGAATTATTATAATTCCGATGGTTCTTTTGGAAGTCTGTGCGGTAATGGTGCCAGGTGTGCAATTAAGTTTGCAAATTTTTCCGGCAGATGCGGCATAAGTTCAATAAGATTTAAGGCTAACACAAAGGTTTATTCTGGTGAAGTGCTTGATGATGATCAGATAAAATTTAATCTTAATCCGCCTTCAAAATTAAAATATAATTTTAAGATTAAAGTATTTGGTCAACTAGTTAACGCTTCCTTTGCTGATACCGGATCGCCGCATATTGTTGTTAACATAAATGATGTGTCAGAAAATCCTAAAGACCCAAGGCTTAAATTTCAGGATCTCAATAAATTTCCTGTAATTCAAATAGGAAAAGAATTAAGATATGCATCGGAGTTTTTACCAGGTGGAACAAATGTAAACTTTATTCTCGTTGAAGGAGAGAAAGTTTACGTCAGGACTTATGAACGCGGAGTGGAGGATGAAACTTGGGCTTGCGGAACAGGAGCTGCTGCAGCCGCATTAATAACTTATATTACGCAAAAATTAAAACCGCCAATTACTATTGTTCCGAAGAGTAGTGAAGAACTAATTGTAGATTTTAAAATAGAAAATAATAAAGTAAATAAATTATCATTAACCGGCCCGGCCAAAATAGTTTTTACGGGTCAAATACAAATAACTTAGTTAAAATTCGGAGAAAAAATGGCAAAAGTTCTTTTTTCAGTTCAATATGATATTTTACCTGAAAAAAAAGATGATTATCTGAAAGTAGTGAAGGAATTAAAAGCAATTATCAATAAAGAAGGTTTGGAAGCTTATGCAGTTTATGAAATAAAAGGTAAGCCTAACAGTTTTAATGAAGTTTATACATTTGCTTCAGTGGAAGCCTACGAAGCTTTTGATGATAATGAAGACGAAAGACTTAACATTCTTATTAATAAACTTGGTGATATGATTGTCGGCTCAACAAAATACCAGACACTTGTAGAACTAAATACCAACTAAATTTCAACCCGCTGTAATTGGCGGGTTTATTCTAGTATGTTATTGTTCTTTTGTCACTAACCCCTCCATTATAATACTAGTTCATATTGTTTGAGTAAATTCTCTTATGAATAAAACACTTCACAAGATATACATTGGTTCATTTTTTCTGGTTGGTATTACGGTGCTGGTATTGCTGGGAATTAACGGTTACAGCTACTACACTATACCAATAGAGGAGCGGTTTTTTCATTCATCTCATCAATCGTTAAAGCCAAGCGGAATATGGGGCCACGGTTTTGGTATTATTGGTACTCTGATGATGATATTTGGTGTATCAATTTATATGATTAGAAAACGAAGCCGCCGATTTTTTACTTTTGGTTACCTCAAACATTGGCTTGAATTTCACATATTTCTTTGCACTGTTGGTCCAATTCTTGTTTTATATCATACCTCATTCAAATTTGGTGGAATTGTTTCTGTAAGTTTCTGGAGCATGGTGCTGGTGGTGCTCAGTGGAATAATTGGCAGATTTATTTACATTCAAATTCCCCGTACAATTCAGGGAAAAGAATTAGATGTGCAGGAACTAAATTCAATGAGGCAGCAAATGTCTCACAATCTGTATATAGATTCAACAATGAGTCTTAAGTTTACTAAGGATTATGAACGTTTTTCATCGTTGGAAAGATATGCTAATTTGGGTATTATAAAGAGTCTTGTGGTAATTATTGCAGATTATTTCAGGATAAAAATATTAGTTTATAAAATTAATAAGCAACTTAAAGAATCAGGTGTTTCTGCTTACAGAATAAAAGAGATATTAAGAACTGTTAAAACTGAAATAGTTCTTACCAGAAGAATAGGATTACTTAAAACAATGCAGAAACTTTTTAGATACTGGCACATTGCACATTTACCTTTTGCAATTGCTATGTTTGTTATAATGATAATTCATGTTGCAGTTACAGTTATATTTGGTTATAAGTGGATATTTTAGAGTAGTAAATGAAATTAGCACCAAAATATGTTTACCTTTTTTTAGGTGTAATAGTTTTTATTGTTTTAATATATTCATCAAGGCAGTCATCAACAGTTTTAACTTCCTCAAACTTAGGAGGTAATGAATTACCTAAAGATAGCATTCACAATAGTTTTAATAATCAGATGAATGAAGCCCCGGGTTCTTCTAATGTAAGCGATGAAACAGTGCGCCGCCTCAATGAACTTAGAATAAATTATGAAAAAAATCCCTCTGATACCGCCAATTTGCTCAAGTATGCTGATTTCCTTCAGATGGCTCACAAGCAACAGGAAGCCATAGCTATTTATAAAAAAATATTAGAAATTGACAACCAAAGAACTGATGTATTATTTGCTCTGACATTTATTTATTATAATGAAGGAAATATGAAAGAAGCTTCAGATTATACCAAGATAATTCTTGATATTGAACCACAGAATGTTAAGGCTTTATATAACTCTGGTGCAATTGAAGCAGTAAAAGGCAATAAGAAATATGCCAGAGATATCTGGAATAAAGTTATTAAAGAATTTCCTGAATCTGAAACTAAGGAACTTGCAAGAAATTCTTTAAGAAGATTAACAATGAAAAATTCTGAATAAAGTTTTTATTGGAAACATTAATTGAAAATATTTTGGCATACCTCATTGTAGGAATAGTTATTTTAGTAATATTCTATTTCTATATAAAAAATCATAAACATACTTCCGCAGAAACCTCACAAAAAATTTTAAAAGCAAAAGAATCAGGTTTATTTGAACCAGTTTCTTTACATCCTGTTGTTAATCCGGATATATGCTTAGGCAGCGGGGCTTGCATAAAAGCTTGTCCTGAAAAAGATATACTGGGTTTAGTTAATGGTAAAGCTCAAACAATCAATGCCTCAAGATGTGTTGGGCATGGTGCATGTTTTCATGCCTGCCCTGTTCAGGCAATCTCTCTATGCATAGGGACTGAACGACGCGGCGTGGAACTACCGCACGTAACTCAGGAATTTGAAACCAGTATACCGGGAATATTTATCGCTGGTGAACTGGGTGGAATGGGACTTATTAAAAATGCCGTTGAGCAGGGAAGACAATCGGTAGAATACTTTGTTAAGAAACTTAATAAGTCGCCTCAAGCAAAGTACGACCTTGTAATAGTGGGTGCTGGTCCAGCGGGAATTTCTGCTACTCTAACAGCTGCAAAAAATAATTTGAAATTTGTAACTCTTGAGCAGGACTCAATAGGCGGTACTGTATTTAGTTTTCCAAGAGCAAAAGTCGTAATGACTTCACCAATGGATATACCTTTGTTTGGTAAAGTCAAGTTAGATGAAACCACTAAATCTGAATTACTAGAGCTTTGGACAAAAATTCTGGACAGAAACCGCATAACAATCATTGAACAGGAAAAAGTTGAAAAGATAGAAAAACTTGATAATTATTTTCAAATAAAGACTAACCATGCAACTTATAGTTCCAATGGTGTATTGTTAGCAATCGGAAGAAGGGGTTCTCCAAGAAAACTGGGTGTTAAAGGTGAAGAGAAAGAAAAAGTTTCTTACAGACTGCTTGAGCCAGAGCTAATACATAATAAAGATATCCTGGTTGTTGGTGGAGGTGATTCCGCTATCGAATCTGCGCTTCTTTTAGCTAATGAAAAAAACAGAGTAACAATATCTTATCGTGGGGATAATTTTTCACGCATAAAACCACAAAATCTTGAGAAAATCAATTTATATGCGAGTGAAAACAAAGTCCAGCTGTTGCTTAGCTCTAATATTGTTCAAATAAATGATTTTGATGTGGAAATTAAGAACAACGCCGATGAAATAATCAGTATCAAAAATGATCTGGTATATATTTTTGCTGGCGGAGAACTGCCAGCACAATTTCTTGAACAAATTGGAATTAAAATAACCAGAAAATTTGGTGACCCAATACTGAAACACAAATAAAATCGATGAAAAAAATCTTTTTGATATTTACATTTTTATTTGTTCTTATACTAGGATACAAGGTTAATGCCCAAATTTCTCCTGGTGATCTTACAAAGGCGCATGCTCATCTTGAAGGATTGAGTAATTGCACCAAATGTCATCAACTAGGTCAACAGGTTCTCAATAGTAAATGCCTCGATTGCCATACTGAAATAAAAAGTCTTATAACTAAGCGCAGCGGATATCACTCAAGTTCTGAAGTACTGGATAAAGATTGTTGGAGCTGCCATAGTGAACACCATGGTCGAAATTTCAGAATAATAAATTTCGATGAAAAAAAATTCAATCATGACAAAACCGGATTTAAACTAACAGGTTCACATATAGATATTGAATGTTCTAAATGTCACAATTCTTCCTTTATAAAAGATCCGGCTATCAAAAAAAAGAACAAATCATTTCTTGGACTTGATGCAAAATGTCAAACTTGTCATTCAGATTATCATCAAAACACCTTAGGTGAAGATTGTTTAAGCTGCCATAATACAATTAAGTTCAGACCAGCTGAAAACTTTAATCACAACAAAGCCCGATTCCAAATAACTGGTCTTCATCAAAATGTCGAATGCTCAAAATGTCATTTTTTTGAGAAGAGAAACGGTAAAGACTTTCAGAAATTCAGGGAACTTAGTTTTTCAAGTTGTTCTTCCTGCCACACAGACATCCACAAAGGTGCTTTCGGTAGTGATTGTAAAAGCTGCCATTCAACCGGGGGTTTTAAAATTATTAATCAATCAGCATTTGATCATTCCAGAACTAACTTTCCGCTGATTGGCAGACACAAAGAAGTACAGTGCAACGATTGTCATAAATCGGGTCTTTCAAAGAAGCCATTATTTTCAAAATGTGCGGATTGTCATTCTGACTATCACAGAGGTGAATTCACGGTTAATGGCAGTGTTAGAGATTGCAAGGTTTGTCATAGTGAATCCGGATTTAGTCCATCTTCATTTTACGTAGAAGAACATAATAAACTGAATTTTAAGCTGACAGGAAGTCATTTAGCAGTTCCCTGTAAAAACTGTCACTTGAAAAATGATAACTGGCATTTTAAAAATATTGGAATTAATTGTATTGATTGTCATAATAATGTTCATGGTGATGAGTTAAAAAATGAATTTTTACCTGGCAATAAGTGCGAAAATTGTCACAATACTGTCAGTTGGGAAACTATTACTTTTGATCATAATCTTACATTGTTTAAACTGGAAGGAAAACATAATGAACTTTCTTGTTCTGAATGTCATGTAAGTAAAGACCTGAATCAAAAACGTATTTATAAATTTTTATCTGTTACAAGTGACTGTGAATCATGCCACAAAGATGTACATTTGGGTCAGTTTATTGAAGATGGAAATAGTGATTGTTTGCGCTGCCATACATTCAACAATTGGGAACCTGAGAAGTTTGATCATAACAAAACCAGATTCTCATTATCAGGTGCACACTCAAAATTAGAATGTTCAAGGTGTCACAATACGGTTTCAATGAACGATACTGATAACTTTATTCAATTTAAGTTGAAAGATTTCAAATGCGTTGTTTGTCACTCATAACATTATTATTATCATTAACCATAAATGTTTTTGCGCAATCTCAACACGGAAAATATTTTGATATAGACTGCTCATTTTGTCATAATTCCGAGAGCTGGAAAGTTGATCCTGAAAATGTTACTTTCGACCATTCAACTACTGGTTTTGACTTGGCAGGGCAGCATGTGGTTATAGATTGTCGTTCATGTCATAATACACTAATTTTTTCAGAAGCTAATAAGGATTGTATATCTTGTCATAGAGATATACATGCAGGCACCACAGGTGGGGATTGTTCATCATGTCATAATTCAGATTCTTGGCTGGTTAAAGATATAATAAATATTCATCAGGTCACCAGATTTCCATTAGCAGGAAATCATAAAGTTGCTGACTGCCAGCAGTGTCATACTGGTTATACAGAACTAATTTTTGAACCATTAGGAATCAACTGTATTGATTGCCATTCAAAAGATTATTTTACTGCTACTAATCCAAATCACGTAAGTGCGGGTTTCTCAATTAATTGCAATGATTGCCATAATGTTAACGCAATTGCATGGAATTCAATAAGTGTAAATCATGATTTCTTTCCTCTAGTCGGTGGACACAATATTAGTAATTGCTTTAGTTGTCATGATCAGTCTGGTAATTTCTCAGGATTATCAACAGATTGTTCTGCATGTCATTTAGAGGACTATAATGTAACAAGAAATCCTAATCATACTGCTGCAGGATTTCCAATAACTTGTAACGATTGTCATACTACAACAGACTGGGTTCCGGCTCAATTTGATCATGATGGGATGTACTTTCCGATTTATTCAGGTGAGCATAATAATAAATGGAATACCTGTACTGATTGTCATACAGTTCAGAATAATTTCAGCATTTTCAGTTGTATTGATTGCCATGAACATAACCGTGAAGATATGGATGATAAACACGATGAAGTTAACGGTTATATTTATGAAAGCGCTGCTTGTTTAAGCTGCCATCCCGATGGAAGTGAAAGCGGTGCATTCAATCACAATATTACAGGTTTTATTTTAGATGGTGCTCATACTTTTGCTGAATGTTCTCAATGTCATCAATCGGAGTACACAGGAACCTCCGCATTATGTTACGATTGTCATAACAGTGAATTTTCATCTGCACTAAATCCAGATCATAACGCATTAAGTCTTCCAACCGACTGCAGTACCTGTCATTCAACAGCACCGGGCTGGTCACCGGCTTCGTTTCCAATTCATGATCAGTTTTTTATTTTAACCGGTAGGCATCTTGAAATTGTAAGTGATTGTTCGTCGTGCCATAACGGAAACTATATAAATACACAAAATCAGTGTTACGATTGTCATCAAACTGCATACAATTCATCTCAAAACCCGGATCATGCTTCCACCGGTATCTCTACTGAATGTTCGGATTGTCATACAAGTACTGCCTGGATACCTTCTTCATTCAGCCATAATACTACAGGATTTCCATTAGCAGGGCAGCATGCTAATCTTTTATGTACTTCCTGTCACGAAGGCACAACCAGCGGACTGTCGAATGAATGCTATTCCTGTCATCAGGATCAATATAATTCTGCACCTGAGCACACGGCTCAGAATTATCCTACAAACTGTGAACTTTGTCATAATTCAACTGCATGGAACCAGGTTTCATTTGATCATCAATTAACCGGTTTTCCTTTGAGTGGTGCACATACATCTGTAGACTGTTCCGATTGCCATGAAAGCGGTTATTCGGGTACATCAACTGAATGCTTATCCTGTCATCAGGAAAATTATCAACAAAGTACAAATCCAAATCATGTTTCACTTTCTCTTCCGACTGATTGTGAATCATGTCATACAACAGAACCCGGCTGGGAACCGGCATTATTTCCCGATCATAATAGTTATTATTTGCTGACCGGGGCTCATTCTGCAATAGCCTCTAATTGTTCCGGATGCCATAATGGAGAATATAGTAATACTCCCAACACTTGTATTGGATGCCATGAAGACGACTACAATGCTGCGAACGATCCGCCTCACGTGCAATTTTCTTTTCCAACTGATTGCCTGGATTGCCACAGCATGAACGGATGGAACAATGCAAATTTCAATCATTCATTCTATCCTATTTCAAGTGATCATAACAATGTTGATTGTGGTCAATGCCATTCCCAGGCTAATTACCAGCAGGATTGTATGAGCTGTCACCTTGAAGATTTTCTTAATGAACACAACTTGGGCGATCCTACAAACTGCTGGGATTGTCATAACACCTTTAACTGGGATGACGATGCTCCCCTTGATCCTGGACGCGAAAGGGGAGTAAGAATGTTATGATGCGTAATTCTTTGTTATTTGTTTTGCTGTTCTGTGCATTTGTTTTTTCGCAGACCGGTATTGATACATCCGTTAAAGGTAACGTGACTTTTGTTTCTTCACAACTTGTTTATGTTAAATTTGAACACACCGAAGGCATTGAAGCAAATGATACTTTATTCACTAAGACTTCAGTTGGATTTGTGCCGTCATTAATTATAAAATTCATTTCTTCATCGTCAACAGCGTCCGAAATAATTGGCAGTAATAATTTTAATATTAATGATGAAGTATTTGCATTCCCAAGAATCATTGAAGTACTTGAGCAGCCAATTGATTCTTTATTAATATCTGAACCTTTATTGAATTCAATAACTCCTGAAATTCCGGTTCAATCCTCAATTAACTATCAATCAAAAGTTAAAGACTCCGGTACAAATATTTTTGGAAGGATATCGTCTCAATCTTATTCTAACTTTTCAAATTTCAGCAGCAGGGGAAACTATCAGCGCTGGCGTCATTCATTCCGGTTTGCTGCCGATCAGATAGAAGGAACCGGATTATCATTTTCACAGTATTCTATATTCGCCTACAAAGCAAATGACTGGAACCGGATAAGCACCAATCTTACTAATTCACTTAAAGTTTATGATCTGTCTTTAGGATACAGGTTTGATGAATCAACCCGAATTTGGGTCGGACGACATTTAAATAGAAAAATTTCAAACATAAGCACGGTAGACGGAATACAGTTCGAAAGAGATTTTTCTTCTTTTTCTGCAGGACTTGTTGCTGGTTCAAGACCAAATTTTTCAGACTTCGGATATAATGCAAAACTTTTTGAGTATGGTGCTTACTTAAATAAATGGGATTCTGTCGGTACCGGAAGGATGGAAAATACCATTTCGTTTTTTGAGCAGACGAATAATTTCATCACAGACAGAAGGTTTATCTATCTACAGCATACTAATAATGCAATTCAAAAAACTTCCTTTTTTATTTCATCCGAAATTGATCTTTATAAAAAAATTCTAAATCAGAGAGAGAATTCCCCAACCCTGACAAGCATTTTTGTTTCAGCAAGATACTCACCAATAAGAGAAATTTCTTTTTCAGCTTCTTACGATGCAAGAAAAAATGTTATTTACTATGAAACATTTAAAAGTTTTATAGACAGCGTATTTGAAAATGAAACAAGACAGGGCTTCAGGTTCAGAACAAATATTCTTCCGGTTAAATATCTTTCAGTTGGATTGACCTATGGTTACAGGTATCGTAAATCAGATGATAAACCTAACACAAATTACGGCGGCTATCTTAACTATTCTTTAATACCATTTATAGATATTTCTTCAACCGTGTCCTATAATAAACTTAATAGCAGCTACATTGAAGGGAATATATATTCATTAAAATTCTCAAAATCATTCAGCAGTATATATCTGGATCTATCAGCAGGATTCCGGTTTAATGAGTATAAACTTCTGCCGGATAGAGGCAGCTACAATGAAAAAAGTGTTCTCTTCGATATTTCCACCGGAATATTAAAACCAGTGTTCCTAACCTTAGGCTATGAAGGAATTTTCCAGCAAAATTTTACCACCGGAAGAGTTCTTGCAGATATTTCTTTCAGGTTTTAGTGTTCAATTTGATACTTTTCTATAGATACTAATATCTCTATCTTTACGCAGTTAATAATAGAATCACAATGTTTGAATATACAGGTGTTTTACATCTTCATTCAGTTTTTTCCGATGGTACCGGTGAGGTTCCCGAAATTGCACGCTTCGCTGATGAAGTGGGGTTGGACTTTGTTATTCTTACAGACCACAACACATTAAGAGCTCTGAACGAAGGATATGAAAAATGGTATGGTAATGCTTTATTACTTGTTGGTGTTGAAATAAACGATAAAGAAAATAAAAACCATTACCTGGCATTTGGTATTGATGATGCATTTTCAACCCGAATGCCTGCAAAAGATTACGTTAGGAAAGTTAAAGAAGCCGGAGGAATAGGATTTCTTGCTCATCCGCATGAGAAAAGAACGCATATGAAAGAGCATCCTCCTTTTCCCTGGGTTGATTGGAGTATTAAAGATTTTAATGGTTTAGAAATCTGGAACCACATGTCGGAATGGATGGAGAACCTTACTGAAGATAATAAGTACCGCTCATTCCTCCATCCGTTAAGAACAATTGAAGCCCCGCCTAAAGAAACATTAGAAATATGGGATAAGTTAAACCTTGAAAGAAAAGTTGTGGGTATCGGTGGTGTTGATGCTCATGCACACAAGTATAATCTCCTCGGATTTATGGAAGTGGAAATTTTTCCATATAAGGTTTTATTCAAATCGATTCATACTCATGTTCTGCTTGATGAAGAAATAAAAAAAGGAACATCTCAAAAAGCAATCAACAAGGCAAAGTGGCTTATATACAATGCAATGCGAGAAGGCAGATGCTTTGTAGCCAATGATTACCACGGTGATTCCTTCGGTTTTAGGTTCTACGCTGAACATAATAACAATCTTTATCATATGGGAGACAGTTTTGCTGTAAAAGGGGATGTTGTCTTAAAAGTTTTATTACCCGGTTTAGATGGCTCTATAAGATTGATTAAAAATGGAAAAATGATTGAAACAGTTGAAGGAATGAACGCTGAATTTATTGTGAGTAAAAAAGGTGCTTACAGGATTGAAGTTTTCCGCAATAACTGTGCTTGGATTTACTCTAATCATATCAGGATTGGTTTGTAGAGTTTATCTTATTTCAATCATCCAATCTTTCATCATTTCTACTTTTAATATTTCTACTTAATTTAATGTAAACAAAAAACGATTGATATTGTAATTGCGCCCGTAGTTCAATTGGATAGAATGTTGGATTCCGGTTCCAAAGGTTGCAGGTTCGAGCCCTGCCGGGCGTACTATTTAAATTTAGAATTACAAATTAAAAATTTACTATAAGTTTTGTCAGTAAAGTTTTCCGGAAATTTTTAACAATTTGGCTGAATACCATAAAAATCTGATTTCTAATTATTAACAGAAAGATTATGAACCTTAATAAAATCGACAATGAAATAGCATCATTCATGAAGAAATGGGGTGTAATTGCGCTTCGCATCTCACTAGGAATAATATTCATCTGGTTTGGGGTTCTTAAAACAGTAGGGATTTCACCCGCTGAACCTCTGGTTAAAGCTACTGTCGGATGGATGCCGTTTTTTACTACCGATGGCTGGGTTGTCATCATCGGATGGTGGGAAGTGATAATAGGAGTTTCGTTTCTGTTTCAGAAAACAATTCGAATAGCAATTGCCTTACTAGCAATGCAAATGGCGGGTACATTTATGCCTCTTATTATACTTACCGAAGTTACTTTTCAGTCAGGTGGTTTTCCTTATGCACCAACATTGGAAGGGCAGTATATAATAAAAAACCTTCTGATAATTTCAGCCGCATTAGTTATCGGCGGAACAGTGCGAAAACTAAATGAATAGAAGCAATATTATCTTTGTAACTCTATCCAATCTGTATTAAATTTACCCCGCTTTTTAATTATTTTTAATGAATTAAGGATTTTTCGAATGTTAGCCAAAAAGAAGAAACTCAGCAAGAAAGAAATAAAACAGGATAAACTGGTTGAGCTTTACTATAAATCGCAATCATACTTCGGTCAGAATAAAAACAGAATTTATATGTATGCCGGGGTTCTGGTAGTTGTTGTTCTGGCAGTAATATTTTTTGTAAATCAGAGAGCTGCCTCAAATGAAAAAGCCGGAGTTGAGCTTTCCAGGATTATGGAATTGTATGATCAGGGCTCTTTTCTTGAAGCTATTGAGGGAAGACAGGGAACTAATATTATAGGACTCAAACGGATTGTTGATGAATACGGCAGCACAGAGAACGGCGAAACCGCCAAAATATACCTGGCTAATTCATATTCAATGCTTGGTAGAACTGAAGAGGCATTCAAATATTATGAAGACTACAGCGGCAGCATAGATATGTTCAAAGCTGCTTCTTTATCAGGACAAGCTTCTTATTACTCTATAAACGGTGAATATAAAAAAGCAGCTGATCTCTATAATCGTGCAGCAAGAGTTTCCAAAGAAATTGCTCAGAGACCCGAATACCTTTTACAGGCAGCTATAAACTATATAAATGCGGGTAATCAGTCCGATGCCAAAGATTTATTACAAACTATTAAGGATGATTACAAAACATCCTCGGCATTTGCTTCTGTTGACAGGTATTTAGTACAAATTGACCAATAATTGGTCATTTCTTTTCATTTTTGCCATTAAACTAACAGATTTTGTGGCTTTTTGTTAATTTTTGAAAAATAGATTTTCTTGACTTTCAGAGGGCATATATCTATTTTTTTTAACCCTTTTATAAATAATAAATTCAGGAAATATGGCAGATACTTCAGATTTCAGAAATGGACTGATCATTAAGTTTAAAAATGACCTCTACTCAATTGTTGAATTTCAACACGTGAAACCCGGAAAGGGCGGAGCATTTGTTAGATCAACCTTAAAGAATTTAAAGACAGGTAGAGTGCTTGAAAATACTTTCAGATCAGGTGAAAGCATTGAAATTGTAAGAGTAGAAAGACGAAAATATCAGTACTTGTTTCGCGAAGGTGATTTTTTAGTATGTATGGATAACGACACTTACGAGCAGATAAATGTTCCCATACAGCTTTTTGGCGACGGTGTTTTATATCTTAAAGAATCAGAAGAAGTGGAAATACTTTTTAACGGCTCTGAAATTATAAATGTAGAACCGCCCATATTTGCTTATCTTAAAGTTACTCAAACTGAACCAGGCTTCAGGGGCAATACAGCAACTGGTGCTTTAAAGTCTGCAACTCTTGAAACCGGCGCTACGGTAAACGTTCCTCTTTTTATTGATGTTGACGATGTTCTTAAAGTGGATACAAGAACAGGGGATTATGTAGAAAGAGTTAAATCTAAATAAAGGAATAAGAATGGATTTAAATTTTATCAAGAAACTTATAAAACTTGTTGAGAACAGTGAAGTAACTGATCTTGAAATCGAAGAAAGCGGTACAAGAATAAAAGTTGCGAAAAAAATACGCGTCTCTCAGGTACCTGTTCAGAATGTATCACCGGTTTTGTCTGCTCCATCATCAGCGCCGCAGTTTGAACAGAAAGAAACTAAAGCTGCTCATGCTGAAGCAGAAGTTTCTTCCGGTTACCACGAAATAAGATCTCCAATAGTTGGTACATTTTACAGAGCCCCCGCTCCGGATGCAGACTCCTATGTTCAGGTTGGTGATACTGTCTCAATCGGCGCCGTTCTTTGTATAGTTGAAGCAATGAAACTTATGAATGAGATCGAATCAGATGTTAACGGAAAAGTTGTTAAAATTCTTGTTGAAAATGGTAAGCCCGTTGAATACAATCAACCCCTGTTTTTGATTCAACCATAATAATATTGAAGAGAAGAATTTGTTTAATAAGATACTGATTGCCAATCGCGGCGAAATTGCTCTGAGAATAATAAGAACTTGTAAAGAATTAGGTATAAAAACAGTTGCTGTTTATTCTGAAGCCGACAGAGATTCACTTCATGTTACTTTTGCTGATGAAGCCGTTTGTATTGGTCCTCCTCCCGGAAAAGAAAGTTATTTAAAAATTCCTGCAATAATTTCTGCGGCTCAAATTACCGGTGCAGATGCCATTCATCCCGGATACGGCTTCCTTGCAGAAAACGCTGACTTCTCAGAAATCTGTGCCGAATCCAATATAAAATTTATCGGGCCCTCACCTGCTATGATTAAAGCAATGGGTGATAAATCATTTGCTAAAGATACTATGAAGAAGAATGGTGTGCCGGTCATTCCCGGAAGCGATGGTATTATTGATGATGTTACAACCGGAAAAAAGGTTGCTAACGAAATCGGATTTCCCGTAATTATTAAAGCATCAGCAGGTGGTGGCGGAAAAGGAATGAGAATTGTTTGGGAGGAAAAGGAGTTTGAAAAAGCTTTTCAAACAGCTCAATCTGAAGCCGAAGCAGGTTTTGGAAATTCTGCAGTTTATATTGAAAAATTCCTTGAAAATCCTAGACACGTTGAAATACAGGTTATGGGAGATAAATACGGAAATGTTTATCATTACGGTGAAAGAGATTGTTCAGTTCAGAGAAGACATCAAAAGCTTATTGAAGAAGCACCATCCCCCGCATTAGATACTGAGCTTAGAAACAGAATGGGTGATGCGGCAGTGCTTGGTGCAAAATCAGTTAATTATGAAGGTGCTGGTACAATCGAGTTTTTGCTTGATAAGCATCGTAACTTTTATTTTATGGAAATGAATACACGTATTCAGGTTGAACATCCGGTCACTGAATATGTTTGGGGTGTGGATTTGATTAGACAGCAGATTTTTGTTGCTGCAGGTGAAAAAGTTGAAGTGTTGCCGACTCAGCCGAAAGGTCATAGTATTGAGTTCAGAATAAATGCTGAAGATTATGAAAATAATTTCAGACCTTCACCAGGAAAAATAACTTCACTTAATTTGCCGGGCGGATTTGGAGTAAGGGTTGATTCCCATATTTATCAGTCATATACCATTCCTCCATATTATGATTCACTGGTTGCCAAACTTATTGTTTGGGGAACTGATAGACCACACGCAATTGCCAGAGGAAAAAGAGCGTTAGAGGAGTTCGTTATAGAAGGTATCAAAACCACTATTCCATTCCATTTAAAAGTTCTGGAAGATGCAAGATTTTTAAGCGGTAATTTTGATACAGGTTTTTTAGATAAATTCTAATTACATAATATTGAAATAATTTTTTACAGAGGTTAAAATGAATATTCCTGAAAATTTAAAGTATACAAAGGACCACGAGTGGGTACTCGTTGAAGATTCTACAGGTACAATAGGCGTAACAGACTATGCCCAGGGAGAGTTAGGGGATGTTGTTTTTGTTGATATCGATCCGAATTTGAGTGAAGTGAAAAAAGGTGAATCAGTTGGAACAATTGAGGCAGTAAAAACTGTAAGTGATATGTATGCACCTTTTTCAGGAAAAGTTATTGAAATAAACTCCATCCTTGCAAATAACCCCGAAACAATAAATACAGATCCATACGGCGAAGGATGGATGTTGAAAATTGAAATTAATGATCCTTCTGAGTTAAATGATTTATTGGACGCTGCCGGATATAAATCTTTAATTGGTCAATAAATAATTTCAGACCCTTAAATTTACTTTTAGCAGGGAAACTTTATTTAAAATCCGGCACAAAGCCGGATTTTGTTTTTATATCGTAAAGAAAGCTTATATGCCCAATAGAGAAACGATACTGATAATAGATTTTGGTTCACAATATACCCAGCTTATTACCCGTCGAATTAGAGAAGCTAACGTTTACTCTGAAATCCATCCTCACACAATAACCCTTGAAAAAGTAAATCAGATAAATCCTGTTGGAGTATTGCTTTCTGGCGGTCCTATGAGTGTCTATGATATTGACTCGCCTGATATTGATAAAAGAATATTAGAGTTAGATATTCCTATACTCGGTATATGTTATGGCTTACAGCTGATCTGTAAAAAACTTAATGGAAAGGTTGATTCTGCAAATGACAGGGAATACGGCAGAGCAAGACTTATAGTTTCAGATGTATCACCGCTTTTTGAAGGAGTAAAAAAAGAATCTAATGTTTGGATGAGTCATGGTGATTATCTTACTGATCCTCCGGCAGGATTCAGAGTTATAGCAAAATCTGACCATTCTCCTATCTGTGCAGTATCCGATGAGAAAAGAAAAATATATGGTGTACAGTTTCATCCGGAAGTCGCTCATACAGACGAAGGTGGTAAGATAATAAAGAACTTTATTTTCAAAATTTGTGGAAGCAAAGGTGATTGGACGCCGCATAACTTTGTTGACGACAGCATATATAGAATTAAAGAAAATGTCGGCAGTAATAAGGTGATATGTGCGCTAAGCGGTGGAGTAGATTCAACTGTTGCTGCAGTTCTTGTTAAAAAAGCAATAGGGGAGAATCTGATATGCATTCATGTTGATACCGGTTTAATGAGAAAAAACGAAAGTGAAAAGATCGGAAAACTATTCGATGAAAAATTAAATCTTAATCATATTCATATCAATGCGTCTGATTTATTTCTGAATAGATTGATCGGGGTGTCAGATCCTGAAAAAAAACGGAAGATAATTGGAAATACGTTTATAGAAGTGTTTGAAGAGCAGGCAAAAAAACATAGCGATGCTAAATTCCTCGTTCAGGGCACACTTTATCCGGATGTAATCGAATCTGTTTCAGTAAAAGGGGCTTCGGTTACTATCAAGTCGCACCATAATGTTGGCGGACTTCCTGAAAAAATGAATCTTAAGCTTATTGAACCATTCCGGGAATTGTTTAAAGATGAAGTACGAAATGTTGGAAGAGAACTTGATATTCCCGATGAGTTTATCGAACGACATCCTTTCCCCGGTCCGGGACTTGCAGTAAGAATACTTGGTGAAGTAAATAAACAGAAGTTGGATATATTACGTGAAGCGGACGATATTTTTATCAGCGCAATTAAAGAAGCAGGGCTTTATGATGAGATCTGGCAGGCATTTGCTGTGCTTCTTTCTGTTCAGTCTGTTGGTGTAATGGGTGATCAGAGAACTTACGAATATGTTCTTGCACTTCGTGCCGTTACTTCTGTTGACGGTATGACAGCAGATTGGTTTCAGTTTGATCACGATTTTCTTTCAAATGTTTCTAATAAAATTATTAATAAAGTTCGTGGCGTAAACAGAGTAGTTTATGATATCAGTTCAAAACCGCCGGCGACTATTGAATGGGAATAAATTCTATGTATGAATTTAAATTTCAGGATAAATTAGCTCTGGCAGCAAGCTATGAAAGTCTTGATAATGATCTTCATGCTGTTCAGATATATATTGCGCTTATTAACGAAGATGAAACATATTTGGAATCATATTTCAGACTGGTAGAGCTATATGAAAAAACCGGCAGAATTGAAGAAGCATCTGCCGTAATTGAAAAAATGGTGGATATTAATAATCGAAATGAATATGCATTAATTACGGCTGCAGAATTTTATTTGTTCCATTTAAAATGGCGGGAGGCATTAGCCGTAATGTATTTTATCGATTCTGCAGATTTCCCCATAATTCAATACTGGAAGGGGTTATGTTATTATAACCTTAATCAATTTGAATCAGCCATAAACCCATTAAAGGAATCGTATAAATATTATAAAAACGAAGATTATACTCCGCAGGTTATTTTTCTTCTTGCAAAAGTTGAATTTGAACTGCGTAATTTTAAGTCGGCACTTGAATACGCTGAAAAATATGAATATATAGATTCAAATAACTGGGAGATAAATTTGTTCTTTGCTAAGCTTTATCTGGAAATGGATATGCTGACACATGCTTCGCAGAAAATTAGCTTAGCACTTCACAAGAAAAAAAATAATGTTGAAATAATTAAAACGGCTGCCAGGATATATTATAAAAATGATGAATTAGAGAAAGCAGAAAAATATTTTAATTTAGTAGTAGAAAACAGTGATGATCTATCAGCTGAGTTGTATTCGAATATGGCATCTTTGGCATTTAAGCGAAAAGATTTTAACAAAGCTCAGCTTTACTACGAATTAGCTTTAAAAATAGATCCCGGATACGAGGCAGCTGTTAATGCTATAAATACTATATCAAAAAAAAAACAGGTTTAATAAACAATGATCAGAATAATTTTTAGCCTAATAGTTATAACTTCTTTCAATGGAGTTTTTGCGCAGGAAAGTGAATTCAACAATGCGCTGGCTTTATACAATTCAGGAAAAACTGCGGAAGCACAGAGGTATTTTAATCAGGTTATAGATAATTACAGAGAAAACCCAAAAACAAATCCAGCCAAATACTTTCTAGCAAAAATATTGATAGATCAGACTAAGTATACCCAGGCAGAAAAACAAATAGATGATTTTTTATCTAAAAATTCCACCGGCAGTTATGTTAATGATTTTCTTCACCTGAAGGTCAAATTGAATTATGACAGATTAAGATATGAAGATTCATTCAGTACTTCTCTGAAAATATTAGAGAATAACATTTCTTCCGATGAGAACGTGCTGATCAAAACAACTGCAAAGGGTATTGCTTTGAATCATTTATCATCAAAACAAATAAAGTCTTATTCGGAAGAAGCAAAAAACAGAAAACTAAAGCCATTTCTTTTACTTTTACTTGGTAAGAAATACTTACTTGAAAACGATAATTTAAATGCAATACGCAGTTTTCATGAAATATTAACATCTTACTCATCTTCAGAAGAATTTCAGGAAGCTGAAAGACTGAGAAACTCTGCTTCTACAATTTCGTCTTATGGCGATAAAGGTATTTTAATAGGTGTAATGCTTCCACTGAAAGATAAAGACGGAAGCTTGAATTCGGCGGGTCAGGAAATTCTGGAAGGTGTGAAATATGCCGTTTCTGAACACAATAAGGGAAGGGAAAATAAAATCGGCATACTTGTTCGGGATACACGGGGCAGCAGTGAAAATATTAAAGCTATTAAAGAAGAGTTTTTGAATAATTCAGCTGTTCGATGTGTAATCGGACCTATATTCAGTGAAGAAGTAAGAACTGCAATCAGTGAGTTCGGTAACTCAGACCTGCCAATGGTTTCACCTACAGCAACAGATGAAGATTTAACCAGTTTAAGTGATAATTTTTTTCAGGCAAATCCACCTTTTTCAATAAGAGGAAGAATATTTGCACAATATCTTTTCTATGTAGAAAATAAAAGACAAATGGCTGTCCTTAATGCCATTGAAGGGTACTCTCCTCAGCTGGCTGCAAATTTTATAGATGAATTTGAAAAACTGGGAGGAAAAATATCTGTTCGCCAAACATACCAGAGCAATAGTTTTTCTATAAGTGAACAGATTAATAATATCTCGTCATACTCTGACCAAATTGAAGGAATTTATATTCCGCTGGCAGATAAAACTGATGCTACTGCTATTCTTTCCCAACTGGTTCAGAACAATTTGAATCTGCCTATTTATGGAAATCAGGATTGGATGCTTGTTAAAGGATTTGAAACCTCACCTGAACTAAGTAACAAACTGACTTTTACTTCCGATTATTATATTGATTTTAATGATGACACATTTAATAAATTTGCTTCGGAATTTCAAAGTGTTACAGGTCGGGAGATAAACAGAAATATTTTATATGGATATGATACTGCCAAGTATTTATTAACGGCAATGCGTAACATTGATCCTACAAGAAAGGCAATTGCGCTAAAAATGGTATCTGGAATTAATAGCATAGGTTTAAAGAATAATATTTCTTTTGATCAATCACGCATTAATAAATATTTAAATATAGTCCGTTATAATGACGGCATTTTTTTATTAGTTGATAAGTTCAGGGCTGGAAGATGATATGAGAAATTTAGGTAAAAAGCACTTACGATGTTAGCGATCTAACTTTCTGATAGCTTTACTTTTAAGTTAATACTCTTTGTAGAGGAAAAATGATTATGAATAAGATAAAAGATTTACCTGCAGATGATCGGCCGCGAGAAAAATTAGTACTACGAGGTCCTCAAAGTTTAACGGATGCAGAATTAGTAGCTATACTTTTAAGAACAGGAACAAAAGGTAAATCTGTTGTTTTTGTTGCTCAGGAAATGATAACAAAAGAAGGAAATCTTGCACGTCTCGCCACAAGGTCATTGTCAGATTTGAGAAAGAACGCCGGAGTTGGGAAAGATAAGGCAGCAACCCTGTTAGCAGCTTTTGAGATGAGCCGGAGAATATTGTCGCAGGAAAAATGGCTTTCAAATAAACGAGTTACATCACCAGAAGATGTTGCAAATTTTTTTATACCTTTATTCAGGGATGAAGTTAAAGAAAGATTTATGGTTGTTTGTCTTAATTCTGCAAATAAGATTATTGCTTATGATACAATATCAGTTGGTAATTTAAATTCCAGCGTTGTGCATCCAAGAGAAATATTTAAAACTGCATTGGAACAAAATGCAGCAAGCATAATTCTGTTACATAATCATCCAAGCGGCAATCCTGACCCTAGCAATGAAGATATAGCAATTACAAAAAAACTAGTTGAATCGGGTAAAATTATGGATATCCCGGTTTATGATCATATAATTCTGGCCGGTAATAACTACACAAGTTTTGTAGAAAAAAGACTGATTTGATAACCCTTAATTGTTAATTATGTGTTAAATCGTTACATTTTTATTAGAAAATTTAAAAAAACATACTTTTTAATATTTACAGTTATCTTTCTTTTTACTAAATTAGAACTCACATTTAATCGATCGTGTAACATTAACAAAATAACTTATTTATCGGAGGTTAAGGATGAACATAACAAAATCGCTCAAAACTGCCTTTGTGATTGGCAGTTTGGCATTGACCACCGCTTTCCTAAGTGGATGTGGTGGCTTGAGTGAAGCTCAGTTAGCTGAACTCGATGCTCTCAGAAACGAAGTTAAGTCTCTGGAAGCTGAGGCTAACAGCCTTAAAGATCAAAGAGCAAAATTAGAAAAAGACATTCAGGATATAAATAGAAAAATGGCTGAATGTGAAAAGCAAAAAGAAGAAACAAGGGCTAACCTTGAAAAACTTCCCAAATAATTTTTTAACAATAAATTGATTACGGAGGTAATTCAAATGAATTTCAGAAATATTTTAGTTGTTATTTCCCTTGTTCTTTTTGCAGGACTTACCTTTGCACAGGAAATGTCTGTAAAAGAATGGGAAGCAGAAATGAGCCGGCTAGCGGCTAAAAAAGATGCTCTGATGAGTGAAATTAATACTCTTAAATCAGACATTGAAAATCTTAAATCACAGGCTTTAGGTGATCCTGAAGAATGTATTGATGAACTTTATCAGATGGTTGGCGCTAACAGGGCTGACATTGATAATTTCAGAAAAGCTCTTAATGAACTTAATGGTAAAATTAACAGAAAAGAAGGTCCTAAAGCAGACAGACAAGCTGATCTTAACGCACTTAAAATGAACAAGATCAGTGCTTTACCTGAATTTTTTAATAAAGTTCATGTAGATCTTCAGAAAACTCTCGACGCTTGGGTAGAGGAACCAAAGGACATTATGTACACCGTTGTTAGAGGTGACCATCTTTGGGGAATCGCTCGCAAACAAGAACATTATGGTAATGGCTTTGCATGGCCGGTTATCTATAATGCAAACAGAGATCAGATAAAAAATCCTGATTTAATTTATCCTAAACAAGTATTTAAAGTTCCTCAGTTATCTGAAGAAGAAAAAGCTAAATACGAAAGATTAAGAAGAAACTATAAGCCTGCTCCTGTTCAATAGTTGAGCAGAAGTTTTTCAAATAGTTCAGGCCCTTGTCCCGATTTATCCGGATAAGGGCTTTTTATATTTAAACTTTCTATGACTGTCGCAGAAAAAAAACTCACACTTCCCAATGTAGATATGGTGTCACTGTTAGGTGCAAATGACAGCAATCTGCAATTACTTGAAGAACGGTTTAATTCTACTATTACGGTTCGCGGTGATATTTTTAATATTAAAGGTGTTCTTGAAGAAGTTGAGCAAATTGAAAAAATCATCAAAGAATTGGTTTACGTTCTTAATACAAGCGGGAGACTAGAGCCTGATGATGTTAGAACTATTCTTGACTTAACTCTTGAAGGTAAAGAAGTCATAAGCGAAGATGATTTCGATTCGATTGTCTTATATACTAAAAACGAAGTTGTAAAAGCTAAAAATCCAGGACAAAGGAAGTACCTGCAGATTGCTGCAAAAAATGATATTTGTTTTGCCATTGGTCCTGCAGGAACAGGAAAAACATATCTTGCTGTAGCAATAGCCGTCTCAGCTCTTAAAAGAGGAGTCATTAAAAAAATAGTGCTTGCCAGACCTGCTGTTGAAGCAGGTGAGAGTCTGGGGTTTTTACCCGGCGATTTTCAGGAAAAAATTGATCCTTATCTGAGACCTCTCTACGATGCTCTCGACGATATGATGCCATCTGAAAAACTTAAAGGATATCTTGAGAAGCGTGTGATTGAAATTGTCCCATTGGCTTATATGCGTGGCAGAACACTTAATAATGCTTTTGTCATTCTAGATGAAGCACAGAATGCCACTGATGTTCAAATGAAAATGTTTTTAACAAGACTGGGAGCTAATTCAAGGGCAATAATTACCGGAGATATCACACAAATAGATCTTCCTGTTAAATCCAGAAGCGGTCTCGTTCAAGCCAAAGAAATTCTTAATGGAATACAGGGAGTGGGTTTTGCCTATTTTGATAAAGAGGATGTTGTAAGGCATCGATTGGTTAAAGATATTATTGATGCTTATGAAAAGTTTAATGAGAATAATGGTAACGGTAAAAAACTTAATTAAACTCCGGCAATTTTTTACTCTCCTCCCAGAATTTATCCATCTCAGAAAGATTTGATTGACTTATATTTCTGCCCGTTTCCTTTATCTTATTTTCAACATAAGAAAAACGTTTGATGAATTTTCTGTTCGTCTTTCTTAAGGCATCTTCCGGATTTATATTTAAGAATCTTGCATAGTTAACCATTGCAAAAAAAACATCACCAACTTCTTTCTCCAGCTTTCCTCTTAATTCGTCAGTAGTTTTTATATCCGGAGATTTAGCTAATATTTGTTCAATCTCGTGCATTTCCTGAATTTCTTCTATAACCTTGCCCCAGACGTCTTCTTTCTTTTCCCAGTCAAAACCTACCTTTGCGGCTTTTTCCTGCAATCTGTGCGCTCTTTGAAGGGCTGGAAGACTTTCCGGAATGCCTTCTAACAAATTTTCCCTGCCTTCTTCAAGTTTAATTTCTTCCCAGTTTTTTTTCACTTCTTCTGAACCATTTACTTTCTTTTTACCAAATACGTGTGGATGCCTGCGAATAAGTTTTGTTTGAATAGAATCTATTACATCATTAATATTAAATTTATTTTGTTCTTCAACTATTACAGTATGAAAGACCACATGGAGTAATAAATCGCCCAGTTCTTTTTTAAGTTCTTCATAATCTTTTTGATCAATTGCCTCTACAACTTCATAAGCTTCTTCGATAGTATTTGCTTTAATTGAGTCATTTGTTTGCTCTCTATCCCATGGACATTCTTTGCGTAATCGTTTAACAATGTCAACGAAATCATTAAATTTGGTCTGTGTCATTATTATCCTTTTTGTGGGTTTTGAAATAGACCCGCAAATTTAACAAAATTAATCACAGTATATAACGGAGAAAAAATGATTGAGGAAAAAATCAAAGAACTTGGTTTTGAAGTACCGGAAGCAGCAAAACCACTTGCTGCTTATATCCCTGCTAAACGAATTGGAAACCTTATTATGACATCAGGACAAGTTCCATTAGTTGATGGCAAGTTAAAATATGCCGGTAAAGTTGGTGCAGATTTGAGTGAAGAAGAAGGACAAAAGGCAGCAGAAATCTGTGCATTAAATTGTCTGGCGGCAATAAAAAGTGTTATTGGTAACTTAGATAAAATTGAAGATGTTGTTAAACTTACTGTTTTTGTTAACAATAAAGATGGATATTCAGCTCAACCAAAAATTGCTAACGGTGCATCTGAACTGATTGGAAAAATATTTGGAGAAAAAGGTTTACATGCACGAAGCGCTGTTGGTGTAAGCGGACTGCCAATTAATGCACCGGTTGAAATTGAGATGATTGTAAAAGTTAAGGAGTAATTTAGTTACAGTTTAATTCTTAATCTTCTGGATTATGGAATAGTGGAGTGAGTAAATTGATTGATTGTCACTATTCCATAATTCCTTTACTCAGAACTTCAATTCCTCAGCCAGGATATTTATGCATCCAGCCAATTTTTAATTATTTTTTTCCCCTCTAGTGTTAAGATAGATTCCGGATGAAACTGAATACCAGTTATTGGAAATTGCTTATGTTCAATTCCCATAATCACACCATCATCAGATTCTGCAGTTATAAACAGATCAGGCGGCAATGATTTTTTATCTACTATAAGTGAGTGATATCTCATAGCATCAAAATTCTGAGGAAGGTTTTTGAAAACAGAAGTATTGTTGTGTTTGATTTTCGAAGTCTTTCCATGCATTACTCTATCTGCAGTTATTACTTTTCCGCCAAAACAGACGGCAATTGCCTGATGACCTAGACAAACCCCTAATATCGGAACTCTTTTACCAAAATTTTTAATTGCATCCAGGGATATTAAGGAGTTTTCTGGTCTGCCCGGACCTGGTGATATCAATATTTTATCCGGACTGATCTTTTTAATACCTTCAGAAGTTATTTTATCATTCAACTTAATAAAAACTTTACAGCCAAAACTGCCTGCAAGCTGAGCCAGGTTGTAAGTAAAGGAATCGTAGTTATCTAAAATTAAAATTGTCATAAATTTACTGTGAAAGTAAGCACCGGAAGTTTATTATGTCAAGTTTTGATAAATAAAACTTAATATTATTTAATCCGTCTAAATCCTTCAAAAACATAGCTTAATTTATCTTGAAATAAGTTTAAAATTCTGGTTATATTTGAAAAGTCAAATAATTTACAAATGTATGGATTTTTTCACGGTTTCAGCAATCCATTGATTTTTAATATCTATTTAGATATAATTCATTAAAATTTTGGTAAAATTATGAAAAAACTCGTTATAATCTTTATAGTGTTATTTGCTACCATTGGTAATGCACAGTTTAAGGATCCTGCATTTCCTACTCAAAATGTTAAAGATGGAATAGTGGATTATTCATCAGGATCTTTATTTGGTTTTCTCAACAGTGAAAATTTTACAATGCGCCATTCAATCGGAATGTCATATTCTTCATTTGCCGGTCACGGCGTAGCTCTGGGAACTTACACCAATAGCATGATGTATCGTTTTTCTGAGGATTTTAATGTACAGGTTGATGCGAGTATTGTTCATTCACCATATAGTACATTTGGTAAAGAATTTCAAAATGATCTCTCAGGAATATATATAAGCCGTGCTGCCTTGAATTACAGACCATGGAAAGATTTCAGTATTACTTTCCAGTATAACAAATATCCCGGATCATATTTCTTCAATCCATTCTCTAATTATTCTAACCGTGGATATAATGGCTGGTACAATCCTTTTTATGATCCGTTTAACTTAAGATAAAGGAAGAAGCAGAGTAAAAAATTGGTGAAGGGTAATTCCAGTTCTAAAGAAACGTCAAAGAAAAAAAACGCCTCCAAATCATCTTCAAATTTTTTCCTGAACATTATTATTGCTGTTCTATCTTTGCTTATTTTATTTTTAGGTTATGCACTTGTTTTTCAAATCGCTAAATCATTCGACAACGAAGAAGTTACAGAACAAAAAATTATTTTACCTTCACAGGTGCAGATTGAAGTTTTGAATGGCTGCGGTGCTGCCGGTATTGCAGACAGATTCACTGAATTTTTAAGAGCAGAAGGTTTTGATGTTGTCAACAAAGGAAATTATTCCTCATTTGACATTGATAACACTTTGGTGATCGACAGATCAAATAATCCGGATAAAGCTAATATGGTGGCAGATGCAGTAGGATTAGAAAAAAAACGAATTGTTAAGCAGTTTAACAATCAGTATTTTCTAGATGTTTCATTAATTATTGGTAAAGATTATAATACATTATTGATCAACAAATAAGGATTGTAAAATTGAAATCAAAAGACTTCACGACTGTTATCTCAGAAATGATTTTCTCAAAAAAAGGTTATGATGTAAAGATTGTTGATCTAAGGAAGCTTGCCACTTTTGCCGACTATTTTATAATTTGTTCTGCAGATTCCGATACTCAGGTTAAAGCCATAGCCGATGAAATTGATAAAAAGTTACGCGATGAAGGAATTAAATGCTGGCATAAAGAAGGTTTTATGGCACTTCAGTGGGTTCTTCTCGATTATGTTGATGTAGTAGTTCACATATTTAAAAAGGATGCAAGAGAATTTTATAATCTTGAAAAATTATGGGGTGATGCGGAGATAATTGAGGTTGTAGATCCAATGCTAAAACCCAAAAAAGAAGTTGCTGAGAAGAAAAAGACCCCAAGAAAAACAATTACCGCTTCTAAGAAAAAGCAATGAAAAAATACCTATTCAAACTATTTGAAAATGTTTCAGGAAAAATTCCTGAACTGGCTCAGATAAATCATACAGTTGATATTCCTAAACAGAAAGAGCACGGTGACCTCTCCTCTAATGCTGCAATGCTTCTAACAAAAGTTTTAAAAAAGAATCCCAGACTAATAGCACAGCAAATTATTGACTCTTTGGAAATTGATCCGGAAATTATTCATAAAACTGAAATAGCCGGACCTGGATTTATCAACTTCTTTTTTACTCCGGCTTTCATTGCTGAAATAGTAAAAGATATTTTAACTGAAGGGGATAAATATGGAAGATGTGAAAAGTATAAAGGACTTAAAGCAAATGTAGAATTTGTTTCTGCTAATCCTACAGGCCCTTTAACAGTTGGTCATGGCCGGAATGCTGTTGTAGGTGATACAATAGCTAACCTTCTCGAGTGGGTGGGTTACGAGGTTGACAGGGAATATTATTTTAATAATGCCGGCAGACAGATGCGTGTATTAGGCGATTCTGTCAGAATACGTTATTTACAGCTTTTAGGAGAAATAATAGATTTTCCAGAAGATTATTATCAGGGTGAGTACATAAAGGATATTGCAAAAAATCTATTTGATGAATTTGGTGATAAATTAAAAGATGAAAAGGCTGAAGGGAAATTCAAGGAAAGAGCCGAGAAAGAAATATTTGAACTAATTAAAAAAACATTAACAAGCATTTGTGTAAATCATAAAATATTTTTTAATGAAAATTCGCTTTACGAGGAAGGTAAAATCAAAGAACTCTTAAAAGTTTATAAAGAGAAAAATCTATCTTATGAAAAAGACGGAGCAGTGTGGTTAAAACTAAGTGAACTTGGTAATCTGGATGACAAAGTAATTGTAAAATCGACAGGTGAACCGACTTATAGATTACCCGATATTGCATATCACACAACTAAGTTTGAACGTAGTTATGATTTAATGGTTGATATTTTTGGCTCCGATCATGCTGCAACTTATCCCGATGTTTTGGCAGGGCTTGAAGCTCTAGATTACGATTCTTCAAAAGTTAAAGTGTTGATTCAGCAATTTGTTACGGTTATAGAAAACGGTGAAGTTGTAAAGATGTCAACACGTAAAGCTAACTATATCTCACTCGATGATCTGATTGATGAAGTTGGAAATGATGTTGTAAGATACTTTTACAATATGCGTAATATCTCTACTCATATGAATTTTGATCTTTCAATTGCTAAAAAACAATCGGACGAAAACCCGGTATTTTATCTGCAATATGCTCACGCAAGAATCTGTTCAATACTTCGAACGATTGAATCCGAAAATATTAGATCAGATGTGGCAAATCTTAATTTACTCGTAACAGACGAAGAGCAATCCTTGCTTAAAAAACTCCATCAGTTCGAAGAGGAAATACTTTACAGTGCTGAAGTTTTTGAAACACATAGAGTCTGTATGTACCTCGAAGAGCTTGCAGCAGCATTTCACCGGTTTTATACATTTTGCAGAATCCTTGGTACAGAAAAAGATCTAGCGGAAGCCAGACTAGCTCTGGCATTAGCTGTCAAGACAGTATTAAAGAACGGATTAAGTATACTTGGTGTTAGTGCGCCGGAAAAAATGTAAATTAATCTGCAATAGCTACTGAAATTGCATAAACTTTTTCAGCACCGTGGTTTAAAAGTTGTCTTGCACATTCAGAAATAGTCGCTCCGGTAGTAATTACATCATCAACCAGCAGTATATTTTTTCCTTTGATCCATTTTTTGTTTCGTACTGAAAAAGCACCTCCGACATTTAATTCACGGTCTTTAATATTTTTTAAAGTTTGCGATTCTGTATATCTTATTCTTTTAATTGATCTTTCTTTAGTAGGGATTTTTAATGTCTTTGAAAGTCCATTTGCAATATAGACTGATTGATTATATCCTCTCTCCGCCTTTTTTAAATGGTGTAAAGGAACGGGAATAATTAAATCAATCTTCCAATCTGAAATAATTTGTCGTCTGATTTTTGCTGATTCTATGCCTAAAGTAATTCCAACTTTAAATCTTTTGTTGTATTTAAAATGATGCAGAATTTCCTGAAGCTCTCTATCTTTTTCAAAAACATAAAGTGAGGTAAATCCGGAAATATTTTTTTTGGCTGCGAACTTTTTATTGTATTCAAAATCTATTCTGGTTTGGTCTGCCAATTCAATAGAACTAATACAATTTTTACATACAGCATTTTCATTATTTAATAATTTTTGATTGCACGAGGGACAAAATCTTGGCAGAAAAAAATCTAATAAATCTAAAAAAAAATATTTCACAAATGATCCTTATAACATACCGGCTCTTTTTCTAATTAACCATTCTATTGCAAACAACAGAATAGTGAGAATCAGCAGCCATTCATTTGACCAGAGACTTATTTCTGAAGTAACAAATTTTTCTTTGACAGATTGCGCTGAAACCTTATTTAATTCATCAATTAATAGATCTATTTCCTCAATGCTAAAGTATTCACCTCCCGTCTCGTCAGCTAAAAGTTTGAGAAACTCATAATCCATTCTTGGGTTAATCATTTCAATATCTATTTCGCCAATATTAAATATTCCCCTATCTGTGCCCAAAATATTTCCGTTAAGCTTTGCCTCACCGAAAAAACTGTAATCCCCTGGGTTTTTTAATTGAATCTTTCCTTCATAAAGGCCGCTGCCAACTGAACTAAGATTTATGTCAAACTTATCCTGGCCCTTTGAAACCGCTACTTTTAGATTTGCATTTACAACAGGATTCATAGCATCATCATAAACTCTGGCAGAAAATTCAACATCTTCACCGCTCGCAAAAACTTTTTTCTGAGTATTGATTTTAACTTTCTTAAATTCATCTGTTACATTAAGCCACCTGACTGAGCTTAGGATAAAACTATCAAACAAATCAGATTTTCTGTTTGCAGTTTGCAGTTTCCATTTCCAAAAATCCTTAGCAATAAGAGCAATGGAACGTTTATTTACCAATGATCTCGTCAGCAAAAGGGGAGTTGGACGAGGAATATTTTCAGATTTTATCCTGGCAATAATTTTACTTTCGGGTTTTGGATTAACCACTAATCTTGGCTGCAGAACCGGCGGCAAATTATTCCAGGCAGCTACAGGATTTCCTGCATTGTTCTGAAGCAATGGATTATTATTCTCATTTATCTGAATCTCAGGCTGTACCTGCTGATAAATATTTTCAATCTGTGAAACTGTAAAGGGCAAGTGCTGCTGCAGAGCACCAAGTTTTGTTATGTCGATATCAGATGAAAGTCTGAAGAAAAATGGGATATTATTTTCTGAAATCCTTTTCGATATTTGATTTAATGCTTCGGAAGGTGTTTCTTTTGTCGGAAATCCAATCAGAAAGAAAATATCTGCACTATCTATCTTATTTAACTGATTTCCTTCTATAAATTGATTAGTTCGTATTTGGGTAAGTGTTGTTACTGTTATATTATCATCACTGGAAAGAGTATTTTTTATGAAGGTAAGATCAGCAGACGGGGAACCGCCTATAATCAGCACTTTTATTTTATTACTTAATACATTTACAAAGAATATCTTTTTATTATTTGCATAACTTGATTCGTCTTTGAGTTCAGAGACTGATAAGGATAATTTTTTTTCTCCACTCGATTTTGGATTATAATCAAAAGTAATATTGTTTGTGCCGCTTTCATCAAGTATTACATTTTTTTGATCGAGGAGAATATCATTTTCAGAAAGAGTAACTATTACATTCTGATCGCTAAATCCTCTATTTGTTATTGTTCCCAATATAGTTGTAGGTGTTTCAGCATAAATTAAATCATTATAAAGAACTGAACGAACCTCAATATCATTTCTGCGTGATGAGTCACCTATTCCAACCGTAAAAACCGGAATAGCCTTCTGTTTTGCAGTGTATAAAGGATTTGAACCATCTGTAACAATACCATCTGACACAATTGTAATAGATGCTATATCTTGTCTGGAGGGATCAGCCTCACTAAAAATATTTAAGAAGTTTGTAGATGTTTCTGAAAAATCCAATTGAACCAAAGAACTTCTATCCAATATTGAAATGTTATTTCCAAATGTAAACAGTTCATAATTTGATTCAGAGGTTTTTCTGATGAACTCATCTGTTATATGTTTAACCGTATTTACCCTGTCAGTACCATCGTCAATTGTAATGGATTTACTTTTATCAATAAAAACGAGATTAACCGGTTCCGAAACCGCATTTTTTGTAATTGAAAGAATTGGTTCAAAGAAAATGAACAGTATAAGGATAAGTGCTGCGCCTCTTAATGAAGCAAGCAGTAATCTCTTTGATGCGGTAACAGGAGGAAGTGTGTATCGGTAAACATAATAAGCGTAAAGTAATGCAATAATAATTCCTAATACAAACAGTATGGATGAATAAGATAAATTTAAACTTATTTTTTCGAAATCGAACATTAAATAAATATACTTCCTTTCAGAAATGTTACTGCATTACCTTTAATTTCTAGATTCTTTTTTTCCGGATTGAAACTTACTTTTACTCTTCCTTTTTTGCCAAGATGATCGCCTTGTTCTATTGTGATAGATTTTCTGATTGTTTTTTCAGAAACTATTCCTGCCTTAAGCAGAACCAACGCCAGAAAAGCAGCAGCAGAACCTGTAACAGGATCTTCGGTTATACCATAACCTGGTGCAAAAAATCTTTGATGAGAAGAACTTTCCTCTTCAATTGTTTCAGTTGTATAAAGTGATAGATCAGGGAATTTCTTAATGAAATAATTCTCAGTATCTATTTTAGGTTTATATGAAACTAACTTATAATACGATTTAATTTTAATAAAAACATAATTGTTACTCAATGTTAAAATAGGTGTATCTTCATCAATAATATCAGCTGGAATGTTATAGGCACTAATCAGATCATTTTTCAGCTTTCCCAACTCACTCACATTAAATACGGGCATTTGCATTGAGTATTCGTTTTTACTAATTGAACAATTTAAAACACCGGATTTGGTTTCGAATGTTAAATTGGTTCCATCTTTAATTGCTTTTTTCTCGGATAAGAAATGAAGTGATGCTATTGTTGCATGACCGCAGAGGTCAACTTCTACGCAAGGAGTAAACCATCTTAAATTATGATCAGCTTTTTTTGATGAGCAAAGAAAAGCGGTTTCAGAATAGTTTGTTTGATTAGCAATAAGCTGCATTTGATATTCAGACAGTTCATCACCAAACATCACTGCAGCTGCATTACCTTCAAAAGGATTTTTTGTGAACGCGTTTATATGATAGATCTCAAACTGTTTTCGCATGAAAAAGTTTTTCGATATTCCATTCTTTCATTGACTCATATGCAGCGTAATCAGTCAGATCAAACTGAATAGGCGTAACTGAAACATAATTTTTTTGAATAGCGATCTGATCAATTTCAAGTTCGTTATCCACCACAAGCATATTTCCAGTAAGCCAGTAATAATTTCTGCCGTAAGGGTCAACACGTTTTTCGTAAACATCGTCCCACTTGGATTTACCCTGCTTTGTAACCAGAATGCCGGCTATTTTTGCTTCAGGCAAATTAGGAACATTAACGTTCAGCATAGTACCCGGCGGTAAACCTTTTTCGTAAACTTCTTTAGCCAGCATTTGAGATACTTTTGCTGCAAAGGAAAAATCCTTAACAGCGTGACTTGTAACCGAAACAGCAATAGACGGCACATCCATAATAGCTGCTTCTCTTGCTGCTGATACCGTTCCCGAGTAAATAATGTTAATGGCTGTATTCGAACCATGATTTATTCCGGAAACAACAAGATCCGGAGGACTTTCCATCAAATTTCTGATTCCCATCTTAACACAATCAGCAGGTGTCCCGCCAACAGCGTATCCAAAAAATTCACCATCTTTGTGATACTCAAAAACCCGAAGCGGAGTTTGCATTGTAATTGCGTGACCAACAGCGCTTTGCTCTGTATGAGGAGCAACAACTGTAATTTCCGCAATTTCCTTTAATGATTTTACAAGCGAGTGTATTCCTGCAGAATCAATTCCATCATCATTTGAAACAAGAATTCTCAAAATAATTCCCTTATTAATTAAAAAACTTTGGGCAATATAATACTAATAGAGGCATTCGTCAATTAAGCAATGGGACTACATTAACAGTGGTGAAAATTCATTAAATTACCTCACAAAAAATTAAGATATGTTTATTATTAAACCACACATATTCAATAATTTTCCTCAAATAACTGCTGCTGTAAGCACTACTATCGGATTGGACAGGCAAGCTCCGTATTATTTTAATTTATCACCAAATATAAATGATGATGAAAAGAAGGTTTTGGAAAACAGGCGTGTGTTTTTTAGTAATTTAGGATTTAATGAAAATGAAATAGCTTATCAATACCAGACACATTCAGATATTGTAATTGTTACAGATTCTGCAGGTAATTGTGGAGACAGCGATGCATTAATTACATCAAGAAAAAATCTGCTTCTTGTATTGACAATTGCCGATTGCACTCCAATTTTGATTTATGATATTAAGAACCACGTTATAGCTGCTGTTCATTCAGGGTGGCGCGGAGCTGAAAATAAAATACTTAAAAAAACTTTGCTCAGAATGAATGAACTTTTTAATACAAATGGTGATGATTTGATTGTTTACCTCGGTCCATCAGTATCACAAATCAATTATGAGGTTAGTGAAGCTGTAGCAAAGCTCTTTAATAAAAAATATATTCAAAATTACAATGGAATGTTATTCCTTGATGTTGCTTCTGTTAATTATGATATGCTGATTGATTTTCATGTTATGAAAAATAATATTCAAAAATCAGTACTGTGTACTTATCAACTGAAAGGTTTGCTGCATTCCTTCCGTCGTGATGGGAATAAATCCGGAAGATCGTTGGCTGTGATTGGAATGAAAAATTAGTATGGAAAACGGTAATACAAGAATTGTTGGTACCTATATTCTTTTGTGTTTAATCTGGGGAACTACCTGGGTAGGTATTAAAGCCAGCCTTGAATCACTTACACCTTTTATGTCGGCCGGTACAAGATTTATTCTTGCATCATTGGTAATTTATTTAATAATGCAGTTGAAAAAGATAAAGCTTCAAACTGACAAACAATCAATGAAGCTTTATTTTTTAATGGGATTCTTTTCATTCATAATTCCTTTCGGACTAGTTTACTGGGCTCAGCAGTTTGTCCCTTCAGGGTTATCAGCAGTTTTATTTGCAGTTTATCCTTTCTTTGTTGCGATATTCAGTTATTTCCGCATACCGGAAGAAAAAATAGGATTTATTAAAGTTACCGGAATCATAATCGGATTTACTGGTATCCTTGTAATCTTTTTCGACTCATTCGGAGAAGATCTTTCAGATTACATTCTTGGAATGATAGCAATAGTATTAAGCGGAACAATGCAGGCAAATATTGCTGTTACACTAAAAAAGTCGGGAAAACACTTAAACTCACTTTCAATGAATTTAGTACCTATGCTTTTAGCAGGTTTTTTTATGACGCTTTTTTCATTCCTCTGGGAGGATTTTTCGTCGAATGTGTTAGACCTTAACGCAGTGTTATCAGTTTCTTATCTTGCCGTATTCGGAAGTGTAGTTACTTTCACTTCCTTTTACTGGCTATTAAAGCGGGTTAATGTTATAATTCTTTCATTGATAGCTTTCATTACTCCAATTGTAGCGCTGATTGCAGGATGGATATTTTACAATGAGCAACTTACAGCAAGGCATTTTATCGGTTCTGGTCTTGTATTATTCGGGCTTCTGTGGGCAAATATTGAGGTATATCTCAGATACAGAAAAGCTGGAAAAAAGTAACTATTAATTGAAAAATAAATTCATTTATTTCACTAATTTTACATTGATTATCACTATAGTTAATTATGACAAATATTATTAGAATTAAAAAAGCTACATTCTATGGCTATCACGGTGTTCGTTCTGAAGAGCAGAGCGTTGGCGGTAAATTTGAAGCTGATGTAGATATTTACACCGATTTCTCCGATGCAGCAGAGAACGATTCGTTAATTGAAACAATAGACTACCACAAAGTTTATTCTTTTATGTATCATCTTGCTCTTGAGCAAAAATACTATCTTATAGAAGCGTTGGCAGTAAAAATTGCAAATGAATTACTGATGAAGTTTACTGCAATAAGTAAAGTTGCTGTAAGAGTTAGGAAAAATAATCCCCCGCTTGGCGGAGTGGTTGATTGCGTGGAAGTTGAGGTAGTAAAAGAAAGAAAAGAACTGTAATCATTTTGGATATTTCAAAAATAAATAATGTTTTTATTGGTTTAGGCTCAAATAAAGGGGATAGACTAGGTTATCTGCAAAATGCTTTGCTGGAGCTAAATTCAGCAGACAAAGTAGTTATTAAAAATATATCATCAGTTTATGAAACCAGACCTTTCGGAATAATTGAACAGAAAAATTTTTACAATGCAGCAGTCAGTATTACCACGGATCTGACTCCTGTTGATCTTTTCAAAAAGTTACAAATTATTGAACAGAAACTTGGAAGATCTTTTAAACAAAAATGGGGACCTCGCGAAATAGATATTGATCTTTTGTTATATAATGACTTAATTATTTCCAATGAATTTATTAGTTTGCCGCATAAAGGTATTATTTATAGGGATTTTGTCCTTCAGCCTTTGTGTGAACTTGATCCCGAAATAATTCATCCTGAAACAAATGAAAAGTTATGCTTTATCCTTACAAAACTTGAAGATAAATTTATAATTAAAATATTACCCGAAAAATTATTCATACCGGAAGCAAAATATTGAATAATAACGAAGTAAGATACATAGCAATAGAAGGAGTTATAGGATCAGGTAAAACGGCTCTGGCAAAAAAAATGAAAGTCCGTCTTGATTCTAAACTTATTCTTGAACAATTCGAAACAAATCCTTTTCTGGAAAAGTTTTATACCGATAGAAGAAGATATGCCTTCCAGACTCAAATGTTCTTTCTGATCAACAGGTTTAAACAACAGGAGGAATTGAACCAGGAAGATCTCTTTACACAATATATTGTTGGCGATTATATCTTTGATAAAGATAGGATATTTGCTTATCTCAATCTTTCCGGCGAAGAGTTAAAATTGTACGAATCAATATTTCCTCTTCTTCAAAGGAATTTACGTAAACCGGATTTAGTTGTATTTCTTCAGTCAAGTATAGACAGGCTGATGCATAACATAAAAAAACGAAGCAGAAAAATAGAACGCAATCTTACACGCAGCTATATTGAGGAATTGAGCGATGCTTATACGCATTACTTTTTCCGCTATAATTCCTCACCATTACTTATAGTTAACTCAACTGAAATTGACTTTGTTAATAATGAAGAAGATTTTGATGAATTATTCCGACAAATATTCCGTGAAGACCGCGCATTTATTGAATACTTTAATCCCGAGCCAAAGAGTATAGGATGAGTCAATTCTTAAGAATTCTGCTGCTTATTGTTTTATTCATTTTTCTATACCGCATAATTAAGCGGTTTCTTATTGGCCTTTTCGGAAAGTCAAATCAGTCAGAAAACACCTCATCGTTCAAACGCAAACGTAAAAAGTACGATAATGTAGAAGAAGCAAAATACACTGAAATTTCAGATATTGAAGATAAAGAAAAGAATAGTTGATGTCTGAAAAATCATTCACCTCCAGGTTAATTACTAAATTTTTTGAAAAACTTCTGTCAGTTAAAAAAAACGAAAGTAAAGAATTAGGTGAAGTAAAAAATGTTCTGATTGTTAGACAGCACAATCAGTTGGGAGATCTTTTATCCGGCGTTTCACTTTTCAGAGCTTTTAAAGAAAAATATCCCGATTGCAAAATAACACTTATTGTAAGTCCACATAACTTTCACGGAATTGTAAAGAATAAATTTGTTGATCGCTATTTCATCTTCGATAAGAACCTGCTCTTTAAACCATCGTACTTTTTCTCGCTTAGAAAAATTCTTCGTCAGGGTTATGATGTAGCCATTGTTCCAGTAGTAGTTTCAATATCTTTTACAAGCAATCTGATTGCCAGATTCAGTAAAACTAAAATAAGAATAGGAGCGGAATCACTAGATGGACAGGTTAATGAAAGTGCCTATCTTTTTGATAAACGAATAAAATTAGATTGGAGAAATCACCCCGATTCCAATGTGTCTGAAAGATGCCTTGATATCATCAGACCATTTGGTATAGATACAAATAATTATCGATCTGAAATTACCTTTGACTACGAAGATTTAAGGTTTGCTCATACCTTTGTAAAAAAAACAAATAAAAAGAAAAATCAGTTACTTATTGGATTACACGTTGGTGCAGGTAAGCCCCCCAATCGCTGGTCTCTTAATAAGTATGTGGAATTGATCAAGAAGTTAAACAGTAAATATAATTGTGTGTTTTATTTAACCGGAAGTGATGCTGACAGAGATGAAATAGATTATGTTATAAAAAACTCGCGCTTACCAATCAGAACTTTTCTAAACAAAACCATTCCGCAGATTGCTGCATTAATTTCGCTTTCCGAGTTGTTTATTTCTAATGATACCGGAATAATGCACGTAGCGGGCACTACTGAAACTCCTCAAATTTCAATTTTTGGTCCTACCAATCCGTTTAATTGGGCACCTATTGGTCCAAACAAATTTTTCCTTCGTGAATCTGAACTCATAGATGATGTAGAAGTTGAAAGTGTATATCTGCTTTGTATCAAGATTCTTAGCAGCGCAAAATAAGATTAAATAATATGAAAAGAATTGCCGCGGTTGATATGGGTACAAACTCCTTTCATCTTTTAATTGTTGAGGTTAAAGATGATGGAAGCTTTGTTGTGATGGATAAACAACGGGAGGTTATCCGGCTTGGTTCACATAAAGGAGAAGACCTGAGTATAATTTCAGATGGAGAAACTGAAAAAGCTATTGATCTGCTTTCCGGCTTCAAATCTCTGGCAGATTATTATCGTGCTAAATTAATAGCCGCGGCAACAAGTGCAGTTAGGGAAGCGCAGAATAAAAACGAGTTTATTGAAAGAGTTTTTAATAAAACGGGTATACAGGTAAATGTAATAGATGGCAGAAAGGAGGCTGAGTTAATTTATCTTGGAATACAAAAAGCATTACCTGTTGCTGATAAAAAAGTATTTTGTATAGATATTGGGGGAGGCAGTACTGAACTGCTTTTGGCAGACAAGGGAAATGTAATTTTTGCTGAAAGTATTAAAATCGGTGCAGTAAGATTAACCAAAATGTTCTTTCCTGACTATAGGCTTAAGAACAGGGCAGTAAAAGATTGTAAGTATTTTATTAAAAACGCTCTTCTGGAAAATAAGAATCTGGATTATTCGCAGTCTTTTGATATTGCTGTAGGAACATCCGGAACTATTAACGCTGCTGCTTCACTCGTGCATTCAGCAATCAATGGTAAAAAAATTAAATCATCTAATAGTCTGAGTTTCACTTACTCACAATTTCGCTCTGTACTTTCTGATATACTGGAAGCCAAAACTCCTGCAGAAAGAATCGCAATTCAGGGAATGGAGGTAAAGAGAGCCGATATCATTCCTGCCGGACTGCTGATTCTGAGACGAATAATGAAAAATTTTAATGTTAAAGAAATTACAATTTCAGAGTTTGCTCTTCGAGAGGGAATTATCCTCAATCTACTAAAAAACAAATAATCTCTGATAGTAAAAAATACTACAAAATTATTCTTGCTTAATTCCTTATTTCTATTTAGATTTAGTCTAAATTAATTTATGATTTTTCAGACAGGGGATGTGTGAATAAATTTTAATTAAATTTATGGAGTTAAGATGACTAGAATTTACAGTATGATCGTCAGGGGATCCTTACTTTCTTTTTTAGCAGTTGGACTGTCTTTCACTCAGCCAATCTCCGAACCTGAGAACCAGCAAACAGAGAATACCTCGGTAACCGCCATTATTGATACAACCATTAAAATGTATGATTTTCCTCAAATAGACATTATAGGTAGAAAACCATCTTTATTAATGCGCATCCCCGGCTCGGCTGATATTATTGCAACTACAAGCTTAAAGCATAATCAACCTCTGGCCGGAAATGAAATGTTTCGTCAGGTTACGGGAGTTCATGTTGTTGATGAAGAAGGAATTGGTTTACGTGCTAATATAGGAATCCGCGGGCTTGATCCCGATAGAAGCCGCACTGTTTTAATGATGGAAGATGGTGTACCTGTTGCACTTGCTCCGTATGGTGAACCGGAAATGTATTATACTCCTGCTATTGATAGAATGAAAAGTGTAGAAATACTTAAAGGCAGCGGATCAATTCTGTTTGGTCCTCAAACTATTGGCGGAGTAATAAACTTTATAACAGCGGACCCCCCATTGGTTTCAACTGCTGGAATCAGTTTAAGAGGCGGTACAGGAGGTTTTGCATCAGGACAATTAAGTTATGGAACCACTTTCGATAATGTTGGAGTTCAGGTTGCTCTTCTTCACAAAAGAGCTGACAAACTTGGCATTACAAGATTTACTGTTAACGACTTTACAGCTAAAGTTCGATTTAATTTAACCGATAATTCCCGATTAGGATTTAAGTTATCTGCCTACGATGAAGTTTCTAATTCAACTTATATTGGTATTACTCAAACAATGTACGATAGAGGAGAATATTATACTGAAGTCGCTCCAAACGATGAGCTTGATATAAGACGATATTCAGCCAGCTTCACATACGATTATTTTATCTCCGATAATTCATATATAAGAACAACAGCTTTTGGTTATACAACCACCAGGAACTGGCTCAGACAAAATTTCAGCAGGGCAACTTCATCAGGAATGACAGGCATCATCTTTGGTGATACCACAGTTACAAATGGTGCTATCTATATGAGAAATTCTACCGGTAATCGGAACAGACAATTTGAAGTAGCCGGCATTGAACCAAGATTTATTACATCATATAATCTCGGTTCATTAAATAATGAACTGGAAGCAGGTGTCCGCTTTTTATATGAAAGAGCATTTGAACAAAGAATAGATGGAAGAACTGCAGATGCAAAATCCGGTGATCTTCGTGAAGACGAAATAAGAACAGGTTATGCATCCAGTTTTTTCATACAAAACCGGATATTCATCACAGAAAAATTTACTGTTGTTCCCGGTTTTCGTTTGGAACAATTTAATTTTAGCAGAGATATTTTCAGAAGAAACTTTTCCGATACTAGTTTAACTGCAAATGATGATCTCTTTTCTGTTGTTCCCGGAGCTGGTTTGAACTACAATTTTGATAACCGGGTTTCAGTTTTTGCCGGAGTTCACAGAGGGTTTGCACCTCCCCGTGTTAAAGATGCTATTTCAAGCGGTGGGGAAGCCTTACAACTGGATGCTGAGCTCAGCTGGAATTACGAAATCGGGCTGAGAGCTTCTTTACTCAACTATTTTGACGTTGAGTTAACCGGCTATATGCTCGATTTTTCTAATCAGGTAATTCCTGTTTCAGAATCCTCAGGTGGAGCCGGCTCAGGTTTAGTTAACGGTGGAAGTACTCTGCATCAGGGTATTGAAGCGGGAATTAAATTTGATCTTGGCAGTCTACTTGGTTCATCGTATGGTATAATGCTGAGTACAAGTGCAACATTCGGTAATTCCGAATATAATGAAGACAGGTTTATTACCGTTAATTCAGAGCGGGTAAATATTAAAGGAAATAGACTTCCATATTCACCGGAACAATTTATATCTGCAGCATTAGACTTTTCAACTCCGTTCGGATTCGGCTTGCAGCTTTCAGGAACCTTTATCGGGGAACAATTCACTGATGAACTAAATTCAACGGAAGCTTCTGCCAGCGGTGAAACCGGATTGATGCCTTCATACAATGTAGTTGATATCACCGGAAGATATGAAATTGAATCAATTAACTCATCAATATATTTATCAGTGAAAAACCTCCTTGATGAAAGATACATTGCAAGCAGACGTCCGCAGGGAATAAAGGTAGGATTACCACGGATAATAACCGCAGGATTGGAAGTCACACTCTAAACACTTTTTCAGATGGCATCCTTTAATTGGATGCCATCTGAATTTATTCTACTTTTCCGGAATTAACCAGCACGTTTCTCCTGAATATCTTAACCTTTAATAATAACATCCCTCTAACTATATTTGCATTACAATTTAAACTCGGAATGAATGAAAAACATTAGAAATTTTTGCATAATTGCGCATATTGATCACGGAAAATCTACTATTGCAGATTGCCTTTTAGAAAGAACCGGAGTTGTTAATCAGCGTGAGGCTAAAGATCAAATACTTGATAATCTTGAACTCGAGCGTGAACGAGGGATAACAATAAAGTCACATGCTATTCAGATGAATTATAAAGCTTCGAATGGCATAGCATACATTTTAAATCTTATAGATACACCGGGACACGTCGATTTTACTTACGAAGTATCCCGATCACTTGCTGCATGTGAAGGAGCTATACTTGTCGTTGATGCAGCGCAGGGAGTTGAAGCACAAACAATAAGTAATCTTTATCTTGCTATTGATGCCGGGTTAGAAATAATTCCCGTTCTTAACAAAATTGATCTGCCAAGTGCCGAGATTGATAGAATATCAGGCCAGGTTATTGATTTGATCGGCTGTCAGAAAGAAGACATAATTCTTGTCAGCGCTAAGGAAAAAATCGGAATTGATGAACTTCTGGAAACGGTAGTTAAAAAAGTACCTCCGCCTCAAGGTGATCCTGATGCACCACTTCAGGCTCTGATTTTTGATTCAATTTTCGACGCTTACCGGGGTGCCATTGCCAACATAAGAGTTTTTCAGGGAACATTAAAAACTAATGACAGAATAAAATTCTTCAAAGTAGATAAACCATTCGATGCCGAAGAAATAGGGGTGCTTGGTTTGAAGAAAATAAAAACGAACGAAATTAGTGCCGGAAATGTTGGATATCTTATTGCAGGTATTAAAGACGTTCACGACGCGAAAGTTGGCGATACCGTCACTCATCTCAAGCATGGTGCTGCTGAACCTCTTCCCGGATATAAAGAAGTAAAACCTATGGTTTACAGCGGACTTTATCCTACAGATTCAGATGATTTTGAAGATTTGCGTGATGCACTTGAGAAGTTCCGGTTAAACGATTCAGCTTTGGTTTATCAGCCGGAAACCTCTGCTGCGTTGGGATTTGGTTTCAGATGTGGTTTTCTTGGGCTTCTTCATATGGAAATTGTTCAGGAAAGATTATTACGTGAGTATGGTCAATCAATTATCACTACGCTTCCTAACGTTGAATACATTGTTTATACAAAAAGCGGTGAAGAAGTAACCGTTGATAATCCCGCAGAAATGCCTTCTGTAGGAAATATCGATCAAATTAAAGAACCCTATATGAAAGCACAAATTGTTACGCCTTCGGAATATGTAGGCAGTATTATGAAGCTTGGAATGGATAAGCGGGGTGTTTATATAAATACAACTTATCTTGATCCTACGCGGGCGGATCTGCAATTTGAGTTTCCACTCTCTGAAATAATTTTTGATTTTTACGACAAGCTTAAATCACTTACACGGGGTTATGCATCTTTTGATTATGAATATATTGGTTATCGCGAGTCTGATCTTGTTAAGCTTGATATTTTATTGAACAGCGAACCTGTAGATGCACTGTCAATGATAGTTCACAGAAGTAAATCATATGATTGGGGCAGAAAAGTAAGTTCAAAGCTAAAAGATTTGATTCCAAGACAAATGTTTGAAATAAGTATCCAGGCGGCAATCGGAACAAAAGTAATATCAAAATCAGTAGTAAAAGCATTACGAAAAAATGTAATTGCTAAATGCTATGGCGGTGATATTACACGTAAAAGAAAACTTCTTGAGAAGCAGAAGGAGGGTAAAAAACGTATGAAACAGGTTGGTAATGTTGAAATTCCGCAGGAAGCATTTCTTGCTGTCTTACAAATAGATGAATAATTTTACCTGTGTCATTATTTTTTAAGGGATAGCAATTAAACCGGTACTAAAAAAAATATTAGTATTAGCGGCAATTCTGTTTCTGCTGTTTGCATTGATTCTTAAAGCATTTTTTATTGATGCGTACAGAATCCCGACATCATCAATGAAGAATTCGCTTATTGAGGGGGATTTCATTCTTATCAGCAAAGCTTCTTATAAACTTTCCACACCGGCTGTAATTCCTTTTACAAATATCAAACTATCTCAGTCAAATCTTATTTCTTTCAGCAAACCCAGCAGGGAGGATGTGGTTATTTTCAAGTCTACTGCTGAGATACTTGGGGTTGATTCACTAGCTAGCAGCCACTTAATAAAAAGAGTTGTGGGTCTTCCGGGTGATACACTAAAAATTGTAAATAAGGAAGTACTTATTAATAATCGGAAAATGCGTCCTCCAAAAGAATCTGTTATAGATAATATTCAAATTAAAAAACAGGGTTCAGCAGAGGAAGGAATTTTTCCTTCGGGCAGAAGGTGGAATTCTGATAATTATGGTCCAATCCGTATTCCTGCTAAAGGTGATACAATCTCCATATCTCCAAAGAATATTAATGATTGGCAGGTTTTAATAAATCTGGAACAAGGATTAGGTTCAGTAAGTGTTGAAGGAACAGTAGTCAATATTAAAAACAAACCTGTGAGAGAATACATAATTCAGAAAGATTATTATTTCCTCTTAGGTGATAACCGTGATGAAAGTTTTGACAGCAGATATTTCGGATTTGTACCTGAAGATGCAATTATCGGAAAAGCTAAATTTGTTTACTGGTCATTAAGATCAGATACTTCACTCAGTTTTCCAGGCAACATCAGGTTTGACAGGTTCTTTAAATCTATAGAATAAACTTAATTCTGCCTTTTTTATACTTTTCTAAAAAGATATATTTCCTGAAAAATATTACTTTATAATATGATACATAAAATTATTCTGCTTGCTGTTTTATTTACTTTTAACCTTTTATCACAGGAAAAGTACTTTATTTATTTTAAGGATAAGGGAATTAAACCGGAATCAACGCTTAGTAAATCTTCTCTTATCTATAAACAGGCTGTTGATCAGCTTTCAGAAAGAGCAGTTGAGAGAAGAATAAAAAATATGGGTGATGAATTCATTACTTATGAGGACCTTCCTTTAGATGATAATTATCTTACTGTAATAAAGGATTTGGGAATTGAGATAATCCACAAATTAAAATGGTTTAATTCTGTTTCGGTAAGAATGAATGGTTCTCAGATTGAACAGGTAAAATCACTCAGTTTTGTTTATAAAGTTGTTCCGGTTAAAAGTCTTAAATTTCAAAAATCGCTTGTTGATGATTTGAATTTGTATAAGTATAATTCATTTAACAATTATGGACCTTCATTCACACAATTAGATCTGTCAGATATTCCTTTAGTTCATTCAAAAGGAATTACAGGCGATGATGTTGTTATAGGTCTGCTTGATACTGGTTATGACTGGCAGCGACATATTTCACTTAACACCAGAAATGTATTGGCAGAATACGATTTTGTATTTAATGATACTATTACTGCAAATCAGACCGGGGATCATCCATCACAGCACGATCATGGCACTTTAATATTCTCTATTATCGGAGGATATCACGATAGTACAATGATAGGCGCTGCATTTAATTCATCCTACCTGCTTGCAAAAACAGAAGATATAAGAAGTGAAACAAGAATTGAAGAAGATAATTATGCCGCAGCGTTAATCTGGACGGAAGGACAGGGAGTTGACATTACAAGCAGTTCACTTGGTTACAGTATTTTTGATACTCCGGGTGAATCATACACTTACAATGATATGGACGGCAAGACAACTATTGTTACAAAAGCTGCAGAGCTTGCATTTATGAGAGGTGTTGCAACTTTCACTTCTGCCGGTAATGAAGGTAATACACCGTGGTTTTATATTACCGCTCCCGCTGATGGAAAGAACACTATTGGAGTTGGAGCAGTGAACTCATCAAATCAATTAGCCGGATTCAGCAGCAGGGGACCATCATCTGACGGAAGAATAAAACCGGAAGTTGTTGCAATGGGTGTCGGGGTCTACGGCGCTTCTGCAAGTACCAATAACGGATACAGATTTGCAAGCGGAACTTCCACATCAGCACCAATTGCAAGCGGAGTTGCTGCACTTCTGCTTTCAATTCACCGGCATCTTAAAAATACCCAGATCCGAAGTATTCTATTAGAGTCAGCGGATAACTCACTTAATCCTAATAATGAAATTGGTTATGGACTCGTATCTGCAAAAAGTGCAATTGAATTTCCAAACCTTGAATTCATAAATAATGATTACTTTATTCGTAAAATATTTTTTCAGGAAAATATTAATCCAAATACTGTAAAAATGCATTACTCAATTGACGGAATAAACTTTACAGAGGCTTCTCCCACAGTGGACAGGATTTTCAGATTTAGTTTTGAAGTGCCTTTTTTCCCACAGGGACAAAATGTAGAGTTTTATTTCTCTTATTCCGATAGTGCTGGTATAAATTATCGGGAACCATCAGCAAAAAATTATAAGTTTGCATATGGAGCACTTGAAATTTCATTAAATCTTGCTCTTCCTTCTGACCAGGTTGATTATGTTGTCAGTAATCCTTTTCCAAATCCCTTTATTCCTGCAGCGCATAAATCAGTTAGAATGAACTTTGTATCGGAAGGAAATGAAATTTTCAAGATGGCAATAATAGATGGTTCAGGTCAACGTGTTAAGCAATATAATGAGATAACCAGTCCGGGCATTAATGTCGTCGAATGGGATGGATATTCAGATAAAGGTAATATTTGTGCAAGCGGAGTTTACTTTTTACTGGTACAATTAAATGGAAAAGAATACGGTAGGAAATTAATTTTGCTGAAGTAAAAAACTGGATTTACTCAAAGGAGTTTTTAATCTATTATAGACATTATGAAAACATTATTAGAAACTATCTTAATATTTTCTTTGTTGGCCGTTACCAATTTACCACAACAACAAAACTTCCTGCCGCTTAGGATTGGGAATGAATATCAAACATATAATGGTACGAATTATTTCTTCGCTGAGATTGAAAGGGATACTGTCTATCCAAACGGAAAAACTTATTACACATTACCAGGACCAATATTTGAGTTTGATGATACAAGAGTTGATGAGTTTGGTAATATTTATACAACAGTTGTTCCATTGACTGGGATTACAGGTACTCTTGATGAGTATATGATATTTAAGGCAGATGCACAAGATGGAGAAATGTGGCCGGTAGCTTGGGGTTTACCCGTTATCGATACATTATATGCCAAATTGTTGTTTACGGATACACTATTTGTTTTTGGGCAAAATAAAATTATAAAAGCAGTTCTATTATATGAAAACGGTGTTATCCAGTTTGCTTATTGGTTAGCGGATGGAATAGGCCAAATCCAGAAAGCTTATTCTGATGGGACAGTAGTATTTTTGAATTATGCAAAAATAAATGGTACAGTATATGGCAATTTAGTTGGAATTGATGATGATGAGATCATCAAACCGTTAACATATAATGTATCCCAAAACTATCCTAATCCCTTCAATTCAAGTACAAGTATTTCATACTCAATCGCAGAAGCAGGATTTGTATCGCTAAAGGTATTTGACATATTAGGACAAGAAGTTTCAGCATTGGTTAATGAAGATAAAGAGGCAGGAATGTATGATGTGGTTTTTAATGCCTCTGAACTTACAACCGGAGTTTACATTTACACCTTCCAGTCAAATGGTTACAGCCAATCAAGAAAAATGATTTTACTTCGTTAAGTGAATCAATTAAGGCCGTCAGTTACCTGGCTGCCTTAACATTTCTTACCCTAATGGTTCCTTCCAAATTATTGTTTTTACTTAACAGATATTTGTATCTTAATATCAAAAAGTATTAAACATTTATGAGCACAATACATTTTCCCGCACAGGCAAAGTACATAGACACATTCCGGAAAAAAGAGAATGAGCTTATTCAGGAAATGGAAGCTTATGCTGCTGAGCATAAAATACCCATTCTTTCCTGGCAGTCCGCTGAGCTGATTGAACAATTAATACTGCTGAAAGAACCTAAACGTGTTTTGGAAATAGGTACAGCGATTGGTTACAGTACAATAAGAATCGCAAGAAACCTCGGCAAGAAATCGGAAGTACATACAATTGAAAAAAGCGCTGACAATATTCCGCTTGCAAGAGAGTATTTTGAAAGATCAGGCTTTGCTGATAAAATTAAATTATTTGAGGGCAATGCACTAAGCATAATGCCGCAGCTGCAGAAAAAATATGACTTCATCTTTCTTGATGCTGATAAAGAAGATTATAAACGCTTGTTTGATTACTCATTAATTCTTTTAAAGCGCGGTGGTGTAATTGTTGTAGATAATCTTCTCTGGCACGGATATGCCGCAACGACAAGAGTTCCGGCCAACTATAAAGCGTCAACAAAACTTATAAGGGAATTCAACAAAATTTTTACTTCACAGGAAAATCTTATAACTACAATTCTCCCGGTTGGCGACGGACTTGGAATAGGAATAAAAAAATAGTTATGCAGCAATACGATATAAATACATTGAACTCAGCAGAAGATTTTACCAATTCTGTTTTTACTAAAAAAGATGATATTATGATCCTGATATCAGAATCATATAAAAACAACAAAATTGAAATATTTGAAGAGTTATGTTTTACCGGAAAGTACGTCAATGGATTAATGCGTGTAATAAAAACCGGCAGCAATAATCCCGAAGTAAAAAGTTTAGATCACGTAAAGAAAGATCTATCTGATAATATGGAAAAGGTAATCTCTCAAATAAAAGAGATTACCTTAAACTCATCTGTTGAAGTTAAAAATGAATTCGAAAAGAAATATTTTAATCTAATTCCTGAAACTTTCAAGATCCTTAGTGAATTAGTTTCTGATCTGGATGCACTAAAGAGATATATAAATCACCTTAAAAGATCAACCTGAATTTTTCAGGTTTTAGCGATCCATTTTTCAAGTGCAATAAGCAATTGACTCATCGCAACTATCAACGGTTCATGCTGATCAGACTCAATATCCTGTAGAATATCCCGATGAATATCTATATAAGCCTTATTCAGTTGATTGACGAGTAGCTGACCTTTTTTAGAAAGACAAACCCGCATATTTCTTCTATCGTTGGGATCAATCTCTCTGATTATATATTCTTTTTTTACTAGTCCGTCAATGATACGCGTTAAACGGCTGGGACTCAAATTCATTCGCTCAGCAATTTGTTTATTGTTCAGACTCTCGTCTTTTCCGAACAATCTGAGGCATCTGAATTCGGCTTGAGTTAGTCCGTGCACTTCAGCTAAGCGGACTTCCTTTTCCTGACAGTTTGCCAGAAGACTAAATGTTAAATTTGCTAACTTTTCAGCGTAATTATTATCCATAGATTCCCCTGTGTATAAAAATGAATTATTGTGCATATCAAATATCGATAAACGTAATAATTTTCGCAAGTGCAAGTAAATTTTTTTTGCTGATTTTTAAAAATAAAAGGGTTCTGAAACGGTTTTCAGCTCAAAATTTCCACTAGTGAGCTCTTTAATATCGTTTTTTAATAAATCCATATTTCTTGCGGGAATTACTATTTCACAATTTAATTCATCAGCAAATGAAGAGGTTTCTACTTTTCCATTAAGATTTGAAGTGATCCTGTAAATATTACTTATAAATGAAGGTGAAGTTTTAATTTGGATTTTTTGAAGAAGTGATCGATTATTTTTTTCGGATTTATCAAGCACATTAAAAGCAGAAGAATAATACGCTTTTCCAAGGGGACCAACACCAAGTTTTGTTCCGCCAAAATATCTTATTATAACCACCAAAAGATTGACCAGATGAAAGTGCTCAATTGCATTCAAAATTCTTTTTCCTGCTGTACCCGATGGTTCACCGTCATCTGAGAATTTATTTACATCGACTAATAATTTGTAAGCATAGCAGTGATGAGTTGCATCCAAATACTTTTTCTTAACTGTACTAAGTATTTTTTCACATTCTTCCGTTTTTTCAGCAGGATAAACCTGTGCAATAAATTCTGACCCTTTTTCCTTAAAAATAGATTCCCGGAACTGTTTAACGGTTGTAATCTGTTCTGGAAGTGTCATAAAAATTCTTTCTGAATCATGAACAGCAAAATTATTTGACAATCATTTTATGCATAACTAATATAACTGTTTGAATTTTTATTTATAAGACAAAATTGGAAAAAGAACAGATAATAATTAAAGGTGCACGAGAGCACAACTTAAAGAATATAGATGTGGAAATTCCGCGGGAATCTTTTACTGTGATTACAGGACTTTCCGGTTCCGGCAAATCATCTCTTGCTTTCGATACTATTTACGCTGAAGGACAGCGAAGATATATTGAATCTCTTTCTGCTTATGCCCGCCAGTTTCTTGATATGCTGGAAAAGCCAGACGTTGATTTGATTGATGGATTAAGTCCTGCAATATCAATTGAACAGAAATCAACTTCAGGAAATCCGCGTTCTACAGTTGGCACTGTTACTGAGATTTATGATTACTTAAGACTTCTCTATGCAAGGCTGGGAACACCCTTCTGCTATAACTGCGGCAAACCTGTCAACAAGCAGACATCAGCACAAATAATTGATACAGTAATAACAAACAATTCCGGGAAGAAAGTCTCAATACTTGCACCAGTTGTCAGAGGCAGAAAAGGACATTACAGAGAATTATTTGAGGAAATTTCTTCTGATGGATTTTTAAAAGTTCGTGTTGATGGAGAATACTTTGAAATATCAAAAGGTTTTAAAGTAGATAGATATAAAATTCATAACATAGAAATTGCAGTTGATAAAATTACAGTTAGCGAGCGTTCCAGGGGGAGAATAACCGAATCGATTGAAGTCGCATTGAACTACGGTAACGGAAGTGTAATAATTGATGATGGTGATAATGACAGCATATTCAGCCGGCATCTTGCCTGCCTTGATTGTGGAATAAGTTACCGTGAACTGGCTCCAAATTCATTTTCATTTAACTCCCCTTATGGCTCCTGTTCTGATTGCGAAGGTTTGGGAGAGAGGAAAGAACTTGATATAAATCTTATCATCCCTGATTGGAATAAGTCTATTAATGAAGAAGGTATTGCTCCTTTAGGAAAACCTCGTAACATTTGGTTTTTCAATCAGCTGACTGCAGTTGCTGAAAAATACGGATTCACTTTTGATACGAAGCTTAAAGAACTGACTGAAGATCAAAAAGATATTATACTGAACGGAAGTAAAGAAAAACTTTCCTTCGTTTATACCTATGGCAGCGGAAGACCGGCAACTTACCTGCACAGGTTTGCGGGAATGTATCAGTATCTTAAAAATTATTATGATACTACCAGTTCAAATAATATAAGAGAGTGGGTGGAATCTTATATGAACACAATTACCTGTCCAACTTGCAACGGAGGCAGATTAAAGAAGGAGTCGCTATCTGTAAAATTCCAGAATAAAAATATCACAGAGGTTACTGAACTCTCAATTAAAAGAGCAGCACAGTTTTTTGCTGATCTGAAATTAAAAGGACGTGATGAACTGATTGGCAAACCGATTCTTAAGGAGATAACAACACGGCTTAATTTTCTTCTTAATGTCGGATTAGAGTATCTGACCTTGAACAGGTCAGCAAGAACTTTATCAGGCGGAGAGTCACAAAGAATCAGATTAGCAACTCAAATCGGAACTCAATTAGCCGGCGTTTTATATGTTCTTGATGAACCATCAATCGGACTTCACCAGAGCGATAATAAAAAGCTTATAAGCTCACTAAAAAACTTACGTGATCTTGGAAATACGATAATTGTTGTTGAGCATGACCGCGAAACAATTGAAAGTTCTGATTATATGATAGATCTTGGTCCCGCTGCGGGTGAACACGGCGGTAAAGTTTGTATTTCAGGGACAACTGATCAACTTCTGAACTTGAAGAATGTTTATGATTCGCTTACACTTAAATATCTCCGCAACAAGCAGGAGATAGCGCTTCCCGCCAACAGAAGAAAAACAAATGGAAAGTATTTAACTTTAAAAGGCGCAAGCGGCAACAATCTTAAAAAAGTAGAATTAAAAATACCATTAAGTACTCTTACACTTATTACAGGTGTAAGTGGTTCAGGAAAATCTACTTTGGTTAATGAAACGCTTGTAAAGATTTTGATGAGAAAATTTTATGGTTCCAAAGTTGTTCCATTGCCATTCGAATCCATTGAAGGTATTGAACATATTGACAAAGTGATTGAAATAGATCAATCTCCAATCGGAAGAACACCGAGATCAAATCCTGCTACTTATACCGGACTGTTTACATTTATCCGTGATCTTTATTCACAGCTTCCTGAATCCAAAATGAGAGGATATGCAACCGGCAGGTTCAGCTTTAATGTTGAGGGCGGAAGATGCGAAGAGTGCAAAGGAGATGGACTTAAAAAAATAGAAATGAATTTTCTACCTGATGTTTATGTGCTTTGTGATGTGTGTAAAGGAAAAAGATATAACCAGGAAACACTTCAGGTACTTTATAAAACAAAATCCATTTCAGATGTATTGGATATGCGGATTGATGAAGCACTTGAATTCTTTGAAGATCTACCCCGGATAAAAAGAAAACTTCAGGCAATTCACGATGTTGGTTTGGGTTATATAAGATTGGGTCAACAGGCAACAACATTATCCGGTGGCGAAGCTCAACGGGTTAAACTTGCAACAGAGCTAAGCAAAGTGAGTACCGGTAAAACGCTTTATATACTTGATGAGCCAACTACAGGTTTGCATTTTGAAGATGTAAAGGTGCTGCTGAATGTACTTAACAAACTTGTTGAAAAAGGAAATACTATTGTGGTGGTTGAACATAATCTTGATGTTGTCAAAACTGCCGATTGGATAATTGATCTGGGTCCGGGTGGAGGGGAAGCGGGCGGAAAAATAATTGCTGAAGGTGCTCCGGAACAGATTATTAAAAATAAAAAAAGCTTAACAGGTAAGTTTTTAGCTAAAGAATTGAATTAAAATGGTTCAACAAGATTATTTCACTCTCATCGGATTCCAGGATGTATGAAAATCTTCATCCAGATTGTTAAGTAACTTCATATCTTCATCTGATATTTCAAAATCAAACAAATCGGCGTTAGATATTATTCTCTCCCGATTAGATGATTTTGGAATAGTAATTACATTGTGCTGCAGACTCCATTTTATCAATACCTGCGAATAAGTTTTAGAGTATTTTTCCATAATCTGATTTATAACAGGATGATTCTGCTTTCTCATTCTTACTAATGGTGAATATCCTTCAAAAGCAATTTTATGTTTATTGCAGAAATCCAATAAATCCTTTGTGAACAGAAATGGATGAAACTCACATTGATTTACAGCAGGAATTATATTTGCATAAGTAAACAATTCCTCCAGGTGATGCATCATATAGTTGCTCACACCAATTGCTTTGCATCGACCTGATTGATAAATCTTCTCAAGTGCTTGCCAGGCTTCTTTTCTTTTATTAGTTCCGGGCCAGTGAATTAAATACATATCTATGTAATGCAGTCCGAACTTTTTCAGACTTTTATCAAATGCTTTAAGAGTTCTATCAAAGCCGTGATCTTCATTCCAGAGTTTAGTGGTTATGAAAATTTCTTCGCGGTGCAGTCCACTGGTTCTTACGGCTTTACCTACTTCTTTTTCATTGCTGTACATACTTGCTGTGTCAATATGTCTGTAACCCGCTTCAAAAGCCCATAAGCAGGCGTTTACGCATTCGGAAGGTTTGGTGAGATAGACACCTAATCCGAATTGAGGAATCTCAACTCCATTGTTTAATTTTATTTTATAGAAAATATCCCGTTTCATTTTATTTCCTAAAAAATATCTAAAAGTTCAGCCGACATTATCAAGATTGCTATAATCAGAACAGCTTTAATTAATTTCTCACCTTTCTTAACAGAAAGTTTTGCACCCCACCAGCCGCCGAAAGCATTACCTGCAGAAAGTGTTAAACCGTAAAACCAGTTTATGTTATCAGTGAACAGGAAGACAAGAAATGCCGGAATTGTAAAAATGAATACAACAAAAACCTTGTGCATATTCACCCTTATAAGATCCATTTTCATAAGTTTTTGTAATGCAGCCATCATCATAAAGCCAACACCGACCTGAATAAATCCGCCGTAAAAACCTATTCCAGTCATTGCCAGCAAAACTTTCCAGTCAATAGTCAGATGGCTGTTAAATTCCGTTTGCTTTTTATTTGGAATCAAAATTGTGATTATGATTCCGATCATAATAATTGCGAGTAACTTACGGAACAGTTCGTCGCTGATGGTAACAGCTAATACAGCACCAAGTATTGCGCCCGGTAATGTGAGAGCAGAAAGGATCATACTATTTTTTAATTCGTAGTATTTTTCTTTCTTAAATGCCTGTACAGCAAAAACATTCTGAAATAATATTGCAACCCGGTTTGTACCGTTTGCCATTGCAGAATCTAATCCAAGAAATATCAATGTGGGGAGAGTTAACGAAGATCCGCCGCCGGCATTAACATTTATGAATGCAGCAACAGTTCCTACGGCAAATAATATTATTGCGGCTTCTAAATCAGACAATTAATATTCTCCTTAAAATCATTGTCTCTAAAATACAAATAAAGATATTTAAGCGAATAAAACCAATTAAGGTTTTCATTTATTATAAAATGAACTAATTTTAATTAGTTATAATTTCACTATTAAAAAAATCATTTATGAAGAAAATTTTCTTTCTTAGGCTTATTATAATTGTCATCTCTACCATAGTCTTTTTCAATTTCTGTTCACAAACTGATTCAGAAACCGACTATCTTAAAACAAATTATGATAAAACGGAATACCGGATTCCAATGAGGGATGGAGTTAAGCTATTTACAATTGTATATTCTCCAAAGAATAAATCAGAAGAATATCCAGTTCTTTTAATGCGGACGCCATATAACGTTGCTCCGTTTGGGGGAAATGAATTAAGAAGAATAATTGTTCCTTCGAAATCATTCATACGAGAGGGATACATTTTTGTTTTTCAGGATGTCCGTGGAAAGTTCATGTCTGAAGGTGATTTTGTTAATATGCGTCCTTATAAACCAAATAAAATTAATGATAATGATATTGATGAAAGCAGTGATACCTATGATACAATCGAATGGCTTATTAATAATATCGAAAATCATAATGGTAAAGTTGGCCAGTGGGGAAATTCATATCCCGGTTTTTATACTGTTATGGGTGCAATCGATGCTCATCCAAACCTTATTGCCGTTTCACCACAAGCCCCTATAGCTGACTGGTTTATTGGAGATGACTTTCACCACAATGGTGCATTTTCTGTTTTAATGGCATTTAATTTCTTCAAAACTTTTGGAATTCCGAGAGAAGAACAAACAACAAAATGGCCGGAGTCAATTCAATATCCTTCGCCTGATGCTTATACTTTCTTTTTGAATCTTGGTCCGTTGAATAATGTAAATAAAAATTATTTTAAGAATGAAATACCTTTCTGGGATTCACTAATGACTCATGGAACCTACAATTACTTCTGGCAGGATAGAAATGTTCTTCCACATTTAACAAAAGTAAAACCGGCAGTGCTTACTGTCGGCGGATGGTATGATTCAGAAGATCTTTATGGTCCATTAAATATTTATAAAACCATTGAGCAGAGTGATTCGTTGGACAAAAATACCATTGTTATGGGTCCCTGGACACATGGCGGTTGGATAGTGGGCAAAGGCGATTCACTCAACGATTTTTATTTTGGAAGTAATACAGCAGATTATTTCAGACAGAATATTCTTGAACCGTTTTTTCGATGTCACTTAAAAGGCGAAACTAATCCGAATCTTAAAAGTGCATATATGTTTGACACCGGTAAAAATGAATGGAGTAGTTTTGAAAAATGGCCTCCGGAAAACTCATTTTCTAGTGAAGTGTTTTTGAGTAGCAATGGTAAATTAACTTTCGAACCAGAGTTTGATAATATTGACTATACAGAATATATCGGTGATCCTTTAAAGCCCGTTCCATATACATCAAAATTTATTGACTCAAGAAGATTCTACAGACCTCAATATATGATTGAAGATCAAAGATTTACTTTTACCAGACCGGATGTAATTTCATTTCAGACAGAACCCCTCGAAGAGGATATTACAATTGCAGGACCAATAACAGCAGATCTCTTCGTTTCAACAACAGGAACTGATGCTGATTGGATTGTAAAGCTGATTGATGTTTATCCATATGATGCAGAAAACCCCGAAACAAATCCAGCTGAGGTTGAAATGGGAGGATATCAAAGATTAGTCCGTTATGAAATTATGCGCGGCAAGTTCAGGAATAATTTAGAATTTCCCGAACCATTTATCCCTGGTAAAGTTACAAATGTAAATTTCAATTTGAACGATGCTTATCATACTTTTAGAAAAGGTCATAGGATAATGGTTCAAATTCAAAGCAGTATGTTTCCGTTTTTTGACCGAAATCCTCAAACGTTTACAGATATTTATAACGCAGATTTAAAGGATTTTAGAAAAGCATATCATAGAGTCTATCATTCAAAAGAGAATCGCAGCAGGATTCTATTGAGAGTATTAAATTGAGTAAGAGAAGTTGAACAATAAAGATTAATTTAACATCAGGTGAAAAAATGAAAAAGTTAATATTACTATCTGCCATTTTAATTTCATTAATGGTTGAACTACAAGCCCAGGTATTTAAGAAAGAAAATCCGCTAGCACACACTTACTCCATTGTTGCACGTGATCCTGAAACCGGGGAGATGGGCGTTGCTGTGCAATCCCATTGGTTTTCTGTCGGATCGATCGTTGCATGGGGAGAAGCCGGTGTTGGCGTTGTTGCAACTCAGTCATTTGTTAATCCATCCTTTGGTCCGAGAGGATTAGAACTAATGAAAAAAGGTATAAGCGCAGAAGAATCACTTGATCTTTTAATTGCTTCAGATGAGGGAAGGGAATTTCGTCAGTTAGCAATATTAGATGTAAGCGGAAATGTAAAAGCCTTTACCGGAAATAAATGTATTGAGGGTGCGGGTCATATTGTGGGCGAGAATTACTCAGTTCAAGCTAATTTAATGTTGAATGATAGGATATGGGGTTTAATGTCAAGGGCTTTTGAACAAACTAAAGGTCCTCTTGCTGAAAGAATGATTGCTGCTATGGATGCAGCTCAAAATGCTGGAGGTGATATTCGCGGTCAGCAATCAGCCTCAATTCTGGTTGTTCGAGGGAATTCAACAGGAAATCTTTGGGAAGACAGACTGATTGACCTCCGCGTTGAAGACCATCCTCAGCCAATTGATGAAATAAAAAGACTGCTTAAAGTCTATCGTGCGTATGAACATATGAATAATGGTGATGTTGCAGTTGAAAAAAATGATATGGAACTAGCAATGAAAGAGTATTCGGCAGCAATGGCTATGTTTCCTGATAATCTTGAAATGAAGTACTGGACTGCAATTACTCTGGTTAATGTCGGTGAACTTGATAAAGCGCTTCCAATGTTCAAAGAAATTTTTTCCAAAGATGAAAACTGGAAAATTCTTACACCCAGACTTATTAAAAATGAAATGCTGATTGCGGATGAAGAAACGCTTCAGAAAATTATGAATGTGAACTAATAGCCGATATTATTTATCATTTAATGTAACGAAATAGCCTTGTTATTTGAACCCTGCAGAATTAATTTCAGAGTGAAATTATCGGATTTATGTTAGATGATCGAGTTAGAAACACATTCTATTGAGATAAATACAAAAGGAAACTGTCATTTAACTGATATTACAGAAAGGATACAATCTGTAATAACATCTAACAAGTTTATTGAAGGAAATGTAAGTCTTTTCGCCGTGGGTTCAACTACAGGAATAACAACTATTGAATACGAACCGGGCTTAATAAAAGATTATCCTGCTTTTTTTGAGAAGATAATTCCTTCTAATGTAAGTTATCAACATGATCAGACCTGGCACGATGGCAACGGTCACTCACATTTACGTTCGGCTTTGCAGAAAACTTCATTTTCAGTACCATTCAAAGATGGTAGCCTGCTTCTGGGAACCTGGCAGCAGATAATTTTTGTTGATTTTGATAACAGAGCACGCAGCAGAAAAATAATTGCACAAATAATCGGTAAAAAAGCTTAATATCTTTCAGGAAATATTATGATCATAAGATTCTTATTTTTATCAATTTTATTTATTTATAACTTCACTAATGCACAGGTCGTAACTACTGAACCAACTTATCCAATAGAAACGGACAGTATAGTAGTCTTTTTTGATGCTACACAACCAGGTGCGCAAGAACTGCTTAATTATCCAGGAGTTGTTTACGCTCATACCGGTGTGCATACAAATTTTGGCAATTGGCAGCACGTGATAGGTGACTGGGGAGTAAATAGTACACAGCCTGCATTAACCAGACTTGGAGCCAACCAGTATAAGTTAACCATCGGATTTCCACGTCAGTTTTATAGTGTTACAAATCCCGCAGAAATAATTCTTAAACTTGCAATTGTTTTCAGAAGTGCAGACGCATCCAAACAAACCAGACCGGATATTTTTATAGATCTTTTTCAGGAAGGCCTGAATACCATTGTTCAAAATCCTGAAATTAGTGTAAGTTTTGGTGATCCGCTTCGTTCACCGGGATTTGTAAAACCGGGTGAAACTGTTCCAATAAATATTTTTGTTGTAGAAGTCGGGACACAAATTCAAAGCTTAACACTATTTGTTGATGGAATCCAGGCAGCTCAATCAGGTACAAATCAATTATCATTTGATTTCATTCATTCAAATTATTCTGTTGGTTCGCATAATTTACTAGTTGTTGGTGTTGATACTGCCGGTCAATCCGATTCCACAGCCTTTATGATGTTTGTTAACCCTGACGTTCAAAATGTTCCTTTGCAGCTAGGTATTGAGCACGGCATAACTTATACATCACCTGTTTCTGCAACATTAGCTTTATTTGCACCGCTTAAGGAGTTTATTTATGTGATTGGCGACTTCAATGACTGGAAGGTTGATACTTCATTCTATATGAAAAAACATGAGGTTAATTCTGATAGTGTAATCTGGTGGATAAATATCAGCAATCTCAGCCCGGGAGTGGAATATGCTTTTCAATATTATGTTGATGGAAAAATAAGAACCGGTGATCCATACTCAGAAAAAATTCTTGATCCATCGAATGATCAGTTTATTGGACCGATTATTTATCCGGGCTTAAAACCATATCCGGCGGGAAAAACGTCCAGCATAGTAAGTATTCTTAATACAGGCCAATCACAGTATCAATGGGTTGTAACTGATTTTCAAAAACCGCCTAAAGAAAATCTTATTATTTATGAATTGCTGCTGAGGGATTTTATCAATCCGCCAACTTTTCAAAAACTGCAGGATACATTATCCTATTTAAAAAGCCTTGGTGTAAATGCAATCGAGTTAATGCCGATTATGGAATTCTCCGGAAATAATAGCTGGGGATATAACCCAATTTATCATGTTGCTGTTGATAAAGCATACGGCCCTGCAAACACTCTTAAAGCTTTTATTGATCTTTGTCATCAGAATGGAATTGCAGTTATTCTTGATATGGTTCTTAACCATGCAGATAATCTTTCACCACTTGCTATGCTATGGTGGGACGAAGCAAACCGAAGACCTGCAGCAAACAGTCCGTATTTTAATATACAGGCAACACATCCATTCAGTGTCTTCAACGACTTTAATCATGAAAGCGCGGCTACAAAATATTTTGTTGACCGTGTGAACAGATACTGGCTAGAAGAATTCAAATTTGACGGCTATCGTTTTGATCTTTCTAAAGGCTTTACACAAGTTAACAGTGGCAGTAATGTAGGATTATGGGGACAGTATGATCAATCCAGAGTAGATCTAATTAAAAGAATGGTAGATAAAATATGGGATTTTGATTCAACGGCTTATGTTATACTTGAACACTTCGCTGATAACAGCGAAGAAACAGTTTTTGCTAATTATGGTATGTTGCTCTGGGGAACAATACATTCACAATATCTTGAAGCTGCAATGGGATATGCTTCAAATCTGAACGGTGCTTCTTATAAATCTCGCGGATGGAATGTTCCGCACCTTGTATCTTATATGGAGAGTCACGATGAAGAAAGAATGATGTACAAAAATCTTCAGTTCGGAAATTCTTCCGGCAGCTATAATATTAAAAACCTTTCTGTAGCATTAAACAGGGTTAAACTAGCTGCAGCGTTTTTCTTTACTATTCCCGGACCAAAACTTTTCTGGCAATTCGGTGAGATGGGTTATGATTATTCAATCAATTATCCGTGTATGACTGATGCTTGCCGTACAAATCCGAAACCAATACGATGGGATTACCTTAATGATGATAGAAGATCAAATGTTTATAAAGTATTCCAGGCGTTGATAAACATAAAAAAGGATTTCGAAGTTTTTAGTACGAATGACTTTGCGCTTGATGTGAGCGGATACGGAAAGAAAATTGTTTTAAGACATCCTACTATGGATGTTGTTGTCATTGGTAATTTCTGGGTAAGTCCGTTAACCATTACAGCTAATTTTACACAAACAGGCAAATGGTACAATTTCTTCAGCGGGGACAGTATTGATGTGATTGATATTAACACTCAGTTTTTACTTGAACCGGGTGAATTTCACATATTTTCAACATCTCAGCTTCCAACACCTGAACCTGGAATATTATTAGAAGTTGAAACTGTAGAAAGCGGAATTGTTACTGAATACAATCTTGCCCAGAACTACCCAAATCCTTTTAATCCCTCAACATTAATTGAATACCGCATTTTAGAGCCCGGTAAAGTTTCGCTAAAAATATTTGATGTTCTTGGAAGGGAAGTAATAACACTGGTTAATCAGGAACAGGGAAATGGGATTTACCGTGTGGAATGGAATGGAGACAACAACTTTAGAGTTAAAGTAAGCAGCGGCATTTATTTTTATCGTATAGAATCAGGGAGTTTTGTAGAAACTAAAAAGATGATGCTGATAAGATAAAGTTTGCTGGAATATTAAAATGATGAAATATTGTACTTTAAAGTGATTGGATAATTAGGAAACTTGACTGCAAGAGTGATTAGACTAATAATTGATTGAGTTAACAATCTATTTTTTCTACTCTTTTAACCTTGTGTCAGACTCGGATTTCTCTGTGGTAAAATTTCATTCCAGTAATAATTTTTTATTCATCCCTTTGTAAGCTCTGCAAGAATAATTGCAGCAGCTGAAGCAACGTTTAACGATTCAGCTTTTCCTTTGCCGGGAATGGTTATCATTTCCTCAGCCATCCTTAAAATTTCAGGTGAGGGTCCGGAAGATTCATTTGATAAGACTAAAACACTCTTTCCCGGTTTATTATATTTAAAGATATTCATTCCATCCAGATTGCTGCAAATAAGTTTAAAACTTTTTTCTTTTAATAATTGCAAATACTTATCTGCATTTTCTAAAATATTAAGATGAAATATCGAACCCATTGAAGATCGTATAACTTTTGGATTTAAGTGATCAGCAGAATTTCTGCTCAATAATACTGATTTGATTCCAAACCAGTCACAGGTTCTTAAAATCGTTCCCGCATTTCCGGGATCAGATATATTATCCAGATAAACGATGATATTTCCCTTAGTGAATATATCCTGCTCAAATTTATTTTTCCGTGTTTCAAAAACAGCCGCAATACCCTGCGGAGATTTTGTATCAGAAATCTTTTCGAACTCCTGATTCTTAATAACCTCTAATCTTATATACCTTTTCTTTATAACCTTTATAAGATTATCATTACCATTAATAAAATCATTTGTAGTTAGAACAATTTCACAGGGAAATCCTGAGCTTAATCCTTCAGAAACTATCTTTTCTCCTTCGGCTAAGAATTTGTTCTCCAGTCGTCTGAACTTCTTCTGATTAAGAGAAGCGAAATATTTTAGTTCATTTTTTGTTATCATAGCAAAGGTTTGTAATTCTGAGATTTGTTTTCTCCCTGATCTTTTTCAAGCTGACGTATATAATCCCAGCTGTATATTCCTGTATTGTGCCCGTCTTTCCAGGAAATCTGAATTGCATATCCGCCAACAACTTCAATACTTTTAACTTTGTACATTTCAGGCGATAAAACCTGAGGTTTTGGCGGACGATAGGTTCTAAGCAATATTGTTTCTCCCTTACATCCCGCACAAGGACATTCATCCCGCATATACTTTAGCGAAAGTGTTGTTTCTGAGTCGTCATTCCACTTGATCACCAATTTATCTTTATCGGCAATTTTTATTTGTTTTGGCTGCATAAGTTCCGATTTATTTTTAATAACTGCTCAAATATAAAGATTTGTTCATATGGTTGTAATGCATCTTTTGTTAATCAGTGCTATTTTTACCACTGAAATTATTTTAATGTTTAATTTATAATGACTATAGAAATAGTACTTTTTTTTGTAATTCTTTTAGTAAATGCATATTTAGCAGCTTCCGAAATTGCAATCTCCACTTTTGGGGAAAATAAAATTGCTGAAATGAAAGATGAAGGAGATAAAACCGCCGGACTTTTTGAAATCTTTCTTTCCAAACAGGAAAATGTTTACGGAACCATTCAATTTCTTTACTCCGGTTTTACAGTTTTAATAGTGATCCTTGGCTATATGATCATTTCTGATTTATTATCTCCATCATTATGGGATGGTTACTATCAGATAATTTTAATAGCCGCAGCAGTAGTTATTATCACAATAATACTGATAATATTTAATATTCTTCTGCCTAAAGCATTTGCATTCAAATATCCGGAACAAATGGGGAAGAGTTCAATCAGAATTCTTCTTGTTCTGTCTAAATTTCTGGGATTTGCACCTGCATCAATTAATTTTATCAGCAATGTTTTATTGCTGCCCATTAAAGAAAAAACTAATTTCTCACAGATGCGTCCATCGGAAGATGAAATACTTGACATTATTTCAGAAGGAGTAAAATCAGGCACACTTGATGAGTCGGAACAGGAGATAATAGAAAACATATTTGAGTTTACTGATCTTCGTGCAAATGAAGTAATGATCCCAAGGACTGAAATGGTTGCCATAGATATTGCTGAGAGCGATACAAAGAATATCGAAGAAATCATTAAATCAGGATATTCATTGGTCCCTTGTTATGAGGATAATCCTGACAATATTATAGGTGTGCTTCACGCAAAGGATGTTGTAAAAAACATAATTGAAAAAAATGATATACCGTTAAGAAAACTTATCCGGCCTGTTTATTTTGTGCCCGAAACAAAATTAATTTCTGAAATTCTAAGGGATATGCAGAACCAGGGCGAGCGTTTAGCAGTAGTTACAGATGAATACGGCGGCACTGAAGGCGTAATCACGATGGAAGATATGCTTGAGGAAATAGTCGGTAAAATTAAAGATAATACAAAAGGTGATATCCCTCAGTACAGCCTGCTTCAAGATGGAAAATATTATGTGCTAGGCACAATGCACATAGATGATTTTAATGAAATATTTAATTTCAGCTTGCCGGAATCCGATGAATATAATACTGTGGCAGGATTTATAGGTGATAAAACAGGTAAAATATTAAACCCCGGAGAACAGTTTGAGTATGAAAGACTTGTATTTGAATTAATGAAAAAGATCAGGCAGAAAATGGTACAATTCAAAGTTTATTCAAAAGATGGAAATTTTGGGGAAAAGAAAAATCTTAGCAGAAGTTAAGCTTATTAATTGAGGTTAATGAAAAAACTTTTAATTACATCCGTAATAATTCTTGGAATCTGTGCTTACTTGTTCTGGCCCGAAAAAGTAATTACTTATCCTGAAGGAATGACCGCACCGGAACAACCGGTTCAAACGAATTTATCTGCTGTTAAAGAATGGGAAAAGAATGAATTCATGTTTAAAGCTTTGGCAGAATATAAAATAAAAGCAAGAGTTTTGAGCAGAAATACTTTCTCGGTAGGTAAGGAAAGTAAAATTTCTCCTGTTGATTTTGCACTTGGCTGGGGACCGATGTCCGATCAGGCGGTAATTGATAGAATAAAAGTAACTCAAAGAAACAGATGGTATCGCTGGGAAACAAATTCTTACCCAATACCCCGAAATGAAATAATGAATAACAGTGCTAATATTCATATAATACCTGCGGATGATTTAATTGATAAAAAACTGAGCAAGGTTTACAAGGGCAGTCTCATAGAAATGAAGGGATACCTTGTTGAAGTAACAACAGAAGACAGGTGGTTCTGGCGAAGCTCATTAAGAAGAGATGATACAGGGGGAGGTTCCTGTGAACTTATCTGGGTTGAAGAATTGATTATTCTGGATGAATAATCTCAGTAATTGTGGGTTAAAACAATCCTTGCACAGTTAAGCAAAATATCTTAATTTTGCGTACCAAAAATGCTGGTGTAGCTCAGTTGGTAGAGCAGCTGATTTGTAATCAGCCGGTCGGCGGTTCAAATCCGTTCACCAGCTCAAGAAAACCCTTAAAACAGATTGTTTTAGGGGTTTTTTATTTTCAAGAATTTTAGTAATCCCGCTGATGATGTAGCGACTATGTAGCGACTTTTCCTGCCACAACCCCAAATTATTAGTTATTAGATTATTTGAATTAATTAATTGCATAGTACAGATTTAAATTAGCCATCATTTTTTATACTGTCAACTAACAACAGCGTAATTTTTCCAGGCTGATATATTACTGCAAATTCTTTTCCTACTTCAAAGCCCGAATTTTTAAGCTGTGAGTTTTTAATCTTGATCTGAGGGACTTTTTTATAGTCCCTCTGTGTTTGGTGTGAAGATTCATAAACTTTCATATTATAAACCCCTTTCATCTTCTTCATAAAATTCCTTGCCGCAAATTTCACATCTGGTTTTACGGGCAATGATGATATTATGAAGTGAGTTTAACGAGTGTGTAAGTTCCAGGATTTTAAGGTTATCCTTACACTTATGCTCAGGAATCCAGTTTCTTTTCTGGCATTCTTCAAAGAGCAGCTTTAAAGTTTTGTCATCGTTCATATTTATTCCTTTCTATTGGTGAATCAGGGCACTTCGCCCCGCAAAAAAAACTTTTTTGCCCCTTACCAACAGAAGGGATGATTTACTGATAGAAGGCAAGTTGAAAATGAATGCCGATAACGTAGAGCTTGGTATTCAGTTTTTGACTTGCCCTTGTTAAGATAATACGACCAATGAATGTGCAGCTGGAATGAACAGATACGATTACCATACTTAAATTGAAACTAAAGGGGCAAAAAACTTTTACTGGCTTTGAAGGGATTGCTGTATTGAGGATTATTGAAATGTTAAAGGTATGCGATAGCAATACTTTTAACGCTAAAGGAAAAATGAGAAAAAATATGCCTGTGGAGCGACATCAAGTGCGAAGCCTGCTAAAGCAAAAAACAAAATAGGCGAGCACGTAAAGAGCGGAACAGGTTTATTTTTGGTAAATAGTAAGTATGTTTTTATTTTTGAAATGCAGCTGGTAGAAGGTTTACCCCCAGACCTTTTATCAGGGCAAGCCCCGGCTTCGGCTGGGGTTCTTTATTTTATAGGGGTTTGAGAATGTGTTCTAAGAACATTTAGATAATTGTTAAGCTTATCCAAATCCTGATTACAATCCATACAAGAGCAATTTTTTACTTCAAGTTCCTTAATTCTATATAACGTTTCTGCATAGACTACAGACCAATAATCCTTATCATTAACGGAAATATCACGACGGAATAATTGCGAATAAAAGGCTTTTTTCTTCATACCATACAAATGTATGTATTACTATTATAAATTAAAAATTAACAATTATAAGCTAGAATACTGGTTAGTTTTGAGAGCGATGAGGAACGGAAAGGAGCGTTGACTCTGAACTTGTGAAGAGTCAAAAGCGGAGTGCAGAGACGAAGAGTGAGAAAATTAACACTAAATGCAAAGGTTAAGTAAAATGACAATAACAAAATTAGTTACGAAACGAAGCCGCCCTGTAATATAAGGGCGGCAAGTGAAGTAATTTATTTTGGACAGGATGTTTATGCTAAGAGCACACGTATCAGTATGTCAGAGCCGACTGCAGAATCCATAGCATAGCCTTCAAGGAAGCCAGTAGTTTGAGGAATTGCTACTCCATCATCGAATGACTCAATAGGATCACCAACGTTAACAGCATCACCTGTTACTACGAGGGCAATGCCTTTTGCCATTACAGGCATCATTTCATTAAATGAAGTATCAGCATAGCATACCCCAAGGCTTTTGTAAGCTTCACGACCATAATTACCATCGAAGTGAACAAAGCGGTGTTTAAAAATGCCACTTGAATTAGTGCACTGAACTGATGTAATTAATAAGGGTTGTTCGGTTTTCATTATTTACTCCTTTTCTTAGTAGAATTTTCTGGTTGAGATTTAGTATCGGTTTTCTGTTCAGAATCAATTGGAATTAAATATGCAGAAAGATCTTCAGAATCTTTTTCAGATAGCGTTACTTCCGAACCTTCCGAAATTAGTTTACCGTTAAGCATTAAATCTGTGTTTTTAAGTTTATATGTTTTCATTAACCTCTCCCTAGCCCTCTCCTTGGTAATGAGAGGGGATTATTGTATTAAGCATTAGTATCGTTAATTAGGTAACCAGCATCAGCTCCTACGACTTTAGGAATGAAGATGTCTGTGTTTCTTATGATTTCAACTTTACCTGCCTCTGAGTAAGTATCAACAACAGGATTGTTTTTCTTTCTGAGTGTATATGCAAAAGCAGGTTCGTAATAAGAACGCGGAACATCCTTATTAGCTTTTGGTACATAGGCTATTACAACATTATCAGACCAGATGTCGGTGAATACGTCTGCATCGGTTGAGTAGACTGAATCGCCTACATAGAGTTCATCGAAATCAAATAATGATCTTAGAAGTTCCGGTGTTACAATAGCTCTTTCAGTGTATTTAATCCTTTCGTGAACTGCAGGATGGTTCTTTAATGCGTTATACGAAGATGCACCCATAATGCAAACATTAGGACGTTGTGCAATCTTACTTCTTACCGCTTCTTTTGCAGTATCAAATATTACAAATGGATTAGAAGCAGTGTTTGTAAACTTATCGCCTGCAGCAAGAGTGACTTTATTACCTACAGGATAAGTAGCAAGGTTTTGAGCAATATCGGCAGCGAGTTTTTCCAGGCGAAGTGAAATGCCGTCAGTTACTACAGTAGTAGCGTGAAGTTTCAAAGGAAGTATATCTTCTTCCTGCTCACGGTAATCAATAGGATATTCAAGATCGTGTTCAGTAAGAACAAAATCAATTTCAGTTCTGTTCTCAGGATTTATCCTATTGGACCTTGCCCGAATTGCTCTTTCGGTGTTATAGATTTTGAAAGCTTCCTTTGTGAACTGAGGTATCTTTCCGCCTTCCTTAGCTACAGGAACTATGGGAAAGATTTTGGTTGCAACGTGTGCAGCATTGTTGAAGCCACGTGCAATATTGGTTAATACAGGATCTACGACCCTCTTTTTAAGAAGTGTGCTCATATTAGTACTCCCATTTATAGTTAATGATTAGTTGAAATTCATTTATTCATTATAGATTTAACAGCAGCGAGATAACTGATGCTGTCCTTCTTCATTAAGTTTAAAGCTTTTTTATGAAGTGCTTTTGATTCTTCATCTACAGTAAACCCGGAAAAATCTTCATCGACTGAATTGCTTTCCTGCTCAGGCTTTTCAGCAAAGTTTTCAAAGTGAACAATTTTAGGAAAGGAATTAACAAGATCAGTAAGAAGAATATTTAAGTCTTTGTTAAACTTTTCCTGAGAGAAGTTTGAACTAAAGTTTTGAGCTTCAGCGAAATTTGAAACTGCAAGTAGTTTATCCTTAATAGCCGGAGTAAGAGAACCTGCCCCCAGTTTGTTTTCTAATAGGCTCTCAAACCCGGACTTATCAATTTTAGATTTTAATGAATTTATTTCACTTGAAAGAATATCGAACTTACTTTGTAATTCTGTGTTTTCATTTTCAGAAAAGTTATTATTCATCTGCTTGATGGTTTCAGATATTTCATTTAACTGAAGTGTTATATTATTAAGCGTTGAAATTTCAGGAGATTCAATAGTTGATTTTTTACTTTCAGACTTATCCTCAAAATCGAATTCAATTACAGTAGAGGAAGGCTGTGAGAATTGTATATCAGCTAAACCTTTGACTGAGGGAGCGGCACCACCGAGAAAACCAACGTGGCGAAGTTTGCCTTCGGGCGTAAGAGAAATGCTTCGTTTTTTATATCTGCCTTCCTGAACAGCTGAAAGAAATTCTGGGTGAAGTTTATCTTCGGGAGCATCAGCAACGAGTTTACCATCTTCTGTAACCTCAAGAGAAGATACCCAGCCGTAGGCGGGGGAGTTATCTACCGGATGACCTATGACAATGGGTGCTTCATCTTCAGCCGGGTTGTAAGACTGAGCAATGAAATTAAGATCGTCAAGAGAATAGTTTTTAGTTATCCCCTTATCGGAAGTGTGTGAACCGGTTTTAAATATTTCGAATTTCATCGATTTTACCCTCATTTATGATTATTAAATATTTACCATACAAATGTATGTCCCTATATGTAAAATACGGCAAAATCTTGTAAAAGTCAAGAAAAAACAGTATATTACATTAGGGAGTAAGGTGATTTATTTATATTACCTAATATTATAAGGAAAAATATAGTATTACCCTTACAAAGTTACGAAATTATATTGATAAAAACAAATAAATTAGTTATATTTGTAATAACAGTTTACTATATTCTGTAAAATGGGTACTTAACCTAATAATATTAAGTTTGGAGGGAAAATGAGGGCAAAAAAAGACATACCAATTGAAATGCAGGTTAAAAAGCTTGCATCCTACGGATTAACCAATAAGGAAATAGCTGAAGCTTTAGGATTTGACGATTCCACCCTTAAAAGGAAATTTGAGAATTTTCTGATAAAAGGGAAAGCTGATCTCAAACAAAGATTAAAGAGGAAACAAATATCAGTTGCACTTGGCGGAAATGTGTCAATGCTTATCTGGTTAGGGAAACAATATCTTGGTCAGGCTGATAAGAGTGAAGAGACTGGTGATCTGAATATTGTGCTTACCAAGAAACGAATTGAAGCCGAGCAGAAGAATGAAAATAGTTGATCTTGAACTTCAGTATCACCGTAACCAGGAAAAGATATTCTTTGAAAGTGATGCAAGGTATAAGGTCATTGCCAAGGGACGAAGGTTCGGGCTTACGAAGGGTTTTGCAAATTATGTAATTGAACAGATGCTTAATGGTGTTTCACCTGTTCTTTGGGTTGATACTATTTACGGAAATATAGAACGGTATGTTGAAAGATATTTTATTCCTGTCCTGAGAAAGCTGCCAAGAAAATATTGGAAGTACAGAGCCAATAGAACTGAATTACGAATCGGCAATTCTGTTTGTGATTTTAGAAGTGCGGATAATCCTGAAAATATTGAGGGCTTTGGTTATGCTTTAATTGTTATCAATGAAGCTGGTATAGTACTTAAGAATAGAGCATTGTGGAATGAATCTATTCTTCCAATGATACTGGATTATAAAGCGAATGTACTTATTGGCGGAACGCCAAAGGGTAAGGTTGTTAAGCGGAGTAAGGAGAAGCATCTATTCTTTGAACTGTATGAAAGAAGAAGCCCCCTCCTTAATCCTCCCCCTAAGGGAGAGGAAACAGGAAACACCCAAACAGAAAAGTATAGTGAATGGCAGTCATTCAATTTTTCCAGTTACGATAATCCTTTGATTGATCCGAATGATATTGATGAACTTGTAACACAAATATCGCCGGCACTTAGAGATCAGGAGATTTATGGGAAGTTTATTGATAAGGAATCTTCAGGGATTATTAAACGAGACTGGTGGCGGTATTATGATGATGAAGCATCTCTTACAAGACAGCGTGTGTTCAAGAAGGTGCAAAGCTGGGATACTGCTTTTAAGAAGAATCAGGAGAATGATTATTCTGTCTGCACTACCTGGATGGTTTGTGAGAGTGGTTATTACCTGCTGGACTTGTGGAAAGGTAGAGTTGAGTTTCCGGAATTGAAACGTAAAGTTGTTGAGCTTCATAAACTGCATAGTGCTAATGAAATACTTATCGAAGATAAGGCAAGCGGGCAAAGTTTAATACAAGAGTTACAACGTGATACTGCATTACCTATTAAACCAATTAAAGTAGTTGAAGATAAGATTGCAAGGGTTCATAGTGTTACTCCGCTTATTGAAGCGGGAAAAGTTTTTCTTCCACAAAACAGACACTGGTTAAGTGAGTTTATAAATGAATGTGAAGAATTCCCGAATGGTGAATTTGATGATGTGGTGGATTCAGTAAGTCAGTTTTTGAATAATGTAAAGACAAGTAATCATTCAGATTATAAGGGAATCATACATATACCACGCGGAAAGATTAAAACAAAATATTATAAGTATAGAAAGCCCCACCCCTAACCCCTCCCCAAAAGGGAGGGGATTTATTTAGAAATATTAAAGGAGAAATAAAATGGCAAGCAGAAGTTTATTTTCATCAGTTGCAACAAGAGATAAGTTTGAAGATGCAGCATCGAAGATGCTGAGTGTGCTGCCTGATCCAGATAAGATATTTATCGAGAATAATTACAATTATGATATATACCGGGATCTGCTGATTGATCCGCATTTAATGGCGACAATACAGCAGCGAAAGATGCAGGTGATGCAGATGGATTATAATATTGATTACAATGGTGAAGAAAAGATTAAAGAAGATGTTGAAAATATTTTTAAGAAATTACCTGTTGGTGAAATAATCAGTGATATAATGGATGCGGTATTTTTTGGTTTTGCTGTTCAGGAAATCCAATGGGATAAGGATGGAAACAGAATTGTACCGAATAACCTATTAGGCAAACCACAGGAATGGTTCATCTTTGATAAGAAGAATGAACTGAGATTACGAAAGTTTCAGCACGGTTATTATATGTTTGAAGAAGGTGAGAAGCTTCCGCCGTTTAAGTTTGTACTTACACAGCATAAACCTACATTCACTAATCCTTATGGCGAAAAGATATTGAGTAGGTGTTACTGGCCTGTCCAGTTGAAGAAGGGCGGTATTGAGTTCTGGCAATTGATGATGGAAAGATACGGAATGCCTTACCTTATTGGGCGTTATCCGAATACATTTACTGCTGCACAGAAAGCTGAGTTCCTGGAACATCTTCAGGATATGGTTAAAGATAACATAACAATATTTGAAGAGAATCTTGGAATTGAGATTAAGGAAAGTCCGAAATATGAAGTTGGACAGTTGTATGAAAACTTAGTGAAGTTCCATAACAGGGAGATAAGCAAAGCGGTTTTAACCGTGACGCTTACTACAGAGATTGAACGGACAGGCTCATATAAAGCTGCAGAGATACATAAAGAGATGCTTGAGTTCCTTGGTATCAGTGACAAGAAGCTTGTAGAATCATCACTGAATAAGCTGATAGATTATTACTGTGAGTTAAACTACGGCTCGATTGAAAGACCGAGAATTATACTTAGTAAGAAGCAATCAGTAGTTGAAGAAAGTGCAGACAGGGATAAGAAGCTGGTTGATATGGGGGTTAAGTTTACTAAGGATTATTTTATGAAGAGATATAATCTTACTGATGGTGATTTTATTATTCAGTAGGCAGGCTTCAGTCTGCAGTAGGCAAAAGGAAAGTAGATCAGTGTTGCACAATGGAAGCGGAGCAAAGTTACGTCAGCACGAAGTGCCATGTAACTTTGTGGAGCGGAAGGTTAACTGACAATGTTCCGTGCCGAGTTTACATAATGCCACATTATATGACACAAGATAGAAAGAAAAGGTACGGTTAAGATGATAAACCGTGCTCAGATAATGTTCATTATGTAATACTGGCTGACTATGTATCGACCTGTTGAGTTCATCTAACGTAAAGAAAACACTATTCTTCTTCTCTAGGTAGTGAGACAAGAGTTAAAAACTTTTGGTTGTTGAAGCATCCCGGCTTTTAAGTTTGCGGGATTAGTTTGTGTTTTAAGCCAAAACAAAAAACAGATTAAAAACGCAAACAGCAAACTGTGCTTTTAGCGGAATGAACGAAGTAGCGTAATGGAATGGAGTGACAGTGAACTGAAATTAAAGAATGGAGTGGAGCAGTCACGATGCCAAAACAAAATTAAATCCGTGACTGCGGAACGGAATACCGAAATAATCTTTGCAGTAGAACTGTCACGCAATGGAATGAAGCGGATGAGAGAGATGAGTTAAATGCAAAAGCTTCGTCGAGCAGGGGATTAGGAAGTTTTTAGCCTTGTCAGGGGTTGGTAAGGGTTGTTGAATTGTCTTTTAATCAATACTAGCCCAGGCATAATTAATGCTATTTGTGTTTTTCTTGTTAAGAATAACAATATATTAGAATATGACTTTTGAAAAAATTGCTGAAAATAACAAATGCAAGTGTCTTGATAATACTTCTGAAGATACTAAAAATAAATACTATCGAGTATTAAAAAAGGGAAATGCAGAATTAAATGCGCAGGATTTATTGACTAATTATGAAAATAATATAAAACCAAAATTTGATAATTGTGAGGGTATATGTTCAAATAGAGCATTATCATTCGAAATAACGAATGATGAAGTTAAAGAAGTTGTTTTGGATATACTGCGCACAAAGTTTGGTATAACACCAGGATTAAAAAGTAGATTTGCTACTTTGATAAAATTTGAACAAGATGCAGGAAAATTAAAACAATCTGGAGATGATAAGTACCATTATGATTTTTATAAAGATGATAATTTTGATATGACGAAAGTTGAAATTATAGAGACAATTGATTTGGGACAGCAGAATGAAGGTTGATGAGAAACATTTAATTAAAAGTAAATTACCATTAATCAATAAGGCGTATAAAGCTATAATTACTGATGATGAAGATATACTTTTTATTGGGAAAAATGAATATAATAATAAAATTATAGGCAGTTTACTTGATATTAGTCAAGAAGAAAGATTATTATCTTATTTGCATAGCATACCAAATGATAATTTATATTTTGATTTTTTAAATAGTAAAATATCTTACAGTGAATATTTGAGAACTGTTGAGAATCTTTACGTTATTAAACAAAATTTTGATAGAAGTATAACACGTGTATATAATATTCAATATGAAGATATAGTATCTGATTACTTACCAATAGAGAATACTTTTTGTCCCAAATATTATAAGGAGCATTCATATGATTATACATTAAACTTAAGAGGTAAAGAAGCAGATGAAAATAAAGGTGATCCAAGCAAAGTAGGGATGATACAAAAAAGATTCGCTGAATTCATAGAAGATAGGATTAAAAATCTTAAAGGATTTAATGTTGCACCAAAAGCAAATTTGGTCCCTCATACAGCTGGAAGTTTTAACATTAATTTCGAATTGGAGTTGCATCAAAAGAAATATAAAACAGATCTATTTATAACTAATACAAAACTGGATAGTTATATTAACGAAATGATAAGTTATATAGTTGAAAGTTTTCCAAGAGATAAAGAGTGTTTTATAAAAGATAATTATGAAGATTCAGCAAAAATAAAATCTTTAAATAAATTGTTTATTGACTTATATAGCCAGGCGAATATTGATGCACCGGAGGACGTTAGTACAATAGTTAAAGAAGATATATTAAAAGCTGTAAGTAAGATTGAAAAAATAGTTGAAGATATGGGCGAAAGTTATGATAGAATTGAAATATTAAATGGAAAAGAAAATTATGAAGTTAGGTTAGGATTACTAGATAAGACTAACGTAACACAAATACTAAATAGTTTGGAAGAAATTGATATAGAAAAAAATGGTCTTAAAGAAGATGAATATTATAAGGATTATCAAGTTTATATTTATCATTTAAATACTAATACAAGAGTGGGAAATGCGTTAATAAAAAATGCGGAAAACAGCAATGAAATGTCTAAACCCAAAATAAAAATTATGGGAGATGAGATGCTTGAAAAAACAAAATACACTAAAAGCTTATACTTAAACCAATGGATAGATGTAAAGGCAAAGGCAAAAAAAATAGGAGAAAAATATAAAGCGTTAGAAATCGAATATGAAAATGAATAAAACTATAAAATAATATGGCTGATTATTATGTTCAGACAGAAAGGACGTTGTTAATTTTAATTATGATTTGCTCGGGCCAAAGATTATCAATCCAAACTTTAGCAGTAAAATAAAATAACACACCAATTATTAATAAGACCCACCATCTTCTTTTAACATATTTAATAATATTCTTCAATGTTTTACAAAATATAATTTATGAGTTTTAAAAAAGGCTTAAGTACTTGGGTGATTTCAATTTACTGAATTTCTACTTTGTGGTTTTTACAGACGGCATTGCTCAAGATTCTTTTATAATTATTTTTTGATTTAATTCATCATATTTATAATTAATAACTACACCCGAAATGATTAATTCAATAGCGCGTTCTATAATATCTAACGGTACAATAAACCATTCTCTTGGTGAATGCCGCATACCTTTTACATCAAAGATGTCAAAATTTAGGCAAGATTTGCCGAAAAAAGTGTGAATTAACAGTTCAAACTTTTGAGGATTTAAATTATAGCATTTATATGCTGAAACTATTTTAACCGGAGCCATAAGATATGTGGGATCTTTTTCAGCATTTTTAATTCTTTCTTCGACAGGAATGTTAGAGAAGCCAATTTTATATAGATTATCAATTGAAGATATTTTATCATTTTCACTGAGTGATTTAAGAATATATATAAAGCCCGACTCTTCGTCTTCATTTGTAATATTTTTAAAATTATTTTGCATCTGCTCATTAACAGCCACAGATGTGTTTGTAATGGCTTTACCATTAGCTAAAAGAATTTTATATAATGAACGATAAAGCATTTGAGATTCTGTACCGTTTTCAAAGATAATTCGGGTTCTTCCGTCTTTACGAATACGACTACCACTACCAAAACTTTGAACTTCTTCTTTGAAATCAACTCTTTCTAAATATAAAAGTACACCCTTGTGAACATAGAATTCACCAGGATTAAGATCATCTTGCTTAAATTGAATGAGGTGTCTTTGACTTTCTTTTAATTCCTTTTGTACCTGCTTGAATAAATGTACATAATCAGAAAAATTTTTGCAGGGTTTACGCCGGGCAACAAAATCTGTTTCTGCTCTATCGAAGTGCTTTGGTGTATGGTTAAAATCAAATAAACCAGCTGTATCATCTGAAAGTTCTTGAAAGTCTACGTCTTCAAAAATATCTTCAATTGAATTTATTTCTTTAGCATCCTCATATTTTATTTTTGGCTCTTTCACACTTTCTGCATTTGTATCTGGTAATAAGTTATAAATATCATATTGTTTTAGGACATTAACTTTTTCTAAATCATTGCGTAAAGTATTCAAGCGGGAAAAAAGAATACGCTCAATTGGATGATCAGAGTACCCCAAAGGTTCCATTCCATTTTTATCAACAAAATTAATTATCTCATTAAAAGATGATAAAAGAAGTTCATCAGCGGTCTTTTTATTTGATATTTTTAGTTTTGTAATTAATAAACCAAAAGGATCGTCAGCAAATATTTCATCAAGAATTTTTTCTTTATCCATTTGCTTCTTCACGTTTCCTTTTTTCTGCTTTTAAATATATAATACATTCTGCCATTCGTTTTTCAAGTGGATCATATGAATTGATATTGGGTTCCCTGCCATATTGCTGTCTAAAAGATTTGATCTTAGGCCAAAGTATTTTTGCTTCTTCAAAATTCATTTTAATACGGCCGGCTTCTATAGTATCCTGTATTATCTTTAAAACTTTTACAGTAACAGATTTTGATAATATCTCGTATGCCTTCTGGAATGGATTGATTTTATCAATAAGATCGATATGAAGATCGTCTATATTGATAAAAGTGTCAGCCAATCTTATAAATCGTTTATCTTCGCTTTCCTTTATTTCACCCATCTTAATTACCGAATCAACAACAACGTGCTGGCGAACTTCTTCTACTTCGGTTTCTGAGAGTTCAGGATACTTAACTTTAATAATTTTAGGAATGAGAACTTTATTCATCACTTCTGGATCGACATTGCCAGGCATTGCCTTTTGCATAGTAACATCTTGAAGAATTGCAGCTTTAAGGTCATCTAAATCTGTCTCAAGAATATCTCTAACACGTTTTGATGTGGGTTCTTTAAGGCCTCTAATTTTAATTTCGCCGGGTTCAGGTTTATCTTCATCAGATATTTTGGTTTTGAATTTCCAACTGGGTGCAAGTACCTGTTCCATAAGCAAAGATGCCGTTATTGCCTTTAGCATATTATTTACTGCGAGCTTAACTTCATCATCTGCAGCATCCGGTTGGGCAATTAAATTTGTAAATTGTGCGTGTGTTTTATTACTGCTGTCCCTTGTCGTACGACCAATTATCTGGATGATTTCAGTTAATGAGCCGCGATAGCCAACAGTAAGAGCGTGCTCACAATAGGGCCAGTCAAAACCTTCTTTAGCCATACCCAGAGCTATTATAAGGTCAATATCATCGAGAGATTTAATATTACGTAGGTAATTAACTATTTTATCTCTTTCTCTTTGTGTATCTTCAACCAGATCAGCTATTTTAATAATTTTTTTATCGTCTTTGCGTTCAACTAAAATAACTCCAGTTGCAGAATCTTGTTTTACCACACGGCCAATTGAATCAATTATATAACCAACTTCATTAATTTTATCCTTTGTCGATTCACCTGAGTTCACATTTGGTATATGTAGAATTGTCTTTTTATCAGTATCTAATACCTCAAGTATTGCATCGGTGTATTTGCCCTGATAGAAATGATAACCAATACCCAGTGACTTAAGATATTTATAACCATTTAACTGTTCGTAGTAATTGTAGGTTACTTTAGTGAATTTTATTTCATCTTCAGGAAGGAGGATCGGGACACTATCACCACGAAAGTAAGAACCCGTCATCGCAATTACGTGAGCTGACGATTTATTCATAATAGCCCGGAGTAATTCGCCTAATCGGTTATTTATATCTGCGGAAGCGTGATGAAATTCATCAATTGCAATTAGCGTATTATTAAATATTTGTTCATCAATTTCTTCACAAGCGAAGCGCAATGTGGCGTGCGTACAGATTAAAATTTGCTCAACATTTTTCATAAAATTATGAAAGGATTCCACTTTGCTTTTGCTGCCATCATTACCTGGTGTGCAAAGGTTATAATTATCGTTTGGGGACCAATCGGCAAAAAAGCCTTGTGATTTAAGATTAGTTTTTTCGAATGAACTGCCGATTGTTCTTTCAGGAACTGCAACTATTACTTTTTTGATGCCCTGATATTTTAATTTATCGAGTGCCAAGAACATTAAAGCACGTGATTTGCCTGATGCGGGTGGAGCTTTAAGTAAAAGATATTGAGCATCGCGGTTTTCATAGGCTTTAACTTGCATGTCACGCATACCCATTCTATTAGTATTTGTGCTATTACCTGTTTGAGCATAATTAAATTCGATAATATTTGGCATAATATTCCTGTTTTACCATTTTATTATTTAAACTCTTTTAGGCCTCTAAATTAATCTCATTTCTTTTTTCTTTTGCGGGGTTTCTTTTCTTTTGCAAAAAGTGTGTCCCGTTCATTTTCTTCTTCAATCATTTGTTCGTAAAGTCTAAAGAGATATTCCAACCTTTCTTCATCACTATCAAAAGGTTTACTACGATAACATCGTTCTACTGCGAGGTCATTTAGACGATGAGCTTCTTTAAGTCCTTCCGGCATTTTATCGGGATTGTAAAGTTCGGCTAATGTTTTGGCAGGGTGTTTTTCGCGTTCTTCCAGGATGCGGAATGTTGTTTGCGTTAATTCTTGTTTGCGTTGATCTGAAATTTGTGGGAAGGGGAAAGTATTGTACACAATATCTTTAGAATATCTTACTCTTTCTTCCAATTTACCACCTACTGTTATTAGCCAAATCATATGAAGTTTTGATGTAAGAACTGCGAGTAACCAAGGCTGGGGATTATATATTACTTGAGCAGCATTATTGACAACTGTACCTTTCTTTAAGAATCCAATTGGAATAAATTCTCTATTCTCTGATGAAGTTGCTGGAATTATTATTAAATCTTCTTCTTTGTACCTGTTTTCCCCAAAACGATAAGGGATTTCAGCTAATTTCCTTGTTGCATTTCGTTTGCTTTCAAGCCTATAGTTTCTAACTTTTTTTATTCTTTCATTTATAATGCTAAACTTTTTAGCTTCATTTTCATTTTTTTCATCTATCCAGAGGCAGTATCTTTTACAGCCATAAATAAAATCTTCACCGCCATACATTTCTTTAATGAATTTAGTTACCTTGGGATCTTCTGAAAGAAACGTTTTTAATTCACTTTGAGAATTAAAAATTAGATTACCACCTTCATTTGGCATACTACCAAAACTCATTTCAGGAAAATCAGAAAGTGGATTTGAGCGACGATGAATAATTGAATTGTTGCCTGAAATTAGATAAACATTTATTCTATTTACTTTTCTGACCAGAATATCAGAATGTATTGTTTTGGAATCATTTGATTGATTTGATAAACCAACTATTACTACAGTAACGCCGGCATTATATTTCGCATTATTAGACCATTTAAATGAAGTATGTGCAAAATAAATTTCAATATCCATCTCGAAGATACTTGGCCATAAAAGACCTACTTGAATGCCCTGGCAAATAGAATTTGTTGAAACAAATGCAAGTTTGGCATTACTATTGGCAATATAATATGCACCTTTATAAAACCAACAGGCTATATAATCTAAATCCCCATATTTTTTAAATGATTTAAAAACAAAAGCCATATCAGCTTTGTGATGAGTTTCTTGCACCCTTGCGCCCAAATAAGGTGGATTTCCTAGTACAAAAATCTCATCAGCTTTTTCTTTGCAACAAACTTTTTCCCAATCGATACGGCAGGCATTGGCGCAAACAATATTGCCTGCTTCTTTTAAAGGCAATGTTGGATTGGTTTTGCCGAAAACAGCCAAGAATTCTGTGTTCATTTGATGTTCGGCAAGCCAGAGAGAAAGTTTAGTTATTTCGTGAGCAAAATCGTCAATTTCAATTCCGTAGAAATTATTTAACTGTATCCGTGAAAATAAATCAACCTGAAATGATGAAGCCAAAGACATCTGAGATTTGGGAATAAAGGAAAGCTGCTCGCGTTTTGGATCAAAGGAACCAACTTGCTTTTGTAATAGAAGTAACTGCTGTATAATTTTTATTTCTAGCCTTCTTAACTCCTTATAAGCAATAATAAGAAAATTGCCACTACCACAAGCGGGATCGAAAATTTTTATTTTACCTAAACGCTTTAGCAGGTCATTCAATTTTTGAGGATTGTTTTCGTTTTTCTTAAAAGTTTCATAAAGATCATCTAAGAAAAGCGGTTTAATAACCTTCATAATATTAGGAACAGAAGTGTAATGCTGGCCAAGATTAGTACGCTGTTCTTCAGAAACAGCAGCCTGGAACATTGAACCAAAAATATCAGGATTTATTGCGGACCAATCCTGATCACCGCTATCCAAGATAGCACGTCTTGAGCTTTTGGTAAATTTAGGCGAAACTATTTTATCACGGAAAAGCCCGCCATTTACATAAGGGAAATTATTTAGAAATTCAGGAAGAGATTTTCTTTTATCTTCAGGCGTATTAAACACTTCAAAGAGTCTATCAAAATAATTGTTTAAATCACTACCATCTTCTAAAGTGTGTGAATCAATTGAGTTTGTAAACTGTCCTTCTTCAAAAATGTTTGTATCTTCTGCAAAAAAACAAAAAAGCAGCCTTGAAAGAAAAACATTTAAGTTGTGAAGAAAGTCAGGCGAATTATTAGGATTATCTTTTCTAATATCATCAAATAATTTGGCCATTTTTACGGCGGCTTTTACATCAGCGGGATTTTCATCTTGATGAAATGACTTTTCTATACCAGCCCAAGGAAGGAAAAAATCATAATGCTTTAGTAAATCATTAAATTCAATATCTAATCTATCGCTTGTTTTAGTATCGATGGCTAAAATTGTTGAATAGTCAGTAGCAATAATGAAACGCTCATTATATTTAGAAGCTTGCAACATTTCAGTTATCGATAAATGAAGGTCATTATTATTGACTATTCTGAAAAAAAGTTTCTTCTTCCAGATTAATTCATTTTTATTTTGTGAAAGGTTTAATGATCCTTTTTGCAGACGTGTTATTGAAGATTTTGGTAGTCCATAAGACAAAAGAAAATCATAGATGAATCTCTCTTTAGAAAAAGACTTAATGAGATTTTTAATATTTGATTCAATTTGTGAAATTGTCATTTGATAATCCGTTTTGAATCTTAAAGATTTATAATAAACATATATTATATGCAAAAAATTACAAATATGATTGAAAATTTAATTTAGGCTTACAAGCTGTATCGGCACCCCAGAAAGAGAAGATGAAAAAGGGGTGGAAAGAGTCATCGTGTATCAGAGTGTGAAAATAACATCGTTAAATTAAATAATACAGATGATTATTGAAAGAAAAAAGTGAGCTGGATTCTGGATTCCAACCTTCGGTTGGTAAACTGGATGCCAGGATACTGGATATTGGGAGCAGAAAATTAAATAGAATATGATAAGAGTTTGTGATTAAAGATTATCATGGCACATAGACACGACTGCACTTACCAACATTTGTATCAATGATAAATTTGCATTTACTGTACAAGATTTTATCAGGTGGATTGAGAGTTATTAAGCCTTCATCCTTAATAAAACTGGCTTGCTGCCTTGATGAAGGAAATTTTAGATCCCAAACGTGTTTTTTCTTGCGCCCATAGAAACACAAAAATAAATTTTTCTTAATAAAAACATTATTGATGAATATATTGTGATCCTGAGTGTTTACAATGTAAATGTGAAATATCTGCAAGCTATTATCATTAGCGTATATGGGTTCAAAACGAGAAATTTTTGGCTTTTTTGCTTTACGGCTTTGATAAGTCCAATAAAGTGTGAGCAAAACAGCCAGGAGTGTAATAACCTCAACCAATGAAATATTCTCAATCATAAATATAAAATTAAATATATTTTTTATATAAATATTCAATCTATTTAAATTATAAAAATTTTTATTTAGTTTGAGATTGCAATCAGGACAATGATTGAATGAACCAGCAACTTGATGGGGTGTGGAGTATAAGTAGTTCCATAATTTATTGGCAATTATTTTTTCTTATCACACAAATTTTAATTGAAATTCCACTTAATTTTTATTAAATTACTGGGAGTTAATTATAAAGTTTTAACATCACTTCTTCCTGTACACATCTGATCAATTAACTCGATAAAAAATAAATAATTACTGTATTTGCTGAACGATTAAATAATTTAATTTATCAACTTATACAAGGAGATTATGCGACAACGGTATAATCGAATCCTTACACTTTGGATAATCTCTGCTTATTTAAGAATAAGAAAGAGATTCAAGAGGGTAGTTCACGTATATTCATTTAACAAATCTATTGATCCCAGAGCAATGGCGAAGACGATCACATTGATAATCTGAGATTAACATCGGCTGAATTTATAATAAGAATTAAAAACTATTTTTAATAGTGCAGGATAAGTACGTTCAATTTGGAAGAGAATAATTTTTCAAAGTTGGAAAAATGATAAACCAGACGGCGGAAAAGAAGATGAATCTTGTCTTGCTGTTGACAAGATTAAATGAACTTACGGACTATTAATAAGCACAGAGGAAATGTTAGCTGATAATTTAATATTCAATAATAATGAGGGCTCAACAGATGGGAACTGATATACCAACACAAAATCAAATATTAGATGCATTAAATATTATTATCCAAAATAATATTAATTCTGTAAAAGAAATAAGCTGTGAGGATTACTGTGAAGAATATAAGGCTTTGGTGAAGAGAAATCAGACTGATAAGTATTATGAAAGTGTTGACCTGGTTATAAGACATATATTAAAGTTTTTTCCTGGTCCAATGAAACTAAAAGCAATTGGTGTAAAAGAATGGCAAACGTTTTTTGATAAGCTGAGTGAAAGTGCGCCGAGAGGTGTGCGGGTTTACTACCGGACAGTGAAGGCAATGATGAACAGGGCAATCAGTCTTGGATATATGAATTATAATCCTGTTGATAAAGTTGTAATAAAGAAGCTGCAGCAAAAAGAAAGACCGCATATAACTGAAACTGAGCTTGAAAAGGTGTTGACTATACTTTATGGATGGAGTATGAAGAAAGGCTGTAAGAAAGAAAAGATGAGGTCGCTGCTGCTAACGTATGATGTAAGCAAAACAGGATTTTATACGGGTATGAGATTAAATGAAATAATGAACCTGCGCTGCAGGAATGTTGATTTGAACAGCAGAATAATTACAGTCGGTGATGAACGGTTTACAACTAAAAGTAAGAAAACAAGAAAGATACCTATCAGCGATAAGATATATGAGCTTTTGGTTAACCGAATTTCTAAAGCAGGGAGTAAAGACAAATATGTTTTTGCTTACAGCGGGAACAAGATACTGACTAATGATTATGTGTCGAAGACTTTTAAGGATGCCGTAAATAAAGCAGGGCTGAACAAGGATATATGCTTTCACAGCCTTAGGCACGGATTCGGGAGTTCTTTGGTACAGAGGGATGTTAACATTTATCATATAAAGGAACTGATGGGGCATTCATCGGTGACGGTGACTGAAAGATACAGCCATAATAATTTAGATACGTTAAAAGAAGCAATAAAAAAATTTAATTAATAAAATGGAGGTAAGATGGGAAAGGGAAATTTAAGCGTCCAAGAGGCAGCAATAATATTTTTTGTAAAAATGAACTTTAAAGTCTTTCCACTAAGATTCAAAGATCCAGCAGTAGAAAGTATGAATAAGATTTATAATGAGTTTACTACTCTGAATGATGTTGAAAAGATGTTTAGCAGTGAAAGAGTAACTGGTGCCGGCATAGTGATGGGTTATAAAAATCTTAGAGGGATAGATATTGATGGAATAGATAACGTTGAAATATTAAAACAAGTTTTAAGTTTTATGGGATTGAAAGAGAATTATCCCTGGGTGGTACAAAGCGGAAGTTGCAGGGGTTATCATATTTATGTGTATTGTGATGATGAGGTTGATGGTTATCTTAGAAAAAATCAAGCATATTATAAATTTCTGTTCAAAGACCAAACATTGGGAAAGCAAATAGAACTAAGATGGGAAAGAAGTTATCTGGTTGCACCTTATTCCTTGCATCCAGAAGGGAAACAATACACTTTTAAAAACGATATGCCGGGGAGTATTCCGGTTACAGTAAGTATTGATAGAATCCTACAAGGAATTAATGCTTTCTGTGAATTGAAGCATAAAGGAAATGTCAGCGGGAGAAAATCTTTAACAAAAGCTGACACAAGGAACCTTGATGATGCAGTGGCCTATCTGAAAAAGCATAAGTTAAATTATGAAGAGTGGATACAATGCGGATTTGCACTTGCCAGTCTTGGTTATGATGGTAAGAAAAGATTTGTCGAATTAAGTACAAATGAGTTTTATAACGACGATGTAGATTTACTTGAAGGCAAGTTTGATTATTTATTAAGCAGATATGATCCATCAAAAATAACATTGAAAACATTATTTGGGATTGCGACTGAAAAGGGATATGAGCAGCCAAAATTAAGTAATGGGTTGAATATGAGGTTTGTGGAATTTGAATTGTGTGCATTAAGATATGATGAGGATGATCCTATCAAGAAAATAAAAATGTTAAGAAATTATGCCATTATGAGAAAGCTTATTGAGGATAAGAATATAAAAGAATTGACGGATGATGTTATTAAGGAAGAGATAGCGAAGAGTAATTTTGAGGAAAAATTGGAGCGAATAAGAAAAGATTTTGGAAAGATGCTCGACTTTATAACTGACATAATTGAAAAAGAGGGAGCTCAGCCAATTTGCAGGATTGGTGAAGATTTTATTCAAGATGTTTTCAATAAGAAATTTGATTATCTGACGTTTTGCATACTATCGGCAATTACAGCGATTCAAGGTAAACAAGCAAAGTATAAAAATATAACGAAGGAAAGATTAAGACTTGGAATAGCAGGTTATAAAAGTAAAATGGTAGCTGATGAAAAAAGTGCATTGAAAGTTTCCCTAATATCAGATCATAAAATAAGAGTACGAATAAATAAACTGGTAGCAAAAACAATTATCAGTGCCATCACAATATACCGTATTACAACATATTCTACGTTTTACAACCAAAATGAATTAGCGAAAATTTGTGAGAATAAATATTTAAAGGCTTTCAATAAGAAAAATTATCCTATGAATATCCAAAAGAGACTGAATAAACGAATAAGAGAAGTAAAGCAGAGAATAATCGGAGGCGAAAAAAAATTACTCAACCAAGTGGCCAAAGTATAGTGAGGAAGTGATTAGATAATAACTCACAGAAATTTAACACTATATATTACTTATTATTTTACTTTCTATATTATTTGGGATATTACTATTTATCTTACTTTGTATAAGACACTAATAACTTAAAGGCGCGATTTTCAAAAAATAACATTATGGAGGGATTACCAGAATGATCTATATGTGGAAAGAGGAGAGGGGACAACCATATTATAGGTTTCAGACTGAAAGCAGAAAAGCTGCTGATAAGATGAAAAGAAGACAGAATTTTAAGCTTGTCGGATGGGGGGTAAATTGCCAGGTTTGGGTATTTGTAGCCAAAATAAACAGGGGGGATACGGCGAAAAAGGTGTTAAAAACACTGTCGGGGAATGTTGTAAAATTTGATAAAAATGAAGATTTGTTTTATTCACCGACTGATTTATCGGATGCGGTAAAAGAGGCTGCGTAAAAACAAAAAAGTGCCCTGAAAGTTACGCTATGTTGTAGGAAAAAAACGGCCACAGGAAATTGCCGGATAAAACGGCACAGCGTATTATAATAATCAAATTGCATTTGATAAACTGCTTTGTGTTAAATGACTATATACCTGGGTGGTTTTTATATTTTCTTGCCCGAGCAATTCTTTAACTACATACAAATTTGCACCTTTCTGAACTAAGTTACTTGTGAATCTATTTGTTCTTCAATGATGAATCAATAATTTTTTTTAGAACTTTCAGATCAATCTCCTCCAACTTATTTATGTAAAGACAACCAGCACCCGTCTTATGCTTGCCGAGTTTTTGAAGGGCAGCAGCGTGTTCCTTTATGTTTATGGTAAGATGCAAGGATAGATTAGCTTTCCGGGGTGAGAAACCTATCTTGAGCCAATCAACTTCTCTGCCAGTTGCAGGACTTTTATATCTCTTATTGCCAAAACCAATAATTGAGCTGCTCCATAATACCGGTTCCTCACCAGAAGCTTTTTTCATCATTTCTAAGAGCACAAAACTGTCGTTACGTTTTTGTTCATCTTTAACACTATTGATAAATTCCGCCACGCTTGCAGAGGTTGGTTTTGTTTTTATTGCAGCAAGTTTTGATTTTTTTTCAGCCATTAAATTATTGCACTCGTGTAGTTAGTTAATGTAAATTTAAGAATCAGCTATTTATGTAAAACAATTTATAAAAAGAATTATCCGTCTTCAAGAAGCTGTGTAAAAATATAAACGGTACTTCTCAGAGGAGAAGTACCGCATTTGTTAGACTGCTTTGTGTGAGGTGACTATAAACCTGTGTGGTTTTAATATCTTCGTGTCCGAGCAATTCTTTAACTACATATAGGTTTGCACCTTTCTGGACTAAGTTACTTGCGAAGCTGTGGCGTAGCGTGTGGAAGTGAATATCATCGCTTAGCTTTGCGTCTCTTACTGCTGCTTTGAATTTTTTGCTGATAAAGTTTTCATTTAGTTTTATTCCTATGTAACGGTAAAAAACAAACGCTGTGTTTTGCTTCTGACGTGATAGTATTTCATTTACTTTGTTGTGAATGGGAATGATCCTTTCCTTTTTGCTTTTTGATTTGAAGGTAGATGAGTTTTTAATGATGATGATGTTTTGTGTTGTGTCGATCCAGTTCCATTTCATATTAAGGATTTCGCCGATCCTCATCCCGGTATAAAAAGCGAAGGTGAAAATATCCTTCAGGTATTGTTCTTCTGTTTCGCTGAGGATGGCTTGAAGTTGTTCTTCATTTATAAAGACAGGCAGCGACTTAGCCAGTTTGGGAGCTTTGATTTTTTTGAATGGGTTTTCTTTAATGTAATCCCAAATAACTGCTTTGCTGAAAGCTGCTTTGAGTGTTCGATAATAGAGAGATGAGGCACTTTCAGAACGTGCGTAAATAGTAGTGACAAAATTGTCAATTTGCTTTAAGTTGATTTCATTGATTGGCAGGTCGCCGATAAAGTCTTTGAAGTGTTTGAAACTTAGTTTAACAGAACGTAAATAATGTTTTGACTTAGAAAGCGATACAGCAGCGGTGTACTCTTTTTCAAACTCCGATAATTTTATTGATCTTGATTTTATTTCTGGTTTAGGTTCTCCAGGCTTAAAGTAAATTAATTGCTGTGATTTAAACTCTTTAAGAAATTTTAAAGCTTCTGATTTGCTAGAAGTCTTTGTCGATTTTTTTGTGCGTTTACCATTGATGAAATAAGTAACCTGGTAAAAAGGTGACTTAGTATCTTTTGTTAAGAACATTGAAACAACCTCCTGCGGGTTGTAGCGAAAATGTAGCGACTACATTAAAAAAGTGCTAAAAAAAAACAAAAACGGGCAAGTCTTCCTGATTTGTAATCAGCCGGTCGGCGGTTCAAATCCGTTCACCAGCTCACTCTTAAAGCCCTGTGATTAAAATTGCAGGGCTTTCTTTCATTTAAACGGTAAATCAGCCGTTCGGCGGTTCTTCTGAGAGGAATCCCAATGGGAAAATCCGTTCACTAGTTCCAAAACAAGGCTGTTTCATAACTCACTATTTTGCTGTAGCCGCAAGATTCAGCTTGCAAAAATATGACAAATTCGCAACTTGAAAATTGCGGCTACCTTGTGTTTAAGAATTTTAAGACAACCTTTATTTTTTTTAATGCTAACCAGCGCCAACTTTCCGACAAACTAACTTTTTTACCTATAATATTATTATAAAATAAATTTAATGAGGGAAAATTATGATCTTTCTGCATTCAAAACAGATTTACGATAAGTTAAATACAACAAAACTTAATAAATTAAAAAATAACCTCTTTGAAGCCGCTTTTAACTATGCAAGAATAAGAGCTGACTGGTATTTTATGGATGGTGCTGAAAAAAGAGCTAACGATGAGGCAAGAACCAGGGCGCACGATACATTTATTGATTGTTGTAATATCCTTAGCCGGGAAATGATTAAAGCCGGTGAGAATGCTGACTGGAGACTTTATCTGGGGAATGACAGAAAAGAAATAGGGGACTTTGCCTGCTATCTGCACTGTTTTGTTGGATTAAATGAAAGGTGAGACATTTTTGGTATTGGTCAAACCATAATGGACTTTATAACCTAATTTATTTATGTTTCCTACGCACAGATGAACATACCCTCCATTTGACTGCCGAAGATGTCGGAGGGGGATCCGTATTAGGGAAAGATTGAAGCGGATGGTTGATCGACCCAAATTTCAGTAATAAAATAGCATTGTTAGTTAAACAAAACATAATCAACAAAAACGGTGCAGCCGCTTGTTAGTTGTGTCGCCGTTATACTGCAATAATTAAAATTAAATTATAGATTTAAGAGTAACACAATATGGTTAAGGTAAATTTATTTTCTTTATTTCTTATTGTTATTTTTTGTTCGACTTGCACTAAAGAAATTTCAGAAAGTGAATTTTATTCAATATTACTTATTGGTTCCTGGATGCGTTATGATGATGCAATTCAAAATTCTAATGAAATATTAAAATTTATAGATAGTGAGAATATTCATCAATTATTTCAAAAAGATAAAGATGCTATTTACTATAAATATGAAATGAATTTCACCGAACTTTTATTATTCAATAATGATTATGAATTAATAGCAAAATATAATATCGAATTTATTGATGAACATAAAGAAATTAGAATTACTAAAATTGAATCGTTAGATATTATCAATAGTAATTTTGCTTCCTTTGAAGGACGATGGAAAAGATATCAATAAATATGAATAGATTAAAATATTCTGTAATGTCTTTAAAATAATTTATTCAGAACTTTTATAAAAAGTAAATTAATAGGTATACAGTATTACCTCTTTAATCCGACACGGCGGACAGGTAAGTAAAAAGCCAATAGATAAATAAAAAAATAGTTATCTAGCTAAGCACAATTAAAAAAACATTAGCAACATAAACGGCGCAGCCGCTTGTAAATTGCCACGCCGTTACAAACAATATTTTACTCCCGGTTTAATCGGGATAAAACACTAATAATTACATTTTAATTTAAAGGAATAGATATGAAAAAATTGTACTTAATATCGCTGTTGGCGATTTTTATAAATGCCGGTATAGCACAAACCGAAACTAATGGTTCATCGAACAAAAAAATCGCACTGTCTGAGTTCGTTGGAACATGGAGTGGTGAAGTCATTCAGGCCGATGCTGATTCATATTCAATAAAAGTGCATATAACCGATCCGATTAATGATGAATCAGTAGGTGAAAATATAGCTATGGCTGAGTACCCCGAATTAGGATGTAACGCTAGCTGGAATTTAGTTGAGATTAAGGATGACAAGATCGTTTTAAGAGAAAAATTGGATACAAGAAATGATTGTGTTGATAATGGAATAGTATATATAATTTTCCATCCTGATTATGTAGAATACCAATGGGCCTATCCGAATGGTAAATTCGTTTGCTCAGCACGGCTGAATAAGGAATAATTCCTTACTCGTGAAGTTATTATTGATCTTGTGAAAGCACTGATAGATTATTAGCTAGAATATTTGTTTCAGTTTTATTTTTCTAACTAAATGATTTCTAATATTCGGAAATCAGTTTTTTAACTCTATCCGGATAGTCCGTTTCAATACCATCTACTTTGTAAGATATTGATTGTTTAATAGCTTCTTCACTGTTTACGCCCCAGGAAATTATTTTATATCCCTTTGATTGTGCTTCTTTAACGAATGAATCAGATAAGAAAAAACGGTGGGGCTGCAAATACTCTGCATCAATACTGAAAATGCTGCCAAATGTAACTCCCCGATCGATTATCATCCCGAGCCAGGGAATTCTTAATGCATATACATAGCATAAAGGAATTTCGGGAGCAATTTTTCTTAACCTGCTAAGAACGTTCGGATCAAATGATTTTAGTATGGTTTGTGATTCAATACGATTTTCTCTTATAAGCGATACTGTTTTTTCTTCAATACCGGGATAAGTTTCGTTTCCTTCTTTCAGCTCAATTATTATCAGGACTGAATCATTCAGCAGATTGATCACTTCCTGCAAAGAAGGAATTTTCTCTTCCTTGAATTTTTCATCAAACCAGGAACCCGCATCAAGTTTTTGTAATTCATCAAAATTAAAATTCTTAACATTTCCTTTACCATTAGTAGTTTTATTTATGGTTGCATCGTGCAGCACAACCAGCACACCATCTTTCGTTTGTCTTAAATCCAGTTCAATTGCATCCGTTTCTAGTTCAATAGCAAGTTTGAATGCCGCTAGTGTGTTTTCCGGTGCATAGCCCATGGCTCCGCGGTGCGAAATAATCATAGGCTGCGCAGATACTATATCGATCATCAGGAAGACTATAAATATTTTGACCACGTTAATTAGTTTTTTCAAAAGTATTTCCGGAATTTGAAAATAATTTATTATGTTTAGATGAATTTTAAAAGGTTAAAATCCTTTCTATGCTCAATAAAAATATAACTCACAATTAATTTTACTTAAATTATGATAAGAATAGGAACCTGCAGTTGGAAATACGATTCCTGGAAGGGAATTGTTTATCCTAACATTTCTAAGTTTAATTTTCTTGAAGAATATGCAAAACATTTCAACACAGTGGAAATTGATCAGTGGTTCTGGTCATTACACGGAGTAGATAAAATTACTTTGCCGATTAAGAAAACTGTTAAAGAATATAATGATTCAGTTCCGGGTGATTTCAGGTTTACAATAAAAATACCGAACAGCATTACATTAACACACTTTTATAAAAAGAAAAAAACAGACCCGCTGGTTGTAAATCCAAATTTCTTTGATGCTGAGCTTTTCAATACTTTTATTGAATCACTAAAATCAATGCACTTTAAAATTGGAGTGCTGATGTTCCAATTTGAATATCTGAACAAGTATAAAATGAGCAGCCAGATACAGTTCATTGAGATGTTCGAATCATTCCTTGAAAAAATTAACCGGAAATTTACTCTGGGTGTTGAAATCCGGAATCCGAACTATCTGAATAAAAACTTTTTTGAATTCATTAAAAGAAACAAACTGGCAATGGTTTTTCTGCAGGGATATTATATGCCGCCTGTAAAAGAGGTTTTTAACAAGCATAAAGAATTCATTGAAGGAACATCGGTAATAAGACTGCACGGACCCGACAGAAAAGGTATTGAAGAAAGAACCGGCAGCATCTGGAACAGTATTGTTGATAACAGGGACGATGAACTTGATAAAACAGCAGAAATAATAAAATACCTTTCATCAAAAAAAGTGGATGTTTATGTAAATGTAAATAATCACTTTGAAGGCAGTGCTCCGCTTACTATCAAAAAACTTACAGAAAAGCTGATTTAGAGATGTTAAGAAATTATTAAATCGTCATTATTAACCTGATTAAAACACAAGTTTGAAGAAATTCTTTACCTTTTTCGTATCTTTCAAAAAAATGTACTTTTTAGAATTAAATGGAACTAAAATTTCTTAAAAATAGTTCTATGCATACCAAATTCTATATCAAAATCTACGGAGGTTTCATGATTCGCAAGGCTTTTCTAATTCTTCCTTTGATGTTATTTTTTGCATCAAACTTCATATTTCCCCAAAATTTTTCTAAAACAGAACTAAATTTTCCCGGATTTACCGGCGGAAATATCATCTGGGGTGATTACAACAACGATGGCTTTCTGGATATACTCTTTGCCGGAGGACCATACCCCTGGGCCGGAACATCTACAATCTACAAAAACAATGGCGACGGCACGTTTACACTTAATCAAATTTCATTTCTCTTAAAATTATCTAACGGAGCAGGTGCCTGGGTTGATGTTAATAACGACGGACTTCTTGATATTATAATTTCCGGTTATTATCAACTTCTTCAAAGACCTGAAACAAAAGTTTATATAAATAATGGCGATGGAACATTTTCGCAAGCATCCAACAACATAACCGGAATGTATTACGCTTCAATTGCCTGTGCAGATTTCGATAACAACGGTACAATAGATTTTGTCATTTCCGGACTTGACAGAGATTTTAATCCTACTTCCAAATTATACAGTAATCTTGGTAACGGACAGTTTGAAGAAGTTGCAGTTAATTTAGTTGGAGTATGGCAGGGCAGTGCTGCCTGGGGAGATTTTAATAATGATGGTAATCTTGATCTTGTAATTGCAGGCAAAGATGATATAGATAATAATATCTCCAAAGGCGTAACCAAACTTTACAGAAATAATGGTGACGGGACTTTTACTGAATTTCAAACTAATATAGCTGGAATATTCACTGGTTCAGTTAGCTGGGGAGACTATAACAACGATGGCTTATTGGATTTACTAGTGACAGGTGATCGCAAGTTTGAATTATTTGGTTTCGATGCTGCATTTACTGCTATTTATAAGAATTTAGGTAATGAAACTTTTGAAAAAGCTGATATTCAGTTACCGGGAATGATAAATAGCACCGGTATCTGGGCTGATGTTAATAACGACGGCAATATTGATATTCTGCTTTCCGGTTCTAATAATGCTTTAGGTATTGAACCATTTACAAAACTATTTCTAAATGATGGAAACGGAAATTTTACAGCATCTGAAGATTCACTTGAGCAGCTGGCATTAAGCGTGGCTTCCTGGGGAGATTTTAATAATAACGGAAAGCTTGATTTAATGCTTGCTGGTTATGATAAGGATAATCAAACTTATGTTACTTATCTTTATGAAAATATTTCTTCAACGCCGAACAGCAGACCTTCAATTCCAACCGGACTAAATGAGGAGATTGGAGCAGATATTGTTAAGCTGATGTGGGATGAATCATTCGATCCGGAAACCGGCACAGAATCAATCACTTACAATCTTCGCGTTGGAACAAGTCCCGGCGCTTCTGATATTTATTCAGCAATGTCCTCGCAAGAATCTGGTTTAAGATCTATACCTGCTTTTGGAAACACGAATCACAATACTACATGGCAGATTCGCGGACTTGAATCCGGTGAGTATTACTGGAGCGTTCAGGTTGTGGATAACGGATTTTTAGCTTCTGAGTTTGCCGCTGAAAAAACTTTTACAATTGAATCCCCAACTTCTGTTGATGATGGAATAATTGCTTTTCAGTTTGAACTTAAAGCAAATTACCCGAATCCATTCAACCCTTCAACAAGAATAGTTTACTCGATACCGTCAAATGAATTTGTAACTCTGCGTGTTTATGATGTGCTTGGAAGAGAGGTGGCAACATTAGTAAATGAGCAAAAATCCGGCGGAGTGTATGAAATTAATTTCAATGCAAGTGATCTATCCAGCGGAATTTATATATACAAAATTCAGGCAGGTAATTTTGTTGAATCCCGCAAAATGATGTTTATGAAATAAAAAAAATCAAAGATTAAAAAACAAAAAGCCCGGATTTAGCAGATCCGGGTTTTGTTGTTTAAAGATACTTGCCAAATGTTAATGGACTTTAAGCTAAAATTGATTTAAGTTTCGATTGTATTGTATGAACATATCCTCCTTATATCCATTGGAGATTCCTGAGGAAGTTCTATAAGAGTGTTAAAGAAGGAGATGGTTTCTTTTATCGAAAATTACGGTTTGATATATGAAATTTTTTAAGGAATATCAATTTAAAGGGTCATTTAGAATTTAAAAAAATATCATAAAGAAGTGTCCAAGTGATATGGAAATTTTTAATAATTATGGCTTTCTGGTATTATCAGGTTAAGATGAAAATATGAGGTGTTAGCTTATGAAAAATATTATAAAATTTTTATTAATGATTTTTATATTAATTGCCTGCAATGAAAATGTAATAAATAATGATCCATCAGACAGGAGAGGAAAAATTATCGGGATTGTATATGATTCACTTAGTTTAACACCACTGAACCCAACTGAATTAAAAATTAGTTATAATAATTCTAAGACGTTAACTGATTTATATGGATATTTTGTGTTTCAGGATATTCCTTTCGGCACTCATAATCTTTCTATATCCTCAATTGGTTATACCAATAGAGATATAGAAATAACAGTTAATGATTCTCTTTTAGAACTTGACGAAATTATGCTGACAAGAAATAAATATTTTTATGATGTAATAACATACGATGATTTACCTGATTTAATACATCCTGATTCTAATTATTATAGACTCTCAAGTTATTCCTTTCCACCTCCCCGCCGCAAACACCATTGGAATTCACCTGATTGGGACTCAATTTTTGTTAACAACTTTATTGATTCTTTAATTATAGGTATTAAAAGGCTGAATATAGAAATTGATACTTTGTGGTATCAATCATATGAACCCCAATGTTCAGACCCATTGGTTTCTTGGTATCCTGAAATTGCAGTTAAATTAAAAGAACCCAATTATAGAATGTATACTTTAACTTTTGAAAGTCCGGAATCGAATCCACAGGCTATATTTTTGTTTTGGCATTATTGTCAGCAAAAACCAATGCATTATAGAAAGTATTATCTTTTCGAATAAACACATAATCTCCTTAACAGATTTAAGGTCAATCGGTAATAATGATTGGTTCAGATAAAAAGTCATTCATAAATAACTCCGGCATTTTAGTAATATTATCGGGATAAGCTGAGTTTACATAGATTAAATTTAATAAATCACTTATGGGAATTCAGAAATTCGTAGAAAAGATTATGCTGCATATAGTTAAACGAAATAATAAAAAAAAAATTGCAGCTGCATTTATTGCATTTGCAATTATTTTTTATTCTTGTGCTTCTGAAGAGGAGCACGGCACTTATTACAAAGGTAATTTTATTGATACAATTTCGATTGTTAGTGAATCGGACACTGCAAATATTGTTATCGAGCAAATTGGACTTGTCTCAATAATAAAGGAGAACATTCCATTTTCAGAAGAAATTATTAATACTGTTTCAGACTCTATAAACTTAAAACTTATTGTTTCTTTCGGCAGCTACAGTCCCTCTCCGTTAGTGATCAATGAAGTTAGTAATTTTGCTGACACATTTTATTTATGGTACTCCACCCGAAATAAAGATCACAAAACAATAAATAAAGACAATGCCATTACAAAAGTAACTACCTCATTAAAGATTGAGTATGTAAGTATTGATAGTATTGTAATTCAGCGTAATCATCAGAAGTCTGTTAATATATTTTCGCGAATAGTAATATAAATAACAAAACTCCATTTGAAACTTAGTATTCATCAGATACTGAAGCTTTAGTGGCTTTAAGATTACTCTTTGTACTAAAATTATTGTTAAGTGCATCTTTTAATTTGCCAACTGTTAAAAAAATATAGCTTATCTTTTTCATAATATGAAAAAAGTTAAAGGACTTTTCAAACTAATACGATTCGAACTCCCATTCTCAGCAGGAATATGTGTAGTGATGGGTCAGCTGCTAGCATTAGGTGATTTTGCCGTACCAACAGAAATCATCGATGGTTTTTTCTCAATCTTCTTTATCTCAGCTTCAATTCTTGTGCTTAATGATTATTTTGATGTTGAGACTGATATGATAAATGCACCTGGTCGCCCGATACCATCAGGTGTAGTAACAAAAACAGAAGCACTGCTATTTGCATTATTTCTTTTTTCTTCAGGATTAGTATTAAGTTTATTGTTAAACATTGGTGCGCTGTTTACTGTTATCTTAGTTTCAGCGATTGGATTTCTTTATAACCGTAAATTCAAAAAAAGCGGTTTGCCGGGAAACCTGCTGGTAAGTTTTTCTGTGGGAATGACTTTTGTTTATGGCGGAATTACAGTTGGATTACCATTCAATAAAATTGTTTGGTTCTTTGCTGTTATTGCAGCGCTGGTCGATTTGGGAGAGGAAATTGCCGCCGATGCAATGGATATGGAAGGAGACAGGTTAATAAACTCAGCTTCACTAGCAATAAAGTACGGAAAGCAAACTGCAATAAAGATCAGCGTCTCTATTTTCTTTTTTGTTGTACTGCTGTCTTTTGTTCCGTTTATTCTTAACTGGTTTTCTTCGGCTTACCTGATTCCAATTTTAATAATGGATATTTCAATTGCATATCCATCAATAAAATTATTAAATGCAGACGAAAAAGAAGGAAGGAAAAATATCCGCAGAATCTATCTCGGAGCAACTGCCGGATTGATAATTTTTTTGCTTATGAGACTGTTAGGTGTTTAGAAATTAAAAAAACTAAACAAAGAAAGTCTGTTTACGCTTCGGACCGACTGAAATAATATCAATTTTTATTCCTGAATGTTTTGCAATAAACTCAAGATACTCTTTTGTTTTTGCAGGCAGTTCATCATACGATAAACAATTACTTATATCTTCATCCCATCCGTCAAGTTCTTCATAAATCGGTGTGACAGATGATAACTGATCAACAGATGAAGGATATGACTTCAATCTTTTACCATTCAATTCGTAACCAATGCAGACGTTTATCTTTTCAAATCCGCTAAGTACATCAAGTTTTGTTATAGCAACAGAGGTAATGCCGTTTACCATTTGAGAATAGGCTACAAGAAAGGCATCATACCAGCCGCATCGTCGCGGTCTTCCTGTAGTTGCTCCAAATTCGGCTCCTATCTTTCTTAACTTTTCCCCTTCTTCATTCAGAAGTTCTGTAGGGAAAGGACCATTGCCAACTCTTGTTGTATAAGCTTTTACTATTCCAATAACTGAATCAATTTTTGTTGGTGGTATTCCGGTTCCGGTGCAGGCTCCTCCAGAGGTTGGACTGCTTGATGTAACAAAAGGGTAAGTGCCGTGGTCAATATCAAGTAATGTCCCCTGTGCACCTTCAAGTAATATGGATTTTCCTTCATTAAGCGCCTGGTTCAGAAAAGCAGGAACATCTTTTATATACTTATCAATGGCTTTGTCAAATTCAAGGTAATCTTTTACAATTGAATCTACATCCAGACCTTCGTGCTCATAAACTTTTTTCAATAATTCATTTTTCTCTTTCAGGTTGGCTCGTATTTTCTTTTCGAGCTCAGCTCGGTCCAATAGATCAACGATACGGATTCCCTTGCGGGCAAATTTATCAATGTAGCAGGGTCCAATTCCTCTGCCGGTAGTGCCAATTTTCTGTTCACCGCTTTCACTGATAGAATCCAGAAGTTTGTGGTACGGCATTATAAGGTGAGCATTGTGACTTATATATAGTCTGCCTTCAACATTAATTCCGTTCTTTTCAAGGATTTCAATCTCTTCGAGAAGCGCTGAGGGATCAATAACTACACCGTTTCCTATTACACATATAACATCATCTCTTAGTATGCCCGAGGGAATAAGATGCAGTATATGCTGTTTGTCGCCTATAATTACAGTGTGTCCGGCATTTGCACCACCCTGGTACCGGGCAACAATTTTATATTTTTCGCTGAGTATATCAACAATTTTACCTTTCCCTTCATCGCCCCATTGGGAGCCGACCAATACAGTTGCACTCATTCGTATTAAAACCTTAACTTTTATTTTTTTACAAAAAATAAACTCCGGATGAAAATCCGGAGTTCAGAAAATTAAAAAATCAATTAAGAAATTATTCCGGTAAGCTTTTTACAGCTTCATCCACTGATTCGTAGGATTCAAAAATGGTGATAAGCTTTGTAATAATAAGCAGACTTTCAATTTTATCGGTAACATTAGCAAGTTTCAAATGCCCATCAGCTTTTTTCATTGTTGTCAATCCGCTTATAAGCATACCCAAACCGGAACTGTTCATAAACTTAACACCGGAAAGGTCTACAATTACATTTTTCTTTCCTTCATCAATCAATTTGTGCAGAGTTTCGGTAAAATCTTTTGTATCGTCGCCGCCCATCACATTTCCCTTAAGTTCAATAACAACGGCGTTATACTTCTCAACAAGTTTAGTTTTCATTATAAATAATCTCCGTAAAATTTATTGTGAATTTACTTACATGCCTCTATTCATGCAAGATTATTAAAAGATAAATTCCGCTTGTCCTAAAGATAAGATTTTATTTTACATCTTGCTTAGTTTTGTGGAACCAGAATCAAAAAAAGGCGTCTAAAACTATGAATTCAGAAAATAAGGAGAAAATGGAAGCCCCAAGGATCCTCAAATTAGATGATGATTTTTCGTTAATTAAGAGGTTTATCGACGGCGAAGAGGAAATATTTGATGAACTGGTTAAACGGCATAAGGAAAAAGTAAGGAATATTATTTACCTTACCCTTAATGATCGGGATTCGATAGACGATATTGCCCAGGATGTATTTATTACTGTTTACCGTAGTTTAAAGAATTTCCGTTTCGAATCTCAGTTTACAACCTGGCTTTATCGTATAACCGTCAACAAATGCAAAGATCATCTCCGCCGGAAAAGCATCCGGAGAATAATACTTCCGTTCAAAGATACACAGGAAGATCCCGGCTACGAAATTTCTCCCGAAAGTACAAATACTAAGGAAATTGTGCAGCATGCAATTTCCAAATTGCCTGATAAGATGCGTGTCCCGCTGGTTCTTAAGGATATTGAGGGATTCAGCTACCAGGAAATTGCCGAGACAATGCAATGTGAAATAGGAACTGTAAAATCAAGAATATTCAGAGCTCGGGAAGGACTGAAAAAATTACTTCAGCCGTATGAAAAGGAACTACTAAAATGAAAACACTAAGGAAGGATTTGGAATTACTTTCCGCATATATAGACGGAGAGCTTTCTCTAAAAGAGAAAGAATATCTTGAGAAGAAAATAAGTTCTTCTCTAGAGCTTCAAAAAGAGCTGGCTGATATGAAACGGCTTAAAGAACTTACTTCTACCGGTTTTGACAGAGTTCCCGAAGCTCCGTTTTTTCAGGTACGACTTAATGCTGAACTTAATTCAGCAAAACCATGGTTTACAAAAGCGAAAAAATGGATCCCTGCTGTCAGCATTACTATTATAACAGCCGCTTTGATGATAACTCTTAAGTTTTATCCGGATTTTATAAAGGATGTTATTGAGGAGCAGAAATCTACTCTGGCAGCGCTGTATAAAGAAAATCTTCAACCCTTGTTATTTGCAGCCGATCTAACTAATGAGGATATATTTAATTTTGCGTTTAAATCCGAACTGCCGTTAGATAAAACCGATCACCATTTTTTAAGACTTGGTTATGACCCGGTTGGAAAAGAATATTTTGAAATCAAAAAATCACCAATAACAGTCCAGGAGAATAATTTAGAAAAATTTGTACATGCATTAGAACTTAATGAGAAACAGCGTGAAGAAATGGATTCAATCATCTCATCATATTCTGATGAGCTTCTCGCACAAGTATTAGTGAATGATAATAATACGGTTGCTATAAATCCTGACTTGTGGAATTATCAAAAAGCAATAGCAGCCGATATACTTGCATTTGCCAGGAGTAAGAACGCAAATATTTATAATAATATAGTACCTTCTCCGGTAAAAGGTAACGAATTTCTTCAGCTTGCAAGACATGTAAGAGATAACAAACCAAGTCGCGAAAGCAGGTACATCTTCTTTACTCCCGATACAATCTTTACAGAAGTTTTTGAATTTGATGAAAAGGAATTCAAAAAAGACATTCTGGAAATGGAAAAAGACCTTGTTGAGATGAACAAGAACCTCACCAAGATGAGTTTCCAGATGAGATTTGACACAACTTTCAGGAAGCTGGAAAAAGATTCTGTAATGAGTGAAAATTTTTCCATTCATATTGATGCTGACAGGTTCAGAGTAAACATTCCTAAAATTGTAATGCCTGACATCGATATGCAGTTTCCGGATATGGATAGTTTGAACGCAATTATTAAAGATGCATTGAAGAATGTTGAGATTTATGTCAGCAAGCATTCTGATAAACCTGTTGTTAAACGTAATTTTAAAGTTGAGGTTCATAGAAAAGATTCAACCGGCTATGAGAGTTTTAATTTCGATGGAAATAAAATTGATTCGTTAATAAAGCAGTTTTTCAATAATCCGGACTCCTTAAGGAAATTCAATTTCGATTCTTTTAATCTCTTTGACGACAGTCTGTTTTTCAATCATAATGAAGAACTCCGTAAACAAATGAATGAACTGAAAGAGGAAATGCGGAGGTTTCGCGAAGAAATGAGAAATTTCCAGCACGATCCACCTGCAAAACAGGATACTGGTAAACCAGAACTGAAAGGTATTGATATTTAAATACTGCAAGATCTATGATTACAGACTAGACATTTTTTATTCATCTTTAAAACTATACTGTGCTACTAGCATCCAGTATTCAGTCAGCCACAGGCGGACAAGTATCTAGCATCCAGAATCCAGCATCTGCCATAGGGGGCAGGCAGTATCTTTAAGCGTTAATTCATTCCTCTCTTCAGGCTAACCATTAATCACTGAAAACTACCACTACTCAGTAATTACCCCGTTTATACTTCTTTTCTTTAAAGTAATGTTAATTTCCTTTAATTTTAGTGTGTGGTTGATTATAAAGATTTCAAGTACATCAAAAAAGAAACTATTTGAATTTCAGTTTAATAACAATGATAAAAAATTCGAAACTCCAGTTATTCCTTTCACTGATAATTCTGCTTGCAGTATATAAACTATCCTTCTTTGCTTCAGATTCTTACACTTTGGTGCTTATTAACGATACATTAGTTATCGCCTCAATATGGATATTATCACTTTTCATAATGGGTAAGATAAAAGAGAAAAATCCCGCACCGTTATCGCTTATTGTAAATATCGGCATATTAAATGCTTTCGCATTCTTTGTAATAACTTTTTCTGATGCACTTATGAGCGGAGTATTTGAAAGAGTTGATAAACAAAACCTTGATCCCGGTATTATTTCCACATTGGTCAGTTTGATTTATGTTCTGATATTCTTTGTCTTCTTAACTTATGTTCTTATGAGTTTCAGGGAATTATTTTTTTATAAGCAGACGAAGAATATGAGAATTTATTTTCAGACAATGCTGGTTTTCATTTTGCTTTCATGCTTGTCCGAATCTGTTTTTAGCGGAACTGAATTTGCTTATATCAGAACTACTTTTTTTGTGGTATCAATAATTCTTATTGTGGTGAATTCAATTAGAATTTCGTGGATAGCTTTTATAAATAAAAAAGAAAAACTTTCGTTGCTGGCGCTTTCAGTTATCATCTCGGCTTTATTCATTGTAAACCTTGTAAACAGTTATGCTGATGGAGTACACGGGAAACTGCTTGTAGAATTCTCGCCTGCATTAAATCAATTTTCCATTTTGATGCTTATCTACGGTGCTGCTTATTTTAGTTTTTTATTTTTCACAACAATGTTCCATATTCCTACAGCGGATGTTTATGACCGCAAAGCTCAGGAAGTGTCTTCACTTCAATATTTCAGTAAGCTGATAACAGAAGTTCTGGACTTTGATGACCTTGCAGAAACTGTAACCGATATTACAATTAAAGTTAGCAGTGCAGATGCTGCCTGGATTTTAATGATTGAAAATGGGAACAATAAAACTATTGCAATAAAAAATGCGGCATATGTTGATGTTGACCTTATAAACCAATACCTGTTTTCTTCAAAGAAGATTAATAATATCACGGATACAGTAATCTATAGTATCGATGATTTTGTTGTAAGATCAGGACTTTCTGAAAAATATGGCGGCATACTTGTTTCACCTTTAAGAACGCATAACAATGTAAAAGGATTCCTGATAGCTTCACGTAAAAACGAACTTATCTTTTATGAAGAGGACAAAAACGCCATTAAAACTTTTTCGGATTATGCTTCAGTAGCTATTGAAAATTCAAGATTACTAAATGAATCAATTGAAAAAGAAAGATTAGAAAAAGAACTTGATGTAGCACGTGAAATTCAAAAGAAGATACTTCCTTCTGAAGTTCCGGTGCTTGATAAACTTTCTGTTTCCTCTGTCTTTATACCGGCTTTCGAAGTTGGGGGCGATTATTATGATTTCTTCGAAACAGGTGAAGATAAATTCAGTTTTGTGATTGCAGATGTTTCAGGAAAAGGAATTTCAGCTGCATTCATAATGGCAGAAGTGAAAGGAATTTTCCAGACTTTATCCCGTATCATCGATAGTCCCAAAGAAATACTGATTAAAGCAAACCAGGTTCTGCGGGAGACTTTAAGCAGGAACAGTTTTGTAAGTGCGTTGTATGGAAGCATTGATCTTAAAAAGGAAAAACTATTTCTTGCCAGGGCAGGGCACTGTCCTGTTTTACTTGTCCGTAACTCAAAAGCTATTGAATTTAAACCGGCGGGTATCGGATTAGGTTTAAGCGGTAATGAATTTTTCGCACGCACTCTTGAGGAGCAGGAAATAGATCTGTTAGATAAAGATACAATTATTCTTTATACTGACGGAATAACTGAGTCAAAAAATACTGAACTCAATGATTATGGTGATAAACGCCTTTCTGAAATTGCAATTGAAAATGCAGACAAAACAGCAGATTTTATTGTTAAAAAAATAATTAATGATGTAACTGTTTTTTCAAGCAGTCATTCGCAATATGATGATATAACTTTGGTAATTTTAAAGTGGAAACAAAAAATAATTTAAATGGAGTTAAAGAATGGCAGAGTTCAAAACAGCGATCAAAGAAAATGGTAACGTAAGCATCATAAACCTTGCCGGGTTTCTTGATGCTCATACTGCATCTTCTCTTGAAAGCGAATTTACAAAACTTATTGATTCAAACAGGTACAGGATTGTAGTTGATTTCAAGGATCTTGCTTATATCAGCAGCGCAGGATTAGGTGTGTTTATGGCTTACATTGAAAAGATCCGGGACAATAATGGAGATATTAAACTTTCCGGTATGTCCGATAAAGTATTTAACATTTTTGATCTACTAGGTTTTCCGCTTCTTTATGAAATATTTAAATCTGAAGAAGAAGCAGTAAATAAATTTAAAGAGATAAACAGCAGTGAAAAATAAATTGAAGAACAAAAATCTTATCATCAAAAGCAGAACAGAAAATCTTTCTGCTGTTAGAGATTTTATTGCGTCTTCTGCCCGTTCAGCCGGAATTCTTCAAGCTGATGTTGAAAACATAATGCTTGCTGCTGATGAAGCTTGTTCAAATATTATCAAGCATGCTTATAAATCGGATCCTGACGGGGAAATAAAAATTAAAGTTGAGTATACTGATGATAAGTTTATAGTTACAATTCAGGACGAGGGGTTAACCTTTGAACCCGACCGTGTTCCTGAACCCGATCTTCAGAAATATTACAGGCAGCATAGGGTTGGCGGGCTGGGAATGTACCTTATGAAGTCTCTTATGGATGAAGTTGAGTACATCTCCGTTCCGGGCAAATATAACAGGGTTCTGCTTACCAAAAATATTTCCGGGTCTCAAAGCAATGCCGGATAATGAATACATAAAATTTAAGCGAAACCTTTCCGCACTTGTAGAATTCAGTAGAGTAATTAACTCCAGCCTTGATCTGAATTTCATTCTTAACAACGTGCTTTTAACCTGTCTTGGAAAATTTCTGGCAACCAAAGGTTTCATTGCACTTAATGAAAACGGAAAACTGGTATTAAAATCCTCTAAAGGAATACCTGAGGAATCACTTAAAGGTTTTCCTGAAATTGTTATTGATGAAAATTGTGACTTCAAAGAGTCATTAAAAAGTTTTTTAGAACACAGTAATCTTAAAGTTGTTGAAAAAATAAGTTCTTCAAATGAATGTGTGGGTATTGTATCACTCGGTGAAAAATTAAACGGTTCTGAATATTCAGAGGATGACCAGGAATTTTTGAGAACACTGTTAAATATTTCTGCATCTGCAATTCAAAACTCCATTGTAATAAACGAACTGAAAGTAGTTAACAGGGTACTTGATTCGCGGGTACAAAGATTAAATTCCTTATTTGAGCTAAGCAAGGAATTCGGGTTATTCAATGAATCCTCAAAAGTTACACGGCTGCTGGTATTTTCTTTAATGGGTCAGTTTTTAGTTTCAAAATATGCGCTGATAAAATTTGAAGATGATAATATCCAGGTTCTTGAGTCTAAATTTCATAATCATCATCTTCTCGAAAAAATAAAAAAAACGGATTATAAGAATATTGATTCATCTATTACTGAAGAGCTGATAAAAAAAGATTTTCCGGAATTATTTGAACTTGATGTTAACCTAATTGTACCTATGCAGCTTCAGGGTAAAACAAAAGGTCTGATACTTCTTGGTAAAAGAATGAATCAGCAGAATTATACAGAAGCAGATATTGAGTTTGTGTATTCTGTTGGTAGTCTGGCAATTATATCACTTGAGAATAAAAGGTTATTCCAGGAAGCATTGGAAAAATATAAACTTGAAGAAGAACTTGATTTTGCGCGTGACATTCAGAAAAATCTTTTGCCTCGGTCTATTCCTGTTCTTGAAAGTTTTGACATTGCTGCTCTTAATATTTCCTCAAGACAGGTTGGCGGGGATTATTATGACATTATCAAACTGGATGAAGATAGTTATTGTCTTGCTATAGCCGACGTTAGCGGTAAAGGAATTCCTGCTTCACTTCTTATGGCCAACATTCAGGCGTTTTTAAGGGTTATTTGTATTCAACAGATGGATCTTGAGGAATCAACAGAACTGATAAATGATTTGATTTCTCAAAACACTTCAGATGGCAGATTCATTACATTCTGCTGGGGTGTTCTAAATCAGCAGAATAAAACTTTAAGATATGTTAATGCAGGTCATAACCCACCGATTTTAGTAAGGGAAGGCAAAATAAAAAAACTGACTACCGGGGGAATAATTTTAGGTGTTATGAAAACAGTGATCCCTTATGAATCTGAGGAACTGCAGCTGCAAAAAGATGATGTAATTGTTTTCTTCACCGATGGTATTTCCGAAGCAATGAACATTACAGGTGAAGAGTTCTCTGATGAACGATTAGAAAAAATTGTAATTGAATCAACTGGTTCTTGTTCAAAGGAAATTCTTAATAAAATAAGAAATGAAGTTGTTGATTTTGTTTCCGGGGCTGTTCAGTCGGATGACCTGACAATGATCGTAGTAAAGGTAAAATAAAAATTTACAATCATCAAATAACAAACAAGAACCAATATTAAAATAAATAACAACGGTAGAAGCTTTGAATATTAATTGTCGGGATTTAAATATTATTTGTGATTTGTATTGGAAATAAGGGAAATTATTAATCAGCATATATATAAAATTATCTTTTAAAATTGACATCACTATTCTTAAAATATCGTTCTAACATCGTAATTGCTTTTACGATCATCCTGATTGCCGTTGCGATTTTGAACATCTATTATACGCTTGAAGTTAATGTTGCCTCAAACGATGAGTGTCTGTGGCTGCCTAAAAAAGCTATGACCTCAATGGAACAGAATGTAGATCTTTACTTTTCCAATGTTAAAGAGAACGGTGTAACCTGGAATGCCGGTATAAGGGACGGCTATCAGCTTCTGGAAATAGATAACAGAGAAATACTAAATCCGTTTCAAGCTCAAAATATTCTCAATTCATTTGGCTATGGTGAACTGGTTCATTACAAAGTTAAGAAGCCCGATGGTGAAATTTTTGAAACTAAAGTATACATCAAAAAGCTTGTTGAGTTTGGCACACTTGCCGCATCAATAAGTGCCTTAATTTATCTTTTAATCGGATTTATAGTATTATCAGCTAAACCGGATGGACTTTCACAACGACTTTTTTATGCATTAGGTGTACTGGCAGTATTCACTGCAATGCAGGCTTTAATTCCCCGGTTCGGAGGGATGCAGCAGCTATTTGAACAATTGCCGGTACTTGGTGTAGTAATAGGCAGTCTTACTATCATAGGCAACAGCTTTTTACCTATAGTACTTCTGGCTTTTGTCTGGACATTCCCAAAGCCATTCAGCTTCATAGAAAAAACCTGGGTTAAGCTGGTGATGATTCTTATCCCGCTATTAATGTCAGTATCCGGTAATATAATCGGTCATCTTTCCCTTAACGCAAAGATAATTTCTGTTTCTTATTTTGTGCAATACAGAAATGTAATGCAAATTGTTATAACAACTGCAATGATGGCTGCAATACTTTCAATGTTCCTTCAATACTGGTCTGTAAGAAAAACACCGCAAAGAAAGCCCGTACTGATATTTTTAATATCTATGGTGTTTGGTTTACTGATAGGCGTTTATATGAATACAATTGCCCCTGCAATTTCTGATACAATTTATAATTCACCGGAATATTATATGCCGGTTGTTCTTATGATTTTAGTTCCATTAGGTTTTGCTTATGCCATTTTCAAATATCAACTTCTTGATGTAGGTGAAGTATTAAAGAACACAATAATATACGGAACAGCCACACTTGGAATAGCTGCAATTTATTTCTTTGTGATTTATGTGATAGGACAAAGCATCAGCACTGCACTGGGAACTGATCAGCAGGGAATTATTGCCGGTATTTTCTTTATTGTATTTGCTTTGATCTTTCAATCAACAAAGGACCGTTTCCAGGATTTTCTTACTAAAAGATTTTATCCTGAACAGTTTGCCCATCAGAAAATTCTGATGAAGTTCAGCAATGACATTCCTACTGTAGTCGGACTCGATAACGTGCTTGATATAACTCAATCCACTTTTGTTGAAGCATTGCAGCTAAAGAAGTTTGGTATTCTTATCCGGGATAACAAAACCGGTCATCTGAATCTTATAAAAAGTTTCGGTATAACTAAAACAGAATGCCTGATAAGTAATTCCAGCCTGACTCAGTTTATAAGAGATAAAAACTTAACAAATGATATACCTGTAATTCAGCAGAATGATTTTGAACGCATATTCCCGGACAATTTCAGACAGATGATAGACGAAGGTTTTTATACTGCAGTGCCAATGTATGTTAAGGCAAAGGTAGTCGGACTTCTTCTTTTTGGTTTAAAATACTCCGGCAGTCAGTTTGCCGGAAAGGACCTCGAACTGCTCGGTGCGGCTGCCAATCAAATTGCAATATCTATTGAGAATGCACGGCTGTATGAATCTGAATCTGAAAAGCTGAAACTGGAAAGGGACCTTGAATTAGCAAGACAGATACAACAAAGTCTTTTACCCAGATGTATACCTGATATGCAAGGACTTGACATTTGCGGCGAGATGATTCCTGCAATGCAGGTCGGTGGAGATTATTTTGATCTTATACAGGTATCGGATACAAAATTGTTTGTTGCTGTCGGTGATGTTTCCGGTAAAGGTCTGCCCGCATCATTTTATATGACCAAGGTGCAGACTATGATACAGCTCGCAAGTAATAACAGTCTTTCACCTAAGGACATTCTGGTTGAAGTGAATAAGAAAATGTATGAATCAATGGAGCGGAACTGGTTCGTTACATTAACCCTCGCTTTATTCGATACTGAAAAACGAACAATTAAATTCTGCAGGGCGGGACATCTTCCATTATTCAAAGCAACCAACGGAACAGTTCAGTCACTTAAGTCAAGAGGTATCGGACTCGGACTTGAAAAGGGAATCATCTTTGAGCAGACTCTGGTTGAAGAAGAAATGAACCTGCTTCAGGGTGAAATTTATGCTTTCTTCTCAGACGGCATAACCGAAGCGATGAATGAACACGATGAACTTTTCGGTGAGGAAAATCTTAAAGAACTTCTCATTAAAAAATCCGGTTACAGATCAACACAGATAATGAATGAGGTGTGGCTGTCAGTTAAAAACTTCCGCGGTACTACGGAAGTAAACGATGATATGACAATGGTGATTGTGAAAGTTTCCTAATTTTCATTCCAAACTTTCTTCGAATATAATTAAAAAACAAAGTTTTTTCTTATATCTGTTTTCACCACTTTCAATGATTTTTATAATTTTTGTTGCGTATTTGTAACTCAACCATTAATTTTCAGTTGTAATTATCGCAACAAAACTTATAGGCGCAACAAATGTCAGTAAAAATTAGGAAGAGAAAACGCAGTAACAATCGGTATAGCTTATTCCTGGACATATACCACCAGGGGCAACGAAAATTTGAACATCTTAATCTTTTTTTGGAAGATAATCCAATCGCAAATAAAGCCACACTTCAGCTAGCAGAGAACATTAGAGCCAAAAGGCAATTAGAATTGAATCACGATTCATACGGATTCGTAAGTGAAACAAAACGAAAAGATGATTTCGTTACCTACTTTAAAAAACTTGTTAATGAGAGACCGCCAGATCGCAGCAGTTGGCAATGTACGCTGAAGAAGTTAGAGGATTATACCGGTGGTAAAGTAGAATTCCAGAAGATCACACCCGAATGGTTAACCGGATTTAAGAAATTATTACTTAATGAAGTATCTCAAATAACTGCCTGGCATTATTACACTAATATTAAGTACGCTCTGAATCGTGCAGTAAAAGAGATGATAATACAAAATAATCCCTGCAACTTAGTTGATAACATAAAGAAGCCAGAGACTAACCGGGAGTATCTAACGATTGAAGAGGTTAAAAAGCTTAACGAAACACCTTTAGGAAATAAAGAGGTTAAGGATGCTTTTATTTTCTCCTGTTTCACTGGACTTAGATATTCTGATATAATAAATTTAAAATGGTCTAATATTAAAAATGATAAACTGGAATTCAGACAGAAGAAGACAGGCGGTGTTGAATATCTGCCATTAGCACACACAGCAAAAAAGATACTGGATGAAAAATCTTCAAGTAAAAAAGATGAATTTGTTTTTCATATACCGCAAAAAGAAGTAACTTGGTCTAACATAAAAAGATGGGTTAAGAAAGCTGAAATAAATAAAAGAGTATCATTTCACACAGCACGACACACATTTGCAACACTATCGCTGACTATGGGTACTGATCTTTATACTGTTAGTAAATTACTTGGACACAAAAGTATTTCAACTACTCAAGTTTATGCAAAAATAGTGGATGAGAAAAAAGTAGAAGCAATAAATCGATTGCCAATATTAGGAGATTAAATATGGATTTAATGAAATATTCAAGCGGTCTGGAGCGTTTAGAAACACCAGATACTTATTTCATAGGGCATTATGGTTTTACTATTGGTGCGATTGAAGAAAAACTCAAAAACCTGGATGATAAAGCAGCTTTAAACTATCTCATCGAAAAAAGAGACAGAATAATTAAAATTACACAAGCCCTACAATCCCATTCATTTTCAAAATTTCTTGATGCTGAAACAATATTCGACTCGGAAGATAAATCTTCCTTTAAATTCAAATTGAATAAGAATAATGAATTATCAAAACAAGAATACAAAATTTATATCAATAATCTTGACCTGAATAAAATAGAAGATAAAGTGGTCAGAATGATATTAGAAGATAAAAAAACTGGTAAGCGTGATATCGATGTTTTATCATTAGTGCTTGAATTTAAGGATTACTCTATTTGGTTAGATAAGTTAATAAGAAAAGTATTAATTATTAATGAAGTTTTAGGGGATGATGACGAAGAAGATAATCAGGGGCAGAATGATAAATTGGTTTGGCAGGAGAAAAAAGAAGATTTTGTATTTTTGTTCAACAAACTCTTCGAATCGGGTTTTTTTGTTTATAAAAAAAACAAATATCAAATATTAGCTAAACATTTTACTTGGAATGATTCTGAAATTGATCCGAAAAAGTTAAAACATTTAAACAACAACATAAATAATAAAAATGAAACTCATCAAATCAGTGATAAACTGAAGAAATTAAGATTTGATCAGGAATAAGGTAGTCAAAGGTAGTCATTAAGTAGTTACTAAGCCCGCCACACACATTTTATTTTTACTCTAAAATTTTTCACCACTAATAGGAGTAAATATGGAAAAGCAAATCCAACACCAATTAAACAAAATTGAGTCCATTCTAAACTCTATACAAACAAAAGAAACAGAGTTTATGGATATCAATGAAGCCAGCAGCTTTCTCAAGCTGAAAAAGACTACTATTTACCAGATGGTCTTCAAACGGGAAATCCCATTCTATAAAAGCACAAAGAAGCTTCTCTTCAAAAAATCGGACCTCATAGAATGGGTGGAAAAGGATAGAATTTATACTATCGAAGAATTACAATCAAAACTAAATACAACTATAAATTAGGAGAACTACAGAAATGAAAGAAAATCTAAAACTAGTTTCAGCGAATGAAATCCAGAAAATGGAGTTGCCACCTATAAATTGGATAATTAAAGATCTGCTGCCGGAGGGTTTAGCCCTCCTGGCTGGCAGGCCAAAGGTAGGCAAGTCCTGGTTATCTTCACAATTAGCACTCGCTTCTTCTGCAGGTGCACAAACTATGGATTATTTTGATACTCAGAAAAGTAAAGTTTTGTATATCGCACTTGAAGATAATTTTAGAAGATTGAAAGACAGAATAAATACTATGCTTAAAGATGGTGAAGCTTCAAGTGACCTGTTTTTTCTTGATCAATCAGAATTTAGACGATTTCATCTAGAAGGAATCAAAATGATCAGACAAGCTGTCGATCAGAACGAGGATCTTAATTTAATTATCATCGATACCCTAGGGAATGCAATCTCAAAAGATCAAAGAAAATTTGGCTTATCATTCCAGGATGAATATGATTTTATGGCAGAGCTTCAGAATATTGCACTTCAAAATCAACTCTGTATATTGTTAATTCATCATACAAGGAAAAGTGAAGCCGATTCTGTCTTTGATGAGATTGTAGGTACTTCCGGAATCACTGCTGCCCCGGATACACTTTTAATACTCAAAAAGCATTCCAATGGTTATATCCTTCACGTTACAGGACGGGATGTTAAGGAGGAAAATTATTTGCTGACACAGGATGAGGAAACTCACCGCTGGATAGTAATGGATAAGAATATTATTTCAGCATCAACAGTGGAACGTCAGGAAATCATCGAGCTATTCGGAGGACAATATGACCTTGAAATCAGGGTTGGCCAAATGGCTGAGAGACTTCAAAAATCAAGGGAATCGATAAGCCAGCTACTCAGAAAGATGCTGCTTGCAGGGGAAATAATAAAGGGCAGCAAAACCGGACTATATAAACTTCCATCACCCAACTAGAAGTAACACTTCTCACATCGGTAACGGTTCGCCGGATATAATTCACTAGTTATATTTTGTGCATATAGGAATCGTTATCGGTGTGATCGAAGTGATTGTAGCAAAATGATAATAGTTGATAAATAAGAAAGAATAAATAAATAATATTATTTATATTTATGTACAATAATAAATTCTGGGTTATAAATGTTCCCGGTTTTTCTTTTCGATATCAATTCTACAGATGACATATATGTCAAATAACAACAATCACAAATCCCTTGAATCCTGGATATGGGATGCGGCTTGCGCCATCAGAGGAGCGCAAGACGCACCGAAGTACAAAGACTTTATACTACCCCTCATTTTTGTAAAAAGACTATGCGATGTATTTGATGACGAAGTCCAAAGAATCACGGACAAGATTAGTGATAAACAAAAAGCTCTAAAGCTAATTGAAAAAGATAGAAAATTAATCCGCTTTTACATTCCTTTAAGACCTGAAAACATTGATGATCCTACCTGGTCTGTGATTCGTAAGCTATCAACAAAGATCGGTGAAGAGCTTACTAACAGAATGAGAGACATAGCCAGAGAAAACCCACGCTTACAGGGTATCATTGACAGAGTTGATTTTAACGCAACCACTCACGGACAAAGAGATATTGATGATGACAAGCTCAGCAACCTGATTGAAGAAATAAGCAAGAAGAGATTAGGCCTTAAAGACGTTGAACCGGATATCATTGGCAGAAGCTATGAATATCTGATTAGAAAGTTTGCTGAAGGTGGAGGACAAAGTGCAGGTGAATTCTACACACCTAAAGAAGTTGGAATTATTATAGCTCGTATTCTCGATCCTGAACCCGGGCAGGAAATCTATGATCCTTGCTGTGGCTCTGCAGGATTGCTTATTAAATGCCAGTTGGTCCTTCAGGACAAAATGCATTTACGATCTAAAGAAAAATATGCACCGCTTCAATTAAACGGACAGGAATATATCTCAAGCACCTGGGCAATGGCTAATATGAATATGGTTATTCACGATATGGAAGGTACCATTGAAATTGGTGATACAATGAACTCTCCAAAATTCAGAGATGGAAGCAGACTAAGAAAATTTGATCTTGTAACTGCTAATCCAATGTGGAATCAGAGTAACTTTAATCAAAAGACTTATGAAAATGATGAGCTTGAAAGATTTAGTGCTGGCTTTCCACCAAACGGTACAGCAGATTGGGGTTGGGCTCAACATATTCTTGCTTCTTTAAATGAAAAAGGAAGAGCAGGAATTGTTTTAGATACAGGTGCAGTCTCAAGAGGTTCGGGAAATCAAAGTACAAACAGAGAAAAAGAAATTAGGAAATGGTTTGTAGAACAGGATATAATTGAAGGTGTGTTATACTTACCTGAAAATCTCTTTTATAATACTCCTGCACCGGGAATAATTCTGTTTCTCAACAGGAAGAAAGATAAAAGTAAAAAGAATAAAATTTTACTCATTAACGCCTCTAAAGAATTTCAAAAAGGACAGCCAAAGAATTTTATACCAGATGAAAACCAGAATAAAATTGTTGATGCTTATTTAAGCTGGAAAGAGATTGAAAAGTTTAGCAAAGTTATTGATAAAGATGAAATAGTAAAAAATGATTATAACTTATCTCCAACTCGCTACATACACACAGCAGAAGAGGAAACTTACAGACCTATCGGCGAAATACTCGAAGACCTGAAAGAACTTGAACAGGAACAAAAGGCTATCGATAAAGAGCTGAAAGATATTTTTAAAAAGTTGGGGTATTAAGTTGGGTCCCTTTTATTTAATATATCATCCGGAAAGATGTAGATATAATAATGGAAAGCTTACGATTTATCACGATAGCTTTGGAGGAAATGAGGATCCTTATATCTGGAATGAAAAATTTCTGCATACTTATTGTCACATAACACAACTTTCAAACTATAAGAATCAGGTTAATTTTTGGGTTTCAGGGAAACCATCTCTTAATGACTTTACAGAATTGAACTGTGATTGTGTTTTTCATATAGCTGAAAAAATATTTTGGAAGGACAATAATAAAATAAGTCGTAATGATTATATTGTAGATAATGAACAAACTTTCCAACATCACTACAAATGGGTGCATAACCATCCATTTAAAAAAAGAAAAAGATATACGTTAAAAGCAGAGCCAGATACGAGTTTCCAGCCTCAAGATGCAAAAGATAATCTTCTTGATATTTTACCATTTCTAAATAAAAATGGATTACAAACGGATTTTTTAATTAAGGCTTTCAAAGCAGGGGTTGGATCAAAACCACATAAGCTTGATGAAAATATTGGCAAGAAATTGTATGATTTTTTGTTTAGTTGTGCAAAAGTAAAATTATATGGAAAAGATTTAACCAAGAAGCATCCTAATAGAATAAATGCGCTTTCAAATAAAAGCACCAATTGTTGCTAAAATATAAAATTAAAAATGATCGATAAATCAGAATTCATCAAATCAATAGATATTCCATTCTGGAAGCACATAACAAAAGAGAGTTTTTTCAGGGATATTATTAATTATCGTGATGTAAATAGAGAAAAATTTCTAAATGAACTTGTTGATGATCTTGTATCTTATAATTACGCTTTCAAGCTTCCATATTATTTATATGCTCCAAAGTCTAAAGGTGTAGTACGTAAAGTTAAAATATTTAATCTCAGTGATATTTCTATTTATTACTACTGTATTAAACAAATACAGGATGAAATAATTTCAGTCATTAAGCTTATCCCTAACGTATTTGGTGGATTTAGAATTACAAAGGATTTGAAATTTGATGAATCTAAAATAGAGGAAACAACCTATGATCCAGCATATGAAAATGCATTAAACATTTATGGTTTTAGAAAGGAGTGGGGTGAATATCAGAAACTTGCAAGATATTTATATGATAAAAAGTTTAAGTATTACATTCATATTGATATTGCACACTTTTATGACGATATAAATCTAGATATTCTAGAGCGTACATTGAGAAGTAAGATAAATAAAAAGCAAAATGTCATTGATTTATTATTCTATTTTTTACGTAATGCTGACAAAAGAGATTTAGGTTACAATCCGGCTAATGTTGGTATCCCTCAGGAAGAACTAGGGGAAATGTCAAGACTTTTAGCTAATTTTTATTTAAATAGTTTCGATGTTGACATAACATCATATTTGAATAAGATCTTTAATAAGAATGATCATATTTATTCAAGATACGCTGATGATATTTGGATTAGTTTTAATGGTAAAAAGGATGATGCTCAAAAGATAATTCAGGTATGTTCTTTTTATTTACAAAAATTAAAACTTAATCTAAATGAACAAAAAATTAAAATATTAAATCGAAAAGAATATTATAATTACTGGTACTTCAAAGAATTTGATAAAATTTTAAGGACCAAACGTGCAGATTCAATTCTAAATATGTTTAGTAGACTCACACAAACTACTGAAAAAAACAAAGGAGGTAGATGGTTTTCGCCTGCTAATTATGCCTTTAAAGTCTTTACTGGTAAAACAAAAAATGCTAAATATATAAAGTCATATAAAGAAGCTCGTTCGTTTGTAGATGAAATATTAGGCAATCCAAAATTATCTTATAAAGTAAATGAGAGCAGTTATACGTTTCTTAATACATTGATTCTCAAATATCCTAGACTTGGCGAATATCTAGTCCGATATCTTTATTCACCAAAAAATATTTACCCTCACACTGAATTTTTTGTGCTTCAGTTTTTAATAAGATATTATAAAACCAAAAATAAAATTGAATTCTTTTATAGATTTTATAAAAAATCTCATTTCTTAGAATATCAGTGGTATTCAAGAGTGTTGTGTCTAAAATATTTTATTGAAAATGTTGATATCCTCAGGAGCAAACATCCACGTAAACTAAAGCCTTTGAGTGATTTACTTAAAAATAAATCTAGAAATATGAATAAACTTGAAAGAAGATATTCAATGTTTCTTTTAAAGAAAATAAATAATGATTATTCTAAAAAGGTATTGAAAGAAAATTTTATTCAGGTAGAAGATATTTCATTCAAGCTTTATATTAAGGCAGCTTGAAATGGACAACTTCAAAAATACTGATATCGGTTTACTCCCTGAGCATTGGAATTTAATTCCCTTGGAAAATGAGGAATACTTTAAAACGATAAATGGATTATGGAAAGGGAAGAAACCACCATTTAAAGTAGTAACTGTAATTAGAAATACAAACTTCACAGAATTTGGAATAGTCGATTATTCGGATGTTGCAGTCTTAGATGTCGAAGAAAAACAGTATCAGAGTAGAAAATTATTCTTTGGTGACGTTATTATTGAAAGATCAGGTGGTGGACCAACTCAACCAGTCGGTAGAGTTGTTTTTTTTGATCGATCTACGGGTGAATATAGCTTTAGTAATTTCACAAGTTGTTTAAGAACACTTAATCAGAATGAATTTCTTCCCAAATATGTTTTTTATTCATTGCTTCATTTTTACTTATCAGGTAGGACTGATTCTCTTCAGGCGAGAACAACAGGTATCAGAAATTTAAATTTTACTTCTTATAAAGAAAAAGCAGGTATACCTAAAATATCTCTCCCCGAGCAAAAAAAAATTGCTCACGTGCTTTCCAAAATACAGCAGGCAATCGAAACACAGGAACAAATAATTAAAACCACTCAAGAGCTTAAAAAAGCATTAATGCAAAAACTCTTTACGGAGGGACTTAACGGCGAACCACAAAAACAAACAGAGATTGGTCCAATACCGAAAAGTTGGGAAGTCATTGAGCTTGGCAAATTATTCAAATTAAGTAGTGGTAAAGGAAGGCCTAAAGATATTTCTGAATTACCTGATAATCTAAAAACGATTCCAATTTTTGGTGGTAATGGAATATTAGGATATACAGAGTTGAAAATGCTTGATATGCCAGTTTTAGTTATTGGGCGAGTCGGAGAATATTGCGGAGTTACTTACGTTACAAAAGGAGTAAGTTGGATTAGTGATAATGCCTTGTACACGAAAAAAGTTTTGAGAGAATTTAACATTAATTATATGAAAGAATTTCTAACATATTTTGACTTGAACAGATTTCGTAATAGAGGTGGTCAACCTCTGGTTACACAAGGTATTATCCACGAAATTAAAGTTGGTTTGCCACATATTAAAGAACAAAATTTGATGAGTGAGTATTTAGAATCCTTGAATTCGAAAATCGATCAGGAAAAGACACTACTTCAATATAATAAAGATCTTTTCCGTTCATCTTTAAATCAACTAATGTCTGGTCAAATTCGGGTTAAAGATATTGAATTAAAATTAGTGGGATAAGATAAGTGATAAGTAAAAAATCCCGCTTGTTCTACTTACTACTTGACGCATAACGTCACACTTCGAACAAACCGGGTTGAAATTCTAAAACAAATATAGATTTGTTATTTTTTAGTATCAATAAAATTTAGATAAATGAGCGATTCATTCACAGAACATACAACTGTTCAAAAAAGAATTTTAGAATATTCATCTAAAATTGGTTGGGAGATATTAACTCAGTCAGAAACAGAGAAACTAAGACACTTCGATACTTCAGCAACATTACCATCAGAAAGAGCTAAAAACTCACATCCATTCTTAAAAGATATTTTACTTGAAAAAGTATTTAAGTTTAATCCCAAATACACTGAAAAAGACAACAACCTTCTTCCAAAACTTAAAAGCCTTCGTACAGATATTCAGGGTAACAAAGATTTCCTTCAATATCTCAGGGGAGAAAAAACATTCTTTTGCTCTGAAGATAACCGTGAGTATAACCTCAAGCTTATAGATTTTGAAGATCACACCAATAACACTTATCACGTTTCGGAAGAATATTATTTTAACAACGGCAGGTATGGCAACAGGGCAGACATTGTCTTCTTTATTAATGGCATTCCTGTAATTGTTATCGAGTGTAAAAACGCAACCAAAGATGAAGCCTTTGCAATCGGAATAGATCAGATAAGACGATACCATAGAGAAACCCCCGAAATGCTTATCCCTCAGCAAATCTACACTGTAACAGAAGCACTTGGTTTTTTATATGGAGTAACCTGGAATACAAATCGCAAAAATCTTTTCAACTGGAAAAGCGAAGAGATTGGAAATCTTGAATCAAAGGTAAAAACATTTTTTGCTATAGACAGAATCTTAGCTTATCTGAAAAAATATATTGTCTTTGTTGAGAAGGACGAGGAGTTAAATAAATATATTTTGCGTCAGCATCAGGTAGAAGCGGTGGAAAAGGTTGTAACAAGAGCTTTAGATACTCAAAAGAGCAGGGGATTGGTCTGGCATACTCAGGGATCAGGTAAAACATTCACAATCATCAAATCATCAGAGCTATTATTCAAAAAACCGGAAGCAGATAAACCAACTATCATTTTATTGATTGACAGAAACGAACTTGAAGACCAGATGATTCGCAATCTTACGTCATTGGGAATTCAGAATGTAGCTCACGCAAACAGCATTGCAGTAATGAGAGATTTGTTAAAAGATGATTATCGTGGTTTGATAGTTAGTATGATTCATAAGTTTAATGATATGCCTCCCAACATCAACAAGCGAAAAAATATTTATGTTTTAGTGGATGAAGCACACAGGACAACCTCCGGTGATTTAGGAAATTATTTAATGGCTGCTGTTCCGAATGCAACTCTAATCGGATTTACAGGTACGCCAATAGATAAAACAGCTTACGGCAGGGGAACATTTAAAACTTTCGGAATAGATGATCCTAAAGGTTATCTGGATAAATACTCGATTTCAGATTCTATTACTGATGGTACGACATTACCTCTTTATTATTCACTTGCCCCAAATGATTTAAGAGTACCTGAAGATATTCTTGAAAAGGAATTTCTAAAGCTGGCAGAAGCTGAAGGTGTAAGTGATATTGATGAATTAAATAAGATTCTGGAAAAGGCTGTCCAGACAAGACATTTCCTAAAAGGCAAAAGTAGAATAGCGAAGATTGCAAAGTTTGTTGCAGAGCACTATCAAACCTATGTCGAGAATCTTGGCTATAAAGCATTTTTAGTCGGAGTAGATAGAGAAGCTTGTGCGCTTTATAAAAAAGCTTTGGATAAATACCTGCCCCCCGAATACTCTCAGGTTGTTTATACAGGTGCACATAACGATACAGAACAGCTAAAAGAATTTCATATAGATAAAGAAGAAGAAAAAACCATCCGCAAGAATTTTGCAAAGAATGAAATCCTACCAAAAATTCTAATCGTTACAGAAAAGCTTTTAACCGGTTACGATGCACCGATACTCTATGCAATGTATTTAGATAAGCCAATGAGAGATCACACATTGCTTCAGGCAATAGCAAGAGTCAACCGTCCTTATGAAGATGAAGAAGGAAAGAAGAAACCATTCGGATTGGTGATAGATTTTATTGGAATATTTGATAAGCTGGAAAAAGCATTAGCCTTTGATTCTGATGATATAAAAAGTGTTATCAAAGATTTAGCACTTCTTAAAGATTTATTTAAGAAAAATCTTGAAAGCATAGCTCCAAAATATTTAGGATTGATAAAACCACCTTACAATGATAAAGAAATTGATAAGCTGATTGAGCATTTCAAATCTAAATCCAAACGCAAAGAATTCTTTAAGTTCTATAAAGAAATTGAAATGCTGTATGAAATCATTTCACCTGATGCATTTTTAAGACCGTACATTGATAATTATAAACTTCTAACTCAGATCTATTACATTGTCCGCAATGCCTATGCAAAGCACATTTATGTTGACAAAGAATTTCAGAGAAAGACGATTGATTTGGTAAAAGAGAATGTTGATATAGAAAATCTTGAAATGACAACAGATGCCTATGAGCTAAATGAAAAAACCATTGAGCTGATTAAAGCAGGACAGAAACCGGATAATGTAAAAGTCATAAACCTCGTAAAAACCATTGGTAAATATGCAGAAGAACATAGCGGTGATCTTGTGCTTATTTCTATTAAGGAAAAAGCACAAGCCATCCAGGAAAATTATGAAGATAGAATAATCACAACTCAGTCAGCATTGGAAGAACTCGAAGCATTAATCAAAGCTGCATTAAGCCAGGAGGACGAAAAGAAATCAAAAGGATTTGATGATTTAACATTTTTCTTTTCAACTAAGCTTAAAGAGTATGGATTGAGTAACAGTGATAACACTGCTAACAGTTTTACGGAGAGCTTTAAGAAATATCCCCATTGGCAAGCAAGTGAAGCAGAGACAAGAGAACTCAGGCAGGAAATGTATTTAACTCTTTTATCAGGAATGGATGACATAGAAAAAGCTAAACAAATTATTGATGATCTGTTCAACATTATACTAAAAGCCAATGAGTAATTGGAAAGATAAATACGAATTCAAAAAAGAAGTGATAAAGTATGCAGTGAAGCTAGATATTGCTTTAAAACGCATCTCTATGCGTCCTATGACCCGTAAATGGGCATCCTGCTCAACCGATGGCAACTTAAACTTCAATGACGAATTGATAGAAATGGATAAAAAGCTGGGCAGATATGTTATTGTCCACGAACTATTACACTTCCATTACCCAAATCACGGCAAACTCTGGAAGTGCCTTATGAGAGCATATCTTGGGGATTATGAGAAGATTGAAAGAAGGTTGAAGAAATGAAAGAGATTGATCCTACAAAATGTCCAGTCTGTGGTATGCTGGCCAAAATCACATTTGATGACCACGGTGAAGAAATTGTTACACGTTGTCCTCGTTGCTTAAAATTTGTTATTACTCAGCTGATTTTTACGGTAACTCCTTTACAGGATTATAAAAATTGGAATTCTAGATTAAGTTATTGGATTCGTCATCATCAACAAGGTGATAGAGGGCCAAAGATTGATACTCGAAATATAGAATCAATATTACAAAATATTAATCTCCCGTCTGTAAAAGAGCAAAGTAACATCTTTGTTTCTTGGATTGCAGATAAAACCAATTCTCCTGGTGAAGATGTAATCCAGAATATGAATGTAATTGCCTCAATAATTGGTGCAAAAGATAGGAATGGCGTTTATTATATAGCTACCGATTTAGATAAGAAAGGTATTATTAAAGCTTATCTTGATTCTGGAGATGATTTTCAAGGACATTTAACACCAGATGGGTGGGAATTTGTTGAGTCTTTAAATGAAGAACCGAATAAAAATAGAATTGCATTTATGGCTATGCAATACAATGATCATTTACTTGATTCAATATATAAAAAATACTTTAAACCGACCTTGAATTCTATGGGAATTGATTTGGTCACGTTAGATGAAAGACTGAAAGCCGGAATTATGGATAATCAATTAAGAGAAGAGATCCGTAATTCTCATTTACTTTTAGTAGACCTAACCCACGGTAATAGTGGTGCATATTGGGAAGCGGGTTTTGCTGAAGGATGTAAAATACCTGTCGTTTATTTATGTGAGAGAACTATATTCAGAGAGAACAAAACACACTTTGATACTAATCATTTAACCACTGTTATTTGGAGTGTTGATACAATTAAAGCAGATATGGAAATTCTTAAGAATAGAATTATAGCAACATTGGGATTAACATTATGAGCAAACAAAAATTATATAAATTAAAAAATAAAAATGGTGTGAAGATGGACGAAAATTATGTAGTAAATCAACCTCAGGTCTTAAAGAATTTTAAAACGTTGATTTCCTATCGTAATAATAGAAAAAATCGTTTGGCAGAATATTATAAGCATAAATTAAAAAGTGGTAAAACCTTCATTCTTGAAATAATTAATGGAAATATTGAATTTGCTCCAAGTAAGTTTGTCGGTTACAAGAATAATACTTTTCAACTTCACGATAAACATTATGCTATAGATAGAAGTGGTCATTTAACAGATCAAAATTTTCGGAAAATTTATGGGAAAAGACTTGAATCAAGTAGTTTCTTAGATTCAGTACTCGATTCATTTTATAAACTTCATAATATTAATGGCACACCATATAAACCCAAAGCACATATACATTATTTCATCTTGCCTGAAACTCTTGAGCAAGTTAAAAAAACATTTAGTGAGATTCCTGAATTCTTCTTAACTACTGATATTGTCAGATATTCAAAGTATGCAGGGAAACCTTATAGAAAAAATAATCCTGAAGATGTTAAAATTGGCCAAGAGATAAGAGAGAAGTTATATGATAAGACTAATTATTGGTTAGAGTCTATTTCTGTACCCGGCTATGTTAAAGAAACTAATACTATGTGGCAAATAATGGGTGTTTATTCCGCCTATACTTGGGGGAAAGCATTTAAACAAAAGGATAAAGATAGACTTATATATTTTACTGTTGGTATTGATTATTCAAGAACGGCTTTAATTTACAAATTAGACTGCCAAAGAAGTCGCCCGTCAGGAGGTATTAAATTAACAAAAGAACAGGTTAGTAAATTCGATAACTTTATAGCTGGTAGTGGTTCTGAGTGGATTGAAATTAATTTGGATGAAATTAAAAAACTTAATTGGGCAACTTTAATTAATAATACAAACAATTTCATATCTAAATACGATAAGTTATATGAGGATGCAATAAAATATGTTTGGGGTAAGGGAAAAATAAAACAACCAAAAAATTCTCTCGAAGAAGTTGATCCGCCAGATCCCAAAATACTTTTGCCTATTATTCATACTTTTAAAGGCTATAAAACGGATCATATAAAGCGACAAAGAGAATCAAAAAAACTTGGACTAGCTGGAGAATTACTCGTGATTGAGTTTGAGAAAAATAGGCTTAAGGACTTACTTAAACCAGGAATGAAGATTGAGCATATTTCTAGAGAAAAAGGAGACGGAACGGGTTACGATGTTAAATCTTATGATGAATTTGGAAACGAAATATTTATTGAAATTAAAACAACAAAATCAAAAGATAAGGATACACAGTTTAATATTTCTCCAACTGAGTTAGAATTTAGTAAGCTCAAAAATAAATCATATTGGTTGTATCGTGTATTTAATTTTGACAAGAAAAATAATACAGGTAATCTGTATCGTATTAATGGTAACTTATTTAAGGTTCTAGATATGTATCCTGATTCGTATGTAGCAGTGTTTAAAGGTACAGCGATATAGGTTTATATAATATAAAGAGGACAGTACGGTTTTCTAAAAATTTCAGCAAAAATATGCTGCACTTATGGTTGGTTACATTTCAATTTTAACAAACGGTACCCCCCCCCTCAAATTCCCTTAAGAAAAACATTTATATTATTTTTTTATCTGCTCACTCGATTACATCGAGAATCTCGCTCGCTTATGGTTTCAAGGCACTGTTATAAAATATGAATGGGAAGACCACTCGTTCGCCCTGCTTCGCAGACCTCACTCGCTAGCGATAGTATAACTTAGCATAATCTTTCTAACAAAAAATAACTGCTCCTTCATTCCGGGTTCCGCTCGAACGGAATCCTCATTCAGTCGCAGATATTTTTTGGCTTGTCAATAATCACGTAACATTGGTTTGTTTTAATTTGCTCATTACGCCATTGTTAACAGATGACTTCATTCGCAAACTAAAACATCTTGCTGTCCAAAATAATTGCGCCCTCATTCCGTCTGGATATGATCCAACCTACATTACGGTCGCAACTATTTTGACATTGGTAGTAATCACTTTTCATTGGCAGGTCTTTACTTTGCTCGTTCGCTTCACTTTCGTTCCACTATCGTTCAGCTCACTCCCAAACTAAAGAAGACAGTAAGTCAAGCCACTTGGCATTTTGGGGGAGGTTAAACCTTACATTGTCAGCCAGATTTACATAAGGAACATTATCCGAGCACGGCTAATCATCTTTACGAATATTGTCTTTCTGTCTTGTGTCCGATAATGTTGACTTATGTAAACTCGGCACGGTCACTTAACAAATAGTCCCATAACTCGGAAAGTCCGTATATTATATCAACTTTAACATAAAAGTGTTTTAATCTCATTAATTAGGCTCTCAGGTTACCTATTGAGGGGTATATTAATTACTTGCCATTCTTCAAATGATTTTATGTCGTGTAAGTCTCGGTACTATATTATTAATTAACTGCAATATTAAGATTATGACTAAATCATTATATTTAAATCACATTTCTAAGGAATTTTAATGAGCATTGATCTATTTAATTTAGATTTTTTTCTGAATATTAAATACTTATTTAATCTTAAATCATATATTCCTACAATAACACTTTCAAATCTTTTAACGCTTGAGCAAAAAATTGATTTTTCAATCGAGGGTATTATACTAGATGTTGATCAAACTGTAATGCCTTATGGGTCATCAAAACTTAGTACTGAATACAAAAAATATTTGATCGACATTTCCACTCGCTATAAATGTTGTTTCTTATCGAACTTTCCTAAAACAGAATCTAAATTGAGCAGATTGACTGATTTATCTAAAGAGACAGGTATTGAAGTAATATATTCTAGAAGAAAAAAACCTGATCCCTTGCCATTTAAACTTGCCATAAAATATTTAAAGCTCAGTCCAAATAAAGTTATTATGGTCGGTGATCGAGTGTTTACGGATATATTAGGTGCAAATAATTTTGGAATAAAGACAGCTTTAATAAAGCCAATTAATCCGAGTAGTGACCCATTTTGGATGGTTCAAATACCAAGATTCATTGAATATACTTTATATAAACTCATTTCATCAATATTCGAATGAGGTTCAATTTGAAAGAAATTATAACAAATAGATGGGTTTTAATTACGTTAATTGCCTCAGTCACAACTGTATTTGGCTGGAGAGTCTTAGACTTTTTAAACCTCGCAAATTATCTTCAGGCAATTATATACCTATCAATTCTTATTTCAATTCTATTTATAAATTTTGTTCGTATCAGCAAGGAAAGCGAAAGCATTTTCCGTCTTAATCCATTCAATCATATCCCAACGACCGCAGCATTTTTTAGAGTTGTTATTGCCTTCTCTTTTGCAATTACATTCTTCTCAAAAGTTTATAGAATTGAATTTGCCTTAGTCTATTTATTATATATATATATTCTTTCCAGTACTTATGATCTACCTGAGTATCACCGCCACGATTTTAGAACAATACGTATAATTATTGATTTGATATTAGCATCGGTAGCATTTGCTATATTTGGTGGCTTAAATAATCCGACCTGGTTTATGTTCTTAATACCGCTTATGACAACTGCTCGACATTACTCTTCTTGGGAATCAATTGTCACTTTTCTATATAGTACCTGTTTTGTTACTCTCACTTCTCTTTTCATTAAACTTCACGATTTGTCCCCAAATGTTGATATTATACCATTAATTAATGCACTTGGTGCTGACTTTATATTTTATCTCGATGATCCTGGCAACAAATTAAATTGGCAATTATTTAAACAACTATTGATTGTATATGTGATTTTTATAATGTCAGTTGCAATATTTAAAGCAGAATGGCATAATCGGTATGGGAAAATATATGAATTCGTCAAAAGACTATCTGATATGCTGAAGAAAAATAATAGATCTATTGATGAGGACTTTTTAAAATTTATGTGTTTGGAATTAAACTCTGAGGCCGTTTTATTTATATCTAATGAAAGTAATCAAACTAAATACCATTGTTCCTTTCAAACAAGGAGTAATGACATTAAGAACTATATGGTAGAAAAAACTGGTTTATTGGATTCTGGGACCTTTCAACAATTTGAGGAATGGTGGTTGGGAATAGAAAATAGACTGATTGAAACTAGAAGAAATTATGAAAATTTAGGAAATATTATGAAATGGTTAAAACTTGATTTAATGGGATTAAACAACTCAGAAGCAGTTAACCAATTAGATAAGGACAAATGTCCCAGCTGTATCTATCAATTTGAAAAAATTTTTTTCAGTGAAAAAGCTGGAGTATTCACTTTGTTAGAGGATAGAAATAAAGCAAGGATGTATAATAAATTTGAAATTATAAGTTTGATACCTATAAGGTTCGGTTCTCTATTTATAGTTTTTATTAATAATTTCCCGACAAGATTTAAAATTGTACCAAGAAAGTTTTGGGATGATGGTCTGCAGAAAGTTCGGATGGTGAAATATTTATTAGAATAAATTAATTATAACACATATTTTTATTTTGTTGCGTATCTGTTACTTCAGCACTTTAAAAATCATTATAAACTTTTATAATGCAATTGTTTATGGGGAATAAAGGATAATAATATGACAATGGTGATTGTGAAAGTAAATGGATGGATGGGGGATGTGAATAGATTAACTTAATTAAACAACGTCACTCCTTTTATAAGTCTGGATTTCCCATTGCTGTTAGGGACCCAGACTGCCAGACCGGCAAGATCGCAATAGGCGTAACATCCCATTAAAAAATATGTTTATCAGCTTCCCACGTTTGTAAAAATTCCAACTGCAAGTTCTGCCCATACATAAAGCAGTGCTGTAAGAAACAAAATACCTATTGCAAACCGATACTTCCTTATTCTCCTTGCTGTAAGTACAAATAAGGCACCGGTGCCGAATAAAAGAACTCCTGCAATAATGAAATCAGAGAGTGTCCATACTACTTCACTGCTAAACTGCATTGCCGTAAAGGGAATCAATAAAATAAATGCAGTTGCAATTGCTATCCATATAAAAATTCTGTTTTGTGTAAAGATATCGCTCTTTATTTCATTCATAGTGTTGTCTTCTTTCTGTTTTTAACTGCTGTTATTTAGTTTAAATCTTTCGTATAAAAATTTTTCAGAAAAAATTGTAAAACAAGTGCAAATATTTCGTACTCGGTATTTCAAAAATCTGATTTCCGGGTTTTCTGTAACCTCGCCTACTACAGGAGAGTGGGAAATAGCCTATGCCTTTAAAGATAATGTTACCCTAAAGTAAAGACTTCAGATAAACTTTATCACTTTAAATTTAAGGCTGCATAGATTAAATAATAATTCTAGATTTTATTTTTAGACTTTTACAATATGGCGGAGGATTATTACTAAAGCTCTTGGTTATTAAATAAAATTTAAAGTATTTTTACATAAGGTGATACGGACCATATAATGAAAAACTTAAATGAAATAAAGCAGCTCTTAGAACATCATAAACAAAGACTAAAAGACAAATACCACATTAAAAGTATTGGTCTGTTTGGCTCTGTTGCCAGGGGTGATATTTCTGCAGGCAGCGATGTTGATATTCTGGTTGACTTTGAAAAGCCAATCGGGCTGGATTTTGTGAGCCTTGCCGATGAGCTTGAAGAAATATTAGGAGTAAAAGTAGATTTAGTAACTCCTTACGCAATTAAACCGCGGATGATGAAATATATTAAGCAAGATTTGATATATGTCTAAAAGAGACTGGAAAATTCTTTTTGAAGATATAATTGAAAGTATAACCAAGATTCAAAACTATACCAAAGATTTATCCTTTGAAGATTTTGCACAAAGCCCGCTTATAAGAGATGCTGTTGTAAGAAATATCGAAATAATAGGGGAAGCCTCAAAAAATGTCCCTGTGGAAATACAAAATAAATTTAAAGACATCCCGTGGCAAAAGATAAAAGGAATACGGAACAGGATTGTTCACGAATATTTTGCTGTAGATATTTCAATCATCTGGTTTATCGTAACTAATGAGCTGCAATCATTAAAAAATAATCTTGCTGAGCATCTTGAGAACGATTAAGTGAATAACCTTGATATAATAATTTAAATTAATTATTTCCGTATAAAATTACCGCAGTACATTACTTCTCCGATATTATCCGCTTCCCATAAAAATAATTTCCATTTTGCCAGGCTGTCAGGAACTTCTCTTCTTCAGAATCCTAAACTTTAAACTGCCATTAACCCTGCCTGCCTGCCAGCAGGTTTAGAGAGAGTTCAATTAAAAAGCGCCGCCCCTTTAATAAGTCTTGCTTTAATCAATCCGTAAAAAGAAAATTGTCCGGAATATTTCCAGCCCAGATGCAGTCCGCACCGGCTGCAAAAAGCAAAGCTCCAGGAGTGATCCTTAAACCAGGTAAACTCACTGGTTGGTATTCCTTCTTCACGGCATCCGTCTGCTGATTTAAAGGTAATTATATCAAATACATATCCTTCAGGATTATTGAATCGAAATTCACTCTGACTATCGAACAGAAACCGCTCTTTGTCTTCTGTAATTCTCTTATTGCATTTAAGACATAACCAGTCATCCGGCTGAAGTTCTGTTTTAAATTTAACTTCAGTTTCTTCCTGATTTATTGCGTTATGTAAATCCATTTTTCTAATCCGGATAAATCTTCACTGTACTAAAGTATTAAAAACCCTGTAAAGTTTCATTTAATTTATTGGCTGAGTATTTTGAACTTAATCTGCTTTCATTTCTTTTTCTTTCTGATTACATTGAATAAGAATATTAATCAAAATATGAAAATACTTTTATTCATATCAGTTCTCTTTTTGCTAAGTTTAACCGTATCAGCCCAGCGGTTTCCGGACCGGTTTTATGTGTCAAATCCTCTTTTTAATTTCACCGCTAATGTTGAAACAGGCAGTACATCTTTGCTTAATTCGATTAGCGGCTGGGGTGAGTTTGGCGCCTACCGTATTCAAAGAGATGCTGAACACGCCTGGTATCAGAAGCTCGGCGCTTTCGTTGAATTCTTCAGAACAGGTGATTATGAAAGTTTTTCTTTTTTAAGCAGTATAGAGTTTATTGCCAACCCTGATAATGATATAAGATTTAAACCCCGCTCAATTTTCTGGGAAGAAGGATTTCTTTATTCCCGAAAAGCAGATTCTTTCTTCTGGCAGATCGGATATTTTCATCGCTGTAAACACGATATAGATAATTACCTCTATGGAAAAGAAAGGGCTTTGATTTTTGGAAGTCTGCAGTCCAAAATCATCTTTCCATTTGATTTTCTGAACGAATCAGATAATGCATTATTCGCGGTTCGAACAGAACTTTACACTATCCTGCAGGATAACAGATTTCCTATAAGCTGGATGAGTCATTCATATAACTGGAAACAGCTTATCGGTTCATTAGGCATCAACTTTAATTTTACTAAAGCCATTTCCGAAAAACACTGGCATTACTATCTTAATTCTTATTCAATGATAAATCTTTTTGGTAAGGAAGAAGGTTTTACAAATCGTTTCAATGGTCTCCAGCGTGCTAATTTCAATGGCGGACTGTCAACCGGTATTTCACTAAGAGGCAAAGCAGAAATAAGATTAGGGTTGACTTATGAATATCTTTCAGATACAGGAATCAATCCATATCCCGAAAGTGCATATCTAATCAGTATTGGTATATCAGTGCTGGATTTTAACTCAATAAAATAAAACGGATAATAACAAATGAAATTTTATATTTTTACACTGTTCCTTCTTTTTACTTCTCTAACAAATTCACAAATAAAAGTGGATGAGCAGATCGTCTCACCGGGAGTTGTATATAAAAAAATAACTAACACTGTTGATACGCTTTCTATTGATATTATCAGGATTGATTTATCAAAAGGGGATTATGTTATTAAGTCAGTTAAGGCAAATAATCTGCTTGGAGCAAGGCAGACAACAACGGATATGGCAAAGGCATTTATAGATTCGGGCTATTATGTTATTGCTGCATTGAATGCAGATTTTTTTGAAGCAGATGGAGAGGTTGTCAACAATATGATTTCTGAGGGTCAGTTTGTAAAAGCGGTTAAGTTCACTGATTCGCCGTATAATGATTATGTAAACACACAGTTTGCTTTTACATATGATAATAAGCTGCTGATTGATCAGTTTGTTTTTTCCGGCAGCATCATTTTCCCGGATGGCACGATAGAATCTATCAGCAGAATAAATTCAAAAACCGACAGCAGCTCAATTACACTTTATAATTCGTACCAGGGAAAAACAACGCCTTCTGTAGTGGAAGGCTGGAATGTTTCGGAAACTGTTCTTGTACCTTTTGCAAATTCCGGCGACACTCTGTTTTTTAGTGTTGCAGATGATTTTCAGTCAGGCGGCAATATGCAAATTCCTGAAAACGGATATGTTCTTTCCACCAACAACAAATATGCTTATTACTTAGAACGAAATTTAGTTACAGGCGATACATTAAGAATTTTATTAAGGTTGAATCCTCATTATCCGGATATAAGATCTTTAACCGGCGGTTGGCCATTGCTGGTTAAAGATGGTGAAAATGCGTTTAGAACTAATCCGGATATTGAAGGTGTGATTCCTCGTTTTTCTCAGAACAGACATCCAAGAACCGGTGTAGGTTTTTCGAAAGACAGCACTACTGTTTACTTTATTACTGTTGATGGAAGACAATCGCACAGCAGGGGAATGTCTCTTTTAGAATTTGCTGATATTATGATTGATCAGGGTGTTTACCAGGGGTTGAATCTAGACGGAGGCGGCTCAACAGCGATGATTGTCAAAAATAAACTTGTGAATATTCCATCTGACGCAGAAGGAGAGAGGAAAGTAGGGAATTGTTTGCTTCTGTTAAAAAGGAGTAATGAATAATTATTGAGATTTGATCATAAATAGATTGAGATCTCTCACTTCGTTCGAGATGACACTTTTTTCAAGATGACAATATAGCTTTAATAAATTATTCTGGTAAAATAAAAAAACCTCCGAGGTTAAAGAAAATCCCGGAGGTTTGAGAAGAATCTTTTAGTGCTTACTAAAACTGTACTTTTTTCTTTCTCTTAGTAGCATATTCAAGTACAAAAGCACTTGCTACGAAAATGGACGAGTAGGTACCAATAATAATTCCGAAGAACAACGTGAAAGCAAAAGCTCTAAGCACATCTCCACCAATCAGCAGTAAAACAAACAAAGTGATTAAGGTAGTAACACCGGTGATAATAGTTCTGCTCATTGTTTGGTTAATGCTCTTGTTTATCACTTCCTGAAGATCCATCGTTTTGTGAATTTTCATATTTTCTCTAACACGGTCAAATACAACCACTGTATCGTTAATTGAGTAACCGACAAGTGTTAAAAATGCAGCAACCACTGTAAGATCAATCTCAAGATTAAGTCCGGGTATTAAACCATATAATACCGAGTATAACCCGACAGTAATTAAAACATCATGAAACAAGGCCGCAACCGCACCAACTGCAAAAACAAATTTAAACCTGAATCCGAGATAAATAAGAATTGCAATAAGCGAGAAAAATATTGCAATCAATGCATCACGCTTAAGCTCATCGCCAATCTTTGGACCAACACGGTCTTCTCTTAAAATCTGGAAAGGGTTATCCTGCATTTTTTCTCTGAGATTTTCTTTAATCCAGTCTGCAATACCAAAACTTGCAATCATTTGAGTGCTTGCAGGGTCATCAGCAACAGGTGACACATTGAATCCGGCAAGGGTAAGCTGTTCGAGTATGTAGGATGTTGTATCCGCATTTGGAAAAGAATATGTAACCGAGGTACGGGATGAATCAACTACATTGAAACTAAGACCGTTTGCGATGGTATTTATTTTGTTATTGAGATCCTGAATTACCTGCGGATACATTTCTGCGGGAATGCTTTGGAGTTCAGTTCTTACAAGAGCGCCCGTTTCACCACCGAAAGTTTTAACTTCAACATTGCCTATTCCTAATCCTTCAACAAGGCCTCTCATTTCTCCGATCTGAATTGTTTTTTCAAATTGAAGAACAATTTCTGAACCGCCTTTGAAGTCAATACCGAAATTTAATCCGCGAAGGAGAATATTTATCAGTCCTGCTAAGAACATAGCTGCTGACACATAATAGAAGAGTTTTCTTTTCCCTAAAAAATCAAAATTTAAATTTTCAAATATTCGCATTTATTTTTCTGACTCCTGAAACTTTTATTGATTAACCAATGGTTATTTTTACTGCTTTAGCTACCATAAAATCAAACACCAAACGTGAAATAACAAGTGCGCTGAACAAAGTAGATGCTATACCAATCATTAATGTTAACGCAAATCCCTGCACCGGACCACTACCAAACTGGTAGAGAATTATCGCAGTAAAGAAGGTTGTTATATTAGAATCTATAATTGCTGATAGAGCTTTTTCATAACCGCCGTCTATTGATGCTTTTACAGTTTTACCTGTTGATAGCTCTTCTCTTATTCTTTCAAATATCAGCACGTTAGCATCCACAGCCATTCCTATTGTAAGAATTATACCTGCAATACCTGGTAAAGTAAGAGTTGCACTGAATCCGGCCAGAACACCAAGTATAAAGAGAACTGTAAATACAAGAACTCCTGCTGCAACGCTTCCTGCTTTACGGTAATAAAAAATCATAAACAGAGCTACAAGGAAAAATCCGATAAGGGCGGAATTCAATCCTGCTGAAACTGAATCCTGTCCAAGTGATGGACCGACAATTCTTTCTTCGATGATGTCAACCGGAGCGGGAAGTGCACCTGCTTTAAGAACAATCTCTAATAGTTTGGCTTCTTCCTGTCCTGCCATGCCTTCAATCTGCGATCTTCCTCCCGTAATTCTGTTTCTAACATTTGGAGCTGAGAACACAACACCATCTAACATAATGGCAATTCGTTTATCAATATTTGCACCGGTTATTCTTGCCCAGTCAGTTGCACCTTCGGTATTCATTGTCATATTTACAATCCAGGAGGAAGTAGTCGGATCAATGTCTGCACGTGCATCGGTAATAACACCGCCTGTAAGTTCAGGAGCCTTGTTAACAAGGTATAACATATAAACGCCTTTACCATCCTGAAATCCTATAGGTTTTGCAGAATAAACAAACTCAACGTTGTCTGGGATTACTTTTTGAACTTCGGGAAGACTTAACCAGTAATTAATCTGGTTGCGGTTATCTTCACTTACATAAGCATCAGCAAATCTTCCTTGTGGATCAAGCAGGGCGACTGAAAAGAAAGGATGCTGCTCACGAAATTGCTCTTCAGTTAATTCCTGTTGCGTTGTATCTGAAGCTAATTCTGTTGTATCAGCTTCTGCTGAGGCTGTATCCTGTTCAGATTCTTGTTGTAATGAAGTATCTGCAGAAGTGCCGGTTAACCGGTTTGCTAAAACGCGATCAATACTTTCTAATATTGGAATGGTAAAGTCGGGATCTTTTACCAGCCGGAACTCAAGTAAAGCAGTGCCCTGAATAAGCTGTTTTGCCTCTTCTTCGCGTGCAACACCGGGCAGTTCCACTATAATTCTTCTTGAACCCTGTCTTTGTATAGATGGCTCAGAAACGCCATACTGGTCAACCCTGTTTCTGATAATTTCCATTGCTCTGGCAACTGCATCATCAGCATCTACTTTAAGTTGATCTAATATTTCCGAATCATCCATCCGGATTGTACCAAAATACCGGCTCAACCTTACACCGCGTTCAGCGAGTTTTCTGCCCACAATATCCACTATAGCTTCATCAGTTCTTTCAGCTTCTAACTGAGCTTCCGCAAGAACGGATTTAAATACCTGATCGGGATTATTGGCTAGTTTTTCAAGTAATTTACCGGTATTAACTTCAAGAACAACGCGCATACCGCCCTGAAGGTCCAAACCGAGTTTAATTCTCTTCATCCTTGCCTGAATAATAGACGGATCAGCTTGTTTGATGCTGTCTTCAATCACGTTTAATGCGCGGTCTACTTGAGGTTTTGTATAATCAGGATTGCTTGCCTTAACTTCTTCTCTTTTTTGTTCTAAAACTGAAGATATTTTTTTGCTGTTCTGGTAATCCTGAAAAGTAGGATAAAGAAGGTAGATACTTAAAGCTATTGCCGCAAGTATTAAAATAAAGCGAAATCTGAGTTCTTTCATACCTTAACTTTATATTTCTGAATGAGTTAAAAATTTTTAATTAACTGCCAAACTTACGGGTTCGGGCTTAGAAAGTCAATAAAAATCAGTTCCTTAAATGTCCAAACGACAGATAAAATGAGGTTAATTAATTGATTTTCTAAATATTTGATAAAGGCAGACTTAGTCAGATTAGATTATAAAAGAGTTATAAATCTTTTTACAAGCGAAGCAAACTTTTCTTTAACTTTTTGTGCGGTTTCAGTCACTTCATTATGAGATAGTTTCTGGCCAGATATTCCGGAAGCATAGTTTGTTATGCAGGAAACGGAGGCGGCTTTCATTCCCATACTTGCAGCAAATATTGCTTCATGTACTGTAGACATTCCTACAGCATCACCGCCAAATTTTGAAATGAACTTTACCTCTGCGAGTGTTTCATAAGTAGGACCTTTTGTATACCAGTAAACGCCTTCTTTTAATAATACTTTTTCAATTTCAGCAGCTTTTTTAAGCAGATTACATAATTCCGAATCCGGAAAGTTAAGGAATGCGTTTTTCTTTTCGCTATTTGCTAACCCTGATAAAAAAGTTAGTTCTTTTTTTATTTGTATACCATTAAATGAAGAATTTAACATCAAATCCCCCGGTTTAAGAAACTCGCTTATACCGCCGGCAGCATTTGTAAGAAGAATTTTTCTGCATCCCGATTTGGAAGCAATATAGGGCGGCAGAATGCAGTCAGATATGTGATAACCTTCATAAAAATGAATCCGCCCGCTGAACAGAAGAATTTTTTTATTCTCATGTTCACCCCATATAATTTTTCCTTTATGTCCTTCTACAGTAGATGCCGGATAACCCTTAATAGAGGCTGTAGGGATTTCTTTTACAACTTTTATTCTGGCATCGAAGTCACCCAATCCGCTGCCAAGAATAATGGCAAGTTCAGGAGTGAAAGGGGAATGACTTTCAACTGCGTTAATAATGTCTTTATATTTAAAATATAGATCAATCATTTAAGAAAATAATAATCCGGCTAAAGTAGCCGTAAGCAAAGTAGTAATCACTCCTCCGGTTACAGCCTTAATTCCAAGTTGAGCAATTTCTGATTTTTTATTCGGGGCAATTGGTCCAAGTCCCCCAATCTGAATTGCAATAGAACTGAAGTTTGCGAATCCACATAAAGCATAAGTAGCCATAAGTATTGTTTTTTCATTCAGTAGTTTTCCTGTTTCAACAAGTTTGCCCATATCAGAATATGCAACAAATTCGTTAAGCACAATTTTAGTTCCTAGTAAGCTTCCGAAGTTGAGAGCATCCTCCCACGGTACCCCAATTCCGAAAGCAACTCCCTGAAGCACCATACCAATTATCAATTGGAAGCTAAGTGGACTTCCGAAATTTTCATTAAGTGAATTATTAACATTAAGAATATCGCCAAGACCGTTTAATAGATAATTTATCATTGCAATCAATGCGATGAATGCAATTAACATAGCACCAACATTAAGAGCTAATTTTAATCCATCACCTGCACCGTTAGCAGCGGATTCAATAATATTTGAAGCATTTTTTTCAACTTCAACTTTTACAAAGCCTTTTGTTTTTGGATCACTTGTTTCCGGTATAAGAATTTTTGCAATCACCATTGCAGCAGGAGCAGCCATAACACTAGCCCCTAATAATTGAGTAGCAAACATCTGCTGTGCTTCAATAAGCGGTATGCCGTGTGAAACCGAATAAGCACTGCCGAGTATCTGAATGTAAGCAGCCATTACTCCGCCGGCAATAGTAGCCATTCCTCCAACCATTATTGTAAGCACTTCGCTTTTAGTCATATCTTTAATGAAAGGCTTTATCATCAAAGGTGCCTCTGTTTGACCAACAAAAATATTTGCTGTGCAAGAAAGAGATTCAGCCCCGCTTGTTCCCATAATCTTTGCCATAACCCAAGCCATTCCCTGAACGATACGCTGCATTATTCCAAGGTAATATAAAACAGACATAAGACTTGCGAAGAAAATAATTGTCGGCAGCACCTGAAATGCGAAAAAGAATCCAAGACTATTTTCAGATCCCGGTGGTAAAGCCAGATTACCAAAGACAAATTGTGCACCTTCAGTTGTGAAGTTAAGTACAAGCACAAAAACATAGCTTACTGAAGCAAAGAAATCTTTAGGCCAGGCTAATGGAGAAAAAATGCTGCGAAGATTTTCACCTTTTAGGATGAGTAAAGCAAATACAAATTGAATGCTTAATCCTGAAAGAACTAGCCGCCAGTTAATTTTTTTTTTATTATTAGAGATAAGGAAAGAAATACCAATTAAAAGAAGTATTCCTAAAATTCCCCGAAAAACTGAATTTAAATCCATAGTGTTATTCTAATTTTCTTCCGGAATATAATGACATTTACGGCAGCGTGCTTCATAAATATCTGATGCTCCAACAACAACTCTTTCTGCTGAAACGATTTTACGCTGTGTTTTATCGGCAGGATTTCCGCAGTTAACGCAAATGGCAAGAGTCTTTGTTATATATTCTGCAATAGCCAATAATTGAGGCATTGGCTCGAATGGAATGCCGCGATAATCCTGATCAAGTCCTGCTACTATTACTCTTTTACCATTTGAGGCAAGCGTATTGCAGACGTGCATTAAATCATTGGAAAAAAACTGTGCTTCGTCTATACCAACAACCTGAGCATCTTTTGATAGGTGAATAATTTCGCGTACATCTTCGATTATAGTTGAAGGAAGTGATTGTTCGCTGTGCGAAACTATCGAACCTTCAGAGTAGCGGGTATCTATTTTAGGTTTGAAAACTTTTACTTTTTGTTTTGCTATTGTTGCTCTTCTTACACGGCGGATCAGCTCTTCAGTTTTGCCGCTGAACATACAGCCGGCTATCACTTCTATCCACCCTATGTCTTTCGGCATTGAATGCGGGGCAAGTTCGTTCATATAAAATTTAAGTAGTTAGTGTAATTGAATTTATTAATTAAATTATTTAAGATCCTTATCACTAAAAGCATAAGGAAGCAGGGTTGACATTTTTTCAATCCTCTTTTCACCTTTTGAATTAAGCATAATAACATCAATATCTCCGCAAAGATCACTCATAACCTGTCTGCAGGCACCGCAGGGAGAAATAAAATCCTCCGCATCACTTGCGATTGCTATGGCTTTAAATTTTCTTTCACCTTCAGATATTGCTTTAAATACTGCTGTACGTTCAGCACAGATTGTTAAACTGTATGAGCTTGTTTCAATATTACATCCAAGATATAATTTATCATCTGCTGTAAGAAGTGCGGCACCCACTCTGAAATTAGAATAGGGAGGGAAGGCAAGTTTTTTTGCTTCTATTGCTTTTTGGGATAGTTTATCGTAGTCCATTTAATAAAACCTTTAAGCGAAAAATATATTATTTGATTTTTATTTCAAATTGTTGTGAACTATTGTTTTATCAAAACCATATAAAAAGTCGGAGTAAAGTATTTATTGATTAATCCGAATTTATTATTGGCTGCTGAAATTAAAACTTTGTCAAGACTTATTTTTTTTATAATTCTGATAGTAGATAAATGGAAATCACTCCAAACAATTCCTTTATTACCATCCAGCAATTCCTTAACTGTGTAGGTTGTGAAAAGACGCAAATGAAAATAGTTTGAAAAAAATCTCAGCAAATCCTTCAGCGATAATAACTCAGCGATATCAGTCCGGTTCATTTCAGTTTTTCTGAATCTCTTTAAGTAAAAATTCTTAATGTTCTGTCGGTTAAGTAATGAAAGAAAAGGCATTCCCCAATGCGGATCGAAAATTATATTAATTACTGAAAACCTGTTTGGTGTGCTGAGGTATACAACTCCCTGTGGTTTTAGCACTCGGTGCATTTCTTCAATGATAATGTGAGTTTGTTCAAGGTGTTCAATAACATCCTGCAGAATGATTATATCAAATGAGTTTGATGCAAAAGGCAGAACTAAAGCACTGCCGTTTACTTTTTTTATATTAAAATTTTTATCCTGTCTTTTTAATCGAACAAGATTAATATCTAAACTTACAACTGAATTTTTATCAGATAAAACAAAAGCTGTACCGCCTTCACCCGAACCCAGATCTAATATATTAAGATTATCCAAACATAAAGTTTGCTTAAGAATTAACTTAACCAAATTCCCCCGTTCAATTGAAAGCTCCCGCCCTCTTTTCCATCGCTCGTGGTTTGGATGCTTTTTATCCAGCCACGGGATAGAATTCCTTACCTCCATCGCTTTAACGTTGTGAAAGAGTTGATAAAATGAAAGACAACAAGTAATTCATAGAGAAATTGAAAAAGAGGGATTTCATAATCATAAAAATTATAGGCTAAATCTGACTGTCTGTTTTTTATTGTATAAAAATCAGCTATCATTTTGGTTGCAAATAAAGCCAGAAAATAGATTGAAAAAGGAACTAACAGTATTGAGATAAAACATAAAAGATTTATTGTATGCCAGTAGCCAACAAGCAGTTTGTTTTTTAATAAATAGTAGTGTGAAGTTTTTATGTGCCTTTTCTTTTGAGCAATAAACTCCTTAAAAGTAAAGGGAGAATTTGAGTAAACAAAAGCCTGTCTGTCTGTAACAGTGCCTATTGACAAATTGTTTTTAATTGCTGCTTGTAATAGCAGGTCGTCATCGCCCCCTAAAGTTTGAAAAGTGTTCTTATATCCGCCAATCCGGTTAAATGAATCTTTCTTAAAGCCGAAACTTCTTGCAGATGCAGAAAAAGGCATTCCTAATCCAGAAGCAGAAAATGTAAGCAATGTACTTCTAAGATTATCAAAGCAGGCAAATGAGTTAATATCGGAGCTATTTTGTTCATTAAACGGAGCAATACCGAATATAAAATCGTAACCGTCCCTGAATTTGCTTACAAAGGTATTGATCCATCCTGGTAGCGGGGTGCAATCTGCGTCTGTAATCAAAATAAAATCATTATTTGCATTTTCAATTCCCAATGCAAGCGCTCCTTTTTTGGGAGGCAGATCGGGATTAGTGTTTGAAATTACTGTAAAGTTATGCTTTTCAGATATTAATGATTTTGTTTTTGCAAGAGTTGCATCCTTTGAGTTATCATCAACAATTATCACTTCGAAAAATTCTTTTGGATATTCCTGTTCATCAAGTGCTTTGATAAGATTTTCCAGGTTTCTTTCCTCATTCTTAGCAGAAATAACAATACTTACTTTAATATTTATTGCGTCAGTAAGAGTTGGTATAAATACTTTTTTAAGACCATTCTTAAATAATATAATTGTGATTAAATAAACCAGGAGGATGGCGGCGATAATTATAATTAGAACCATAGGATTGTTTTATCGGGCTTAAAATATATTAAAAAATGCGCTTGGCTTAATAAAATATATGCTTATTTTTACGTTTATTAAATAATAAGTAAATACTTTCGGAATATTTTTTTTTGATGCCTCAAGTTAGTTATAAGGGAATCTTTTCTCAAGAAGCCCGCTTTAAATTAAATATCACGCTTGACTGCAAGTTTAATATCCAAAAGAAATTAATTAATTAATTAACCCAATCTAAATAATTGCCTTCAGGAGAAACGAATGAACAAAATGCTCCAATCATTGTTTGTATTATCTTTTTTAATCTTAGCTGCGTTTACATCGTTTGCGCAGGAAGATAATTCAACTGATCCCAGAATGTGGTCAAGAATAAAAGTTGACACCAATTCTGGCAATCTATTTTTTAATCCGGACTATATTTATAAAGAACCAAAGCAGGTTCCGGTATTTTATAATTTGGAAAATACAGAAGTTACGGTGAATCCTAATTACAGACCTTTACCCACAACAAATACTACTCAATCTGAAACTAGTATTGATATACATCCGCTAAACAGCAGTATATTATTTGCGTCAGCTAATGCCACTCCCTGGCCCGTAGCAGGTATTTATGGCACAGGTGTTTATTGGACTACTGATGCAGGGGCAACACCATGGACTGGCTTTGATAATCCTCCTTTTGGCAGTAATAGTGGTGATCCTGCGGCTGTAATTGGTGTTGATGGACGGTTTTATGTTGGTTACATTGCTAATAATAGCGGACAGGGAATTGCTGTTTCTACAAATAATGGAGCCAACTGGACCAGCTATCAGGTCGCTCCTAATCCAGGATCTCTTGCTGACAAGAATCATTTATATGTTGATAAGACACCAACAAGTCCTTACGTAAACAGAGTATATTCGTCGTGGACAGATTTTGGCGGAGCTAACACCGACCAAGTAGTTATAAGATGGTCCTCCAATTTTGGTCAAACCTGGTCTGGCTCAATTAATTTGAGCAGCTCATTATCTCCAGGAAGTCATGCTCAGGGTGTAAATATCAATACTGGTCCTAATGGAGAAGTTTATGCTGCTTTTGCTATTTATGATGGCTGGCCCGGTGGTGAAGATGCAATTGGTTTTGCTAAATCAACAAATGGTGGTGTTACCTGGACCAGTGCAAGAATTTACGGTGCACTTACACCAAATAATGGTATCAATTTTGGTATTAGAGGAAATCTAAAACCTACATCCATCCGCGTTGCCTCTTTTCCATCAATGTCTGTTGACAGATCCGGTGGACCATACAATGGTTATATTTATATAACCTGGCCGCAAAGAAGTGTAACACCTGCAGGAAATGATCCGGATATTGTTATGATCAGATCCACAGACGGTGGTTCAACCTGGTCAGCACCTGTAAGAGTAAATGACGATCCAATTAATAATGGTAAAGATCAGTATTATCCCTGGTGCACAGTCGATCAGACGACCGGAAGAGTGGATGTTGTTTTTTATGACAGCCGCGAAGTTAATAATGACAGTGCAGGAGTTTATATGGCCAATTCAATTGATGGCGGATTAACTTTTGAAAACTTCAGAGTGAGCGATGCTAATTTTAGACCAAAACCTATCTCAGGTTTAGCAGGCGGATATCAAGGTGATTATATCGGAATTGCCGCTTTGAATAACAGGGCATATCCTTACTGGGCTGATGACCGAACAGGAAACTATCAGGGCTGGATAGCCGAAGTAGTTTATGGACCCGGAATAGTTCATACTTCACTAGAAAACACTGAGGATATGAATGGTCCTTATGTGATTAATGCAAATATAACTTCACCCGCTCCAATGAATCCTGACAGAATTAAACTCATCTGGGGAAGAGGTGCAGGTGTTTTATCGGATACACTTTCAATGATCAGCATAGGCAATGACGATTATACAGCAAGTATTCCGGGTAACGGCACACCTTCGATTTACAATTATTACATTTTTGCAGAAGATTCAGCAATTGTATCCTCTACCTCTCCGGGTGGAGCTCCGGCTGCATATTATACATTTGAAGCTGCTACGGATATTGTTCCTCCTGTAATTACTCATTTACCAATAGGTAATGTTGCTTTGATAAGATGGCCTGTTGGCATAACTGCTCAGGCTACAGATAACATTGGTGTAAGTTCTGTTGAAGGTGAGGTTAGAGTAAATGGCGGGGCAGTAAGCACTTTCCCGATGGCAAACACCAGCGGTAATGCATACAGTGGAATGTTCCCTGCTTTAACTGTTCAAATTGGTGATCAGGTTGAATACAGAATTAAAGCTACCGACAATTCAAGTCAGAGTAATATTGCATATAATCCCGCAACTGGTTACCATACATTCAACATAATTGATACAAGAGGTGTTATTCTTGTACTTGATGATGATGCAACATTGGTTGAAAGAACTTCAGGTGCAAAAGGCGGAGAAGGCGATATGCTCAGTCCGCTTGGTGTTTCAGCAACATTATTTACAAATACTTTGAATGCTGCAGGTTTTACGGCTGAACAATTCAATTTTAGCTCAGTTGATACCTCAATATTTTCTTCTTATGATGTGATAATATTAAGCGCAGGTGTTAAAGAATCAGCAATATTCGGAAATGCTGCAGTTAGAGCTGCGGTTGTCAGATTTACCTTAGCTGGCGGAAAAACTCTAACTGAAGGTGGTGAAGTTGGTTATGTGTTCAGGAATTCTGGTACAACAACTGATTTGGATCCTCCATTCCGAAGAGAAGTGCTGAATGACAGTTCCTGGGTTAGTGACAGAACCAATGGAAATATAGCAGTAACAGATCCTTTTCATCCATTGTTCAACGATCCTAATACACTTCCTTCTGCAATTACAGTTCTTAACAGCGGTGGAACCGGCTGGGGTGCCAGAGATGAAGTTACTATTTTACCTGGCAAACCCGGAGTTAGAAGATTAGCAAACTGGAGTAATACAACTGCCCCTGCAAATGGAAGTATTATAATCTATAATCCGGATAATGACACAACGATAATCAGAAATGTATTCTTTACATTTGCAATATCGCAGGTTTCTCCATCTTCCGTTGCTGAAGCGCTCATTGAAAATGCTGTTGAACAGCTTATGAAAGATCTTGTAATTCCTGTTGAATTGACATCCTTTACTGCTTCAATAGTTGATGATAAGGTCTCTTTGAACTGGTCAACTGCTACAGAAGTGAACAACAGCGGATTTGAAGTAGAAAGAAAAGCCGGTTCCGGTAGTTTTGAAAAAGTCGGTTTCATACCAGGTTTCGGTACGACAACGGAAGCTCGTACATACTCATACAGCGATCAGAATGTTGCTGTTGGTTCATATACATATAGATTAAAGCAGATGGATTTCGATGGAACTTTTGCATATTCAAGTGAAGTGAATGTTGAAGTTAATCCTCCATTAGTTTTTGCACTTGAACAGAATTATCCTAATCCGTTCAATCCTGCAACTACAATTAAATTCTCGATACCGCAGGATGGATTTGTGAATCTTTCTGTTTATAATCTGCTTGGTGAAAAGGTTGCTACACTTGTTAACAACAATCAAAAAGCAGGAAGATACGAGATTAACTTTGATGCAAGCACATTTGCATCAGGTGTTTATTTCTACTCAATAGAAGCCGGCAGTTTTAAGTCGGTTAAGAAAATGCTGCTTATGAAGTAAATTTCAGAGACCTCCGAGGTTCAGCACCAATCCGAAGTATAAAACCTCGGAGGTCTGGTTCTATTAGGCGAGTCATAACGGCTCGCCTTTTTTATTTCTTTTTTATAAGTTTGAATTAACAATCAGGAGAATGTCATGAAAAAGACAATATTATTTCCGTTGTTGATTTTACTTACCTTCCAGCTTACTGCACAGGATTTTCAGATAATACAAATTACTGGTGGTGAATATAATGCCAGAAATCCTGCAATGGCAAGAGGTCCATTTATTGATCCCTCAGGAATATTCTTCGAGATGCAAACAAATTCCGGTTCGAATATAGCTTTTGCCAAATATATGCATTGGCCTGATGCATTTGAAGATCCGATTCTAATTACTTCAGATAATTCGTTAAACATTAATCCGGCTGCAGTTCCTGAATTCATTTTTTTTTCAAACTAATAAAAACGGAAACTGGGATATTGCATACCGAAAGTATGTCATAAATAACTGGAGTGAAATAGAATATCTTGTAAATTCTCAGGAAGATGAAATTAACCCGGTACCTCTTCTATTCAGCGAACCTTCTCTGGCTTTCAATCAAAGCATTTTATTTCAAAAAGGGGACACAATCTTTGTTGCACTCCACGAAAATAACTCCTTTATTACTGAAGCAGTGTTCATTAATTCAGCGGAGTATAGTTATACCGAATATTCAGGAATTATATTCTCTGCATGGAATTCAAGTATGCCTGAAACAGGATATCACTTTGTAGCAGTTCAAAAGGGAGATAATATTAAAAAGCTTGTCAGTAGGCACAGAACAATTAATGGACAATGGGATTCATTAAATATTATTATTGATTCCTGCGATTGCAGTAATCCGACTTTTCAAATTGATGAATACTGGCCCATAAGTTTAATCTTTGAAGATACTGTTGACGGAAACAGAAGATTATTTCAGGTTATGAACTGGACATCTGACAAATCTGTTTTCCCGGTTGAAATTAATTATAGTGGAAACACATACAGTTACGAGAGCGATATTCCGTATGTTGTAACTAAAGATGGAATTGCGTATCAGAATTACAGATTTCCCCACTCTTACTTTGTTGATGAAAATAATAACAAGCGGATTCGACTAAGTTTTGATAATTTCTGGCCTAATTGGGGAATTAGTGATACACTAGTGAGTGTTAAATTCCCTCTGTCAAAACTGTCTGTAAGTAATTTGGGGACTTCTTTTGGAACCGAAACGATTTATACTGTGTGGGAAGACAGTTCCAACGGCAAAATACAACTGTTTGGCAGAAATGAGTTTATTCTCTACGGCTCTGTTGAGGATGAGTCTAATCCCGGCAGTTTCATTCTCTATCAAAATTATCCGAATCCATTTAACCCTGTGACAGCAATTGAATATAAAATTCTATCAGCCTCAGATGTACGGTTTGAAGTAATCAATATTCTTGGTGAAAGAGTTTTTGAAGAAAATTATGGATATCAGCAGTCCGGTAATTACACACTTAATTTTAACGGAGAGAATATTCCAAGCGGAGTTTATATATATACAGTATTCGCCGGTGAGAATAGATTATCGAGGAAGATGGTGTTGTTGAGGTGAAAAACATACACGTAGGGATCGGTCTCCCTGCCTTTGCCGACAGACAGGCTGACTGATCCGAAAAGGGTGAACAATTAGAATGTGATGTAATTATTTAAATGTTCAAAATAAAAAAGAGCGGAATGGACGGGAGTCCGTTCCCTACATTGAATCATCTAAAAGCCAGCCCTGTGCAAGATCTGATGAAATTTCTGAAATGAATCTGGATGGTTTTGATAATGTCATTCCCGCTTCTCTGTCGTAAAGGTTCATCGGGTAAGTAACAAACAAATTATTCTTTGCTCTTGTTGAGGCAACATACATTAATCTTCTCTCCTCTTCAAGCTGTTCAACACTTTCTGCCGAGCGTGAAGAAGGGAAGTAACCTTCAACACAATGAATAATAAAAACCGTATGCCACTCCAGTCCTTTTGCGGAATGTATTGTGGAAAGTGTCACGTATTCTTCTTCTTTATCGGTGCCTTCAATATCAACAACACTTTCTATTATGGGTTCAATAGCCATATCTGAAAGTAAAATATCTAGTGATTTATAATTCTCAACGATGTTAAGGAAGATATCTAAATCTTTACTGCGTTTATTGTAATCATCATAATTCACTTTGAAGAGTTTGTAATAATAATCATAAACCATCTGCACTAACTCAGAAGGCAATTTATTTTTCTTATGCAGTTGATAAAGCAGATAAAAAAGTGGACCAAGCTTTTCACGAAGTTTAAAATCTTTTTGTTCATCAGGCTCTTTGGAAATTGTAAGTCTGCCAAGTGCAAGATCATCAAGAATTTTTTGTGCGGTTTTCGGTCCGATACCTTCATGCATTAGCAAAACTCTGTACCAGCTTACAATATCCTTTGGATTGACAGCAATTCGCAGAAAAGCCATCACATCTTTTATATGTGCGGTTTCAACGAACTTCATTCCGCCGAATTTCTGAAAAGGAATATTTGCGTGAGCCAGTTCAATTTCCAGATCGAATGAAAAGAATGATGAACGGAACAGCACTGCAATATCTTTTAGAGAAACACCTTCTTCTCTCAGATCAAGAATTTTCTCAACAATAAATTTTGATTGAAGATTATCGTTAGCCGCAGCAATAATTACCGGGAGTTCGCCGGTTCCTCTTCTTGTAAATAAATTCTTTTTATACTTTTCGATAGCCGCATCGTTAATCCGGTTTGCGAAATCAAGAACAGATTGAACACTTCGGTAATTTTCTTCAAGCTTAATTATCTGAGCATTCTGAAAGAGTTTTGGAAACTCCATTATGTTCTTGAAGTTAGCACCACGGAAAGCGTAAATTGATTGCGAGTCGTCTCCAACAACCATAACGTTATTATTATGCTGAACCAAACCTTTTACAACATCTGCCTGAAGTTTGTTTGTATCCTGGTATTCATCAACCATTACATAATTGATTGTATTTCTGAATGATGCTGCAGCCTGTCCGCTTTCAAACAAAAACTGTCTGAATCTTACAAGCAGATCATCATAATCCAGAAGATTATTCCTTCTTTTGTACTCTGTAAATATTTTTTGAATATCTAAAATTTTATCAAGCAGGGGAATGAAATGCGGATAATCCTTTTCTATTAAATCTTCAACTTTAATTCCTGTATTAACACTTAAGCTGTATACTTTGTAAAGAGTTTTTTTATTCGGGAATCTTCGTTCTTTTATAATGAATGCATCATTAGAGCGGATAAGATTTACTACATCTTCGCTGTCACCCTGATCAAGAATTGTGAATGAAGGATCGAGTCCTATAACCTTTGCATACTTTCTTAAAGTTATATTAGCAAACGAGTGAAATGTACCTCCCCGGATTTTTGAGCATCTGTCATCAAGCAGTTGAGATGCACGGCTCATCATTTCATTGGCTGCTTTTCTAGTAAATGTAAGAAGTACAACTGAATCGGGTTTGTTACCTGACTCAATTAATCTTGCAACACGGAAAACCAGAGTACGTGTTTTACCAGTACCGGCACCGGCAATAATAAGATAAGCGCCATCAGTAGCTGTTGCAGCTTCAAATTGAGAGGTGTTTAATTCTTCGCGGTAATTAATTAAAAAGCGGGACTCATCTATCTTTTCCGCGAGTCCCGCTTGCTTAAATCTTTTCAGAACATATTTTTTCTGATTCATCTGTGCTTAAGAGCTTTGGGCTTTCCAAGAATTTCTGAAATAACAATATATTCTTTCAAAGTAGAAGGATGCCTTAACTGCTTGTAAATATTTCTCTGAAAAGCAGTTGAATACCCCTTTTTTTCTTTAAGCATCTCTTCGAATTTAGCAGCCTGCCTCGAAGTTAATGAGTCAACATCTTTTTGCCTTTGAGCAACATCCCTGCTTTTCTTTTCCCAGACATCCTCATATTTATGTTCAGAATCAGTTCTGGTACGCCATGAATCTTCAACAGTTTTTTTCTTCTGTTCAACCCTTGTAGGAGGAATTTTTGGCTGCGGTTTTGGAGCAGGTTTCTGCTGCGGCTCGCCAACCTTAAAAAACTGTTCTAACTCTTTCAATATATCGTATTCATCCGTTGAGGAAGATTTTACAGAGGTCGATTCCATTTCCTGTTCCGGTGAATAGTTTATCTCAACTTTCTCACGCTGCGGAGGGACCCGTGCTTCCGGTTTTTGCGGCACAGGTTTCTTTTTCTTAAAGAAAGAACTTAAGAAAGTAACTATTATAAAAAGATAGATAAGTATTTCAAAGAAATTATCCATCCTGACCCTTCTTCTTGTCTTCAGGTTTTGCTATTGAGTCTCGCATTTCGGTATCAGCCTGAATATTTTTCATATTGTAATAATCAAAAATTCCAAGTCTTCCGCTTCTGAAAGCATCAGCCATAGCTTTCGGAACTTCTGCTTCAGCTTCAACAACTCTTGCTCTTTGTCTTGCAACTTCAGCGGTCATTTCCTGCTCAAGAGCAACTGCGGCAGCACGTCTTTCTTCAGCTTTTGCACGGGCAACTTTAAGATCAGCTTCTGCCTGATCTGTCTGAAGTATAGCACCAATATTCTGACCAATATCAACATCCGCAATATCGATTGACAGAATCTCAAATGCTGTTCCGGAATCAAGTCCCTTTGAAAGAACGCTTTTAGAAATTGTATCAGGATTTTCAAGAACCTGCTTATGAGTTTCAGCAGAACCTATAGTTGAAACGATCCCTTCACCAACTCTGGCAAGAATTGTTGCTTCACCGGCACCACCGACTAATCTTTCAATGTTTGCACGGACTGTAATTCTTGCAATTGCTTTCAACTGAATACCATCTTTAGCAACTGCGGCTACTAAAGGGGTTTCAATTACTTTAGGCAAAACAGACATTTTTACAGCTTCAAGAACATCTCTTCCTGCTAGATCAATTGCAGTTGCTCGTTCGAATGTAAGATTAATATTTGCTTTATCTGCAGATACAAGAGCGTTAATTACTTTTAAAACATTTCCACCTGCAAGGTAGTGCGCTTCAAGATTTTGTTGATCAATTGTCAAACCTGCTTTGGTTGCAGTGATCATGCTTCTAACAATTATTACCGGAGGAACTTTTCTTAGTCGCATTCCCACCAGGTCGCGGAATATTTTAACCTTTACGCCTGAAAAGTATGCTGTGATAAATAATCCAATTGGTACAAAGTAAAGAAAAACAATTAAAAATAGTACTATGGCAACAATAATTACCAGTGATAGTCCTGTAACGGCTTCCATCTATATTCTCCTAAAAAATTAACGAATTTTGTTTGTAAGTCTAACCAAAATTTACCTGAAATTAAATTCAATGATAAAAAGTTTAACTGATTATTTGTCAGGTCTGATTGCAAATTTAATCTAATTTAAGACATAATGATAGATAATTTGCCGTAACTAAATAATAAAATTCGATATTTGCCCAAATCCGCCTTAAAATATCTATAAATTTTATGGCATTATACTTGGATTAGTTCACTTTTATCTTTAAGATAAGCCGGTAAGTCTACATAAATTCAACTGTCTTGATTGCCGGAAGCACTTATTATATATTTCCGATGTGAAACAAAAAAATACTAAAATTTGTTTAAGTATTAGTTAAAAACTAGAAAAGGACCAAAATGGACGGAAATTTCTCAGATAGATTGCAGGATGTTATAAGGTTAAGCAGGGAAGAAGCACTCAGATTGGGTCACGATTATATTGGAACCGAGCATCTTTTGCTTGGTATTATCCGTGAAGGTCAGGGAGTTGCAGTAAGAATTTTACGTAATCTTGATAGTGATTTGATGAAACTGAAAAAAGCCATCGAAGATACTGTACGAACTTCAGGTGGAACCCTTACAATTGGAAACATTCCGCTTACAAAACAAGCTGAAAAGGTTTTAAAAATTACTCAGATCGAATCAAAAATTTATAAGGCAGATGTTATTGGTACAGAACATTTGCTTCTTTCTTTATTGCGTGACGAAGATAATATAGCTACTCAGATATTACATCAGTTTAATGTTACTTACGATGCAGCAAGAAATGAACTGAATGCTATGCTCAGCAGTAAAAATCCTAAAGACCCGAATATACCAAGACCAACTGCGGGAGATAAAAGAACAGATAAAACAAAAACTCCAGTTCTTGATAATTTCGGAAGAGATCTTACTAAACTTGCCAATGAAGATAAACTTGATCCGGTTGTAGGACGTGAAAAAGAAATTGAACGTGTTGCTCAGATTCTAAGCAGAAGAAAAAAGAATAATCCTGTTTTAATAGGTGAACCCGGAGTAGGTAAAACTGCAATTGCAGAAGGACTTGCTTTAAGAATAATTCAGAAGAAAGTCCCAAGAACTTTGCAGGATAAAAGAGTTGTCACTCTTGATCTTGCAGGGCTTGTTGCCGGAACAAAATACCGCGGTCAGTTTGAAGAAAGAATGAAAGCGTTAATGAATGAACTTGAAAAAGCTGAAGATGTAATTCTTTTCATTGATGAACTTCACACTATTGTTGGTGCAGGCGGTGCATCCGGGTCGCTGGATGCTTCCAATATGTTCAAACCGGCATTAGCCCGCGGTGATATCCAGTGCATCGGTGCTACAACTCTTGATGAATACAGAAAATACATTGAGACTGACGGTGCTCTTGACAGAAGATTTCAGAAAGTAATGGTTGACCCTCCGACTTATGATGAAACTATGAAAATACTTGAAAATATTAAGTTCAGATACGAAGAACATCATAGAGTTCATTATTCAGCGGACGCAATAGAATCAGCAGTTAAACTTAGCAATCGCTACATAACAGACAGGCATTTGCCTGATAAAGCAATTGATGTTATTGATGAAGCAGGTTCACGTGTTCATATGGGTAACTTTGAAGTTCCGCAGGAAGTTCTTGACCTTGAAGAAGACATAGAGAATGTAAGAAAAGAAAAAGCCCGCGTTGTTAAACAGCAGGATTATGAAGAAGCTGCCAGACTCCGTGACAAGGAACGTAATCTCCAGTCTGATCTTGAAATTGCCAAGCGTGAATGGGACCAGAAAACAAAAGACATCGTTCACGAAGTTACAGAAGAAGATGTTGCAACAGTTGTTGCTATGATGACGGGAATTCCTGTTAACAGAATTGCACAAACTGAATCTGATAAGCTTCTTAAAATGGATGAAGCATTGAAGCAATCAATAGTTGGTCAGGATGAAGCTGTTATTAAATTAACAAAAGCTATCCGCAGGACAAGAGCAGGATTAAAAAATCCAAACCGACCTATCGGCAGTTTTATTTTTCTTGGTCCAACAGGTGTGGGAAAAACAGAGCTTTGTAAATCTCTTGCAAGATATTTATTTGATTCTGAAGATTCGCTTATAAGAATTGATATGAGCGAATATATGGAGAAGTTCTCACTTTCCAGACTTGTTGGAGCGCCTCCCGGATATGTTGGTTATGAAGAAGGTGGACAATTAACAGAAAAAGTAAGAAGGAAACCATACTCGGTTGTTCTATTTGATGAAATTGAAAAAGCTCATCCGGATATTTTCAGCATTCTTTTACAAGTACTTGATGATGGTCAGTTAACTGACAGCCTCGGCCGCAAAGTTGATTTCAAGAATACGATTATTATTATGACATCCAACATCGGAACAAGAGATATTAAAAACATTTCTACTTTTGGTTTCGGCGGTGAAGATTCAAAAGGTAAGTATGCTAATCTTAAGGACACTGTTGAAGATGCAATGAAAAAACTTTTCAACCCCGAATTTTTGAATAGGATTGATGAAGCAATTGTGTTCAGAAATCTTGAAAGGGAAGATATCAAACAAATAATTGGTATTGAGATCAAAGATGTTCTTAACAACATCAAAGAACATAAAATGAATCTTGTTCTTGATGAAACCGCAAAAGAATTTCTGGTAGAAAAAGGTTTTGATCCAAAGTATGGAGCGAGACCATTACGCAGAGCAATTCAGCGTTATGTTGAAGATCCTCTCGCAGAAGAAATACTTAAAGGTTCATTTAAAGAAAAGTCAACAATAGTTGTTAAACATGGCTCAAATCCTGAAGAGCTTGTTTTCATAGATGAAGCGGACCTTGAAACTACTTCCGATGATGAAGTGGAAAAGTCGGATTCTACTGAAGCTTAAAAAGGGCCTCATCCTAAATCCCTCTCCAAAAGAGAGGGACTTCTTAATAACAGATTTTACAAACCCGGTTCAATTTGAATCGGGTTTTTTGTTGTTGTTTTTCACTTCACTGTCATTTCGAATCCGGCTTCAGCTGGATGAGAAATCTTAGGCACAAAATATCATTTCCCATTATCAAGCGAATTCAAGTGCTCAGTATTGCAACTATCACATCCGCTTCTTAAGTTAATAAAAGCATTTTATTAACAATAATATGTGGAGCTTCCAATGAAGCAAAATCTCACCTTAAAAGTTACTTCACCGGTTAAAGATATGCCTTATCTGTTAATACCCGTAAACAAAGGAGTAAGATTATGATCACGATTAAGATTAAGAGTAAGAGTAAGAAAAACCAACAAACCGCAAACCACAAACAACATACAAGCAATACACTATCCTCTTTGCTCTTAGCGCTATGCCTTCTGATGTTTACAGTAACAACCACAGCCACAATACGCTACGTAAGCCCAACCGGCAATAACATACCGCCATACCTTACCTGGGAAGATGCGGCTAACTCTATACAGGATGCAATAAACATCTGTGAACCGGGAGATACCGTACTTGTTGACAACGGTACCTACTTTGAAAACCTTGTTATAAACACACCAATTTCTTTAATTGGGTTGTCTATGGATTCTACAATAATTGATGGAATAGGACAGGGAGACAGAACAATAATTTTTACTACTGATGGAAGCATTGAGAATTTTAACATTTATGGTAAAGGAAATGGTATTGGGACTTGCATTTATAGTATAAGTAGTAACTTTCCAATGATACTGGTGAAAAATTGTCAGATTAGTGAGACTGCTCGTGGTATAGGTTGCTGGGGAATAATGGCAGATAAACT
>JAGXRK010000060.1 GCA_018335755.1 Ignavibacterium sp. | reverse complement strand
CAGCTGACATCACAGCCAATCAAATTCAGCTCGCAGAGTTAGAAAATATTTTAAAAGAGTTACAAACTGAGATAAGGAGAGCGGGACCAAAGCAAGGACCAGCCTATAATGAAAAGGTTGACCAGTACAATGAACTGTTTTCTCAGTATAATCAGTTATTTGAGCAAAATCAGGATTTAATTAATGAATATAACAATCAAGTGGTTTTGTTTAACGAATGTGTTGCTAGTTTTTAAATTTCGAATTTTTAATATAAAAAATATAAACATGCGTATAAATCGGGACAGTCCCCGCGAATGAGTGGCTGAAAGACCTGATTAATTTTATTAAATAAAGTAAAAATTTGAATTGGGGATGATTTTGATAATTATCGAAGTCCGACTTCAATAGTGGTTGGATAAAATAATTTTAAGATTTTTCTTAAGGTCGCTTATAAAATTTAATATAAATTTATTTATGAAAAAATTTTTTATAAAAAGCACTGTGTTTTTATTTTTCATCTCCTCTTTTCTTTTGTTATCTGTATTTTTTTTAATTGACAAAACAAATGCTCAAAGAAAAACCTGCCCCGATTATTGTGAAGACAATACTTACTATTACGCTGGGACGTATGTTTTAAGAGAAGATAATTGTAAATATGAGAGGGTTCATTGTGAGGGTGGTTGTGATGAGAAAGGAATTTATTGCGCAACTGTTGTTCCAGAAAGAAAATTATCTGATGTTCAAAAAGACCAAGCATCTTCACCAGCAGATCTGACAGTGACCCCAGAAAGAGATATAAAAGTCTTGGATCAAAGGGCTTTGCAGAAGGAAGAATTGGTTCCCGAAAAACAAATTACGGATAACGTGAGAGTGGTAGTTGAAGAAAGGCGATTAGGGGAGGGGGTCAAGGAAGAAAAGGAAAACGAAAATATTGGAGAAGAAAAAGAGACGTGCATCAATAAAATTTTCTTTGATTTTAATAGGGAAATCAGTTTGATTACTGAAAAATACATAAAGTCTGACGAAAAAATAAAATCAATAAACCTCGTTATGAAAGAAAACGTTCCTTATTATGAGATAACCAAAGTTAAGGAAAAAAAGATTTTTGGCATCTTTCCTGTTCAAAAAGAGGAAAAGATTATGGTTGATATAAAATTTCTTGAAAAAGAGGTTTCTCCCGATAACAATAAAAAGAAGATAGGTGAAAGTTGTAAAACAGGTGAGTGTTATCCCGTTGGTTTTGCTTGCAAAAATATAGGCAAAATAAATTCCTCAGATCTTTTAAGGTGTCACGGTAATTATATAAAAAAACATCTTTATGCGAAGGAATGTTCTGGTCAAGATAGTTGTAAGCTGGATTGTTCAAAATTTGATCATCCTTGTGAAAAAAATGTAGGGTTGGGTTGTTATATCTCATATGGGGCAAAATCTAAAGGAATATGTTTGCCTCATGACTATGTTCAAGAAGATAAAGATATATTAAACAAAAATCTTTCTAAGATACCGGACATATTTTGTAAATCTCTTCCAAGTTCTTGGGATAAAAAGTGGCCGGAAAGTTTTACCTATTCTTCTAAGAAAAACGAAAAAGACCTTACTTTTACTTGCGGTCAAGTAAAAAAGGCATCTATTGAACATACAAATTGCAAAGGCCCTTTTTGCTACATGGAATTACCGGCTTTCTGTTATCCCAAATTTAGTTATAATTTTTATACTGGAGAATTCAAGTATCTTGGAGAGGGAGGAAAATGTTTTTTCGCTTGGGATGATCCAAAAAATGGGGTTCAATTAGAAGTTGCAAAGGCTGAAGACAACCCTTATCAACAAACAATAAAAGAATATAATTCTAAAGATATTTTTTGGTACTATTGGGAGTAGTTATTATTATTGGTTTCGGAAACCAATAAAACAGACTGACAGGACTGTTTTTGGTCAATGCGTGCCTGAAGTTGTGCCAGAAAAAATAGAAATAATTAATGAAACGAACGAAATCGAAGAAAATTAAAATAATATATATGAACGGACAAAACAGGGAAGATATAAAAATAGGTTTAGAGGTTGAGATTGTATTAAAATCAAATCAAAAAACCGGAAAATTAACTCGTGGCATTGTGGCGGAGATTTTAACCAGTTCGTCTGATCATCCACATGGTATTAAAGTTCGTTTAGAAGACGGGCAAATCGGTCGAGTGCAAAAAATAATTGATAAAAAACTATGAGAAATTTGTTGATTTATTTATTTTTTGTTTCTTTCTTTGGTTTGGTTGTTGGCCTAATTAGACCTTCGTCATTTGATAATATCTTAAAAAGAAAAATGACCAGAGAGAAAATATTGGTTGTTTTTGGTGCGGCATCGCTTATTTTTTTTGTTTTGATTGGGTTGGCGTCTCGTTCTTAAAAACTTTATCTGCAAATCTAAATTAATGATCGTTGTTAATTTTTAATAAAAAGAAAAAGATGAATTTTTATTTTATCTTTAAGAATTTATGCAAAAATTAGATCGAGAAAAATTTGAAAAAATCGTAGAAGAAGGGATCAGAGCGATTCCGGAAAAGTTTCTGCAAAAATTAGAAAATGTGGTGATTGTTGTTGAAGATGAGCCAACATTGATTCAGAAAAAGAAATTAAATATTAGCTCAAGTTGGACATTGTTTGGTTTATATGAAGGTGTGCCACAGGCAAAAAGAGGAGCGAATTACAGCGCAGTCTTACCTGACAAAATAACAATTTTTCAAAAGCCGATTGAGGCTCAAGCTGGCAATGAGGCAGAAATTAAAGAAATAGTAAAAAATACTGTTTGGCACGAAATCGCTCATCATTTTGGAATGGATGAATTTCAGGTGCGACAAGCTGAAAGTAAAAGGCGAAAAAATTCAAAATAAAAAATCGAGTTATTCGATAATTTAGGACCGGTTATTTAGTAGACTCAATAAACTAATTCGAGTAAAATATAATTAAGCTAGTTTAAATATTTAAATTTAAATTTATGCCAATTTTAATGCCTGTTCTTTTCGCTGGTTTTTTTGGTGGAGTAATGCGTGGCTTGGTCGGCTATATTAAATATCGCAACTCCTACAAAAGTGTTCCTTTCAGAACTAATTATTTTCTTTTAAGCGTGGCTGTTTCTGGCGTGGTCGGACTTTTAGCGGCTTGGGTAACCAAAGATTTGGGGATTAATTTTTTGGGTTTACCGAACATTACTCCGGCCTTAGCGATTATTATTGGTTATGTCGGG
>JAGXRK010000059.1 GCA_018335755.1 Ignavibacterium sp. | reverse complement strand
TCGTGAGCGCGGCTCAGGGTCGCGCTCGTCGCGGAAGAACGTCTCCACACCCGTGCTCTCATACAAAAACGGCAGCGGCAGAGTCACATGCGGGATGTTATTTGGCAACCCGACCGAATACTTCGCCGCCTGATCCGCCACCCCCGAAAGCGTCACGCCCTCAGGCTTCGCCTCCACAACCCCCACAGCTTTGCGATCCACGAACAACAGATAATCTGCTTCTCCTGTCTCAAGAGGAAACTCACGTACCGCCACGCCGCGCGCTGCATACAAATTCATTTCCGCGCGCGATTGCACAATCCAACCGCAGGCGGTCAGTTGGCGGTCAATGTTGATGCGGGCGAGTTCTTCAGGTGTGGACATGGATACTGTTTATCTTGCAGACAATTTGCGTATTGAGCGGAGTGCATTAACACGTAATTCTATTTCGGTTGATTCTAATAAGGTTCGTAACTCTCTCTCGACTAATTCGCCTTTAAATGCGTTGTTTCCGAGCATCTGCACAAGTTTAGTTTTGACTTTCAAGTTCTTAGTTTCTAATAATTGCAGAAAGTCATCAATATGCAAAACGCAAAATAACACATGAGATTTTTCTAGTTCATCGATAACCCTAATCGATAGTGTGCCGTTTTCAATCTCATGCAAAACAGATTTAAAGAACTCCTCGCTCTCCATACAGAGAACACAAAGTGCCCTGATCGCAGGTTCTTGAACATCCCTTCTTTTAGAATTAACAGCTTCTTTAATGTCAGAAACATCGAGATAGTGGTGCAAATTGAGACATTCAAAAATATACTTCGCAGCATTTTCAGGGATTACACCGGATATTTCTGGATCTTGTGGACCTTTCAGCAGCCACCACTCATATCTATCTCTCATATCCGTTTCAAAAACATCCAATAAATTCAATTTTTCGATAGCACTAACCGCAGCTTTGACAAAATCTACTTCCTTGGATGCCATCGCGCTCCGCAAGACTACTACGGCGCGATCAATAAAAAATTCTGGTATTTCACTTACTCTTCCTAGAGCCTCAACCAAAGGCGCACAATCATCTGTGTTATTAGCCTCCAGTCGTTCTAAGATAATGTTGCCAGCTTGATTGCCCCATATTTCTTGAGCAATTTGAGCAATAATGTGTACAGAATACCCAGAAGCACTGCTCAAAATATCCACCATACCCAATTTTACATCGGGCTCATCCTTATACTCAAAGAGCAACATTGCAGCAAAGCGACATACAAACCAAGCTGGATGACGCATTGCTTGGAGCAATCGTTGTCTGTCTAGTGTATGACCTTTGACTAAAGACCAACTTGCTTCAACATCCATCTTCAATTCTATAGCACTCAAAATCTCGAAAAAATCAACGCTCTTGTCAGAGATTAAGAAAAGAAGTTTCTCGGTATCCGCTCTCAATTGTGGGGGGGCTACTTGAGAGACAAGAATTGCGCCACGAATTACTTCAACAAGTTCATCTGAAATACCTGCTTTTAGTAATAAGGGGAAATCTGTTGCGGGTGTTTCACCGATGTCCAATATACTGCATATACAAGACAAGGCTCTAAAATATTTATCGGGTTTTATCTTTTCGTGCTCGTCATAAGCTGGTAAAGCCGCTAATATCCCATTCAATACAAGCTGCCACTTTTCACGGTAGATTTTGTCAAAGTTCTCCTTATCCAAACCAGGAAGATTTAAATTCCAATTCCATTTTGTCAATTTCGACATTTCATCCGCTGAGAGAATTTTTTTTAGCAATGCCTCAAAGCCAAAAAGAGTCTCTATTGAAACATGGAAGTTTTCATCATATCGTGCAAACGCAAGTTCTTTGAGTTTAGAAGGATTGTGTTTAAAAAGATAGTTTCCGCCCTCAATTATTAATTTTTGGATATGATCTCTTCGTTTATACATAAAGCTGGTTGCATTTGGAACACCGGAAAACTCATCATTGATTAAATAAATAGATAACAAAGTTTCTTGGTTTACAAATTGATCCCCTGCAATTAATCCTAATGTGCATGCCGCCTCAATGGTCCAAACATTGCTTTGATTAGATAAACTAAGCGCAATAGGTCCTATTAACTCAGGGGCAATCTCCGCGATCGGTATTAGTGCGGAGACAGTTTCATCTACGATTGTAGGAATATCAGAAGTAAGTCTAACCAGCAAGTGATTCACAGTATCATCGAACAGATTCGTTGGAATACTTTCTGCTTCGGCAAAAAGCCCCATAATGAGAGTGATAGTTGTCGAGACTGGATCATTAATATCTTCCATGCGTAACAATGTCTTGGCTACTAAGCTTAATCGCTTTGTGGCTCCCAAGAGCAGAATAGTTTCTCTATAGATGGGGACAGAATAGCTTTCTAATAACCATTCATTCAATTCTTTGTCAGGCAAGTGCTCCAGATATTTAGCCGCCAAAAATTCCTGAAATGCCGTGTGAATAAAAATAAATATGGTTACTGATCCTATAGTTAAACGTTCGATAAGTCCCCTTTCTTCCCAAAATTTCAATGCCTCGACAACCTTATTTTTAGATTTTAGAAGGGGTACATCTAATTGTCGACTAAGAGCCGCACCAATAACCTGCTCAATTTCATTTTCAGAGAGAGTAGGTGCGTGTGTTAGTAGAGATCCTAAGTGTTCTATCACATGTTTGGCAAGCGACTTTTCTACCTTTGCTGTAAACTCTTTATCTAATCGAGTCTGTTCCCTCATATCATCGATAATTTTTTCAAATAATTGATATCGATTGCCATCTAGATCTTGGCCATGGTCAAAAAGAGAAAGCAAGAAACCCAAGAGTTGAGGATTTCTAACTGCAATACTCGCGATTTTCGATTTCTCGATTTCTGTCCTAAAAGCATAGTACTTTTCTTTTGCCAAATTAGCATCATCTGGATACAAAAGACCAAAAATCGTAGAAACAAATTCGTTCACATTTTCTTGCTTGAGTGGAAGAATTTCATAATGACGCCAGTCTGCAAACCAGCTTGGGTTGTATCCTATCGGCCTAGTTGTTAATACAACTTTCAGTGCCGGGCGAGATGAAGTCCACTTCTGTAAACTTTCTATAATTGTAAGGCGATCTTCTCCTGCCTCATCTAAGCCGTCTGCTAACAAGTAATCACAACTACTTAACAAGCTAAAGGGTTGTATATCTTTTTCAGCGAATCCATCTAATGCAGTTGCAACAATAGATTCATCAAAACTATCACCTTTTCTCATTCTCAAGGCAACTGTTCTTAATGAAATTCTGAGCACTAAATGACCGTCCTGTAACAATCCATATGCCAAGCGTCGAAGCAAAGTACTCTTTCCTGCGCCTGGTCCACCAATTACAACTAGCAGGCGATTATGATGAGCAATTTTCTCAATATCGAACGCATCAGATGGGTATCTGCCACGAGCCAATTCATACCATTCTTTTCTCTACCGTACAAATACGAGGAAAAATCAGTCATAGGATAAACTCAGGGTAACCAA
>JAGXRK010000058.1 GCA_018335755.1 Ignavibacterium sp. | reverse complement strand
ACCACACGACGGCTTTCTATCGAATACTTTCCGCCGTATGCTCCGGAACTCAATCCGGTTGAATACGTGTGGGGGCACCTCAAAACGTCCCCTCTGACTAATCGACCGGAAATCGAACTTCACGCTCTGACCAAGACTGCGCGCCATCACGCCAGGTGCCTGCAATCCAAACCGGCTCTTCTGCGATCATTCCTCTATCATTCCTCTCTTTTTTGTCCGTAATAGGACATTACTTATACAGGAATCAATAGTTGCAGTTGCCCGTCACCTGAGCAAAAGAAGCTTCTTAGTCTCGGTGAATAAGCCAGCCTGCAAACGGTAGAAATACACACCGCTTGGCAAACCGGCGGCGTCCCATTGCCGTGAGTACGTTCCACGAGGCAACTCTTCGGAAACGAGAATCGAGACTTCTCTTCCTAAAGCATCGAATACTTTCAGTGATACAATCGATTTAGATGGAAGATTAAAGGAAATAGTAGTCGCTGGATTAAACGGATTGGGATAGTTCTGGAATAGAGAAAAATCAATTGGCAAATTAACATTATCTTTAATACCTGTGACACTTGAATAGCGGCAAATTCTATCATCTGCCACAAGCCATCCATTGTTTATATCCCAAAAGAAGATACTGAAAATATCATCACGCGGACCTGAAACTGGTGTGTTTTGTATAGTCCAGGAACTACCGCCATTAGTTGTATATAGTACTTTCGGGGCTTCTCTATCCCGAGCTGTTCCTATCCATCCCGTATTAGCATTCAGAAAAAATACGGTATTACTATTGTAAGCTGATGTGATTCCAGTGTTAGCCCAACTGTTACCTCCGTTAGTTGTTTTTAGTATTAATCCATTTCTACCAACTGCCCATCCATTATTAACATCAGAAAAATGAATTGCATTAAAAATATCCTGAGTGGTTGTTCCCCACTGAGTTGTCCAATTTAGACCTGCGTCTATTGTTTTCTTTATTAAGGAAAGACTATCAACCCCGCCCGCAATCATCCATCCGGTTAAACTGTTCACAAAAAACGGAATTCCAACTTTTCCTGGACCAAAATTATAGGCTAAGTTCCAGTTAGTTCCGCCGTTTGTTGTGCGCAGTAGTGCCCCACCGGTGATATTTGTTCCAGATACATTCCATACGGTAATCCAACCATTGTTTGCATCAATAAACTGAACCGACAAACCCATTTTCCAGTCGGTTAAAGTTTGCTTTGACCAATCAGCACCGCCGTTTGTAGTTTTATAAACCACAGCACCATTCCATTGTGAAAACGAACCTTTTGTTCTGATTATCCATCCAGTAGAAGGATTGATGAAAGACATACCTACGGCGGGATCACTCCATGAAAACAATGTATCAATAGGTTCTGGATTGACAATTAACCAATTAATACCACCATTAGTTGTATGCAACAATTTTCCGTTTCCTGCTGAAATCCACCCTTCATTTGCACTTACAAATTGAACTTTGCCAATCATTGCTGAATCCCCAGCGCCTAATGGATTTGTTTGAAGTGTCCAACCACTTTGGGCGTTCAATAGATTACTTGTTAGTCCTATGACTAACATTGCGACAGGTAAAGTAACTTTTTTCATTTTAACTTTCTCCTATTTTATTTGTTATTGTAAAAAGGCAATTGCAACTAACGTCCGGCGTAAGCACGCCGTTGTTTTTGCCGCTCAGAACGACGTGACCGAAGCCGCTATGAACGATCCATTTTGTGGCGGCGTAGGGCACATACCAAGACGCGGCAAAAACAATGGAGCGAACTCTACTATTTGTCAATCTTAGCACTACCATCGCCTTATCAAATGAGTGAGCGTCGGTGTTGCTGCTGTTATGTGCAGTTGCAAAACGGATTCGTTAGAACAACTTATCAAAAAGCTTCTTGTTGGTTTCGTACAAACGGTCAGCAAGCTCATTCGCGTAGAACATATCAGGAATGTACTTCTGAGCACGCACCCGGATTCGAAAGTTGGGGTTTGCGGGCGTTAGATCGAAAAGAATGAGCCCCACGCCAAAAAGAATACAGAGTGCTTCGATCCGATCCATATCTTCGGGTGACAGTGTGGTTGGTTCGACGAGATAAACCTTCGAACTAAACAACCGGTATGAGATTGCTTGACCGAAGGCCGTAATTGGATCTTTCGGATCAATCTTGATCTCAGCAGAGACAATCTCAGGCTGGAATTGAATGACATCCCTTTTTGATGATTTGTAGACTCCGATGACGTCCGGTGTACCCCACTTCTTTCCAAGAGAATTGCCCCCGAGTGGAACCGCCTCAGTACATTCGCCAAGCTCGTTCTTAATCCAGTCCGCGAAAGGAGAGTAGAAGTCTTCCTCCTTGAAAGTAACAGGCGTGGGTTCTACCTCGGTAGGTTGAGTGTCAGGGAGAGATTCCTCGACGCCCGCAAACCTATATTTGAAGAGCCCTCTGCTCGGCTTGTATACCTCTTTGCTTCGAGTGTTGTGGAGATCCCAGGCAGAAGCTTGGATGGTGTTGAGTGGAATGTCTGGGAATTGTTTGACCAATTCGCGATGCAAATCGGCATAGCGAAGACCGTCGGGATTACTCTTTAGGAGTTCTACGGCTTTGGTTCGGATTACTTCAGCTTTCGTTGGCATAGTCTGACCTCAGTTTTGCAATTGCACATAACGTTGCGCAAAATAACGCAGCCCCGCTTGACGCCTACCGCAATGATTCATTTATCGCGAGCTGCGGCAAGCGGGGTTGAGCGAACTCTATAATTCCAACCACAGCTTTTTAATCGCCTTACGAATTGAGTGAGCGTCGTTATTTTGCGTGTTATGCGCAGCGCCGCCAAGTTCACCTGTATACGCTGTTCAGCGGAGGCAGTTCGAGATGAACTGAGAAGTACTCGTTCAGAAAGCTCCTTTCACAAGCCGCAGGGTTTGAACACTGTGAATACAATACAGTAATCGGCCCATATTCACGGATAATGTGCTCGTACCTGTGCCAATTGGAATTGGTGGCTTCTTTGTTGGCATATTGCGCATGTCTGCGAAAAAGAGAAGTATTGGTTTTTCCGATGTAAAGGATAGGACTACGGCCGGAAAGTCTAGGAATCGGGCGAACAGTGGTCCATATGTAAACAACTCCGGAGGCGTCGCGCGCCTTCTTCTGAGAGAAGAGAGCTTTGAATTGTTGAGCGAAAGAGTCCGATGTGGTTGCATCTAGGACGCCGTCCAGGAATTCATGGTGAAGCTCTTCTCTGAGGAATAACTGATCTGGTGTCAATTGGCGCCTCCCAGGACGGAGTTGAGTTATTCGTGCCTGATCTCCACTTCTTGATAGTTCCCACAGCTTGAGCATCTGAAGCTGGTTTTCCATGTACCCCCTTTGCCCGGATCAACGCCTTGATTCCGTGCGTTCTGGACGGCTCCGCACTTGTCGCATTTTCCAGTCCACTCCATCGAAAACTTGTCATCACGAAGGATGATGGCGCCTTTGAGCACAATGAGCATGTGACCTCCCAGTCATGAAACAGAGGAAAGCAAACATCGGATGAGAACTACGAGCCGGCGGCGTTGCGCATAACGTTTGCGGCAACAACGCAGCGGTTTTGCGAACTCTCAAACGATGCGGCGAAGGCCGCTACTAACGACTTATTCTTTTGCGGCCGTAGCCGCACACCAAGAGTGAGCAAAACCGTTGAGCGACATCTATAATCCTTATCAAATGATGGAGCGCCGTTGTTGCCGCTGTTATGCGTTCGTTGTGTGCCACACTCATTGGCTAGCGAACTTTGATGACTGAATGATACCTTTGAAGCCATCAAAGATGGTCTTCGCTTCTTGCGAGAGTTGAGCTTGCGACAAAGGAAAGGACCTCACGTCCTTGATGTTCCCTCTTGGATTCTCGAACATTTGAATAAGATCGTTTTGAATTGAAACAAGATTGTGATTGTCTGGGATTTGAGAGCCAAAGACAATATGTGTTGCGCCTCGTCGCTGGTAATCGTTACGAATGTGTCTCTCGTAAGACTTTGAAGGCCTGTACCTCTCGCGGTTACCAAAGACTCGAATAGTCTCGTCAAGATATTTTTCAGTGTTGAATACAGTCGCCCAAAAGCCGTGGTAAATTCTCTTAAATTCATCATCAAGTCTACCACGTAATCCGTTCTTGTTACCATGTGATTCCCCCAAGTATACGTATTCTGGGGATAGCGCCTCGCGAACAGCGAACCACAAATAAATGCCACTGGTTTGTGGAACTGACTTGAGAATGCCCCTATAGCTCTCTCGATATTGGATGTAAGCTGGATCGTCTCGTTCGGGCAACGCAGGCGCGTCCGACCCGTTGGGATAGAAGTCCCTGATTGCACGGTAGACTGGTTGAAGTTCAATCGAGTCGAATTTCATAGCTGATCACCTCGGCAGTGGCACACAATGACGCATAACGGTTCGCAAAATAACGCAACGCTGAAGCGAACTCAAAAAGATATTTTCTACCAACAGTGAGCGGAAGCGTTGAGCTTACGAGCTTCAACCGAGTGCGCCGTTATTTTGCGTGTTATGTGCACGTTGCCGGAGCGTTGCACTATCCGTTGGATCTTTCTCGTCACGGCTTTGAGACATCGGGATAGCACCAAACTCTCCGACC
>JAGXRK010000057.1 GCA_018335755.1 Ignavibacterium sp. | reverse complement strand
ATGTTAAATGACCAACATCGGTAATATTCATGACGTGTTTAACTTTATAATTATTGCCAATTAAGACTCTTTTCAAAATATCTTCAAAAACGTAGGTTCGTAAATTACCAATGTGGGCGTAATTATAAACAGTTAAACCACAAGTATAAAGACCAACTTTTTTATCGTGGATTGGTTTGAAAACTTCTTTTTGGCGGGAAAGTGAATTGTATAATTGAAGAATCATATAATATAGAGTAACATAAATATTGATTAAATCAAATTTATTTGTTAAAATTTTAAGATGCTAGTTTCTCAAAAATTAAAACAAGAATTTGGTAAAAACTTGAAGTTCAACGAGCCATTAAAAAATTGGACGACTTTTAGAATTGGCGGATCGGCTAAATATTTTTTTATTGTTCAAAAAATTGAAGATTTTGTCAAAATTATTAAGGTTGCTGAAAAATTTAAAATTAAATATTTTATTTTAGGCGAGGGGAGCAATCTATTATTTTCTGATAAAGGTTTTAATGGATTAATAATTAAAAATAAAATTTCAAACCTAGAGATTGGTCCTGTCAGGGCGGGACAAGTTAAAGTTATCGTTGGTGCTGGTGTTAAATTAACTTATTTAGTAATGAGTTCGATTAAAGTTGGTTTAACTGGTTTAGAGTGGGCGGCTGGTATTCCCGGATCAGTTGGCGGGGCAATTTTTCAAAATGCCGGAGCTTTTGGTTCAAGCTTTGCTCAATTAATTAATAAAGTTATTGTTTTCGAAAATAATAAGGTTAAGAAAATAAACAAAAAGGAATGCTTTTTTGCTTATCGATCAAGCGTTTTTCAAAGAAATAAAAATATTATCTTGGGTGTTGAATTAAGATTTAAAAAGGGAAACAAAAAAAGAAGTCAGGAAAGAATCAAACAAATTATAAATTATCGTCGCGTTAAACAACCAATTCAACCAAGCGCTGGCTCAGTCTTTAAAAATATAGATTTCAAAAAAATTAGTAAAAAAATTGTAAATAAATATCCACAGTTGCGCGCTTTTAAAAAGTCTGGTATAATACCAGCTGGGTGGTTAATTGAAAATTCTGGACTTAAAGGAAAAAAAATAGGTGGCGCTCAAATTAGCGAAAAACACGCTAATTTTATTATTAATAAAAATAGGGCAACCGCCGAAGATGTGAAATTGTTAATTTGCTTAATCAGAGGAAGTGTTTTATTGAAATTTGGAGTTAAATTAAACAAAGAGATAGAGTATGTTAAATACTAAGAGATTGTTGTTCCAGATTAATGGTTGATCGAGCTTGACATTTATTTTTAAAATATCTAGAATATAGTTTATAGTTTTAGTTTAATATGGTTAAAAATAAAGATTTTATTGAAGTTGAGGGTGTGGTTGAAGAATTGTTACCAGCAACTAATTTTAAAATTAAGCTTTCTGATGGACGAATTATTTCCGCTTATCTTTCTGGCAAAATGAGAATGCATCGGATCAAAATTTTACCAGGAGATAGGGTTAAAATGGAGATGAGTCCTTATGATTTAACTAAGGGTAGAATTATCTATAGATTTTAATTTTATGAAAGTTCGAGCTTCTGTTAAAAAAATATGTAAAAATTGTAAGATTGTTCGACGCAAAAAAAGAGTTTTTGTAATTTGTAAAACTCCTAAACATAAACAAAGACAAGGTTAATTTTATGGCTAGAATTGCCGGTATTAATTTACCATCAAACAAAAAAGTAGAAATAGGTTTAACCTATATTTTTGGCATTGGTCAAAGTTTGTCAAGAAAAATTCTTGATTCTGCCAAAATTAATTTAACAAAAAGGATTAAAGATTTGACGGAAAAAGAAGTTGATCTTTTAAAAAATATTATTGAAAAAAAATATAAAGTAGAAGGCGAGTTGCGCAGTCAAAGATACGTTGACATTAAAAGATTAAAAGAAATTGGTTGCTATCGTGGCACTAGACACGCTAAAAGATTACCAGCTCGTGGTCAGAGATCAAAAACAAACTCGCGAACAGTTAGAGGTAATATTCGTCGGACTACTGGTTCTGGTCGTAAACCATCAGTTAAAAAAGTTTAATTTTTATGCCAAAAAAGAAAACAAAAGATTTAAAAAATATTCCCAAAGCGCGCGCTTATATTTATGCCACTTACAACAATACCATTGTAACTTTTACTGATCATCAGGGACAAGTTATTGCTTCGGCTAGTGCTGGCGGAGTTGGCTTTTCTGGTCCCAAAAAAGCCACCCCCCACGCTTCTGGAGTAGTAATTAGATCGGTTTATGAAAAAGTTAAAGATATGGGCATTAAAGAACTAAAACTGTTTGTTAAGGGTGTTGGTACTGGTCGAGATGCAGCAATTAGAGCCTTGATTGGTTTGGGTTTTAATATTACAGTGATTAAAGACATTACACCAATTCCGCATAATGGTTGTCGTCCAAGAAAAATAAGAAGAGTTTAATTATAATATAATTTTTAGTTAAATGGCAAGAAATTTATCTCCAAAATGTAAACTTTGTCGACGTGAAGGGGTAAAGCTTTTTCTTAAGGGAGAAAGATGTTATTCTCCTAAATGTGCTTTTATTAAAAGAAAGTATCCGCCCGGAACACATGGTCCAAAAGGATATCCCAAACTTTCTGAATATGGTCGACAACTTCGTGAAAAACAAAAAATTAAAAAAATATATGGAATTTTGGAAAAACAACTTAGAATATATGCTACGCGAGCAGCTAAATTTGTCGGCAATGACGAAGAAATTTTATTAAGATTATTAGAATTAAGATTAGATAACGTTATTTATCGTGCAACATTTGTTTCCTCTCGAAGCATGGCTAGACAAGTGGTTAATCATGGTCATTTAAAAATTAACGGGCGACGGGTTAATATTCCTTCTTATCAGGTTGAGCCAGGGGACGAGATTGTTATTAAAGAGGGTAGCAAAATATTTAAAAAAATTAAACAAAACATTGAGGCCAATAAAGGCAAAATAAAACCGTCGAGCTGGCTAGAAGTAGACTCTAATAAACTAGCAATTAAAGTTATTAATAAGCCATTGGTTGGTGATTTAATTCAAGACGTTAACGCTAAATTAATTATTGAATTTTATTCAAGATAAAATAATTTTAAAAATATGGACAAGTTATTGTTACCAACAAAAGTAGAATATCATGGAGATAAGCAAAAAGGAGAAATTATTATTGAGCCGTGTTCTCCTGGTTATGGCACGACTTGGGGAAATGCCTTAAGAAGAGTTCTTTTTTCATCGCTTTCTGGGGCAGCCATCACCGCAGTTAAAATTAGAGGCATTAAACACGAGTTCTCAACAATTCCCGGCATTAAAGAAGACACTTTAGAAATTATTTTAAATTTAAAACAAGTTCGTTTGAAAGTTTTTACTGATGACGAGATAAAGCTTTCTTTAAATGCTAAGGGCGATGGGAAAGTATATGCCAAAAATTTTGGGAAAAATAGTCAAGTAGAAATTATTAATCCAGATCTTTTGTTGGCAACCCTAACTGACAAAAAAGCAAAATTAGAAATGGAAGTTTGGGTTAAAAGAGGTAGGGGTTATTTAACGGTTGAAGAAAGAAAAAATGAAGAAAAAGAAGTTGGTAAAATTTTGATTGATTCAATTTTTACACCCATTTTTAACGTTGGATTAAAACTAGACAATGTGCGGGTAGGCGAAAAAACAAACCTTGATCGTTTAACTATTCCAATTGAAACTGATGGAACAATTACTCCCGTAGAGGCGTTTATTGAAGCTGCTCGTTTGCTTAAAGATCATTTTATTTATATTTCTAAAAAACTAGACGAACTCGTTGTTTCTGGCGTAAAAGATAAGAAAGCAAAAATTGTTAAAGTAGTTAAAAAAACTGTTAAGAAGAAAGTAGTTAAAAAAATAACCAAAAAATCAAAAAATAAATAGTTAATAAAATAAGATGCGCCATCGAAAAAATAAAAAAATTCTTGATAGAAACAGAGATCAACGTCGAGCACTATTTAAAAATCTTGCCCTTTCGTTAGTTAAAGCTGAAAAAATGAAAACTACTCTAGCGAAAGCTAAATTTTTAAGACCTAAAATTGAAAAATTGGTCACTTTAGCTAAAAAAAATAATTTAACAGCCAGACGTAGATTAATCGCTATTTTTCAAAATGAAAAAATTGCAAAAAAAATGTTAGAAGAAGTTGCTCCTCGGTATTTAGAAAGAAATGGTGGATACACCAGGATTGTTAAAGCAGGATCAAGAGTTAATGATGGAGCCGAGATGGCTTACATTGAATTTGTTTAATAATTTATGGTAGAAAATAAAAATTATATAATTGACGCAACTAACAAACCCTTGGGAAGATTAGCTTCTCAAATTGCTCATATTTTAATGGGTAAACATAAAGCCAGTTTTGTCCCTTATAAAAATATGGGTGACGAAGTGATTGTTAAAAATATTAAAGACGTAAAAATTAGTGGTAAAAAATTAACACAAAAAAAGTTCTATCGACACACTGGTTATGTTGGTAATCTTAAATCAGAAAAATTAGAAATAATGTTTAAAAAAAATCCAGGCAATGTTTTAAAAAGAGCAGTTATTCATATGTTGCCAAAAAATAGATTAATGAAGGTAAGAATGAAAAATTTAAAGATAGAATAAAAAATATGCCCAGAGTTACAAAAAATAAAAAAATTACAAAAACAAATAAAAAAATAAGCTTGGCTGAAAAAAAAGAATCAGCTGTTAAAAGTATCAAAGAAAAAATTAATTATATTTCAACAACTGGGAAGAGAAAAAGTGCGGTGGCTCAAATTAGATTTAATTTGACTGGTAACAAAGAAATCATTATTAATAAAAAAGATTATAAAAAATATTTTCCATATTTTATATGGCAAGAAATAGTTGAATCGCCACTTAAAGCAGTTGATTTTAAAAATTATCAAATTCAAATTAAAGTTGCTGGTGGCGGGGTTAAGGCTCAAGCTGAAAGCATTAAACTTGGTATTGCTAGGGCAATTGTTGAAGCAAATCAAGAACTAAGGAAAATTCTTAAACCCAAGGGTTTTCTTTCGAGAGATTCAAGAATTAAAGAAAGAAAAAAACCAGGTTTAAAAAGAGCTCGTCGAGCACCACAGTGGAAGAAACGTTAAAAAAATAATACAAATTGCGAATTTTTTACAAATATATAGATTATTTTTTATTTTCAAAATTTGATAAAAGAAAATTTTAATATTTATATGGTTTTGTATTTAATTTGTAATTACCAGCAACATGGTTAAATCATATACTCTTTCTCAAAATACATTCTTTTTAATGATGGCCTATGTTATCGAAAAAGCGCTCGTCTTTTTTTATTTTATTTTTTTAGCTCGTTATTTTGGTCCAGAGAATTTTGGTATTTATAATTTTGCCCTTTCTTTTGTTACTCCGTTTATGGTTTTAATGGATTTGGGTTTTTCCACTGTTTTAATTAGAGAAACCGCTAAGACTCCAGAGAAAGCTAAAAGTTATCTAGAGAATGCCTTAACCTTTAAAATAATTTCTTCGGCTGTTATTGGTTTATTGATCATTGTTGTTATTAATTTATTATCAGATCAAGCAACAATTCGTCAGCTTGTTTATTTGTTTGTGATCTGGGCAATTTTTGAATCATTGGCCTCAACTTTTTTTAGTTTTTTTAGAGGAATGCATAATTTACAATATGAATCACGGGGCTTAATTATTAATAAATTCTTTTATGTTGTTTTGGGTTCGGCCTTTATTATTTTAAAATTACCCTTGTCTTTTTTTGCTTTACCACTTATTTTTGGTGGTTTTTTTTATTTGCTTTATCCATTAATTATTTCTCGAAAATTATTTTTTCTTAATTTAAAGATTGATAAAGCAATTACTAAACATTTTTTTAAAATTTCACTACCAATTGTCTTTAGTGTTGTTTTTTCTACTGTTTTTTTCTCTGTTAATACAGTTTTAATTTCATTTTTTTCTTCTAACAGCGCGGCTGGTTTATTTTCTGCTGCTTTTAGAATTCCAATGGCAATGCTTTTTTTGGCCGGGGCAATTGGCGCCTCTGTTTTTCCTGTTTTTAGTTCATTGATTAAAAATAATAAAGAACGTCTTTCTTTAATTTTTGAAAGAGTTGTTTTTTATATGATTATTCTTGCTGTCCCGTTGATGTTTGGTGGTTGGTTGTTGGGAGACCAGATTATTAATCTTATTTACGGTCAAGAATTCGTGGGGGCAATTATTTCTTTTCGAATTATAGTTTCTATTAGTTTGTTTTTATTTCTTGATTTTGTTTTTAGTTCATTATTAACGGCCATGGATAAACAAAAAGAAAATGCCTTGTCTCGTGGCCTTGGTTTGTTAATTAATATTATTTTATGTTTTGTTTTAATTCCTCGATTTGCTCAATTGGGTGGGGCGATTGCTTTTATTGTCGGTTTCATAATTTTTTCTTTTGTTCAAATGTTTTTAATTACTAAAATTATTAAATTTAATCTTGGTCGTCTATTTAAAAAAGGATTTTTGGTAACCATTTCCTCTCTTATAATGGTTTTAATTTTGTTAATTTTAAAAAATAATTTTCACCTATTCATCTCGCTGTTTATTGGCTCGGTTGTATATTTTTTATTTCTTTATCTAATTGGTGGTATTAAAAAAATCGATCTTTTAGAAATGAGGCATTTAATTAATTCTTCATTTAAAAAAAAATCTCAAGAAAAAATTGATGAAAAAGTTGATGAAATTAAACAAGTTTAATTTTAATTATGAAGCTTTCAATTATTATTATTAATTGGAATACAAAAGAATTAATAAAAAAATGTCTTAATTCCGTTTTAAAATACACCTCATTTACAGATTATCAATTAATTGTTATTGACAATAATTCTAGTGACGGAAGTCAGAAATTTTTATCAGACTTTTGTCTTCAAAATAAGCTCAACCTAAAA
>JAGXRK010000056.1 GCA_018335755.1 Ignavibacterium sp. | reverse complement strand
GTATGACTTGTCACGCGGCAATCGTCGCCAGAGAACTAGGTATGCCGAGTATTGTAGCGACTAAAGTAGCTACTAAGGTTTTAAGAAACGGTGATTTGGTCGAAGTAGACGCCAACAAAGGGATAATTAGGAAAATAAAATGAGTAAAACATTATACATTTGGGATTTGGCTAACACTTTATTTCTAGAAGAATGGAACAAAAATACTGGTTTTGAAAATTACGATCAATACGTTGAGTCACTTGGTTATGATTTAAAAAAGATTTCTCCGCTTGATTACGAAAGAGCTTATGAAAAACCATATAGATTTGGTCTTTATAAAATTAAAATAGCCGATGGATTTGAAGAAGTCCTTTCCTGGACTAAAAATAACGAAGTTTTTACTTCTGGTCTCCAGGGATCGATTGGTTGGCGAGCCGAATATTTTTTGAAGCAAGGATTTTTCAATGTCGAGCCTTATTTTCAAAAAATTTATAGCACTTTTGATTTTGGCAATTCCAATAAAAAAACCAAAGAAATGTTAATTAAAATATTGAATGAAAAAGTTAAAGAAGGATATAATCAAGTCGTTTATACTGATGATAAATTAGAAAATTGTTTGTTTTTTCTTGAAGCCGCCAAAGAAATTACTAATTTAAAGGTTAAGATTTATAATATAAAAAACGATGATTTGGGAATAAGGAAAAAAGATAATTACTGGGAAATTGGTAATTTACATAATTTAATGGAAAATGAGAAGAAAGTAAAATTATGAAATATCAACAAGGGTTAATCATTAAAAACCTTAAAAAGCTTAAAAAAACTCAATGGTATCGTCAAAGATTTGATGCTTGCCCTCATTTTTTAGCCATCGGCGTTATTGCCGAAAGCCTCAAGGAAAAAAGAAAAATGGGATGTCATTTTAATTCTCACCTTGGTTTTTATGAAAAAAGAACTTGCGACTGGTATCTAGATATGATCGATTTAAAAAAAGTGGCTAAAAGAATTATCAATATTGCTCTGAAAACCAATAATTTGTCGAAAAAATTAATAAAATCATGGGTTGAAGATCATAAAAAATGGTGGTCTTTTTGTATGATGCTGAACAAAATTAATATTTCAAAACTATCTAATGAAGAGTTAAAAAAATTATATCAAGAATATTTTGAGCGAGAAAAAAGATTTTTTAGTGCAAGCTCATTAATTGACGGTTTTGCTTTAATCACCGATCAATTAATTCAAAATAAGATCAAAGAATTTTTAAAAAACGAGGATCTCGACAAATTTCAATTCAAATATTTTACTATTTTGACTGCACCAGTCACGCAATCATTTATTAATGAAGCAGAACTTTCTTTACTTGAAGTTGTTAAAAAAATCAAAGAAAACGAGTTAACTCGAAAATTATTTTTAGGTAAATCAGTTCAAGAAATAATTAAAAAATTACCAAAGTTTAAAAATATTTGGCAATCTTTATTAAATCATCAAAAAAAATTTTTCTGGAGTAAAAATAATTATATTGATAATAATATTTTAAGTACCAAGCATTTTATTAAGGAGATAAAAGGAGTAATTGTTGGCAATGTTGATATCAAGAAGGAGATAAAAAGAATTAAACTTACGCCGATTAATAATTTGAAAGAAAAAAGAAAGTTATTGGGGAAATTAAAATTGCCAAAATTACTAAAAGTTCTTTTAGAAATTTCTGAAGATTTTATTTATTGGCAAGATCAGCGAAAAAAAATGACCTTTTGGTCAACTCATTATGGAAGCTTATTAATCGAAGAAATCGGCAGACGCTTTGGTTATAGCTTAGATGAAATTAAATATCTAATTTCACCAGAAATTATTAGTCTTTTTGATGATGTAAAATTATTTTCTCCGATTGAGTGTAGGAAAAGAATGAAAAAATGTTTATTCTATCAACTTGGCGATAAATACGAGATTATTAGCGGATCAGAGGTTGACAAAACAAAGAAAAAAATTTTTGTTGATAAAAACAGTGAGCAAATTAATGATTTTCGAGGTTTGCCAGCTTCGCGTGGTAAGATTAGGGGTAGGGTAAAAATTATTAAAAGCGCTAAAGAATGTCATAAAATTCAAAAAGGAGATATATTGGTGGCAGTGATGACAAGGCCAGATTACATCGCTGGCATTAAAAAAGCTGCGGCCATTGTGACTGATGAAGGTGGTGTTACCTGTCACGCAGCCATTGTTTCTAGAGAAATGGGCGTGCCTTGTATTATTGCTACCAAAATCGCCACCAAAGTTTTAAAAGATGGAGATTTGGTTGATGTTAATGCTAATCATGGAGTGATAACGATTATTAAAAGCTTGACAAATAAAAGAAAATTTGATAAAGTGATAATAATAACTTAATAAGAACTTAAATAAAAAAATATGGCGGGAGCAATAATGAGATTTAAAAAGTGGCGCATTAAGCCTTCTGGTAGATTGCCCATTTTTTTACGTTTTATGATTAACTCAAGCTTTGATCATAGAATAGCCAGTAAAGCTGGTTTTAAAAATCACATCATTAATAGAGTTTATCTTAATCATATGATGTATTGGCCAGCCAAAGAATATGATGCCTTTGAAAGAGAAGTTGTTGGATATTTAAAAAAGAATGATGGCTGGATAGAAAAATATTGTCAAAAACAATTAAAAAAGGCCGAACATCTTTATAAATTAGGATTAAAGTTTAAAAAAATAGATTGGGTCAAGAAAACAAACAAGGAAATTGAAAAAACTATTAGAGACTTACTTAAAAATTATCGCGAGATAGCCTGTCCCTGGTATGCGCAGCATCCCATTGATGTTTACTATGAATCTAAGATTGAAGAAGAATTATTAAAATACATTAAAGGAGACCACCCAGATTTTAGAAAATTTGTTTTAATTTTTACCGATCCCAAAGAAATGACCGAGGTAGCAGAAGAAAAATGGAAATTAATGAAAATTGCTAAAGAATTTAAAAAACACAGGGAAAAATTAAATAATTTGTCTGTTTGGGCCAAGGATGTTATTAATAAACATTTGAATAGGTTTGCTTATATTAATAGAGGCTTAGCTACTAGTAGAGCTTATACTTCCAAAGATATGATTGGAAGAATTAAACAAGCCTGGCAGGATAAAAAAACTCTTGAACAATTAATTTATGATAGCTCTCCTCAAAAACTACGGGAAGATTATCAATGGGCATTGAAACAGATTAAACCAAGGGCAGATTTTAAGAAAATTATCAACCAGGCCCGTCTTCATTCATATGTGAGAAATCGAAGGGTTGAATCTTTTTTTATGGCTGATCATGGCGCTAGTTTTGTTTATGACGAAGTGGCCAAAAGATCAAAATTTAATCCAGACTGGATAATGGAAATTTCTGCTCCGGAGTTTTTTGATGCTCTTAAGGGTAAACCTCTCCCAAGTAAAAAAGAAATGCAGCAAAGGTTTAAAAATTATGCGATGGTTGTTAAAAACGCGGTGACAAAACTTGTGGTTAATCCAAAAGAAATTAAGAAACTAGAGAATAAATATTTTGTTAAGGTTGATGAAGTTAAAGAAATACAAGGGAGAATGGCTTGTTTGGGCGGGGTGATAAGGGGTAGGGCAAAAATTTGTTTAGATAAAGACAAGATCGGCAAGGTTAAAAAAGGAGACATTTTAGTTGCTCAATTTACTACTCCTGATTTTGTTCCGGCCATGGAAAGAGCAGCGGCTATTATTGCAGATCAGGGAGGTCTTTCTTCGCATGCGGCAATTGTTTCTCGCGAACTCGGTGTTCCTTGCGTAATTGCTACTGAGAACGGAACTAGAATTATCAAAGATAATGATTTATTAGAGATTGACGCTAGAATCGGTCTCATTAAGATTTTAAAAAGAGCTAAATGATAAAAGCTATTTTTTTTGATTCAGCTGGCGTTCTTTTAAAACTTGATTTTAAATTGACGATTACTAATTATGAAAAAACTCACGTAATTGATAGCGGCGCTCTATACAAAGCCATGCACGATTATCAATATTGGAAAGATTTTACTTTGGGAAAAATTACCGAAGAAAAATATTTTCAGGAAGTAATGAATAATTTTGGAAGCGATTTGAATGTCGAAGAAATCAAAACGTTGATTAGAGACGACGTAATTTCGAATTCGGAGCTTTTTGATTTTATCAAACAGCTCAAGGCAAAATTTATTACGGGTATTATTTCTAATAATCCAAGAGAATGGTTTGATTATTGGGCGGAAAAATATAATTGGAGTAATATTTTTAAAATTAAAATTATTTCTAGTTTTTTTGGTGTGCGTAAGCCGGACATTAAAATATTTCAGGCCGCCTTAAAAGAAGCGAACGTTGAACCAGAAGAATCAATTTATATTGATGATCGATCGGACATTATTGTTGGGGCTGAACAACTGGGAATAAAAATTTTAGTTTATAAAAATAGCAACCAGTTTAAAAAAGAACTTAATTTTTTATTAAATTAAAGATATGAATGAAGTAAAATTAAGCAGACAAGAAGAAGAAAAAAAATTTATTGCTACAACTTATATTGATTTAACTAGGCACGGTAATAGGTTTGGCGGAAAAATAAAGCTTGAAGTAGATGGACAGGTATATGAGTTTGACGATACTGAAGAATTAACGTTGGAAGGGAGAATAAATGCTAGTGAATTTGGTGCGGCATACCCAGAAGAAGTGACAATTGTTCATCCAAGAGGAGGAGATGAATTAAGGCACGGACAAACAGGAGAAGATATTGTTAAGGGAAGTGGTAGGTTCGGTGTGAGTAGGGAAACGCCGTCTTCAGTAATTGGAAATACTGGGAAGGTAAAAGGAAGCAGACGAAGCAGAGGAACGGCTTATAAGGGTAGCGGGATAACCGAGATTGAGATACAAGAGGACGGAGCAAGCATTAATCTTTTTAGAAAAGTAAAGAATATAATTAATCAAGAATTAAATAGAATAGTTTCACAATTATCACCAGAGCAAAGACAAGAATTATTAAAACCAGAGAACAAAAAATTAAGAGCAAAGTACAGAGAACAAGCTCAGCTTGTGGGATTAACCGAGGTAATGAAGAACGAACAAGCAGTTAAGCTAGCAGCAGAAAATGAAGCTTATGAATTAATCCATGTTCTGAAATTATCAAGACGTGGGGTTAAGGAGGGCGAAACAAAAGCTATTCCGATTGTTGGCAGTGGTATGTTTGCTGAATCATTATTTAAGTATGCCTTAGTTGTTGAAGATGTAGCAACTGGTCAAAAAAAAGTTGGATTTGACAATGTTGACAAAATTGGTGGTTTTACAAAACAAGCCACAGCTTTTAGAGTAAAATTTGACAGAGATATTAGAAAAGGAGACGCTAGAAATCTAGATGACTTTATGAAGGATACAACTATTAGTTATGAATTCACTGATCCAGAAAGAGCAAAATTATTTGAAGGTAAAAAAGTTTATTTGGATTGGCAGAAAGTAAAAGAATTAGCCGAAGAAGCAAAAAAAAGATTTGTGGCACAAAAGGGAAAATAATTTTCAATTTTTATTAAAATAAAAAAAGCCAGCAGCTATAATCTACAATAATTTGTTTAGTTTTTTTTATTCTTGTTTTTCTTGCTTTTCCAGGGGAAACACCTGAGGATATTCTTTGGGATATTTTTTGACTAATTCTTCCAATCTTTCAAAATCTACTTCATAATTTTTTCCCCGAAAAGTTAACTTTACTGTTTTTTCACCATTTTCGTCTATCTTAACGTCAACCTCAAATCCTTCAGCAGTATTGAAGGCCCCACCCATTTTTTCTATAAAATCTTTTCCTTCTTTATTAACTGGATCTTTTTCGATTGCCTTGCCCAACGCCTCGATAAAAAATGGTTCCAAAATTCCACTATGAGAGGTATTAACAAGAGTTACTTCTGATCCGCTATAACATTTTTCCGGTATTTTTATTTGGGTTAAAAAATGATGGGCAACTCTGGCAGCTACTTCTTCAGCTGATGGAGTGTTGACTACTGGGCGTTGATCTTTCAAATCAAGATATCCCTTTAACCCATGTTTTCTCCACCAATTAACAAAACCTTCATTGAACCAATTTTCTTCTCCCAGATCTAACCCTTGTCTTAGATTAAGCTTTCTTTTTGCTCGGGTCATTTCAACAATATTTTCAGAAAAATATCGAGCTCTTGGGAATTGAGAACTATAACCCTTAACTGTGGGAGTGGGTTCTAAAGAAGAGCCAATTTTTTGAGCTTGTTCAACGCCATTTTGAGAGAGCATTTCTCCATCTTTGTCGCCATGTCTGAAAAAATAAATTTTGAATCGAACTTTGCGGCCGAATTTTGCTTCTTTTTCAGTCGGGTGTTTTAGTCTTGGTTCTTCTTCCATATATTTTTTATTAATAATATAATATAATATAGCATTAATAATAATTTTGTCAAGAGCTTGCGCTTGACGGGCACATCGGTAACACTTTTTGATGTTGGAAATGGAATTCAATAGGGGTTTGGTAATTTAAGGTTTGGTGAGGTCGATTAAAGTTGTATTCAATCAGCCATTCAGTCAGGTTCTTGTTAAACAGATTAACATTTGAGGTAAAATTGCCAAGTTGGATAAACTCTTTTTGCAGGGTGCCATTAAAGTTTT
>JAGXRK010000055.1 GCA_018335755.1 Ignavibacterium sp. | reverse complement strand
AATTGAATTTTTATCATTAAATTTGATTAAACAAAAAGTTGCATTTGTGACTTGAATTCAGCAAATATTACAAACATGGCAAGTTCAAAAGAAGAATTAATCAGAAAAGTAGAAAATGTAATTGATCAAATCAGACCATATCTTGAAGCTGATGGTGGCAATATAAGGTTTGTAAATATAACCGACGACAATGTTGTTAATGTTGAATTACTTGGCGCATGCGGAAGCTGCCCTATGAGCCAAATGACATTAAAAAACGGCGTTGAACAAGCTGTTAGAAAAGCTATTCCTGAGATAAAATCAGTAGAGGCAATTTAGTTTTTTTTGGTAGAAAGAATATCTGGCAACAATTGGCATACGGCGTCCGATTCCAAAGGCTTTCCCTGAAATCCTCAGAACGGGCGCCGTTTGGTATCTTTTATACTCGTTTATATTTACCAAATGTACAGCCTTACTTACAACATCCTTATCAAACCCAAGGCTAACGATTTCATCCTTCGACATTCTATCTTCAATATAATGCCTTAAAATTTGATCGAGCACATCGTATTCCGGAAGTGAATCAGAGTCTTTTTGATTGGGCCTTAATTCTGCTGAAGGTGGTTTTAGTATTGTATTTCTTGGAATTATTTCTTTTTCACCATTAATGAATTCAGCCAACTCATACACTTCAGTTTTATAAACATCACCAATTACAGACAATCCACCGCACATATCTCCATATAATGTTCCATAACCAACAGCTGCTTCACTTTTATTGCTAGTATTAAGAAGCACATTGCCAAATTTATTTGACAATCCCATTAAGATAATTGCCCTTGCTCTAGCCTGGAGATTTTCTTCAGCTATTCCGAATGATGTACCATTAAAGTTTGGGGCAAGCGTTTTTATAAGAATATTATATGTATCGTTAATTGGGATGATATCGTATTTCACATTCAGATTATTTGCAATACAAATCGCATCATCAACAGAATGCTCAGAGGAATATGGCCCCGGCATAAGAACTGCCCAAACATTATCATTTCCCAAAGCTTCAACAGCAAGTGCAAGAACCAATGCAGAATCTAACCCTCCAGAAAGACCAAGTATTGCTTTTTGAAACCCAAGTTTACGGAAATAGTCTTTAATCCCCATAATCAAAGCATTATAAATTAGAGCACATTTCTCTTCTTTACTTTGAGTTTTTGAAAAAGAATACTCAGGAAGATTATCAACTTCATCCATATCGAAAACTCTAAAATCTTCATTAAAAAAAGAAAGTTCTGCAACCACACCTCCCCTGCTATTAATAACAAGAGAACCTCCATCAAATAAAAGCTCTGTATGCGCTCCAACTTGATTTACGTTTATAAGAGGTATATTGTAATGCAATGCATTTGCGCACATTGTAGTCTTGCGCTCAATTGCGTGGTCGTATGAAAATGGCGACGCTGAAATATTAATTATTATGTCAGGATTTTGTTTTGAAAGCTGCTCCATAGGTGAATTAGAATACATCGGACTTTGATTCATATTCCATAAATCTTCACAAACAGTAAGAGCGATTTTGACTCCATTTAACTCAATAATGTTAAACTCGGTAGCTGGTTCAAAATACCTGTATTCATCAAAAACATCATAATCCGGCAAAAGTCCTTTGTGGTATAATGAATCAATCTTCCCATCCTTTAAAACATATGCAGAATTAAAGAGTCGCTTACCTTTCAATTTCGGGTTAAATGAAGGAGCACCAACAATTGCTGCAATTCCAATACAATGAGAGGCTATATTTTCAATTGCTTCTTTACAATTAATAATAAAACTGTCAAACTCAAGTAAATCTGCAGGTGGATATCCACATACGGCAAGCTCTGAAAAAACAACAACGTCGGCTCCTTGCTCAATTGCTAAATTTATTGACTCTATTATACGGGATTTGTTTCCTGAAAAATCACCTATTATATAATTATGCTGAGCAAGAGCAATTTTCATCATACTATCATTAAAAAACGATACCTAATGTAATCTGAAAATAATTTGTAATGGCGCTGTGTTTACGTTCGTGTTCGGGTTTTGCTTTAAGTAAATTTGTAAAGCCATTATTGTATTCCAGGCCAATAACAACAGATGCATTTTGAGCAAGAGAATACTCAACACCAGCCCCAATAACCAATCCGACACGCATAAAAGTTATATCACTTTTAATATCAGGGTCATCATCTATTCTAAGGTATGTATTGTTATAAAACCTATCGGTTCCTTTAGCATTGATATTTGCACCCAGTCCTAATCCAAACTGCCCATAGTAAGTAGTATAGCCAACTTCATTAGTTAGAAGCTTAAGTGTTAATGGGATTTCAAGATATTGAAGATTATATGTTCTTCTTTGCGTAACGTCGGTTTCAACGTTGTTTATCAGTTCAGTCGCAGGCATTAAAAGTTTGCCACTCCAGTGAGAAAGAAAAACCCCCGATCCAACATAGTAGTTATCGGCTAATCTAAAATCAGATATCAATCCGTAAGAAATACCAAAACGCACCCCTTCATTTTCAAAATTTCTTGTTTCAGGCCTCAACCAACCCAAATTTGGAGATGCCATAAGACCTAACTTCACAGATTTATAATCTTTATAGCCTTGAGAAAACACATTTACTGATAATGATATTATCAAGCTTATTGTTATGGCAATATTTTTCATAATTTTGATGTTTAACATATGAATACATTTGCAATATTACTCAAATTTTTCCATTTGAAGAAGAACGGCAAAAAACATAGATTGTTACATTATAAATCAAAAACACTTATGACAAATAAAAAGTTTATTATTAAACCGATTTTAATAATTTCAATACTAATATCTGTTTTAACTAATTCTTGCAAAGACACCAATCCATACGATGTAGACCTTTCAAGAGTAATTGAGGAGCCGGTAATAATCAGCAGATATGAAGTTGCTTTGTTTGAGGCAAATCCCTATGATCTGCTTAAAGATTTAGAGCCTTATCAAGAGGAGTTTTCTTTTTTTATTGGTGAAGGATTACAAACAGAGCAAGGACAACAACAACTGTTTGATTTTGTAACAGACAGGTTCTTGCAAGAATTATATTTTGATGTAACCGAAAAATATACAGATCTAACTTTCTTAGAAACAGAGCTCTCGAAAGCTTTTAGATATTACAGGTACTATTACAAAGATCAAGCAAATCCGAAAATATTCACATATGTGTCAGGGCTCGATTCCGAAATGCCCATAAAATATGCTGAAGGCAATATTATTATTGGTTTGGATATGTATTTGGGAAGACAATATCTCAACTATGAAAGAGCGGGCGTCTCTGCATTTAGACGATTAAGCTGCTCAAAGGAATATATTACAGCTGATATTATGAAAGTTATGGCAGAAATCAATATGCAATCAGAAATTAATTTACCTTCAAATTTTTTAGATTTCATTATTTATGAAGGAAAGACACTTTATTTTCTTGACCTTATGCTTCCAAATACTCCGGATTCCATAAAAATAAATTACACAACTCATCAAATAAGATGGATGGAAAAAAATTCTAAAAATGCATGGGCCTATTTCATAGACAATGAACTTTTATTCACACAAGACCGGCAGATAATCAGGAAATTTGTTGGAGATGCTCCTTTCACAGCTGTGTTTGGTCATGAATCAGCTCCGAGAGCAGGAGTATGGTTTGGATGGCAAATTGTTCGTGAGTTTATGAGAAGAAACCCTGACATAAGTATTCAGCAATTACTTCTTGAACTTAAGCCCCAGGAAATACTAAATAAATCGGCATACAAGCCTAAATAGACTTTATTTCGGAACTGTACTTATTGTTATTAGCTTCAATAAATGAGAGCATTTCATCTCTACCAATATTCTTTTCGCTTGAAGTAATAAAAATTTCAGGAAGAGGATCCCAATTTTTTGCTAAGGTATTTTTATAGTCTAACACATTGGCATTCAACTTATTCAATGTCAGCTTATCACTTTTTGTAAAAACTATTGCAAATGGAACCTGATTTTCACCAAGCCAATTAATGTATTCAAGGTCGTTTGCCAGTGGCTTGTGTCTTACGTCAATAAGTAGAAACAAACAAATAAGATTAGTCCTTTTTTTCAGGTATGAATGTATCATCCTTTCCCATTTCTCTCTTTCAGATTTCGACACTTTCGCAAATCCAAAGCCGGGTAAATCTGTAATATACCAGGATCCATTAATTAAAAAGTGATTTATCAGTTTTGTTTTCCCCGGAGTAGAAGATGTTTTGGCCAGCGACTTACGGCTGGTGACCATATTTATTAGAGATGATTTTCCAACATTTGATCTTCCAAAAAAAGCATATTCCGGGACACCTGGCTTAGGGCAGTCTGAAAGCTTTTGCGAACTCTTTACAAACTCGGCCTCTTTTATTATCATTGTATTTTAGTACTTTACGTGTCTTTCTTTTTTGATGTCGTATATATCGCTGATAGTGATCATAATTCCGGTTTCTTCAACCCCTCCAAATGTGTCATTAATAGCTGTGCCAAAAGTTTTCATTGTTGGGCTAAGATTCATATATGAATTGAATAATGGAGGAATATTTTCATTAAAACTACGCACTTCTCTGAACAAAATTTTATGATTTTCATCTATTGATTCTGCACTAAAGAGTTTATCAAAAGAAGCTACATCTGTTTTAAATCCAAGTGGTTTTTTGGGGTATATCATTCTATCCTTATCTGGGAAAAACTTATTCATGAAAAACAAAATCATATCTCTTGCAATAGGGTTGAAAGTAGTGTACATTGTTACCTTTCCGAAAAAATACTTCGCATCAGGATTATTAACTACAAGTGCTCCTAGTCCATCCCACAAATTATCAAGTGAATACAAACTCTTACGGCTAACCCTTGCTGATTGATAATTAGGTTGAACAAAAGAACGACCTAATTCAATAGTATATGGAAAATATTCATTAATAAACTTTTCTGAAAACTCGAATAAACCCGCAGTAGCAATATAAGGAACATTTGGAGCTTTAAACTTTGCATTCTTACACAAGATAAAACGATACCCTCCAATTATCTCCTTCTCGTCAGGATCCCAAACTATAAGTTGCTCATAAGGTGCTTCAGCAGTATCATAATCATCAATATCACAATCCTTTCCTGTACCACCACCTGCTGTGCGAAAAGAGACCTCTCGTAATCTGCCAATTTCCCTCATTACATTTGGAGAGTTATGAAAATTAATGACATAAATCTCATTATCAGCATTGTTAGTTTTGCGTAAAAACCTGTTCTGGCTAAGCTCCTTTTCAATTAATTTTTTGTCAACCGGAGCAATAATGTCTTGCATATTACTGAGTTTTATTTTTTATTTTTAACAGGTGCGACAAACTCTTCGTTACCGTCATTCATTTTATAAACATGCTCTTTTACTATCTGAGCCCATTCAATATGAGAATATTCTTTTGTAAAGGTAGTATAAGGAATAGGCTTCCCAAACTTAATATTAATTATTTTATTTTCCTGCTTAAACATTTCATCAGGCAAAAGGAACATTTCAATATTTGTTTTAATGCCAAGAAACTTCCTCAATCTGGCTAGATTATAAAAAAACTTACTATTCTGACCATCAATATGGACGGGAATAATGTCTCTTTTATGTTGTATTGATTTGGCAATAAAACTTTTTTTCCACTCAAGATCTTTGATTCCTCCTTTTTGCTTTCTGGAAACCAATCCTGCCGGAAATATTAAAACCAATTCTTCTGACTCATACAATTCCTCTATCATTCTAATTCCTTCTGATGAAGTTTTTCCATGCTTATTTATAGGAGCAAATAATCCTACAAGATTTACAAGACCTGTAAGAAGATCATTAACGATAAACTTAAGATCTTTTCGCTTTTGTCCTATCACATACATAAGCGCCATTCCATCAAGCCCTCCTAAAGGATGATTTGAAGCAATAATATATCTGCCGGAGGAAGGAATATTTTCAGGATTTGCGACCTGTATGTTTAATCCAAACTCATCATTTAGAACAACATCCAAAAAATCAAAATCTAATTTATCTTTATATACATGGAGGGCATAGTTCAGCTTTTCCTGATGAACTTTCTTCTCAAGATACCGAATTATGAATTTGGGAATAAACGGGTATACTTTCCCACTTTTTTTTCTAAACTCTCTGTCAATATTAATGAAATCATGATATTTGACAGACTTGTCTATCTCCTGTGCTTTTCCCGCCATTAATTAGTAAAGTTTTCTTGTTCAAATAAGATTTCCACTGAAGTAAAAATCTCCTTGCATTGCTTGAAAGCAAAAATAATGATATTTTGAATAACTGCCTTGAATAGTTCACACTTTTTTCATTTTTCAAAACCTATCACGAAAAACCCTAAGCACCTGATAGTTATAAAATTTTCAATACTGAGAATTTTAAATAAAAATGGCTAAGTTCTAATATTAACAGCATTATCTTTAAATTGCAAAAACAGCTCATATGCGTATGGCGTAGCAAGAATTGCGTAGAACCATTGTTTAATGGTTGACTTCGTTCCATATAGTTTATCTTTATATGCAAACCAGTTTAGATAGTTTTGTAGATATTTTGAACTTACACCATTAAATGGTCTTAGGAATTTACGCAGTTGAGCATGAAGGTTGTTTACATGTTGAAGGTGGATATTGTTATTTTCCTTGCTTATGTGTTCCTTAGCCAATATAGACTTATGTTTGATTGTTTTATTTTGTCGTGCAAAGGATTTA
>JAGXRK010000054.1 GCA_018335755.1 Ignavibacterium sp. | reverse complement strand
AAAAGTAGTCTCCACCAGATTTCTCGTCGTAAACTCCTCGAAATGACAAGTGAGTCCTGTCATTTCGACCGGAGGGAGAAATCACGTGAACGAACAAGATCTCTCCTCATTCCAATCGTCGAGATGACAAATGTTATTTGACTGCTATTCTTACTTCACCAGCAGCATCTTCTTCGTCTGAACAAATCCATCAGCAATTATTGTGTAGAAGTATGTTCCGCTTGATAGTTTTGATCCATCAAAACTTACGTCATATATGCCTGCTGATTTAGTTTCATTAACAAGCACGGCTATTTCTGTTCCAAGTATATCGTAAACTTTTAACTGTACTTTTGAATCAACCGGAAGCTGATAACTTATAACAGTAGACGGGTTAAAAGGATTTGGATAATTTTGTAACAGCGCAAATTCTGTTACCCCTATAAAATCAACTTCAATTTCATTTGAATAGTTTATAGAGCCATCGAAATCAATCTGCTTCAACCTGTAAGAATATTTTCCCTGCTCATTCAATTGATCAATAAAAGTATAGCTGTTATAATCGGTAGTAGTCCCTTTGCCCTCAACAAATCCAACAATTCTCCAATCCGAATTGTTGACTGAAGACTGCAGACTGAAGACTTTTCTTTCAACCTCAAATCCCCTGTTATTTATTTCAGAAGCTGTACTCCAGTTTAATGTAACTTTATCGGCAGAAGCCATTGCACTGAAAGAAACAAGTTCAACAGGAATAAAATCATAAACAATAATATTAATATCATCAACATACCATCCATCGGCCTGAATATATCCGTCAGATCTTAAAAGAAATCTTAAGAGAATCTGACTACCCATATAAGAAGAAAGATCAATTTCTTCCTTTACCCAGGTTGTTTGTGTACCATCGTAAAGCGGCTGCCCGTTTGGCTGAAAAGATCCTGTACCCGGGTTTGTATACAAACCTTCAAGCGGGGTCCAGCTGCTTCCGCTGTTAGTAGATATTAATACCTGACCATAATCCCAGTTATCCTCAATATCCCACTGAGTCCAGAATTCAAGATTAACATTCATTGCCCCGGATGGAATGGAAATGGGCTGATTCAGCGTCATAGTTGCATTTACATTAGCCGGGTAATTTCCGGCAGGAGAATCGGTAAAGGAAGAAGGTGCTGACATATATTTTGCTGTTGTGGTGTTCCATCCGCCAACTGAAGTCCAGTTAGAGACTGTATGAGCACTGTCATAAAAAGCATAATTCATAGGAGCCACGTTGAAAGCAAAAAACTGGGTTGGAGGTGTGCTCCCCGGTGGATTATATCCACCGCCGCCGGACGGCAATGTAACAACAATATTAGAGCCGTCATCCTGTGCAGCAATATAATACTGAACTGTAGTTCCAAGCTGTATTCCCGGAATTGTAAAACCGAATGTGGCTGATTCAGTAACGCTGCCTGCAACGCTATAGAAATCGGAGTATCCTGAACCGGTATTAACTCTGTAATACAGCCTTGGCGCAGAGGTTCCTGTTCCGATGTCTAAACCGGTTACCACCATTGCCGTTGCAGCAATATCGCCGCCAATGCTTGTTGAAGCAATCGGTGTATGTTCAATGCGCATATTAAGGTTAAGGGCTAACTTTGTTAAGGTGCCGATAGCCAGCTTAGACATTTTTTCAAAATATGGTACGTTGAAATACTGAATTTTATCATTCACCGTATGATAATATGGATGGAAGTCATTACCGTCTTCAATTAAAAGAATTGCACCATAACCTCTGTTCCAGAAAGATGCGTGGTCACTGTAAGTGCTTCCGGGATTTTTAATAACCGGGACAACACCAATATTATAAGCAGCATTCACATCAAGGATTTCATCTTTAAGCTCTAATGAATTGCCAACGCTTCTTGTATGAATTTCAAACTTGCCGTCATTATTACCATCATATGCAATCATATCAAGGTTTATTACACCAAGAATTGAATCACCGGCAGCAGAAGCCTGGTTGGCAAAATAAGCACTTCCGATAAGACCCTGCTCTTCTTCATCCCATAAAGCATACATTATAGTAAATGGGAATGAATATTGAGTAAGTATTCTCGCGGCTTCAAGAACTGCGGCTGTTCCGCTTGCGTTGTCATCTGCTCCTGGGGCTATAGTTCCGCTCGGCATATCATCGTAGTGAGCACAAATTATAAAATAACGGTTAGGAAAATCTGTGCCTGTTTGTGAAGCATATACATTTCTTCCGGTAGAGCTCCACCACTGATCAACAGCCGTTAAACCATAGTACTGCAGACGTTCTTTAATATAATCAGCCGACTTATCATTACCGGGTTGATTTTTATGTCGTGAGAGAATTGTATATGGCTGTCCGCCGATTGTTGTTTGAACATCGCCGGATAATTCCCTTACAAAATAAATCAGTGTATCAATATTAACAGAGTTTATAACCTGCTGAACTGTTGTGTTTTGTGAGTAAACACTCCCAGTTAGAAATAAAGAAATAACAAGAAGTTGTAAGATTTTTTTCATTTCTGTAACCTTAATTAAGAAATAATGCATTATTTTGTGCAATAATCTTAACAAGTATCGTGCTAAGGACTTCTAAACATAATATGGCGGTTTTTGAAAAGTATTGCGTTTTGAATGGTTAATTATGCCCTTATACTAATTAAAGTGTTTTCATTTGAGAGAAATATTTCTTCAATTTTGAATATATTATTTCAGCAACCGGATAGATGGTTTTGGCAATAATTATGCTATGTGAAGCAAATTGTAGCTTTAATAATATGAACACGAACAAAGCAAAACTTTATCCGTTTTTTTTTAGATTGTAATATGAAGTTAATTAAGAATTATTCTCCCTCATTCAATTTACCGTTGAATTATGACAAATGAAATAATAATTGTAATTGTGGCGCTAAGTTTTGCACTGGTGTTTTTTATAAGTGGTAAGCTCAGAGTTGATGTTACTGCAATGATAGTATTATGCTTTCTTGCAATTACAGGATTGGTCACGCCGCAAGAAGCTGTTGCGGCATTTGGTAACCCTGCCATAGTAACAATCTGGGCGATGTATATACTAAGCGCCTCGCTTGTAAAAACAAATATAGCAGTGATGATAGGAAATAACGTTCTTAAATTTTCAGGGAAGACTGAAACCGGGTTAATAATTATTATAATGTCAGTATCCGGATTTCTATCTGCATTTATGAACAACATAGGTGTAGCTGCACTTATGCTTCCTGTAGTAATGAGCATATCCAGGATAACCGGTCATTCACCATCAAGACTTCTACTTCCAATGGCATTTGGCGTTTTATTAGGCGGAACAACCACTTTACTTACAACAATGAATATTCTTGTAAGTAATACTCTGATGGAAAATAATTATACCCCTTTTGGTTTATTTGATTTTACTCCAGTAGGAATTTTTATTCTGATTGGCGGAATAATTTTTATGGCTTTCATTGGAAGAAAACTTTTGCCTAAAAGAAATCTTGTAAAAGAATCGATAGGAACAGAAAAGAATCTTGAGGATCAATACGAGCTTCAGGAAAGAATGAACTCTCTAAGAGTATCGCCAGATTCACCATTAGTATTAAAATCAATTGCTGAAATAAATGTTGGCACTGTAACCGGATTAACTGTAGTTGCTATTTTAAGAAACGGTAAAAGTATTTTAGCCCCTGATCCCTCCATACGCCTTAACGGTAATGATGTAATAATTATAGAAGGGAGGTTAGACAGACTCAATGAATTCCGGGGATGGCAAAAACTTCAGATAGAAAAAAATTATTCTTCTGCAAGTGATATTATTTCAAAAGAAATAAAATATGCGGAAGTTACCGTATCTGAAAGTTCCTCTATTGCCGGTAAAACATATTATGACATTCACTTTAGAAAAAAATTTGGAATAAATGTTTTTGCTATCAAGGATGGCCATCGTTTTAAGGAAGGAAACCTTGCCTCTCAAGTAATTAATTCCGGCGATGTTCTGTTGATCAGGGGCAAAGAAAAAGTTCTAAACAATTTATCTTCCGATGATTTCAGGGATATAAAAATTATTAGTGAAAAGGATCTAAACGGCAAACATAATCTGCAGGAATCCCGCTTTGTTGTTAAGATTGCTGAAGATTCTGATTTGATAAACAAAACCCTTTCTAAGAGCCGTATGGGTGCTGTTTTCGGATTGCATGTAATAGGGATCATTCGCGGAGAAGAAAAAATTGTTATGCCTTTGCCCGATGAAATTATACAGAAAGACGATAAACTTTTCATCGGCTGTCGTGATGAGGATTTTAATTTATTGCGTGGAATTCAGGATCTGAAAATCGAAACTGAATCAGCGGCTAAAATTGATGCATTTGAATCTGAACAGGTGGGATTAATTGAGGTTTCTTTAGCCCCAAGATCAAATGCTGTGGGAAAAACCTTGCGCGACATTCATTTCCGATCAAAGTATGGTATGCAGGTAATTGCCATATGGCATGAAGGCCGGGCTATCAGAACTAATCTTAGAGATATTGAACTGAATTTTGGAGATGCACTTTTGCTGATGGGTAAAAGGGAAAATACAAATCTGCTTAAGGCTGATCCTGATTTCATAGTTTTAAGCCAGGAGGCAGATCAGGTGCTTAATAAAAAGAAAGCTCCATATTCTGGTATGATAATGCTATTCTTTGTTTTAGCAGTATTATTCAACTGGCTTCCTATCTCAATTGCAGCTTTAACTTCTGTTGTACTTATGATAATTACCGGCTGCCTGAAAATTGAAGATGCATATAAAGCGATTGATTGGCGGGCAATATTTTTGATTGCAGGAATGATGCCGCTTGGCATTGCCATACAGAAAACAGGGACCGCAGAAATTGTATCTAATCTAATTTTATCACTTCATGGTTCAATTGGAAATTGGGGTATAATGATCTTACTGTACATTTTAATTACAGCAGCAGGAGTCGTCATTCCAACATCAGCGCTGGTGGTAATTATGGCACCTGTTTTTATTTCAATATCGCAGCAGCTTGGTGTTTCACCTTATACAGTAATGATGGTGCTTGCGGTAAGTTCAGCTGCAAGTTTTATTAGTCCGGTTTCCCATCCTGCCAATGTTCTTGTAATGGGACCCGGCGGTTATAGATTTTCTGATTACACTAAAGTCGGATTGCCGCTAACTATAGTGGTTATGATAATCGGGTTAATTATGATTTCCATTGTCTGGCCGCTATAATTTTCAAAACGGAAATAATATGGGAATAAATATTGTTGCCAGTATCCAGAAAATAAGATTTAATGGTCCTCCTATCTTTATAAAGTCTGAAAACTTATACTGTCCCACACCAAATATCATTGTGTTGGTCTGATATCCGACCGGCGTCATAAAACTTGCAGAGGCTGCAAAAGTAACAGCCATTAATAATGGTCGTGCGCTAATACCCATTGATTCTGCAACAGCAATTGCAATAGGCGCAAGTAGTACGGCACTTGCATTGTTGGACATAATTTCAGTAAGCAAACTTGTTATAAGGTAAAAAGCTGCAACAATTGCAACCGGTCCTAAAAATCCTATAATACTTACAATATTATTTGCAAGAAGTAATGCAGCGCCTGTCTTTTCAAGCGCTATACCTAACGAAAGAATTCCGCCAAGCAAAAAAACTATGTTCCATTCAATTGCCCTGTAAGTCTCTTCCAAAGAAATACATTTTGTCAAAACAAGCAAGATAGAACCGACTATTGCGCTAATCATTATTGGCGTGATGTTCAGTGTTGCAGTAACAATAACCCCGGCTACGATAATCAGTGCCGGAATTATTTTACTTTTTCGGTACTTGGGAAGATCAACACCGGAGACAAGCACAAAATCAGGATCACGTTTTAAATCTTCAAGATTTTCTTTACGTACTTCAAGCAGCAAAGCATCTCCAGGCTTTAAGGGTATATTAATAAACTCAGTATGATATAACTGTCCTGAATGCCTGAGTGCAAGGGCATTGGCTCTGTATAAGTTCCGGAATCTTGATGACTTAATAGTTTTACCTATAAGTCGTGAGTTAGGTGCAATAATAGATTCGACCAGCAGCAGATCTTCTGCCTGAAAATCTTCATCCTGAAGTTTAAGGTTAGACTTTAATTTTACCCCAACCCTGTCTTTTAGCTCCTGAATTTTCTTTACATCACATCTTACCCTTAGCATATCGCCGGCTTCAAATACAATTTCAGAGGTTGGGCGCAGTAACCTTTTTCCGTCTCTCACAACATCAAGTATATCTATTTCCAGCTCTTTTACAAGTGCTGACTCTATCAGTCTTTGTCCCACAGATTTTGCTTCAGGCAGAAGAACAATGTCGGTAAGGTAATTACTCATACTGTATTTCTGGGTTAAATCAGCAGGGATATCGTTGGGTTTAATCATTCTTATTCCAATCAAAATCATATAGATCAGTCCTGCGCCAAAAAACAGCATACCCAATGAAGTAAATTCAAACATACTAAATGCCGGCTGATTGTATTGTACTGCAATTGAGCTGACAAGAATATTTGTCGAGGTTCCAATGAGAGTACAAACCCCTCCGAACATTGAAGCAAATGACAATGGCATTAAGATCTTTGAAGCGCTGAATTGGTTAGCCGCTGCAATACGCAGAACAACAGGTATAAACACTGCTACAACCGGCGTATTGTTTATAAATGCTGAGAGCACACCAACCGAAATCATCATCAGTACAACTCCCAACCAGAAGTTATACTTAAACATCTTCGAAGCCATTTCCCCAACAAATAATACAGCGCCTGTTTTATTCAGTGCGGCGCTTAATATAAACATTGCGGCTACCGTTACCGTTGCAGTATTGCTGAACCCCGAGATTCCTTCTTCCGGTGTTATAATGCCGGTTAATAAAAGAACAGCCATTACAAGTATGGCTGTCATATCAACCGGAAGCTTCTCAGTTGCAAATAAAACTGCAGCACCAATAACAATGGCAATAACTATTATTATATCAAGCGTCATATTGCTTTTACAAAGATGTTTTTAAACTTCTGTTAATATAATTAAAAATAGATTTTGTTGAAGAGATAAAATTAAATTATAAATAAACTTTTACATTTAAAATCTGATACGTTTAATGAACTTTTTTATTCTAAATTAAATTGTATTTTTACAAAGTTTTTGAAACAGAAATAAATGACAACAGCAACAAAATATTTTACACCTGAGGAAGCAAGGAAAACACTTCCACTTGTAAGACAGATAGTAAAAGATATTCTTGATACTACAAGAGAAATGCGCCTGATTGCAGAAGAAATAAGCGGAACAGTTGAAAACGATCCTCGAATACAGAAAATGGCAGAGAATGTAAATCATTTTCTTGGAGAACTTGAGGAGATTGGCTGTTTTTATAAGGATTCTAACTTTACCGTTGGACTTGTTGATTTTCCTTCAATCATTAATGATAAAGAGGTTTTTCTTTGCTGGAGAAGTGATGAAGAAGATATACTTTTTTATCATGACATCAATTCAGGATTTTCGGGTAGAAGACCCATCCCGCCCGAATATTTTTCACAGAGTTGATTTATTGCTGTAATTCTACTTCTACTACTGAATTTGTTTCCATACCGGATAATTCATCTCTTATATGATAAATTAATTTATACGCTCCCTCTTCATATTCAGAGCTTAACTCAAACTGCGCTTCAAGACCAACATCTAATAATCGTTCGTGGTTATTAATTTCTTTAACAAAATTAAAAACATCCTCTTTCACTTCTCCGTTTGGTTTTTCAAGATCCACTTTATAAAAAATTGTTGCGGAGAATTCTTTGGTTTCATCGTTCCTGTTTTGCTGGAACCCTTTCACTCTTACCGTTGCATTAACTTCCCATACATCCCCGAGATCAAATGCAAATCCCTGTGGACTGAAGGCTTCAAGGTTCAGCGGCTCTTCTTTTTTACAGGCTATGAAAACCAAAAGGACTGTTAACACTAAAACAAATAATTTTTTCATTTACTCCTCTTAAAAAAAATGCGATTTAATTACTGATGAAATTTATCAAATCCCTATAATAAATTCCTGCTTAGATGAGAGCAATAAAGAATAACTTTGTAAAAACTTGAGGTTTATCTATTTTTGCAGCGCATCCATAGCTCAGTTGGTAGAGCATCTGACTCTTAATCAGCAGGTCGCCGGTTCGAGCCCGGCTGGGTGCACTCTTAAACCCCGTTTATGCGGGGTTTTTAAATGCTTTTCGGAGAGAGTGTCCCGGTTGATTATTTAAAAACGAGTGTTTCTTTGTACCGACTTTTGTACCGACTTTTCGGGGGAGTCCCTTAAAGCGGAAAAGCGGAATCAGAAAAAAAAGTTCGGGGTGTTCGAGCCCCTTAAAACCGATTCCGCTTTCCGTTAATAAAATTCTTTCCATCTCGAACATTTCTAACTTTTTATTGAAACTTAATGCTTATAAGATTAAGAATCAATATTTAAACGAAACGACATAGGATATTTTATAATGTTTAACTAAGTGAAGATTGCGGTTTCCAAATATCCGATGAGAAACCCCGGCGGAGTACCTTTGAGTTGTTTAGTAAGTTAGTGAGTTGATTAGTAAACATTACTAACTAACTATTTTAATAAATGCTTTCTTTTTTATCTCTATTCTTATTTATTATTATTATTTATTAGTTGATTAGTAAATTAGTAAGCAGAGCGGGTTTATAGATGGGAGAAATACAAACAGAGAGAGAAAGCAGTACATTACTAATTTACTAACTTACTCTTAACTCTTTATTTTATAATGCTTTGTTGATTAGTAATCATTACTAATCAACTAATTAACTCACTATTTCAGTTTATAGAACTTCGAAATCTTATTGTATTTAGTTTTCTCGTTAATTATTTCGATCTGTTCTTTCTCGGTTAAGTTGCTGATTATCTCCGTTAATTCTTTCGTCTTAAAGTTCCCGAGCTGCAATAACTTTGAATGCTGCAGCTTTCCCCCATTTGCTTTAATAAGAAAGAGAACTCTCTTTTCTGATCTGTTAAACTCAGTCTGACTCATCTCATCATTAAGTAATCTCTCTGCATTCTTTTTATAGTAGTTAGTGAGATGGATAGCGTCTCTCATATCATTAAGGGAAACGGTTGTTCTCTGATCTGCTAAAGCTATAATCCCCGCTATCTTTAAGCAGTAAATAACTAACCGAGCTTTGAAACTTAACTCATTCTCATTCATTGATTGAATCATTTCTAAGTAAGAATCAGAATCGTAATTTATATGAAGCTCTGCAGCGTCTTGATTTATGGAAAGTTCAATCGGTGTACTGAGAGAGACTAAATAATCATAAATAGGACGGGGGTTAAAGTAGTGCTCTGATCTGCTGGTTAATTCTTTGAGCTTTAATAATGGAATATGCTTTTTATTTAAGTCCGCTTTATTTCTAATAGAGAATAGGAAACGAGCAAAGAAACCCGATCTTAAATCTGCTGGGGAACTATTCTCTTTAATCCAATCAATAACGGAAGCCCCGAGAATAGATATAAACGGTCTTTGTATTAAAATATTTTGCTTTGTTGCTCTGCTTATCTCGTAACTCTCGGGAACATCAAAAACAGCGGTTAAAAATGCTTTAGAGTCCCCGCTATAAGAACGGTTAAGCTGCTGCAGAAAACCCCCGAACTCACTATGCACTATTAACCCCCGGTTGCTTTTCGATAAGATATCCGTTAGAGCTTCAATAGTGGAATCACTCGGGAGAATTAAATAATTTCTAATGGGTTCTATTAAATCCGTTTTATCTTGTTTGCTGATCTCTTTTACTTTCTGATATTCCCTTAACTCTCTCAGATAATTATTGTAATCTGCTGCAGATATTCTCTCGAGTTCTTTTTTAACGGTGTTAATAGCAGTAGTTTTCTTAGAGATAGAACTCACTCCAATTATAACAGCGTAAACATTTAAATAAATTCTTAGAGAGTCCGTAATATCAAAGAAAGCCATTTTACCTATTGCCCCGCTTAGTGCGGTTAAAGTTCCCGTAATCAGAAACTCAATCGGAGAAACACTAATCGAATCGTAATAAGTAATAAGTTTTTTAAAATTACTCTCGCTTAGAGAGTTTATATTAAAAAGAATTTCGGATTCTCCCCCAGGGTGCACTAATTCATCGGGGAGAGAGCTAATCTTATCTGTTATGCTTTGCTTTACCTTTTCCATCTTGTTTAACTTTCTGCAGCTCTATCGAGTTTATTAACTGCTGCTTTTAATGTTGATATTTGTAAATGACTATAAATCAAAGTAGTGGAAATGTCCCGGTGTCCGAGCAGCTCTTTAATTTCATAAATAGAAACCCCGTTTTGTACTAAGTTCGAAGCGAAAGAATGTCTTAACGAGTGAGCTCTTATCTTTTCGCTTAACCCCGCTTTTCTAACTGCTGCTTTAAACTTCTTACTTAAATAATTAACCGAGTAATGATAACCGGAATCTTTAGGGAAAACATAGTTCCCATCTTTTCTATAAATTTTAGGAATCCTATTCGAAAGAATATCTGCAGCAGTTTCGCAAATTGGAATAACTCTGATCTGCTTTGATTTAGTTGTAAAGTTATCGTCTCCGATCTCGAGAGTTCTTTCTTTAAGATTAACATTCTCCCATTTCAGCGAAACGAGTTCCCCGAGTCTTAACCCGGTTAAAAACAGAAATAAGTAAATGTCTGTTAAATGCTGGGGAATAAAAACTAATATCTCTCTGAGTTGATCTGCTTTAATGAATGCTGGTTTAGGTCTTTGGAATTTTGGGAGTTTAACTTTTGTAAACTGATTAGTTGAAACATATCCCCATATAACAGCTTTTGAGAATGATGCTTTTAGTGTTCTAAAATATAATGCTGCTGCAGATTTAGAGCGGTTAAAAGTATGAGTAACAAACTTATCAATTAACCGGGAGTCTATCTTTATTATTGCAACATTCCCGGCGTATTTAATAAGACTATTAAAAGAAGTTCGAACAGTCCGAACATATGCCGGGGAATGAGTAATCTGCAGAGATGAAATATATTCATCTCTGAGATCAATCAGTTTAATATCAGATTGCTTTGTTAAAGCATTCTGCAGCAGTTGTAATATTTCGGGAGAGAGATCCATCTCAGAAATTATAAGCTCTTATAAACTTCGGTTAATGATTTAATCCTTTTAGGATTCTTATAAAAGTTATACTCCCGAGCTTTGTATAACAGGGAGACAAAGAGAGATTCTGTTTCCCGATCTATTCTCCCGTTTTCCCGTAACTCTGCTGCTAAATCAACAGCGGTGTTAAGGTTAATCATAAAATGCTTTTGCTTATTCATATTGAGTAACTCCTATTAAATAAAAAACCCCAATCCGTAAAAGCAATAAAACGAATCAGGGTTTATTTGATGGAAAAATATGTAATTGCTTTTACTGTAATTCTTTCGGTTGAACTCCGAAATAATTACAGTACAAATAAAATACTATTATGAAAGAGTTAGGGGGGTGTTAAAGGAATGTTAAGGGAATGTTTATCTAATGTTAATATTTATAGCAGCAGCTTTCAAAATTTTTATACTCCCATTTGAATGGAAATCTTAAGTCATCAAATATTGATTTTAGAAAATCTCTTTTATCTTTTTGGGGATTTATTTTCTCTTTGTATAACAAACTTAATTTCTTACCTATTTGTCCCTTAAGTTTTTTTTCGGGGATTCCTTTTTTAAATTCAGCTTCAATAAAATTATTTAACTTTTGTAAATCTGTTATTATATCGGGGGGAATTAAAGATTCTTTTGCATAAGTAGAACTTTCCCCATTAACGAGACTCTGAGTTTCTTTTATCTGAGAGCTTTCTTTCTCTGGGTATAGATCAACTATCTGCAGCATTTCATCTATTAAAAAAATATCTCTGCTTAACTCTTTCTTTCTTTTACTATCTGATTTAACTTTCTCGATATCAGTACCCCGGGGATATACTCTCTCAGTTTTTCTATGCTTTGAATAAAACTCTCCCCATTGAGTAATGGGGTTGTCTCCCATAATTATTTTGGAATCGGGAATGAATATCTTATCTCTCTCGCTGGTTAATCTATCTTTTAGCTTAGTGAGAGAGTCTTTAAAATTAAAGCGGTTGCTTTTATCAATAGCGTGTTTATTGCAGAAAATATTAAACTCTTTGGGGGAGAGCTTTAATAAGATTCTATCTATAATTTTTTCCATCAAACTATAAAAAAAGAATCCGTTTAACTCGCTGCTAACTTATTGCCTTAAGTTTTCCCATACGGGAACGAATTAAACGGATATTAAAAATCTATTGGCAATTATAAGCAGATTTTTAAACTCACTACAAAATAGTAATCAGTTCTAAGAATCTCAATTTGTCTCCGCTCTTTTAAATTGTCTCGGTTCTAATAGCTTAACAGCTTCGCTAAGGTTCTCTTTCCGTATATGGGAGTAAATCTGAGTAGTGGAAATGTCCCGGTGTCCGAGTAATTCTTTAACAACATAGAGAGAAACCCCGCTTTGTACTAAGTTCGAAGCGAAAGAATGTCTTAATGAGTGTAAATGATAAGACTCGCTTAACTTCGCTTTTCTTACTGCTTTCTTAAACTGCTTAGATATGAAATCAACATTAAACGGAATCCCCCGGGACTTGCTGAAAATATAATCGGTTTTATTTATATCCATTATTTTGGGGAGTCTGTTCTTAAGTATACTAAGCAGCGGTTTATTGATGGGAACTATTCTTTCCCTTTTACTCTTAGTTGTAAATGTTTCGGTGTTCTCAACTGTAATAATGAGATTCTTAAAATCAACAGCATTCCATCTAAGATTTAAGAGCTCTCCCGCTCTCAGTCCGGTATAATAAGCAGATAAGAATAAATCCCTTATAATATCTCTCCCGGTTGCTTTAATGATAAGCTGCAGCTCTCTATAAGTTAAATAAGCTGGTAATGTATGGGGAACTTTGGGAGTTTTGAACTTCTTAAACGGATTCTCAGAAATGTAATTCCATTCTCTCGCTTTCTCGAATGCTGCTTTCAAAGTTCTATAATAACAAGCTGCAGCATATTTAGAATCTCTGTAAACATTCGAGATAAACTTTTCCGCTTTCTTTTGATCTATCTCTATTAAGAGAATGTCCCCGGTTTCCGCTCTTAGTCTCCGAAAAGAAATTTCAATCGATCTCAGATAAGCAGGGGTTCTAATGGGTGCAATTAAAGAAGTATATTCGGACTCGAACTCGGAGAGAGAAACTATCTTTTGTTTGTCTCTTTCTTTGAGAATATTCTTAAACTCAGTTAAGAATCTGAGAGCTTCTGCTTTTGTTCTGCTCTTAGTGGTTTTCTTTGTTCTCTTTCCTTTATGGAAATAAACAAGCTGGTAAAAGGGGGAACTCTTTTCTTTTGTTAAATACATTGTGTTTTCTCCCGGACTTTTACCGAAAAGTGTCCGAGTGTCGGAGAATGTTTAATCTATAAACAAAATTTCAAAGAATCCCGTTTTCTCTTAATCAGCAGGTCGCCGGTTCGAGCCCGGCTGGATGCACTTTAAGCCTCTTCACTTTTTAAGTGAAGAGGCTGTTTTATTTTAAGTTCAATAATTATTGAACAAATCTTTAGTAGAGACATTTTTAATCAGCAGAACGCCCGTTTTGCTTATGGGATTCACCTAATGGTCTTTATACCCATCCTGGCATAAGCCGTCTGAATTCATAAATAATATCCCGAACAGTTTTTCATCGAAGATTTTTTGTTTAAACTTATTCCATGAAAAAATTCTGTTTTAAAAAATTTCTTTTTTCTTTTCTGTTGGTTTTTAATATCTATGTTTATTCACAGGAAAGCCAATGGTTTACTTTCACTGCCGACAACTCACCCCTACCAATAAATTCTGTGCATTCGATTACTATAGACAACAATAATGTTAAATGGATTGGTACCTGGGGCGGAGGTATTATCAAGATTAACGGTGATGAATGGGCCATATACGATACAATAAACTCCCCCCTTACTCACAATAACATTTATGAAATAATTATAGATAAGGAGAATAATAAGTGGATAGCTACGTTTGGCGGAGGTATTGTTTTTTTTGCTGATGGAAATAAAAAAACCGATTCACTTTGGGCAGTTATAGATACCTCCAATTCCGGTTTAAACCATAATACAATATATGCTATTGCTATAGACAGCAATAGAAATAAATGGATTGGCACGTGGGGAAGCGGTGCGCTTATGTTTGATGGTATCAATTGGATTAACTATAGCCGCGACAATACAATTATTCCAAACGTAAAAATTCCTGAAATATTTATTGATAGATCAAATAATAAATGGATTGGCTCTGCTGCAGGATTATTACTGTTCGATGATTCTACATGGACTCTGTTCGATGAAACAAATTCGCCTCTTGGAAATTGGGCAGTTTATTCAATAATACAGGATAGAAAAAACAATATCTGGGTTGGATTCAAATTTAATGGCGTCGCAAAATATGACGGAAAAAACTGGACACATTATACTTATGAAAATTCTGAACTTCCTTCCAATACAGTTTATTGCTTAGCAACAGATAGCTCGGATAATTTGTGGGTTGCAACAAACGGGCTGGGTATTGCAAAATTCGATGGTGATTGGACAGTATATAATAAAACTAATTCAGGATTGCCTGATAATTACACTTTCTGGATTACCATTGATAAATACGATAATAAATGGATTGGTACTCTTAGAGGCGGACTCTCTGTTTTTAATGAGAATGGTGTAAGATTAAAATAAAAACTCCGTGCGGATTTCTCCGCACAGAGTTAGAATTCTTCTCTCAATTTCTTTCAGTTAAATTATAATCCAAAACCAATTGAGAAAATATGGTTGTCGCCAAGACCTTCGTATTGAACTGCACGGTAGGCGTAGTCCACTCTTAATAATACGCCGCCCAGATCATAGTTCAAGCCAACACCTGCATTAATACCGTATGTGTTGTAATCGCTGTCGAGGTCATAAGCAAATGAATAACCTGCTCTGATAAAAAACATTTTATCATAGCCATATTCAAATCCGGCTTTAAGTTCATCGCCATAGAAGTTGTTGTTTGCAAAAATACCCGAAAACTGCAGGGCATTTTGTTCATTTACAATGTATGAATAGCTGGCGCCGATTTCAAGTTGTGAAGGCAACTCAAAAGATGCTGCCTCAACTTTATAAAACTGACCCGGCCTGTTAAGACTTGGTGTTTCAGCGGGTATAAGCAATCCCGAACCATCGAATTGCATCTGGGGTCCAACATTCTTCATAACAAATGCAATACCCAAACCCGGAACATCAGCAAAGTTTGTATATGTTACACCTACGTTGAAAGCTATTCCGGTTGCACTAACCAAGTCAAGTTTTTCTGTAACAAGGTTTGCTGTTAAACCAACAGAGATTCTGTCGCTTAACATTCGTGCATATGTTAATCCCAGAGTTAGGAACTGAGGAGTAAACACAGCCCCCGTGCCATCCGGGTTACTTATAGTTGTAACGGGTATCTCACCAATAGATAATGATTTAATGCTCAAAGCAATAGAACCAAATGATTCTATGTCCGTTGATACGGCACCATACTGAACTCCTATGTCTGCAATATGCTCCATATGTGAGAACATAACGTTTGTGCTGTACTCGCCAACACGTGCTATGTTTGCAGGATTCCAGAACAGAGCTTCAAGTCCATAAGAATTAGATAAGGTTGAACTGCCCATAGCAATACCGCGAGCTCCAACCGGAATTAATAATTCTGTAGCTCCACCTGTTCCATTTCTTCTTCCTCCGCCGGCAAAAATGCTTTCCGCGATCAGGAAGAAAAGTATTATTATGAAACCTATACTAAATATTATTTTTTTCATTTTATAATCTCCTTTTCGATTTAATTACTAGAATCTATCTAGTATTTGCTGTTCCTGAATTATTGCGGCTTTGAGAATTTTAACTTCTCCTAAGTCCGGCATATCTATGTAAACGACATATAATCCGCTGGCGACGGGAAGCCCAGAATCCGTTTGAAGATCCCATCTTTGGTACTGAGTAGTTGAATTCTTCTCAATAGTTCTAACTAATTGACCAGCCAGATTAAATATTCTGATAGTTGCATTCTCAGGTAAATGATTGAAAGTAACAAATCTTTCGTACTTATTTATTTCCTGAGAGTTGACGCCATAATATGGATTCGGGAATACATTTATCTTTTTAATGTCCTGCTTTGCTAAATCACCAGAGTAAATTGGTTGTGTAGATTTAAATCGATATGTATCTAAGCCAATTTGAACAGGATTAGCATAAGTCAAGTTAACAACAGCACCCAGACCATAATTAGTACCGTAATGTACGGTGACCCAAGTTGCGGGGTCATTATATTGATCTGGCCCGCCATCTACTTGAATAACTTGTGTTTCATCATAAGGAGAATTAACTATAATAGCATACATTCTTTGAATAGGGTTCCAGGCATAAAATGGTCTTTCTGTACCGTTGCGTTCCCTGTCTCTGAATGTAAGGTTAACCTGATAAGGATTTGCCGGGTCATCAACATTCCAAACCTCAAAAGGTATTCTAATTAAAAATGGTTGAGCTGTACCTGGACTAGGATTTAACGGATGAGTTGCTAAAGCGGCACCGCTTACCATTCTGAATACAGTTGCTATTTGACCACCACTGGTAACTTCGAAAATACCCGGAGAGGTTTCCTCGTAAATTCCGGTAAATCTGAATTCATAATCCTGCTGAAGATCTTCAAGAACATCAGTTCCCACACCAAAATTATCAATAGCTTTACTTGATATTACGCCGCTGAATATTGTATAATTTTGTATGTCTAATGTTGTGTTACTTGAACTTGATGTTAATTCCGTTTCTCCTGTAGGATCAGAAACCAGTTCTACTGAAAGAAAGTTAATTGGGGCAGCATATCCAACATCAACACCAATTTGAAAACCGTCTAATATCGGAGCAGCGTTTATTCCCGGGTTGGTTGCTATATCATCCCTTGCAGGATATAGATCTATTCCTCCAACAACTGATTGGTTTTCAAGTTTCATAACATTACCATTCAAGGCTCTTAAGTTCCAGTATTTGGCTAATCTGGTTGCATATCCAATTTCATTAATTATCGTAGTTCCTACTGCATTTGCAACTCCGCCGGACCAGCCGTCATCCCAAATTTCCCAAGCTACTGACTGGGGTGGAGTAAAGCTGGAAACATAAATTTTCCATTCTTCGCCACCATGGAAAATTCCATCTGTAGTTGCTGAGCCATCTACCAGCCCCATCTCAATATGATAGCCGGTTGCTGCACTGCCTGTAATAACTGGAGAAATGGTTCCACCACCAGCTTCAAAATCAGGGAAACTAATTATTTCCATTCCGGCTGGCAGATCCATTTCTATCCCATCAGCCCAGTTTCCATCAGAAGAGACATAATTAAAGTAGCAGGATAATTCTATTACGCCTGCCTGAGGAGCAAACACTGAACTAATGTCTACTGTTGAACCTATTAACGTATCCGGTCCTTCAGGGTTTGGATTAGGCAATACCATACTTGAACCTACCCAATCACCGTTCTCGTTTCTTATTTCTGCTCGTTCAGTAAAGAAAACCTCATACTCGCTTCCAGTTGTAACAGACGGATCAATAATTTTAACAGTTGGTCCTCCGTCAGCAGTACCATTGTGAAGTACCGGAAGTTCTATCCCCGTTCCTTCACCCAAAGTAACACCGGGATCTGCCGTCTGCGGTACAACTGTTACCGGAATAAATGTGTTTTCAAGATTATTGTTTGCTTCTAACGCTGGGTTATAAGCATACGCTGTTACAGCAAAATAATAACGCGATCCGTTATTAAGCGGTAAATCACTGCTGAATGCGTCATTCTTAATGGTGAAATACCTTTGAACTCCTGCATCATTACCAAATTGAATCGGTTTAGTTAAGACCTGACCTGTATTAATGTCGAATTCAAGATCGAAAATTATTCCATAGCCATTGACAGCATCAAAAGTGGCAAGCAGTTTTGCTTCACTCTTTGATGCTGAAGGGCTGGGTAATTGATAGATATTATATCCTTCAAATTCAAAACCGCCATTGCTGTAACTTTCTGTGGAGTTAACCGCAGTAAAATTGGTGCCCCAGTGCAATACTATTTCTCTGTCAAGAGGAACAGCAGTAACCTGTGGCGGTGGCGGTGGTTGGGGAATCTGGAAATTATTGTCATAAGCAAGTTGTGCGGCAAGATCATAAAACTTTAACAATGCAACAGCACCAAGTCTGTCAACAGGTGCAAAGCCGCCGGCAGCAATTTCTGCTACTACAACAACCTGAGTATCTCCGGGCGCCATTACAAATGGTCCTGAAGCCATACCTGCTCTACGGTCACCTGGAGGATGCTGCAAACCATCAACCCAGCCGGTACGTTTAATTGGGTCTCCATATAAAGCTGTTGTTGTTCTTTCACCGGTTACAGGATCGGGGAATACATCGCCCGTTGTTCCAACCTTTCCTCTGAGGAAGTTATACCACTCAAGAGTTCCCTGGTACTGCCCTTGAGTTGGATCTCTGTATACAGCATCAGGATTTATAAAAAAGTAATGAGCGGTCATACCTAGTGTATCACCAGTTGTTTTATCAATCGGTCCCTGGAAAAAGTCAAATCCGACGGCAGCAGGATATCTGCCGTAAATATTATCGGTTGCATTTGCATTATAACAATACATCAGGCTCAGATCTACATCGCATCCAACAAAGTCATCCGCGGCATCGCCAAGATCCGGGTCGTTCCACATAGAAACATACATAGAATCGAATGTGGAATTACTTTTATTAATGATCTTGTACTGTCTGAAAAGCATATTACCAAGAGCGCCGGTTCTGTTATATCCCCAAACTGTAACCTGCTGTTCAATTCCCATTGGAAGCGAGCCGTACATAAACTGGCTCTGATTCGGGTCAGTATCATTGCTTACAAACCAGAGTGTCTGATCTGCCCCCGGAAAACCGGGTATGTCAACCTGGTAATCGTACACACCATTTCCATTCAGATCTGTGAAAGGAGCACCATCGGCACCTGGCCATTCCCTCCAGTCTCTGTAATATTCATCAATAATAGAACTAGCCGGAGTTCCCTCGTCTCTTTCTTCAGAACTCACATCACCTTCTGTATAGTCTGCTGGTCTGGGACCATCGGGTGGTATTACATCGGGTCTAACTCTATACATTCTAACATTTGCTGCATCGGGGTTTTCAGCTATTAACTGATTTGCCGGAACACCGCTGTTTAATATTTTACCGGGTACAGTTCCCTGCCGGTAAACTGATCCGCCAACACGAACCTGTCCATCAACTATGCCTCCCCAAAGAAATCCGGATTGAAAAACTGCGGTTTTTCCACTGCCTTTTGGAAATTCAAGTCCCGAATTTCCATTAGGGTTGATATCTGATTCACCATCGTTTTTAAAGAAGGTGGAAATGTTGTTTATATTAAATTTTTTATAGACGGGCTGCCCCGTTACTTTATTCAGCCTGGAATTCTTTTTGTCACCGCCTTCGGCTTTTACTTCAATGAAAACAAAAGCCGCGAGCAACAAAAATATACCCAGGTATTTTAATGTTTTAAGATTCATTTTATTAAACTCCTTCAAATAAATTTTACGTATTAATTAGTACGACAATTTAATTCCAAGCGCTATCTGGCGCGGAGGTCCGTAAATGTAAGGATTAAGATCTCCAAGAATACCGCCTCCAGCAGCATTTCGCCATTGTTCGGCATAATCAATATTTATTGCTCTGTAAACAGCTTCATATTGAGGACCATAAGTATTTAAAAGCTGTTGTCTTAAATCGGGGTTAGAAATAAAACCATCGTCCGTTGCCGAGCCCGTTCTCAAAAATACGTTTTGCACATTTTTCGCATCAAATAAATTAACAACCCATAAGTAAATATTGGCTGAAAGTCTTTCGTAAACATTTATGGTCTTGTCTACTTTAAGATCAACCTGGAAAGTAGAAGGAGTGGTTGAAGCATTTAATGGTTCAACCGGGCTTCTGAATCTTGCATCACCTTCAAGATCTGCGCCTCCAACACCCCTGGTAAAAGGATGTCCGCTCGAAAATGTTGCCAGCACAGATATACCAAAATCGTGAAGAACGGGGGGTCCGTCATTTATACCGAATCTGTAATCAATATTTATATTTCCACGTAAGCTGTTATTAAACACAAGTGGAGAAATATAAGCGGGAACAAATGCCCTGTTTTCCAAAGGTGCTCCAACAATACCTCGGTTAGAATTCGGGAATGATCCTGTGCCGCGCGCATCCTGAAACGAGAATGATGCATTCATTGCTAACCTTTCATAGCGGCGCATTGTAAAGGTAAGTTCTATTCCTTTTGTAGTTGCAAAGTCACCGTTTGCAAGGGTGCTATAAGACTGGAATGCTGAGTTCGGATCAGTATCCTGCGAAATAAATACCACCTGATCTTTAACATCCTTATAATAACCGGTTATATCAAATGATAGAAAGTCCGTTAACAATTGAGTAAAACCAATTTCATATTGGGTTGTTCTACTCGGTCTAACATTTTTACCAACTGGATTTGGTATAAAAAAACCGCCTTTAATTTCAAAACTGGTTCGGTAATATCCCTGGTAAATATCCAGCAAACGGGTTTGTTGTATAAATTGACCGTACTGGGCATGAAATACTGTGTTCTCAGTAACAGGAAATGAAATTCCCAGTCTTGGACTTAAAGCCTGAAATGTAGGAACCTCTGCCCAGCCATCTTCCCTTATCTCACCGCTTGTCGGGTCAATACCTGCATCAGGCAGTGCCGGGTCTTTTAATTGAAGGTTATCAACATCAAAATAATCATATCTCAGACCTGCGTTAATTACAATATCCTGGAAGTCTATTCGGTCCTGAATATATGCTCCAATAAACACCGGCTGATGAGGACCAAAGAATTTACCATCTTTGAAAGGAGTTAAAGGATCATCATAATCGCTGTCTATTTCATTTCCAAAAATGTCATATCCATAATTATTTACTCCTGATGTGATGAGCAAATCTCTTTTTATATTATCAATATTAGCATTAGGATCGGCTTCCAGTCTTGAGGCAAGCTTGCTGGCAAGATCATCCTGACCGCCAACTGTCCATCTTCTCAGAATATATTGCTGGAATTCACCACCGAATTTAAGGGTGTGATGTTTTCCTGCATACAAAGTAACTGCAGCATTAAAGTTATAACCTGTACGGTTTCTTAATTGATAGTTAACGGGTACTTCGCCGTATCCGTTAAATCCAAAACCGAATACATTGCGTATTGATGGTGTAAAATATCTGCCAACTCTTCCGCCATCAATATCTTTTTGTGATTTTTCCCAAACCCAGCCGGCTTGTGCGTTGGCTATGCTGTCTCCATAACTCCAGTAATCGTCTTTTAGCCAGGGATCAAAGTCTTCCAATTTCTCAAGATATAATCCGCCGCTTACTTCATAGAACAGTGTTGGTGAAACAACATGAGTTAGCTTTGTACTGAAGCTGCCGTCATTTACATTTCTCTCACCGACTCTTGGGTTAAGTAAACTAAGTACAGGAGTCCAATTTCTTGACTCTGCATTGCTTATAACATCTCTCCTTATATTAGAAAAAGTGCCTGCAAAACGCAGTGAAACCGGGCTGAAGTCGAGTGTAACTGTACCTGCATAGGAATAAACATCCTGTGAATTATTCTTAACCGGTCCGGCACTGTAATTAAGGTCTACAGAGTCTTTTGAAACCGGGTCAACTATATTCCCAAGATTTATTCCTGGATACGGCTGCGGGTTCAAATCTCTGTTATAGATGTAGTTAAAATTAAAAAAGAACCTGTATTTAGGATCAACGATTGGTCCGCTAAGAACAGCACTCATTTCATTATAGCCGAACCAATTCGAGCCTAATCTTTTTTCACCGTCGAAAATGTTGTCTTTGCTCTGGAATCCAATGTTGTCAGTGATATATTCAAAGCTGGCGTGATATTTTGGTGCGCCGCTTCTTAGTTGCTGACGAATAATGCCTGCATTTGAACCGCCAAATTCAGCCGTGTAACCGCCTGCCTGCACCTGAATTTCTTCCAATGCATCTTGCGGAATTGTAACTGCACGACCGCCAAGTTCAGGATTCTTAATATTAACACCTTCAAGATAGAATCCCACTTCATCCTGTCTGCCTCCTCTAATAAAGATAGCATTTGCTTCCTGAACAACGCCGGCAGAAAGTTTAATGATATTATCAACGCCTCTTACAGGCAGAAGATCAATGTCTTCGCTAGTGGTAGTTCTCACCTTGTTGGTATTGTCTCTTTGAATCAGAGGTCTTTCAGAAACAACAACAACTTCATCTACTTCAATGCCTTCTCCGGGTAGTTGAAAGTTGAGTTCTGTTGTTAATCCTGAGATAACTCGCACGTTGGTTTGTGTAATATTCTGATAACCTATGTATGAAGCTCTTACTTCATAGGTACCAACAGCAACATTCTGAATGGTATACTGACCTCTTATATCGGTTGCTGCACCTGCTGAAGTACCAATAATAATTATATTGGCACCAATCAGCGGTTCACCGGTAGAAAGATCCGTAACCTTTCCGCTTAATTGACCTGTTTGTCCCAACACATATATTGGCAGAAACAGGAAAATTATCAGAACAGTAAATATTCTGTTCATATTTCTCTCTCCTATCTTGTTTGAAAGATGATGGTTATTTGTTCACTCGAACTAAAAATATTGTGCAAATAAATTTCAAGAAACTATAAAAATATTTTCTTAGAGCACGTTTATCTTGTATTCAGTTATAACCGTGAAAATGGAGCAGTGTGTAATGGAAAAATGACACAATTGGTGTCGCAGTTGGTAAGATGTCGAATGTCTTATGATAGCACATCTTTACTGATGTTTTTGACATAACGCTAGACATAATGGAAAATTTGTATCAAAAATTGATGATAAAAAAACTTTCAAACTTGTATAGTTAAACGTGACAATAATTTCATTAAAAAGCAACTGTTTTTCGGAGTTTTTCAAAACCTTGTCAGCATTTTCAATTCAATTCCCCTGAATTCAGGTTCAAATCTGCAAACTCCGCCTATACAAATGTTGCCGGCTTGCCTGGAGCCTATCAATAAGCTTAAATCCGTGTTTTGAAATATTTTATATCCGAACCGGACAAAGCTCCATAGTTTTCTAAGAGTTTTGCCTTCAACCGGTTCTTTTGTTTCAACTTCTGTTACAAGTGATATGCTGAGATTAGGTGAGCGCAAGTACTCAAGTGCAAGAACATTTGAATAATATTTTTCGCTTGTGATTTTGTTTGTTGTGTGTTGGTGTTCTATTACAACCTTAATTGTGTTTATATCCCCAAAATAAAATCTCTGTTCAAGTATTGGCGCAATGTTTTTTGTGCTTGATTGAAGTTCTTCATTATAACCGAAAGATAAAATTGTACTAAGTGATTCGTTCCAGTTCCTGTTTGCCTGAATAAAAAATTCTTTATGCTGCAATAATACCGGATTGTTAAATCCGTTTACACGTTGAAAATAAGAACTTGCCGGAAGTGTTTCAGTCATGCCAAAGTTCGCATTGAAGTCTGTATCAAAATCAAGATTATAATTAACCTCAATCTGAAAACCTCTTTCGTTTGACTGCTCAAGCGGAGAGGGATGGCGGTTCAGCAGCTGATATGTATACTCTTTCCTCAACGAGGGCGGGGTATTATAGGTAATAGTTCCATCATAACTTGTAAATGCATAGTTATCATAGTGTTTAACTTCGCCGGAAAAAGAAAAGGATCCGAGATAAAGACTCATACTTCCATAAAAAGCTTCGCCTGTAATCGCATTGTTTCCGTTAAAAACACTCTGCTTTACATCTTCATTTTGTTTAATACCATATTCTGCATACATATCAATATTCCAGAAGGACGGCTGAATTCTAAAAGCACTTAAAGTTGTTTTTGCAGCTCCCTCTGGTTCCGGAAGGTTGGATGCAACGCTGCCGCCAAATTTTGCGAAACTTAATCCCAGGTATTCAATATCAAGAGCATGAAGTATATCTTTTCTTCCAGCTAAAGAATTTTCTGCCATGCCGCTTAATACAGTTAACGCAAAATCCTTATATCTGCCTTCAACTTTTACACCCAGGAGGTTATTATCAATTCTTATATTTCTGTCTTCATAGCTCTTAAGAATAAGTCCTCTTCCGAATAAAGTATAAAAGTTTCCCGCAGTAACTGAAAGTCCCCTATTAAAATCCCCTATCTCGGCTTTAAGATATTTATAAGCTATATCGCTATATTTTTCTTTACCTCTGCTGATTGATGGATCGGGATCATTTGGCTGGAATATATCAAACCGTAAACCCGCAGAGAATATTCCCTTCCTGTAGTCAAGATTGAACCAGTTTTCAAAAGTTGGTTTTTTATTTTTTATATCGTAAGAATATTCCAGTTGGTTTGAAAAGCCCAGACCATCAGGCATTAGAAAAAAATCATCTTTTGACTGGGAATACCCCTTGCCGGATAAAACGATTATGAGGAATGCAAAAAATGAAAGATAAAAACTTTTCATATTATGATATTGTTTTATTTGCAGATAGATCCAGTTTTAAGAGTACCCAAACAAGAAATCTAAAAACTATGTTATTTTTTAAGTTGTTCTTCAATCAATGAGCGAACCTTCTTTTCATCACCTTTCATATATCCAAGGTGGGAATAGATAATTGATCCGTTTTTATCAAGCATAACTGAGTATGGGATTTGCTGAGCATAGTATTTTCGTGCAACCTCTGAATTAGTATCCATTAGAACTGTAAAATTGTAATTCCTTGACTTAATAAAGGGCTTAACTTTAGCAACTGTTTTTTCATTATCAGTTGAAACTGCAATAAGTTTAAATCCTTTACCTTTAAGATCATTATATATTTTGTTAAACTCTGCCAGCTCTTCCATACAGGGCTTGCACCACGTTGCCCAGAAGCTTAACAGCACGGGACCTTCACCTATTATTTTGTTTAACTCAAACTGCTTGCCGTCTATGTCGGTAAGTGTAAAGTTGGGTGCTGTTTTGCCTTTTAACTCTTCGTTTTGTGCTGCGGCTGTGTTAAGAACCAAAACCGATAAGAACAAACACACAAAATATTTCATTTATTTCTCCGGGATCTATTATATAATACTAGTTTTAATATCGGGGCTGTACCAAAACTCATTTTTTTATGGTAGCCGCAAACTTAAGATTACGAAAATATAACAAATACGCAATTTTAAAGTTGCGGCCACCTTGTGTCTAAGACTTTTGAGATAACCTCCAGAAAATCATCTTATTATCGTCATCTTCATTGTGCTGGTATAGCTTCCTGCACTCAGTTTGTAAATATAAACGCCAGAAGCCAGACCAGTTGCATTAAAATTTGTCTCGTATGTTCCAGCTGCCTTTATTTCATTGATTAAACTTGCTACTTCTTTACCAAGCAAATCAAAAACTTTTAAAGTAACAAATTCTTCCACGGGCAGTGCAAAAGTAATTTTTGTGGAAGGATTGAATGGATTAGGATAATTCTGATGAAGTATGAATTCAACAGGTATGTCAAATTTTACTTCTACAACATCGCTGTAACTCGTATGTCCGTCAAAATCAACCTGTTTCAATCTGTAGTTTATAGACTGATTGCCATTATAATCAACTTTATCAAAGTAAGAGTATTTCTGCTGCTCTGTTGTAGTTCCTTTTCCATCAATAAATCCGACTGTTATAAATGGACTGCCTGCCACAGATCTTTCAATTTCAAAACAAAGATTATTAACTTCACTTGCAGTGGTCCATTCGAGCAATACGCCACCCTGAATTTTATTTGCAGTAAAAGAAGTTAATTCAACGGGAACAACTCCCGATAAAGAAAATGAGTGGGTCTGCCACTGTGAAGTATTAGGAATAAATGCAGATGTTGTGATCGGTGCAGTTGCAAGCGACGAACCGCCTTTTCTGAATACTGTAAACGGAAATGTTTGTCCGCCATCTATGGATAATAACACGATAAGAGAATCTATATAAGTTGTGCTGTATTGCGCATAAGCAAAATCAAATTTTACCGAGTCCGTTTCTAACAGACCAAAATAAAGTGGTGATATCAGGGTATCTTTTTGCCCCGATGTATTATAACTGTAAAAGTCCATTTTTACAGAATTATTTCCGCCAAGTGAAGGACCATTTGCCCCTGTAAATTGCTGGAAAGTTATGCCGTTATCAGGGTTTTTAACAACCCATCCCGCAGGTGGAAAATCTGTCTCAAACAACTGGTATTGAAATGTTCCAGCAAATGAATCAAACGTTCCTAATTTACCTGGCAAGACTCCTTGAATAAAATCAGGCGCAAATTCTTTTTCACGTTCTGTATTAACAGGTATTTGCGCTAAGTTTATATTCTTAACTAAATGGTCTCTTGCTTTAGCGCTATTTAATACTTCTTTGGTTGCGTCATTCTGGATAAACACCGCAGTATAAATCATAGAATCTACCCATACTGCATTATCCATTGGGTAAGTAATGGTTATATTATGGATTCCCACAGTGGTTGGAATCGGTGTACCGAGAGAGTTTGGAAATGCTCTTCTAAAAACATCAGAAAAAATTCTTTCACCATTCGTGCCCGGGGGTGTTGCATATTCTATTTTCCTTTCAATTGCATGAACTCTTAAATAATAATTTCCTGCACTGAGAGGTGAATAAATATTTATTGTAATATCTGCCCTTATAGAATCTGTAGAAATTCTTGTATCCATAACACTTACTGAAAGCGGAGATGCTATTGCTTTTGCCTGATAGTATGCTGTCGGTAAACTTGGGGCATTAGAATATGGATAGGAAGGATTAATAAGTCCATCCATTATAACATGCGGTACAGCATTAACTCCATAGTAAAATCTTCTGTCATAAGACTGGGTGGGATTATATAGATACATTGGGTCGTTGCCTGGTGAGGGCCAACCAACATGATATTTTATTGCCACTAATGAATCAAAATGTGCATTTACAAATGCATCAATAGTAGGATTATTTGACGCACACGGTCCGCAGGTAGTGCTTGTCCATTCTTCAAGTAAAACATTTTTAATTGCTCCGGGTAATAACAGTGTATTTTGGTTTAATGTATTATTTGCAGGATTTTCATCTCCTGTTAAATTAGACGTTACCTGAATATTTACTGCCTGACCAGGAGTAATTGTGAGTGGATCGAATATTACTTCAGCTGCTATTCCGGCATTAAGTGAATTTATTGTTTTTGTACTTGAATATGTGCCGGGACTTACCGCCATTGTAACAGTAAATGAACCTGTAATATTGTTTAATCCAAGATTGATTACACTAACCGAAGGATTCAAATTAAAGGGTGTTGATCCAATAGCATAGCTTGTATCGGCGGTAATATTATTAATTGATAAAACCGCTGCATCAGTTGCAAATCTATTACCAACAGTAATATTATCAAGATACAAATTATTGCCATATCCGTTATGTGTAATAAACTTAAGCTGTACACCTTGTGCATAAATTGCCCCAATTGCAATTAATTGTAATAAGAACATTAGTACTAATTTTTTCACGGTGATACCCCTGAGATATGTGGTTAAATAGTGAATTACAATCCTAAAGAACCATACTTCTAAATCAACTTTCCCCTATTTATAAAAATCATAACTGTTAAAAATTATTTCTGTAAAATCATTTTTTTCGTCTGAACAAAATCATTTGAAATTATTTTATAAAGATAAATTCCGCTTGAAAGCTCAGATGCATCGAATGAATAGCTGTAGGTGCCGGGTGTAAAGTAATCATTAACCACTTCTGCTATTTCGCTTCCAAGAATATTATATATTTTAATTGAAACACTTCCCGCTTCCTTTATTCCAAAATTTATCATAGTAGATGGATTAAACGGATTAGGATAATTCTGTGATAAAAAGTAATCTTGAGGTAATTTATTTATTAGCTGAACATTAACTGTTGGATCTGTGGTTGCAACAAAATCAAGTATAATTCTGTCATTCGGATTCCTCAACGTTCCTACCTGCAATTGAACGTTTGCCGTTCCAATTGAAACCTGGTCGGTGAAAACATGCAATGATGTAATCAATGTATCTCCTGGTTCCAAAGGTGGTTCCGGAAACGGCGGGGCTGTTACAATGCTGTCTAACTCAGGGGGAAAGCATAGCTGTCCAAAGCATAATGATGAGGTCCAGTTTGCAGGAAGATTATTAATTGTTCTTACTTCAAAAACCGTTTGTGTTTGGCCGGAGATATTAATAACCTCAAAATCAAAGACTATTTCAGCAACGGTAAAGTGTTCATACTTAAAAGAATCATGTACAATTACCTGTATGTCCTGTGCATTTACTGCAGGACTTAAAAACATCAAAAAGACTAAAATTGCTTTTGTCAACTTCATAACAATTCCATTCAATAATTATTAAATAAATTCCGGGCACATATTCTGTACCCGGAAAAATTCTATATAGCTATTTAATTAGCGACATTTTTTTAACAGAAAGAAACTCTCCGGCACTAAGCTTGTAAAGGTAAATACCCGAAGACAAACCTGATGCGTCAAACTGGATTTGATAGTTGCCGGGAGATTGTTTTCTGTTTACAAGCTCGGCAACTTCGGCACCCATAATATCATAAACCTTAAGGTTTACCTGAACCTCTTCACCAACAGAATATGAAATTAATGTTGACGGGTTAAACGGATTTGGGTAATTCTGATCGAGTGAGAAAGTATTAATAATAACCGGTTTATTTTCATCCACTCCAACGACAACTCCATCCATCAGCCAATTAAGTGTTCTCGATACCAGAGTATCTCTTATTGCTTCCGAATCAATTTGTTCCAGACCAAGAGCAAAATAAACAACACGGTAGTCTTGAGTTTCCACCTTCAATGCTGCCCGGTTAGGACCTCCACCAAACTGAAGTACAGGAGTTGCATTAGAATTAAACGGTGCAATCTGATCGGGTGATCTGTCATAAACATTATTAAGTGCAAACGCTTGTCCGTTCCCAATCGGATCACCGGTCACTCCCGTAATAAAGAAACTTCCTCCAAAGTCATTTACATAAGTTGCGTGCAGGTAGTTATTGTAAAAACTCTGTGCAAACTGACTTTGTCCGCTTGCATCGAAAATATCTTTTCCAATGTTCTGTCCGGTAATAAAAAGTCTTCCGCCATTATCTAAAAGACCCTCTAGTAAACTTACCTCTTCATTTTGAAAGACCGGGAACGCATTTCCTGCAACCCAGGCAACAAGATAGAAGTTTGATAAATCTGCATCAGGACTTTCCAGTGCTTCGCGCGCTATAATACCATAAGATCCATCATAGAACTTATCTAAAGAGCTTTCCATAAACTCTCCGTAACCCTCACCGCTTGCATCTACTATAAGCATATCAACACCGGTGGTTGTAACAATTCTTACTCTGGATAATGCTATTATGCCGGGATCATTTTTCGATGTAAACTGAACTAGTATTTCACCAACGCCATCAAATCCATTTGGATTTACTGAAACCAGAACGTCTGCAGTATTATTAAACAATACGTCAATTGAATCGGTTTCACCAAAAGCAAAAGTACCGTTTGTGGTTGTGAACTCGCCAGACCATCCTGAAGGTCCATCAATGCTTGCCTCAACATAATAAGTATCATCAAGCAGCCCTTCATTAATAATGGAAGTAGTAAACTGAGTTACGGAAATATTACTTGAAATAACGTCCGGGTTTGTTGATGTTACTGTTACCACATAGTCGGGTGAAATAAGAGGCCATTTTTCTGCCTGCTGAATTTCACTGGTGTTTAATGTCGCTCCTACTTTATAAACAAATGCCACCAACTCACAGTTATCTGCAACGAAAGATGCCGGAACAGAATAAAGAATTCTTTTTGATAATGTATCACCGGCGTTCCAGGGTGAAGTTCCATTCAACGGATCACCAAGCGAACCATTAATCATTGCTCTAACAAGGTGATTATGAACGTAGTTTGTACCTCCCGGGCAAGAGCCGTTACCGGTTTGTGGATAAACTATTCCGCTTTCCAAAATTAAAAAGCTGAGCTTGTACTCTCCGGTAAGATTAGTTTCAGCCACCGAATGTATATTAACATCCAGCTCCCTGGTTATTTTGTTATACGATTTATCCATGGTTATGCTGACAGGTGCAGGAACACTAAACCGTTGATTCATCAATCCGGGCCATGCAGTCCGTGATTGAGGAGCACTGGTTCTGTCTATTACTCCGGTTGGATATCCTGACATTCCCAATAAACCGATAATCTGATTTCCAGGGAAAAAACTAAAGGGATCAGAACCATTTGCCGGACCGTGATACTCAATTGCTATAGCATTGGGCATATTGATCAATATCTGATCAATTGTAGTATGACCGCAAGGACACCATTGACACCATGTTCCTGTACAAGCCTCAATAACTGGGTTTCGCTGAACTTGTGAATGATTCTGCTTTGCGGGAAAGAGCACTAAAAACAGTAGAAAAAGGAAAGTTATTTTTGTAAATTTTTTTTTCATAATGTGTACTCCTGTTTTTATTTATTAATGGCTGAACGAATTAATTTTAAAATGTTGAACCCGACTGATATACTTCTTTTGTTTGTTTATTCTGAATAAAAACCACCGGATGAAGTTTCGTAACATCCCATAATTCATCAATTGTTTCTTCATAGTTTGCTGATAATCCCGCCGTTCCTGATAACTTAATTTCATTAAGATTATATCCTTGTGTTCCGGGCAGTTGCAATCTTAAAACATTATGAAAAATTGTTTCACCATTTGAGCCGGGCGGAGTGGTGAACTCAATTTCAGATTCAACCAAAGTAAAATGGAGAACCAGATCTGAATAGTTGAATGAAATGGTATCTTTTGCTGTAATGCTGAGATCAATGACCAGTCCGCCGCCCTGTATCTGCTTTGAGATGCTCAAATCAAAAGGTGCTGGTGTGATTAATCTTACATCAATTGCCTGCTTAATGCTGTTTGAATCTGTTGGAACAGGACGCGCAAGTCCATCTATAATAACAGTAGGTGCAAAAAAGATATTATAGAAACTCATTCTAAAATCACATTCGTTTTTAGCCGCCAGATAAAAGGGATCAACAGCAGAAGGAAAGTTGGTTGGAAATTTTACAAAAATAAGTTTTTCTGTTCCGTAGGTTTCTTTAACTAATGATTCAATAATTCTGTTTGAGATAACACACGGCGCACAGCTGACGTTAGCAAAATCTTCAAGTAAAACTTTTTTTGAAGCATTAAGACCCGCATCGATATTAAAAGAGATGTTAAGTAAAATTTCTCCGGTTTTAACAGAAGGTCCTGTCGGATTGGTAGGCGGACTAGTTTCACAACTTAAAAACAGGAATGGTAAAAGCAGTAATAAAAGTTTTTTCATCAGTGAAAAACCAATTCTAAATATTCTTAAAAACGAATTGTTGCCAATCAAAAAATATTTAAATGTGCACTTAATTCAAAGTAAAAAAGAGAGGGTTTTGAATATAGGGCTAATATTAAATAAAAAAAGCCGTTACCCCGGAGAATAACGGCTTAAATTTAAATTTGCAGAATGTCTTAGTCTGCGTGTGCCATCCAGAATCCGCTTATGCTAAAAATCTTTGAATCAGCCCACGTACGGATTTTTAGTGTAAATCCGTCTCTTGAAACAGAAATGGCTTCTACATTATATCTCTGATTGAACTCTTTATCTGCATCAATCTGAGTAACAGAGAGAACAACGTTTGGTTTAGAATTAAATGCTTCATTGAAATCAATATCAACTGTCATTGTCCGTTCACCCGTACTCTTAGAAAGCGAATATTGCGGAGTGGAGGGACCAATTGACCAGGTTCCGCTCTGAACAGTTTGAGCTGATACAAAAGCTGCAAATCCTAAAAATAAAACTGCAAACATAAGAACTGCTGATTTTTTCATACTTTCTCCTTAAAGTTGGTTAATGAATAACTGTCCAAAATTATAAGGTTTTTGCAAGATAAACAAGGTTTTTACTAAATGATAAAGCGATTTTTCTTTATATAATTGTTAATTGTTGCACTGATAAAATTTTGCCAATTAATAGACGGTGATATTTTTTTCATTTTTATAAAAAAAATCCCGTTAAGCTTTATATTCTAAAAACTTAACGGGATCAGAAAAGGCAGAAAACTATTGATATCGTCTGCGTTTAATCTAAAGTTATTTTAAGAGTGTCATCTTTTTGGAAGAGGTTATACCATTAACCTGAAGCGAATATACATAAACACCGCTGGATAATCCTGAAGCATCAAAACTTACACTGTAACTTCCGGCGGGTTTAAATTCATTTACAAGAACTGCAACTTCATTTCCCAATAAATTAAATATTTTCAGGGTTGTGTTAGCCCCTTGATTGGATTGCCAGCTTATAACTGTAGCAGGATTGAAGGGGTTGGGGAAATTCTGCCTTACTTCAAATGCACCCGGTATGGTTTGATTGGCTTGATCAATGTTGGTTGTTGGCGAGTAATTACTTGTAATCACTCCTGAATTACCAACCGCCCACGCATTAACTCCGTCAAAAGAATGAATTGAATTTAAATCCTGCGTTGTTGAAGATTGAATTGGCAGCCAATTTAATCCTGCATTATTGGTAGAATACAAAGTGCCACTGCCGCCAACTACCCAGCCGTTTTGGTCATCCTTAAAATGCAGTCCGTTTAATCCTTGCAAAATTCCTGTTGAGCGAGACACCCAATTAGCTCCGCCGTTACTGGTATACATAAAAAACGAATTACTCCCGGCAGCAAAGCCAACAGATGCATTAACAAATTGAATGTCCTTAATATCATCTGCAGCAGGGCTTGTCATAATATTAAATGATGACCCTCCATTATTAGAAAATAATAATAGTCCATTTCTGCCGCCAATCCAGACGTTTTCATTTACCGCAGCAGCACAAAGCAGCCTTTCAGTTGTTCCGCTTGTTAAAACCGTCCAGGTATTTCCGTCATCAGTTGATTTAATAGCTGCACCATCATCACCAACGGCATAATAAGTTGAACCGCCTCCATAAGTTAAGTTTCTAAGCTGGGCAGATGAACCGCTGTTTTTTGAAACCCAATTCAGACCTCCGTTTGTGGTAACAAAAACAGTTCCGTTATCACCAACAACTATTCCGGTATTTTCATCTTTAAAAACTACTTGATGCAAATCGGAGCCTGTTAATACAATACTTATCCAATTTGTTCCGGCGTTAATGGTATTAAGCAAGGTCCCGTTATCTCCGCAAGCCCAGGCAGTCGTTGGGTTTATTACATAAACTCCTTTTAACTGTCCTGTAAAGTTTGAATTCTGAAGCTGCCAGGTTTGGGCGAAAGAAAAAGATGCCGTAATAATGATTAAGACAACTATCTTTTTCAACTGTGCAAATAATTTGGTTTTCATATTTTTCCTCTTAGATTAATTTAACTTTGTCTTTACTTAATCTAAAAGTGCATTGTGGGTCTAAAAAGGGACAGGCTTTTAAAAAAAAGAACCGGAAAAATCAGTTTTCCGGCTCTTTCACATAATATTTATCAGTGATGGTGTCCGCCAGGGCCGTGCACGTGACCATGAGCAAGTTCTTCGGAAGTAGCATCTCTTATATCTAAAAGTTCAACATCAAACTCAAGATTTTTACCTGCAAGAGGATGGTTAAAATCAATTTTTATATTATCGTCTTTCACCTCTGAAATAATAAAAGGCATTTGATTTCCATCCGGTGAGTTAGCCATGAACTGCATACCAGGTTGCAGATCTGCATCTTTTGGAAAATTAGTTCTATCAACTTGCTGAACAGCACCTTCATTATATTCACCATAAGCCTCAGCAGCGCTTATTTTAACATTTTTCCTGGTGCCAAGCAGCATTCCGGTTATTGCCTCTTCAAGCTTCGGAAGTATTTGTCCCATTCCGCTCAGAAATGAAAAAGGGGCTGCATTAACAGTAGAATCGAGTGTGTTACCTTCTTCGTCTTTTAAAGTATAGTTGAAAGTAACAACTTTGTTTTGGGTCAATGTCATCTTGTTTCCTTGTTTTATTTTTGAGAATTTCAATAATAATATAACCCATTAATCAACTAATTTCTCCCTTTTGTACTCTCCGTTTGCCAATTTTATCAACGCTCGTGATGTAAGTTTTACAACACTTTCATAAAGCTGACCATTTAATGTTTCCGGAAGGTCGGAGGGTAAATGTAAATGAGCGTAACTGTAATAAGTAACTATATATGCGGTGGGAATGCCTTTATTATGAAACGGAGTTGCGTCTGCACCTCCGCCAGACCACGTTCTTTTAAGCATAAGATTATCATTTTGTAAATCTACATCACTGAAAATCTGCCATAATTCAGGAGCGCTTTTACCGTTACCGATTTGAATGCTATCTCCCGAAGCAATACAATCCATATTTAACATTGCAACTATATTATTTAAATCAACTGGCGGATTTTGAACAAAATATTCCGCGCCGAATAATCCTTGCTCTTCGCTCGCAAACAAAGTAAAAATAACAGAGCGTTTAGTTTTAATTCCGTTTTTAACAAGAGCTTCGGCTAACTGCATTACTCCAGCAGAACCGGATGCATTATCATTAGCTCCGGGATAATATACCCCACCTGCCTGAGAACCTACATGATCTAAATGGGCGCCAATTATAATAAATTCATTTTTTAATATTTCGTCGCTTCCTTCAAGAACTGCTGCAATATTCTGAGTTTCTTTTTCCTTATAGTAATCCGCATTAACTTTTATTAATGCTGATGCGGGCAATTCAAATGAAAAAGGTTTTTGAGTTTCATCAATCTTCGCTTGAAGATTTTCAATGTAATAGCCTGTTCCGGTGAGAAAATCGTTAGCGGCATCAAGACTCATTTGAAGCTGTGGAAAATTTTCATTCTGATCGCTTCCGCCTCCGTGCATAACACTTGCAATTACAGGTTGAGGATTCTTATCCAGCGGTCGTGAAATCATAATCAAGCCGATAGCTCCGCGATCTGCGGCAGTTTTGGCTTTTTCTCTGGGATATCCGCTGCTCCAGTTCACGTCCTCAATTTTCCAATTCGGATTCTGCTTGAACACAATTACAACTTTTCCTGCCACATCAACATCTTTATAATCATCATAAGTTTCGCTGGAAATTCCGTATCCGCAAAAAACCACCGGGGCTGTAAGGTTACCCGAACCGGTAAATCCCCTGAAAGCATAATCAGTTCCCAGTTCATACTTAATAAACACTTTTCCATCTTTCACTAAAGAAAATTCAGCTGGGGCTTTTATTTCATTGTATTCAACAAAAAGCTTTTGATAGTAATCTCCATTGAATGCAGGTTTCAATCCTAATTCTTTAAAGTAGCTTCTTACATAATCGGAAGCCTTATCATAGCCGTCGCTGCCGGAAAATCTTCCTGCAAACTCTGGGGAACATAACAATTCAACTTTTTGAAGGAGAGATTCTACATTAATAAAATTATTAACTGCTTGCTTCGGTGCTTCTGAAATTTGAGCAGTTATGAACGATGTGTTCAATATCAGTAATAAAAGTATTCTTCTCATTTTAAAAATCCGGTTTAAATATTAAGTCTGGCAAATATATAAAATGACGGGATGAAAAAACTTATCAGACTTTTCTTTTTCTAAAATAGAAAAAGTAAACCGATACCGCGACAAGGGCAATTACAAACAGCAGATAGAAAAGAAAACCGTCCGATGATTTGTTTAATTCAAATGCGGAGGCATCGCCTGAGAGAATAAATGCTGACCAGTAATACGGATTAGCTGAATAGTTTTCCTTAAAGTGAATTTTTGCTTTTCGAACTGCTTCTGCCCTGCTGTTTCCATCAGCAAGAAACTTATAAAAACTTTGCATAAAAAATGAAGTGTATTTGTCATTTACGTCCCACAAAGAAACTATAATGCTTTTTGTGCCGGCTTCAAAAAATGATTTCTGCATACCAATCACACCTTCTGCTTGATCAACTCTGCCCAATCCGGAGCGGCAGGAACTAAGGACAACAAGCTCGCTGTTTAAGTTGAGTTCCAGAATTTCTGCGGCTTCAAGAAATCCATCGTTAGCAGAATCGTCTTTTTGCGAAAATAATATCAATGGCTGATCTTTATGAAGGAACGAGTGCGTTGATAGATGAATGACTTTGCTGGTTTCGGCATTCTTCTTAAAGTTTGATTCTGTTGCATCATCTGAAATTAAAACAAAGCCGTCCGAAATAAGATTGTTAAGGTTTTTTATTTCTTCTTTAGAATACTCAAGAGGGAATAAAACCAGGTTTCTTGAATTGAATGAATCGTCTTCAATCATTCCGCCCCTGTAACTAAGAGCAAAATCGTTATTTTTAAACTGCGGATCACCAACAAGCATTACGGTGCTGTTATCGCTGGTTTCTTTCTCTTTCTGAAAAAGATATACAGATAAGGACGGAGAATATGAAACAATATACTTATCAATTAAAAACTTTTTATCATTATAATAATAAGGGCTGCCGGATTTATCATATTCTGTAACAAGAAATTCCAAAGGTAAAAAAGCAAGTTCGGCGGGCAGATTAAAAACTATATGCTCATCTGCTTTAATCTCTGAAAGTATAGGTTTGAAAACCTGCTCAAACAGTATAAATGATGCCCTGGCATTAAAAGAGAAAAGATCCTGGTTAAAATATATTCCGTCATCAATTAAATTTTCTGAATAAATGGGTGCAATATCTGAAACAAGTTTTTTAATCTGCTCTCTGCCAAGGTTTACCTGTCTGCTTAAAAATTTATCCTTTGAAATCAGAAAAAGCTGAGTTGATTTTTCACTTAAGTTTACTGTAACAATGTTTTCATTTTCCGAAAGATTTTTTTGATAATTGATTTCCGGAAAACTGAAAAGATTATTTACATATTTTTTAACTGTGGGCGACTTTCTGATAATTGCTGTTTTAAGAGTATCATACTCCTGCTTGTGCTTAATTAACTCTGTGCCCGAATACAATCCGGACTTTATCATCCAGTCGAGATCATAGAGACGGTTAAGCATATCCTGATCATCAATAGCTGAGGTTATCTTTATATTGTTCAAGTTCTGAATGGTGTTTCTTGATCTTGATCTTTCAACAACATTGAAACTTTCCCTGTGCTTTCCAAGGTTATATAGAAATTCGGCATAAGATGAAAAGACATCATTTAAAGATGAAAAGCGGTAGATCTGAATTTCCGGATTTCCAAAAAGCGGACGGGATAATTCATCTATCAGATCCACGGTTAGGTTATAATATTTTTCTGCATCGGAATGGTTCTTCCGGGATTCACTTAACCTGGCAAGAATGTAACCTGCTTCAATCCGGGTATTGTAATCAGAAATGGATGTGGATGTATTCAACACCTTATAAAGAAGTGGCGTTGCTTTACCTTCTTCATTCCGCCTGATAAATATCTTTGCTTGATAAAGATCCTGCACATTTGCAAGCTGAACTAAGCCGTAACGCCTTGTTATGGTGCCGATCTTCTTAAGTATTTCTTCGGCGGATTTCAAATCATTTTTCAAATAATAATTGTGAGCAAGCTCCGTGCTTATTATAATTTCGTTATAAATATCGCCCGAAGACTGTGCAAGCTCCAGCCCTCTTTTATAATACTCTGCCCCTTTTTCCAGGCTGTCAATATCGGAATATGCTATTCCTGTTTTAAAGTAAAGATCGGCGGCTACATATGGATTGCTTTGAACATCAATTATTCCGGCAGCATTTTTATAGAACTCAATTGCTTTGTGCGTTCTTCCTATGTTATATAAAAGCGTGCCTATACTAACATCAACCGATGCAGTTGATTGTACGTCCTTTATTTCTTCAGAGATCTTTTTTGCCTGCTCATAATAACCGAGCGCCTTAGAATAATTTGCAAGGTTTGCATATACATCACCCAGACCAATAAGATTTAGGATTTGTCCTTTTCTGTTCTCTCCTGCAAATTTAAGTCCTTCTTCGTAGTGTTTCAGTGCCGCTTTAGAATTAGAGAGCTGGCTGTAAATTGCTGCAAGATTGCCCGACAAATAAGATAATCTTTCATTGTTATTTAGTTTAGTATAAAGGTGATAACTTTTTTCATAAAAACTTTTTGCATCAATAATTTCGTTAGTTAACGAGTAAGAGACGCCAAGCTCTGAAAATGAAAATGCTTTCAGTTCCGGATCGCTGGTCTTATTTATTATGCCAAGTGCCTGGCGGAAAAGATTTCTGGCGGATACAACATCACCTTTATCGTCAGCAATTATTCCAAGGTTAATTAATGATCTTGTTTCTTCTTCCCTGTTACCGGCAGAACGTGCTGTTTGATTGGCTCTTTTATAAAACTCATCTGCCATTTTACTCTGCCCCGAAAGAAAAAGGAGAGAACCTTTCGAATTATAAAGTTTTGCTAAAAAGTCTCTTTCACCTGCCGCAAGTTTTTCAGCAGAATCTAATTCCTTAAAAGCCTGATCATAATTGCCAATTCCTCTGAGTGCCTGGGCTTTAAGAAAAAGAGTTTCTTTGGTGAGCTTTGGTATGCCATCTAAAATTTTTAATGCTTGATTGTAATTACCAAGTTGGTGTTCAATTAAGGCAATAAGGTAGATTTTGAAACCGCTTTGGGATTTTAATCTTCCTGCCTGTTCTTTTAATTCTTTTAATTTGTTAGTAGCTCTTGCTGCAAATACCAGGTCATCGTAATATCTGAATATCTCAGGCACATAGCTTAATTGCCAGCTAAGAAGATTATACTGTGATGAAAAATCTTCAGATCTCTTTTTAATTAATGACCCAAGATATTCGCGCTCAAATTTGCTTGTAAGGTCGGCTATCTTTTTAGGCGTAGCAATCTTATCATATTCTTCATTCCGGATTGAACGTTCAATCTGGTAAAAGCTTTTAGATAGCTTTTTTTCTTCTAACCGGGTTTCAGCTTTTTTTCCAGTTGATTCTTGCTGCGGCAGATAAGTAAAAGAAATAACAATCAGTCCCGGTAACGTTACGGTTAAAATCGAAATCAGAACCAGAACAGATTTCCATAAAAACATTGATTATCTCGCGTTGATTTTATCCAGCAGTTCCTGTGCTTTTTTATAGTAGCTGCCTTTATTACTTACAACTATTTTAAGATGTTCAGCTGCGGAGTTTGTTTTATCGATTAGCATATATGCTTTGCCGGCGAAATAGTGCGCATCAAGGTTGAGGTTTTCATATTTGCCGCTTGAATTAAGTTCAATTGCTTTTTTCAGGTTAGTTATTCCGTTTTCAATTTTTTCTTTGTCAAAGGATTTAAATGTTCCAAGAAAAGACGATTCTGAACTTTGTATGTATGTTACACCTAAAATAAAATGTGAATAAAAGATTGACGGTTCGTTAATGTTAGAGTTTATATCCTGTTCAAGAAGAAGAATTGCGTTGTTATATTCTTTTTTATCAATAGCGTTCAAGCCCCTTTGAAACAGTTCTGACGTTCTTCCCCTGGTGTTATAAAAACTTCTATCATCATCTGATATTGCATACTTCTTATAGTCGGGTACAAAAACAGAAGAAGCAGCAAACATCCCGAGATAAATTAAAACAAGTGCTGCAACGGCAGCATAGGCAAATCTTCCCGCAGTAAATTTCCGGAAAAATCCTGCAGAAATATTTTGAATCTCTTCGTTTGGTTTTGTTTCTCTTATTGATTCAGTAAGAAACGAATCAACGTCTGCATATTCTGAATTAAAGTCTGTGAAAATATTTTTGCATTCATTACAAACTCTCAGATGATCTGCAATTTTATTTTCAAGCACAAGCATTGTCCGCTTATCGTCAAGCATATCATTTTTATAAAGCACGTACTCGCCAATAAGAACTTCATCGGGATGTGAGTCTTTATCAAAAAAATTCCTTAAGCTATTAAAAGTTTTGACGATCTTTTCAGAATCAGGTACTGCGGAAAGTAATTCGTCAAGCTCTTTCTGCTCATCCGGGGAAAGCCCGTCTTTTTCAAGTAGTTCTAATATTTTATCAAGTTCGTTCATCTTCATTAACCTTTGATGGTTTATCACAAATAGTAACTTATGTTAATCAAAAGTGACAATTATTCCAGCCTGTCTTTTATTTCCTCAACTGTTCTGTAAAACATTTTTTTTACCGCTGCTTCCGACTTATTAAGCCGCTCAGCTATTTCCTGAAACTTAAGTTCGCCCCAGAAACGGAGCTGGATTATTTCCTGTTTTTCCTCGCTAAGCTCGTGCAAAACCTTTCGTATTGCTTCAACATCAAAGCTGTTTTCTGCCTGTTGATTGGTATTCTCTGCAGCAGTTCTTTCATTCAGTTCGTACGTTCTGTGGGTAGTGTTTCTTTTGTAAAAACGGACAAATGTTAAGAAAATAACGCGTCTTAGCCAGTTTTCTATATTATCAATTTTTTCGAACTGTTCTGCAAAGGCAAGGTAAACGGAATTTGTAAGATCTTCAGCATCGTCTTTATTGATTATTTTACCTGCACGGTACTTTGACATAAAATAAGAAAGGGCAATTTCCCTTACATGAACGGAAATTTGAGAAAACGATTTTGAATTTCCGCTCTTGGAAGATTCAAGCAGCTGATCTAATTCCGATTTGTTTAAGCTTAGAAAATCTATTTTTTTCTCTCTGTTTTAAACGCTTTGTTATTATGTGATCACTAATAATAAAAATCTTCAAGTCTTATATATAAAATAGTGTTATTTAATGAAATTTTGACGCTGCCTTGTTCAAAATTTATTTATAGGGTATGACAAAACTTTTAACTTAGGAATAATTTCGGCAATTGATTAAAAGGTAAGAGTATTCGGTTAACCCCTAAGAGAAAAGGGCTCTTTCGAGCCCTTAATTTCACAAGGATATTATTTCTAATACTTATTTGTATTTAGTTTCCTAAAGAATAATATCCATCTGGTGAACCGGGAGCTATTCTGTCATTGGGAACTGAGGAGCTGGCCGGAACAGGAGCACTAAGCAGCATAAAATTGCTGTTTGAATATGAAGCGGCATCAAGAATAGTTATCTGCACTTCAGGTAATGTACTGCTGGAAAAATTATTTAGTGTTCTGACTTCATTAACCTGAAAAGCTACAACACCAAGTGTTTCGCCCTGTAAATTACCGTTTACTCCAAGTGGTGTACCAAGATCATAGTTAATACTTAAATCACTATCATACACAACCGCATATACAACCCTACCTATCAAGCGATTCAATCCAAGAGCACGTAATGGCCTGACATCCGGAATCTTGTCTAATCTTTGCTGGGAAGGAATTGCAGAAGTACCATTAAGTCCAACGTAATTTTTTATAGCTAATTGCTGCTCGGAACCGGTCAGACAATTGTTATCATTATTAGCGTAGCTGTTGATCCATTTTGCAGGAATACAATTTGGTGCAAACCAGCCTTCATCACCGGTCTTGCCGGATTTTATTGTAATTGTCCTGCCGATATTAGATTGGAAGTAACGAAGCACACTGCGCTGAGTTTCACTTGCAATATCATCATTCACGTCCCAATCGGTAAAGAATTGCGGACCGCCGGGAATAATTCCGCCGCCGGTATTGTTAAACTGAAGATCATTGTCCAGGACATCTTCATCAATGATCAGAAAGATGGGCTGTTCGCTTCCGCCGCCGCTACCACCCCAGCTAACCAAAAGCTGAATGCCGCCAGTACTGCCGGGAATTGGGTACAACGTAAGGTTCACATCAATGACTGTGTTTGCAAGAACATTCACGTCAGTTTCACCTGTAAATTCAACAACACCTGATTGATTTTTAGCATCAACAACAAGGTTCCATTGGCCTTCCGGAATTTCATTTAAACTGATGTTTGCAGTTGTATCACTTAACAAATTTAACTCTGCATATATTGGTTCAAATCCACTTCTTGATAGTGTGGCTTCAACAAAAACAACAGAAGCGGGTGCATTATGCTTATCTATTTTTAAGACTAATTTACCGGTGCTGTTATCGGTGAGTGGTGATATAACAGAATTTTCTTCTCCGCATCCGGCAAGAATAAAAAATGCAAATAATAACGAGACCAAAAGTTTTTTCATTGTATCATTTCCTTTAATATTTTTTATAAAAATAATTTGAGTTACATTGATACAGTTATAGTTCAAACAAAATCGTGACATTAAAATTTTTTTAAAGATTGATTACAATGGCAGGATATAATTTATAGCTTATATTTTTTTCTCGCTTTATTTTTGTCACTAAATTGTCAATTTTAACACTACTTGTAAAAACAGAGTTTATAATAATGCCTTATAAAAAATACTTAGTGTTGCTGCAGATTGCATTTTTTGCACTCGCAGTAGAATTGATAGCACAGCCAAATTTGAAGATTTCTCCGAACCAGGTAAGATTTGAAGACCTTTTTAACCGAATAGATTCTACTTATTTAATAAATGAGGGTAACAGCATACTTTCAATCGACAGCGTAAACTATAACCCATCCTTTTACTCTATCACTTTTGAAAATAATTTACAGCTTCCATTCAATATTCAGCCAAATGACACCGTAAAGATGCATGTCTATTTGAATGGATTTTATTATATAACTTATTCAGATACTTCCGATACAATTTTTGTTTTTAACAACGGGATTAACAGTCCCGAACCGCTGAAAGTTAAAATAGATTTTTATGAAGATGACTTTGGAATTGCTGCCGGAACTGTTCGTGACAGCATTACACCTCTTGACAGCACAACAATTTATTTTTTCTACAATGGAATGTTCCTGATTGATAAAGCAGTAACCGATGCTTCCGGTTATTATGAAATAACCCTTCCGGAAGGTGAATATATAATTGCTGCTGAACGGGACGGCTATCGTGTAATTTTCAAAGACAGTACTTATGACCCCTATTTTGCTAAACTGGTTGGAGTAGAAGATGACGATACAACTGTAATAGATTTTTATATGAAAAAAACAGATGATTTAACTAAATCCGTTTCCGGACAAATTCTCGATTCACTTGGCGGAACAACTTTAGATAAGGGCGTTATAATTGTAAGAAAAGGAACCCACGTTCCTTCGCAAAGACCACTTGAAGGATCTATGTTTCAGGAGCCAACGAATGTTTTTGCCGGATTTATTAAGCCGGATGGTAATTATAATGTTTACGTTTCGGATGAGGATTACTACTTTGTGCAGGCATATTCTGATTATTTCCTTCCGGGCTATTATAACGATGCCGGTAACGCTTCTGTTTTCTGGCAGAATGCCGATTCAATCCTTATAAACACAAACCTAACTGATAAGAATTTGCTCCTGCAAAAAGATATTGCATATGGCGCGGGGGCGGCTGCCGGTAATTTGGCTTTACCGGCATACGATGCTTACGGTTATGACGGGATAACTCTCTTGGCCCGTTCTGTTTCAACCGGCTCACTGTACAGTTATAATTTTGGGAAAGATGATGCAACTTTCCGTGTAAATCATCTTCCTTACGGCACATATGAATTGATCGCACAAAAATTCGGTTTGCCAAACGCTGTGAGTCAACAGTTTACTATTGATTCGCTTAATACCTCTGTTGCCGGACTAACCATTACTTTTTCACTGACAGATATTGATGACAATCCTGTTCAGCCATTTGATTTTATACTCTATCAGAATTATCCTAATCCATTTAACTCTTCTACTATAATACGATTTGTCATTCCGATCCCGACGAGTCGGGAGAGGAATCATAAAGATTTCTCGTCGCAGGCTTCTCGAAATGACAACCCTTTAATAACCTTAAAGATATACGATATTCTCGGTAATGAACTAACAACACTTGTAGATAGTTATCTGCCGGCTGGTAAATATGAGGTAACATTTGATGCAAGTGCTTTTGCAAGCGGAATATATTTCTACAAATTGCAGTCTGCCGGTTTTACACAGGTTAAGAAGCTTGTATTGATCAAATAGTATCAATTCTTAACAATTCTGTGTTATTTGTTTTGTTTGACGAACCATAATAATTGATCAGCAGCAAATAGTTAAACATCCAAAATCTTCCTTTACAAACAGCTTTTTTTTGTTTACATTATCAAATACAAAACCACTTTTTAAAGGGTTAGGTTATGAAATGTGCCGGTTTAATCTCGCTATTCATTTTAAGTCTATTTGCGGGAATAGTCTTGCCGCAAACAAATGATATCCAGGCTTTTCCTTTCGCATACGACAGTTTGTCAATTACAGAAACATCTCCCGTGTTTATTTCAGATAACGAGATCATTCTTTTCTTTTGTTCTCCGCGCAATGATTCTGTTTTTATATCTAAAACATCTGATGGTGGAAACAACTGGAGTCAGCCTGTTTTCATAATAGAAACTGATATTTCAACGGTTCATCCCGCCGTTTTCTTGTCATCTTTATTAACACCAACAAACAGAATAATACTTGCCTGGTCTGCAATTGGAGTTGGAACATTCTCAATTTACTCGGATGACCTAGGTTTAAGCTGGTCTCAGCCCGTACTGATTCTGGGTCGCACTCTTGCCGGGGCTAGCAGAAGAAATTACAATTTAAATCTCTCGCAGATTTCACCTGACAGAATATGGTTGAGTTTTAACTTTCCAAATAACGCGGGTTTATGTTATTACAGAGAAAGCACTAATAACGGTGAAAGCTGGGGTGACAATACGGATTCAACTCTTTTTATTTTTTCTACATCATCCACTCCATATTTAGGCGATGTTTCATTCGTATCACTGTCAAACAATGACATTGTTGCTTTCTTTCAAACTTCATCTTCAAACGAAGATAATATTTATATGCGTAAAACCTCTGACGGCGGTCAGAACTGGAGTGAAGGCATACTAGTTACCGGCACTGATAAGGTTGAAAAAAGACCAAGGGCAATCAAAGCTGATGACGGAAAGATATGGCTCGTTTATGAAAGGGAATATCCCACAATTAAAACCGGCTTAAAACAGGGTGATATTTTTTATAAGACCAGTTCAGATAATGGCAATACTTTTAGTGAAGAAGAAAAATTTACCAAATATATCGGTGATGATAGTCAGATCAGCATATCCAAACACAGTACAAAACCATTTGTTTCCTTTGTTACACAAAGGTACAGCGGTACAATCGGCAACAGAAAAATTGCCTGGGGTATTCCGGGTGAAACTATTGAAGTATATACTCCGCCTGTTGTTTATGATGTAAAGATCATTAATGATAATAATCTAACTAATCCTCTTGAGAATATAATAAACATAACAGTTCAGGATGATGATTCACTGAAAGAGGTTTTTGTAGTTCTTGAGGATTCGCAGAAGATTTTTCTTTATGATGACGGACTTCATTTTGACGGCGAGGCAAATGATTTTATTTATGGGAACAAATTTACATTAATTGATTACCCTGCTGGTGCAGAAGGATATATTGCTGTTAATAAAATTTTCATGCCTGTAAGCCCGTATGGAAGTCTTGCCGCTTATCGCAATCAATTTTCAGTAGAATATAATTTCACTGCATCGGATTTAAACAACTACTCGGTTGAAGATTCCCGCATATTCATTACGCAGGGAAATCCTCAGGGATTATACGACGGAATAAATTATTTATTCTCCGGCGGATTTATCATTTCAGGTTATTCTAATGGTTTATTGTGGGCTGCAGGACAAGCGTCTTCCAGCTTAATTGAAAATTTTGTTGCCGGACGAGTTAACGATCAGTCGAATCCTAAGAACATTGTTTATGGTGTAAACTCTTCAGATCCGCCATTTGGCGACAGATGGCATAGATGGAAAGATGCTGTTGAGTTAGGGGCCAATTTTTATGACGGCGACGGAGATGGGATTTACAATCCTGTTGACCTTAATAACAACGGTGTTTGGGACCCGGATGAAGATATGCCGGATCTTCTTGGTGACAGAACAGTGTGGACTGTTTACAATGATGGTGTGCCGGGTAATCAGCGACTTCGCTTTGCCGGTGTTGAACCGCAGGGAATTGAAATTCAACAAACAGTTTTTGCCTCTGCTCTGCCCGAACTGGAAGATATTCTTTTTATAAGGTATAAGATTATTAACAGAGGAACTTCTGCTGATGTTCTGGATTCCGTACGCCTCGGATTTTGGTCTGATCCTGATATCGGGGTAAAGTATGAGAATGATGTGGCAGGAAGTGATACGCTTTTACAATCATCCTTTATTTACAAAGGTGCTGATGATGATTCACTCGGTTACGGCAGCACGCCACCTGCTTTTTATACTACGTTACTCCAGGGCGCACAAACCGAAACTGCGCCAACTGATACAGCATACATAAAACATGGAAAAAATCTTGGAGAAACTGTTCTAGCCGGGTGGAAAAACTCTGAAATCAATGCTTTTGTGTTTCATCAGAAATCGGACCCGATCAGAGGCGATCCCAATACCGCAATAGAGGCACGTCGAAACCATATAGGACAATTAAGTAACGGAGGTTATCTGGACCCCTGTACAGATAATTTAGGAATAATCGGCGGCGGCGTGAACTGCTCGGATATTAATCCGCTGTTCCAATATTCCGGAGATCCTGTTACAAATAACGGCTGGCTGTTAAACAGCCCAACTGATGTAAGGGCTATGCTTTCTACAGGTCCGTTTCAATTAGAGAAAGATAAACCCGTTGAAGTTATCTACGCTTATGTACTGGGCAGAAGCACCGACAGATTAAATTCAATTACTGTTGCCAGAGATAATGTGCAAAAAGCTATTGATGAATATCTAAGCAACTTCAGCTCGCTTGCTTATAAACCCGGTGAACCGTCTTTTGTTGTTGATAACTATGAACTGTTTCAGAATTTCCCTAATCCGTTTAATCCTTCTACAACAATTCGATTTGATCTTCCTGAGGATGGTATTGTAACAATCGAGTTGTTTGATATACTGGGCCAAAAAGTAAGAACATTGCTTAGTGAATTTAAGAGTGCGAACAGGTATGACCTGACCTTCAACGCAACAGGATTGGCTAGCGGGGTTTACATTTACAGAATGCGAATTAATGAATTCATCGCAAGCAAAAAAATGGTTTATCTGAGATGATGAATAAATTATTCTTAAAAATAATTTTTGCGGCTTTGGTTATCCTCTTCCAGCCCGAATTAATGTTTTCATTAACACAAGTAGCCGTGGGCGACACGACCGGCAGGGTGGGGAGTAGGTTTACAGTTGACGTTAACAATTTTAAATTACCGATAACCAACACGGGAGTAACAGCATCTTTTACTCAGGGCGGTTCAGGAAGATTAGGAGAAGATTATGTGTTATTTTCGGGCGGCTTCGCTCTGGCGGGTAAAATAGAAAATGAAATCTGGGCGAGTAATGTATTTGATGTATTTATACTTAAGGATTATTTGCCGGGAATTTTAAATGATACCACTGCGCACAGTAAGGAATTATATGTTGTCCGGAAATCTGATCCGCCGTTTGGAAAATCGTGGCAGGACTGGAGCGATGCTGTTAAGTTTGGCGCTAACTTCTACGATGGTGATTTGGACGGAGTTTATAATCCAATAGACAAAAATAGGAACGGTATTTGGGATTTAGATGAAGATATGCCTTATCTGCTTGGTGATATAACCGTTTGGTGTGTATATAATGATTCTGAACAAAATAGAAGATGGACAGATACATTTCCTATGGGTATAGAGATTCAGCAAACCGTTTTTGCCAGTAATGAAAGCCATCTGCAGAATACAATTTTTATAATGTATTCAATTATAAACCGCGGGCTGATAACAGACAGCTTAATAAATACTTATTTTTCTATTTGGGCTGATCCGGACATCGGGGTTTATGATGATGATCTGACCGGCAGTGATACAGCAATTTTTTCGGGCTATGCTTATAACAGCGGAGTAGATTTAGAAATTGGTGATCGTCCTCCTGCACTGTTTTTTACCTTTCTTCAGGGACCTATGGTTCAGGATACAACACAAGGTGGTTTTCAATTTCGTGCAATTAATAACTTTGGGTTTTACTATGGGACTTACTTATACGAAGGCTACAGAAATTTGAAGCCATCATCTTTTCAAAATTTTATACATTTTATGGGTTTTAGGACTTTTGAAAATAAGCATACTCTATATAACAGGATGCTCGGGCTTCGACCGCTGGAGGGTATCCCTGTCGACCCTTGTAATTTTAATACCGGTATAGTTGTGCCGGACACACTTTGTGATAAAGTTAATCCGTATTTTTTCTTTTCCGGCGACCCGGTAACCGGTTATGGCTGGATTAATAACAGGAGTACAGACCAGGTCATTTACTTGAATATCGGGCCATTTAATTTATACAAAGATCAGCCCCAACATATTATTGTTGCATACACCGGGGCTAAAGGTGATTCTCCTCTTAACTCAATTACTGCTGGTAAAGAAATTGTTAGGAACGTTATTCAGGAATACAGCAACAACTTTCCGTCACTAACTTATATTCCCGGCGAACCTACTTATGTTATTGACGATTATGAGCTATTCCAGAACTATCCTAATCCGTTTAATCCTTCTACAACAATCAGGTATGATCTGCTTGAAGATGGACTTGTTACTCTTAAGGTTTTTGATATTCTGGGTCAGGAAGTTAAAACTCTTATTAACTCTTTTCAGCCGGCAAGAAGATATGAGGTTCAGCTTAACTCAGAAGGACTGGCAAGCGGAGTTTATATATACAGACTTCGGGTTAATGATTTTTCTCAATCGAAGAAGATGATAATTTTAAAGTAATATTTCAGAAGCCTCGAGTAAAATGAAATACTCAAAAACAGTTTTAATAGTTTTTCTGTTTTCACTGAGTGTGATTTATGCTCAGCCCGATGTAATGATGATCCCCGTTGCAAATCAAAGTGAGCATACTGTTGCTGCAATTGATGAAAACAACCTGCTGCTTATTTACAGTTCAAGAAATACAGATGAAAAAGTTGATTCGCTCTTTCTCATAAAATCAACAGATGCGGGTATGTCATGGTCATCTCCAGTTCTGATAAAGACTCTTCCAATAATATCCATCAACCAACCGCTTTGTCCCTCTGCCTATCGCTTAAGCTCGGGCAGAATATTATTGGGATGGTCTGTTTTCTCAGAAGGCATCTATACATCTTATTCTGATGATAACGCATTAACCTGGTCAGAGCCGGCGGTGCTTCTGGGACCGGGAATCGGTATTGCTATAAAACAATCTTTTTATCCTCAATTTTCTGAAAAACCAAACGGTGAGGTTTATCTTTCCTATGTTAATGCTTCCAAAACCATTGCATCATACAGAAGAAGCTTCGACCAGGGTGAGTCGTGGGAAAGCGATTTAACAGAGTATCTTAAAAGAACTCTGCAAAATCCTTTGTGGTTATATGATGCAGGCTTATTAGCGTTTGACGATAATATTTTGATAACTGTTTATGAAGCAACTTATTCCCTTAGTCCTCCATTAAGAAATATTTATGTTAAACAAAGTATGGATAATGGAAATACCTGGAGCGATTCAATTGTAATTGCCGGTTCAAATAAGAATGAATCCCGTCCGAGAATAGTTAAAACAAACGATAACACTTTATGGATCATTTATCAGGTTGAAGACACATTAAGACTTGACCAGACAAACACTTTACCAAATAACATTTTTTATGTAAAAAGCACTGATAGCGGTGTTTCCTGGTCAGACCCTCAGCAATTAACAAAATACCTCCGAGATGATTCCTTTATTTCAGCATCACGGTATACAGATAAGCCATTTTTAACATTCAGAACTCAGAGATTTGTAAATCATTCAAGCAGTTTATTTGGTTATACTTTTGCATTTATGATCCCCGAGGTAACGGTTGAACAATACACTCCGCCTGTAATTTTAAATTATAATTTTTTGACGTTTGCGGGATTAAAAGACACTTCAATAATATTTACAGTTAAAGCGGTTGATGATGATGATATATCCAAAGTGTATCTCAGTCTTACAGATGGAACATACCTGGAACTATTTGACGATGGAAATCACAATGATGGGGAAGCGGGCGACAGTATATACGGAAATATCGTTTTACTTAGTGATTTTCGAAACAATCAAAAAGCCGGAATGATAGTTAATAAATTAAAACTGCCGCTTGATAATACCGGAAGAATTGCCAACGTAACTTTAGAAAGAAGTTTTGCTGATTCATTAATAGTTGAAGATAACCTGCAAAATCAAGCAATACGTGCTCACGATTTTTTTGTAAGGTCCAGCGGCAGTGAATATGAAGAATCTGGAATTATTTATTCAGGTGGATTTCTCCTTTCAGGTTATACTAATGGAATTTTATGGGCAAACGGACAAGCCAGTTCTTCATTAATAGAAAACTATAAGCCTGGCACAGTTGGATCAGATCCACTTGATCCGAAAAATATTCTGTATTCGGTTAATGCCAATGATGCTCCCTTTGGCAGCAGCTGGCAGAACTGGCGCGAAGCGGTTAGTCTTGGTGCTGATTTTTACGACGGCGACGGTGATGGTATCTACAATCCTGTTGACTTTAATAACAACGGTATCTGGGATCCGAATGAAGACATGCCCGATCTGATTGGCGATAAAAATATCTGGTGTGTATTCAATGACGCACAGACTGACAGATTAAGGTTTGTCGGTATCGAACCGCAGGGAATTGAAATTCAGCAAACGGTTTTTGCCTCTTCACTACCTGAATTAGAAAATGTTGTTTTCTTCAGATACAGAATAATTAACCGCGGTACTGCTGCAGAAAAACTGGACTCTGTCATTATCTCAGTATGGAGCGATCCCGATATTGGAGCATCATATTTTACAGATCTTGCCGGATGCGATACATCTCTTCAATCGTCATTCATATATAAAAGCACCGCCGATGAACCGAATGGATATGGTGAAAATCCCCCGGCTTTGTTCAAAACTTTACTTCAGGGTCCGGTCGTATCTGGTGATATTTCGGATACTGCCAGAATCAATCGCGGGCCACAAATTGGTTACGAACTGCTGCCGGCATATAAAAATATTGCTGTTTTGTCATCTGTTAATTTTATGAGAAGTGATCCGACTCGTGGTGAACCACTTAATGAAATTCAGGCCCGAAATTATATGAGAGGTTTACTACCCAATGGTAATATTCTGGATCCTTGCACAGACGTAACCGGCAGTATTCAGGGAAATGTTTCCTGTTCCGAGATAAATTCGCACTTCTGGTACTCCGGCGACCCGGTCAGCAACTTGGGATGGATAAACAACAGATCTACAGATCATCGTTTAATGCTAAGTGTCGGTCCATTCGATTTGGTAAAAGATGAACCCGTTGAAATTATTTACGCCTATGTTGCAGGCAGAGGCACCGACAGATTAAATTCCATTACTGTTGCCAGAGATAATGTGCAAAAAGCTATTGATGAATATCTAAGCAACTTCAGCTC
>JAGXRK010000053.1 GCA_018335755.1 Ignavibacterium sp. | reverse complement strand
ACATCTGTTCCGTTTTCAGCATTTAGTATTCTGACATTCAGACCTGCATTTCTGCTTACAACGTACACACGATGGTTAGATGCTTCAGTTCCATCACTTGTGAAACCATAAGCTAAACCTCTTTCAGTGTCAGCACCGAACCAGGTTGGCAGATTTGCCTGTGCTACTGAACGTTCCCATAGGTTAAGAATTAATGGGTCAACTGTTAATACACCAGAGACATTATTAATTCCATCCCAGAATCCACCGCCACCGGCATTATATCCACCATAAACGAAATCGCCATTAAATACATTGAATCTGCTTGCGTAATAATAAGTTCCGGGTGCTAATGTAGCACCAATCATAGCCATATATTCATCATTATTTCCAGCATCAACGTTGAATACTGCCGGTATCCATGTTGTCCAGGTTGACGGATCTGTATTAGCATCGCTGACACCAATCCATGCTTGAATACCTGCACCTTGACCCGGCTGATTTGTTATACCATCAATCCATATTTGAGCATATACAGTTGCGGTTGCACCTGCAAGGATTGTTGCTGAAGGAGGCCACTGCAGATTTGCCCAGCCGATTGTTGCAACCGGATTTTCATAAGCACCAATTGTTGGTGTAGAAGCGCTTCTTAAATCACCTAAAAAGTCAGTTGTAATTCCTGCAACCGGAGTTCCTGCACCATAAAGCGGAGTAGGGAATTGCAGCCTAAGATCAGTTGCAGAAACATAATTAGGATTGCTGTTTAGGGAGTTTGCTTCCTGAGTTGTAGCTGTCTGCCACTCAGCTAATGTTAACGCATCAGTAGTTCCAAATCTACCTAAAATACCACCTGTGCCGTCAACAAAATAGTTATTATAGTTTAACTCCCATAATGTGGCTGTGGCATTTGAGAACTGTACCGCATAATGAATGCCTGTACCTGTTGTTGAGTTTGATCTTGCGTTGTCGAAAGTGTTATTAACCATTTTGAAATTAACAGCAGCATCACGTTTAGCAACTGCTGCGGTAGCTATTGTACCGGTTATTTCATCGCCAAGCAATAAAACAGTGTTGTAATACATCTCAAAAGAATTCGCAGACCATCCAAAGTAATCAATACCACGGATAGTTCCTGCAGTATTTAAGCCACCAAATGTGATCACATTATTTACAGCACTAACTGTCATATCAACACCACTGACTCCGGAATAGTATAATCCTGCAATTGTTGGAGTAGCACCAGTACTTGATAATCCGTAAATATTATTACCAACTATATCACAGTTAAGCGCTCTGCCTATTGATATTCCATATACAGTGGTTAGGGTAGATGGATTTAACTGGTAAATTTCGTTGCCGATTGCATCATTATTATCAACTCCTAAAGCACCTTGAATTGCAATCGCACGACTATTAAAATCAACAAACTCACAGTTAGAAATTGTATTGTTTACTCCTGTAAATGAAGAAAACAGATAAACACCAATACCATATCGGGTTGCCGATTCAATAGGTCTGAATAAGCAATTATCAATAAGGTTGTTGCTGCTTCCCGTTCCTGCTGCAAGAATAAGTGTTCCTGATCCGGTACTTGAGTTCTGGCTTTCAAGAATACAATTTTTCACAACATTATTATCACCACTGCTGAAGAAGTGAACAGCAGGACTGGTTCCAAGAGCAGTAATTGTCAGATCTCTTGTTGAGCCGCCAACTGTGTTCGAGCCGTCAATAATGTAGTACTGACCACTAGTGTTTAATCTAATTGTTGCGGCAGTCTGTGCAGCATCACCCGGGATTACTACCTGAACACCGGCAGCAGGTTTTATTGTAACTGTGTTAGTTGCGCTTGCACCTGCAAATGCAGTTAAATCAATAGGATAAGTCTCGCTCGGATAGCTAATGTCAACAAGCAGGAAGGTAACCGCTCCGCTTGCACCTCTCAACTTAAGATCATTTACAGCTGCAGTAATTGTCGGATACACACCTCTTGATTCAGTAGAAGAGAAGAAACTAAGGTCAAAAGGTCTTCCGCCTTCCATTATTTCAACATAAGTTTCAGTAACCGTTTCATAACGTGGATTTAAATCCAACTCAGTCGGATTTTCTTTATCATAAATGCCGGCATTAATATCATTGAAAGCATCAACACCATTGATGTCTCTTGTAACCGTTCTGGTTCTGGATTCAAAATAAATATCCTTGCCGGTTACTTGTCTGAACATATTTAAACCAACTGTGTAAGTTCCGGTGAGAGGAAGGTCCACTATTAAATAGAAACTAGGCACTGATGGAGGAGTTGTTCCAGGGGGATTGGCACCGGATCCGCCACCAGGATTTGTACCTGCATTACCGGGTACGTCCTGAGCAGCTACATAGTATTGTATTGTATCACCAATTGTTACTCCGCCAATAGCTGTATATGCAATAGTAAATGTATAATCATCTCCAACAACAGTTGGGTTATCATTAAATACATAATTTAAATCACTTGATTTTTTAATGTATAGTCTTGGTAAATTAGTCCCGGTAGCAACACCGCTAAAGTCAGTAATTGTTGCAGTTAAAGTTATTGAGCTTAGATTACTTTGATTAGCTATTAGCGTATAAGAGATCGCAGGCGGTGTTAAGTCCAATGGAATACCATTAAACTCATCAGCACCAATATCAGGTGTTGTTGCATTTCTGACATCACCTTCAAAGTCGGTTGTAATTCCAGGAATTGGAGCACCACCGGATTCAAGTTGTGTTGCAATAGCTTCATTGATCTTTAGACCTGCAATGAAGTTTGGATTCTGAGAAACACTTCCAGCATCTGAAGGAACGGCAGTCTGCCAATCAACTAATGTAAGTTGATTTCCTGCTGTTGTACCGGTTGTTGTACCGAGCACACCACCAACACCATCAACAAAATAATCGTTGTTGCTTATTCCTGCATAGGTTGTGTTATTTGACATTATTGCCCAATGGGTACCGGTGCCCGTTCCACCATCATTTGTTCTTGCATTATAAAAAATATTATTTCTAAGAGAAACAAAATTACTAGCCTGTTTTCTAAAAGCTGCAGATGTGTTTGTGCCGCTGGGTGCTGCACCTCCAACAAAAACGGAATTGTAATCTATTTCTATTAGTGAGCCAGATACAGCATTTTCACGTAATCCGTAAACTTGTAAAGGAGCGGCTGTACCACTTAAATCTGCTCCAATTGATATTCTATTATTATAATATTTACAAGGCTCTCCGGAAGAATTACCATTGAAAATATATAATCCATTTACTGCGGTTGTACCATTTGTTAAGCGGATATTATATATATAGTTATTATATATTTTTGTTCCAGGGCTGGATGTTGTTGAAAAATATATGCCAGAAAATTCAGTCGTGGATGGTTGTGTAACATCAGCTGTATGATAGATTTCATTATCATACACTTCAATCCCAGGAAAACCACCGGTGAGATTAATTCCTCTTGCATAAAATTGATTAATAACATTATTGCGTATAATTATTCCAGTGTTACCAATATTGCTAGCCGAAGCCAAGGTTATTCCATAACCACGGATTGTTGCTGCAAGTGGATTGCTTCGAATAATATTATTTTCAATAACAACATCTGAGATAGTATTAGCAGAGCCGCCAGTAATCTGGAAAATTGCTCCAGTAATATTTGCTGCTTCGCCTTCCATAATTAGATTACGAACTACAATATTGGACATAGAGCCGGATGTATTATTCAAACGAACTGCCATTTGTCCATTGGTACCAGTGGTTCTAACGGTCCATTGACTTGGGCCAATACCACTCCAACTACCATCTAAAGTTATATAACTTGCTCCTGCTATATTTATTGCATGTTGATTTGGAGTAGCGCCACCTTCAATAGAGGTTAAAGCATCATAACCTACTAAAGGTGCAATTTTGATTCCAAGTGTAGAACTTACCCCAGAAATTGGTCCAATTGTAACCGGTCCGGGTTCACCTGCATACCCTGGACTTAATTCCAGAAGAACCTCTCCGGTTCCGGTTACTCCATTGGTACTTAAATAAGTAACCGCCGAAGTAATGGATGCAAATGTAGTTGGAGGGTTTTCTGTTCCATTAATTGGGTAAATGCTCCCACCGACTAACTGAGCGTAGGAAATATTACCTAAACCGCTAATCAGTAGCATAATACCGATTGATAGAAAAGTTTTAGAAAATAGTTTTTTCATAGATCTACCTCTTTTGTTGTTGAATATTGAATTAGAGTTTTATGATTTATTTCAATAAATGAAAATAATATCCGATTAGAATTTAGTGGAAGTGAATAAATATTGAGGCTGATGTCCATAGCAAAATTAAAAAATAGAATAGTTGTACAATATTTAACTATGAGAACAGGATAAATTAGTATTAAACAATCTAATAGTCAACAAAATTCTTTACTATAAATTTAATCAGGCATTTTCAATATTCAATTTTGAGGTTTCAGCAAAAAAAAGACACCCCGAGTTTATCGGGGTGTCTCTTTATAGAACAAATTAGAGCAGTATTACTTCAGAAGAACCATCTTCTTTGTATCCATAAATTTACTTCCCTGTAGATCTGTAGAAATCATTCTATAGAAGTATACACCGGAAGCCAATCTTAAGGATGAAGCATCAACATCCATTGTGTAGTAACCGGCTGAGAGTTCAGTATTTACAAGAGTTGCTACTCTTTCACCAGTTATACTGTAAAGCTCAATCTGAACGTTTGCATTGAACGGAACCTGATAGTCAATGCGTGTAGTCGGATTAAACGGATTTGGATAGTTCTGACTCAAAGCAAACGTCATAGGTGTTCCTATTTCAACTTCAACAGCTTTACTGTAGCTGAAGCTTCCATCAAGATCTACCATTTTAAGTCTGTATGAGTATGAACCTGTTTCTAACTTAGAATCAACAAAGCTGTAGTTCTGTGGTTCGGTTGTTGTTCCGGCTGACTTGACAAATCCGATTTGTGTCCAGGATTGATTTGCAGAGCTTCTCTCAACTTCAAATCCGGAACTGTTGGATTCAGATTCAGTTCTCCAGCTAAGAGTAACTGTCCGGTCAACAACATTAGCAGCAAAAGTGCTAAGTTCAACAGGTACAACGTCTGATGATCTGTAAGCACCTATACCGTTGTTTGTTCCCAGAACGAAAACATTAACGGTGAAATCAGGGTTAACCTGGAAGTCAACATCACCGGCACCATTTGCGTTAGCTAGTGAACCCATTGAAGGTGTAACTGCATACAATAGTGCATCTTCAGGAACACCAAGCGGAATTTCAAGTATTCTTGCATTATGATTACCAGCACCATAAGCAAATGTGGCAACGTATTCATTGTTTCCAACAAAGCCCAGATGTCTTATTGCATTACTACCAGTAGCTACAACAGACCCTGGAACTGTTCCAACTAATGTTCCATTTGCCTGATACTTCTTCGGATTTATTCCATTAGCATTTAGCCAGAAATCACCGTTTGGTATCGGACCAACTGCTGCTGAACCCAAAGTAGTAGGTGCATCACTGAGTGTTATTACCTGAGGAACCGGATTTAATGATCCACTGCTCATTGTCCACTTGTATACTAATGGAAGTGTTCCGGTAGCACTTGCTGCCCAGACTTCCATTGTGCCTGAAGTATAATCACCGATTACAGTAAACTTATCACCAAGCCTTACTGCCTCTGCTGCTGTAAATGACAACAACTCAGTTGGGACTGATAATTCAGTATCCCAGATATATAACTTGAATGGGGATGTTGAAGCATTGGTAGTCATATTTCCACCAATGATCTTTCCATCAGATGTTACACTAATATCATTAAGTGCAAAAACTCCACCGGTGATACCGGTTACATTTAATGTTCCGACATCTGTTCCGTTTTCAGCATTTAGTATTCTGACATTCAGACCTGCATTTCTGCTTACAACGTACACACGGTGGTTGGAAGCTTCAGTTCCGTCACTTGTGAAACCATAAGCTAAACCTCTTTCGGTGTCACCACCGAACCAGGTTGGCAGATTTGCCTGTGCTACTGAAAGTTCCCATATACTAAGCACTAAAGGAACACTTTCCCAGATAACATCATCAACAAAGATTGATCTTCCACTTCCTGAACCACTTGCCCCATGATGAAAGGCTATGAATTGATCTGTTCCTGCATAAGATCTGAAATCTATCGTATATTCAGTATATGTTGTTGATAATGTACTTATCGTATCAATAGGATTAAATGTTAACGGATTAAGTGGATCTGAAATAGTTCCAACTATTAATTCGGGAACTGTAGTTGCAGAACTACTCTTAGCATAGAATCTCAGCTGATTTGTTGAAAAACCAGAAACTCCAGGAGTTATAAGGTATAATTTTCCATCAGGATCAGAGGTAAAAGAATTATAAATTCTTACATGATTCGGTGGGGAATTTGGTGTTGTTAGTGTATAAGTTTGAACTACTGCAAAAGAGCTGGTGTGCTCAACTATTGCAGACCAACCAGAAGGTAAATTTGGATCTGTTACTCCGTCAAAATCTTCTGCGAATGAATTAAACGGTGTATATGCATTACCTGTAATGGGAACATCATTAATAGCCTCTGTCAGGTTGTCCACAATTGTAACGAAGGCTTCTTTCACACCAACTGAAGTGGGTGAAAAATAAACCTCAAAAGTCATAGATTCTTCTGCAGCTAGTGATACCGGATAAACATTAACAGTATCGATTAAAGTAAATTCCGCTGCATCAGTACCTGTAAGAGTTACTGAAGATATTTCAAGAGTACCCACGCCTACGTTTTTCACTGTAAATATAACTGGTAATGAATTGAAACCAGGTAAAACTAATCCAAAATCCAATGAATCTGGATCAACAGAAAAAACCGGGTTTGTAGGTATTTCCTCAATCAAAAGATCATCGATATAAATTGATCTGAAAAATTGTGGTGTTGCACCGTGCTTAAATACAATATAGTTATCAGTTCCAGCATAAGAATCAAGATTAACTGTAAATTCCTCATAAGTTCCAGTAATTGTGGTGATAGTATCAAGAGGACTGAATGTAGCTGTATCAGTCGGATTTGTTATTGTACCAATTATTAATGGAGGAAAGTTTGTAGTTGCACTTATCTTTGACCAGAATTTCATTCTTAGAGATGAAATATTATTTACTGGTGGTGAAATTAACATAATATTTGCATCAACTACATCATTACTATATAGTCTTACATGATTAGGTAATGAATAAGGAGTACCTAATGTATAAGTTTCAACTCTAGGACTAGTAGAACTAGGATGATCAACTATTTTACTCCATCCATATGGAAGATCAGGAGCTGTTACGCCATCAAAATTTTCAAAATATGGTGTTACTAATGTTGGATCTGGTCCGGTTGTATAAGACCAAATCGGTGGATTAGGTGCATCTCCGGCTGCATTATAAGGAACTATTTGCCAATAATAAGTAGTTGAAAATGCAAGACCAGAAGGAATATAAATTAATGTATCACCTAAATCAGTTCCATTTTCAATATTTGTCGGTGGTGTAGTCCCACTACCATCTGTTCCAAAAAAGATTTTATAACCAGTTGGAGGTGTTCCAGCACCAGGTGCCCACTCCATATAGGCCACTGAAGGAAGAATATTAATTGCACCGTCAGCAGGATTTACTAAAAAGGCCGGGTTGGGAGTCGGATCTGGTTCATAAACTACTACATTATCAATCGCCCACCAATAACCCCAGGTACCGACATAAGTCCATCTAACATAAACGGATGCCTGACCTGCTGCAGTGGTTGTAATATCATATTCTGTATAGACCGGAGGATTTGGATAACCGGTGCTTACTGTTAACGAATCTAACACAGTCCAGTTAACGCTATCGACACTCACTTCCAGTAAACCGTATGAACCTGAAAAGGATCTGAACGATTGATCAAATCCGAGTATAACAGTAGTTACACCCGTTGCATCAATTACAGGAGTAGTTAATGTAGCGTCCTGAGAGTTACCTGATCCATAGTTATCGCTATCAACTATAGCAAAATCAGAATCAAAGTTACCAGTTAAATCTCGGAGACCGGGATTATTGAAAGTCCAAACCTGGGTGTTGCCAATATTACTAATATTGCTCCATCCGGCAGGCAGTGTTTGTCCAGTAAAATCCTCTGAAAAGAATATTGCTTCCGGATTTTGAGGACCATTTAAAGAAATGGTTTGCTTAAAAGAATTACTTTCAATGTAATTCGAAATAATATCTTTCTGATATTGAGAAGTAATTGTTAAATCTCCGTTGAGATAACGATCGATTACTTCCTGCTCGGTTTGTGCAAAACCGGAAAACGTTAATAAAATTGGCAGTATAACTAATACCAATTTGAAAGGTGAAGAAAGGAATTGTTTAAGTTTTAACATAGACTCGCTCCTTTTATTTAGATTTGAGTGAAATGTAATCCAAATTACAATTCTCATTATTTATTGTCAATAAAAATCTACTTTTTTCGAACTAATTATGAAAATTTAATACTGTGTTAATTATCAATAATTTATTTATGAAGTAAATAAAAATTATTCTTAATTATTCGGCGGGGCATAAAAGTTGATTTTTAAATTTTAATTAGTTACACTTACCGTAACAAATAAAAAAATTATGTCAGCTTCAACAAAATTATCCACTGCTGTAAAAGCATTAAGCTATTTAGCCTCTGTTTCACCTATGCCAAAGAACAGTGCCGATATCTCGGATGTAACAGGAATAAACGCATCAAAGCTAAGGAAACTGCTGTCGCTTTTAGTAAAGAGCAATATCGTAGAAAGTGAAAAGGGAACTAACGGAGGATTTAAACTAAAGAAAAAATCTAAACAGATTAGCCTTCAGGAAATTTATTGTGCAATTGAAGACAGAAAAGCTTTTCACTTAGATGTTAATAAATCCAAAGGAAGCGGATTAAACAAAAATCAGAAATTAAATAACTATTTTCTGGATCTTTTTAATGATATCCAGATAAATATTGAAAATGAAATGGAAAAAATTTCTCTTAAAAATATAATTGATAAAATAAATTCAAAATAAATATATGAGGTTGTTATGGAGTTCTTAAAAAGATTAGGTATTAAAGAAAAAAATTTTGGAGCCAGTACAGGTACAAAATGGCTGGAAACTGCCGACCAGGGTGAGTTGAAAATTCATTCACCAGCAACAGGAGAGTATATAGCGTCTGTGTACCAGGCATCAGAAGCGGATTATGAAAAAGTGGTCCAAACTGCACACGATGCATTTTTGAAGTGGAGAATGATACCGGCGCCAAAGAGGGGAGAGATTGTAAGACAAATTGGAAATCGCTTGCGTGAATTTAAACAGGATCTTGGAATGTTAGTTTCATATGAAATGGGAAAAAGCCTGCAGGAAGGTTTAGGCGAAGTTCAGGAAATGATTGATATATGTGACTTTGCAGTTGGTCAATCAAGACAATTATATGGTTTTACAATGCAGTCGGAAAGGCCATTACACAGAATGTACGATCAGTATCAGCCTCTCGGAGTTGTATGCACTATTTCAGCATTCAATTTTCCGGTTGCAGTCTGGTCCTGGAATGCAATGTTAGCTGCGGTTTGCGGCGATACAAATATCTGGAAACCATCATCAAAAGTTCCGTTGTCTGCTATAGCATCACAGAATATCATTCAGCAGGTATTGATTGATAATGATGTTCCGGAAGGTGTTTTTGCTCTGATTGTTGGAAGAGGTGCAACTATAGGGGAGCAGATTCTTAATGATAAAAGAATTCCATTAATTTCTGTTACCGGTTCAACAAGAGTGGGAAGGCATGCCGGAGAAGTAATAGCAAAAAGATTTGGAAAGGCAATCCTCGAACTCGGCGGAAACAATGCTGTTATTCTAACTCCGGATGCTGATTTAAAAATTACAATTCCTGCAGTAGTTTTTGGTGCAGTGGGAACAGCTGGTCAGCGATGTACAAGTACCAGAAGATTAATTATACACGAAACAATCTATGATAAAGTTAAAGCAACTTTACTCAAAGCCTATAAATCATTAAAGATTGGTAATCCACTCGATCAAAAAAATCACGTTGGGCCGCTGATTGATAAAGGAGCTGTAAAAGAGTTTACAACAGCTTTGGAACGGGTAAAAAAAGAAGGTGGTAAAGTAATCTATGGTGGTGAAGTGCTTGAAGGTGAAGAATATAAATCCGGCAGTTATGTTGTGCCAGCATTGGTTGAGGCTGAAAATCATTATGAGATCGTTCAGGAAGAAACTTTTGCTCCAATTTTATATTTGATGAAATACAATGGCGATATTCATAATGCCATTGAGTTGCAGAATGGTGTTGTTCAGGGATTATCATCATCAATATTTACTAATAATCTGAGAGAAGCCGAAGCTTTTCTTTCTCCGGAAGGATCAGATTGTGGAATTGCAAACGTAAATATCGGAACATCCGGCGCTGAAATCGGCGGAGCTTTTGGCGGGGAAAAGGAAACCGGAGGCGGACGAGAATCCGGTTCTGATTCCTGGAAAGCTTATATGAGAAGACAAACTAATACAATTAACTATGGTACAAAACTTCCGTTTGCTCAAGGTATTAAGTTTGATATATAGATCGTAGTTCAATCTAAATTTTATATTCTTATTTGAGGAATATGAAGTGTAACTAATAATTCAATAAATTTAGATTATTTTTAAAAAAGCAGGACTAATACTCCTGCTTTTTATTTTTAAAACCGTAAAACTTACTATTCTTTTCATTTTGACATGTAATTAAGTAAAAAAGCCTCTATTTGTAACTTATTTCCACTTTCTATCTTAATAAATCATATATTCAAAACATTGGCTTAATATTTGGATAAACCCAAACAAATGAAAAATCCAATGCTTGAAATAGATATTAGAAAGTTAACTTCCTGCGGATCTGATTGGGAAAGCAATCAATACCTGCTTTTAAGAAAAATTAAGGAATGGCAAAACCAGCTTTCGCAGAATATTGTATATCCTGTTCTCCAGGAATCAAAACTCGTTAAGGATAAACTTGATGATCTTCTTCTGGAAAATATTAGCTCAAAGAGCTGGCTGGAAAAAGAGGTAAGAGGAATTCTTATTGAAGACCAGATAATTGTTCAGGATAAGGCAAAGCATATAAGTACAGAACTTGATAAGCTTATTCACTATGTAGAGTGGGCAATTGAAAATGTTGAGTGTATAATAAGAGAAGCGACAATTCTTTTTAATTTTATTAAGGATGATATTCAGATTAACCGCCTTACAAATGAAGATAAATTCAGGGGTAAAGGTTATTTTGTAATTCAGGATAATAAGAAGGAAGTTGTTAAGATCTATTTATATGAAATGCTGATAAAATGGTCAGATGATAATCCAACTGAAAATGTAGAGTTTACTCTTTTAAGATCTATTCCAAACCTTCTTTTAGATTGTTCATTAGAAGCATTAATGGAACAATTTGTTCAACATTCTCAAAAAATGTATAAACCGATGGTTTACGTTTGCAAAACAGATCTCGATTTTCCTTTTAACGAAACAATGCTGCCCGCACTTAAGGAAAAATTAATTAGAGAAATATCCGGCTGATCTAACCAATCTTTTGCAGTATAAAGTCAGCAAGAATATTTGCCGATTCTTTAAGAAGAAAATCTTTTTCATCATCTTTTTCTTCTGATAGTTCACTCTTTTCAAGTAGCTTTAATCCCTTAGCTTTACGTAATTCGTTTTCTCTTTCAAATTCTCTATCCTCAGCTTCCTGTTTTTCTCTTTGTCTTTCAGTAAGATTAAGTGAATACCTGCTTGTATTTCTGTTAGCCCTGTATTCTTGAATGTCTGCAAGCATTTGCTGATACTCAATATTGCTATTCATCCTGTTTAAGTGTTTTTCTTGAAGATTAGGAATGATTTCTGCTAAGTCAGCATACATACTATAATCGGTTGGATCAATCTGATCCCAGGGTAATGCATTAGTCTGTGAACTTTCTCCGAATTCATCAGCCTCTAGATAACCCGGAAAAACAATATCGGGAATCACACCAAGACTCTGGGTACTGCCGCCATTGACGCGATAATATTTTGCCACAGTCAGTTTAACCTGGCCTAATTCACCTTTCTGTTTGGAAGAAAGTCTGTTAAGATCAATTAAGTTTTGTACTGTTCCTTTGCCGAAAGTCTGCTCACCTAAAATAATTCCTCTCCCGTAATCCTGAATAGCAGCGGCAAATATTTCAGATGCTGAAGCACTGAAACGATTTACAATTACTGCCAATGGGCCATCATATTCAATTCTTGGATTAGGATCATCGCCAATATCAACAGAACCATCAGAGTTTTTAACCTGAACAACGGGACCCTCATATATAAACAGTCCAGTTAGTTCAATTGCTTCACTTAAAGAACCTCCGCCATTGTTTCTTAAATCAATTACCACTCCATCTACTTTTTCTGTTTTAAGTTCTTTAAGCAGATTTCTTGCATCGCGTGTTGTACTCTTAAAATCTTTTTCACCTCTACGCTGTCCATCAAAATCTATGTAAAAGGATGGAATTTGAATCACACCAATTTTTAACTGTGTATTATCTGATGTTATCTCGATAATTTCTTTTTTGGCTGACTGATCTTCAATTTTAACTTTATCTCTTACGAGAGAGATCTCTTTTATCTTAACATTTACATCCGACCCGGCAGGAATTATCTGAAGTCTGACAGTAGTGCCTTTTGGTCCTCTTATGAGTTTTACTGCCTCTGTAATTCGCCATCCAATTATATCTATAAATTCACCATCATCATCCTGAGCGACGGCTATAATTTTATCATCAGGAGACAGTAATTTACTTTGAGCAGCAGGTCCGCCAGGAATTATTTCGACAATTTTTGTGTAATCGTCTTCTGTTTGAAGTCTTGCACCTATTCCTTCAAGTGAAAGACTCATATCAATTTTAAAGTTATCAGAAGTAACCGGTGATAAATAATTGGTGTGGGGGTCAATAGAAAGTGTAAATGCATTCATAGCAAGCTGAAACACATCTTCAGAAGTATATTGATTGAGAAATTTTGCGTAATTGTTATAACGCTTTGATAAAGTGCTTTTGATAAAATCCCAGTCTTTTTCATTGAGTTTGTATGTTATAGCATCATTCTTTATTCTTTTTATCCAGCGGTCATTCAGCTCATCTAAATCTTTGGCCCATTGAGTGCTGTCTCTATGAAAAACAAAATATTCGTCTTTTGCAAAATCAAATTCCTGGTTTAATAAATTATCTGCAAAACCAACCCTCTCATTTACTTTTTGTAAATAAGAATTAAATGCATCATAATAGAAACTCAGATTTCCATCAAGAATAAAATCATCAATATTATATCTGTATTTTTCAAATTCATCAATATCCGGTTGAGTGAAATAAATTTTGCCGGGATCCAGAGAACTTAAATATCGATCAAAGATAACAGATGATATTGAATCATTAATATCGAGTTTTTTTAAATGGTACCTAGAAAGAATGGTTGCTATTAGCTGATTCTCAAATCTATATTGATTCTTAGGTTCAATAACCAATGTAGAATCATAGCCTATTAATTCATCTGATACTATATCTGTAGATTTAGCAGTGAATAAATATGCTGATACAATTATTATTATTGTAAATAAAGCGTATTTCATTATTTGACCAATCCGTCTATTCATTAAAATTCATTTATGTTATAACAACATAATAGTTGATTTATTACTGTTTGAAAACACCAAAAACAATGCTTTGTGATGTCGGGTATTATTTTTAAGAATAAGTTGTATGCGCTTAAATTTTTGAAGCAAATTCAAAAACTTCATCCGCATGCTGGTCAATATCAAAATCTCTCATAATTTTGGCAATTTTGCCGTCTCTATTTATTATGAAGGTAATTCTGCTTGACATACCTAAATTGTTCAACACACCATAAGCCTGGCTTACTTCTTTATTTTCATCAGAAAGAAGAGGGAAGTTTAAATTGTGTTCGGATATGAACTCTGCAATCGATGCTTTTGAGTCAACACTAATTCCTAAGACTGCAATATTATTATCGCCGAATTTGTCACGGCTGTCTCTGATACCACAAGCTTGTTTTGTACATCCTGAAGTATTTGCCTTTGGATAGAAATAAATTACAACCGGATTACCTCTAAGTTCAGACAAGGTATAAAGGTTTCCGAAAGCATCCGATAATGTAAAATCCGGTGCAAGGTCGTTTTTACTTAGATTCTCAGCGTTGCCGCCGCAAGACGTTAAAATCAATAGAGCAAAAATCAAAAAAGTTAAAAAAATGTTTTTCATATTATTCATCCTTTTTAATAGTTCTGTTAAAAATATAATCTACATTGCTTAACATATGTTCGTTATTAAAAATTCCGTTAATCTCATCCTCGCTTAAATATTTTTTTACTTCGACTGAATTTAGCAGCTCATCTTTAAGGTTTTTATTTTTATCAGCCCAAACATCCATTGCGCTCGTTTGAACAAGCTTATAAGCTTCTTCTCTGGTTAAGCCCTTACTAACAAGTTTTAATAAAACTGCCTGCGAAAAAACCAGTCCCCTTGTAATATTAAGGTTGCTGATCATATTTTCAGGGTAAACAATCAGCTTATCAATTAATTTGATCATAAGATCGAGCATATAATCAAGAGCAATACAGCTGTCGGGAACTATTATTCTTTCCACTGAAGAGTGTGATATATCTCTCTCGTGCCATAACGCAACATTTTCCAGTGCTGCAATTGAATTACTTCTTAAAATTCTTGCTAAGCCGGTTATACGCTCGCTGACAATCGGATTTCTTTTATGCGGCATTGCAGAAGATCCTTTTTGACCTTTTGAAAAATATTCTTCAGCTTCAAGCACTTCGGTTCTCTGAAGATGCCTTATTTCCACAGATATTTTTTCAAGAGTTGCGGCAATTACAGCTAGAGTTGATAAAAACTCTGCGTGCCTGTCTCTCTGAATAACCTGTGTTGAAACAGGTGCTGGTGATAATCCCATTTTCTGGCAGACATATTCTTCAACTTTTGGTGAAAGATGTTCAAAAGTTCCAACAGCACCGGAAATTTGACCGACTGATATAATTTCAATCGCACTTTTTAGTCTTTTAATATTTCTTTTTGTTTCTTCGAACCAGAGAGCAAATTTTAATCCCATAGTCGTTGGTTCAGCATGAATTCCGTGTGATCGTCCAACACAAACTGTATCTTTATGCTCAATAGCTTTGTACTTTAATATTTCTTTGAGTTTTATTAATCTTTTTAATATTAGTTCCCCTGCAGATTTCATCTGGTAAGAAAGTGTTGTATCTAAAATATCAGATGATGTCATTCCGAAATGAATGTGTCGTGATTCTGGTCCGACATATTCTGCGACATTAGTAAGAAAAGCTATAACATCATGTTTGGTTGTTTCTTCAATTTCAAGAATTTTATTCACATCGAATTTGGCTTTACTTTTTATTACAGCCACATCCTCTTTAGGGATTTCACCCATTTCGGCACGTGCTTCACAGGCAAGGATTTCAATTTTCAGCCAGGTACTGAATTTAAATTCATCTTCAAAGATTTTGCCCATTTCAGGTAAAGTATATCGCTGGATCATCTGTTTTTCTCCAGTTTCATTCTCTTGTTTAATTCTTTATTCTCCCTTACTATTCTTATGGCAATAGTTTGATCAGTTCTGAATTCCTGGAATACTCCGTACAATGTATTTTCATTATTTATCTTAAAATTCTCTACTTCAGTTATAATATCGCCAACACGGATATCAGATTTTTCGGCGGGGGAGCCGGGAGTTATTCTTGTAACAATTACACCTCTTGAGCTTGACAGATTATAATATCTTGCGATCCCTTCATCAATTGTTTGAATTCGCATCCCAATCTGAAAATCTCTATCTATAGAACCTTTTGCCTTAAGTTCTGAAATTATTTTTCTTACTTTATTTATTGGAATTGCAAATCCAAGTCCGATATTACCTTGTGCACCACCGGCAGTAAAAATAAGTGTATTCATACCAATTACTTCACCGAGACTATTCACGAGTGGTCCGCCGCTGTTCCCACCATTAATTGCAGCATCTGTCTGAATCATATTAAGGTAGAAACGATTGTTTATCGGTTCGAGATTCATTCCAAGGGCACTAATAACACCAACAGTAACAGTTGGCTTATCATTAAGATCAAACAAACCAAAAGGATTACCGAGTGCAATAACCCATTCGCCAATAATTATATCTTCAGAATCACCAAGATCAATATAGGGGAAATCAGATCCTTCAATTTTTAACAGGCATATATCAGAGATTGCGTCTGTTCCAATGATTTGAGCCTGATGATGTGAACCATCAGTAAGAGTAACGGTTATTTCAGTTGCATTGCCGGCAACATGGTCATTTGTAATTATAAATCCGTCTGGAGATATGATATATCCGGAACCTAAACCCTGAACCTTGCGGTTGTTTGTTCTTCGATCGCCAAAAAATTGTCTAAAGAATGGATCATCAAAGAAGTAACTGAATGGGTCACGAACCTGTCTGATTTCGATTACATTAATACCGACAACAGCAGGACTAACTAACTCGACAGTTTTAGTGATAATATTTCGTCTTGAATTTGAAATATCATCATTAAGGCTATTTTTATAAGCAGTAAGAAGCTGCTGCTGCCTTGATGCACTTTCTTCAGGAATAAAAATTTGTTCTGAATCAGTGAAAAGAAAGTATCCGGCAATAATAATTCCAATAAAAAGCGTTATTGTAATAATATATGATCTAAATGTTATCATTTCTCATACCTGGTTTCTTAAATTTTAAAATTATTTCATTTAATGGTTCGATGTGTTTAATAAAAATTATTAAAAGTCCTCCGATAACGAATAGCATTAATTCACTTTCAGATTTTGCCTGAGGATAAGAATATTTAATAGCAATTTCACTGGTATTAGCTATTAAAAACAGTGTAAAAATATTTGCAGCAACATTTCCAATTAAAATATCTTTTTTTAAGAAGTAGAAAATTAACCAAAGAACAATCCATGCAAAAAGAAAATAAGGAAAGAGAATTGAGGTTCCCCCTGCAGCAGTTGCTAAACCTCTGCCGCCTTTGAATTTGAGCCAGGGATTAAAACAATGACTTAAAATCGCAAATAGCAAAGCAACAGCTGGAAGAACAAAACTTTCCGGGTATATTAATGAAACAATATACACGCTCAAAAGGCCTTTTAAAAAATCAATTAGAAGTACAAATAGACCGATTAACTTAGAGTTTGTAACTTCAAAGGAGTTCATTGCTCCTACATTACCGGAACCGGTTTTAGTAATATCAATTCCTTTTTTCTTTTTCAGCAGTATATATGCTGTTGGAATTGATCCAAAAAGATATCCAATAAATAAACTTATTAAATAATGCATAATTATAAATTGTAATATTGTTGCAAGGCAAATTACAAAAAATGCGAATTATCTTTTTAGTTTCAGGTTATTATAAAAAATGATATTCGGAACAAAGACATAATTGATTCGGGATAAATAATATATTATGATAAGATATAATCGGATATTCGTTGGGATACGGTGAAAACATGAAAAAAGCCTCATTACTGAGGCTGAATTGAGGCGCCGGTCGGATTCGAACCGACGAATAAAGGTTTTGCAGACCTTCCCCTTAAGCCACTTGGGTACAGCGCCAAAAAAAAGAAAATCCACTTTCGTGGATTCTTAGAGCGGGAAACGGGACTCGAACCCGCGACATCAACCTTGGCAAGGTTGCGCTCTACCAACTGAGCTATTCCCGCAAAGAGTTCACAAAAAGCTTCAAGAACTTAATAAAAACGAAGACTAATATAATGTGACTAAATCAATCATGCAACAAACTAATTTTTATAAAAAAGAAGCCGCACAAAGGCGGCTTCTAATATGAAAACGAGGAATATTATCTAAATAATATTCAATAAGTTTACTTCATGAGCATCATCTTGCGGGCTTGCACCATATTGGCTGTTTCAAGCTTATATACGTACATTCCACTTGGAATATCTACTGCATTAAATGCTGTTTGATAGAAACCGGACTGCATATATTCATTCTTAAGAACAGCGACTTCTTCTCCGAGAATATTGTAAACAGCAAGTTTAACCAGTCCAGCTTCCGGAATATTGAAATCAATTATTGTTGATGGGTTAAATGGATTTGGATAGTTCTGTCCTAATTCAAATCCTAATGGACCTTTTACATCAACCATAACTGCATTTGAATACTCAAATGTACCAATGTAATCAATTTGTTTTAGTCTGTAGAAATAAGTTCCCGGAGTAACACTCATATCTGTATAGGTGTATTCCTGCTGCTGAGTAGTAGTACCGTGTCCTTCCACATAACCAATACGGAAGAATTCACCGCCTTCAATACTTCTTTCTATCTCAAACATTTGATTGTTAATTTCAGATGCTGTAGTCCAATTTAGAACTACATTACCGGCTGAATTAACATTTGCTCCGAAGGAAGTTAATTCAACAGGAGTAATACTTGCAGGACCTATGAAGAAGTTATCCATGTACATTTCATCATTAGCAGTAGCACCAAAGATATCGGTTGCATCAATTACCAATGGTCCAAAACCTGCACTGGTTCCGTTTGTCCACTGCCATTGTTTAACCAAAGTACCACCCGCAAGACTTCCACCCATCCAGAATTCTGCCTGATCAGTATCAAGATCAACAATTACTTCAACCCATTGCCAGGTGTTTGGAGTCCATGTGAAATTAGTTACCGGATCGCCGGTTAATAATCTTCCGCCGCCACCTACATCAAAGTAACATTCAAAAGCCCAATATCCGCCGGTATTGAATGTAAAATCAGAGAGCATATTCCAGTAACCTGACTTACCAGTTGGAATGTACATTAAGAAACCAGTATACCATTTACCTGTGGTAAGGTCTCCATGCAGTTTAACCACATCGTCATTTGTAACAAAAACAACTGAGTTAGGATTACTTGCAGAGTATAAATCACTTACCATTGCATCTTCAGCAGAACCGGGGTTATTTCCCCATGTGGTCCAATCGGTTGGGTTTTGTAAGGCCAGCAACTGTCCTGCTACATAGGAATCAAAATCATCAAAGAATGAATATCCCGCACTGCCTTCGGTCCCAAACATTTTGAATGGCATACCTTGAGGAGTCATTGTGCCGGTGTCATTCCAATCAGCCCATCCGGTAGAGGTTAATTGTTTTGCGTTACCAGTGGTTGTTTGGCCGGTGATTGTAACAGGCGGCATCCAGGGACCTGAAGCTAAAGTTCCTGTGGCTGTAGCTTCTATCCAATATGTACCAGGAGCTAGTGTTAATCCGATTGTTGCCGCAACAACTGCCATTACAGGTCGAGTTGTTCCAACGCTAGTTTCAGAATAGCGATAAGCATTTATCCAATAGGTGTTACCAAGAATGTTTGTTGTGAAATCTCCCCAAACAACTGTTCCGCCAGCTGAGGGATCGCCATCATATATTTTCACATAAACACCAGTATAAGTAGAGGTAGTTGTAGATCCGGTTTGGTAACCATAAAATCTAATCGAGTCAATTGCCCAATCACCTCCGGCTGGAACTTCAAAATCATCAGCAATACTAATACCTGACGGGAGCTGCCAACCGCCTCCAAGAGTATTCATTAATAAGCTGGTTTGTAAAACGCTGCCATCTGAACCTCCAGGTCCTCCACCGGGAAGATTGACAACAGGACCATTGTCAAATAATTCTGCCATTTCTGGTGTTGAAGGTATTGGCTGTGGGCTGAAAGTAGATGTACCGTTCATTGGTCCGGTATAAATATCAGCTGCATCCTGAGCAAGGGTTAAACCTCCAAGAACAAATAAGAAAATAAATAAGTAAGAAAAACTTCGCATTGAGAACCTCCTGAGAAAAAAATGATGAAATAGTTACTTATGAAACAGATATGAACTTAAAAGGTATGGTTCACCTCCTCTCAAAAGGATAAAATTTATAGATATAATTTAATCTTGCTTTAAAATTAAAAAATATATTATAAAATCAAATAGCAGGTGCACAAGTAATTCATTTTTTTAGTGTGTTGAGAAATTGATAAAAAGACGAAATCACAATGTTTATAGAAATCAAATGATACATTTTCCATTTTAGAAAATGTTCTAGACACTTAAAAAACTATTCATAGCAACTCAAAAAAATTAATGTGCAATTAATTTATTTTCTGCTGCCATGAATAAATCCCCTGTAAGGCAGAGAATGCTGAACGGTAATAAAGGCAGTTTTATCAATTTCCTCAATAATTGAAATAGCCTTTTTCTGATACTTTCTGGGGATAATTGTAACAATAATTGCAACACCGCCGGAACCACCTTCACCCGGAAGTATTGTTAAGCCGTATTTAAGTTTGCGTAATTTATCTGCAATAGCATCTGTAAAGTGCCTGGAAATGATGTTCAACTGAACAAATCCCAATCCTATTTTTTGTTCAATTGTAATACCGAGAATGTTACCGGTTGCAAATCCTGCAGCATAACCGATTAAATTAGGTATATGATCCAGGTTTTGAACAACAAAACGAATTACAAATACCCAGATTAAAACTTCTACAAATCCTATCATAGCGGCATAGTATTTTCGTCCCTGGACTACCAGTATAGTTCTTAAAGTACCTAATGTAACATCGCAAATACGCATCCCCATAATAATAAATGCGCCGTAAACAGATTCAAACATAAAAACTTTCTAAAAATTATTTTCTACTCAAAAATAAATAATATAATTATCTTTGACACAATCAATAAAAAACAATATGTCAAGAACAGAAAGAGAAGCATTAGTAGATTTATTATCCCAAAAAGGTATTAATGATATTTACGTCCTGAAAGCTATTGGCGAAGTTCAGAGAGAAAAATTTATTCCTGATACAATGAAGATTCACGCATACAGGGATATTGCACTGCCAATTGGTCAGGGTCAAACTATCTCTCAGCCATACACTGTTGCATTTATGACTCAGGAATTGAAATTAAGGAAAGGTTCGAAAGTACTTGAGATTGGAACAGGCTCAGGATATCAGGCTGCAATTCTTTATAAAATGGGAGTTGAAGTATATACAATTGAAAGAAATTTAAAGTTATATCATCCAACTCTTAAATTATTTGATGAGCTTGGAATCAGAGTAAGGGCTAAATATGGTGACGGTACGCTTGGCTGGGCTGAATATGCTCCTTTCGACGGAATTATCGTTACTGCTGGTTCACCAGATGTACCTGAAAAACTTAAGGAACAGCTTGCTGTAGGTGGAAAAATGGTTATCCCTGTTGGAAGCCGAACATCACAAAAGCTTTATGTAATAACCAAAGAAACTGAAGACAAATTTGTAACTGATATAATTCCTGAATTTTCTTTCGTTCCATTAATAGGAAAAGAAGGTTGGGACAAGTAATTGTTATTGCCGGTCCGACTTGTTCAGGTAAAACAAACCTTGCGATTAGGGTAGCAGAAAGAATTAATAGCGAAATAATTTCTGCTGACAGTAGACAGGTTTATAAATATCTTAATATTGGTACAGCTAAACCATCTAAAGCAGAACTAAAAAAAGTTAAACACCACCTTATTGATCATACTTCACCTGATGGTATTTTTAATGCAGGTATGTTTGTAGATGAAGCGGAGAGAATTATTTCAAGACTTCATTTAGAAAATAAAATTCCAGTGGTAGCTGGTGGAACAGGACTTTATATTAAATCGTTGATTGACGGCATTATTAATTCTGTTGATACTAATATGGAATTAAGAGATGAACTGCTCCGGAAACGTAAACAGTTTGGGAATGAATTTCTTTACAACGAACTGAAAAGAGTTGACCCTAAAAGTGCAGATTCAATGCTGCCACAAAACTGGAAAAGAGTGATTAGAGCATTAGAAGTTTTTTATATCTCAGGCAAACCCATATGGTGGCATTTTGATGAACAGATAAAAAATTCTGATAATTATTTTTTTCAGTTTGGAATTGATTGGGACAGAACTATTCTTTATGAACGAATAGAAAAAAGAGTTGATATTATGATTGAAAATGGATTGGTTTATGAAGTTACGGAATTAATAAATAAAGGATACTCAAAACAAATAAACTCACTTAATACTGTTGGTTATAAGGAAATTATTTCTTATTTAGAAAATGAAATATCACTGATGAGGGCTGTTGAATTAATTAAGCGTAATACCAGGCGTTACGCAAAAAGGCAAATTACCTGGTTCAAAGCAGATAATAGAATTGACTGGATCAACGTTAAAAGTGAAGCTGATATTTTAGAAGCTTCAAACTTTATTATAAAAAAGGTTTTAAATGAAAGAAAAAATTAGAATTGCTTCCGGACAGGGTTTCTGGGGTGACCTTATCGATGCACCTTATCATCAGATTACAAAAGGACCAATAGATTACCTTGTTATGGATTATCTTGCCGAAGTAACAATGTCAATACTTCAGAAACAAAAGAATAAAAATCCTGATCTAGGTTACGCCCGAGATATACCAGAGCTAATGAAAAGAATTCTTCCGCACTGTGTCGAAAAGAATATCAAAGTTATCACTAATGGCGGCGGTGTAAATCCGGTTGCTTGTGCGAATGCTATTATTAATGTTGCTAAAGAGTTGAGAATAAAAGATCTTAAAATTGGAATTGTTTTGGGCGATGATATAAGATCAAGGTTGGATGAGCTTATAGCTTCCGGTGAAGAACTAAAAAATATGGAATCAGGAGAACCAATAATTACTATAAAAGAAAAAATACTTTCTGCTAATGTTTACTTTGGTGCATTTCCAATTGTAGAAGCACTTGAAAAAGGAGCAGATATAATTATTACAGGAAGAACCACTGATACAGGCCTAACTCTTGCGCCTATGATATACGAATTCGGATGGAAGAAAAGTGATATAAATTTATTGTGTGCCGGAACTGTTGCAGGACATATTCTGGAATGTGGTGCTCAATCATCAGGCGGAAACTTTTTAGGTGATTGGCAGTCAATACCAAATATGGCAGAAATTGGTTTTCCTATTGCAGAAGCATTTCCAAACGGCGATGTTATCATTACAAAACATAAAAATACGGGCGGAAGGGTATCATTCGAAACGGTTGCAGAACAATTGGTTTATGAAATTGGTGACCCGATAAATTATATAACGCCTGATTGTATTGCGGATTTTACTTCGATAAAATTAAAAGATCTTGGTGAGGATAGAGTTTTAGTCACAGATGTTAAAGGCTTTTCCGAAACGCAATTCTATAAAGTTTCCTGTTCATATGCTGATGGTTACTCGGCATCAGCATCGTTAACCTACTGCTGGCCTGAAGCATTTACAAAAGCTAAAGCAGCAGATCAGATATTAAGAAAACGTATGGAAAATCTTAACTTAAAATTTGATGAGTTAAAAACTGAGTTTATAGGATACGATTCAACACACGGACCATTATCCAAAAAAAATAATGAAGATGACATTAATGAAATTATGTTAAGAATCGGGGTTAGATCGCACGACTATAAATCTGTTGAAAGATTTGGAAAAGAAATTGCTCCATTAATACTTACCGGACCTCCTGGTGTTACGGGTTTTGCTGGAGGCAGACCAAAACCAAGTGAAGTAGTAGCATATTGGCCTGCGTTAATTTCTAAAAGTGTTGTGCAACCGGTTGTTGAGATCATAACATTATCCTGAACTTGTTTCAGGAACTTTGAATTTTTTTTAAACTAAAATTGAAGATTTACAAAAGAAAATTAATACATAGTGAAAGGAGTTGCTGAAATAAATTCAGCATTAAGGCAGATGAAAATAAAACTCAGAGACATAACACACGGCAGAAGCGGCGATAAAGGTGATGCAGCCAACATCGGAATCATAGCTTACGATGATAAAGGTTATGAAATCATCCATAAACATCTCACTGAAGAAAGAGTTAAAAAGCATTTTGAAGGAATTTGTTTTGGCAAGGTTGAAAGATTCGAACTGCCTAATATTCGTGCCCTAAACTTTTTGTTGCACAACACCCTGGGTGGTGGCGGAACTGTTTCTCTTAAACATGATGCCCAGGGTAAAACTTTAGCATCGGCATTATTAAGAATGGAACTGGAGCTCTAAAGTCCAAAGCCAAACCGTCTTCGACGGACAAAAGTCAAAAATTATTAAGTGTTTTTTTGAATTTTGACTTTTTATTTTTGAATTAAAAAGGATTGAACATGTACGAAGAACAATTAAAAACATTAAAAAACTACAGAGTCAGAATCGATAATTTACGGAGTTATCTTTGACGTTGATAAGAAAATTCAAAAAGTTGATGAACTAAACAATCAAACCGAAGCTCCGAATTTCTGGAACGACCAGATAGCTGCTCAAAAAACCCTTCAGGAAATTAAATCATTAAAGATTTGGATTGACCTGTGGCAGGATCTTAATAAAAAAGCCATCAGTGTAGATGAAACGATTCAGCTTGCGGAAATGGAAAAAGATGAATCGCTTTATGATGATCTAATCGCTGAACTTGATGCTCTTGAAAAATCAATTGAAGAAGTTGAATTTAAAAATATGCTTAGCGGCGAAAATGATGATAAGAACTGTTTGTTAACAATTCATTCCGGAGCTGGCGGAACTGAATCGCAGGATTGGGCTGATATGCTGCTTAGAATGTATCTGAGATGGGGTGAACAAAACGGTTACAAAATGACAATAATGGATTTACTTGAAGGTGATAGCGCGGGCATTAAAAGTGCAACAGTTGAAGTAACAGGTGAATTTGCTTACGGTTATATGAAAGCTGAAAATGGCGTTCACAGACTGGTAAGAATTTCTCCATTCGATTCAAATAAAAGAAGACACACATCATTCGCATCTGTTTTTGTTATTCCTGAAGTTGATGATACAATAGAGATAGAAATTAATCCTGCTGATCTAAGAGTTGACACCTACAGATCAGGCGGAAAAGGGGGACAGAATGTAAATAAGGTTGAAACCGCTGTTCGCATTACTCACATTCCAAGCGGGGTTGTAGCTGCCTGCCAAAGTGAGCGATCACAAGGACAAAACAAAGTTAATGCCATGAAGATGTTAAAATCTAAATTATACCAGATTGAAGTAGAAAAGCAGAATGCAGCTCTTGACGAGGTGGAAAAAAGTAAGATGAAAATAGAATGGGGGAGTCAGATCCGCTCATATGTTTTTCATCCTTACAACATGGTTAAGGATCATAGAACAGATGAAGAAACTTCTGATATACAGGGAGTAATGGATGGTGATATTGATCGGTTTATAAAAGCTTATTTGTTAATGTTCAGCAAAAATTAATTAATAAAAATATTTATTTCAATTGATTTAGTGATTGACTGAATAACGAAAATGACAGCAATGAAACGTGAAGAAAAAAATAATACCGACTTCTTCAAAAAAGTCTACCGCATAACAAAGAAAATCCCATATGGAAAAGTTACAACTTATGGCGATATAGCTGAAGCTTGTGGAATTCGTTCTGCAGCAAGGACTGTTGGATGGGCGTTAAATGGATGCGGACCTGATATTCCTGCTCACAGAGTTGTAAACAGATATGGTGCATTAACAGGAAAAATTCATTTTGGTGATTCTAATCTTATGGAGGAACTTTTAAGAAGTGAAGGTGTTGAATTTGATGAGCAAGGGTGTGTCATATTAGATAAGCATTTATGGAAACCTGTTAACAAGATAAAAGAAAAAAGTAAAAAGAAAAAAACAGGACGATCAAAAGATCTTTCTTAAATTAATACTTCCTCACATCAATAGATGAGACACCTGATTCAATTCTAATAAATATCTTTTTGCCTGATTGATAAAAATTTGGTGTTCGATATTTGCCTGATTCGAATTTAGTAAAACCTTCATAATTAGTGGATGATAATGCTACATCAGAAGTTATTTCACAAGCTGCATTTTCAGGAATAAAGATATCAATATCTGATGCTCCTGCATCAATATCCAATCTGGTTTCATCGATCGGCTCGCCAAGTTTAAGATTTAATGCCGCCGCTCCCATATTTATGTCAACTGCACTTACTTTAAATTGGGATAGATCAACCTTAATGGATGCTGCACCTAAATCGAAGTTAATATTCCAAATCGGTTCAGGATTAAGGGCAATCTCCACTTTATTAAAACTGCCTTTTTTTCCAAAGCGGAATTTTTTCGATTCCATTTTAAATGTCAAATCGCTCTTATCGTCGTAATCATTTCTTATTAATGTATAATCAACTCCATGACTTTCAGTTGAAATATCGAGCAGATCGTTTGTAGTAGTTAATAATCTGAAATTACCTGCGCCTGCACTAAAGTTAAGCGAAGCATATTTTATTAAATCATTATAGTCCTCAACATATCTTGCAGTCTCAGAAGTAATTGGTCCATCGTCAAATGTAAAATTTAAACCACCTTTAAATAAATTTAGCCCTGAACTAACTGATGCAAAAATTGATATTGCAAGGACTAAACCTGCCAAACCCGATATTAAAAGTTTACCAGTTGTATTTTTAACAATAATTGATAAACCTATAAGAACTAAAACCAAAGGCCAGAATTTCCAGGCAGTTGACCATTGAAAACTGAACTCAAAAAAGTTAGCCAACAGTCCGAACACTCCGAGTACTACAAATAAAGTTCCCCAGAAAATATGTGATGCTTTCATTTTAATACCTCACCTTTTAACATTAAGAAGTAAAGCAATACCAACAGCAATCAATATAAACGGCCAAAAATCACTGAAGTTGAATCGCGGTATAAAATTATTTAAGAGGAATAATCCGCCTATTACAATTAACACAATTCCTGCAACCGAACCAGTATTTGATTTTTGTTTCTGCTGAAATGCCGCATAATTAAATGGCTCCTCATTAGCAGATGAATTATTTTCTTTAGCTTCTGACTCCGGCTGCTGTTGAGTAAAATTAGATTGATTCTCAGTCTGGGTTTGCTGTGAACCGGGAAAAACATAAGGTTTTTCCGGCACAATTATCCATAGAATTATGTAAGCTATCAATCCTCCACCACCAAAGAATACAGCAAGTACAAATAGTATTCTTACAATTGTTGGATCGATTTCAAAATATTCTGCAATTCCGCCTGATACTCCACCGATCATTTTATCGGTATTAGAGCGATATAGTTTTTTGTACATTTTGGAACTCCTTACTTTCTGTAATTTCCACTGCAATAATAAAGACGATTTTTATTTAATGCATTTTATATGGTATTAACGGCACTCGATTGTTAAAGATGGATAAATCAGTTGATAATCGGGCGAATGTTACCGGTGAATGGTAGTATTCTGTAGGGAATGGACTCCTGTCCATTCCGCAGCAGCTCTGATGAAGCTGTTACCGCTGAAATTATTGGGGATAATTATTAGCCAAACCTTTACGCTGCCCTTTGGATCGGTCAGGAGACCGATCCCTGCATCGGTGTTCTAATTACAAAATTTAGTGTATTGTAAAATCTAAAAGATAGGTTATTTTAGTTTTAACGATTAATAAATCTTTTTTAGTATTTTGCTATGAGAATTGCACTCTGCCAGATCAATCCGATAATAGGCAATCTGGAATACAATAAATCAAAAATAATTGATGGTTACAAACACGGTATTGATGCCGATGCTGACATTGTTATATTTCCTGAACTTTCATTGGTAGGATATCCTCCGCAAGATCTTGTTGAAAAAAAGGAATTCCGGGATGCAGTTACTAAGACAGCAAATGAATTAGCCGCAATAACAGGAAATACTGCCTTGCTTTTTGGCGCCATCACAGAGGATGATGATCTTATCGGAACAGATATTCACAACTCTGCTATTCTATGTTTTGATGAAAAAATTCAGTTTGTACAGCACAAAACTCTCATCCCTAATTATGATGTGTTTGATGAGATGCGATATTTCGATCCATCCAAAGAAGTAGATATATTTGAGTTTAAAGGAGAAAAACTCGGAATTTCAATCTGCGAAGATATATGGAATGACGCTGACTATTGGTACAAAAGAAGATATACAAGAGATCCTGTAAAAGAGCTGCTGGAAAAAGGTGCAACAATTCTCCTGAATATTTCCGCAAGTCCTTATGCTTATGGTAAGAGATGTGCAAGACATGAAATGTTGTCTCTTTTAACTAAGAAGGATAACATTCCGCTGGCTTATGTATGCTGTGTTGGAGCACAAACCGATTTGATTTTTGATGGCGCAAGTATGTGTTTTGACAGTGATGGCAAACTTATACAACTTGGTAAAACATACGAAGAGGATTTTATTTTGTTTGACACTTCTAAATCTAAAAATGAAATAAAGAATTGTGAAAAAAGTTTTGAGGAGGAAGTATTATCTTCTCTTATTTATGGAGTAAAAGATTATTGTGATAAACTCGGCTTTAAAAAATTATTAATTGGTTTGAGCGGAGGAATGGATTCTGCCCTCGTAACGTATATTGCTGTTAAAGCGATTGGTGCTGAAAATGTCCACGTAATGCTTATGCCTTCTAAATATTCAAGCGATGGAAGTATAACCGATTCTGAGAAACTAATTTTCAATTTAGGAATCTCACACACAAATATTTCTATTCAGTCTTCTGTTGATGAAAGCATGAATAGCCTTTCTTCTTCTTTAAATGATGATGTAAAAGGAATTACAGAAGAAAATCTTCAGGCAAGGATTCGCGGACTCTACTTAATGGCTTTTTCAAATAATAACAATTATTTACTTTTAACAACCGGAAATAAATCTGAGGTGGCAACAGGATATTGCACTCTGTACGGTGATATGTGCGGTGGATTAGCCGTACTTGCCGATGTTTATAAAACAGATATATACCGGATAGCAAATTATATAAACCGGGAGGATGAAATTATTCCACAGGAAATAATTGATAAACCTCCATCAGCAGAATTAAGATTCGATCAAACTGATCAGGATACATTACCGCCTTACGAACTTCTTGATAATATTCTGAGAATGTATCTTGAAGAAAATAAGGAAATAGAAGAAATATCAGCTGTTATTGGTGATAAGAAAATTGTATCAAAAGTTCTGCGTATGGTTGATCTTAGTGAATTTAAGAGAAAACAATCTGCTCCGGCATTACGCGTATCTCCTAAGGCATTTGGTTACGGTAGAAGATATCCTATTGTGCAAGGCTGGAGAAAGTAACTTCAGTCTTCAAGCGTCAGTAATCATTTAGCAATTTTTAAATTACACAGCGATCCCGGTTTATATGAGCTTTAAATAACACTAAATAGATCTTATTGAAACAATTAATGAAATAAATAATATGAAATACTTAAAGATTATTCTTCTCTCAATAATATTTTATACAACAAATATATCAGCGCAATTCGGCTTCAATCCTGATTTACTTAAAGTGCAGAGCTATCTTTCCCTGGATAAGGTTTACTCAGGCAGCGAATTTAAATTAGCTGTTAAAATAAATATTGATGATGAATGGCATATCAATTCCAACAAACCTTATGAAGATTATTTAATACCAACAGAAATAACTATTGAAAAAAGTGAAATATTTAGTCTCAATAGCGTTGTTTATCCAAAGGCTCACGATTTCAAATTCTCGTTTTCAGAAAGTCCTTTATCTGTTTGGGAAGGTGAGATTATCATTGGTGCAATTGTAAGTGTTGGCGAAGAAGTTCAACCCGGTACATATTCAATTTTAATTACTGTTGATTATCAGGCCTGCAATGATATGAGTTGTTTAGCACCCACTTCAGTTTCAGATACTGTAGAAATTATAGTTGCTGACAGACAAGAAGTTGTTAACCAAATTAATAGTGAGATATTTGATAATCTGGATCTTTCAATTTCTGATACAATTGTTCAGAAAGATAAATCTGATCCAATATCATCAGCACTGGAAAGTCAGGGCATATGGGTAGGGCTAATTCTTGTATTCATAGGTGGTCTCGCTCTTAATTTAACTCCTTGCGTTTATCCGCTTATACCAATTACCATTGGATATTTCGGCGGACAAAGTGAAGGAAAAACAAGCCGGCTATTTTTGATGGGTCTGTTATTCGTTTTAGGAATGGCTGTCACCTATTCAGTAGTAGGAGTTGTTACAGCATTAAGTGGGGCAGTATTCGGTGCGCTTCTTCAAAACACAATTGTTATTATAGTTATTGTAGCAATTTTCATTGCTCTGTCTTTAAGTATGTTCGGTTTATACGAGTTTAAAATGCCGGATGCTCTTGTAGCAAAAGCAGGTGGCGCAAAAGGCGGATTTTATGGTGCTTTCTTTATGGGCTTAACTATGGGAATTGTGGCTGCTCCTTGTATTGGTCCCTTTGTAATAGGCTTAGTAACCTACGTTGCTGCAAAGGGAGATCCTTATTTTGGTTTTCTGATGTTTTTTGTTCTTGCTCTGGGGTTGGGATTACCATATTTATTTCTGGCAATGTTCTCTGGTAAAATAAAAAGTCTACCCCGTGCGGGAGAATGGATGGAAGCAGTTAAGCACGTTTTCGGATTTATTTTACTTGGAATGGCTTTATATTTCCTTCTACCTCTGCTGCCAAAAGAAATTTCAGGATATGTACTTCCTGTATTTGGTATAATTGCAGTTTTAATACTGCTATTCCTCGATAAAAAAGGAAATAATGTTCGCGCATTCAGAATCTTTAAGTATGTTTTTTCAGTTTTAGTTATTGCGGTTTCTGTTTATGCTTTGGTTCCTTCTGATAGGGAATCCATTATATGGGAAACTTATTCTGATCCAGCTCTAGCTAATGTTGGCGATAACAGAGGAATAATTATAGATTTCTATGCTGATTGGTGCATTCCCTGTAAAGAACTTGATGCTCTCACTTTTACAGATCAAAGAGTTATTGAACTTTCAAAAGAATTTGTAACACTCAAAGCTGATATGACCAGATCCGTATCGCCGGAAGTGGAATCATTAAGAAATAAATTTAATATTGTCGGTGTTCCAACAATACTTATTTTAGATGCTAACGGTAAAGAATTAAACAGGATTACCGGCTTTGTTAACGCTGATGAGTTCTACAAAATATTATCAGATCTTATGTAGAGGGTCAACTTTAATTTAATTGTTAATTCGCAAACTACTTAGTAGTTTTAATGGTACATTTTTTAAAAAATATTTGAGTTATGTAATGTCAAAAGTAAAAGAAGTATTAAAGTTAAAAGAGGTTACAGTCAGATTTGCAGGCGACTCCGGTGACGGAATGCAGTTGACCGGATCTCAATTTAGTGATACAACCGCCTGGGTTGGTAATGATCTGAACACTCTTCCGGATTACCCTGCAGAAATTCGTGCACCTGCCGGAACATTATACGGCGTAAGTGGATTCCAATTACACTTCAGCAGTGATGATATTCATACACCAGGTGACCAACCTGATGTTCTTGTAGCAATGAACCCGGCTGCTCTGAAAAAGAATCTTTCTGAATTAAGAAACGGTGGGATGATTATTGTTAACAGCGATTCTTTCGATTTAAAGAATTTAAAGCTTGCAAACTACGCTACCAATCCGCTTGAGGATGAATCATTGAGCGGTTATGAAGTATTTAAAGTCCCGATCTCATCTTTAACTGCAAATGCATTAGAAGGAACAAAACTTTCTCCCAAAGAAGTTGCAAGATGTAAGAACTTTTTTGCATTGGGATTAATGTACTGGTTATACAATCGTCCTCCTGAAACAACCATTACCTGGATACATGAAAAATTTAAAAGTAAACCAGAGTATGTAGAAGCAAATGAAAAAGCTCTAAAAGCAGGAATTAACTTCGGTGAAATGACTGAAGCATTTACAACCCGCTATAGTGTTGAACCTGCCAGATTACCAAAAGGAACATATAGAAATATTTCCGGAAATGAAGCAACAGCACTTGGATTTCTTGCAGCATCTGTTAAAAGTGGACTTCCGCTCTTTCTTGGATCTTATCCTATAACACCTGCATCTGAAATTCTGCAATACCTCAGTAATTATAAAAACTTTGGTGTAAAAACCTTTCAGGCGGAAGATGAAATTGCTGGTGTATGTTCTGCAATTGGAGCATCTTATGCAGGTCATTTAGCAATTACCAATACAAGTGGACCAGGATTAGCTTTAAAAACTGAAGCTATAGGGCTTGCAGTAATGACTGAATTACCAGTTGTTATTATAGATGTTCAAAGAGGCGGACCAAGTACAGGATTACCCACAAAAACAGAGCAGGCTGACTTATTGCAATCTATTTATGGTCGTAATGGCGAATCACCTGTACCTGTTTTAGCAGCAAGAACCCCAAGGGATTGTTTTTACATGGCTATTGAGGCATCGCGAATTGCTTTGAAGTATATGACACCAGTTATTTTATTAACTGATGGATACTTAGCTAATGGTTCTGAACCGTGGAAGATTCCCGATGTCAAGGATTTGCCTGAAATTAAAACAAAAATAAGAACTGAAAAAGAAGGCTTCTTTCCTTACCTAAGAGATGATAATTTATCCCGTCCGTGGGCAATTCCCGGAACTCCTGAACTTGAGCACAGAGTAGGCGGTTTAGAAAAAGCTAACATTACCGGTAACGTAAACTACGATCCTGACAATCATGATTTTATGATCAAGCTTCGCGCACAGAAAGTTCAGAATATAGAAAATGATATTCCCGACCTGAAAGTTGATGGTGATGAAAGTGGTGAACTTCTTTTACTTGGATGGGGCGGAACTTATGGAACGATTAAGGAAGCCGTTTCAAAGGCAAGAGAACTGGGATATACTTTATCTCAGGCACATTTAAGGTATCTTAATCCCATGCCCAAAAACACTGGTGATGTTTTAAGCCGTTTTAAGAAAATTCTTATTCCGGAAATTAATTTAGGTCAGCTTGCTAAACTGATTCGCAGTGAATTCCTTATTGAAGTTGAACAGTTAAATGTTGTAAGAGGTCTTCCATTCAGAACATCAGATATATTAACAAAGATAACTGAAACTCTCGGAGGTAATAATGGCAAATAGTACAGAAAAAGTTGTAACAAAATACACTGCAAAAGATTTTTCATCTGATCAGGATGTAAGATGGTGCCCTGGCTGCGGAGATTATTCAATACTTGCCCAGGTTCAGAGAACATTTCCTGAAATTGTTACAGAGCATAAAGAAAATATTGTCTGGGTTTCCGGTATTGGTTGTTCAAGCAGATTCCCTTATTATATGAATACTTATGGCATACATGGCATCCACGGCCGTGCTGCAACAATTGCCTCCGGAGTAAAAATTGCAAATCCAGATTTAGCAGTATGGGTTGCAACAGGTGATGGTGATATGCTGAGTATTGGTGGAAATCATTTTATTCATGCATGCAGAAAAAATATTGATATTAAAATTTTAATGTTTAATAACAGAATTTATGGATTAACAAAAGGTCAGTATTCTCCAACTTCTGAAAAAGGTAAGGTAACAAAAACTACTCCTTTTGGAAGTGTTGATTATCCTTTTAATCCTATTTCTCTTGCAATTGGATCAGAAGCTTCGTTTATTGCAAGATCACTAGACAGAAACGCTAAACATATGCAGGAAATGATCCGTAGAGCTGGTGAACACAAGGGCACTGCATTTATTGAGATATTTCAAAACTGCAACATCTTTAACGATGGCGCTTTTGAGCTTCTTACTGAAAAAGATACGAAGGAGGACAATGTGCTTGTAATGGAACACGAGAAACCTCTTGTGTTTGGTAAAAACAGTGATAAAGGAATTAAATTAGATGGAATGACTCCTGTAGTTGTTGATTTATCAGCAGGCGAGTTCACTAAAGACGATTTGTGGATACACGATGAATTTGAAAAAAGCCCTGCCCGAGCCATTATTCTTTCACACATGGAGGAGATGCCTGGTATGCCCACTCCAATAGGTATATTCAGACAAATCCATAAAGAAACATATGATGAGGGAATTGAAAGACAGATTGCAAATATAAAATCTAAAAAAGGCGAAGGTGATCTGGAAAAAATTCTATTCAGTGGAAATACCTGGGAAGTAAAATAAACTTTTCATTTAATTGGGTTAATTTTAATGGGCTTTGGAGTAATCCTCAGCCCTTTTATTTGTTTAAATATGATTGATTTCCAAAAACTTAAAAAAATAATTTCTGATAATAATTCTTTTCTTTTAACCACTCACGTTAATCCCGATGCCGATGCAATTGGTTCTGAAATGGCATTCTTCAGGTTAATAAAAAATCTCAACAAACAAGCTGTAATTCTTAATCATAGTGAAACACCATACAATCTTCAATTTCTTGACGAAGAAAAAGTCATTCGTAAATACAATTCGGAAGAGGATTGGGAGTTAATTAATAAGTTTGATGTTTTAGTTGCACTTGATTTTAACAGATCAGACCGGCTCGTTAGTATGAAAGAAAGTTTCAACGACGCTTCATGTCTGAAAATTTGTATAGACCATCATCAGGATCCTGAAAATTTTATTGATGAAGAGTTCATTGGATTGGATTATAGTGCCACCGGTGAAATTATTTACACCTTTATTAAAAAGACTAATATTGTTGAATTGGATAAATCATTAGCTGACCCGATTTATGCTGCAATAATGACTGACACCGGCTCATTCCGGTTTGAGAGAACTACAGCTGATTTGCATTTAGTTGTTGCTGATTTATTAAGATATGGTGTTGATCCGGGTAAAATATATGATTCAATTTATGATCAAAGTAAATTCAGTAAAATTAAACTTCTTGGAAAAGCACTTAGCTCAATTACTTTAAGCCCTGATAATCAAATTGCTTACATGGTATTAACTCAGAATGATTTTAATGATGTTGAAGGGATAGAAAGCGATACTGACGGGTTTGTCAATCATTCACTTTCAATAGAAAAAGTACGTTTAGGGTTACTTTTTATTGAGCTAAAAAACGGATTTAAAGTCAGCTTCAGATCGAAGGGAAATTTGCCGGTTAATAAATTAGCTGGTGAATTCGGGGGCGGCGGTCATACAAATGCTGCCGGAGCACGGTTCCATAATTCCAGCATGAAGGAATTAATTCCCAAAATAATAACTAAAGCACAAGAATATATAAACAAATACAATTGAATTATGTTTAAACTAAATATTAAAGCCGGTGAGAAAAAAATTGTCTATAAACCTCTAACAATCGTTTATAAATATCTTCTTGATGATGGTAAACTACAAACAGGATTAAAAAATCTTGAAAGAATTTTCAATTTAAAATTCTCTGAATTGGATAAGAAAAATTTTCTGTTCGAAAAATTTGACAGGCTGAGGATTTCCAATCCTAAATCTAAACCGGATGAACTTGTTATTAAGAAAATCAAAATTGATGATAAATTTAATACAGAAGTTTTCAGAGAAGATATTGCTTCGTTTTTGAGTGACCTGCTTAAAGAAAATCCAAAAAACCTTCATGTATCAATTCCATCATTCAGATATTTTAAAGAATATTTTAAAGATGAAGAATACTTCTATCAAACTTTTATTGAAGGAATTTATTACGGAAATTACTCTTTTAACAAATATAAAACTGAGAAAAAAAATATCCGTGAATTAAATATATTATTCTACGCAGATGATACTAAAATGTTAAAAACGGCTGTTTCAAAAGCTGCCAGAATTATGAAAGGCGTTGAACTCTCCAGGAACTTACAAAATGAACCTGCTAATAATTTAACTCCCCAAAAACTTGCCCAACAGCTAAAAGAGCTTGCAGATTATGGAATTAAAGTAAAAGTGTTCAACGAAAATGATATAAAGAAAATGAAAATGGGAGGATTGACCGCAGTAGGGCAGGGAAGTTCAAACAAACCGAGATTTATAGTTTTAGAATACAGGCCCGCTCTTAAGAAAAATAAAAAAACTAAAAAAGTTGCTTTAGTTGGCAAAGGTATAACATTTGATTCCGGCGGTATATCAATTAAACCTTCAAGTGGAATGGGTGAAATGAAGGGTGATATGTCTGGAGCTGCAGTTGTTGCCGGAATTTTACTTGCAAGTGCCAGTTCTAAAATTAATGTTCATCTTTATGGAATTATTCCTGCTGCGGAGAATATGCTTTCCGGAGATTCATTCCGTCCAGGTGATATAATAAAAACTGCTTCAGGAAAAACAATTGAAGTTGATGATACAGATGCAGAGGGAAGAGTTATTCTTGCTGATGCTCTTGATTACGCCTCAAAATTAAAAGTTCATGAAATTATTGATCTTGCCACACTAACCGGGGCAGTTGTTGTTGCGCTGGGAGAAAGTGTTGCAGGATTGTTTACTAACGATGATCGCCTTGCAGATGACTTATACCAGAGTGGGATGAAAACATTTGACCGTGTATGGAGACTACCAATCTGGTATGATTACAATGAATTGAATAAAAGTGATGTAGCAGATGTGAAAAATTATGGCGGAAGATGGGCAGGTGCAATTTCAGCAGCTAAGTTTTTAGAAAATTTTGTTGATAAAAATATTCCGTGGGCACATCTGGATATTGCTGGTCCTGCTCTGAAAAATCCATCTATAAGTTATGGTAAAAAATATATGACGGGATTTGGTGTAAGACTGCTTGTTGAATATTTATCAAATAAAACTGATTGAAAAGTCAAAAGTCAAAACTAAAAATATCATTTTTGACTTCTAATTTTTGACTTTGGACTTTAATAAACCGTCCCTCATTTCATAAACAGTATCAGCTAATTCAACCAGTAAAGGATTATGAGTTACTATTATAAAAGTAATTTTGAGATTATCCCTCAGATCAAATAATATTTTATGGATAGCCTCACTATTTTCTGAATCCAGATTTCCGGTCGGCTCATCAGCAAAAATAATTTTAGGATTATTTGCTAAAGCTCTTGCAACTGCAACTCTTTGCTGCTCTCCTCCTGATAATTCCGCAGGTTTATGATCAAATCTTTCAGACAATCCAACTGAAGAAAGCAGTTCTTTTGCTCTAGTAGTTGCTTTCGCCAGAGATAATCCGCTTATCATAAGAGGTATTGAAGCATTTTCGAGTGCCGTAAATTCAGGTAATAAATGATGAAATTGAAAAATGAAACCAATATTCTCATTTCTGAATTTTGATAACTTTTCATCACTATAAGTAAAAATTTCATTACCTTCAAAAAGTACTTTTCCTTTGTCGGGCCGGTCTAACCCGCTTAGCAAATGCAGCAGAGTGCTTTTGCCTGCACCTGAAGCACCAACGATTACAGATATCTTCTCGTTTTCAATATCAATTGAAATTCCTTTTAGTACTTCGAGCTTGACATTTTTTAATGTTGTAAAAGATTTATGCAGACCTTCAGCTTTAATAATAACTGACATAATAAATTATTCCCATTTAATTGCTTCGATAGTATTTACCTTGGATGCCCTGTTAGCAGGGAAGTATGAGGCCAAAAATGACAGCATCATTGATGCACCTGAAACAAAAAAGAAATCTGATAATCTTAATTCAATAGGCAGTGAATCTATTTTATACTGAGTTGGATCAAGCGGGTAAATATTATAATTCAGTTGTAGAAATAGTATAAAATATCCAATTACTACGCCAAGTAATGTACCGATTATGCCGATCATTAAACCTTCATACATAAATATTTTTTTTATTGAGTTTTGCTTTACTCCCATAGCCTTTAATACTCCAATATCTCTTTTCTTTTCAATTACGGTCATAGACAGAGACCCAAGTATGTTAAATGTTGCAACTGCAATTATTAATGAAAGCAGGATGTAGGCAACCCATCTCTCAATCTGCATAACTGAATACAGATCCCTATGAAAATCATACCAGGTGGAGACTGAGAATTTATTATTATCAAACTCAGCCAGAAGTTTATCCTTTAAACGAAATGAATGATTTACATCTGTTAATTTGATTTCGTACCCCTGAAAAAAATTACGAAAGCCTAGAAGATGCTGTGCATATTCAAATGAAATGAATGCAAGAGAAGCATCATATTCATTGTTCTGAGATGAGAAGATACCACTAACAATAAAGTTCTGTGAATTTGGCAGTGTAAATTGTGTTATTGCTCGCTCAATTCCTGCAGGCGAGACTATTGTAATAGTATCGCCAACCAGACTTTGTAATTTATCGGCCAATCTTATACCAATTATAATTGATGGAATATTACTTTTATCCGATAAATCGTCACTTCCAAAAACTATACTGTTTTTAACACCGTAAATCTCGTTTGCTTTCTCTTTAACAACTCCTTTTAGATTAATTATTTCTGTTAAGTCCCGTCTTAAAGCAAGAACCTTACCGCTTACATAAGGAGCAAACGAAACCACCTTCTTATCTCTACTTAGATTGTCATTTAAATTATTTAAATCATTCTGATTAGGAGCAGAAGTAATTATCTCAATACGAAGATGTGGATCAAAGTTCATTAGGAATGATTGAACAAGACTGCCGAATCCATTAAATACAGAAAGGACCACAATTAATGCTGCAACCCCTATTGTAATTCCAATAGTTGATAGAATTGAGATTATTGAAATAAAGTTAAGCTTATGTTTTGAAATAAGATAACGGCGGGCTATAAATCTTTCAAAAACCATTAGTCAAATCTCAAACTTTTAATTGGATTAACTTTAGCAGCAATAAAACTCGGTATAATCGAAGCTCCTAAACTAAGTATTAGTGCAATTACAGAAACAAGAATGAATATAAAAGGACTTAAATCAAAAGGCACTTGGGTAACAAAATATACCGATGCAGGAACAGTAATCACATCGAATTGAATTTGTATTTGCATTAATAAAAGTGCCAGCAAATTACCGCCGATTATTCCAATGAATCCAATAAAAATTCCCTGTATTAAAAATATTCTGAGAACCTGTTTTCTGTTTGCTCCAAGTGATTTTAGAATTCCGATGGCATTTGTTTTTTCAAGAACCAATATGAGTAGTGTTCCTATTATATTAAAAACTGCAACAATGATTATTAATCCAAGAATAATTGGAATTGGTTTTTGCTGCAGTTCAATCCAGGTAAATATATTTCTATGCGATTCAAAAAGCGAACGTGCAAATAATGGATAACTTAAATTTTTTCTTAAAAGATTGGTCAGTGAGTCTATTTTTTCAATACTTGAAAGTTGTATATCATATCCGTTAATAGATTGACCTATTGAAAATAGGTTTTGAGCAGTTGTAAGATTTGTATATGCGTAAAGATCGTCATATTCAGCCATACCACTTTCAAAAATGCCGGTAACTAAAAATTTTTCGATATTAGGAAGATTTTCTGGTGAAGGAATCTGATCATCTTTCAAAGCAAATAGGGTTACTCTTTCGCCAACTTTGAGCAAAAGTTTATTAGCAAGTACTTTACCGATTACCAGAATGTTAGAATCAGAACTAGCAATATTAAATTCGCCGTTAATAATATTCTTTTGCAATCTCTCAATTTGTGTATCAGGTGGAATTCCAATAATGTTTATTCCATCCTGTCTTCTATTAGCACTAATTATAGCTAACTTGGAAGCAAATGGTACTAAACTAAGCTTATAATCTCCAAGCAAATTTTCAATTTTACTCGTTATAGGTTCATAATTTTTAACTGTACCACTAAATGAAGAAACTTTTATATGAGAGTCAAAATCAGTTATTTTATCCTGAATAGTTTTTTCAAATCCGCTTAGCACTGAAAGAGCGATTATTAGTGTAGCAACACCGATAGCAATACCAGTTATTGCAATTTTGGAAATAATATTAAGAAATCCCGATTCTTTCCGGGAAACGAGAAATCTGCGCGATATAAAAAAAGAAAATGGCATTAAGAATATCTGTTTTCCTGCAAATTTAACCACAAATAAACCTTATAAAAATTAAAATGGTGAAATTTTAATAAAAGCTTAAAAATTGTGTTTTTTAATAATTCAAATTATATTTGTTTTTCATTTAGAAATTAATTTTACAATTCATCGTTTTCATGTTCTTAATAGTATTGAGTGAATGAAATACGTCTAAAATGAATAATAAAAAATTGTTCCTTGAAAAATTGAAATAAAAATTACTAAATAAAAACGGGGCGTAGCGTAGTCCGGTTCATCGCGCCTGCTTTGGGAGCAGGAGGTCGCAGGTTCGAATCCTGCCGCCCCGACATATTTAATAGTTATAAGTATAATTTTTAATAAAAAATTATTACAGGAGATCGCAGGTTCTCCCGAAGGGACTCCAAGAGACGAGATAGGAACTCAGGAGGAATCCTAAAACTTATTTAGAATATAAAGATATATTGTTTAAGCGCCCGTAGCTCAATCGGATAGAGCATCAGCCTTCTAAGCTGGAGGTTAGTGGTTCGAGTCCACTCGGGCGTACTTGAGAATTATTTATATTTATTACAATTTGTAATCTGAAAATTGAATTAGTTTTATAGAAACTTAAAATTAATTTGTTTATTTTTTAATCGGATAGAGTATCAGCCTTCTAAGCTGGAGGTTAGTGGTTCTCCCAAAGGGATTCCGATGGAAGAGTCCACTCGGGTGCACACGGTAAAATTCTAATACACAAGCACCAAATAACAAATGAATCTAAATTCAGTATTCTAACTATTTTTGATTTGGAAATTAGTGCTCAGAATTTATTTGTAATTTAATGTTTAATTATAGATTTTTTCACTGATGGTGAGCGTAGCTCAGTTGGTTAGAGCATCTGGTTGTGGCCCAGAAGGCCGTGGGTTCAAATCCCATCGCTCACCCGAATAAGTTTTTTAATTTTGTTCTTTATTTATTGGCCCCATCGTCTAATGGTTAGGACCTCGCCCTTTCACGGCGGTAATAGGGGTTCGAATCCCCTTGGGGTCACAAAGCCTCGATACTTTTATCGGGGCTTTTTTATTGCTATTTGTTAATTGTTTTAAAGATTTCGATTTCCTATTTTGCAAAAAAAATGGAGAAAGAAATGAAAACTATTAAGTTTCTTTTCCTCGTAACTCTCATCCCTTGTGTAATATTTCCACAATCGAATTTTAATATCCAGTTATACAAAGAATTTCTTCAAAGTCACCAGAATATGAATACTGAGCAGTTGTTGCAAATGCATCCAGCTGGGAGTTTTATTGGTGACCTTAATCTGACATACGATAATGCCAGATATTTTGATTCCATAAAAATCAAATACGGACTAACTGAATACGAAGAATCATTAATTAATCAAAATGGTTTTGTAGTTTCTGAAAGATTAAGTAAAGTCTCATTTGGTGAAGCGTTTTTGGATATTTTCCATAAAGATCTTCCTGTTTATGTTTCGACTGATGCAATACTTCACGCTTTTCACATTTCTTATGATAGAATTTTAACGGATATCGAACTGGGAATTCTTATACCACGCCTGAAAACCTTATTGGCAATGCTGCATTCTGACCAGTATCAATTGGCGATTGCTTATTCATCTTATGCTGCAATGGAAAAATCATTAAAGGATGTTGATGTTTACCTTACTGTACCTCTAAAATTATTGGGTGAGAGTGTTGATCCTTACTATTCTTCAAATCAACCGGTAATTGCAAATATATTAAATAAGATTGAACTCGAGCAGCCTGATCTGGAATATTTGTTTTCAGATAATTGTAAGAAGATAGACTGGAGTCAGTTCAAGCCACGCGGACATTATACCAGTGATATTTATCCGCAACTTGCTCAGTATTTCAGAGCAATGATGTGGCTTGGAAGAACAGAATTATACCTCAGTGTTCCTTCATCTACTATTCCACCAATCGGATGTGAGCCTCAGACATTTCAGGATATTCAAAGGCAAATTATTGACGCTGTTCTAATAAATGAGCTTCTAACCTTCACAAACTCCTGGCCTGTTTATGAAGAAATAGAAGATATCATTTCATTTTTTGTAGGCGAGCAGGACAACGTTACCATTGAGCATATATCTTATCTCAAGGATGCTGTAAATCTTACAAGTGCATTGAATCTGCTTGATAGTTTGAAGGTTGTTGAATTTCAGGATACACTTGCTAACCAATCATTTGCAGCACAACTTATTCTATCACAAATACTCTATAGTAATCCTATGAGTCCGGATAGCATTAAACCGGCATCTGCCTTTTTATTATTCGGACAACGATTTGTCATCGATTCTTATGTAACAGCAACCGTTGTGTATGACAGAATAAAATATCTGGGTCAAAAGATCTGCAGATTATTTCCATCAACATTGGATGTTTTATTTGCTATGGGTAACAGCGCCTCAGCTCAACTCTTGCAAAATGAATTGAATCAATATCATTATTCATCAAATCTGGCAGCTCTAAGATATTTAATTGATTCGTATGATGATACATTCTGGAATTCATCATTATATAATATCTGGCTTAGTTCAGTAAGAGGATTAAATCCGGCTGAAGACAGAACATTGTTACCTGATTTTATGCAAACTGCTGCCTTCTGGCAGAAGCAAATGAATACACAACTTTCATCATGGACAGAACTAAGGCACGATAATCTTCTTTACGCAAAGCAATCTTATACTGGCAGTACTATCTGTTCATATCCCTACGGTTTTGTTGAGCCTTTTCCGGAATTTTATCAGAGCTTAAAAACTTTTTCAACGATAGCGATTAACAAACTTCAGACTCTAAATTTTCCTGATCCTCAATATCAATCTAATTTGGTTTATTACTTTAATCATCTTTATGCAGTTGCTGATACATTAAAATCTATTTCGTTGAAGGAGCTTCAGGGCATACCACTATCGCAGGAAGAAAAAGTATTCTTAACAAAAATTGTTTACAGCACCGGAAATATGAGTGGACCCAAATATGACGGATGGTATTCTAAGCTTTTTTATTCAGATGAGGCATATGAAGATCACGATGGATTGATGAAAAGCGATTATCTTGTAGCCGATATTCACACAACTCCGACGGATTGTTTTGGCGGAGAATACGGATGGATTTCTCACGTGGGAACCGGACCTACAAATCTCGGTGTTATAGTGACCGATGATCCCGATGGAATTCTAACCGCTTACGTTGGTCCGATGATGAGTTATTATGAGTACAGGACGGAAGACTATTTAAGATTAACTGATGAAGAATGGAATGATTCATATCTGCAATCAGCACTTAGACCCGAATGGGTAAATATTTACTTAGCCGATTCAAGCGGCAATACCAGAGGATACGGACCTTCTTTAATTACAAGTGTGGAAATTGATTACAAAAACTCTACTATACCGCAAAGTCAAATACTGATTTCAAATTATCCCAATCCATTTAATGCCTCAACAATTATTACTTTTACAATTCCGTATGATCTTACTAACTCGCTGGTTGAACTGAATATTTTTGATGTTCAGGGAAGATTGATAAAATCAATCATCAATGAACAGATGCCAGCAGGGAACTATCTGGTTAGATGGGAAGGTGATAATGATAAGGGTGCTATAATAACAAGCGGTGTTTACTTCTATAATCTTAAAGTCTCTGACAGATATGTTAACGGTAAAATGGTAATGGTAAAATAATTTTAAATAATTAGTTACTCAAAAGAAGCCTCTAAGTGAGGCTTTTTTTTTGGTTAATATTATTTTTAATTTTTGCTCAATCAAATAATAATAATCCATTATGGCATACAATAAGAACAATAATTTTAATATTCAGTTGAACCTGAAGGTAAGAGGATTACCGCAATCAGCTACACTGGTTATAAACGAAAAATCTGCAGAACTTATAAAACAAGGGAGACAGATTTATAAACTTGGTTTAGGACAATCTCCGTTTCCTGTTCCAAGACCAGTAATTGATGAACTCAAGGTAAACGCTTTTCAAAAAGATTACCTGCCGGTAAAAGGTCTGCCTTCATTAAGGGAAGCAGTTGCAGAATATCATTGCAGAAGACATGGAATTTGCCATTCGGCCGAAAATGTTTTAATTGGTCCTGGTTCAAAAGAACTTATGTTTATGCTTCAGTATGTTTATTATGGTGATCTGTTGATTCCAACCCCTAGTTGGGTTTCTTATGCACCGCAGGCAAAAATAATCGGACGAAATGTTGAATGGCTTCAAACTAAAAAAGAAAATTTCTGGAGATTAACGGCTGAGGAACTTGAAGAGCATTGTAAAGATGATCCAACCAGACCAAGAATAGTAATACTTAATTATCCCTCTAATCCAGTTGGCGTTACTTATACACAGGATGAGTTAAAAAAGATTGCCCACGTAGCAAGAAAATACAAACTAGTTTTACTCTCCGATGAGATATATGGCGAACTGCATTACAAGGGAAAGCATATATCGATTTGCCGTTATTATCCTGAAGGAACTATTCTTAGCGGAGGATTAAGTAAATGGTGCGGTGCTGGCGGATGGCGTCTTGGTACTTTTATTTTTCCGCATTCTCTTAGATGGCTTCTCGACTCAATGGCAGTTATGGCTAGTGAAACTTTTACTGCTACAAGTGCACCTATTCAATATGCTGCTGTAAGAGCATTCCAGGGCGGTGATACAATTGAAAAATATTTGTGGAATGCAAGAATGATTCTGGAAAAATTAGGATTACTTTTAGCAAAAAAATTAAAAGATGAAAATGTCTTTGTACCTAAACCTGCCGGTGGATTCTATCTTTTTCCGGATTTTTCATATTATAGGGAAAAGCTTGCCGAGAAGGGGATAACAACAAGCGTTAAATTTTGTGATAAACTGCTGGAAGAAGCTGGTGTTGCCATCCTCCCGGGTGCAAGTTTCGGCAGACCGGTAGATGAATTAACTGCTCGCCTTTCTTTTGTAGATTTCGATGGTGCCAGTGCAATGGAAGCAGTTGAACATTTGAACGGTAAAGATGAACTTGACGAGGAATTTCTTGAAACTCACTGTGCACCTACTGTGAAAGCTGTTCATTTTATTTGTGAATGGTTAAGACTCATCCAGTAATATTTGCTTTTTTCGGATTTTACTTTTCTTTTTATTGTTTTTGATCCTTTAAGCTGCCACCAAGCACTTCAAATTCTTTATAAAATCACATTTATAAAAGACTTAACAATCTGATAACACTGCCTTAACATTCTGTTAACATTGAACCTTTAGATTTACCTCGTCGAAGAAAAAATTAATTAATTAAAGGAGAGAGAAAAAATGAGTTTATACACCATTTTTCATTCACTGTGCTTAAATAAAAAAATGTTCACAAAAAAAACAATAAATAATTTACTGGCAGTATCAGTATTAACTGTGTTGTTCAGTATAAATTTATTTCCGCAAAGCACAGGTGCAATAAGCGGAAGGATAATAGATTTATCAACGGGAGAAGAATTAATTGGTGCAAATATATTTTTAGAAGGAACATCATTAGGTGCTGCGAGTGATTTGAATGGTGCTTACTTAATTCGAAGCGTTCCCACCGGCTTTTATAATCTGGTAGCTTCAATGGTTGGTTATAAAAAACTAACAGTTACAGGAGTTGAAGTTAAAGCTGACCAGACAACAAAAATAGATATCACACTTTCTTCTGAAACCATCGAAACTGAAGAAGTTATAGTTACTGCCAGAATGCTCGAAAATAATGAAGCAACATTATTGAAGTTAAGACAAAGATCAAATAGTATAAGCGACGCTATAAGTGCAGAACTTATATCCAGAAGCGGAAGCAGTAATGCAGCCGATGCAATGACTAAAGTTACTGGTGCATCTGTTGTTGGTGGTAAGTATGTTTATGTAAGAGGATTAGGAGAGAGATACTCAAGTACACATCTTAATGGAGTGGAACTACCCAGTGCTGATCCTGACAAGAAATCATTTAATATGGATTTATTTCCAACCGGTGTGCTGGATAATATAGTCACCTTAAAATCATTCACTCCGGATAAACCAGGTAACTTTTCAGGCGGTATAGTTGATATTGCAACCAAATCATACCCTGATAACTTCACTTTAAAGTTGACAGGATCATCCTCTTATAATTCAGTTACTACATTAAAGGATAATTTTTTAACATATAGTGGTGGTGGTAGCGATTGGTTTGGAATGGATGATGGTACCAGAAAAATGCCGGATATTTTATCAAATAATGATCTTACTATTCCACTTACATCAACAGCCAGATTTGATTCAGAGCAGGCACAGTTAATTGATGACATTTCAAAATCATTTGCCCCGGAAATGAGTCCGAAATTTAAAACCGCACCAATAAATCAAAGCTACTCCTTATCAATTGGGGATCAGACTGAAATATTTAATATGCCTTTAGGTTTTATCGGAAGCTATTCTTACAATAGAGAATTTTCATCCTATGAAAATGGAAAATCCGGAAGATGGAAACTTACTGGCGATGTCAACACTGTGGAATCACTAAGTGAACTGCAATTTCTAAATGATTCAAAGGGAACGGATGAAGTTAATTGGGGAGGCTTGATATCACTTAATCTAAAACCGCATTCAAGACACGAAATTGGTGCTGATTTCGTATATACTCAAAGCGGACAGTCATCTGCAAGATATCTGGAAGGGCGATGGCTCGAACAGTTTAATGATAATCCAAATGCAATTTTACAAACCAGAGTTTTAAGTTACACTGAACGAAATCTTCAATCATATCAGATACATGGTAAACATATTTTTGACGATCTCCTCGGTTTAGGAGTCAATTGGTCGGGAACAATTGCATCCACAACTCAGGAAGAACCTGATGCAAGATACTTTACAAATCATTTCAATAATGAAACATTAAATTACAGCATAACAAGATCAACCTACCCGCTTCCCTCAAGATATTTCAGAAATATGAATGAAGACAGTAAAGGATTGTTAGTGGATTTGTCTTTACCAATAAAAGTTTGGGATAACCATCAGGTAAAATTCAAGTTTGGCGGAGCGTTTAATGAAAAAGAAAGAGCTTTTACAGAAAGACGTTTTGAGTACCAGCTTGGCGAGTTTTCCTTAGGTGCACCAAGATATGACGGTGATCCAAATTTCTTTTTTTCTCCGGAAAACGTTGGGATTTTAAGGTATGATTCTACACGAAACCGCTATGTTTTTGCAAATACTATAACAGAGACACCAGATCCGAAGGGTGGGGATTATGATGGATATGAAAAAGTCACTGCTATATACAGTATGCTGGAATTACCAATACTGAGTAACTTAAAGTTCATAGGCGGTGCCAGGTACGAGATAGCCAAAATGGATGTTTTTGGTAAAGATCAAAGAGGTTTTTTGGATGATAAAGACCTGTTACCATCACTAAACCTGATATATCAGCTTACAGATAATATGAATATCAGAACTTCTTATGGTAAAACTTTGGCCAGACCAAACTTCAGGGAAAAAGCCCCCTATGCTAATTTTAATTTTGCCGCTGATTTTATTTTTATAGGCAATCCGGATTTAAAGAGAACATTGATTGATAATTATGATCTGCGATGGGAATGGTTTTTAAGACCAGGTGAAATTATTGCAGTCAGCGGATTTTATAAAAACTTAAAAAATCCTATTGAAAGAGTAATAAATGTTCTTTTCGCTTCAGAAGGCGGAGAAGTATTTTACGAGAATATTGACAAAGCTAAGGTTTACGGATTAGAAATCGAAGCAAGAAAACAATTGGATGAAGTTGCAGATGTTTTAAGCAATTTTTCGATTGGTGCTAACATTTCGGTAATTAAATCTGAAGTTTCAATACCAGAAGGCGAACTTGAAGTAATTAGAAATTTAAATCCTGATGCTGAATCAACCCGACAACTGCAGGGTCAATCACCCTTTATCCTGAATATGGAATTGGGATATGATAATTTAAATAGCGGAACAAACATTTCACTTTTTTATAATGTGTTCGGCGACAGACTTGCGGAAATAAGTATTGGAGGTACACCCGATATATTTGAACGTTCACGACCAATGCTGGATTTAACATTTTCACAGATCATTTTAACAAATTTTAATATGAGAGTTGCAGTTAAAAACCTCTTAAACTCACCATACAAATTAACACATGAGTTTAAGGGTGCAGAATATATTCGCACAGAGTATAAAACCGGTACTTCAATATCAATCGGTTTTGGCTATAACTTTTAATTCATTCATTCAATTATATAATATAGGAGTCATTATGACACGTTCTCTTAAACTATTTTTCATAATTGCAGTACTATCATCAGTTAGTATTGCACAAACTATCATAACAGTAAAGGATGCTGATATTTCACCAGGCTCACCTTATAATATGACGGCGAATAACATTTATCTTTTAGATGGTTTCGTCTTTGTTGAGCAAGGTTCTATTCTGAATATAGAAGCTGGAACAGTAATAAAAGGTAAAGAAGTTCCGACTACTGGTGATAATGCAAGTGCTTTAATTATATCGCAAGGCGGACAAATATTTGCTGAAGGAACAGCTAACAATCCTATCATCTTTACTGCTGAAGCAGACAATGTGAATGATCCTGATGATCTGACTTATGCAGATAAAGGATTATGGGGAGGTGTTCTCATCTTAGGCAGAGCATCTGTTAACACTACGTCTGGAACAGGAGCAATTGAAGGTATTCCTTCAACCGAACCCAGAGGTTTATATGGCGGTGGAATCACACCTAATGACGATGAAAATTCAGGTATTATGCGATATGTTTCAATCCGTCACGGTGGTGCTGAAATCGGTTCAGGAAATGAAATAAATGGATTGACAATGGGTGGTGTGGGAAGAGGAACCACTATCGAGTATATAGAAGTTTATGCTAACGTTGATGATGCTTTTGAATGGTTCGGTGGTACCGTGAATTCAAGATATCTTGCAGCAGCTTTTTGCGGTGATGACGCTTTTGATTACGATGAAGGATGGACTGCAAATAATCAGTTCTGGTTCGCTATTCAAGATCCATTTGAAGGCGGCGGTAGAATTGGTGAGCATGACGGCGGTACAGTACCTGAAGACGGACTACCGTTCGCAATTCCGGTCATATTTAACGCTACATACATCGGGGCTGGCAGTACTGCAACACCACAAGGTGATGGTGCTGAAGCTATCATTTTCAGGGACAACGCCGGTGGTAAATATTATAATAGTATTATTACTGAATACAATGGCGGAAATGGCGGAAGAATTCTTACTATTGAAGACTTAGCATCCGGTGCAGATAGTCGTGAAAGATTAGAACAGGGTGATTTAGTCCTTAATAGTAATATCTGGTGGCTGTTTGGTGCGGGCAGCAACATAAATGATTTGATACCACAGGAATTTGTTAGAAATTATATTACAAACCCTGCAAATAATAATCAGATAGTAAATCCTCAGATAAATAGTATCAGCCGTGATCCGGATGGTAATTTAGATCCACGTCCAAATAGTACCGGACCTGCGGCAAGTGGTGCAATTGCTCCAACAGATCCGTATTTCCAAACTACTGCTTACTATGGTGCTTTTGATCCGAATGCGCCTTTGTGGACAAACGGATGGACAGCATTATCAGCCACAGGTGTAACTAATGTAAAAGAAAATTTTTCAGAAATAATTCCTCAGGAATTTTCACTTAGTCAGAATTATCCTAATCCTTTTAACCCTACAACAAAAATTGTTTATACAGTTTCTGAGCCGGGTATGGTAAAGCTTAGTGTTTATAATATACTTGGTCAGATTGTAGAAAATCTTGTTAGCGGATATAAAGAAGTAGGATCATACGAAGTCACTTTTGATGCTATTGACTTACCAACAGGAGTTTATGTTTATAAACTTGAAGTAGGGTCAACAAGCATTTCAAAGAAAATGTCTTTAATAAAATAAATTCAATGTAAGTTAGTGCGTTCTCTTCTCCTCTCTCCTTCGACTAAAGGACACTGCATCAGCGGTGTCCTTTTTTTATATTTCAAATAGTTCTTTGATGTATTAAATTTAGTTATGAAAATGCTTTTAATATTTTTTATAATCATCAATATTTTTTCTGATTGCTTATTTTCGCAAAGTAAAGAGACTTTTTATTCAGCATTTAATACTATTTCCGGTAAAAATATAAGGGAACACCTTGAAATTCTTGCTCACGATTCCCTGCAAGGAAGGGCCGTTGGAACCAGGGGAGGAGATGCTGCTGCTAAATACATTTCCGAAATATTTTCAGAATATAAACTTGAAAAGCTTATAAAAGAAAATTCCTACTTTCAAAACATCCCTATGCACGGAAGCATTCCTCTTAACAGTTCTGAATTAGCTTTAATTCATAGCAAAGACACATTGCAATTCGACTTAGGGAAAGATTATTTCTTATACAGGTCCGGTCAGCAAACTTATATGCCTTCATTTTTGCCTGTAGTCTTTGTCGGATATGGAATTATAGCCCCTGAATTTGATTACAATGATTATCAGTCCGTTGATGTAGAAGGAAAGATAGTTGTATATCTTGACGGCGAACCATATTCTAACGATGAGGAATATTTCGATGGTGACTTGCCCACGGTTTATAGTAATTCTGAGTATAAGAGAAGAATTGCTTTCGCCCGCGGATCTGCCGGTACGATACAAATACAGCTTGATAGTTATAAAAGCTGGGAAGAGGTACAGAATGATTTTCAGTTTGAGGATGTAACTCTTGCCTACACCGTTTCAAGCAATCTTAATATTATTATGAATCAGGAAGCAGCAGCCAAACTGTTCGCAGGTTCACAATATGGATTCGCTGATGTATTTGAGATGCATGGTAATCAAAGAATTAAATCTTTCAATCTTGCAACGAATCTAAGATTCAGAGGTGTATTTAAGGAAAGAGAATTCATCTCACCAAATGTGATTGGAATGATTAAGGGGTCAGATCCTGACTTAAAAAACACTTACTTAATTGTTACAGCTCACTATGATCATCTGGGGATAGGAGAACCGGTGGATGGTGATTCTATCTACAACGGGGCGTTAGATAATGCAATCGGAGTCTCAGTGCTACTTGAATTAGCTAAAGCATTCAGCTCACTTGAGATCAAGCCCAAAAGATCAATAATATTTTTTGCAACAACTGGTGAAGAAAAAGGTCTTCTTGGTTCAGCTTATTATACTTATAATCCGTTAGTACCTCTTTACAAAACAATAGCCAATGTTAATATTGACGGCATTGCAATGTTCAAAGATTTTTCAAGTATGGTAGGAATTGGTTCAGAACTTTCAACTCTTGATAAGTTTTTACAAAATACTGCTGACAATTATAATCTTGAATTACAAAATATACCGCCACAATTTAAGCAGGTAGGGGCTTTTAACAATTCAGATCAGCTTTCATTTGCTCAGGCAGGAATTCCTTCAATTATAGTTTTAGAAGGAACAAAAAACACTACAAGAATTGAAGAAAAAGTGCTGGAGGCATTTATTGAATATTTTGTGCACAATTATCATTCTCCATTTGATGACCTTAATCAGGATATAGACAATAAGGCAGCAGAAAAACATGCAAAAATATTATTTGATTTTTGCTACAGATTAGCTGACAGTATAAAATCACCTGAATGGAAACCCGGAGCTCCATTTATAAACGCCAGATTACAATCAATTGCAGAAGAAAAGTAAATGAAATATTATACTATTTACATTTTTTTATTCTTAGGATTATTAATTGGATGTTCATCCAATATTTCTAAAAATAATATTGTTACAGTTTCCGGTTCAGACACAATGTTTGAACTTACTTCAGCTTTGGCAGAGGAATACATGAAAGAGCATCCTGGTATTTCCGTAACGGTAGAAGGAGGAGGAACGGCTGCCGGAATTAAATCATTAATTGAAGGGAATATTGAAATTAGTACAGCTTCACGTAACCTTAAACCTTATGAAGCTAAAGCCCTTGCTGATTATTACGGTACTTTAGGATTAGTTTTTCTTATTGCTAAGGATGCCTTAAGTATTTATACAAATCCTCATAATCCTGTTGATAATTTATCCTCAGAACAGCTAAGAAAAATATTCACCTCTCAAATTACTAACTGGAATGAGGTTGGGGGAGTTGATACAACCATTCAAACAGTTATTAGAAATCCTAATTCAGGCACTTATCTCTATTTCAAAGATCACGTTTTGGAAGGAGAAGAGTATGCTGAAAATTCTATGGTAATTCCACAAACAAAGGATATTGTAAAATTTGTTGAAGAAAATGTGAATGCTATAGGTTACGGTGGAATGGGTTATACAGGAAATGTGACACATATTAAAATTGATAGTGTGGAACCAACAGAACAAAATGTAAGAAATGATACTTATCCTATTATCAGGTATCTTCATTTCTTTACAACAAAATATCCCACCGGAGAGGTTAAAAGATTTATTGATTGGGTTCTTTCACCGGCAGGGCAAACTGTTGTAAGAAAAACCGGGTTTATACCTCTATGGGAGTCTAAACTGTAATTATTTTGATAAATATTATTAGTTTTTAGTATCCCACATGACTTACTCTCTTAACAATTTCTTAATCCTTTTATAACAATTCCTTAACCTACTTATAGCTTATTTATTATAAATTTCAATTAAAAAAAGGAGTAAAATGTATAACGGAAAGAAGAGAATTCTTAAGAAACCGATAGTATTTTATTACCGGTCTTTAAATCCGTTTGGCGAATCAAAAAATGATGCAAATAACAGATTAAACTCTCCTGCACACAAAGCAGAGAGTGATAAAATTTATGATGAAAATGAATGGCGTGTTGAGTATGAAATGATCTACAGGTCCCACCAATTAGAGCGATAAAAATTTATAAATAGCTTTTGGCTATTTTTTCTTTTTAAACGCTCCAGCCAATATTAGCGTCAGGAATGTTATTGCTATTCCAAATATAATCCACCAGGTCATAATTGTATTATTTTTTATCACTTTCAACTGTTGTAAATTTTAGCGTTGTTTGTTCTAAAAACGATTTAAGTCTTTTCTCAGCAAGGTCAATATATTCTTGTGAAATGTCGTAACCCACAAATTTTCTTTCTGATTTTATTGCTGAAACGGCTGTTGTTCCACTACCCATAAAAGGGTCAAGAATAATATCTCCTTTGAATGAATATAGCTGAATTAGTCTAAGTGGTAATTCTTCTGGAAACGGTGCTGGATGTCCTATTCTTCTTGCACTTTCAGCGTTCATTGTCCAAATAGATTTTGTCCATTCCATAAATTGATCTTTTGTTATGGAATTTTCTTTTTCCCCTTTTTCTCTTCTATAGTCACCTTTGGAAAACACCAAAATATATTCGTGTATGTCACGTAAAATAGGATTTGCAGCACTTTGCCAACTGCCCCAAGCTGTTGAAGGGCTTGCACTTGCTGCTTTATTCCAAATTATTTCACCACGCATATTGAACCCAATGTCCAACATTATTTTTGAAATATAGTCAGAGAGTGGTATGTATGGTTTTCTTCCAAGATTGGCAACATTGACACAAGCACGACCACCATTAACTAAAACTCTGTATGTTTCTTTAAATGAATTTTCAAGAAGTTGCAAATACTCTTTTAATGATAAATCTTCGTCATATTCTTTTGAAACATTATAAGGTGGCGAAGTAATCATTAAGTGAACCGAATTGTCAGGTAACTCTTTCATATTTTCGGCTGAATCAAGAACTAATAATGAACTTCTTTTCCAAAGAACTTTGGTAATTTATCTATCATCTGAAAAACAGAAAATGTTCTATCATTGAATTTTACTTTTCGCAGCCAATTTTCTTCATCAAATTTTTGTTCAAGTTTTGCAAAAGTAAATTGAGAATGAACATTCGGACTAACTACAAGTAAATTTTTTAAATGATTTCCTTTGTATGGGTCAATATGATGAATTTCAAAATAAGGGTTTCCATTCTTCATTAAGAATGTGAAATTTGAAACTTGACATTTTCCTTTATAAAGTTCTAATAAAATTTTTCTTATTGGTAACGGAACATTTTCTTTTATTTTTACTTGAGGAACAATTTTTACTTTCCTATTTGAGATTTCTTCGTTGGCTAATCTTACAAATTCACTTTTAATTACTTCATCAGTATTTCTATTTGTAATTTTAGATAACTTATGAAGTTGATTATTAATTTCGGTTTCATCTTTACTTTTTTGAATTTTATTTTCCAAAATCAAAACCTCTTTTTCAAAAATTTTCTCTGGAATTATTTTGTATTTTGAATCATCTAAAAGTTGAATAACTAATTCATCTCCATCTTGTACTTTATTTATAGCATAAAATTCTTTAAGCCCGCCTATTCTGCACTCTCGACTGCTGCTGTTGTAAGGTGTAAATTTTTTTGCTTCTTCTTTTCCGTTTCCATCCAATAAAAAAATTTTAGTTGAGGATTTTGGGAACAAATCAATAAGAGAAACAGGAATAGCTAACAGTCCTTTCTCAATTCTGCTTTGAGTTGTTTTTACAGTAATATAATCAAAAGGAATTTTGCTTTTTGATTTTCTCATTTTCAATCTCATTTGCGATATCTGCTTCTTTCCAATTTTCTAAATTAGATAAAATTTCATTTTTGTTTATAGCCAACTTTCTTGCCTTAAGAATTGCGTCTTCTTCATTCTCGGCTTCTATTTCGTAAGAACAAAAACCGCTGTAATATATTTTAACTTCAAACTTTTTCATTATGCTGCTATTTTATATTTTTTATTAAATGAATTATTGAAAAATATTTTTGCTTTGTCAATATCAGTCGGTTGTTGACTTGCAATGCTAATTAACTCACCAAGTTTTGCATTGGCAATCATTGAAGAGAAATAATTCATATCATTGGTTACAAGTTCTTTGCAGTTGCTGAAAAGCTGCTCCCTGTTCAAAATTGTTTGAAATCCTAATTTAGGAGTGTTCTTTACATAATCAGAATTTGTTGGCTTTGGATTTAACGACCAAAAACCTTGAATAACTCCCGAAGTTTTAAGAAAGTCAACTTTTTTAATGTAACTGTCTGTAATTGGGCTATTCCCTAAAACAACTACGGGTATTTTAGTTGAAGCAATTCCAGAAACACGAATGTTAATTGACTTTCCTATAGCTTTTAGCATAGAGTCAGAACGAAGTAATGCGGGGTTTCCTTTATGTTGTTTATAGTCGCCAATGTATTCAACTTTGCCCGGGTGAGTGTATTTATAGTTTGACACAATACTCATTTTAATCTCAAACAGAAGTTTTATGTTTTCAGGTTTTTGAACGGAAGTGTTTGTAGCGCAAAATGCAAGGTCTGCACTTGATTGTCTTGAAAGTCCAAGTTCATCACAAACAACACTGTTTACAGCATAAAGTCCTAATTCTTTTGCAATTGGTTCAAAAAAGGTTTTGCTCCACTTTTCGGTAAATTGTCCGATTAGTGAGTTTCTACTTTGTAAAGTTTGTCCTTCTGCGTCTGCTCCTTTTGGAATATATGCGAAATACCCATCTTGTAAATTGTAAAATAGTTGTTCAGGTGAAGCAAAATTCTTTAATGCTTCCGTAAAAAATTGTATTTCAGTATCGTTATTCCAAAGTGTCATTATTTCTATCTGTTTATTTATTTTCAAGGTTCAAACTTACTTATTTTTCTTGGTGTTCTTTCAGTTTCGGTGTCTTTTTATAAGTGCACATAACGATTACGGGCTTCGCGTTCGGGCGGGCTCCGGAGCACAAAGCTTCATCTAACAACTGAACCGCCAAATTCTTGTAGGTGGTGTTACCGGCTGGGCTTCTTGTCATTGTAATACGTTTTTAGTAAATATTTCTGACCTTACAACTCTTGCCTGTCTGCTGTTTGTTCCTGTATACATATAGCCATAGTATGTAGCAAACTCGTTGTCGTCACGAGGAGTATATTTATTCGCTAATACATTTTTTTCAAGGTCTAACAGTCTTGGTTTAATGAAATCATAATTTATTTCTTCAAGTTTACAAAGCTCTATTACGAGTGTGAAAAAATTTGATTTTCTATACCAAATTGAATCAGGTTCAAGCTTCATTGATTTAATGCCTTTCAAAACAGTAACTATTTTATTTTGTACAAATTCTTTGTTTGGAAAATTGTCATTGAACATTGCTACCATTTTTTCTATTTCAGCATCCCTTGTGAAATATCCTCCTAACTCAAGAGTGGACATTACAGAAAGAATGAAATGCAAGTCAGACATTCTTGACATTTCTGATTCACTGAAAATTGGAATATGTTCACTTTCAACAGAATTTAATATCTGTTTCGCAGTTGTAATGAATTCACCGTCATAAACTGCATTTTGAATTTCAACTTGTTCAAGGTTGAATTTAGTTTGATTTATTCTCTTGAATATTTCACGAATTAAATCAGGTGATATGTCCTCAAGGTCACGAATTACAACATTGTAATTAAGAAATTCTTTTTGGCTATCTGGCCCCAAATCTTTGAATTTAGGAACAAGTTTTCCGAATATCTTTGACTCTCCAGGTTCTTCAATATATTGAACTAAGGTGCTTAACCTTTGTTGACCATCAACTACAACTTCTTGAGTTTCGATTTTTTCAATGTCGATGCCGGATTGAGCTGTGTAAATTTCGGGAAAGGGAAGTCCTTTTAGAATAGTATCAATGAATGCTTCTTTGTGTCCGGGTGTCCAAACAAATTTTCTTTGAAAGTCAGGTTGTAAAATAAGTGTGTTCTCTTTAATCCGTTTATAGAGTTCACTTATCTTTTTATTACTTGGGCTTGATGGTATTTGTCTTGCCATATCAATTTTTTGTTAATGAGTTATATACGTCTTCTATGCTTCTTGTATAATACTTTTCCAAGTATTCGTAGTTCTTGAAAAGTCCGGCTGCCACTTTGTAATTTCCAACTTCTGTACGTCCGTATGAAATTGATTCAAAAAAGTCAAACCACTCTGATTTAAGTAAGTTAACCTGAAACGAAGTCGGTAATTTATCTGGTCTCATCCAGCCTTTTACCAAATATCTTAAAAATTCACTATAGACTTTTAATTCTTTTAAGTCAACTGTTTTGTATTGTCTGTCAAGCTGATATTGATATTCTGTGATTTTAAAGTAAAACTCTTCAAATAGTTTTTCATTAACTATTACAACATCAATGTCCGAGTCATAATCGAATTGTGTGCCTTTGTAATAACTAAATCCGAGTTTTGCAGACCCAACGATAAAAACTTCGTGAAAGCCAACTCCAAATTTATTTGCAATACGGTTTCTGAATTCAAAGTAATCATCTTCTCTGTCCTTAAAAACAGCAGGTATTCCGTGAAATAAAAATTTCTGAATAAATATAAGCTGTTTTTCGGAGTCGTCCGATTCAATTATAATCTCTCTGAAATTGTCTAATGTCATAGTGATTTATTCTTTGTCGTTGATTTTAGTCTTGTCGGTAACTAGTATATATATCTGACAAAATGAGACCTATAAACCTAATATTATAGTATAAGTCTAACTATTGTCAGATTTTGTTTTTACAAACTTAAGCAAGGATTTGTTAAACTTAAAGAAGTATAGACATTATAAGTTCAGAGTAAATACTTAACTCTGGTCTCTTTTCATTTTTTTAAAACCCCTGAAAGCAAAGAATGTTTGAGAAAAATAATTCGCAGGGAAGTAAGTCTTCAATCCGTATTCATCCGGTTTTGTTTCAGGCAGGTAAGCTGTTCCCCAAATCCAATCCCATATTGCAAGCTTTGTAGCAAAGTTCCTGTTTCTGCCTTTACCTGTTGAATGATGCCACCTGTGCATTTCAGGTCCGTTAATTATCTTTTGCAGCTTTCCTGTTTTTACATCAAGATTGGAATGAATGTACATTCCCCAAACTGCACTGATGACTCCCTTGTAAGCTATAACTTCAACCGATGCACCGAGTAATACGATCGGTAAAAACTCAATAGTTTGATTTATTAAAATTTCAAGAGCGTGAGATCGTGAACCTGAAAGCCAGTCAACTTTTTTGGGTGAGTGATGAGCTTCGTGAATGCGCCACAGCCATTTATTATTGTGCTGCCAGCGGTGCATCCAGTAAATGTAGATGTCATGTGTAATTAAAAAGAAAATTATTTGGATCCATATAGGTACATTCGCCAACAACTGCAGACGTGATATTCCGGTAGTATTATCAATGTAATAAATAACATATCCAAAGATGATTATACTCAGGATATAGCTCTGAGCTATTGTATATAAGGCAAGATCATCAAAGAAACCCTCCCGAAATACTTTTTGACCTTTGGTATAAGGAAATATTCTTTCAAGTATGATAAAAATTATTGCAGCAGAGATAATTATTATAAACGAAATTACTTCTGCAAAAGACAGACTTAATAAATAGTTTTGTATAATATCAAAAACTGAATTAGAATATTTTTGTGCATTCATATTTAACAATCATCCATTAAACGAATCATTCAATCAAAATTTTAATCAAATCGTTCAGTTTTAACTCTTCTAAGCTTTTTCATAACAGGAACCTCACTGTCATAAACCTTTTTAATACCATCGCCGAGTGATACTTCGATATCCCGTATGTTAGAAATCAATCTCTGAAAACCGCCGATCTCAACAGATGCTGCCTGGTCTGTTCCCCACATGGCACGATCAAGCGTAATATGTCTTTCCACAAAACAGGCACCCAGAGAAACAGCCGCCCAGGTAGGGGCTAAACCGACTTCATGACCGGAATATCCAATCGGGACAAATGGATATTTTACTTTCAAGGTGCTAATCATTCTTAAATTCAGTTCTTCATTTTTGGCAGGATAGGATGAGGTTGAATGTGCGATGAGGAGATCTTCCAGACCGAACACATCAATTGCATCTTCAATTTCTTTGATAGTCGACATTCCAGTTGAAATTATTAAAGGCTTATTCACACTTTTATGTTTTCTCAATAAGTCATGATCAGTAAGTGAGGCCGAAGCAGTTTTATAAAGGGGCGGATTGAACTGCTCAATGAAATCCAATGCTTCTTCATCCCAGCAGGATGCGAACCAGATGATTCCAATTTCTTTACAATACTTATCAATTTCAGAGTATTGATCTTGTCCGAATTCAACTTTGTAACGGTAGTCAATATAAGTCATTCTGCCCCAGGGAGTATCTCTTTCAATGTACCATTGATCTTTAGGAGTGCAAATCTCCGGTGTACGTTTCTGAAATTTTACTGCATCACATCCCGCTGATTTTGCTCCTTCAATTATTTTTTTTGCAATCTCAACAGAACCATTATGGTTTATGCCTATTTCACCAATTACAAAACAGGGATGATCATCTCCAATAGTTATGCCACCGACATTTACTTCTCTTTTATTCATTTTGTCACTGAATGGTTATTAATTATTTTCTCTCAATGCTAAGATCAACTCTGCAAATTCTCTGAATGCACCGTGACCACCTTTATTTTCACATACGTAATCGCTTATATCTTTGATGAATATCATTCCATCTGATGGACAGGCGGTGAGCCCAACTAACTTCATAATTTCAAGATCATTTACATCATCCCCGATAAAAGCAATATTTTCGGCCTGAAGCTGATTCTTTTTTAATATCTCTTCAAACAGAGATTTTTTATCAGTAACTCCGAGATAAACCTGGGTTATTTTTAATTTCTGTGCACGTGCTTTTACAGTTCCGGAATTCTCACCGGTAATAATTCCTGTTTCAATATCGGCATGCTTTCTTAATCTTTCTACACCCATTCCATCACGGATAGAAAATCTTTTTATAATTTCACCATCCGGTGAATAATAGATTCCGCTATCTGTCAAAACACCATCAACATCAGTTAAAACCAATTTGATTTTATCTGCCTTCTCTTTTAGATTTTTATTTTTTTCAGCAAGTTTATTATCTGTTACCATGCAGTCCATCCTCCGTCTACAACAAGATTGGCACCGGTCATATATAATGAAGCATCACTTGCAAGAAAAACGATAGCTCCTTTGTAATCAACAGGTTGTGCCATTTTACCTAACATTGTTTTTTTGGAATAATTATTTACAAAATACTCTTCCTGGTTGTTTTCAACACCACCGGGACTTAAAGTGTTAACCCTAACTCCTTTATTGCCCCAGTAAGCTGCAAGAAATCTGGTAAAATTGATTATTGCTCCCTTGGTGGCGGGATATGCAGGTGATTTGTAAAAGCTCTGTGTTCCATCCGGCTTTTTGTAGATTGATTGCTCCGGTCCAACCATACCATAAGTTGAAGCAATGTTGATAATGCTTCCTTTACCTTTCTTTGCCATCTCTGTTCCAATGATCTGCGAGCAGAGGAAAGTGCCTGTTACATTTACATCCAGAGATTTCTGCCACATTTCAAGGGGATAGTTTTCAAACATTGATAAATCTGCAGCCGCCTGAGGGTTTTCGAATATATCATTTATAGCAGCATTATTAACCAGAATATCAATTGCATCAAATTTATCGTGTGTAATTTCTTTCAATCTTGTTATTGAGTCTGGATTTGTTATATCAACACCTACTCCTATCGAGTCAGTCGACAATTCTGTCGCAAACTGAATACATTTTTCTTCATCAATATCAGCCACAACAACATTAGCACCGGCTTCGGCTAAAGCAAAGCAATGATGCTTACCTATCAATCCGAGGGCACCTGTAACAATTGCGACTTTATTATTAAGGGAAAATAATTCCAGGGATTTTATTGACATATATTCTTTATTTCTTTCTTTGCGACTTTATGAAAATCTATGCGTGAAAAAATTTCTTTATTGTAGAGTAAACAGTGAAAGCACATAGTTAACAGTTATTTATTTACGTTTTGGTTTAACATTAAAATTACTGGTTTTTCTGAATACCGGTTCTACAGGTTGACCTCTCAAATATCCATTTACATTATTTTCTTCAACAGCTTTCTTCAGAATGGGAAGAACTTCACGGTAAACTTTAAGAGTATAATCCAGATCATCATCAGTATGCGAGAATGACATATTATGAAATCCTCCCCAGAGTATTCCACGTTTAATCATTTCCTGCTGAACTAAAGATTTAATTTCAAGCGGATTGCCAACCGAAGCATCAAAAGTCATAATGGTTCTACAATCAAAACCGAAGCATTTTGTATAATTCATGCCAAGTTCCTCAGCGATTTGATTATAACCCTCTTTTAATTTTTTACCTTGTTTAGCCAGGTACGATGGTACATTTTTTTCTTTTAGTTCAGTTATGGTTGCTTTAGCTGCTGCTAAAGATAAAGCTTCACCGCCAAAAGTAGTGAAGAAGAAAACATCTTTTTCAAGCAAAGACATCACATCTTTTCGACCTGTCAGTATAGCTAAAGGCATTCCGTTAGCAACTGCCTTTGAGAAGCATGCGAGATCAGCTTTGATTCCGAAATACTCCTGAGCTCCGCCAACTGCGATTCTGAATCCCGTCCACATTTCATCAAAGATGAGTAATGTACCGTTTGCTGTGCAGACATCTCTCAATTCCTTCAGAAAATTATTTTTAGGTTCTTCAAATACAAATGGTTCAAGAATAACTGCGGCAGTATCTTCATCAATTGAATCTTTAACGGATTGAATGTCATTGTAATTAAAAGTGAAAGTTAAATCCTGTAATATCTGGGGTATTCCTTTATTTCTATCGGTAACACTTATATACCAATCGTGCCAGCCATGATAGCCGCAGCAAAGCACTTTATTCCTACCTGTAAAGCCACGGGCAACTCTAACTGCTGCAGAAGTAACATCTGCACCGCTTTTACTGTAACGAACTGATTCTGCATTAGGCACTACCTGGTTAATAAGCTCAGCAACCTCAACTTCAAGAGGATGCATCAACGAAAATGTAATTCCATCTTCAAGCTGCTTTTTTATGGCTTCATCAACTTTATCATAAGCATATCCAAGAGAAAGGGGACCGATTGCCATAAGGTAGTCCAAGTATTCATTACCATCAGCATCCCAAACGTGTGAACCTTTTCCTTTAACTAAATATTTAGGAGCAACTCCCTTTATATTTTGCCCCGGACCTTTTGCAAGAGTTTGTGTAACTGCCGGAATGAGGTTCAATGCTTTCTGATAATACTCATCAGATTTTTTAATGATGGGATAGTCTGTATTGAAATCTACTGTGTTTGGCATAATGTTGATAGTTAAATGATCTTTGTTTGTTCTTTAGTTATAGTTTTTAAATCACCCAAATGATTTCTGTACCAGTTTACACCGATATATTTTTCATTAAGTTGTTTGATTTCCGGTTTACGTTCAAGCAATTCAAGAATATCATTTACCGAAAATTCCGGATTCCGGTTGTAAAGTTCATCATAAACTGCCTGAATAAAAAGGTAATCTTCTATATAATCTATTGTAAATCGATGAGACATTGAATAATCCAATCCTGTTTCCCATTCAACATTACCGATTCTGAACTTATCAGGATTTTCCCAGAAATAGGGGGTTGTATGTTCACGCTCAAGTTCTCTTGTAGCGTTTTCCCAGGCAACTTTTAATGCTGTCATCGAAAATATTTCAACATCATTGCCGTCAGGATAAGTAGCTGGATGAAGATTACTTACATAATCATATTTATCAGAATTATCTATATAGAATTTTAATACTTTATCAATAATCTGCGGATCGATTAGTGGGCAATCAGATGGAATTTTTACAACTGCATCAGCATTAGATTCGAGCGCTGCTTTAAAATGTCTGTCCAATAAGTCTGTTGGATGACCGCGAAAAAATTTAATTTGGTTGTTTGTGCAATTTGCCTCAATGGCATCATCTGATTTATCAGTTGTTATTGCTACTATGACCTTACCAGCAAGTTTTGATAAGAACACTCGCTCAAGCATTCTCAGAAGTAATGGTTTTCCACACAGAGGCATCATTACTTTATTCGGAAGTCTTGAAGATCCATTTCTTGCCTGAATAATGGTAATAATTTTTAATGAAGATTTCATATCAGGATTGTTTTGCGCGTGCAAGCTTTATCTTATTTACAAATTTCCGGATGGTATTAAATTTATATTTTAACTGATCTTTAACAAGGAAGATATCCTTTGCGCAGGACTCTGCGTAAAGTCTCCTTGCTTCCAATGCAATATACTTTGCAGACGTTCCGCCATTCTGAATAGGTATTAATTTTTCCAATTCAGAATTTGAAATATCGGAAATAACTTCTTTACCAAGAACCAGAGCCTTGTAAACAACACTGGAATATCTCGTAACAAGTGCACTGCATTTCGAAATCATTGGTTCGATTGGAACTCCATAGTAAACTAAAGCACCGGGAGCATATTTATTTATTTCAGATTCAGCCCTTTTAACATTTTCGTTTGGATGAAGTTTGAAGATTAGTTTTCTGCCGGCAGCAATTTGCAGAGCTTTTTGGATAAGCATTTTTCTGTTTTCATATTTGTACGTTTCGCGCATATCAGATGTGGCTACAAGAACAAAATTTTCGTAAGGGAAATCAGAGTTCATTAATTCTTCATAGTTATCAAAGTTTGGTATTCCGGTGACTCTTATCTTTTCTGGTTTAATACCCTTAATAATGAAAAGATCTTTATATGCTTCAGAAGCAACACAGAAAATATCGTAAGCATCAGATAAGCCTGTCATTGCAGTGCTTGCAGCCCAACGGGGAAGATGGAAGAATTTAACAATTTTATACCATCCGTTTTCAGGGTCAGTCATTCCTTCCTGAACTAGTATGACCTTACTTTTTAAAATATTTTTTGGAATGATTAAATCCTGACAGGTGAATACCAGATCATAAAAATTATTTCTTCCTTCAATGTCAGTCTTCAGATTATTGACTCTGAAATACTCCAAAGCTTTACGTTTAAATTCACCGCCCATAATGGTGAAGTCAAGTATCCCGGTTTTAGTAAGGAGGTATAAGTATCCTGTTGCATAATACGGTGTAAAAAATACATCGAAATCCGGAAGTTCAGCCGAGATTTTATGCATCTGGGATGTTTGATTCGGTGAACCGCAAATAAAGAGAGCTTTGGGTTTTTTCATTAGCAAAGTTTCATAATTTATAAGGTGAAATTACTAATTAGCATCAGAACTTTGTAATTACTAAATGTTAAAATAATGTTAAATATCCTCACAATCGAGATAAGATTTTTGGGATAGAAATCCTAAAATTTTATCTAAAATAATAATGAGGGTAATAATTAGAAATCCAAATAATATTTGATTGATAAAAATCACGCCTGCATTCTTTCATTGATAAATTGGATGTAATTAACTGAGTATTACAAGCCGAGTTAAATATTTATAAAGAACATTAAACCATATTAGAAAAGTAATTGTATGTAGGTTAAATATTTTAAGTTATTGAATAATAATAGTTATTTATACGTATTATTTACTTTTATAAGATGATTTAAATCATTGTAAACAAATATGTTACTTATTTTTAGTAAAACTATAAATTTTACTTTGAAATTCTTATAAGCAGACGAAATATGCTTTGCTTATTTGTTCCCCAAAGCCATCTTTTTTATTTTCCTACTCGAATTTTCAAAAACTAAATTCTGGATTATTATGAGAATTGTTAAACCAAAAAGACTTAATAAAGGTGATTTGATTGGAGTCATTTCTCCTGCTTCTTCTCCTGATGAATCAATTAGAATTGAACAAGGTGTTCGCTATCTCGAAAAATTAGGATATAAGGTAAAAGTTGGTAAAAATGTTGGAAAAGTTCACGGTTATTTAGCAGGTGAGGATGAGGAACGCCTGGAAGATTTGCACTCTATGTTCAAGGATAAGAATGTAAATGCAATTTTTTGTGTTAGAGGCGGTTATGGAGCATTCCGTCTGCTGGATATTATCGATTATAAACTTATTAAACATAACCCAAAAATATTTGTCGGTTATAGTGAAATCACAGCATTGCAGAATGCAATTTTTACTAAAACGGGTATGGTTACTTTTGCCGGACCGATGGTTGCAGTTGATTTTTGGAATGAAGTGAGTCAGTATACAACCGAATCCTTTTGGAAAATGATTACTGCAAAAAGTAAGTTTGGCAGAGTTGAACTTCCTGAAGATTATACAAACGGATTACCTAATCTTCATAAAGGTATGGCTTCCGGAAGAATTATAGGTGGAAACTTAGCTGTGTTTGCTGCATCGCTGGGAACAGAATATTTCCCTCCAATGAAAGATAAAATTTTGATGATTGAAGATATAAATGAAAAACCTTACAAGATTGACAGACTTCTAAACCAGTTACGACTGGCAAAAGTTTTTAAGCAGATTAAAGGAGTTATATTAGGAAGATTCGTTGAATGCTATGAACCCGATCCAAATACAAAAACTCTTTCTTTAGGTGAAGTGATTGAACACTACATTGGTTCACTTAAGATACCCATTCTTTACACTTTTCCTCACGGACATATAAAGGAACTGGTTACTATTCCATTCGGTATTTCAGTTAAAATGAATGCAACTAAAGGATTTGTGGAGTTTACTGAAAGTGCCGTTAGTTAGTAATTGATAAAATTGAAATAATGTCTTGGAAATTTTTCAGCAGCCTTTTCGGCTGCTTTTTTATTCTCAAATATTCCGAACACGGTTGAACCCGTACCTGTCATCAGAGAAAGTATTACACCGGTTTGCAGCATTACTTCTTTAATATTTTTGATTTCATGATACTCATTAAATACAATTTCTTCAAAGTCATTTACTGCAATTTGCTTCAGATCATCGATCGATATTTCGTTGTAACCGATAAGACTTTTCAAGCTCATTTTTGGCTGTTGTGTCTTAATGTGTCCAAATGCCCATTTCGTTGAAATGTGAATACCCGGATTAACAATAAGAATTGGATTTTCAATTTTCAGATTAACAGGTGTAATTTTTTCACCTCTCGATTCAGCAAATACCGGAACAGGATTAAGAAAATAGGGAACATCAGAACCAAGTTTTAATGCTATTTCTGAAAGAAGTTCCTGTTCAAGTCTGCCTTCCGTTATTGCAGGTTCAAGAAGTGCATTCAAAGTTTTAAGAGTAATAGCAGCATTTGAACTGCCACCCCCTAACCCGGCGCCAATTGGAATATTTTTCTTAAGCTCAATTTTAACATTAAGCGTTTTACCACTTACTCTTTCAAACTCCTTTTGTGCTTTTATTATAAGATTCGTAGGTTCTTTATTTAGAAGTTCATCATTGGATATAAAAGAAAAACTATCCGACTTTGTAATTGTAATTTCATCATAAAGATTCAACGGATAGAAAATTGTTTCGAGATCGTGAAATCCATCTTCTCTTTTTCTTATGATGTTTAACCCGATATTGATTTTAGCAGGTGATTTAACTTTTATCTGGTCCATCTATTGCTTTTTTGATTTGTTTAGTGAAAGATGGTGACGAGCCAAAGCATGAACCGATGAAATAGTGTTATAACTTCTTGAGCGTATTTTAGCTGAAATCATTTTTTAATATTATCAAAATAATTATCAACCTCAGATATCATCTTGTCAAGGTCTATCATCTTTATGCATTCTAAATCATAAGGACAAACTTTTTTCCAGCAGGGTGAACAAAATAAATCCTTCTCATATAGTTTTACACCGCGATCGTAAAGATCGATTTCTGTCCAGCAGCTCAATCCAAACCATGCAATTACATATTTCTTTAATGCTATTGCCAGATGCATTCCGAACGAATCGCCTGTGATTATAATATCGGGTATGGATTCATAACATGCACCTCTTCTTACTCCGTGTGTTGTTGGTGTGTTTATTATCTTTTCCTTGAAGTGAGAATAAATTTCATTATTACGTTCTGTATCTTCAGGTCCGCCGACCAAAACAATTTTATATTTTTTCTTATCGAGCAGTTTTTCAATAAGAGATATATGCTGTTCAATGGTCATCTTTTTATTTGGATAAAGATTTGAACAACCGGTGTTGAATCCAACCACTTTATCTGAATTTGAAATTCCTGTTTCATTTTTATAATTAGTTAGGAATGATTTTTCTTCAGCATTAAAATTGAAAACGTAATCGTGTTTCTCATATTCAAGCTCAAATGTTTCAGCAAGATAATCCTGACCTGTACGTTGATTTACTTTGAATTTTAAATTATCATCCATTCCAAGCTGGTAATTATAATATGCACCTTCATTAACCGGAATTATTTTTCCATTTTTATTTATTCCGAAACCAAGTTTTTCTTTAGCATTAACTGCATTCAGAAGTGCACCTGAACGCTGCGATTTATCAACATTCATCACAACATCAAATTCCATTTGACTGAGAATAAGTATTGATTCAGCATCATAACTGAAAATGTGATCTATGTATTCATTATGCTTAAGCAGGGGAGCGGCAATTTTTAGTGTCACCCAGTAAATTGTTGAATTAGGATATTTCATTTTAATTGATGGAAGCTGTGCAGTTGTCATCAGAACATCTCCCATAGCATCTAAATTAATGATTAAAATTTTTGTGCCGGTTGGAATATTATCTTTGCATCCATCTTCCCAGCAGTTATGATCTGGGAAACAAGGTTTATATCCGGAAAACCGTTTGCAATCAGGTATTTGTTTTGGCATTTAGATGCGTCTCCAAGAATGGAATTAATTTATTATTTACTTCTTCAAAGGATATATTTTCGACTGTTGGATCTTCAGTTAAAACACAATCAAAATCTGTATTTAATGGAGTCCACAACATATCATTTGTTTTATATTTAACGTAAATTCCAAAAAGTGGAATTTTATTTATTGATGCAATCTGAACTACCGAAGTATCAGGCGTAATTAATAGATCGAGCTGCATAATTGCTGCTGTAAAAATATCAAATCCTTTTGTAAAAGGATATATTTGTTCATCAGTACCGATTTGTCTGGCTATTGGTAAATCTTCATCAGTACAAAAAAGGATTACATTGATTTCATAGTTATTGAGTGAATTCAGCAGCATTCTGAATTTTTCTACTCCCCAAAAACGTGCTTTGCTTCCGGCTGATAAATTTATTCCAACTAAAAACTTTTTATCCGGATTAATTTTACTAATCCATTCCAATGCCTGATTTTTTAATTCTTCCGAAGGATAATATCTCACAGAAACCTCAGCAGGATTGACTTTAAATTTTAATAGCTCTGAAAGTTTTAGCAATCTTAATATAATATGATTCTCCGAAGAATTAAGTCTTTTAACAGTGTGAGTAAAAATTGAACTATTTGACCTCAGTAAGCCAAATTTATATTTTACCTTTGCAAGAGCAACCAGAAAACTAACAGTAGTAGAAACATCATCGTGCAAATCAACCACAGCATCAATATTCTTTTCATCAAAAATTTTATTTATGCCAAAAATACCGCGGATTCCTTTATCAAAAATAATTACTTCATCAATTGAAGGATTATTCCTAAAAATAAAATGATTCTTTTTATCAGCAAGAATAATCACTCTGCAACCGATTTTAGCTTTTACTTCGTGTAAAAGAGGTGTGGTAACAAGAGCGTCACCTATTCTATTAAGCCGAATAAAGAGTATAGTTGAGTTTGAACTAAATTCAGGAAGTGCTTTTCCTTTTTTAATGGGATTAAAAAAAATGAGCAGATTTAAAAAAATATTTTTAACGAAAAACTCAATTTTTTTCATTTAATAACTTTTCAATTTTTGAAAGGAGAAGATCCGGTGAAAGTTCATTCATACATTCCTGATTGTAGGGACATTCTAACTTGTCGCAGATTATACAGTGCAGATCATCCTTAATTATATAATCAGAATTGGATGAATATGGTCCGTGTTTTTTCGGATCTGTTGGTCCAAATATTCCTATTGTAGGAATTTTTAATGCAGTTGAAATATGCATTGGACCTGAATCATTTGCTAAAATCATATTGCATTTTGAGATTAGACCGGCCATCTCACCAACATCCGTCTGCGGTGCTAAAACTGATTTTGGTTTTAATGCTGAGTATATTCTTGTGGCATCGTTTTCATCGCCGGGTCCCCATAGAATAAGAAATTTATTTTTATAGATTGAATAAATTCTATCACAGAATTCAATCCATTTTTCAGCATTACATCTTTTTGAAGCCCATCCTCCGGAAGGAATAATTCCAATTATAAAATCATTCTTATTGAAAACTTCTTCAAAATATTTATCGGCTTTGTTCTTATCCGCTTCACTCAGATAAAAATGAATTTTTTTGGATTTAACCGGTATATTTATTTTTTTCAACAACTCTAAATTATGTTCAGCAGAGTGACCACCACCTCTGCCAGAGTCAGTAATTATATTGTAAGCATATTTTCTACCACGATATCCAAATCCGATTCTGTGCTTAGCCCCCGAAAGAAATGTTAATTGTGCAGTTTTAGGATTTGACCAGAAATCAAATACTATATTGTATCTCTCTTTTCTGACATTTTTTATTATGCAAAGTATAAAATCAGTTTTCTTAAAAGTAATCACTTTTGCAACAAGCGGATTATTTGCAACTGATAATTTTGCAAACTCTTCAGTGAGGTAATGAATTTCAGCGGTAGGGAAGTAGTCTTTCAGATTTTCCAATACTATTGTTGAAAGAACAATATCACCAATGCCTCTTGGTTTAATGCAAAGTATTTTTTTTATCTCATCTTTCTTAATCTTACTCATTCTCTTACTCTTAATCTTGATAGGGTCAGTGCGCATCCAGCCAATTATCACCAATACCTGTATCAACAACAACGGGAACTTTAAGCGGTAAAGCTTTTTCCATTAATTCTTTAATAAGCGGACGTAACTCATCAACTTCATCTTTGTGAGCATCAAATAAAAGTTCATCGTGCACCTGTAGAACCATTTTAGTTTTAGTTTTCCTTTTATTTAATTCATTATGAATTTTGATCATAGCAAGTTTAATCATATCAGCGGCGGTTCCCTGTATAGGCATATTGATGGCAACCCGTTCCTCAAACTGACGAACAACTCTGTTATTACTGTTGATGTTTCTGAGGTATCTTCTGCGCTTCATTAAGGTTTCTGCATAACCTTTTTCCTTTGCGGAGGCTACTGAATCATCCATAAAGTTCTTTACACGCTTGAATGTTTTAAAGTATGTATCGATAATTTCTTTAGCGTGAGATTGAGTTACACCCAGTCTTGTTTTTAATCCGAACGGACCGATACCATACAGAATTCCAAAGTTAACTTCTTTTGCTTTTCGTCTCATATCCGGTGTAACATCTTTTTTATCAACCATAAAAACCAAGGCAGCTGTACTGGTATGGATGTCCTCACCATCTTGAAATGCCTTCATCAATGCCTCATCTTCACAGATTGAGGCCATTATTCTTAGTTCAATTTGACTATAATCAGCACTGAGTATCACATAGTTTTTATCCCTGGGAACAAATGCTTTACGTATTTCTTTACCCATGTCTGTTCGAATTGGAATGTTCTGAAGATTAGGATTTATACTTGATAATCTTCCTGTTGAGGCAACGGTCTGATTAAAATCCGTATGCACTCTTCCGGTTTTTGGATTAATTATATTCGGTAGTGCATCTGCGTAAGTAGATTTTAATTTTGATACCTGCCGGTAATTCAGAATTATATCAATTACCTCGTGCTCCCCTCGAAGATTTTCAAGAGACCTGGCATCTGTAGAAAATCCGGTTTTTGTTTTTCTGCCAGTTGCCAGGTTAAGTTTTGTGAAAAGTATTTCCTGTAACTGCTTCGTGGAGTTAATATTAAACTCCGTTCCAACTGATTTATAAATCTCACTGGTATAATTATCAAGAAGGATTAGCAGATCATTGCTAAAAGACTTTAAGTTTTTCCTATCGATTTTAACTCCTTCAAATTCCATATCCTGGAGCACGGGAGCAAGAGGAAATTCAATATTATAAGCCAAATCTTGAAGATCTTCCTTTTTTAATTCCTCATCAAGTTTTTTATATAGTCTGAATGTAATATCAGCATCTTCACAGGCATAATCAGATAGTTTCTCAGGATCAACATCAAACATTTTTGTTGGATCTTTTTTCACACCAATCAAATCAGTTAAAGGAATAGGTTTATAGCTGAGATATTTTTCCGAAAGATTGTCCATTCCATGCTTTTGATCAGGATCAATACAATAGCTTGCCAGCATAGTATCGAAGTAGAAGTTTTCAACTTCAACGCCTATACTTCGCATAACTGAAATATCAAACTTACCATTCTGGCAAACTTTTTTAATTTTTTTATTCGCAAAGAGCGGTTTAAGAATTTTTATGAAATCTTTTACTGGTAAACGGTCTTTCAATTTATCGCTGAATAAAGCATTATCTTCCGGCTCTGGATTGATAGCAATAAACCATGCTTCCCCTTCTTTAACTGAAAAAGAGACGCCTGCTAATTTTAATATGAATTGATCCAGATCGTCTGTTTCGGTATCAAACACGAATAGATCTGCTTTACTTAAATAATCATATAGTTTTTTGGCTTCATCCTTTGAAGTAATTAGTTTGTATTTTATTTTTTTAGTATCGAATGATTGAAGATTGTCGGATATCGGTTCAGGTATAGTCTCTTGAATCTTTTCTTTATTATCATTCCGGTAAATCTTCATCAGGCGTGTGAATAAATTCTTAAACTCAAGTTCAAGAAAGATTTCTTTTACTTTTTCAAAGTCAGGTTCAGATAATTTTGCTTTATCAAAATCAAAATCTAAGGAGACCTCACAGTGAATTGTTGCTAACTCTTTGGAGAGAAAAGCATTCTCCTTGCTTTCTATCAATTTGTTTTTAATTCCGGCTTTTTCGATTTCATCAATATGTTCATAAATGTTTTCAAGAGTACCATATTTCTGAATTAACGGTACAGCGCCTTTTGGTCCAATACCTTTAACACCAGGGATATCATCACTTGAATCACCAACTATAGCAAGATAATCAATCATATACCTGGGTTCGAAACCGAGTTCATCAATTATTTTTTGTTTATCATAAATGATTGCTTCATCAGTGGATTTACCCGGGCGAATTACTTTAACTTTATCAGTTACAAGCTGGAAATAATCTTTATCTGGAGTAACAGCAAACGAATCAAGCCCTATTTTTTCTGCCAGCTTAACTGCTGTGCCTACAATATCATCTGCTTCATATCCGGGAAGGATGTAATAAGGAATATTCAATGATTCAATTATACTTTTAATCCGGACAATCTGCGGGATCATATCATCAGGCATTTTGTCACGGGAGGATTTATATGACTCATACCTTTCATGTCGAAATGTTTTTTCTTTAGAGTCAAAGGCAACAGCAAGATAGTCCGGTTTATGATCTTCAAGAACTTTTAACACCTGTGTTAAAAACCCATAAACTGCTGAGGTTGGTTCACCGCTGCTTGTAGTAAGTGGTCTGCTGATAAATGCAAAATAAGCCTTATATGCAAGAGCTAATGCATCAATTATAATAAACTTTTTATTAATCATAAAAACTTTTGAAATAAGATGAATTATTTAATATTTAAAATATGAATAAGAAGCTTAACTTGAAATAAAAGGAATTTTTAATGGCGGATTTTCTTATCAGTTTTTTTATAGCCCCTCCTTACCTATTTTTACATTGTGTTTGTAAAGTCAATTTCAACATAATACAAAATGCGAAATTATTTATTTAATGCCCTCTTATTGTTCATACTCCTATCCGTTCTTGTTTACTGTACACAGGACAATGATGACTATTTGTTCGTAGCTTTCTGGAATGTTGAGAACCTGTTTGATACTGTCGATGATACGGAAAAGAATGACGATGACTTTCTGCCAAAAGGCAGTTATGAGTGGGATCAGGAACGATTAGAACAAAAGATGTACAATCTTGCCCGTGTTATCCGTTCGATGAACAACAACAAAGCACCTGATATTCTGGGTGTATGCGAAGTTGAGCATACATATCTTCTGGATTCTATGGCTAATAGTTTCCTCTCCGATTTTAATTATAAATCTGTTGGAATAGAATCTCCTGACAACAGAGGAATAGATAATGCGCTGATGTATAAAACTGATAAATTTAAATTGCTTTCTGTTATTGGAGATACTGTAAAATTATCTGCAGGATTTCCCACAAGATTGATTATATACGTTTCCTTATTATCTAATTTAAATGACACACTCCATATTTTTGTTAATCATTTTCCCAGCAGGCGTGGAGGTCAGGAAGAATCTGAAATCCATCGGATTGAAACTGCAAAAACTTTAAGAGATGGGATTGACAGGGTATTAGAATTAAATCCATCAGCCAAAATTATTGTAATGGGCGATTTCAATGATGAACCGACTAACACCTCTATCTTAAATACTCTCAAGGCTAAACCATTTAAATGTGAATTATTAACGGGTGATAATTTTATTGAAGATGACAATTCTGATTTATTTAATACTTCTTATGAACAATATGAAGCCGGAGTTGGAACCTTTTTATATCGCGAGAAATGGGATATGTTAGATCAGATAATTATTTCAAGAGAATTATTAGTCGGAAATTCTCTTCGCTATGAATGCAGTTCATTTGAAGTTTATAAACCATACTTTATGGTGACGCAATCAGGCAGATTTGCCAGCGCACCTTTTCCCGGTTATGGAGGACGCAGATATCTCGGTGGTTTCAGTGATCATTTTGCTGTAATAACTAAATTCAAAATATTAAGATGAACCATGAAAAATAAAAAATTACTTGTTTTTGGATCTAACGGAGCTCTTGGTAAAGGAGTTACAAAAGTTTTTTCAGGTAATGACTTTGATCAGATCTATCTTTTTGATTTTAAGTTCAGTTCAGACGAATCAGCACCAAATATTAAGAACATTGTTATTGATGATCTTTCTATCGAAGAAAATGTGAAGAGTGCCTTTAAAAATATATCACCTGATAAAGAAACCTTATATTTTTTATTTTCTACAATAGGAGGATACCACGGTGGTGAAGTTCTGTGGGATACAAAAGTTACTGATTTTGATAAGATGATGAATATCAACGTGAAAACAAATTTTCTAATTGCGAAATATTTCTCAGATTTAATTAAAAAATCTGCAGGTGGATCTATCTGTTTAACCTCAGCTTATGTTGCGGATAATCCGGAATCAGGAAAGAGTGTTTATGGTGCATCAAAAGCTGCTTTATCACATTTGGTGAAAAGCATATCGGATGAAGGTGTTAAAATAAATCTTACTGCGAATGCAATAGCTCCTTACATGATTGATACACCGGCAAACAGGGAATGGATGGATAAAAAAGATTACGGTAAAATGATAAAGCCTTCTGAAATTGGAAGTTTAGTTTTATCAATCTTTAATAATTTCAATTTTATTTCCGGTAATATATTCGATTTGAAACACAGGTTTGATTTTTAATTATTTAGAATATAATACAAAAAATCTAAATTATTTAACCTGAGGGTAATACTATTTTGTTGACTTTGAAACTTGAAATACGTATTGTAGACACGTATTTTTCATAAAATTCTTGAAATTTTTCTACTATAGAAAACAATATAATATATATTAGGAGGATATCTCACTATGGATCTAACAGGAACTATCGCATCATTATATAATGTAATCGCTCAAGCAGCAAATGGCGGCGGTGCATTAAATTATTTAACCGAAAAATTTGAAGCAGGCGGCGGCTTTATGTGGCCAATTCTTGCCTGTCTGGTTTTAGGTTTGGCTTTTTCTTTTGAAAGATTATGGACACTTACAAAAGCACGAACTAACACAAAGCAATTTATAGTAAAAGTTAAAAAAGCACTTGATGAAGGCGGCGTTGAGGCTGCAAAAAAGGTTTGCGAAAATACACGCGGTCCTATTGCCTCAGTTTTCTATGCTGGTTTATTAAGAGCTGACGAAGGTTTAGATGCTGCTGAGAAAGCAATTATTGCTTATGGTGGTGTAGAAATGGGCTTTCTTGAAAGAGGTCTTATCTGGGTATCGACCTTTATTACAGTAGCACCTATGCTTGGTTTTACTGGTACGGTACAAGGTATGATCCAGGCATTTGATGCTATTAAAGAAGCTGCTCAGATTTCACCGGCGGTTGTTGCAGGCGGTATATCGGTAGCTTTATTAACTACTTTATTTGGACTTGTAGTTGCTATTATTCTTCAGTTTTTCTACAATTACTTCGTTTCAAGGATTGACAGATTAGTTGGTGATATGGAAGAAAGTTCAATCGAATTGATTGATGCTTTATACGAATTGAAACAAAGAAGAAAATAATTGTTGATTTACTTTTTTGAGTATTCAGAAAATTATTAAGAAAGATTTTTAGCAATGATTAAAAAGAAAAAAATAGCTGAAGCTTCAATACCTACCGCTTCGATGGCAGATATAGCGTTTTTGCTTCTGTTATTCTTCCTTGTTTCAACGGTTATTGATGTGGATACAGGTATTGGTTTAACACTGCCTGAGTATGTACCGCCGGAAGAACAGGAACAGGTAAAAGTTGACCCCGATCGAATGGCTGCTGTACTTATTAATGAGAATGGCGATGTCTTGATAGATGGCCAGTTTGTTGCGGTTCATCAGATAAAACAAAACTTAAAACCAAGAATTACCTCAAAAATTGATCTGCCGATGAATAAAAAACTTATCGTTTCTTTGAAGACCGATAGGAAGACAGTTTATAATGTTTACATTAATGCTCTTGATCAGATTAAACTTGCTTTTTTTGAAGTAAGAGATGAGTATTCAAATTCGAGGTTTGGTAATAAATACGATAATCTTACACCTGAACAGCAGAAAGAAGTTAGGGATGCAGTTCCAATCATTATTTCTCTTGCTGAACCAGAAATTGTAACGTCTTAAGGTATTGGAGGATAATAATGAAATTTGAAAAGAAACGAGCCGGTGTCAAGCAGGAAATTCCAACTGCCTCTATGCCGGATATAGTTTTTATGCTTCTACTTTTCTTTATGGTAACTACTACTTTAAGAGAGGTTGATGTTCTGGTGGACTTTAAATTACCTGAAGCAGAAGCAATTGAAAAAATAGAAAACAAAAGATTGATATCTTATATCTGGGTCGGTAATGATAAAAGAATTCAGATAAATGATAGCATAGTTAGATTAGAAGAGGTAAGACCAATAATGTATTCAAAAAGCCAGGTGCTGCCGAACGTTATTGTCTCTCTCAGAGTTGATCAGAATGCTGATATGGGTTTAGTTACTGATATTCAGCAGGAATTAAGAAAAGCTTACTGCCTTAGAATAAATTATTCGGCAAATATTAAAATTTAATTGATTATTAATTACTTTTTGTAAAAGGCAGGTTTATATTATATGAACCTGCCTTTTCAGTTTTAGAGGGCCGCATATGAACTTAAAAGATAAAATCAATAATGACTTAAAAGATGCCATGAAGTCAGGTGATAAAATCAGACTTCAGACTATCCGTTCTATTCGTGCGTTGATATTAGAATTTGAAAAAAGCGGAACCGGTAAACAACTTACTCCTGAAGAGGAAGTAAGTATGCTAACAACCGCTGCAAAGAAAAGAAAAGAATCAATCGAGCAGTTCAGAAATGCCGGAAGGGAAGAACTGGCTAAACAAGAGGAAGCTGAACTGGAAATTATTATGTCTTACCTTCCTAAACAGTTAACTGAAGTTGAAATTCTATCAGAAGTTAAAAGGTTAGCTTCTGATCTGGAGGTTTCATCAAAAGATGGTTTTGCAAAGCTGATGCCTGCTGTTATGAAAGAACTAAAAGGTAAAGCAGATGGAAAAACTGTTAGAAGTATTGTTGAGAATTTTCTGAGTTGAATTTGAATACTGTAGATATAATTATCTCTATTGTTTTGCTTGTTGGTTTTATTCTCGGGTTTAAGGATGGTTTTGTTCGAAAACTTATAGGTTTGCTCGGTTTAATTGTAGCTGTTCTAATTACAGCCTTATTTGCTTCCAGGCTAGGCGTAGTTATAGAAAATATTTTTGACATCGAATTGTATCTCGCTGAAATTATCGGCGGTATTATTCTTTTTCTAGGGACAATTTTAATTTTCTCTATTCTAAAGCGAATAGTCCATCCTTTTGACAAAGTAAACAACCTGATCAATCAATTAGTCGGCGGTGCTGTTGGAGCAGTTGAACTACTGTTTTTTTTAAGTGCAGTATTATTATTGCTAAATATTTTTAACATTCCCGGTAAAAAGGTTCAGGATAATTCATTATTATACAATCATACCTATAATGTAATTCCATTTACAATAAATTACCTTAAAGATTATACTCCCAGCACCGAAGAAATTATTAAAAACTACATAAATCAAAAAGATTCCATTCAATGATCAGTATTGCAACTCTTGACAAACTTGAGTTCACAAAAATCAGAAATCATATTTCATCATTTGCTATTACTGATAATGGTAAAAACTTTTTGTTAAACCTGAGGCCCAATTCAGATTTGGATACTATTCATAAGGAAGGGTCAATAGTCAATGAAGCAAAAAAGATATTAATAAATCTTTCAGCACCTCCAATTGAATATTTACCTGTAATGGAAGAAGCTCTTTCTCAAAGCAGGATTGAAGGTGGACTGATAAGTGCTAAACGAATTCTTGATATTCTGAAGCTTGCACAAGTTTCCAATAATTTAAAACATTTTTTAAAGTCACAACCGGATAATTTCCCGCTTTTATATGAAAGCTCGTCTACATTGTTTAGTGATAAGTTATTTGAACATCAGATACAAAAGATTATTAATGAGCAGGGCGAGGTAAAAGAAAACGCCAGCAAACAGTTAAGTGAGATCAGGAAGGATATTCGAAATAAAAAAGATGAACTTGTTAAATCAATAAATCGTATAATTAAAAGTTTAAAGGATGATGATTTTGTCAGAGAAGAATATCTTACGTTGCGCGATGGAAGAATGGTTATTCCAATTAAGGTTGAACATAAACGACACCTTAGGGGATTTATTCACTCCGAATCATCAACGGGTCAAACGGTTTATATTGAACCGGAAGAAACTTTAGAGCTTAACAATGAAATAATATCACTTTCGTTTGCTGAAAAACGCGAAATAGAGCGGTTGTTAAAAGAATTAACAAAACATATCGGGCAATATTCATCTGATCTAAAAAGATCATTGGAGAACCTAGCATACATTGATTCCGTTTTTGCCCGTGCAAAACATTCTATTGAAATTATTGGCGCTTTTCCTGAAATGATTCAAACGAAAAAAATGTCAATCCTCGATGCAAGGCATCCATTGCTTCTAAAAAAAATCGGAAGAAAAAATTCAATACCGCTAAATATTGATTTTGATGATTCAAGAGTAATCATTATAACCGGACCTAATGCCGGCGGTAAAACTGTAGTACTTAAAACAATTGGCTTATTATCTGTAATGCTGCAGTCTGGTATACACATTCCGGTTTCGCCAGATTCAAATTTTCATATTTTTAATAAAATATTATTAGATATAGGAGATGAACAATCAATTGAAGATGATTTATCAACGTTTAGTTCTCATCTTAAAAATCTACAGAGTATTTTGGAAGAGGCAGATGATAAATCGTTAATATTGCTTGATGAAATAGGTACCGGAACAGACCCTGCGGAAGGTTCAGCGCTGGCTGCAGCTATACTTAAGACACTTTTAGAAGCTGGCTCAATTGTTTTAGCTTCAACACACCACGGCAGCTTAAAATTGTTTGCTTACAGCATAAATGGAATGCAGAATGCCGCAATGCAGTTTGATCACGATTCATTAACACCTACATATAAATTCGTGTTGGGAATTCCGGGTTCAAGTTATGCTTTTGAAATTGCCGGTAGATTAGGCTTCGATGAAAAACTACTAGCGGATGCTAAAAATAACATAGAATCAGACAAGCATAAACTTGAGGAATTCCTTGCAGAGATAGAACTTAAGTCCAATAGTCTCAATAAGAAATTAGCTGAACTTGAAGTTGAGAATACAAGATTAAAGGGATTATCTAATCTTTACAAAAACAATATTGAAAAACTTGAAAAAGAAAAAAAAGAGATACTAAAAAAAGCAAAAAGCGATGCAGAAAATCTTCTCAAGGATATAAATAAAAAAATTGAGAAAGTGGTAAAGGATATTAAAGAAGAAGGCGCTTCTAAAGAAATAATTAAAGAATCCAAAAAAGAAATTGAACAGCTTAAAGTATCAGCAGAAAATATTATTTTACCAGAGGTTGAATCAGTCGAAGAAAAATATGATTTTAGTATTGGAAGTTTCGCTTCAGTAAAGAATTCTTCAACAACTGGTCAGATAATAGAACTGAATACAGAAAAAAGCAGAGCAACTATTTCGGTGGGTACACTTAAAATACAGGTAAAACTATCGGAATTAGTTCCTGCAAAAAGCTTTAAGGAGAAAGAAATAAGAAACGATTTTAACTATTTTAAAACCACTGATGCAAGCTACCGCATTGATATCAGAGGCGATAGGGCTGAGGAAGCTGAATTTAAAATTATAAAATTTATTGATGATGCTTATCAATCTAACCTTGGAAGAGTTGAAATTCTTCATGGTAAAGGTACCGGTGCGCTAAAAAAAATAGTAAATGAATTGCTGAAGAAACACGATAAAGTTAAGTCATTTTATTTCGCACCGCTCGAACAGGGTGGTGAAGGAATTACTATTGCGGAAATAGCCTGAGAAATAATTGTTTAAAAAAATTCTTATAGCGAACAGAGGAGAAATTGCTCTTAGAATTATAAGAGCTTGCAAAGATCTAGGCATAACTTCCGCCGCAATTTATTCGGAGGCTGATAAAAAATCACTTCACACGAGATTTGCCGATGAAGCCCATTTGATTGGTCCTCCTCAATCAGATAAGTCTTACCTAAATAAAGAAAAAATAATAAAACTAGCAAGAGAGATAGGTGCTGATGCTATTCATCCGGGTTACGGATTTTTTTCAGAGAATGCTGATTTTATAGAATTTGTTGAAAAAAGTGGTCTAACATTTATTGGACCCTCATCAGAATCAGTTAGAATGATGGGAATTAAGACAGCTGCCAGGCAGTTAATGAAAGAGAATAATGTACCTATTGTTCCCGGTTTAACCGAGCCTATAAAATCCACAATTGAAGCCAAGAAATTTGCAAAAAAAATTGGTTATCCTATTCTGTTAAAAGCCTCTGCTGGTGGTGGTGGAAAAGGAATGAGAAAAATTGCAGGAGAACTTGAGTTCGATTCTGCTTTTGAAGCAACTAAAAGAGAGGCTCTTAAAGCATTTGCCGATGATTCGATTTATATAGAAAAGTTTATTGAAAATCCGAAACATATTGAAGTTCAGGTAATTGCAGATAAGCATGGTAATTACAGGCATTTATTCGAGCGTGAATGTTCTATTCAACGCAGGCATCAGAAAATAATAGAAGAAGCACCATCAGAATTTGTTGATGATAAGACCCGTGAGAAGATTACAGAAGCAGCTTTGAATGCTGCTAAAGCTTGTAATTATTTTAATGCCGGTACTATTGAATTTTTAATGGATTCGGATAAGAGTTTCTATTTTCTGGAAATGAATACACGGCTGCAGGTTGAACATCCTGTTACTGAATTGATATCCGGAATTGATCTTGTTGCCGAACAAATATCAATTGCATCGGGAAATAAAATTTCATTTGATCAGAATGAAGTTAATATAAGTGGTTATGCTATCGAATGCAGAATTTATGCAGAAGATTCCTTTAATGGTTTTTTGCCATCCACCGGAGTTATTGCACATTATAATCAACCTAGTGGACCGGATGTAAGAATTGATGCCGGATGTAACGCAGGTTCTGAAATTACAATGTTTTACGATCCGATGATTGCTAAACTTTGTACCTGGGCAAACAGCAAGCAGCAGGCAATTAAGAAAATGTTAAGAGCTCTTTCTGAATTTTACATATCCGGTGTCATTACAAATATCGAATTTTTAAAACTTATAATTCAGCACCCCGATTTCAATAATGGAACCTATGGCATTAATTTTATTGATTCTAATATTTCAGATATATTAAGCACGGCTGAAAAAGTTGAATCAGACGATAAAGAAGAAGCTGCTGCAATTCTTGCTGCTCTAATTAAATATGAGTCTATCTCCAACAACGTTGATAATTCAATAAAAAATGAAAATAGGTGGGGAGAGTTGAATAATGAATGATTTTATTGTAACTATTAAGGATAAAAAACGCCAAATAAAAATTATTGATGATTCAACATTGTTAGTAGATGGCAAAAATACTAATTTTGAATTGTCTAAATTATCTAATGGTACAAGTATACTTAGTGTTGATAATAAAGTATATGAAGTATCTCAGCAAAAAAATGACGGGGAAAGAATAAGCATATTGATTAATGGAAAAACTTTTGAATCCGTTAGCAGAACCGCTTTACAGGAGAAAGCATCGAACATTCTGGAAAAAGCAGAAGCTTTATATACTCATAAATCGATTGTAAAAGCTCCAATGCCGGGAATGATATTGAAAGTAAAAAAGAAATCAGGGGAACTTGTTGAAAAGGGTGATTCAGTAATTATTCTTGAAGCAATGAAAATGGAGAATGAAATTAAAGCTCCGGTTTCAGGAACAATTAGTGAAATAAATACTGCCGAGGGCAGCGCAGTTGAAAAAAATTCTTTTTTATTTTCGATCGTTTAGTCATTAATTAATAATTCAATAATATTTACTGAGGAGGTAAATTGAAACGCTTATTACTAGTGTTCATTGTTGTGTTTTCTGTTTATTCCATTAATGTTTTTGCTGGCGGTTTTCAGCAAAATCAGCACGGTGCCAGAGCTAAAGCCTTAGGCGGTGCATTTACTGCACTGGCTAACGATCCATCAGCAATTTACTGGAATGGTGCAGGCTTAACACAATTGTCTGGAACCAAGCTAATGCTCGGTACACATTTATTGTTTCCGGCATCATCATTTCGCGGAGTGGCTCCTTCCAAGCAGTATTCATTTATGGAAAGCCAGATGTTCACACCTACTCATCTTTTTGCTTCCCACAATTTCGATAATGGCTTAGCAATAGGATTAGGCTTTACTCAACCATATGGTTCGGGTACCAAATGGAGTGAAGACTGGATTGGAAGATATATTACCACTGAAACAAAACTTCAAACATTTATTCTTATGCCCACAGTTGCATACGAATTATTTGATGGATTTTCATTAAGCGCAGCATTCATATACAGCTTCGCAAATGTTCTTATTGAAAGAATGATTCCACAATATCCTTTTGAAGGTGATGCAAATATCTCATTGGAGGGTGACGATTCGTTCGCTTACGGTTATAACTTTGGTTTGCTTTACAAACCAACAGAATGGCTGAGTATTGGAGGTTCTTTCAGAAGTGAAGTAGAATACGGTTTTGAAGGAACAGCAACAACTACAGGTGCTGTTCAACTTATCGATAGATTTCCTAAAGGAGATATCTCAGCAAATCTTACCACCCCAATGAATATTGTAGGCGGATTAGCAGTTAATGTTACCGATGAGTTGACCTTAAGTGCAGATTATCAGTGGGTCGGTTGGTCTAGTTATGACGAGCTTGCTGTAGACTTCGCCGATGATAATTATCCTGATGCCTCTAGTCCGCGTGACTATCAGGATAGCTACATCATTAGATTTGGCGCTCAATATGATATGCTCGATGAGTTCTCTGCTATGGCAGGAATTTACTACGATAATATGCCTGTTGCAACTGAAAGACTTAATCCATCTCTACCGGATGCCAACAGGTTAGGATTCAGTTTAGGTTTCATTGCCAGATTAACAAAGAATTTCTCCGTAACTGGTGCATTTATGTATCTTAGAGGTGAGCAAACTTCTGTTACAGATTCTAAAGAAAATTATTATCCTGTTACAGGAAGTTTTGTGCCTTTCAACGGAACATATAACAGTACAGCAAAAATTCTTTCAATGAGTTTACAATACGATTTTTAAAGGAGAACTATTAAATGAAAAAAATAATATTCGTACTATTCCTGGCAGCTTTCACGTTCGTGGTATTTTCAGGTTGTGAAGATCGTTCTGATATCACAGGGGTAGACCCAATATTGAACGGTAAAAGCGGGAGTGCTGATCTTACCAGATTTGTTGTAATCGGCAATAGCTTAACCGCCGGGTATCAGTCTGGTGCTCTTTATGAAACTGGGCAGATTTATAGTTTTGGAAGTCTGCTGGCAAATCAGGTAAATACAAAATTTGAAATGCCTTTAATTGGAGAACCCGGATCTGGTGGAAGGATGGAGATTCAGGGATTTACTTCAGCAGGAAGTCCAATTTTAATTAACAATTCAGCTTCTGGTTTACCAAAAAATCTTTCTTACCCAGCGCCTTACAATAATCTTGGTATTCCGGGTGCCTTAACATATGATGTTTTATTTGCTACAAATTCGAATAATTGCGCTTCTGCTTTGTTTGCTAATACCCCAAATCCATTCTTTGATGTTGTCTTGAGGAACAGTTCATTGAACAGAGGATCACAGCTTCAGCAGGCATTATCTTTACAGCCAACTTTTATAACATTATGGATAGGTAATAATGATGTTCTTGGTTATGCTACTAGTGGCGGTGTTTCTCCTTCTGCTCCTACTGATCTTACATCTTTTACTCAGCTTTATGGCGGAATAGGTCAGCAGCTAGCGGCTTCAGGAGCACAGGTGGTTGTTGCTAATATTCCAGCTGTTTCATCTATTCCATTTTTAACAACTGTTGGACCAGCATTAGCAGGAAATCCATTATTAGTTTGGTGGCAGATATCCCTTTCTCAGACTGCAAGTGGATTACCAGCAACAGGTCTAATATATATGAGCCACGAAGGTGGTTCGAACTTAGGAATTCTTCCATACAAAGTTGGTTTTGCAGATTCTGCATCACTGCGAAATTCAACAACACTGGTTACGTTAAGGGGCTCTGCTTATGCACAACTTCTAGGTCAACCAACAGGAAAGTATTATCGTGATTTTAACTTAACTGTTCCTCTCGGAGTTGATACGACACAACTATTTGGATTTCATCCCCAAAATCCTTTTCCAGATATATTTGTTTTGGATCCTGATGAAATCAATACAGCACAAGCAGCAGTAACTAACTACAATAATGCTATTCAAAGTGTTGCTAGTACTTTTAATTTCGGTTTGGTTGATATAAATACTTTGTTCACAAATATTCGCCAGGCTGATTTTTCCGGCGGATATACGGTTGACGGTTTAACTTTTTCAACAGCTTATATTTCAGGTGGTTTATTCAGTCTTGATGGGGTTCACCCAACGAGCAGGGGACACGCAATAATTACAAATGAGTTCATTAAAGTTATAAACGCAAAGTATAATGCTAATATTCCAAAAGTAAACATTGCCACCATTCCACCTAGCTTAAAATTCACCGGAACGGCTGGAAAACTAGCGGGATATCCAAAAGTTTCGCCAGAAGCATTTGACCGATTATTCTTTTAATAATTTTTATTATTTAAGTAAAGGGATGGCCGGCCATCCCTTTTTTTTATTCATTCTTTTTTAGATTTTTACCGCACAAATCATAAAAAAAGGGCTATAATGAAAACGTTCAGTTATTTTATACTAATCTTATCGGGTGCGCTGATAATTTCATCATGTACCCCATCCGAGGAAACTGTAAAGAAGGAAGAAGTATATGTTTTTGATGAAATTCCATCAGATAATACCATTACACCTCCGGTTACCGGTGAGTATCCAACATTAGCTGAAACTTATTATGTTGTACAGATTGGTGCATTTACCACAAAAGACAGGGCAGAATCTTTTGCAGATAAAAGCAGGAAGCAATTACTGAATGAAATTAGCATAACATACAGTGAAAGAGTTAGTCTTTATGTGGTTCAAATAGTACCATTTTATAAATCCAGGCAGGAAGCAGAATTAGTTCGTAATAATTTAAGGGAAATATCTGATTTTAGTGATGCGTGGATCATTACTATCAATAAATAAAACAGCTGATTTATTTTGCTTGTAAAAAAAAATTATTAAATTCACAGTAAAATTTTATAAACTCAAAATATTGGAGGCAGCTATGGCGTTCTCATTAAACAGGATCATGCTTATCGGAAATCTTGGCAGGGATGCTGAGACTAGATTTACAGCTGATAATAACCTTGCAATAACTAATTTTTCAATTGCAACAACTTACGGCTATAAAGGTAAAACTGGTGATTGGGTAAATGAAACCACCTGGCATAGAATTACAGGATTTAATCTTTCTGATTTTATGAAAGATAATCTTAAAAAAGGGAAAAAGTTTTACGTTGAAGGAAGACTTACTACGCGCGAGTATACCGATAAGGAAGGGGTAAAAAGATATTCCACAGACATCATTGCGGAAAAAATTATTCCATTAGAAACTGCTGGTGGAGGCAGGGATGAAGAAGCTCAGAATGGTTCCTCAGACGCTGGTGCTGCACCAGTTGTTGAAGATAATAACGATCTTCCGTTTTAATTAGATATGTATAACAGCGTGGGATATTAATTATATTTGGATATTGATTGGTCAATTAAAGCAGGAATTCTTCTAGTTCTTATATTGGGATCAGCCTTTTTTTCAGGTTCCGAAGTAGCTCTGTTCTCGTTAGATAAAAAAAAGTTTGAAAAAAACTTCAAATCTAACAGAATTATTTCTAGATATATTTTAAGTTTAATTAATTTTCCGCGCCGATTACTAGTAACCATTTTAATCGGTAACACTTCAGCTAATGTTGCTGCATCAATAGTAGCAGTATTTCTTGCCTTCGATGCAGCTATTTATTTTTCCATCGCTCCTGAAATAGCACTTACAGTTCAGATTGTTATTCTTACAGTTCTAGTTCTTGTTTTCGGTGAACTCTTCCCAAAGATTGCTGCAACTAAAAATCCTTATCTGTTCAGTAAAATAATAGCCGTACCAATGTATTATTTTAATATATTAATTTATCCGGCTGCTGAATTAATTTCTGAATTCATCAAACTATTAATTTCTAAAATAAAAATTGACAACTCAAAATCGGCAATTTCTAGAGAGGAAATTCCTCATCTAACAACAATCAGTCATCAAAAAGGTGCACTTGAAGAGGAAGAACACAATCTAATAAGTGGATTGGTTAGCTTCGCTTCTGTAACAGTGGAAGAAATTATGACTCCGCGTGTTGATATTATTGCAGTACCAGCAGATGTGAGTTATGATGATTTAATGAATATCATTACACATTCCGGACACAGCAGAATTCCACTATTTAAAGATGATCTGGATGAAGTAGTTGGTATTATATACGCTAAAGACCTGCTGCCATTTTCCAGGAATCCGGAACTAAGGACTCATCTTTCATTGAAGAAAATTTCTCGCAAGGCTCTATTCGTTCCTGAAACAAAATTGATAAGTGAATTACTTAAGGAGTTCCAGGATAAAAAAATGCATCTGGCTATTGTGGTTGATGAATACGGCGGAACAGCAGGTTTAGTAACACTTGAAGATATTATTGAAGAAGTTGTCGGTGAGATTTGGGATGAATACGATAAAGAGGAGGACCAGTTGGGTTTAGTTGAAACCAATAAATGGTTGGCTCTTGGAAAAATACCAATAGATGAATTAAATATGATAATCGGGACATCAATAAAAAATGAAGATGAAGATTTTGATACTCTGGGAGGTTTTGTTCTAAACCACGCAGGAATTATACCTTCTGAGAATTACCAGTTTATTCATGATGGATATAAGTATATTGTAAAAGAAATTCACAAAAAACGTGTTAAAAAAATATTGATTGAGAAATTAGTGTAAAGTTATTTTGATGAAGAAAGGCTGCTTCTTAAAAACTATTGCAATATTAACTATTTTTGTAGCAGCTATTGCATACATTATTCAAAATAAACTCGACGACTGGATTATTGAACCAGGTAAAAAATTTTTATTACCAAGGATAGAACAAGGATTTACCCGGGAATTTGATTTTGTTACGGAGTCAGTAGAAAAGGATTCTTTATTAAGCATTATCAATAAGTATGTTGAAAACATTGATTTTAAAAAAAATGATACTGCCAGTTCTGAGTTCTGGATAGAAATTAAAAAAATAGTTAGTGATAGTGTAGTTAATAAAACAGAAATTGAAAAGTTGCTGCAACTTATAAGGTATCGAGATGAGAGATGAAAGAAAAAATGAAATAAAAGTCGGTATAACTGTTGTGCTTGGGTTAATTATTCTTTTATGGATACTTGGCTGGGCAAAAAACTTTACATTACATTCAAATGACAGGGAGGTGAAGGTTAGTTTTAATAACGTTGCAGGTCTTGAAGTAGGTGATAATGTTACCGTGAACGGAGTACGTAAGGGATTTGTTAAAAGTTTGAATGTTGAAAAAGCCAGAGTTCTTGTAACCCTTACATTGGATGGTGATGTTGAACTTAATGATGATGCTGTTTTTACACTTAATATGCTTGATCTGATGGGCGGTAAGAGAATTGAAATATTTCCTGGCGCTTCTAGTGAAAAATTAGATCTTCAGAAAATTCATAATGGTGAATTTCTTTCAGATATTCCAAGTGTAATGGCGGCATTCGGCCCGGTTCAGGATGATTTGACCGGTTTGCTGAAAGATATAAGAATAACACTAACCTCGATGAATAAATATCTGACAGATGAACGAATGGAGTCAGATGTTAAATCTTCACTCAGAAATCTTACAGAGGTAAGCCGTAAACTGAATCTTATGATTGACGAAAACAGGGAAAACGTAAAAACTCTTACTAATAACACTGTTGAACTTACGGATGAAGCTAAAGAATTCATTAAAATGAATAAAGATGAATTAGGTGAATCGATTAATAAGATTAATAAAGTGCTTCACAACACTGACGATCTGATCGCAAAATTGAATAAACTAACGGATGATACCATCGAAAAAGAGAACACACTGGGCAAAATTCTTTATGATGAAAAAATAATGACCGATATCTTTTCGGCTATTAATAAACTTAATAAGTTAACAACAATGTTAGTTGATCAACTTCAGGGGAAAGGAATTAAGGTTGATGCAAACATTTTTTAGATCATATACTATTTTACTTGTTATATTTCTCACTTCATTTATTAACTCACAAGTGCCTGGGCCTATGGCCGGAAAAAATGGGATGGTAGTATCTGCGAGTGAGTTAGCTTCTCAGGTTGGTATTGATATTCTTAAAAAAGGCGGTAATGCTGTCGATGCATCAGTAGCAGTCGGTTTTGCCTTAGCTGTTACTTACCCAGCCGCGGGTAATATAGGCGGCGGCGGATTTATGGTACTCAGATTAAATGATGGAACAACTACCTCAATTGATTACAGGGAGAAAGCTCCTTCATCGACTCATCCAGATGTTTATCTAAACGAATCTGGTAATCCATTACCGGAAAAAAGTGCTGCCGGTGTCACTTCTGCTGGTGTGCCCGGTAGTGTTGCGGGACTTATCTATGCGCTGGAAAAATATGGCTCTATGTCTCTTGAAGAGGTTATACAGCCTTCAATCGATCTAGCGTTAAATGGATTTAAGTTGGAATACCGACTTGCCGGATCATTCAAATCAACTCTGGAATCCTTTAAAAAATATGAATCATCATTTAAGATATTTTCTAAAAATGGTGAGCCTTTTGAAGCAGGAGATCATTTCATTCAAGAGGATCTTGGAAGAACACTGGGTATTATTATGCAAAAAGGGAAAGATGGTTTTTATAAAGGTGAAATAGCAGAACTGATTGTAAAACAGATGACTGAATTGGATGGATGGATCACTCTTGACGACCTTGCAAACTATGAACCTGTTGAGCGCGAACCCGTTTTTGGTGCATACCGCGGTTACGAAATAATGTCAATGGGTCCCCCAAGTGCTGGTGGAATTCTGTTAGTTCAAGTACTTAACATACTGGAGAATTTAACATTTGAACGAAAAGATTGGGGAAGCAGCAGTTATATTCATAATCTGACAGAAGCTTTAAAATATGCCTATGCTGATCGTTCTAAACATATTGGTGATCCGGATTTTCATAAAGTGCCAAAAGACAAATTGATTTCTAAAGATTATGCTTTTGAAATCTTTAACCGCATATCTGATAAAGCTGTGCCATCTGAACTAATAACACCGGTTGATATATCTTCTTTAAATGAAAGCGAAGAGACAACTCACTATTCGGTAATTGATAAATTTGGTAATGCTGTCAGCACAACTACAACTATTAATTCAGGTTTTGGTTCTAAAATAGTTGTTGATGGAGCTGGATTTCTTTTGAATAATGAAATGGATGATTTCAGCATTCAGCCAGGTATTCCAAATCAGTTTGGATTGACCGGCGGAGAAGCAAATAAGGTTGAACCAAATAAGCGAATGGTAAGCTCGATGACACCAACTATAATTCTAAAAGATGGAAAACCTTTCCTTGTAGTCGGCTCACCTGGTGGCTCAACTATAATGACTGTGGTCCTTCAGGTTGTATTAAATGTCCTGGATTTCGATATGAATATTCAAAGAGCAAATGATGTTTTCCGAATTCATCATCAATGGCTTCCCGATAGAATTGATTATGAGCCGTTTGGACTTTCAGAAGATGTTAAGAATAATCTTATTGACAGGGGACATAACATTGGAACCGAACGAACTTTAGGAAGAATGGATGCGATATTCGTTGATCAGCAGAACGGAGTTTATTATGGTGCAACTGATAAACGCGGCTATGGTGCTGCAATAGGTTATTAAAGAGAGTTTTAATATAAGATCAGTAACACAAAAATTAAGGAATAGTCCTTATTACTTTACAGCCAAAAAGCTATAGAACGATAGATGATTCTTGGAATAGGAATAGACATTATAGAGATAGACAGAGTAAAGGAAAGCATTGATCGCTTCGGAGATCACTTTTTAAATAAAATTTACACACCGAACGAACTGGAATATTGTTTAAGCAAGCACAATAAGTATCAGCATTTTGCAGCACGATTTGCTGCAAAGGAGGCAATTTACAAAGCCTTATCATCCGAATGGGGAAGTGATATAAGCTGGCAGGATATAGATATTATGAATGAACCAAATGGACTTCCTGTTGTTAAATTTTCTGGTAATCTCGAGGAATTTGTAAATAAGGACAAATCAATTAAAATTTCAATGAGTCATTCAGATAATTATGTTGCTTGTGTTGCTATTGTCTTCAAAGTAAAATAGCGCTTTATAGTTCTCACTAAAAAAACACTTTGTAAAATAGTCTACTTCTTATTAGTTTTACCTGACTTTTTAGAGAAAATCAATGCTGCCTGATTGGTATAAATATTTTAATTATGGTTCTATTGCATTAATTGCAGTTTTATTATTATTAATGTTAACTGAAACCGTTTCAAAGGAATCTTTTTTTGGAATATTGGTTTTTGCTATAGCAGTATTACTTCTCAGAATTATTTTAAGGTTTTATTTTGTTGTTAAATCCAAAAAAGGTAAAGAGGAGTAAATCTTCGAACGATCGTATTCATTCAACGGTAAATTAAATGCAAAAGTTCTGGTACTGAATCAGAGCTACGAACCACTTTCTGTCTGCAATATAAAAAAAGCCTTCTTACTGCTTTATCTGGGCAAAGCCGAACTAATAATTAATGATGACCGGAAATCTATAAGAACTGTACGCAGAAATTACCCATGGCCGAGTGTAATTAGAATAGCAAAGTATATTAACGTGCCTTATAAAAGAGTTGTTCTAACTCGCAGAAATATTTTAAGGAGAGATGGCTATAAGTGTAGTTACTGCGGGAGAGGTGATCTTCCTTTAACAGTAGATCATATTATTCCTAAAGCCAGAGGCGGTGATGATAATTGGGAAAATCTTGTCAGTGCCTGTACAAAATGTAATAACAAAAAAGGCGACCGTACTCCCGAAGAGGCAAGAATGCCTTTAATTATTCGTCCGTTTAAACCTAATCATGTTATGTTCATTAAAAATGTAGTCGGTAAACTCGATGATAAATGGAAACCATATCTTTATCTATCCTGATATAACCTAAGTTTATTACTCTCATTATTATTATCTTTCATCATTATTTTCCAATATATTTTTCATTTTTATGCCTAAGAAAAGAATTTTGAGTGGAATGAGACCCACCGGTAAATTGCACATTGGACATTACGTTGGTGCATTAGAAAACTGGGTAAAATTACAGGATGAATTTGAGAATTTTCATCTTATTGCTGACTATCATGTACTTACAACTGATCTGAATACAGATAATGTTTATCAGAATTCAATTGAGATGTTAATTGATTGGCTTGCTTCAGGATTAGATCCGGTAAAAAGTCCAATGTTCAGACAATCGCAGATTAAAGAGCACACAGAACTTGCTTTAATTTTTGGAATGTTAATTACCGTAAATCGTTTGGAACGAAATCCAACTCTAAAAGATATGATAAGAGATTTAAAAATAGATAATGTTATATACGGTCATTTGGGTTATCCCGTTCTGCAGACAGCAGATATTCTGCTTTACAAGGGAAATTACGTTCCTGTTGGTGAAGATCAGGTTCCTCACATTGAAATATCGAGAGAAATTGCCCGAAGGTTTAATAATCAATACAGAATTACTTTTCCAGAACCTGAACCTTTACTTACAAAATTTGCAAGATTACGCGGATTGGATGGAAATGCTAAGATGAGTAAGTCGCTTAATAATACAATCCTGCTGTCGGATGAGCCGGAAACTGTAAAAGTAAAAATGAAGAAGGCAGTTACTGATCCCAATAAACAAAAAAAAGGTGATCCTGGTAATCCGGATATTTGTCTTGTATTTTCATTTCATAAAAAATTTAACACCGGGGAGGTTCCTGAAATTGAAAACGGATGCCGCAGTGGTGAATTAGGTTGTTTTGATTGTAAAATGAAATGTGCTGCAAAAATATCTAATTTTCTTGCTCCCATAATTGAAAAACGTAAATACTACGAAAAAAATCTTGATGAGGTAAGAGATATATTATTCGATGGTGAAACCAGAGGAAGAAAAGTTGCAGTTCAAACTATAAGTGAAGTAAGAGAGAATATGAAAATTGGATAATCTTTACAAAATAAAATTAGATCATTTCGAGGGTCCACTCGATCTCTTGCTTTTTTTTATCAGAAGAGATGAGTTAAATATTTATGATATTCCGATATCAAAAATCACTAAAGAGTTTCTGGAATATGTGAATTACATTAAGCTTATGGACCTTGAAATAGCCGGTGATTTTATTTTAATGGCTTCAACATTAATGCACATTAAAGTCCGGATGCTGCTTCCACGTGAAATTGATGAAAAAGGCGAAGAGATTGATCCTCGCGCAGATTTAATAAAAGCACTGCTTGAGTATAAAAAATATAAAGAAGTTGCTGAGGAATTATTATTTTATGAAGCTAATCAACGAAAAATTTCGTTCCGAGGTAACACAGACGCCGATGCAAAAGAATCACCGATTGAATTAGACACTTTATTAAAAAATATTAATATTTACGATCTGGCAAAAGCCTTTAAGTTTGTTGTTGAAGGAATAAAAGATAAGCCTGTTCACGAAATCAAGAAAATTAATATTAGCATAGATGAACAGATTCAGTATATTCTTGACAAAGTAAATGAAATGAGAGAAATACACTTTCTATCACTTGTTTATGGAATGCGTGAAAAAATCAGGATTGTGATAACTTTTATCGCATTGCTTGAACTTGTCAAGATGCAGAAAATCGGAATAAAATCATCCGAAACGTTTAATGATTTTATAATACAATCAATGAATAATGGATAATATTTACAAAAACATAATAGAAGCTCTTATTTTTTCATCAGATGAGCCCATTAATCAAAATGAAATTATCAGGGCAATAAAGGGAATTGACGGTGAGGAAATTGAAATTACTCCTGCAGACATTGATAATGTTTTAAGTGAATTGAATTTTAAGTATGAGTCATCTGGTATTTCATTTAAAATTATTGCTGTCGCAAAAGGTTACCTTTTTGCTACAAGAGAGGAATATGCCAAGTATGTTGGATTCCTTTCTTCTGAAAAAACTAAAAGAAGACTTAGTCAGGCGGCACTTGAAACACTTGCTATTATAGCCTATAAGCAGCCGATAACAAAACCTGAACTCGAAACTATCAGGGGTGTAAATTCTGATTATATTCTTAACACATTGCTTGAAAAAAAACTAATCACAATAACCGGCAGAACTGAAACGATTGGGCGTCCGCTGCTTTATGGCACAACTGATGAGTTTCTCAAATATTTTGGCTTGTACAATCTAAGTGATCTTCCAAAACCAAGGGAGATCGAGGAAATTATGCAGGATGATGATTTTATAGAACAGAAAAATAAAATTATGATGAACGCTATTGAAGAGAATCTTGAAAATACTTTGCAAAAAGAAGAAGAAGATGCTGGTAAGACTGAATAAATTTATTGCTGAAAGCGGCATAACTTCAAGAAGAAAAGCAGAAGAACTAATTCTGCAGGGAAGAATATCCGTTAATAATGAAATTGTTAACGAGTTAAGTTTTAAGATTAATCCTGATGCAGATGATGTTCTTGTTGATGGAGAAAGAATAAAACCAAGGCGCTATGTTTATTATCTCTTAAATAAGCCCTCCGGGTTTGTTTCTACTACAAATGATGAAAAAAACAGGGCAACAGTTACCGATCTTATAAAAACAAATGAAAAAATATTTCCTGTTGGAAGATTGGATTATAATACCACAGGTGTTCTACTGCTTACTAATGATGGAAATTTCTCAAATCTGCTGACACATCCTAAAAATCAGATACCACGTGTTTATGAAGTGCATCTTGACAGATTATTGAATGATGATGATAAAACATCCTTGTTAAGAGGAGTTTATATTGAGGGTGAGAAAGGCGTTTTTAGTAGAATAGATTTTCCAAAAATTAAAGACCGTAAAAGAGTTATCATAACGTGTACAGAAGGCAGAAACAGATTTGTAAAGAAAATGTTTGCTGCTTTAGGTTATACAGTTACTTCACTTAACCGGATTAGTTTCGCAGGAATATTAGCTGACGTTCCTCCTGGTAAATACCGAAAACTGGATATATCGGAAATTAAAAATCTTATTAAGAAATATGCTGAATAAAATACTAATACTTTTTTTTACAGTTATTATCTCATCTGCTTCCTCTCAGGATTCCTTAAAAGTATCCCTAACAGATTCTGTAGCATTTTATACTTATGCAACAGTTCCGGAATTCTGGAAAGAAATGGATGATATATTTAATGACCCGACTTTTAGTAATGCTCACTGGGGCGTTGTAATTCAATCTTTAGAAACCGGGGAGTATTTGTACAAGCGGAATGAAGACAAGTTCTTTGTTCCCGCCTCAAATATTAAATTGTTTACAACTGCTGCTGGCTTACTCCTTCTTGGTGAAGATTATAAGTTTTCAACAAATGTATATACTGATGGTTATATTGATGGTTCCATTCTGGTTGGAAATCTTATTATTCAGGGAAGAGGGGATCCTACAATTTCAGGACGTTTTTACAATAATAATGTGTATGCTGTTTATTCTGATTGGGCTGATTCTCTTATTGCCTTAGGAATTGATGAAATAAATGGTAATATAATTGGAGATGATAACCTTTTTGATGATGTTGGTTTAGGAAAAGGTTGGTCATGGGATTACGAAAGCTACTGGTATGCTGCACAGTCAGGTGCAATTGCACTTAACGACAATTGTGTAGATCTAACGGTTATTTATAACCGAGATAAAGATATTATAGATCTAAGCATATCTCCCGAATCCAGGTATTTAGTCGTACAAAATGAAGTAAGACTTGTTCCGGAGGATTCAATTACTGACGTAAAAGTTTACCGTGAACGTGGAAGCAATTTTGTTTCGGTTTATGGTACATTAAGTAAAAAAGTTGATTCATTAAAAACTTATGTTACTGTAAATAATCCCACGCAATATGCTATGGTTGTTTTACGGAAAGTTCTACAGCAAAAAGGTATTACGGTTAAAGGTTACCCGGTTGATATTGATGATTACGGAGAGCAGTTAGATTATAAAAATATACAATTCCTGTTTACTTATTTTTCACCTGATATGAGAGAAATTGTTAAAGTGATAAATAAAGGCAGCCATAATTTCTATGCAGAGCAACTATTAAAGACAATTGGTCTAGAAACGGAAGGACTGGGTACTACTAAGAATGGAATAGAAGCAGCTAAAGAAATTTTTACTGATATCGGTTTAAACCCCGATAATATTGTAATGGCTGATGGAAGCGGGTTATCTCATCATAATATGACAACACCAAAACAAATTACCACTCTATTAAAGTACTTTTACAATAGTAATCTATTTTCGTCTTTTTATAATTCTTTACCCATAGCAGGAGTGGATGGTACACTCGGTAACCGTATGAAAAATTCAAGGGCCAAAGAACAGGTTAGGGCTAAAACCGGTTATATCAGAGCAGCACGCAGCCTTTCAGGTTATACACACACCGGTGATAAGGAACCAATAGTTTTTTCAATGATCTGCAATAACTTTAATGTTCCTGTTAAACTAGCAGAAAATATTCAGGATCTTGTTTGTTTAAGACTAATAAATTTTAAGAGAAAATAATTCGGAGAATAAATGGAAAATAGTCCTCAACAGAGTTTTAATGAATTAGTTAAAAGAAGATATGAAGAGTTAGAAGAATTAAAAGTAAAAGGATTTGAAACATATGCTTATTCATTTGATGTGGATTCTGATGCTGAAAAAATTAAAAAGAGTTTCAAAGAAGGCCAAGAACAGAATGTAAAAATAGCCGGAAGAATAATGGCAATAAGAAGAATGGGTAAAGCTTCTTTTGCCCATATTATGGATCATACCGGCAGAATCCAGATCTATCTTAAAAAAGATGAAATAGGCGATGATTATGATGCATTTAAGCTTTTAGATATTGGTGATATAATTGGTGTTGAAGGTTTTGTATTCAAAACTAAAACTGGCGAAATATCTGTCCATACAAAAACTCTAAAACTACTATCTAAAACACTTAAACCTCTGCCAATTGCAAAAGAGGTTGTTGATGAGAACGGGAAAAAAATAGTTTATGATCAATTTGCAGATAAAGAGTTAAGATATAGGCAAAGGTATCTTGATCTTATTGTTAATCCTGCTGTAAAAGATGTATTTATTAAAAGATCCAGGGTTGTTTCTGCAATTAGAAGATTCCTGGATAGCAAGGGATATCTTGAAGTAGAAACGCCAATTCTTCAACCCTTATACGGAGGTGCTGCAGCCAGACCGTTTATTACTCATCATAATACACTTGATATTGATCTTTATCTTCGGATTGCCGATGAACTTTACTTAAAGAGGTTGATTGTCGGTGGTTTTAATGGCGTTTATGAAATTGGGAAAGATTTTCGTAATGAAGGAATGGATAAAAATCACAATCCAGAATTTACTATGATGGAATTATATGTACCTTACAAAGACTATAATTGGATGATGGAATTTGTGGAAGAGATGTTTGAGTTTGTATGTTTAGAAGTATTTAATACACTTACATTCAAATATGGTGATAAAGAAATTAACTTCAAGCGTCCCTGGAAGAGACTTCCTATGACAGAAGCCATACAGGAAAAAACAGGAATAAATATAATTTCCGCTTCTATAGATGATTTGAAACAAGTCGCTAAAAAATTCGGAATAGAAATTGGCATAATTCATAGCCGTGGAAAAATGATTGATGAATTATTCAGTGCTGCAGTTGAACCTGAACTAATTCAACCTACATTCGTAATTGATTATCCTCTGGAATTATCACCCTTAGCAAAGAAACATCGCTCTAAAGCGGGTGTTGTTGAAAGATTTGAAGGATATGTCGTTGGAAAAGAAATCTGCAATGCTTTTTCTGAATTAAATGATCCTATTGATCAAAGGCAGAGATTTGAAGATCAGGTAAAAATGAAGGAAGAGGGCGATGAGGAAGCTCATCAGATTGACGATGATTTCATACGCGCTCTTGAATATGGCATGCCTCCTACAGCCGGTCTTGGTGTTGGTGTTGATAGATTAACCATGCTTCTTACAAATCAGACATCAATTCGGGATGTTATATTCTTTCCGCAGATGAAACCTGAGGTTGGAAAATAGAGGCTATAGAATAGTAATTTTTATGAGGTTGTATTGATTCAAAATGTACTTTTTGTTTATTCTAATTTTTAAATTCTAACAACTTTAAATAAATACCTTACATCTCTATTTATTTTACCATATCCCTGAATGTTTTAATCAGGGATGTATTAGTCATTCAACATTTAGTAATATTTTTTATATCTTTCAGCGGATTCGAAATTATTGATGAAAATTATTTAAGTTTTTCTGACGGAGTAATATTATGAAATCAATGAGATTTCCTTATCTGATAATTATATTAACAATTGGTATTGTACTTGGCATTCAAATCGAAAAAATATTTTCCGGCGATAGTTTAAGAGACGGTATCAGGAAATTGAATGATGTGCTTACTTATACTGAGAAATACTACGTTGAAGAAATCGATACGCCCAAGTTAGTTGAAGCAGCTATAAACGGAATGCTTGGTAAACTGGATCCGCATTCAGTTTATATTTCTCCGGAACAATTTTCTTCTGTTGAAGAATCATTCAGAGGTGATTTTGAAGGAATTGGTATTGAATTCCAGGTTATAAATGACACATTAATTGTAGTTTCGCCCATTACAGGTGGACCCAGCGAAGCTCTTGGGATAATGTCCGGTGATAGGATTGTAAAAATTGATGGAGAAGATATCATTGGTATTACAAACGAAGGGGTAAGATCAAAATTACGAGGTAAAGCCGGGACAAAAGTGAATATTACAATTGCCAGATCTGGTATTGATAGAGAATTTGAATATCAGATTACGAGAGATAAAATCCCTCTCTATTCTGTTGATACTCATTTTATGTACGATGATCTTACGGGATACGTCAGTGTTTCCCGGTTTTCAGAAACTACTTTTGATGAACTGGAATCTGCATTACACGATTTAAAAAATAAAGGTATGCAGCAGCTTATCCTCGATCTGAGAGGTAATCCTGGTGGATATCTTAACCAGGCAGTTAAAATTGCAGATCTGTTTATTGATGGCAAAAAGAAAATAGTATATACCGAAGGCAGAAGAAGTGAATTTAATGAAGATTATTTTTCTTCCAGAGATTATCCATTTGAAAAAGTTCCTATCATTGTATTGATAAACAGGGGCAGCGCTTCTGCCAGTGAGATTGTTTCAGGCGCAATACAGGATTGGGATAGGGGATTAGTAGTAGGCGAAACTTCTTTCGGCAAAGGTTTGGTTCAAAGGCAATTCACTTTACCTGATAATTCAGCTCTAAGATTAACCATTTCAAGCTATTATACTCCTTCTGGAAGAGGCATTCAAAGAGATTATAAAAACAAGAAAGATATAAAAGAATACTATTCTGAATTATCTGAATTTGATGAAGCAGAAGGTGAAAATATAAATCATACCGCTGAAGAGGACTCGCTCAAACCTGTCTTTAAAACAAATAAAGGCAGAACTGTTTATGGTGGAGGTGGAATAACTCCCGATTACATTGTGAAAGCGGATACAATTTCCGGGTTTACTCGAGATTTATTAAGAAATAATGTCTTTTATCAATTTGTCCTTTCTTATCTTGATAAAAATTCAGACATACTAATAACAAAATATGGTGACGATTTATTATACTTCAAATCGGATTTTCAAATCAATGAATCACAGATGCGGGAATTTTTAAATTTTGCAAAATCGAAGGATATTGAACTCGTTGATAAGGAGTATCAACAGGATAAAGAATACTTAAAACTAAGGCTTAAAGCTCAGATAGCCAGAAATTTCTGGAAGAGTGAAGGATGGTACTCCATTCTTCTGACATCTGATAACCAGATGAACAGAGCATTAACGTTATTCGATGAAGCCAAAAGTATAGCTAACTTATAGTGAAAATTATTTTTACTCTTTTATGGGTTTATCTTTGGATTACTCCGATAAACTCTCAGGATAATAAAGTTGATTCTAATTCGCCGGGTAAGAAACTACGAGTTGGTGAAGAAATAGTATATCTGGTTAAGTACCTTTTTTTTGAACTTGGTGAAGTTAGATTGAAAATAACAGATTCCAATATTGAAAACGGTGATACAATTTATAAGTCTATTGCATACATCGATTCTTATGAAGGCGTGCCTTTTGTAGATCTCCATCAAATATACGAAAGCTATTTCAACCAGAATCAGATACCGATTTTATTTAAGGGAACAGTCTTTGGCGAATCAGATACATCCATTACACAATATACTTTTAACCGTAAAATTAAATCTGTGCGCGTTTACAGAGGTAAATCAGACTTATCTGAAACCTGGGTCGATTCAACTGCCTATTTAGAATCAGATCACCAGGACGGACTTTCAATTTTTTATTTTGCACGAATGAGAACAGGGCAAAACAGAAGCTACAATATCCCTTGTTTTGTAAATGAAAAAAGCGAGAACACAATAATCAATTATTCTGACGAGAGATATACAATCAAAATTAAAGCAATTGATTATGAAGTTGATTGTGTTAAACTTGAAGGTAAAACTGATTTTGTGAGTATTTTCGGATTAACCGGTGCTTTCGAGGGATGGTTTTCTAATGACAGTTATGCAGTTCCTATTCTGGCTAAAATGAAAGTTATAATTGGAAATATTACTCTAGAATTAATTGACTGGAATAAAAACGAATGGATACCGCCAAAATATACCGCACTGAACAGGAAATAAAATTATTTCCCTATCTCGATCTTTTTCCTAGAATACACGAAAATGTGTTCCTTGCATCAGGTGTCAAGCTTATTGGAGATGTAACAATAGGTAAAGATTCTAGTGTATGGTATAATTCTGTTATTCGCGGCGATGTTCATTATGTAAAAATAGGAGAAATGACAAATATTCAGGATGGCTCAATGCTGCATGTAACAAATGGAAGATTTCCTCTTAATATTGGAAATAAAGTAACAGTGGGTCATTCAGTTAAACTTCACGGTTGTACCTTAGAAGATATATGTTTAATTGGAATTGGAGCAATAATTCTTGATGGTGCTGTAATAAAAGAAAAATCTATGGTTGCTGCTGGTGCGGTAGTTAAACCGGGATTTGTTGTTCCAGGCGGTAAACTTGCAGCTGGTGTTCCTGCAAGAATTGTGAGAGACTTAACACCTGAAGAAATGACAGATATTGAGCGTTCTGCATTACGTTATAAAAAATATACAGATATAACAGTTAATTCATTAAAATAATTAAACTTAACTCCTTATAATTGATAAAAAATCTTTCAATTACATCAGAATTCAGATTGGTTAATAAAGCCTCTGTTCATAAGCTGGTTAAGGCAATTAAAGAGGATCTGAACTTTAAAATTGCAGATCTTACTATTAATTTTATAAACTCTGATAAACTCCAGGAACTCAACAGGAAACATTTAAAGCATAATTACCCAACAGATATAATAACATTCAATTATTCAGGTTCGCTCTCTAATCTGGATGGTGAAATTTTTATTTCATTTGAAGATGCTATAATAAATTCCAAAAAGTATAGAGTTTCATTAAATAATGAATTGATTCGCCTGATTATTCACGGAATTCTGCACTTGTTAGGTTACAATGATAAAACAGCTTCTGAAAAAAAAATTATGAAATCGCTTGAAAACCAATTGACTTATAAAAATATTTTTACTTTATTGTAGTTGAATTAAGATTTGTTTAGAAAAGTCAACAATGTTTAATGTAATTCTCTGTTCTCTTTGAAGTTTTGATCCAGATTAAAAATAATTACTATGAAATTAAGTAATCTAATCGAAAATTATCTCCAGGAACTTTCCTCTGTCAGACGGTATTCAGAACATACAATAAGAAATTATAAAAAAGATTTGTCACGTTTAGAACATTTTTGTTCCGCTAATGCAAATGATGATATAACGGAAGTTTCAGAGAGAGTGATTAAACGATTTTTAGTTGAACTTAATAATCAGGAACTGGATAAAGTATCCATTTCCAGAATTTTATCCTCTGTACGCGGACTACTCAAATACGCTTTTCAGCAAGATATTTTAAGTATCAATCCTGCAGCATATATCAAAAATCCGAAATTGAACCGTAAATTACCTGAAATCATATCTGTAAATAACATCTTATCAGTTTATAAAAAAGCCGAGGAGGAAGAGCAGGAGAAATCATATTTAATTAAAGCAATTTTTGAACTGCTTTACGGCTGTTCTCTGCGTGTTTCAGAACTCTGTAGTCTCAATATTAAGGATTATGACAGCAGCAATAGCACTATTAAAGTCTTTGGAAAAGGAAGTAAGTTTAGAATAGTTCCCGTGGGAAAAAAATCAATTGCAATAATCACTGAATACTTATCAGCATTTCCTCCAGGAAAAATTTCCGACCCTCTTTTAAAAACACCTAAAGGAAACAGATTATATCCTGAATTCGTCTATAGAGTTGTAAATAAGTATTTAACTAAGACGACAGAATTAAAAAAGAAAAGTCCGCATATACTAAGACATAGCTCTGCCACACATATGCTTGATAAAGGTGCGGATCTTAGAGCAGTGAAAGAAATTCTTGGGCACGAAAATCTTTCTACTACACAAATTTATACACACGTAAGTATTGAAAGATTAAAAAACACATATAAAAAGTCACATCCAAAATCTTAAAGACGGAGGAATCTATGAACGTTTCAATAACAGCAAGAAAGTTTAAAGCACACGACACGCTAAAGCAGTTTGTTAAGGATGAGGTATCTATGTTAAAAAAGTATAATGACGATATTCTCAGCGCAGATGTAAAATTAAGTTATCAGAATCCTACTAATAGTGTTAAAATAGCGGATATAACTATAAGCATTCCGGGACAGATACTAAACGCTACAGATAAATCTGAAGATTTTAAAAAATCTGTAACAGCATCTGTAGAAAAATTAATTAAGCAGCTTAAAACAATTAAATCTAAGAGAACAACTGCAAGGGTAAGATGATTCATTACGATGATAAAGCCGTCTGGAGAAAAGAATCAATAACAGTTGGATTTCTTTATAACCAGGGAAATAATATTTGTAAACTTAAATTATTTACTGAAAATCATGATTTTGAGAAGAAAATCTATGAACAAAACGTACACAGACCCGGTTTGGCTTTGGCCGGGTTTGTCGATTTATTTTCATTTGCCAGAGTTCAGATTTTCGGCAACACAGAAATAAGGTACTTGCAGCTGCAATCACCTGAAAAAACCGAAGAATCTCTGGATAAAATCTTTAAATTTGAAATACCTTGTATAATTCTTACCAACAATAATAAACCATCTGAAATTTTATTAAGAAAAGCTGAGGAAAAGAGAGTCCCCATTTTTGGTACAGAATTAACAACAACAAAATTGATTTACTTTATAAGTGATTTTCTCGATGATCAGTTTACTCCCAGATTAACTTTGCATGGTTCGTTTGTTGATGTTTATGGAGTAGGCATGCTTTTTACAGGAAAGTCAGGTATTGGTAAAAGCGAAGTTGCTCTGGATCTTATAGAACGTGGACACAGATTAGTTGCAGACGATGTTATTGTGTTAAGTAAAAAAGGGGAGGGGATTCTAATGGGTTCGGGCACTGATGTGGGTAAGCACTACATGGAAGTTCGTGGATTAGGAATTATAGATATTCAGAAAATGTTTGGAATAAGAGCTATTAGATATCAAAAAAGATTAGAAGTAATTGTTGAGTTGGAAATCTGGAATGATAATTCAAACTATACCAGAACAGGGCTGGATGATCAAACAGCCAATATCCTGGATATTGATATACCTTACGTAAAACTACCGATTCTGCCCGGCAAAAATATTACTGTTATTTCAGAGGTCATCAGCCTGCACTACCTCCTTAAGCATTATGGCTACGATGCTGCAAGAGCTTTTCAGGAAAGATTAAATCAAAAAATCAGGGAAAAGGGCAATTCGATAAATCGCGGAATTAACTACTTTGAACACGATTTTGAGTAGTTTTTAAAAGCTATTGACAATCCAAACCCTATATATTATGTTTCGACTTGATTTATGAAAAAATTTTACTACTTCTCAGAAAAAAACCTAAAATTCATTGAAATAAAGGATTTTAATGTCAAAGTTGGCCTTTTTCTTTTCCTTACAGTTTTCCTTTTAAGCTCTGCTATTCTTGGCGGATATTTCTTATTTTCAGATTATCTCAGTCCGGATAAGGAGTTAGCTTCATTAAGATTAGAAAATAAAGCATTAAAGAGCAAACTACTGGAAATCAGTACCGATTATTCGGTTATGCAGGATGAACTTGACGCATTATCAAAACTTAGTGATGATTTGAAATTAGCTGTCAATTTAAAACCATTAAGTCAGGATGAAAAGCTCCTCGGTATCGGAGGTTCGGTAAGCGCTTTATCTTTAGATTTTTTAAAACTAGGTAAGAATATTGAACTAACCGATGCATTAAATTTTGTTGAGAATATCTCAAGAAAATTTGAGTTTGAAAAAACACAATATGATGAAATTTCTAACCAACTTGCGGAAAATAAAAAACTTTTTGCAGCTATTCCGGCAATTCTGCCAACGACCGGATCATATTCATCGGACAGCTTTGGGATGAGACTTCATCCTATATTGAATAAATATAAAATGCATAATGGCTTAGATATCAATACAAATATCGGCACACCTGTTTTTGCACCCGGAAATGGTAAAGTAATTTTTGCAGGTCGGCGTGCCGGCTATGGTCTATTATTAGAAATTGACCACGGATTTGGATATTCTACTTTGTATGCACACCTTTCTAAGGTAACTGTTAAAGAGGGAAGACAGGTTAAACGGGGAGAACTTATTGCTAAAACCGGAAATTCCGGGTTATCTTCCGGGCCGCACTTACATTATGAAGTTAATCATAACGGAATTCCATTGGATCCTATGGATTTTTTCTTTGAGGATTTTAATTTTTTTGATGCAAAGAATTAATAATTATTTAATTGGAGTAAAATAGAATATGATATGGACTGTTGAACTTGCTTCATATTTGGACGATGCTCCCTGGCCGTGCACTAAAGAGGAATTAATAGAGTATGCTGATAGAATTGGTGCACCATACGGTGTTATGGAAAATCTAAAAGAACTTGAAGATTCTGACGAACCATACGAATCTATAGAAGATATCTGGCCCGATTATCCTACGGATGAAGATTTCTTCTATAATGAAGAAGATATTTAACGGAGGCGCTTCGGCGCCTTTTTTTATGGATAAATATTTAAATCAAATAGCAGTACAAAAAATTGCGGCTGGTACTTTATTTCAGATTATAGAATCCGAAAAAATACCTCATGCTTTTTTATTTAGAGGTCCTGATGGTCTTGGAAAAGAATATGTTGCGATTCAGTTTGCCAAAGAATTGGCAGCTAAATATGCATCGAATGAAAAAAAAGAAGATATTATTTCAAATCTGAATAAGCTCAATGAACCCTATCTTAAATATATCTTTCCGCTTCCTCGCGGAAAAAATGAAACGGATGCTTCCGGACCATTTGAAAAATTATCGCAGGATGAGCTCGAAGTAATTCAGGAAGAATTAAAGAAAAAAATATTAAATCCTTTTCATAAAATTCGCCTTCTGCGTGCTAAAAATATTAAGATCAGCAGCATAAGAGATATAATAAAATTTTTGGCTGTTAGTTTTGACGATATTACTTACAGGGTTATCCTTATATCAGATGCGCACCTGATGAATGAAGAATCTCAAAATGCTTTGCTTAAAAATCTTGAAGAACCTCCGAAAGGTGTAATATTTATCTTGTGCACGGCATACCCGGAAAGATTGAGAGAAACGATCAGGTCAAGATGCTGGAGTATCAATTTTGCACCACTAACCGATGAGGAGGTAATTTATATTCTTTCTGATTATTATGGAATTGAAAGGACCTTATCAAAAAAAGTTGCTCCGTTTGCCTCCGGGTCAGTGAGTTCCGCTTTGGAATTCATTGAAAATGATTTTGATGAATTACGAGAAAAAACAATAAGGATTTTAAGATATTCTTTAGGCAAGCGCTTTCACTCAGCTCTATCAGAGTTTTCGGATATTACAGATAATCAGGATAAGGTTCAGCTAAGATTGATAATAAAAATGATTATTACTTGGCTTAATGATATTCACCGCTTTAAAAATAATCTAGGTAACTACTTTTTTAATGATCATCTGGAAACATTACAAAAGTTTACAACAAAATTTCCTGATATAGAACTGAACGAGATAACTCATAAAATTGATACCATAGATAATTCTCTCAAAAATAATTTCAACTTAAATATTGCGGTTGGTAACATTGTTGCTGAATTATCTTCGATTATTCCTCAAAAGTAGATTTCCTTTCTGAATCTAAGTTTATTTTTCTTTAATTTTAATCAAAACAATAAATATTTCAGGAGAGTGCTATGAAAAAAGTAGTAATCGTTTCAGCTAAACGTACTCCAGTTGGGTCATTTGGCGGAAGCCTTTCTTCTCTAAGTGCTGCCAAATTAGGCAGTGTAGCTATTAAATCCGTTTTAGATGATTCGGGAATTGATGTTAATCTTATAGATGAAGTTATAATGGGCAATGTGCTTATGACCGGACAGGGACAGGCACCAGCTAGACAGGCAGCTTTATATTCTGGACTACCACAAAAAGTTGAATGTATGACAATCAACAAAATGTGCGGAAGCGGACTGAAAGCAGTTATGCTTGCCCAACAGGCAATTCTAACCGGTGATGCAGAAATTGTAATTGCTGGTGGAATGGAGAGTATGAGCAATACTCCGTATGCTTTATTAAATGCCAGAAACGGATATCGTCTTGGGCATGGCCAGGTACACGATATTATAGTCCTGGATGGTTTGTGGGATGTGTATAATAATATTCATATGGGAAGTTGTGCAGAAATTTGTGCTAAAGAATTTAAGTTCAAAAGGGAAGAACTTGATGACTTTACAATAAACAGTTATAAAAAAGTTATAGATGCAACCCGAAAGGAAAGATTCAGGGAAGAAATTGTTCCCGTTAAAGTTGAATCACGGAAAGGAGATATAATCGTTGATAAAGATGAAGAACCAGAAAGAGTTAAGTTTGATAAAATTCCTGGCCTAAAACCTGTATTTGAAAAAGATGGTGTAGTTACTGCTGCTAATGCATCCAGTATAAACGATGGAGCTGCCGCACTATTAGTTATGAGCGAAGAAAAAGCTAAAGAATTAGGTTTAACGCCATTAGTCGAAATAGTTGCACAGAGTTCGACTGCCAAATCTCCTGTTGAGTTTACAACAGCGCCTGCTGATGCTATAAATAAAGTTCTAAATAAGGCTGGAATGAAAATAGAGCAAATAGATCTGTTTGAAATCAATGAAGCTTTTGCGGTCGTTTCATTAGCTGTAAATAAATTACTAGGATTATCTACCGACAATGTAAATGTTAATGGCGGAGCAGTTGCTTTAGGTCATCCAATTGGAGCAAGCGGAGCACGAGTACTTACTACACTTATTCACGAATTGAAAAAACGAAATTCGGTGTACGGTATAGCATCTCTTTGTATAGGTGGAGGAGAAGCTTCTGCAGTAATTGTTAAAAACTATAAATAAATTAAGGTAGTACAATGAATATAAAGAATGTAGCAGTTGTTGGCGGCGGTACTATGGGAAATGGAATTACTCATGTATTTGCAGTAAAAGGATTTAACGTTTTTCTCTGTGAATCGACTGAAGAACTTTTTCAAAAAGCTATTAAAACTATTGCAGCTAACTTCGACAGACAGATTAAAAAAGGTACTGTAACTGAAGAAAATAAAGCGGTTTCACTTAAAAATATAAATAAAATTATAGATGTTAAGAATGTACCCATTGATGTTGATTTAGTTATTGAGGCTATTTATGAGAATAAAGATGCTAAGTTATCTATTTTTAATACTTTAAACTCTATAGTTAAACCTGAATCCATATTCGCCACAAATACATCATCAATTTCAATAACTGAATTATCTGCAGGGATAAGACCTGATAAATTCATTGGGATGCATTTTATGAACCCGGTACCGGTTATGAAATTAGTTGAAATAATCCGTGGTTATTCTACATCTGACGAAACATTCAACGTAGTAAAAGAATTATCCATACAACTTGATAAACAACCCGTTGAGGTTTTTGATTATCCAGGATTTATTTCAAACAGGATTTTAATGCCGATGATTAATGAAGCAGTTTTTACCTTAATGGAAAGAGTCGCTTCAAAAGAAGATATTGATACTGTAATGAAATTAGGTATGAACCATCCAATGGGTCCGTTAACTTTAGCTGATTTTATTGGTTTAGATGTTTGTCTGGCAATTATGGAAGTGCTATACAATGGATTTAATGATCCAAAGTACAGACCTTGCCCATTATTAAAAAAGATGGTAGCTGCCGGAAAACTAGGAAGAAAATCGGGAGAAGGATTTTATAAATATTAAAAGAAGCGGAATAATTGTAAGCCGGGATGATTTTATTCCGGCTTTTTATCTGTCTGATAATGTATATTATGTAAACTAATAAAAATATTATACTAACTTATTAAGTTTGAGAATTAAGTAAACCACAAAAACTAAAATAACAATCCAGAATATCGGACTCCTCTTCCGGTGCTTGAACTTACGTTGTCTGGAAAAGCCAAGTCTTTTTTTCTTTTTTTCTTTTTCATCTTCTTCGGGCTTATAAAATCGGGCAGGATAATCAAAAACCCGATGTTTAGGTCGTTTCATTAGCATAAATATCACTCACAAATATGGCATTTACAAAAGCCTGTGCATCAAACTCCTGGAGGTCATCAATTCCTTCGCCAACTCCGATGTATTTAACCGGAACATTCTGATTAGCAATAATTTGAAAAACCGAACCGCCTTTAGCAGTGCCATCCAGTTTAGTGATAACTAATCCTGAAAGATCGGTTACTTTAGAGAATTCATCAGCTTGTACAATAGCATTCTGTCCGGTATTTCCATCAATAACAAGTAAGGTTTGATGCGGAGCATCAGGTACTAGCTTTGAAATTACTCTTTTTATTTTATTAAGCTCATTCATAAGGTTGGTTTTATTGTGAAGTCTGCCGGCTGTATCGATTAACACTATATCATATTTATCATCTAAAGCCTTTTTAACAGTATCATACGCAACAGATGAAGGATCAGAGCCTTTTCCGCGTTGTATAATATCCACACCAGCACGCTCAGCCCATATATCTAGCTGCTCATTGGCCGCGGCACGGAAAGTATCCGCTGCTCCCACAATTACTTTGCAGTCAATTTTTTTATAATTGTTAGCTAATTTACCAATAGTGGTGGTCTTCCCTGCTCCATTTATACCAACAATTAAAATAATATAAGGCTTATGATTTGTATAATCACCTCCGTTATTTTGATTTTGATTTAACAGTTTTACAAGTTCATTCTTAACAACAGTTATTATACTAACTTCAGATCGGTCCTTTTCAGATTTAAGACTCACACGAACCTGCTCAATTATTTTCTCTGTTGTATCAAAACCAATGTCCGAAGTAACAAGAACTTCTTCTAATTTATCAATTGTAATATTGTCAATTACCGCTTTTCCTGTGACTGCTTCGTTGATTGAATTAACAATTTTATTTCGGGTTTTACTTAACCCGTTTTTAAGCTTATCAAAATTAAAGTTTTTAAACAGACTCATTTTTATTATTTCTCTTGATAAATTCTGCGGCTCTAATAACATAACCTGCAAACGATGCAAATATTAAAACTACACTTAAATAGTAAAAGAATTGGTAAATGAAAAATTCCTGATTTAGTCCGAGAAGTATTAGTAATAAAACTATACCAATACTCAAGACAGATATTTTGCCGAGTTTATTGGAAGGAAGCACCCTGCCGATTTTTTTTGAAACGAATATTCCGCCGGTAAAAATCAGTAAATCACGGACAACGATCAGAAAGAAATAAAAAGGTGATATTACGCCGATAAGATAAAGTTTTATAACCACAGCAGCCATTGCTACTTTATCTGCCAGGGGATCAATAACTTTTCCAAATTCAGTTACTTCATTGAACTTTCTTGCAAGGTAGCCATCCAGCATATCAGTTATTGCTGTGAATATGCACAAAGCAAATACATAGTATCTGTTTTCATCGAAATCATCAAGCAATATCCAGAGTGGTATTGCAAGAAAAAGTCTGAATAAACTTAATAAGTTAGACTTGGTATATATTTCTTTTAGTTCAAACATTATTTGATGATTGCAAATTTACCAAGTTTTTCATCTTTTTCGTTGTTCATATCATCCATCATTACGACTCTGTAAATATAAACGCCAGTTGATATTTTTTCTCCGAACTCATTAGTCAGATCATAATCAATTCCGCCGTTTCCATCCTTTTCTTCAAGTTCGTTTATTCGAAATCCATTTACATCCCAGATAGTTATCTTCGCTCTTCTCGGAAGGTTTGCAAATGTTATTTTTGTATGGCTCTCCCCTGCTCTTACAGGGTTTGGATAAACGTAAACATCTGATAAATCAGCTGCGAATCCGGTAAGCACTATATAACTGCCGGCACCGGATTTAATTAAAATATTTTGCATCGATGAATCAGTCAAAACATTTTCTATTCTAAGTACATATTCTCTACCAACAGAACCAACCGGTTTCTGATCTCTAAGATCAAGATAGATAATCCTCTTGTCGTTTGCATCAACAGTTACTTCACTAACTTTATTTGAAGGCTCGAAGAAATAGTTATTCACGTTCCTGGCTGAATTTTCATCAACCGGGAAATTGAACTCTACTTTAATTAAATAAGGATTTATAATCTCAAATGATGAAACATAAAAATCTATTACATCGGGTAAGAATTGTACGACAAATGATAATGTATCTTCCGGAATTGGTGAATTGTAGAAGTCTCTTAATTTACTAACGAATAATTTGTTTTCACCGTCTGGTAAAAGATTGTTGAATGATAATAAATAAGAAAATTGATCTGAAGGTGAAACTGAAACAGGATATCCCATTCCAATTAATTCAAATGATTGAAGATTTTCAATCGTGTTTTTCATCTTCTCTGAGAATTTTACAATTATACTAGCTGGACTGTTACTTACAACTGAAACTGCTTCAGCAGGTTTGTGCGCATAAATTTTTAATATCTTACTCATTCCTGATAAAGGTTCCGCCATACCTTGTTGATAAGCGCGAACAGCATAATAATAAAAAGTATTATCAGTAACATTATTATCATTATATTCAAACTGTATCACAGAATCGATAAGTGCAATATCATCCCGTGTATTACCGCGATAAATATAATAAAAATCAGTCTGACCCCTCCAGGTGAGTTTTATATTATTTGATGCAGTGCTGTAGCCACTAAAATTCTTTGGAATAGCTGGTCTATTTGATTCTGCAAATTCAAAAAACCTTACCCCATTTGTGAATGTGAAAGCAATTTCTTCAGCACCATTTTGGTTAATATCTCCTGTATAAACCTGGACGTTATTAGTTCCCTCATCGAAAAAAATAATTTGATCGCCGCTACCAGGATTATGTTTTAATATATATGAGTATGGAAATATATTCAAAACTAATTCATCTTTACCATCTCCTGTTACATCAACAAATTTTAGTGATTGATAACCTCTCGTGAATGTTGAACTGAAGTACTCAGCTGATTGATCAAGAAAAACATTTTGAGAGAGTATATTGAACTGCCCGTTTTTATGAGTAAGAATAACAAGCATATAGTTTGGTGCTATTGCATTAGTTTGAAAAATAATTGCAAAATCAGGCGTTCCGTCACCATCGTAATCACCAACAGCAAGAGCATTTGTTTTTGGAGTTCTTAATGTTGTTAACAAACTATCACCTTTTACGTAGTTACCAGCAGAATTTAGTTTATAACTTTTCAGATCCCCATCAGCATCAACAAACCATATTTCTTTCTTACCATCACCATCTGAATCAATCACAACTAGGTTATTATAAACGTAATTATTAAATTCAAATCCGGGCTCTAGCGTATCAGTATATACTTTATAAAGAGTATCCAAAAGAGTTAAACTCAGATCGCTATTAATTCTCCATATAACATAAGCTTTATCTTCTGCATTTGTGATAAGCTCATTTATACCATTGCCGTTCAGGTCATCAACAACCAGAGGGAAATAAACTTTTTCATCATTTATAATATTCTGAAGATTGAATGATCCGGCTTGAGTTTGTTCGTCAATAAAACCTTTAGGATATATTACACTGATCAGATCTTTTTTACCATTTGCATTAAAGTCCCCAAAAATTCTTGGAATTCTGCCTTCAATAGAATCAATCTTGACTAAATTATCATCCTGATATTGATAAAGAGAATAATATAATTCGGATGTTGGATAAAACTCCTGAAATAAAATTTCATTTTTCTGATTAGAAAGAAAACTTGTAGGATCCTTAAATATAACTCCCGATGGAAGTGAAAAAGGCATTTCATTAAACGCAACGAGATCAGGTGAATCAGCAGTTTTATAGATAAAATTATTAAGATTATTTGCTGAATCAAGAACAGTAGTTTTTAATCCGGCAAGATTTTCTGCCTCGTAATAAACTTCATAAAAATTATTGGGATCAACCAGATCTTTAGGTATAAATCCGTAATGAAACTGTTTCACAAACTGATTGTTGGTATTAAATCCATCCAGAGTAATAAAATTAAATTCCTGTGTTCCAAATTTTTTGTAGTACAATCGAACGATCGAACGCTGGCTAGTGTAAACCTCTGCCTGAATAGTTGATTTATCACCATAATAAATAGGCCCATCACCTACGATAAAAACCTGAGGTTTAGTCCGGATAATATAGAAGTTAATTCTCTCTTCAAGAGTTCTTCCATTTGATTGATTAACAATTAATCTCAATGTGTAAGCTTCTTCTGAAAAAGAAGAAACATTTAAATTAAAAATTAGCTGCTTAGAAAATTGATTCATACCGTTTTCAATTAACTTTGTCCATACAGAAGGGTTTAACCCCTGCCCTACCTCCAGACTATAGCTTACAAAATACGGAGAAAGCACAGAAGCAATAATTTCAATGGTATCTTTATCTGTTGCAAAATCCATTAAAGGGTGGAAGAATTTAATTTCAGCGGGAGCAAGAACAGTTAAAGCATTTTTCATATTCAACCTGCCGGAACCACTTCTTAAATCCCAGCCGGGCTCGCCTATATCATCGGTTGTTGATTTAATTATTTGCTTTACTTCTTCATTAGTATAATTTCCAACTGATAGAATCAAAGCAGCAGTAGCAGCTACAAAAGGTGCTGATGCAGATGTTCCGCTGATTGATGCATAATTATTATTTCTTGCTGTGGTTACTATACTACTGCCGGGTGCAACCAGATCCAGCGTAGATCCCCAATTTGAACTTGGTGCCACAAAATCCTGATCAGTTGAATTTCCAACACATATAACTTCGGCATAACCGGATGGATAATGTGGTGCACTGGATCCAGAATTTCCTGAACTTGCAGCCATAACTACATTTTGAGAATAGGCATATCTTATAACATCCCGTAATACCAATGAAAATGAGTTATCTCCAAAACTCATATTAATAACTTTTGCTCCTGCCTGAACAGCATATAAAATAGCAGCAGCTACATCATCTTCCTCACCATAACCGCCTGGGTCGAATGCACGTAAATTTAGTAGTTTGATATTCGGTGCAGCTCCCGCAACACCTGTGATGTTGTTTGTTTCTGCTCCTGTAATACCTGAAATAAAAGTACCGTGTCCGTTTTCATCGATCGGATCATTGTCCCAATCCAAATAATCACCACCTAAAGAATCAAATGGGAATCCAACACGATCGACAAAATCCCATCCCATATAATCATCAATAAAGCCATTGCTATCATCATCGCAGTTATTAAATCTTTTATCTTCAGGAAATCCATTCCAGCAATGATCACCGGGCTGAGTCATTCCCATCTCACCGGTATTGTAGTAAATTCTATTTACAAGATCAGGATGTTCGTAGTCCATACCAGTATCAATTATTGCAAGCAGCACTGTGTCGGCACCAGTTGTAATATTCCAGGCATCAAAAGCTTGAACTTTAAATAATCCCCATTGCTGGTTAACTAATGAATCATTGGGTGTGTTGTCTATCTTATAAGTATTGGATTTCTGAAAGTACTCTATTTGAAGATCGTTTGCCAGTAGAGATGCAAAATCAGCTTCAGTAATTTCTTTATCGAAAGTTACTTTTACAATTTTTCCAATAATCTCTTCTTCCCTGGCTAATCCTTTGGCCAAAAAATCTAAATTAAACTGTGGTAATGATAAAGGTCTGTTTGAAATTTGATCACTGAATTTTTGATCGGCAACTTTAAGTGCGACTTCTTCATTTGATACATAGTCTTTATATTTTATGAAGTAAGTTGTTTGTGAAAAAGAAAAAGTTGAGGTAAAAAGAACTGTGAAAAGAACAAGCAGATTATATTTCATACATTTCCTTCTTAAAGTTGATATCAACAGGAGTTGGATAGTTACCTGAGAAGCAGGCAGTGCAGAAGTTTTCTTCTCCTGCTTCAGAAACTGCTTCTAACATCTCATCGATAGTTAAGTATTCAAGACTATCAACTTCAAGATAATTTTTTATCTCTTCTATATTACCGTTTTTACTATGGGCAATTAATTCTGACCTACTTGGAAAATCCATACCATAGAAACACGGATGCATAATGGGCGGAGAGGATATTCTTAAATGAATTGATTTAGGATTTCCTTCGCGAAGTAATTTGACTAACTGTTTAGATGTTGTGCCCCTGACGATTGAATCATCAACTACTACAATTGTTCGTCCTTCAAGAACTCCTTTAACTATGTTAAATTTAATTCTAACACCGGTTTCTCTTTTATTCTGTCCGGGCTGAATAAAAGTTCTACCGATATAATGGCTCCTGATTAATCCGATTTCCAATCTTGCATCAATTTCCTCTTTCTCCAGTTCCCTTGCATAACCAAGTGCAGTAGTGTTGGAACTGTCCGGAACACTTATAACATAAATTCTTTCACCATCAGGATCCGATACGGGATGTTTCCTTGCAAGAACTTTTCCAAGTTTTCGGCGCATTTTATCTACATTATGTCCAAATATAAAACTGTCGGGCCTAGAGAAATAAATAAATTCAAAAACGCAATGCTTCTGCTGTTCAGGCTGTTCTGCAATTTTATAAGATTGTATTTCTCCGGTTTGCAGTGACTGATCATCAATTACAATTAATTCACCTGCTTCAACTTCTCTTAAAAAAGATGCAGCTTGAATATCAAAGGCACATGTTTCAGAGGCTACAATAAAAGCATCATCTAGTTTGCCTATTGAAAGCGGTCTAAATCCATATGGGTCACGGGCTGCAATAAGTTTATCATCTGTCAGAATAGTAACGCAATATGCACCCTCAACTCTTCGCATTGCTTCAAGTATCTGATCAATTTGATTTTCAAGTTTAGATCTGGCTATTAAATGCAGAATTACTTCTGTATCGCTGGTGGTTTGGAAAATTGCACCTTCATTAACAAGTTCTTCTCTTAAAGCTTTTGCATTAGTAAGGTTTCCATTGTGTGCTATGGCAAGATTACCAAGGCGGTAGTTAACCATAAAAGGCTGAATATTTTTTCTGGATTTGGCCGAACCGGTAGTTGAATAACGATTATGACCGATAGCAGAATTACCTGCAAGTATTTCATTAAGCAGAGTTGTATCTTCAAAAACTTCTGAAACAAGTCCTTCACCCTTAACAATATTAAAGTGAGCTTTACAGTCGCCGTTAAAAGACCTTGTAACAATACCGGATGCTTCCTGTCCGCGATGCTGTAGTGCATGCAAACCATAATACGCTTGTTGAGAAGCTGTTTCAGAGCCGTAAATTCCAAATATACCACAATAAGAAACAGGTTTATCTTCTTCGTAATTCATAAATATTTTATCGTTTATAGTTCAGTAATTTAAAGGTAAAGTTAAGAAAATAAGGATATTTTATGAAATGGATATTTGCGATAAAAGAATGATAATTTTCTGATAGTTTGGTTGCTTTATTTGATTATCACAAAAATATTAAAACGTTTTGTTTTTAATATTCATCGATTAAAAAGGAAAGTCTTCTTCAGAATCGAACTGGAATTCGATTTGTTCCGGTTTTCGTTTTTCAGCTTTTTTGTGGATAGAATTTCCCTCGACATAAATTGCTTTGTACGGGAATGTTGGGCAGGCGAATTCACAGGCTCCGCACCCCACGCAGTATTTTTCAGTTACCTCAGGAATTTTTAATTCATCTTTAAAATAAACCATATCTACTGCTTTGGTTGGGCAATGTTCAGAGCAAGCTCCGCAGGCTTTTTTTTCGGTTTCTACAATACAGTTTTCCTTTACAAAAATTGCTTTTCCGATTTGAACTGTTTTTTTCTTTTCCGTAGTTAAAGTTTTTATAGCTCCGGTTGGACAAACCTCAAGGCATACAACACAATCATAATTACAAAAGCTTGTCTTAAAATCCATAAATGGCTGGAGAATGCCGAAAACGCCAAACTCAAGAAATGAGGGCTGTAAAACTTTGGTCGGGCAGGCTGTGATACATAAATGACATGCTGTACAGGTTGAGTTATAATGATCTAAACTTGTTGATCCTGGAGGTGAAACGTTTAACTTTCGGTGAACAGGAACAGTGCTTTCTTTTTCAGGAATAACTTTTATTTGCGAAAGCGAAATGCCTGTTAATCCTAATACATATAAAAATGTTTTGGAAAAGAATTCACGCTTTGAAGAATCCTTTTCCTCGCTTGATGGATTATTATACTTCCAGCTATTTGTATATGAAATAACTTCCGATGGACAGACATCAATGCAATTAAAACATGAAACACAACGCGATTCATCAATTGCTTTTGTATTAAAATTAATGCATTCGGCTTTACAAACTGTTTCACAAACACCGCAGCCTTCGCATTCGCTTTTTTCTATTTTGAGTTTAAACAAGGATAGCTTTGCAAATAGACCCAGAAATGTTCCTACAGGGCAAATTGTATTGCAGTAAAGTCTGCCCCTATTAAATGATAAATACAAAATCACAACAAGGAATACTGCCGGGAAAAGAGCCAGAAGGTATGAATATGATTTAGGGTCAACCGGATATACTGTGTAAATGTCAAAGCTTACAAGAACTGATGAAATAAAATTATTACCAGCAATTAGTAAAGGATTTATCAATTGTGCAAATATTCTGCCGGCATTACTATAAGGATCGAGTAAATTAAGCAGAAAAAGATTACCTGCAAATATTATAAGAACAGTAAATAGCAAAACAGTGTATCGAAGCCATTTGAATTCATCTGAGAAATTATAAAACTTTCCTTTACTGATTCGTTTAGATATGTTTGATGAAATGTCTTGTATGGTGCCAATCGGACAAACGCTTGAACAGTATACTCTTCCGAATAGAAGCACGAACAAGAGAACTATAATAAACCCCGATGCTAACAGAGTATAAGTATTAAAAAACTTGAAGATTGAAGGAACAAATTGAAAATAAACAAAATAATTAATCACATTGGAAGGAAGTGAATGGTGTATGTCAAGAAAAACAGCGGAAAACAATATTAAGAATAATATTGAAACAACAATTCTGATTTTTCTGAGAGTGAATGATTTCAATCGATCAAATAACTTTTCTGTATATATTTAATTTTTCTAAATCCATTATTCCCAGCTTCATTTCATTTGCAATTTTTATATGTGCAACCTTTTCGGGGTCTTTGCTGAAAAGTTTTGCTGCTGCAGCATCAACGGCAACAATATCCGGTGAAACTATTAATGACTTCATAGTTACAACATCAGCTATTGATATACCCCTGGGTCCGTTTCTTTTCATTACATTGTAGGCATCCACAATGTTAAGATCCGGTTTCCTGAATGAAGTGAAATCAGCTATACATTGATGCAGATCATTTCTATGCCAGTAACCGCGATCCCAGACTATTCCCATTAAGTTTTTCATTGCAATAGTAAGATCAGCCGAGCTATGATGCTTAAGTACAGGTACATTAATAAACACATCGCAGTTTAAAATGAGTTCGTGAACTTTCGCTTCTTTTAGTTTCTTACCCCGGGCAATTTTAACGTTCTGGTAATAACTCTCTGTTGCACCTGAAACAACCTTTGCTTTTGCATCCTTTGCTGCTTTTTCAATACCACTATTTGAGTATGCTCGTTTCCAGTTATCACAAGTATTATCAAAAACGTAAACATCCTTTGCACCGGCTTCAAAACAATGCTTTATTATTCTATTAACCAGCAGAGGATTGGTATTTGCGGCTCTTTCAGGCAGAACATCCCAACCGATGTTAGGTTTTACAACAACAGTTTGACCCTTCTTTACAAAATTTTTCATACCTCCAAAAGCTTTGATAGCTTCATCAAACATTATATCGGGTTCACCGCCCCTCACTGCAGCGAGATTATAATCTTTTTGTGTTAGTAATGAATTGTAACCAAATAATTTTTGATAATTAACGATAGACAAAGCTGAGCCGGCAATAATGCCTGCTTTTATGGATTTGCTGATGAAGTCTCTTCTATTCATAGTATTACCTGATATTAATGTCAAAAATAAATTTCCTGTTAGTAAAAAGAAACTGAAAAAGTCGCTTATTAATAGAATAATTTATCTGTTGAAGGCTTAGGGTTTTTAAATTATGTTTGTACATAAATTTATTTTTCAGTCCATTTACCAGGGGCTTTTATGGAAAAAGCAATAAGATTACCAGTCATAAAATCAATAAGCGGAACAATGCTTTTTGATTTTATCGTTTTGTCGTTCATTTATTTTATACCAGCCATTTCTCACCTGATGGCATTTCCTTTATACTACTTTGATCCGATGAGATTTGTTTTGATATTCGCTTTGCTTCACACATCGAAACGGAATACATTTATTATTGCATTAACATTGCCGCTTTTTTCTTTTTTAATTTCCTCTCACCCCTCAATTATAAAATCAGGATTGTTGAGTACAGAACTTTTAATAAATGTATTTCTATTTTTTTTCATGTTTGCAAAAACTAGCAGCAGAATCACTTCACTGGTATTCAGTATTATTATAAGCAAAATTATATACTATGTGATGAAATTTGTTTTAATTGAAACTGGCATATTAGCCGACAAATTATTTTCAACACCGTTTTTCTATCAGGTAATAGTGATTCTGATAATTTCTCTTTATGTATTAATTCTTGAAAAACTTAAATCTAAAGAAAACAACTGAAATAAATACGGGATTATCAAAATGTTAGATCAGAACAAAGCAAAGAAATTTTTAACCGGTCATATAGCTATCGTAGGTGTTTCATCCAAAGGAAGAGGATTTGGAGTCACTATTTTTAAGCATCTTAATGAAAGGAAATTCGATATTTCTGCCGTCAATCCTAATGGTGGATCAATTGATGGAAAGCCGGTTTACAAATCCTTAAAAGATATTCAGCAAAAAGTAGATACAATCGTAACAGTTGTTCAACCTGCAGAAACTGAAAAAGTCGTTAAAGAAGCAAATGAACTTGGAATCAACCAGATCTGGATGCAATTCGGATCATCTTCACCCGAGGCAAAGAAGTATTGTGAAGAAAATGGTTTAGATTTCATTGATAACCAATGTGTTATTATGTTCACTGAACCGATAGGCTTTATACACAAGTTTCACAAGTGGATCTGGAAGACAACAGGTCAGATTTCTAAAGAATAGTTAATTATTTAAAAAATCATCTATTTCCTCTTTAACTTTATCAAACTCGCACGAAACTGCAAGATGACCACAATCATTTTCTAAAATCGTGAGTCTTGCCTTGGTTAATTCTGCAAGTTTTATCGATGTTTCAGGACTTACCATCATATCATTTTTAGCTACAATAAAGAATAGTTCCGATTTTATACTAACTGCAGTTTCCTCCAATGAGTAGTTATACTTTCGGGAAATGTCGTGATTTATCATTGCTTTCATTTGTGAAATGTAATTATCATTAGTAAAAGTTTCTGAAGGATCATTTTCAAACTTTGCAAAGTAATTTTGAAATTCTTCAAGCTTAACATTTTCATTTATATGTTCAGGTGAGCGTGAAATCCAGGCTGTCATCATATTAGATAAAGTTTTTATTTCTCTTTCACTAGCACCATATTTTCGTAAAATCTCCATCATTTTTAACTGAGTATTCATCCATAAAAGATCGTAACTCGTCAATTTTGGAGAGCTTACATAAGCTGCTATCTTGTCAATAAATAACGGATAAGTCGCAGCCCACTCAAGTACCTGCATACTGCCCATTGAACCGCCGATTGCACCATACAAGCGTTCAATACCCAGATTCTTTGTCAGAGTTATGTACTGACTATTAACCATATCAGTAATTGTTATTTCCGGAAATGAATTGTTATGGTAATTCGAGGGAGATGATGAAACGCCGTTACCAAGTGCATCAAAGGCAATTACGAAATAATTTAAAGTGTCTACAAAGTTTCTTTTCTCAATTAAACTTCCTATCGATTCAGATGTACCGCCGAACGAGGAACAGTAAATTATTGCATTTGATTTTTCATCATTGAGTTTTCCGAAAGTTCTGTATCCAACTCTGCAATCCTTGATAGTATCTCCACTCAGTGTGATAAAGTTACCGATATGAGAAAAAATTTGAACTGATTGAGAAAAAATATTAGAAATGCTAATTATGAGTACAAACAATATGGTCTTAAAGTTCATGGCATAGTCCTGTAATAGATTTTAATCAATAAAAAACCCTCAATAAACTTGAGGGTTGTATAGTCGGAACGGCGGGATTTGAACCCGCGACCACCTGAACCCCATTCAGGTACGCTACCGGGCTGCGCCACGTTCCGAAAGATTATAATTTAGATACCAGAAGTTCCAAAATACTTTTGATTTCTTCAAGGTCTTTCTTTAGAGCAAATTTGTCTTTTCTAACAGGAATAACCTGTTCAACAGTTTCAGCTGTTTCTTTTTCAGGTTCAGAAACGCTTAGCACTTTATCAGGACTATAATTCTCTAATATCTTTTTGGCACCTTCAATTGTGTATTTCCTTTCTCTCAGTAAGTTCTTGATATGTAGTATTAACTGAATATCCTTATTAGTATAGATTCGGTTTCCTGCTCTGTTCTTCTGAGGTTTTAACTCAATAAACTCAGTTTCCCAGTATCGCAAAACGTACTGTTCAATACCGGTAATTTTACTTACTTCGCTTATTGAATAGTAGAGTTTTTTAATTGAAAGATCTTTCATAAGCATAGTTTTTTTGTTTAATCGAAAATAACTAAAGCTTTATTTAATAGCAATATGCAGGGATTAAATAAAGTTAAAACTTTTAAGGAATGCTATTTTGTGCTTAAATAATTATAAAATAAATACACCTAAAGTAATTTAGCGGTTGGAAACTATAAATAATTAACTATTTGGAGTTGTTCAGTGGCTTTTAATTATTTGAATCAATGAATAAATACCAGCTAAGTAACTTATTTCTTTAAGTCCTGATACATATCCATTACAGTTTCTGGCAGTTAGTGACCTCTGTCTAAAATCTTCACGCTTTGAAAGATTAGAAAGATGAACTTCAACTTTGGGTATTTTGCAGAGAGCTAAAGCATCGAGGATAGCCACAGAAGTATGCGCATATCCTCCGGGGTTTATAATTATACCATTAAATAATTTATCAGCTTCCTGTATTCTGGTGATAATTTCACCTTCAATATTCGATTGATAAAAAGCGAATTCAATTTCCGGAAATTCATTTCTTATTAACCTCTCCATTTCGGGTAGTGACATCTCACCATAATGATCCTGTTCCCTTTTATCTAAAAAATTAAGATTAGGACCATTGATAATCAGTACTTTCATTTAGTATCACTCATTTCTTCTATAATCTCCCGTAATTTAGGATTAATATAAATATCATCAACTCCCAATTCTTTTAAGGCCATAGATAATATAAAAGCCTTTCTCTGAAGATTAGCAATTTTGTTAATTACAATAACTTTACTGTCCTTCAGAATACAATATCCGCCCTTAAAATCACCTTTTTCAAATCTTACAGTTGCACCCAGTTGTGCAGCTAAAGATTTTAACTCCTGTATAAGATCTTCAAATTCTTTCTCTTTAATTTTCATTTAGTATCATTATTTTTCACAGTTAATGGTTTAAATATAATAAGGAATAGAATACTTATATAACTTAATAAAGCTATTATTGGAAAGCTGCTTAGAGTGGTAATCCTATCTCTAATCAGTTGAAGAATTGCATCCGGGTTTAAAGATTTTAAAAGCAATAGATTTATGATTTTATAGTCTATTAGCATCAAATACAATTCAAATGGGAATGTAATCAGCACAATTAGAACAGAAATGAAAAGCCAGCCATTCTGCTTTAATCCGAGTTTGGAAAATGTTAAAAAAACAATGAAAGCAATGACGAATATTAGGTAAGCTATGAAAGCAGTTAAAAATGCAGGCAAAAGAATAAAAAGCACATTATTAAGGTCAGCCAGTAAATATCTTTCCTTTAAAGCCAAATTCACAGGCTCAAATAAGTTATAGATAAGAAATATTTTTACAAGGTAGGAACCAATCCAAACCGCGGCTGCTGTTAAGGAAATTGATGCAAATAGTTTAGTAAAGAATGATTGATTTTTCATAAATTTAAAATAATTCTTAAAACAAATTAGTAAAAAGTTATGAATGTTGCTTCTATAGATATTGGCAGTAATACAGTGATTCTGCTGATAGCTGAAATAAATCGGTTAAACAAAACCTTTATCCCGCTATTGAATGTACATAGAATGCCGAGGGTCAGTAAAGGATTGATTCCTGGTAGTCCGATACGATCCGAGAAGATATCCTTACTAAAATCAGTTTTATCAGAATACAAAATATTAATTGACGAATATCGCGTTGAAAAAGTAATTGCTAAAGCTACAAATGCATTTAGAATTGCATCAAACAGCCGTGAAATAATTGATGAAATTAAAAATGAGTTTAATATCGAAGTTCAGGTTATTACTGGAGATGAAGAGGCATACTACTCTTTTTTAGGGGCAACTTCTGCAGTAAATCATAAAAATGAATTTCTTATTATTGACATAGGCGGCGGAAGTACTGAAATTATTACCGGCTCAAAAAAGATATTAAATTTTAGAAAAAGCTATCAAATAGGAGCAGTATCTGCAACGGAAAAATTCTTTGAAGGTGATCCGCCAAAACTGGAGCAAGTTAAGTTATTAAACTATCATTTGTCAAAAATCTTTAATGAGATTGAAGGAATAAATATTAAAAACAATTTTCCAATTGCCATTGCAGGAACACCAACTACACTTTCCTGCATTAAACTAGGATTACTTGATTTTGATGAAAAAATAATTGAGTTGAGCGAACTTACGTTAACTGACTTAAATGAAATATCTTATAAGCTTTCTTTAATGACATCTGATAAAATTAAAGTTAAGTGGGAAAAAATAATGAGAGGACGAGAAGATATAATATTAGCTGGTTCACTTATATTATTAAATATACTAAAGATATTAAAATTAGATAAAGTTTATACTAGTACTAAGGGAATAAGATATGGGGCAATTGTAAAATATCTTATAGAAGAAAGATGATTATAGTTCCGGAAATCTGAATTACAGAAGCACTTGCCCCCCAGAACATATTAGTTTTTTTTATTTGAAATAATATCAATGGAGCACGCTAATTGTATCGATATATATATTCAAATTAAGATATCTAAAAAACAGTAAGAGAGAGAACAATTATTATTGAAATGAAAAATAGCAGGTGGAGTAATGAAGTTAAAAGAGAAATGGTATTGTTATCAGTTAATGTTTTTATTGCTTTATAATTCAGTATGAATGACCAAAGAAGTATTCCACCCTCAAATGCAGCAAGAATATATGCCAGCGCTGCTTTTACCTGAAATGGACTGGGATTATTTGAAAATAAGTTGTTACCAAAAACAATTAGTTCAATCGGAAGTAAGATGAATAATGCCAGAATGTTCGGAATATTTGAATATATATTCAGAGAATAAATGTCTTTGAATCTTACAATGTATTCCCATCTTTTCAAAATAATTGAAGATAAGTAAGATAGGACAATATAGATAAATGCAAATGCTGGAAGTGTAATCAGATAACTTATAATTAGCGGTGTAGCTGAAATTGATGAGTCTGCAAAGAATAAGGATGTAAATCGACTTAAAACTAAAATTCTTAATGCAAAGAAAATTGTTAGAAATACTATGAAATTTTTATGCTCAGCAAAAATGATCTTTAAAAATGCTTTAGCTGGAGATTCTATAATCTGTTCAATTGTCGTCCAGATATCTATGTTATGAACTTTATCTCTTAGAAAGTATTTACATTTAGAACAAATATGAGAGTAAAGGGGGTTTTCTGCAAAACAATTCTTACATATAACAGGATTTTTCATTTATATCTTAAAAATTAAATCGAATATTCAGTTGCGGACTTCTTGTTAAATAATCCTCACTTACTGTAAAATCAAATAGATGGGCATCAACATAAGCGTCTACAAGATTAAGCAAATAGGTTAAAGCCAGATAAATTGCGAAATTATCACGTTGATCTCTATAAAAATCTCTTCGTCTCCGGTATATATCCTCATTTGTATTAAGGTAAATATCCTGGTTCTCTACATAGTTATCATTTGTATTAATCCAATTATAAATAAACCATCCGGCAAACCCCCATACAACGGGAATTTTCCAGTATGATTCATTGTAAAACTGACCCCAACCGGGAATAACAGCGCTTCGAAGCACAGCACCCCAGGGAGATTTCTGCATAATAAAAACCGTATCAGTTTTTTCTGGTGTGCTTAGAGTGTCTTTATCCTGAGGGTAAAGATGGAGTGGCAGTATTATACTGATTAGTATTGTACTAATTATAATTTTTATCAATGATTTCAAATAATTCGAATAATCTTTCAAGTTCATCGTTAGAATAGAACTCAATTATAATTTCTCCGGTACCATCTTTCTTTTGACTGCAAGATACTTTTGTACCGAATATCTTCCTTAATTTATCTTCAATATCCTTAACATTTGCAGATAATACTCTGTTTGAGCCGGGAAGAGTAAAAGTTTTCTTTTCCGTTTGACCATCTTTTGATAGATTTTTTACAAGGTTCTCAACTTTTCTTACAGACAAGTTATTTTTTAATATTTTCTCTAAAACCTTCACTTGAGTCGTTTCACTTGGAATGTTAATTAAAGCCCGGGCGTGTCCAGAAGTAATATCGCCGTTTACCAATGCGTGTTGAATTCTATCCGGTAGCTTTAGCAACCTTATTGAGTTTGCAATTGTAGTTCTATCCTTACCTACTTTATCAGCAATTTCCTCCTGTGTTAAATGACATTCGTCCATTAGTCTTTTGTACGCTCTGCCTATTTCAATGGGGTTAAGTCTTTCCCTCTGAATATTCTCAATCAGTGCGAGCGCTAATAGTATCTCATCAGATTCAACGGTAATTATATAAGCAGGAATTTCTTTATAGCCGATGTCTTTATATGCACGAAGTCTTCTTTCGCCGGAAATTAGCTGGTAGCGGTTACCCTGAATTCTCCTAACAGTTATAGGCTGAATTAATCCATTCGATATGATAGATTTTTTTAACTCTTCCAGTGCTTGTGGTTCAAAATTCATTCTGGGCTGATAAGGATTTGGAGAGATAAAATCGACAGAAATTCTTGCCAATATATCTACAAGTTTACCGTCATCGTCTTTGATTTTAGAATAATCCGGCGGCTGATCCCGATTTACCAATGCTCTTGGGTTTATCAGTGCATCAAGACCTCTACCCAAACCAGGTTTAATCTTACTCATGTCTTTCATTCTTAATATTTACTGAATTTCGTTCAAGGAATTCTGATGCAAATGACATATAATTTTTAGCACCTGATGAAATTGCATCATAAAGTATAATAGGTTTACCATAACTAGGCGATTCAGATATTCTTACATTTCTATGAATAACTGTGTTAAAAACTTTTTCACCAAAATATTTTCTTACTTCGTCTGCAACCTGGTGAGACAATCTGAGTCTTGTATCAAACATAGTTAACAGAACTCCTTCAATAGATAACTCCGGGTTAAAATGCTTTTTAACAATATTTATTGTATTTAAAAGCTGACCTAATCCTTCAAGTGCAAAATACTCACATTGAACAGGAATAAGTACAGAGTTTGAGGCTGCAAGCGAGTTTAATGTTAATAGCCCTAAAGAAGGAGGACAATCGATAACAATGTATTCATATTCGTCTTTAATTGAGTGTAAAGCATTACGGAGAATAGCTTCCCTGTTTTCCATATCAACCATTTCAATTTCTGCTCCTACAAGATTGATATTTGCCGGAAGTATATCCAGAAATGGCATGAAAGAATTTATAATTACGTTTTTAATTTCTTCACTTCCAACAAGAACATCGTAAACAGATGGTGATTGGTTAGCAGCACTAAGTCCTGATGATGAATTAGACTGCGGATCAATGTCTATTAAAAGCGTTTTTTTCTCGGCAGCAGCTAATAGAGAGGAAAGGTTTATTGCCGTTGTGGTTTTACCAACTCCTCCCTTTTGATTTGCTATAGATATTACTTTTGCCATTAAATGATACTATTTTAAAATGATTGCCAAAAATAAGTTTTTATTCCAACTATAAAAACAATTAATCACAGGGTGATTTCCTCACCGAAAGACATAACTTTACAGCCAATTCCTTTAGCTTCAACTTTTCTTTTGAATTCTTCAGGATCTGCCTGAATAACTGGAAAAGTATTATAGTGCATAGGAATAGCTGTGATTTTCGGAGATACAAAATCGGCTGCTTTTACTGCATCATCAATACCCATTGTAAAATTGTCGCCAATTGGTAAAAGCATGTAGTCAATCGGATGCAGTTCACCGATAAGTTTCATATCATAAAATAGTCCTGTATCACCAGTATGGTAAACACATTTACTATCTATTGTAATAATAACACCAGCAGGTTCACCGGCATATTGATTATCGGGTGTTAATGAGCCGTGGTGAGCTATTGTAAATTTAACTTTGCCAAATTCAAAATTATAACTTCCTCCTATGTGCATATTATGTGCTTTATGTCCTTTTTCTTTAACCCATTCTGCAAGTTCATTAACACAAATAAATGTTGAGTTGCATCTTTTTGCAATATCCAATGCATCACCAACGTGATCACCATGACCGTGTGTGAGTATGATAAATTCAGCATCAATATCATCGGCTTTTACCGGAGATGTAGGGTTACCTGTGATGAAAGGATCAATCAATATCCTGATTCCTTTATCGGTTGTAATTTTAAACGCTGAGTGTGAAAAATATTGCAGTTTCATAATTATCTCTCCTCTGTTTAGTGTATTTCTTTAGTAAAATCCTTAAATATTTTACTATGTAAAAATTTCATAAGTTCAATTTTAAATGATTCTTCAAGTTCACTTTTTTCTTTTAATACGCGTTCTTTTAGATTTTTACTGACCGTAATTTTTTCTTTTTCAGCTAATGATTTTACATTTTCTAAAAGAACATCCAGATCACGAACTGATCCGGATAGATCCTGTAATTTTTCAACTTTTCTATAAAACCTTAGAAAAAGTTTTTTTTCAAAACAAGCAATAAACAATTCCATTGAATATCTTACTCTGCGGATTGAAATACGTACATCGTGAAGATTTTCGACAGTATTATTTTCAAAATACCTGATTACAGTTTCAAGAAAACTGTCAATTCTATCATTCAAAACTATTGCAGACGTTGAAGTAACAGCTTTGGTTTTTTTTAATTCTTCAATTTCCCATTTACGTTTCTTAGGCATTATTAACTCATCATAACTTTAATGAATCCCTTAATTGCCGGACAGGTTCTCATTTTACTTTTTTCATCACCATAGATTGTCGGAATGTCAACAAAGCCAAGAGAAAATTTTTTTCTTAGAGCTTTTACCAAAATTTCGCTTTCAGCCTCGAAACCATTCATATCAGTATTTACACTAGCAGGCACAATTGCCTTGTAAACTCTGAAACCGCTTTGGCTGTCCATGATTTTTGCACCTGTTTTTTTTGACAGCATAAAAGAGGTTAAACGATTACTTAAGCGCCTGGAGTAAGGCATAAGTTTAACATCATTTAGTCTGTTGCCAATTACAATATCAAAAAATTCTGTTTTTTTCAAGAGTAAAGGGATGAATTCGGGATCATGCTGCAAATCAGCATCTAGTGTAACAATATATCTACAATTTCTTTTAGAGCATTCTTCAAAACCGCACCTGAGAGCAAACCCTTTACCAATATTATTCTTAAAATTTAATATATAAACATTCTCCAAATCATTTAATTCAGCGGCAGAACCGTCCGTTGAACCATCATTTACTGCAATTACTTCATTTACAAATAATGATGTCTTTTCAACAACTTTTCTTAAAGTTTTTTTTTCATTAAAAAATGGAATAACAGCACAAACCTTATTTAGATTTTCTATACTGATCGAATAATCCTTTCCACCCTTTAACAACAGGTTGTTTAACAGCCTGAGAAAGCTTTTTCTTTAGGGCATCTTTCGAAAGCCCAGTGGTTAAATTACCATTTTCTGCAACTGAGATTTGTCCAGTTTCTTCTGAAACAATAACACTTAAAACGTCAGCCATTTCAGTAATACCTAACCCTGCTCTGTGTCTCATTCCTAATGTTTCACCATCAATCTGCGTTGTTGCCGATAAAGGAAGAGTGCATCTTGCTGCCTCAATAATATTATTTTTAATAATAACAGCACCATCGTGGAGTGGTGATCTAGGATAAAAAATTGAAGTTAATAAAGCCTGGTTTAGTCTGGCATTTAATTGTTCACCGGTTTCAGCATACCCTCTGATACCGGTAGAGGTAATTAGTACGATTAATGCTCCGTGCTGCTGCTGAGCCAGCTCAAAAGCAGAATCTGCAACTATATCTGTGGCAGTGGGAGCATCAGACTTTATGAATACTCTTAAAAAAGGATTTCTTGCCAGAATTACGAGAAGTCTTCTTATTTCCGGCTGAAATAATATTAAAAATGCTATAACCCAAATATCTGTTAGTAACTTTAAGAGCCAGCTGACTGCCCTAAGATTGGCTGCCTGTGATAAAAAGGATATTAAAAGGATTATCATTAAACCGATAAATATTTGTGCCGCAATTGTCCCTCTCAGGAGTATATACAGCTTGTATACTATGAATGAAACAATAGCTATATCTATCAAATCAGTAAATGATACTGTTAAAAAACCTATTTTGAATAATTCAAACAAAATGATTCCTTAGATAAAATTCTTTAATATTTTTCCCGATTGAAAAGCAAGTTTAACATTATGAGTCCTTATTATTCGTGCCGAATTTTGTATTGCTAATGATTCCAATATGGCAGTTGGGATATCTCTTTCATCAATTTTTAAATCTAATATTTTTCCTATAAAAGATTTCCTGGATAATCCTATCATTATAGGGTAACCTAATGATTTAAAATCACCAAGTCTTTTTAGTATCTCAAAATTATGTTCAACAGTTTTACCGAAACCTATCCCTGGGTCAACAATAATTTTATTTAAGCCTTTTTTTCCTGCAGCGACAGATTGATTATACAGAAAATCATAAATCTCGCCAATCAAATCATCATAATCAGGTTGATCCTGCATATTTTTAGGTATTCCCTTAATGTGCATCAGAATCAATCCGGCATCATATTTTTTTACAATTGATAACATATTTTTATCGAATGTTAAAGCGCTGATATCATTAACAAAAGATACACCTGATTCTAATGCTTTATTTGCTACCTCAGACTTTGTTGTATCGATAGATATAAGAACATCGGGAATTTCTTTTTTTATGCTCTTAATTACCGGAATTGTTCTATCAATTTCTTCTTCCAATGAAACAGGATCAGCACCCGGTCTTGTTGATTCTCCACCAATATCTATAATATCAGCACCATCTTCGCACATCTTAATGGCGTGTGCTAATGCAAAATCCCTATCCACGTATTTTCCGCCATCTGAAAATGAATCAGGAGTAACATTCAATATCCCCATAATAAGCGGAGTTGAAAACGATAATTGTTTATTTCCGATCCGGTAACTTTGTAACCCGTATTCTTCAAAATTTTTAATTACATTAACAATTCTGTAACCAAGATCTTCATCACCGTGTGAAACAATTTTTCTCGAAATTTCCTTAAATGAACTTAAATTACCGGTAACTAATAAATCAATCTGATTATTCTTGATTCTTCTATAACAGATTTCTTTTTCACTGAGAACAATTTTTTGAACCAGACTTGCGAGTGCAGGTGTAATAGCTCTTATCTCTAACCCGAAAAATCCCAGCGAATACACATCACGGAATATTTTATATTCGCTGCTGTACTTTTTGAATACATCCAAAGGCGAAAGATTTATGATTTGTATTACCACTTTATGTTGCCCGAACTATTAAAATAATTAGTCAAAATATAACAAAAAAAGCGACTCAAAGTCGCTTTATTAAATCCTTAATTTACAAAAACTATTTTATAAGGTTTTTTAATTCAGCCGTGGAAGCAGAAATATTATCAGAATGAAATATTGCCGAACCAGCGACAAAAATATCGCATCCAGCTTCTTTTATTTTGGTGATAGTTTTATTGTTAACACCGCCATCTACTTCGATTAAAAAATTTGCATTTAAATTGTGTCTTAACTCTACTGTTTCCTTAATCCTTTTGAGCGAATTCGAAATGAAACTCTGACCACCGAAACCGGGGTTAACTGTCATAATGAGGACAAGATCAACAAACTCAGCTATGTCTATTATTGAATTGATAGGTGTTGCAGGATTGATAACAACACCTGCTTTAGCTCCCAACTCTTTAATTCTATTAATTGTTCGGTTCAGGTGAACTACTTCTTCAACGTGAACAGAAACATAATCAGCACCAGCATTAATGAACTCTTCAATAAAGTCATCTGGTTTCTTTATCATCAAATGAACATCAATAGGAAGTTTGGTTGATTTTTTTACAGCTTCAACTATTACCGGACCAAATGTGATATTCGGAACAAAGTGTCCATCCATAATATCGCAGTGAATCCAGTCTGCTCCGCCCATTTCAACTAAACGTATTTGCTGTGAAAGACTGGCAAAATTACAGGATAAAACAGAAGGTGCTAAATATTTCATTTTATATTTCCATTTTTCATTCAATACCTTGAGGAATTTGTCCGGTTTTTGTTATAAACAGATCAACTTTTTCACCTGCGTTTAATTTATTTCCCGGAGCAGGATACTGGTCTAAAATTGTATTAGGCAATAAAGTACTGGATATTTGGTAATTTATTTTACCCACAGTTAATGAGCTATCATTTAAAATTATTCTTGCCTGTGTAAGAGATTTACCGATCAGATCAGGTACAATGATATCACCGGCAGCTGAGCCGGTGCTTAGTGTAACACTAACTGTTTGACCTTTTTTAAGCGGAGTTCCTTCAACATATTGCTGATCAAAAATCATATCACGGGGATAATTAGAAGCAACCTCATTAACATATCCTAACTTCAATCCAACCCGTTCAAGTGCAAACCTTGCATCAATTAAAGATTTCCCTTTAAGTACAGGAACACTAACAACTTGTTCCCCGCCGCTAATAAATAAATATACAGTTCTTCCCTCTTTTACAATTTTTCCTGGTTCAGGTTTTTGAAGAAATATATGATCCTTAGATATGTTCTCAATAAAAGAAGTATCAGAAATTACAGGGTCGAACCCTTCTTTTTTAAGTATCTGAACTGCTTCGTTTTCGTGCTTACCTATCACATTTGGTACAACTACTTCTTTAGAACTAACATACCAGGGTATTATTAATAAATCGAGCAGTAGAATTAACAATATAAAAGTTCCCAGGCCAATCAGGGACTTTTTGATGTATGGTTTTTGTAAAAGTTTATTCATCTGAAATAAAAATTATGAAAATAAGACTTATGATAAGATCAAATCAGTATTGTAAAATTAGTAATTAAAAATAAATAAAAATAAGTATTTCGAATAATATTCTTAAATAAGAACTATGAATAAAAATAATTATAGCATATATTTGAAACCATCTTAGGAACATAATTTGTGATATAAATATATATACTTATCAAAATGACATATCACTATTCAGCACTATATACCCATCTAATAATATTAACACAATGAGGTTATTCCATGTTTAAGAAACATCCTAAAGGATTGCCTGTTCTCTTCTTTACAGAAATGTGGGAAAGATTTGGGTTCTACCTTATGCTCGGTATTTTCTTTCTTTATATGATTGATACTCAAACAGGAGGTTTAGGGCTAACAAGAACTGAAGCCGCTGATATTTACGGTACTTATATTGCCCTGGTTTATCTAACTCCTTTTCTCGGCGGATTACTGGCTGACAGAGTGTTAGGCTATCGCAGATCAATTTTTTTAGGCGGTACTTTATTTGCGCTGGGTTATATCGGGCTGGCAATACCAGGTTATACAGCTTTCTATATTTCCCTGCTTTTTATAATAGTAGGTAATGGATTTTTTAAACCGAACATTTCTACATTACTTGGAAATCTTTATAATGATCCTAAATACAAAGATCTAAAAGACTCCGGCTACAATATATTTTATATGGGGATAAACATTGGTGCATTTATATGCAATTTTATTGCAGCTTATTTAAGAAATTATTACGGCTGGGGATATGCTTTTGCAGCTGCAGGTATTGGAATGTTCATTGGCTTAATCTGGTTTATGTCAGGTCAAAAGCACGTTAAAGAAGCTGATATTCGTAAACCAACTCAAAAAGAGGATATGTCGTTGCCGAGAATCTTTTCTGTAATATTATTACCTGCAGCAATTACAGGAACTATAGGGTGGTTCATTCCGGATAATCTTTTTGGTTCTGATTCAACCGATGCATTCATTTTTGCATGCATCCCTATATTAAGTTTTTATTTTTCACTTTGGTTCAGAGCATCAAAGGAAGATAAAGCGCCCATTGGTGCATTATTATCTATATTTTTTGTTGTAATCATTTTCTGGGCTATCTTTCACCAAAATGGTTCCGCACTTACTATTTGGGCTGAAAGTTATACAGACAGAAAACTTCCCGTAGCAGCTGAAACAATTGCTGGTACATTTGGATTAGTTCAAAAAGTAGATACAGAAAATCGCGAAGTGCCTAAACTGGATTCACTTGGCAGAGCAGTTCTGGACGATGAAGGTAAGATAATAATGGAATTGGGTCCTCATCCTTATTTCTTTAATCTGGCAAAAGATCAGTGGCCTGAAGAAGGTAAAGATTTGAAACTTCTTTCAACGGAAATATTTCAATCAATAAATCCATTCTTTGTTGTTATACTTACACCCGTTGTAGTTGGATTTTTTGGATGGCTTAGAAGACGGAAGAAAGAACCATCAACCCCGGCAAAAATTGGATGGGGACTATTCATAACAGCCCTATCTACGCTTGTTATGGTTGGAGCTGTCATATACTCAGATAATGGTATGATTAAAAGTTCAGCTATGTGGCTGCTCGGATCTTATATGGTCATTACTATTGGTGAATTATTCCTCAGTCCTATGGGTTTATCACTCGTTTCTAAATTAAGTCCGGTTAGAATAACATCATTAATGATGGGAGGCTGGTTCTTATCAACCTCTGTTGGAAATAAATTATCAGGTGTTATTTCAGGATTGTGGGACAGCATTGATAATAAAATCTATTTCTTTCTGATAAATTTTTCAGGAGCAATGATTGCTGCAATTGCTATTTTCTTAATGATCAAATGGCTTAGAAGAGTAGTTGAGGAGCAGCAGGCAGCCAAATCTTAAGTTATTAAGATTTATCAACCCCCGTTAAACATTTATAACGGGGGTTTTTATTTTAAAGATATGATAAAAAATTATTTTTTTCTTAACAGATTTATTGTCGAAACCGCCGAACGAATCAAAGGCTCAGTACTGATTGAAGCGTTTTCACAGGATAAAGATAAAATTATACTCTCATATCGTACGAGTAATAATGAATTATTTTTAGAGATAAGCACTAATCCGGGTTTGCCTTATATTAATCTTCGTGAAAACTTTCATCGAGCAAAAAAAAATACGTTGAGTTTTTTTGCAGATCATCTGCCTGCAAAATTTATAGAAATGTCAATTGCTAAAACTGATCGTGTCATTAGGATAACTCTAAGCAACTCAAATATTTTCTTTGCCATTAGAGGCAAGTACACCAATGTAGTTTTTATAAATACTGACAACGACTATGAAACATTTAAAAAATATGATGAGCAATATTCTGTGACTTTTATTGAGGATATTAAGAATTTAGAATTTACTACTAAACTTCACTGCCCTTCTATTACTGAATCTGAATCCGGAGATTTTATTGATATTGTTAAAAATAAGTTTCCTTACATAGGTAAAGAAATTTTTACTGAATTTAAAGTAAGATATGAGAATAAAAAAAATCCAGATTTACTTTTAATGGATATAATCAATGAAGCAATGACAAAAAAGCCTGAAATTATAATCAATACAAAAGATTTTAGTTTAGATCTATTACCTGAAACATTTTATAAACAGCATTATACGGAAAATAAAAAATTCGATTCAGTTATTGAGTCATTTAATTTCTTCATTCAGAAGCATTATTATCTGGATGAACTAAAAAATAAAAGTAAATTGATAAACAGGGTCCTTTCACGGGAATTTAATCGCTTATCATCAAAGTTGAATAATCTTAAAGCTCAATTAGAAAAAGGCAGTAGTGAGGAAAAATATAATAAGTTTGGAAACCTGCTTCTAATAAATCTCAGCTCAATAATAAAAGGAATGAAAGAAATTGAAGTTGATGACGTATACAGTGATATGCAAAAAATCAGAATAAAACTTGATCCTTTGTTGGCACCTAAACAAAACGCAGACAGATATTTTGAAAAAGCAAAAAATGACAGGATCAGCATTATAAAATCAAATCAACTTTATAAAGTCACAGAAAAAAAATATTCAGAATTATTATCTATTAACCAACAATTAGAATTACCTAAAAATATCAAACAACTGAATGAAATAATGAAAAAATTAAACATCAAGGAAAAATTACAATCAGAGCAAAAAGATGATATTAGTAAAATATTTAAGCAATACTTGATTAATAATAAGTATAGAGTCTATGTGGGTAAAGACAGCAAAAATAACGATCTACTGACAACAAAATTTGCAAAGCAAAATGATTTATGGTTCCATGCAAGGTCTGTTTCCGGCTCACACGTTGTATTACGGGTAGATAACTCAAAAGAATCTGTACCAAAAGATATTTTAAAAAAGACAGCCTCGCTTGCGGCGTTTCATAGTAAGGCAAAAACAGCCGGACTTGTTCCTGTTTCATACTGCTTTAAAAAGTACGTAGTAAAGAAAAAAAGTATGCCGGTGGGTCAGGTTATTTTACTTAGAGAACAATCTATATTAGTAAAGCCAGAGATACCCGAAGGCTGTGAATATGTACAAAATGACCCTACATGAACATTTTATTTTTGCTTGTTTACAATTTATTTAATATTCATTACATTTAATCAGTTAATTCCTATTTTTGTTCAAATTAACTAATACATTAAATTATTAAGGAAAGGGTACGATATGAGACTTCGCACTTTACTAATTACACTAACCCTGATATTTTTGGTTAGCAGTTTTACTTCTGCTCAATTCAAGGATTGGGGAACTAAATTCGGTTTTCGCGGAAATGTTATAATTCCTGAAAACGAATTTAAAAATGTTGGATTCACAGGAGATAATGATGACTTCTCTTTCGATTCTTACGTTTTTTCATACCTTGCTGAAGGATTTATTGCATTCGAATTAACAAATGCACTTGAACTTCAATTGGTTGCCGGGTACGGTACATATGCTGGAAAAGCTATGTTTGGAGAAAATACAGATTTTGGCGAATATGAGGCTACAATTATTCCAATCAATTTAAGACTCAGAGTAAGTCCATTTGACGTAAGCGGATGGAATCCTTACTTCTATGTTGGCGGTGGAATTATGAATTATGATCTCACTACACCACCCTCTGTTGGTGGCCTTGCTGTAGAAAAAGACGGCTGGGTAGGTATAATCCCGGCTGGTATTGGTGCTGAATTTGCACTTTCGGATAATGTGCTTTTTGATTTCCAATTAGGCGGTGGTCTTTCCACAACATATGACCTTGACGGTTACAGGAGTGGTAAAGATGAAATCTGGGATTCATATTTCAACGTTGGTTTAGGCCTAACATTTACTGGTGAAAGTTGTTCATCTGACAGAGATGGTGATGGACTAGGTAAATGTGAAGAAGAAAGATTAGGAACAGATCCTAATAACCCGGATACAGATGGTGACGGTTTAACTGATGGTGAAGAAGTTATGAAATATAACACAGATCCATTAAAGGCTGATACTGATGGCGATGGTTTGAATGACTATGATGAAATTTACAAATACAAGACTGATCCTCTGAACCGTGATACCGATGGTGACGGCTTAAGTGACGGAGATGAAGTTCTTAAATATAGCACAGACCCATTAAAAGCTGATACAGATGGTGACGGCTTAAGTGACGGAGATGAAGTAAATATTTATGGAACAGATCCACTCAAGAAAGATACAGATGGTGACGGTTTATCAGATGGTGATGAAGTATTGAAATACAAGACTGATCCAGTAAAAGTTGACACTGATGGTGACGGCTTGAGTGATTATGAAGAAGTTATGGTTTATAATACTGATCCTTTGAAAATGGATACAGATGGCGGAAGTGTTGACGATGGTACTGAAGTAAGACGTGGAACCGATCCACTAGTTGCTGATGATGATGTTGTTAAGATGGAAGTTCCAATTGTTCTTGAAGGAATCACCTTCGCAACTGGTAAAGCCGACATTACTCCTGAATCTGAGCAAATTCTTATGCAGGCTCTTAAAACTATGCAGACTTATCCTGAAATAGTTGTTGAAATAAGTGGTCATACCGATGATGTAGGAAGCAATGCTTCTAATCAGAAACTTTCACAACGCAGAGCTGACTCTGTTAAAGGATGGTTAGTAAGTAAAGGTATTCCTGCAGAAAGAATGACTGCTGTTGGTTATGGCGAAGACAAACCAAGAGTTGCAAACGATTCAGCAGAAAACAGAAGATTGAACAGAAGAATTGAGTTTAAGAGAATTAAGTAAACTGAGTTCGTTCTGATCATTTTAAGGGTGCCTGAAACGGCACCCTTTTTTATTGTCTATTTATAAATAGTTGGAAATAAATTATATTTGTAATAAAATTAATTATATAATTTTAAGCACCCGTAGCTTAATTGGATAGAGCATCTGACTACGGATCAGAAGGTTCGGGGTTCGAATCCCTGCGGGTGTACAAGTTCATTAAATGAAGGTTCGGGGTTCTGGCATTGCCATCCCTTTGGGAGAATCCCTGCGGGTGTACAAAGAAACCCTTAAAACAGATTGTTTTAGGGGTATTTTTATCGTAAAAAAATTAAATAATCGTTACATTAAAAACTTACAAAGTAAGTTATGAATAGGTGCTTGATAAAATTATTGGTATGAATCTGTAAAAATTTCTTTGATGTTTAGAAGTCTTTTAACGCTTCATCAATGGTTTCATACAGATTGAATGCACTGAAAAGTCCTTTAATTGTAAAAACCTGGAATGTTTCCTTCTTTGGGATGACAATTCTTAACTCCCCACCCTTCTCGCTTATTTTTTTTGAAACAAACACCATTGCCCCAATCATAGTTGAATCGACATAAATGCAGGAACTTAAATCCACGATAATTTTATTGTAACCATTTGTAGAATCCAAAAGCAATCTGTTCTTGAAAAATTGTGCTTCATTTAAAGTCGCTCTTAAGAGATTAACTTTTTCAATTGCAATATCACCAATTATCTCAAGTTTAAAGTCTTCTTCGGCCATTTGAAATGTATTCAATGTAAATTCAAAATTATTTTTTATAGAATTAGTTTATAGTAATAAAACTTTAGAAATCTTTAAGAGCATCTTCAACCGATCGGAAAATATTAAATGCTCTGAATAATCCTGTTACAGTAAAAACCTGAAATGCTTCGGCTTCCGGAATTACCAGCCTGAGTTCACCACCCTTCTGTGAAATTCGTTTTAACATAACAACCATAGCCCCAATCATTGACGAATCGACAAAAGTACATTCAGTTAAATCAACAATAATTTTATTAAATCCGGATATCGAGTCAGAAAACAATCTATCCTTAAACTCCTGAGCTTCCTTTACTGTGGCTCTCGATAGTTTTACTTTCTCTATGACTATATCGCCAACTATTTCACGTTTAAAATCTTCATCTGCCATTTATTGTTCCTAAAGTAATTTATAATCTTCGCTGATAATTTATTAAATACACCACAATTTACATAAAGAGAAGCGCACTTTTGTAAGCGTTATTATTATTTTCTTTATGCTGGATTCCCTGTTTATGTATTAAAAATAATTATTTATTCATTTTTTTTCGAACGACTTTATTGAGGTTATACTATCGTACGAATAGATTTTTTGATGAAAAATCGGGATCGCAGGTGAGATGTACACCTAATTTTCTTAAACCGGCTTCATCACCAGAGGAAGGAATATGCGTAAGATGAACTTCACAACCCTCCAATTCCTTCATCTTTTCCAGTGCCATTTGGGCAGCAGGATTTGAAATTGCACTAATGCTAAGTGCAATAAGTGTTTCTTCTGTATCAAGACTAAGACCCTTGCCACGAAAAACTTCTTTTTTCAGATAATTGAGGGAGTTCATAATATTTATCGGAAGGAGGTGAAGATTATCTGGTAGCCCGGCAAGATGTTTGGATGTATTTAATATGAGACTTGATGCGGCGTGCATAATTGGTGAATTTTTTCCGGTTATTATTGTACCATCTTTTAATTCAATGGCTGCACCAACAAAAACTCCTTCTTTTCCTTTTTTCTTTTTCTCGGCATCCAGTGCAGCTTCTCTTGAATTTGTAACAGTTTTTCTGTCTTCTACTTTAGCACCGATATTATCCATTATCATCTCAGCACGCTGAACAATATCAGCGTCTATTAATCCCATAGCATATTCTGTTGCACATCTGAAATAGCGTCTGATAATTTTCTGGTGCGCTGCCTGCTGCACAGTTTCGTCATCAACTATTCCGAAACCAGCACGATTTACACCCATATCAGTGGGCGATTTATAAAATGATTTCCCTCCTGTTATTTTTTCAAAAATTCTTTTAAGAAGAGGAAATGCTTCAATGTCCCGGTTATAATTAACAGTTTTTTCATTATAAGCTTCAAGATGATAATGGTCAATCATATTAACATCTTTAAGGTCAACTGTTGCTGCTTCATAAGCAACATTCACTTTATGATTAAGCGGCAGATTCCATATTGGAAAAGTTTCAAACTTTGCATATCCAGCTTTTATTCCGCGTTTATATTCGTGGTAAAGCTGACTTAAACAAGTCGCAAGTTTTCCACTACCGGGACCCGGTCCGGTTACGACAACGATCGGCTTTGTAGTTTCAATATATTTATTTGCGCCATAACCTTCGCTGCTAACAATTAAATCAATATCAGTTGGATATCCTTTTGTGGCTTTATGAGTATATACTCTTACTCCCCTTCTTTCCAGTTTATTCTTGAATTTTACTGCAGAAGGTTGATTATCGAACCTGGTAATAACCACTGCCTTTATTTCTAAACCCCATTCCTTAAAATCATCAATGGTCTTAAGTGTATCCACATCGTAAGTAATGCCAAAATCTGCACGGACTTTATTCCGTTCAATGTCACCTGCATAAATACATAGTATAACTTCAATATTATCTTTGAGTTTTTGCAGCAAACGCATTTTAACATTTTTATCAAATCCCGGCAGCACTCTTGCAGCGTGATAATCGAATAAAAGTTTTCCACCAAATTCAAGGTAAAGTTTATTGTTAAAACGGGCTACCCTTTTTAGAATTTCTTCAGTTTGTTCCTGCAGATATTTTTCGTTATCAAAGCCAATATTATTATTCATAAAAAAACCATAATTGAAAATATTTTAGTAAATGACAAAAACATATTTAACTCAAAAATATGGATTTTTCTTTAGAATAGAGAAATGCTTATGTTATTTTTAATACTGATATGGTAGGAAGTAAATATTTAAGCTAATATAAGAAAATTAATTATTCCAACATTTCTGCAAAATAACAAGAATCAGTAATTTTACTAAAATGGAGAAATATATTGCCTGAAGTTATATCACGCACATATTTTTAATGTAAAGTCCATCATTACTAAATTCATAAATAACAGATAATATCTTCGCATCCCAAAAGGTGAACGGATATTCGATTCGTAAGTTTTTTTTTCCCGAATCAATGAAAGTAAAATGATGAGAAGAAGTTCCGGAAATGAAACAGGGCTCAGTATATTTATTGCAGTACAGAGGGCTCAACTCTGCGTTTAGATCAATTTCAACCATTAGAGAATTAGTATTTAATCGGGCATCGAAGCTGTTATTAAGAATTTTGCAGTTAACAGTTCCGTTGATAATGCATTCACCCGATAATTGGTCGATAACTGAACGGCAGAAATTGATTTTATATTCATCAAATAATATAATATCAGTATCAAATGATGAAAAAACATACTCAGTTTGAATTGCCTTTAGGCTATAAAAAATAAAAATAAAAAAAATATAATGTAGAACTAATAACTTTTTCATCTCGAACCTCCTTATAATTTAATATTTAATTATCAGGGTGTTCAGTCATTCAATTAAACCTCAAGGGTTTTATAAGTCCCGGAGGTTTGGCTGAGCACAGTAAATGTTTAATCTTTTGCTTTAATAAAACACCGAAGAAACAGTCACTACTCTGAAATCCTTAAGACACCATCCCAAAGCCCATCCTTCTTTTTCATTATTGAAATATTCTGTGCATTGTTGAGGATAATTGATAAGTATAGTAATTGCATTATCTCTATTATAAGTGAATATCTTTGTGAAAACCTTACATAGAAATTCATATGCAACTTTATAACCTGTATTTTCATCCTTTAAATACACTTTGCAAAAATGCTCTTGTTTTTCTTTATCATATTGCTCCCAGTTTAATCCTCCATCTGTTGTATGCATAATTGCACAATAGATATCCCCTGACCAAAGAATTTTATAATTTTTTAATTGCAATTGCTCTCTTTTATCTGATTCATATTTCCAGGTTCTGCCTCCATCAGTTGTCTTAAATAAATCGCCTTCATAAGAAACAGCATAGCTGATCTGTTTACCTAAATGATGAATTGTATAAATTTTGCTGTCATCAGCTTTTGCATTTTTCCAATAATCATTAACCTGAGAAATTATATTATTACAGTTAAATGCAAAAAAGATAATTATTATAAGCAGAGTTCTCATTTTAAACCTCCTAATAATATTCTTATTAGTTCACTATCAGGTTGTTCAGTCGCTTTAGTTACAGAATGACTCAGCACTCTGAATGTGTAAATTTTTTCAATAGGCCCGCAATTCATTGCGGGGACCGAATTAAACTATTTAACGCTGGGCTTTAGCCCAAACACTTTATTTGGTCGCCAGACTCCAAAGAGTCTGCCGGACTCTTCAAGCTAAAGCCAAACTTTTTTTCATTAATTAGTCCCCGACCTAAAGGATCTGTTGCATAACTCTGAAACTGTCATTTCGAAGGAGTCTTCTGCCATAGGCATCCCTTCGGGAGACTGAGAAATCCTTCAATATGTCACGAAAAAGATTTCTCCCGTTGGTCGAAATGACAATTATGTGACTTCTGCAACAGATCCTTTAGGTCGGGACTATTCTTTTTATTTTATCAATATCATTTTACGCGTTTGTACAAAGTCTCCAGATTTTAATCGATAAAAGTATACTCCGCTGCTGAGATTCCGGTCTTCGCCGGAATTAATACTGAATTCTACTATATATCTTCCTGCCGGTTTGTATTCATCGACAAGTGTTGCAATCTCATTTCCCAAAACATCAAACACTTTTATGGTTTGATGACTGCCTGCCGGTGACTGCCAACTGATTACCGTGCTTGGGTTGAATGGGTTGGGATAGTTTTGGTTAAGAAAAAGACTGGGCAACCCCTTTTCATTAAGAGCTTTAGATCCTAAAAGATTTTCATATGCACCAATGTCTGGTTTAGTTCCAATCGGACTAGGTCGATAGTTTCCGCCTGCACATAAAGGTGGCATGCGATATAACATTCCTGCAATTTCAATTGAATCAATCCCTGAACTAATGCAGGGTGAAAAATCTGAAAGAAAAAAATTATCCAACTCGGCCTTTACAAATGAAGGATCATAATCAATATTATTTTCAAATAGTCCAGTGTAATTAATTCCGGCACCTATACCTTCATATTTTTCCTTTCCGCCTTGCAAGTTGCAATAAGCAAAAGCTGGGTCTGATTCGTAGTCATTTATATATATTTGGCTTCCGAATGAAGAAGTATTTCCATAAAAAATATTATTAATAAAAATCGGATCTGAATTGGAATCACAATAGAGACCTCCTCCTGCACTATCAGCAAAATTATAAGCAATTGTATTGTTTATAAAAACTGGATTTGAATTTTCGCAACAAAGTATCCCCCCTCCATAATTCGCTATATTATGAGCAACTACATTATTTTGTATTTGCGGTTCGGAACCATGGTAAATCCGAATCCCACCTTTATATCCTGTGTTATTTACAATTATGCAGTTTTGAATTTTAGGTGAAGAACAATCTATATTTATAGCAGCACCCATATGATTATTTACATTTTTTACAATACAATAATTCATTGAACCTTGACTTTCAGCCAAGAAATATATTCCGGACCAGATATCATTATTTCTATAATTTATAAATGAAATATTTTGGGACTGGGTCGCAATTGCATTTAATTGGCCCCGGACTCGGATCGATGCCCCCAAAAACATTTTTATTGAAGCACCTGGTTGAATATTTAAAGACTTTCCTCTCAAAATGTTTATATCAAACTTCAAATAAATATTTCCAGCAAAGTCTTCATCATCAATTAAATTACCGCCATATAAAAACGACGCTCCTACTCTGTCATCAAATGACAAATCGCGGCCAAATAATGAATTATAATAAAAGATCATAGTTGGTAGCTCAGAAACTGGAAGGTTTGTAACTTCAGTATGGAATAAACCAAGAACATGTCCCACTTCATGGGAGGTTACTGCCCAAATGTCGGGATCAGTGTTATCTACTTTCCAACTATGATCCCTTCCATTGAATATGATATCTGAATCAAGAATTTCTTCATATTCATTTACAGTTAAGATAGTTATTGCAAGTGTCCCACTTCCGGTGCCGGCAAGTGGTCCACCATTCTGGAAAGCAATATCATTTTCCTCCGCCCAATAGATCAAATTTTCCCCGTCATTTCCAAATAAAGCATCTGTTTCACCTTGATAAAAAAAGTTAAAATCAGCAGTACTAATGGTATCCCAACTATTGAAACCATTTTTCACTGCACTTTCTAAATCCCGAACTGAAATGTTGTCATTGAAACAGCAGCCATTCTCATTTATTTTCCAAGCAATAGTATTATTGATCCAGCGGATATAGTTTGGACATCTTGCCATCTTTGTTGAAGAGCATTGAGTGGTACGAATTGGACCATTGATAACAATATATTTTTCAGCAAATAGGAGTTTTATTGAAATAAATAATAAAAATAGTATTAATATTTTTATTTTCATTTTGGTCCTTTACTAATTCTAGCTTTAATTGAACGTTTCATCTCATTGAGTGTTGGCTGATCATTTTTTTTACTTTGAATCTCAATTACATTTTTATTATCAGGTGACTGCCAATCTGACTGATCTCTTACTACATGTTTTACTCCATCATTTTTATCAACATAAATATTATATTTGCCTTGAATGCCACCTGTAACCGTGAAGAATATCCTCAGAATTTCTTTACCTCTGTTCGCACGAAGAAAGAGAAGCGATTCTTCGCCCATTCTATAACTTGGTGCATCAACTACAATTTTTGTTATCCCGTTTAATTCCCCACCATAAACGAGCATTTCAAAATTATCGTCCGCAACAAATCGACCTTTTATTGTTTCAATTACTTTAAATTTTATGTTTGTGCGGATGTGCTTGTAATTTTCCGATTGGAATGTATTAGAGGAAACTGGTTTAGCTATTACTATATCACTGCTTTCATCACATAAATCCTGCAATGATAATTCAACACTTTGAGAGTGTGTAAAAATTAGAGGTAAAAATGATATTAAATAAAAACACTTGTTCATGACTAATTATATTTGTGGTTCATATTACCAGTTACTATTTAAGAAGAATCATCTTCTTTATGTTTACAAAATTTCCTACTTTAAGCTTATAGAAATACACTCCGCTCGATAAGTAACTTCCATCAAACTCAACTTCATCCATTCCTGCTGGTTTATTTTCGTCAATGAGTGTGGCTATTTCATTGCCAATTATATCACATACTTTCAGAGTTACATAACCGCTTACCGGTAAATGATAACTTATTACTGTTAAAGGGTTAAACGGGTTCGGATGATTCTGATATAATTTAAAGTTGTTAACATTACTATTATATGGATCTTCAAATGCTGCCGGAGAGTTATAAAGGGTAATTATTCCGTTATTACCTACAGCCATTGCCATTTCAGGGTTACAGAATGATACAGAATTATATTTCCCGTAAATTTTTGCAAATTCTTCTGACCACTTATTTGTCTCTACATCTATTTTAACTAACGCAGCTACAGTAAAACTGTTGCTTTCTTTCTCCATATACTTTGTACCGGCTGCAACTATTATACCTCGGTCTTTAAAGCATGCACTCTGAAAATTGTAAAATTCAGGTAATTGGATTTTATTCCATCTTTCCCCCGGGTAATTTGAATAGTAAAATGTTCCCCTCTCCCCTGCTATTATAATTGTATTATCCGGACATAGCCTCACGGTGTTCAGATTAACATCAGTCCTTAAAAATTCCTGCGTCCAGGTTTTTCCAAATTCAGTTGAGTATAACATTAAACCAGTGTCACCTACAGCAATAATTAAACCTTTTTCAGAATAGGCAACAGAATTTAATTTACCTCTGAAATCAAATTGTATTTCCTTCCATTCAAATCCGTAGCTGTTAGTAATGTGAATTGATGGAAGCAAATAAGTCCTGCCGTCAATAATTACTTCTTTAGTCCCGACTGTTACTCCTCTACCACTGCTTATAAATTGAACATCATTTAAATGAAAATAATCATCAACTGAAATATCCTTCCAATCTTTCCAGTTAGTTTCAGATATAAATATATTACCTCTGTTCCCGACTATATAACTGACAGAATAATCTGTAAATTGAATTGCATTAAGAGATGTATTTGAGGCAATTTGTTTTTCAAACCAGTTAGATCCATTATCAGTTGAAAAGTTAAGAAAGCCTTTATTATCTAAAACAAAAACATCATCATCGGAGTAGCAGACTGAATTTAAATTTGCTTTTCCGAGAGGATGGACTACATACCATTGTGAAAATATAAATGGTGAAATAAGAATTACTATAACGAGAATCCGAAAAATCTGTTTCATAGCATACCTCCTGAATATCAATAATGTGAATTGAATTATTTACAATATTAAAATGGATTAAGCAGAATTATATTTAATCCTCTACCTTTATTGCATTAGAAAAAGGATTAACAGGATGAATAGAAGTTTCTACAATACCAACACCTCCTGTTGTTATTAAATATTTTACATTTAATTTTATATCTACCCGATTACAAACCGGATAATTCTTTTCCAGTATGACAATGCCTTCCTCATTAACTATCACAGTATCTGTGCTGCTTTCAGTTATGCTCCACGCGGGATGCATCATTCCAAGCATATCGCATATCTCAGTGTCCATTTCCAACCATACATAAACAGTGTACAAGCCTTCAACACAATTCGGGCTGGAAATTATTTCGTGATAATACATAACCTTACCATTAAGGTTGCAGGTACCGCTCAATGGATCGGTTAAAGGGCAGCAGACATCAATAATACCTTTGTGAGGAAATGCAGGTTTTTCTAGGTTTGAGACCGGTTCAGTAATTATTGGATCCGCGCATCCGGGCAGAAAAATCAATAAACTTAAAACTAAAATGACAATACACTTTTTCATAGCCGACTCCTGATCAGTTTTATCTGATCCTTATAAAATTGAAATTACCGCCCGGCAAAACACCGGGCGAATATTAACTACCCTCACTAATGGATAAAAGAACTTTCAAATAGACCCGATCAATTATTACTATGACAATGCTACAACTCTTTTACGTACTAAGTACATTTGTTGAAGGCTGAGTGAATACCTCTCAAAGTTATATTTTACGATCAGAATAATGTCATCTCTACCTGTTATCTCATACTTTAATTGAATTGGTTTTATATCATCCTGGAAAAACACTACCTGATGTTCAGTCGTACCTTTTATCAGCCATCTTTCGTGCGGCTGTGTGTTTAGTAAATCAACTAATACAGCATCCATAGCAATTATCAATTTAACTCGTTCTACTTTTTTACTAGCTGTCATTGGTTCTTCGTTTGCTAAGGGTCTATAGATTTTGTATTTAACAACTCCCGATACAGCGCATTTACCTGATAAAGGATCAAAAACGGGAGAATCAAGATTGATAACGCCGCCATTAATAAGTCCGCTTGTTTTATCAAGTGAATTAATGGGTTCTGTAATCTGGTTTTCCTGGCAGCCAAAGAAGAAGATTACAGTAAAAATGCTTAAAAGAACTACTAACTGTTTCATAACACACCTCTTATTAATTCATTATTATTAATATTATTTGTTATTCTGAAACTAATCGACCGGGAGCAATGGATATACTTCTGATCCTTAAACTAGCCTGATCAACGATGTATTTTATTTCCAACATTATGTCATCACGATTTTTAATTCTATAATGTTTTACAAAATACTTTTCATTTTCAGATTTGAAAGAAGTATTTAAGGATTGAATATTTTTAATTATAAAGGTATGGGTATTAGTCTGCCTGATAACCCAGGGATAACCAACATGATTAGCTTCACCACATAACCACGCATCAATATCTATTAATAAGGTTATTAAAAGATTGGTTGAATTACTCAGAACAGTTGCTTCGTGGTTATACGTAAGCTTTCCAACTAGTTTACATTGGGATGTTGATGCCGGATCAATTAGAAAACAGCCGAGGTCAATAATTTCTGTTTTAGCAACAGATGCATTATCTTCATTTAATACTGGTTCGGATAGCTGATTCTCCTGACATCCCACAAATGCGAATAGAAATAAAACACTGAGAAATAAAATTAACTTTTTCATGACAGACTCCTGTCTATTAATTATTATTTATTCTGCTGTTAATAAAGTTGCAAAAGCTTTAACAGTACGTATACTTGTAATCTTCAGATCATTAAGATCCACCAGGAATTGTATTTCCAGCATGAGATCTTTTCGGTTACTAATTGTATAGAGCTGGGTGAATTGTTTCTCAGATTCGCCTTTAAAAGTGGTATTTAATGATTGGAGATTTTTTACAACAAAACTATGTGTACTTCCTTTATTTATACTCCACGACACATAACTAAACTGAGGATCTTTTGGGCATAATTGAGCATCAACATCTATTGTTAAGCCAATTGTTGCATAGACTGAATTATTAGAATATCTTACCTCGTGTATATAGTACATGGTACCAACAACAGAGCATTCACCTGAGAAAAAAGGGTCGCTTACATTGCAGCAGAGGTTTAAAGTTCCCTCTTTTGAAAGAATCGGACTGCTTCTTTCAGCAACCGGTTCAGTGATCGGGTTTTCCTGACATCCGATGAAAAACAGTATCAGAAAAAAGACGGGTAATACAAATAACTTTTTCATAGCACTCTCCTTTGTGGTTGATGATTATAAAAGGTTTCAATGCCCGTAGACTCAAATGGAGTGCCGATAAATAGAATAGTAAATGTTTTTATTTTGCAAAGTATTCGAAGAAAATTTTTCAGGCAAAACTATTTTCTATCGCAGAAAATTGCGAACTCGCAGATTTCTGCGATAAAATATTTTTTATTTATTATTCAGATAAAATATGGAGTGCTTAAGGTTTTGCGATACTATGTTTATGCATTTTATAGCGCAATGTTTGTTCAGGAATGCTGAGAGATGCCGCCGCTTTTGACTGGTTCCAGTTAGTATTTATTAATGCTTCCCGTATTATCTGAACTTCAATCTCTTCAAGGGTTTCAGTAAGAGATATTTTTGAACCTGAATATGAAGTGTTTGATTTAACATTAAGAAATTCTTCAAGATGTTCGGCAGGCAGAGAGTTCTTAAATACTATTTTATCATTTAATGGAGCAAGAGTTACAATCCGTTCTACAAAATTTTCAAGTTCACGGATATTACCGGCCCAGTTTTTATGCAGCATAAAATTCATTATCTCTGTGTCGATTGTTTCAACGATTTTATTTTGTTGAGCTGCAAATATTTTAATGAAGTGATGTGCTAAAAGCATAATATCTTCTGATCTGTCATTAAGAGACGGAATACGAATAGGATAAACATTAAGTCTGTAGAGCAATTCTTCACGCATCTTTTTTTCTTTAACAAGCTCATTTAAGGGAATACTGCTTGCAGTAATTATTCTAACATTTGATTTTTTAATCTGGTTGGAACCTACAGGTCTGAATTCTTTTTCCTGAAGAAATCTTAAAAATTTCACCTGCATATCCGGAGGAAGATGATTTATTTCATCAATAAATAATGTTCCGCCGTCTGCTTCTTCAATAATGCCGGGCCTGTCTTTAACTGCCCCTGTAAATGAACCTTTTGTGTGACCGAACAACTCGCTTTCAATTAGGTTATCCTGAATTGAAGCACAATCTAAAACCATAAAATCATTATCACTTCTGCTGCTGAGTTTATGAATTGCTTTTGCAATAATTTCTTTTCCCGTACCAGTATCACCCTCAAGTAAAACCCTAACATCACATCTGGAAGCTGACTCAATTGATTTGAGCAGGTCAATAAATCTTTTGCTTTTTCCTACCAGTCCAAGTTTAGAATATTTAACAAGCAGTTCATTTTCTGGAAGCACACAAGTGAAGTACTGATGAATTTTATCAGTTCTGTTGATAAACGGTGATATAACCGCAGATAGTTTGTTTGCATACTCAACATCCAGCTCACTAAATTTTCTGCCGGAATCGTTGCTTAACATTAATAATAACCCAATTGGTTTACTGTTTGCGAGAAGAAGTGATCCGACAGCTGAATTAATACCGCAATTATGTAACAATCCGCTGCTAAATCTTTTATCTTCAGGAAGATTATTTGTTAAAAAAGATTTCCGGTTTTTAAGTACCCAGCCCGAAATGTTCAAATTGATCATATGAATTGAAGCAAGATCAGAGATTTTTTCATTCTTAATTACAGTCTTTACTGTATTCTGTGTCTGAGGATTAAATACCGAGATATGAACAAAATCACAATCAAACATTCGCAGTGTTTTTTCGGAAATAAAGCGCAGCATTTCCTCAAATAGTGTTTCATTATTGAGTACTGATGCTATCTCAATAATTTCATCTAATATGTTTTTATCTTTAATCAATGTTTTTAATAGCATTAAGTTTCTTATTCATCGGGAATCATTTTTAATGCTTCCTTAAAGTCTCCTCTCTTCCTTAAAGCATCTAATCTTGGATCATTTTTGATCATAAATGATGTCGGCTCAGTTCTATCCTGAATATACTTTTTTAACAATTTTACAGCAAAGTCATGCTCATCTATAAGAATATTAAAATAAATATAATCAATTTCGAACTGCCTCCTGGAGTCTTCAGTCGTTTGCGCCATTTGCAGCAATGCATTGGTTTTATCATTCAGAGCTGCATAAGCCACAGCCAATCTTAATCTTGCCTTTTTATTATCAGGGTGTTTGGATAAAAGTTCGGAATAGATAACTCTTGTAGAATCAAAACAATCAAAAGCCTTAGTTTGATTATTCATCAGTTTATATGCAATTCCTAAAAAATACCATCTTACTGGATAGTTCCAATCTTTAAATACACTAACAGCTTTATTAAATTCTTTTTTATATAAATAAATCAAGTATTGATAAATCGCGAAATGGTATGTATCACGTAACGTAAATATTTTAGCTTCATTCAGAATGGATTGCGCACGTTCAATTTCACCTTTACCCAGCAACACAGTTATTGTTTTTAATACATAACCAAGTCCGCTTTCAGGATCATTATTAATAAGTTTATCAGCCCAAACTTCAGATTCATCATAAAGCCCAAGTCCAAAAGTACTCCAGGCACCTAATAATAAGCCGCCTGTACCTTTTGGATTAAGCTGATAAATTCGTTCAGATATATTATAACCTCTTTTCCAATCACCTTTATCAGAAACTAAAATTGAAAGAAAATATAAAATATTCGATTCATTCGGTCTTTTTTGATCTGCTATTTCTGTTTCAATAATTGCTGAATCAAGATTATTTTTTATATGATAATAGTAATGCCCTCTAGCCAGATGATATTCAGGCATATCTTCTCCTGTTTGCCTGGCTATTTGCAGCGAGAATTCAGCCTCTTTTATATAGTTTAAACGTTCTTCGAATGAAGGACTTTGTCCGGCTACAACACTATAAGCCATAGAACGGAATATCCAGGCAAGAGTAAAACTGGAATCAAGGGAGCAAGCAATTGTGAACATTTCTGCGGATTTAAGATTACCTTCAAAATTATAGGATACTTCCCAGAAGTATTTTCCTTTTCTAAAATAATCCCAGGCAATCATATTTTCAGTTGGTTCTGCTTGAAGTGAGAACAGTTCCTCTGTACCAAGTTTTATTTGAAGAGCCGCTGCAATTTTTTGGGCAAGATCACTCTGAATAACAAAAATATCTTCGTATGGTCTGTCGTAGGTTTCAGCCCAAAGATTTTCTCCGGTTTCCGGATCAACAAGGCGTGCATTTACACGAATAAGATCATTACTTCTGCGTGTACTTCCTTCCAAAATAGAACCGGCGCCAAGTTCAGAGGCTATTTGCTTTAATGATTTTTTAGATTCCTGATATTCCAATACCGAACTACGGGCAATAACTTTCAATTCACCTATTTTAGAAAGCTGAATAATAACATCATCGTGAATACCATCAGCAAAATCCTTGTTTTCGTCTGTTTCACTAATTGGCTTAAAAGGTAAAACAGCAATAAATTTTCTTTTCTCCACTTTTGTGTATGTAGTATCCAGGAACGTCCACAATGCAAAGACTGAGGTTAAAAGAATTATTATTGCGGCTGACCAATACAAGGTATGCTTAGTTTTTTTCTTCTTATTTAAATTAAATCTTTTTAAGGAGTCTCTCTGTTCGGTAATACTAATATTTCTAAGGTCAACAATCATTTCGTCAATATGCTGATAACGGTCTTCCGGATCTTTACTCAGTGCCTTTAAAATAATTCTTTCCAATTCCACTGGAACACCACTTCGTAAGGATGAAATTGGTTCGGGTTCTTCATTAAGAATACTATATAAAACAGCCTGCTCAAAATCATTCTGAAAAGGTGTTTTCCCTGATATCATTTCATATATAACGATTCCCAAAGACCAGATATCTGTTCTATGGTCCACATCGTTGCCGCTGGCTTGTTCCGGGGACATATAAGCAGCAGTGCCAAGTGTTGATCCCATCTTTGTGATATTTGCCTGACCGGAAAGTTTTGCCAATCCAAAATCCAGTATTTTTATTGTGCCATCTTTAGTAACAAAGATATTTGCAGGTTTTATATCACGATGGATAATCTTTTGTTCGTGTGTTTTAAGGAGTCCGTGAGCCACCTGCAAAGAAATATCTATCGCATTATTAATCTTAAGCGGTCCTTCAGCTATTTTTTGCTTTAAAGTTTTTCCATCATAATAATCCATACATATAAACAAACGGCCGTCTTCAGTTTCATCAATATCGTGTATATTGCAAATATTATGATGCTGGATAGATGAAGCAGCATATGCCTCATATAAAAATCTCTGCTTTGCCTCTTCATCATATGAAAATGATGCAGGTAAAAATTTAAGTGCAACTGTACGGCGCAGTTTTGTGTCTTCTGCTTTATAAACAACACCCATTCCGCCGCCTCCGAGTTTTTCACTTATGCTGTAATGTAATATCTTTTCGTTTATCATAGCACTAACTATATAGTTTAATGACTAAATAGACATTTTTATAACTTAATTCTTATTAATACTTCGGGAGAGTAATCCGGTGTGTAATCTCTGCAAGTAAACAGTAGCCTTGCTCTGCAATTCTTGCTCTCTCGGAGTCGAGAAAAAACCACCCGGTAAAATAAGTTAATAATTGGTATAAAAGTCAAATGCACTACTTTATCACCGGGTACCAATATTTAAAGAACGAATTCAAATAGCGTTTAGCCGCCTATTTAAACCTCCGGGGGTTTTTGAATCCTCGCAGGATTCAGCTGAACAGTCAAAATCCCTTATTTTAGTTACTCTTACTTATCTTGTCCCCCTTGCCCTCTGATGAGCCGCTATTTAATCTACTTTTAATAAACTGGAAAAAGGGTTCACCGGATTAATTGATATTTCGGAAATTCCAACACCTTCGGTTGTAATTAAATATTTCACATTTAACATGATGTCTATTCTATTACAGACCGGATAATTCTTTTCCAGAATTATAATTCCTTCCTCGCTTATTATTACTATATCAACACTGCTTTGTGTTATTGACCATTCCGGATGAATCATTCCAAGCTTATCGCACATTTCACAATCAACTTCCAGACTTAACTGTACAGTAATTAAATCATCCGCATTCTCCGGCGCAGGGATAATTTCATGATAATACATAATGTTACCGCCCAGGTTGCAAGTACCGCTCAACGGATCGGTTAATAAACAACAGATGTTGATTATTCCCTTATGTGAGCCGGTCTGCTTGTCTAAACTCAATCCCGGATCGGTAGCCGGATTCTCTGAACAACCGGTAAAAAATATGAACAAGCTTATGATAAAAATTCCACAATACTTTTTCATTTCACACCTCCTAATAAGTTTATGTTTTAATTATCCGGGTGTTCAGTCGCTTTAGTTACAGAATGACTCAGCACTCTACCTCACCCCTGCCCCTCTCCTTGCTAAGGAGAGGGAATTGAAGGGTGAGGTTGTTTTTATTTTATCAATTCCATTTTCTTTTCACATTTGTAATCACCAGCTTCAAGAATATAGAACAAGATCTCGTGTTCAAACGAACCACTATTATGATTTCGTTCATCATTAAATTCTATTTCATAGGTTCCTGGTTCTTTTTCTTCGTCAACAAGTTTCTGAATCACATTATGATTTTCATCATAAACTTTAATCTTCACTTTTGTTTTATATGCAACACAATATTTTATATTAGTTCTTTCTCTGAAAGGATTCGGATAATTCTGACTCAACTGAAATGTAAATGGTGTTATATCATCCCAGAGTATTCTATTATTTAACATTGTTTATACCTTTCAAAAAAATCCGTCTTTAACAATTGAGTATTCCTTTCAATTAGTTGGAATCTCAGAACAAGATGATTTTAAGTAAAACATTTTCTATTTATACCATAACATTGTATGAAATAAAAAACCATTTGTCTACCAATTTTGTCTTTATTTCTATCACTTTTGTATTCGACCCTTTAAAAACGAGCGATTTTTATTTCTTGTTTGTTAAGTGTTGTTAAATGTGTTTGAATCTTATTGTGAGAATTATAAGATGAGATAAATTAATTCTGAGTTAAGTTAAAATATTAAAACTGTTTGATTATAATTAAACATTTTAAGGTGTGTCATGTTATAAATCTGATGCAAAGTCGGAAGGTTGTATTATACTTTAAATACTTGCTATGGTTTTAATTCATACACTCTCTAATCATTAACATTGAGAATCAAAAATACTTAAAAAAAACAGCGTTAAACTTTTTCATTCCTATTTTGCTGAAACTGCGATGGTGTTACTCCAAATTGCTTCTTAAAACATTCTGCAAAGTAAGAGGGATTACTAAAGCCAACCTCAATGGCTATCTCCGAAACGTTACCGACTTTTCTTTCTAAAAGTCTTACAGCCTTGTTCAACCTAATTCTTCTTATCAGTTCATTTGGCGGGTCTCCGAATAGCGCTTCTGTCTTTTTAACCAGTAATGATCTGCTCATTCCTAAGTTTTCAGAAAGAGACTGAACACTGAATAGAGGGTCTGATATATGTTTGCTTATCAAATCAACGGACCTTCTTAAAAACATCTGATCTGCCGGAGTGAATGTTGTTACTTCGGTATCAACTATTCCGTAAGTACGGAAATAATCGTGAAGTCTTCTCCTTTGTTCTAAAAGATTTTTTATCCGTGCCTTCAGCTCAAGTGCATCAAACGGTTTCATTATATATGAATCTGCACCTATTTCAAGTCCGCTTATCTTATCTTCAATGGTGGCTTTTGCTGTAAGCATAATTATCGGGATATGACTGGTTCTTTCATCTGATTTGAGTATAGTACACATTTTAAATCCGTCCATCTTCGGCATCATAATATCGCTTATTATCAGATCGGGTATTTTATCAATTGATTTCTTAAGTCCTTCCTCACCATCTTCCGCTTCAATTATCTGATAGTAATCACCCAAAATTATTGAGATATATTTTCTTACATCAGGATTATCTTCAACTATCAGCAAAACAGGTTTGCCTGTTGGTTCCATTTCATCGGTAGTATATGAATTGTGTCTGAAATAATGATCAAAGCCGTCTGATTCTTTTAATTCATAATTATCCCTCTCAAGTTTCTCTTCACAAATTTCATCAGGATGAAGATGATCTTTACCAAGGGGAAAGATAAGTCTGAATATCGTTCCTCTTCCCTCTTCGCTTTCCACTTTAATTTTACCCTTATGCAGTTCAATTAATTCTTTAGTTAAGGAAAGACCTATTCCGGTTCCTTCCTGCTCCCTGGTATGACTTCCATCTACCTGGTAAAATCTGTCAAATATTTTATCAAACTGTTCCTTAGGTATTCCGATTCCGGAATCTGAAACAATAATTTCAGCATTCATTTTATTTTTTATGATTTCAACATCAACTTTTCCACCCTCAGGAGTAAATTTAACTGCATTAGACAGAATGTTCGAAAGTATCTTATCAAATTTATCTTGATCAATGAAAGCCGTGATTTCATTCTCTTCAGAGGTTATACTCAGTCTTATCTTTTTTCTTTCAGCAAGTGAACAAAAAGTTAGGGCGATTTCCTTAACAACAGAAACAATGTTTGCAGGACAAGCTTTAAGTTTCATCTCACCGGATTCAATTTTTGAGATATCAAGTAGTTCATCAACAAGTTTATTAAGTTTTTTTGCACTTCTGTTAATGAGTTTTATCTGCTCCTGAAAAGTTTCATCTTTAATATTATCTAATAATTGTTTCGAGAGTCCCAGTATCAGGGTAAGCGGAGTGCGGAATTCGTGCGAGATGTTTGTGAAGAATTGATTTTGAACTGCTTGAGCTTCTTTTAACAGCTTATTCGATTCTACTAGTTTATAGCTTGCTGTTTGCAAGTCTTTTGTACGCTCTGAAACTTTTTGTTCTAGATTGTCTCTGTAGTCAACAATTGCTCTTAAAACAAGTGCATTGTAAATTGAAATATTAATAACCGGCGTAAGAAAATCCAGGAGATCATTAACGGCCTGATAGTCCATCTGTGGATTCGGGTAAGTGATGAGATTACCAATATGTCTCTCATTTATAATAATTTTACGCTGGACAGGTGTAAATAATTCAGTAATAACTCCGCTCTGAATTTTCAATTTGAATTCATTCTCATCTATATCATTAAACAGTTCAATCTGTATGGCAGAAAATCCAGCTTCTTTAATTAGTGTGTTTGTAATAGTTTCAAGAGTATCTTTAATATTAAGCGATTGCTTGATTGATGTTGATAGTTCATAAGCAGTTTTAAGCTGTGTGGTCTGCTTCTCCAGAATTTGTTTAGATTCCTGTAGTTGATCGTAACGCTGTAAAAGTTCAACGTGAGTATTAGTAACCTCAAATAACGCTTTCCTGATATTAAAGAACCATCTGAAAACTCTTGCTATTCTGAAGAAGAAATCTTCTTTATCCCAGGACACAATGAAGGTTACAAATTTTGGGGTATGAGTAAATTCTACTTTATATCCTTTTCTTCCAATCATTTTTCCCTGCTGATCCCAAACACCTCTGACTAAATAACAAAATTCAACAGGAAACTCATAACCTTCATCAATGGTTGCATAAACACTTAGCCTGTTCTTATCTAAAAATTCCGTTTTTTGATTTATACAACTGAACATTGATTCACCGAGCTTCCAAATCTGTTTGTGAAAAAGTCTTGCAATTTTATTTGTACCAAAAAGAAAGAAGCTGAAAAGTATGCCTTCAAAATACTTTCCTCTGGTTACCATAGAACCATTCATTATTTCCAGTTCTTTAAGTGTGAAGTAACGTCTGATGTTTGAAATTAATTTGCAGAAAACTGACCATTCAATTCGCTCGCGTTTATCTTTCAGGTATGCAAGGTTGTATGGAATACCATCGAGCACTACATTCATATCAAAGTTTTTTTCTTCCAGGGAATCAAGCAAACCCTGCAATCCCCTGTTGGAGACTTCTTTTTTAGAAATACTCGACATTAAGAATTTAAATCCTTTATTAGACAAATATTAAATATTGAATGCAGAATTACACGAATAAATTTTACATACGAATGGCATTCTACACATAGATAATTATTTTAATTGAATTTATTTCGGGAGAGTAATCCGGTGTGTAATCTCTGCAAGTTTATTCAGCATCCTTACTCTGAAAATCTTGCTCTCTCGGAATTGTTATTAGCCACCCATCTAAATAAGCACAATATTTTATTCAGAGTCAAGCAAATAAAGCTTTGTAAACGGCAAGTATTGTTAGATATGAATGGGTTGTAAAAGGAACCTCTCTATTTAGTAGAGAGGTTCTTTATATATTATGCAACCAATTTTAGGATGATTCAGGTCAAAAATATTAAATAGTTTAAAGTTTATTCATCCGCTTCAATAACTGTATTATTGTTTTCATAATCTATACCCAATTCTGCAGGAATATTATATGCTTCAGGATAAAGATACTTTCCTGCTTCATTCCCCTGTTTAATTTCTTCAACTGGTATTCTGTATCTTTCTGCAAATGCATCTTTTCGAATACCTGTTATTTGCCAGGAAACTTTAACATTAGGCTTGTCAGTTCTTATTGCAAATTTATTTCCCTGTATTTCCTCTGCAATAATAGCTTGAGCAAAATCACCAATAACAGTAAGCTGATAACGAAAATCCTTATTAAGTGCTTCGAACCATTCCGGCAATTCTACAGTTGCATAACCTGAAGCATCTGTTATAACATTTCCGTCATAAATGTTTTTCATATCAGGAGACTCAACAAAAGAGTGATACAAATATTTATTTGCCGGATCAAGTGGATGATCTATTTTAAACGAACCGCCTCCTTTGCTTAATGTACCAGTTACACTTACATTGCCGGAAAAATATCCTGCATAATTTGTTTCACCTTGGGAAGCAGTAGCATAAACACCGAAACGTGATCCAACGGTAGCTACTCCACCAGCATATCCATAAAGACCATACAAGTTTCCTGTACTACCTGTTACTGCATTGCTAAAACCAAATACAGCAAATTTTGATGCAGCGTTTGATCCTTGTGCAAGTCCATAAACCCCATAAGTAAATCTGTTTGTTGATATGGGTTCAGCAATTCCTCTCACACCAAATTGACCGCCTACAAATTCACCGCCGATTCCATAACCATCAACTGTACTAGCCCTGCCAAAAACAGCTACACTTGTTATTGCTGTTGATTCTGTATTTAATGCACGGAATACCGTATTTCCTGCGGATGATATATCAAGTTTATATAAAGGTGAAGTAGTGCCTATTCCAATATTGTTTCCACTTTGATAAATGGCTGAATTACCAACGGCATTGGATGAGGTGAATCTGGGTATATAATTTATTATTCCGCTTCCACCTATTCCACCGCTGGCTGTTGACGAGATGGTAATATTCTGACCACTTGGAGTAATTGTAATATTAGATCCAGCAACAAGAGTAACATTATCCATCAAGTTATTAATTGTTTTTACAACCTGTGCAGTTCCAATATCATAGGATCTGATAGTGCCGTCTAAAATCATTTCTGAAATAATGCCGTTAGCAGGAATACTAATTGTGCCTGTTGTAGTAATCGGTCCACCTGTCAATCCGCCGCCTGTATTTATTTGAGTTACTGTACCTCCTCCTCCTCCGGACGCATTAATGGTTATGTCATTGCCGCTTGGAGTTAATGTAATGTTTGTACCGGCTAAAATATTTACATTATCCTTTAATGAATTGATTGATTTTACAATCTGCCCGTCTGATAATTTCTCAGCAGTTAATGTTCCATCCGGAACTGTCTTACTTATATGACTATAAGGAACAGAAGTGAATTCAACTCTTGGTGTTAGTTCACTTCCGGTTCCGATTGTAATTCCTAACCAGTACGCTTTATCAAAAGGCAATGTAAGCGGTAATATACTACCAAGTTTTGTGTTAATAATTCCATCAACTACAGTAATAAGTTTTGTTTCAGTCCACAATCCTGTTCCGCCGCTGGCAACATCATAGAGCCTGAAGGTGATGTTATAATCGCCGTCTGGAACAACCACTCCTGATACGTCTTTTAAAAGTCCCTGATAATTAATTATTGTTGGTATAGATTGTGCATAGACAATTTGACTGACCAGTAATAATACTGCTACTGTCATTGCTTTAACCATATTCATTTTTCTCTCTCCTGTATAAATGTATAAAAATGATTTTTCTTCAATATCTCTTTATTTATAAGAAATGTTTTCACTTAACCATTAACATTTTTTTAGTGTTTACAAAGTTATCAGCCTGAAGTCTTACCAGGTAAATTCCGCTCGATAAACCGGCAGCATTGAATTCTCTTTGATACCAGCCGGCATCCATTTCTTCGTTTACAAGAGTTATTACTTCGCTTCCTGTTATATCATAGATCTTAATTACTACTGTACTATGTTCAGCTATTGCAAATTTTATAATTGTTGATGGATTAAAAGGATTTGGATAATTCTGCTCAAGTTTAAAATTATCTGGCATAATATCTTCCTCACCTTCAATTGAGGTAGTTAAACTGTTGGAATAAATATACCAGAAACCTGAATATTGCTGGTTAGAAGCATTTAAGGATTTACCGGTAAATACCTCGCCAGTTGAACTATTAAGCACAAAGTCAGTATTTGATGAGCGTTCTCCTCCGCTTCCAATAATATTTAATGAAATCTGATTCTGCGTAAATGATGCATGTGAACTAATCAGAAAAAGTAATAAAATGAAAAGCACACATTTTTTTGCTTTCATATTTCCTCCGAAGAAAGTTGATGTAGTAAAGAATTGTAAAGGACTCTAACGAATCAAAAAGAATTGAACAAGAGGTGTGCCGTTGATAATTGTCCATTAAAAAAATATTTTGATTATCACTTGACAAAGGTTGGTTATTTTGACTTCAATATCAAGTAACTAAAGCTATACATTTAGCAAGTATTGTGGAAGATGAAGTTATTAGCAATAAATAACATTCATTACATTATTATTTTTATAAGTTGAGTTGCGAATGATCATTTACAACTGATAAGTATAAAATATAGTGGAATCTTAATTATTATTTTTATAACTTAAAAAAAATATGTTTCCTTTTCATTAATATCATTTCTTAAAAGGGACATCAGCTTAACCTAATATTAAAATCAGGAGAGCAAAATGTCACAGGTTTATGAATTAGACAAGATTGCAATAACAGTAAAATCACACCGTGTTCTTAAAGAACTACTCAAAGAAAATCCAAAGCTTGAAGAAATAATGTATGGTTCAAAAAATGAAACCGAAGCTCTGGTTGGTGTTAAAAACTGGATTCTCACTTTATTAAAAGAAAGACCAGATGCTATTCGTTATTATGAAAGAGGTTTGGAAAGCGGTATTTCATTTAAGTCTTTAAAATGGAGCGATATTGCCGCAATAAGAATTCTTGATTATGTAGATAATGCCGGAAGAGAATTTATCGATTTAAATCTCAGGGGTCAGCTTGCTGTAAGTAATCCTATTAAATTGTTATGGCTCGGAGTAAATAAAGGCACCGGGGGTGCAAAACCCGATTTCTTTGAAGATATGATCCATTTATTCAGACAACTGATGGGAAGAGAGGATAAGCAGGAATACACTAAAGAACAACTGGAGATCTGGATGAACCGATTTCCTTCAGGTCTTGATCCAAGAATTGTTAAGCTCAGGGAGGAAAACAGAGAACGAATTCTTAATATAATTATTGATAAAATTGATGATGGTGAGATAAATGATTCAAAGTATAAATTTGATTCTGAAGTCAACCGGGAAGAAAAATATAATACTGCCCTGAAATGGTGGAATGAGAGTGCATTTCATTTGAGATTTGCAGTTCGTTCACCCGATCTGCTGAATGAATTCCTTGGTTACTCATTAGATCCTGATACAATGAAGATTTTGTATGAAGCTGAAAAAAAAGGAATTCCCTTTTTTGTAAATCCTTATTACCTTTCTCTGTTGCATGTTAGGGTTCCTTACTTTGCTGTTGGTGCGGATTTAGCAATACGTCATTATGTGGTTTACAGCCGTCAGTTAATTGATGAATTCGGTTATATAGCTGCATGGGAGAAAGAAGATAAAGTTGAACCTGGTAAGCCAAATGCTGCAGGCTGGATTCTTCCATCTCATCATAATGTTCACAGAAGGTACCCCGAAGTTGCTATATTGATTCCTGATACTATGGGCAGGGCTTGCGGAGGTTTATGTTCATCCTGTCAGAGAATGTTCGATTTTCAAAATGGTTATCTTAATTTTAATCTGAACAAGCTGAAAGCAAACGATAGCTGGCCGGAAAAACTTGAGAGATTAATGGAATATTTTGAAAATGATTCTCAAATCAGGGATATACTGATTACCGGTGGAGATGCATTAATGAGTTCTGATAAATCCCTTGATCAAATCCTTGATGCTATTTATAAGATGGCAAAAAGGAAACGTGAAAAGAATAATAACCGCCCGGATAAAGAAAAGTTTGCAGAAATTCAACGTGTTAGACTTGGTACGAGATTACCAGCCTACTTACCCCAAAGGATAACAGATAATCTTGTCAGTTCTTTAAAGACTTTTAAGCAAAAGGCTGTTGATGTCGGTATAAAACAATTTGTAATACAAACTCACTTTGAATCCCCAATGGAAGTAACTCCTGAAGCTGCAAAAGCAATTAAAAACTTAATTAAAGCAGGGTGGCTAATCACTAATCAACATGTATTTACTGCTGCTGCATCAAGAAGAGGTCACAATTTAAAGCTCCGAGAAGTACTTAATGAAATTGGTGTTCTTCCCTACTATACTTTTTCAGTTAAGGGCTATATGGAAAATTATTTTAACTTTGCTCCTAATGCCCGTGCTGTGCAGGAAAGTATTGAAGAGAAAACTATCGGTAATCTTTCGGAAAGTAGTATTGAATTGATAAGGAAATTTTCTGAAGATGCTGAAGACATTATTGATAATATTAATTCTGTTCGAAAGGCAGAAAATATTCCTTTTCTTGCTACTGATAGAAATGTGTTAAATTTACCTGGTGTTGGCAAAAGTCTTACCTACAGAGTAATTGGTATTACCCGTTATGGAAGAAGGGTCCTTGAGTTTGAACACGATGGAACAAGGTCACACAGTCCAATTATTGAAAAGATGAAAAAGATTGTGATTATCGAATGCAAATCTATCAGTGAATATTTAAATCAACTTGAAGAGATTGGTGAAAATAAAAATGAATATAATGGAGTTTATGGTTACTCAATTGGTGAAACTGAACCAATCGTCCCGATTTATGAATATCCTGATTCAGAGATTACAATAACTAAAGAGTTTACAAATCTGGAAATTACAGAAACTGAATTATCTGCACTTGAGGTTTAGAATAATTGAATTCTATTTCAAGTAGAATAAGAATTATAAAGTAGTAAATCCCTCATGCTCAATAAGGTATTTAGCCCTTTTGGCTGAGGACTCACGTTCGAAGTAAAATTTGAAGTTGCCGCCTTTGCCCTCTCTTATCTTTAGTAGTTCAATGTCTTTGATATTTATATTCCCTTTGAACAGTACTGTTGATATTTTACTTATCATACCTGGTTCATCTTTTACAAAAACAGTTATATCAAATAAACACTCTAAATAACCTTTGCTGTTAAAAGGAATTTCTTCGCGTGCTGTTCTGGCTTTTTCAAATAACTCCTTTATTGCATCATTATCATTTTTTTCCAGCAATAAGATCAGGCCATTTAATTTTGCTGAATATTCCCTCAGTGAATTAATTATTTCATCAGAATTATTACTTAAAATAGATTTCCAAACTGAAAAATCACTGGATGCAATTCGCGTCATATCACGAAAACCGCCTCCTGCAAAATCAATAAATGATATATCACCTCTTTGTTTATCTGCCTGATTAACCAGTAAAACTGATAATAGCTGTGGAATATGGGATACGTTAGCAGTAATTATATCGTGAATATCAGGACTGAGAAAAGTAATCCTTGCTCCGCTCAACTTAACTAATTCGAAGTAGGTATTGATTTCTTTTTGATGTGATGATTTATCCTCATCGCAGATAATGAAAACAGAGTTTTCAAACAGAAGCGGATCAGAATTTGCATAACCTCCTTTTTCTTTACCTGTCATTGGATGGACACCGATATATGTACCATCCTTTCTGTTTTTATTCCATAGCTCAGAAAATACTATTTTAACACTGCAAAAATCAGAGATTATCTGACCTTGTTTGAGTTTTGATGTAAGTGAGTTAAATATATAAATACTTTCATCAATCTGAAGACAAATTATTATAATTTCATAATTTAAAGCATCTTCTATTAAAAATATTATAGTATCTATAACACCATCGGCAAGAGCTCGCTTAATTATGTGAGTTCTGTCATAAGCCCCAATATGAATACTTTCATCAGCTTGCTTCAATGCTTTGTCAAATGAACCGCCGATTAATCCCACCAATTATTGCTATATTTTTTGAGTCAGTAGTTTCCAGGAACTCTTTCATTTAATCTTATCCATCTCCTCGGTAAGCTTTCTAAACTGATCAAAACGAAGAGACTGCAAACCATCGCTCAAAGCTTTATCAGGATCAGGATGAATCTCAATCATAATTCCATCAGCGCCTACTGCTTTAGCAGCTTTGGCTAAAGGAAGAATTTTGTCACGTTGACCAACTGCGTGTGATGGATCAACCACTACCGGAAGGTGGGAAAGTTCTTTAATTACAGGAATAGCGCTCAAATCAAGTGTGTTTCTTGTTGCAGTTTCAAAAGTTCTTATTCCACGTTCGCATAAAATAACCTGTCTGTTCCCTCTTGCAAGAATATATTCGGCTGCGTTCAAAAGTTCATCTATTGAAGCCATCATACCTCGCTTCAATAAAACTGGACGCATTGTTTTGCCAACTTCACTTAGAAGTGAAAAGTTTTGCATATTTCGTGCACCTATTTGAAGCATATCCGATTTCTCAGCTACTTTTTCAATTTGATCAACAGACATCACTTCTGTTATAATTGGCAGATCGTATTGTTCACCTGCATCTTTAAGAAAATCCAGTGCTTCATAACCTAAGCCCTGAAATGCGTAAGGCGATGTCCTTGGTTTAAAACATCCGCCACGAAGTATGTGAGCAAAATTATTTTTTACTTCTTTTGCGCAGCTTATTATCTGATCGTAAGATTCTACTGAACAGGGTCCGGCAATAATAACAAAGTTGCCTCCGCCGATACTAACATCCCTCACTTTAATAATTGTATCATCTTTCTTATATAAACGGCTGGCAAGTTTATATGAAATATTATTTTTAACCTCAATACGTTCTTCTGATTTATTCTCAATATTAATTTCCGGTTCAATTGATTCTTTTTCATTAATGATTTTGACCGGTTTGGATTTTTCAATTTCCTTACTTTGATAACATCCAAGTATTTTAAGATATCGAGTGTGTTTACCTAGTTCATCGATTAGCTTCTGAACATTCAGATCGGATAAATTACCTTCAAAATCCAGATAAAATTTTTCCTCCCAGGGATTTCCAATGATAGGGCGGGATTGAAGCTTTGTCATATTTATTCCATATTCTTTGAACACTGAAAGTGCTTCAACCAACGAACCTGCTTTATGAGCAGTAGCTAAAACAAGGGATGTTTTTGCAGGAATTCGTTTATCCACAACTATCTGACTTTTTGAGCAAACCAGAAACCGTGTGTAATTACCTGCCTGATTAGCGATTTCCTCGCGAAGAACTTTAACACCAAGCAGTGCAGCAGCTTCTTTGCTTGCTATGGCTGCATATTCAGGTTTTCTTAATTCTATAATTTTAATAATTGATTTTGCAGTATCGTCAAGAAATTCTACCTGGGTTTTATTTAAAGAATATAAAAACTTACTGCACTGTCTCGCTGCCTGATAGTGAGTAAAAATTTTCTGAATATTGTTTAAAGGAATTTCCTCTAAGCCAAGCAGACAATGCTTAACCTGGAATAGTTCCTCTCCAACAATTGACAGATTGCTGCTTAAAAGACCATCATAAACTTCATTTATGCTTCCGGAGGTAGTATTTTCAATAGGCAGGATTGCATAGTCGGATTCATCATTCTCCACGGATTCGATAACTGATTCAAAATCACTAAAACTATTGAATACAAGTTCGTTTGAAATATGACCAAAGAACTTTTTGGCTGCGAGATGACTAAATGAACCTTCGATACCTTGGATTGCTATTTTAACTGCTCCGGATTCAATTTTATTACTCTTTCTGATAACAAATTCATTCTGCAGATTAATTGAATCATCTATAATATCCTGAAATATTTTAGAGATATAATGAGTGTCGAGACCCAGCTTTTTTCCTGTTTCAACAATTCGCGAAAGTATGTCCTTTTCTCTTTCCTTATCTCTGATATTATACTCGTGTTTTTCTTTTTCCCTGATAATATCCATACTAAGAGTACGACGCTCAGAAAGCAATTTGAGTAATGATTCATCAAGTTGATTTATTCTATCGCGCAATTCTTTCATTAAAGATCCATTTTTTAATAATATGAAATAATTCAGGCGGGAATATTACTTATTTATCCTTGTCAATCAAGTAATCGGATAGAGGTAGTTACATAATTAAAGATAGGTTTCTGATATCACTTGCTACGTAACCGGCAGATGTATAATAAAAAATGATATATCATTAAATCGAGATAAAAGTTTGAAATAACTATTATAATTGTAACGACCGAAAAACCATACGTTTTAATTAAAAGAAATCTTACATTCTTTTAAATAGAACAGGGATAGTAATTCGAACGTTTACTGCTTTACCTCGTTGCTTACCAGGTTTGAATTTTGTACTTTTAATAGCATCTACAGCAGCCTCATCACAACCATATCCAATACCTTTAACCACTTCTGTTTTTGTTACATTGCCGTATATATCTACATAAGCATTTATGACTACCCGACCCTCAACCGCGGCAGCCGAAGCAATAGCAGGATAAACAACCTTCTTTTGTATTTCAGCTATTCCGCCTATTGGTTCAGGCATTTCTTCAACTGCAACAAAATATGAATTTTCTTCTTCAGGTTTTTTCATCTGAGCTATTGGAATTATGGGAATATCTCTAATAGCACCTTGAGAAGTAGTTTTGTCTTCATTTGTTTCGTTTCCATCTAAATCATTAAGTTCGGCAGTTTCAATAATTTGTGGACTCTCAGGCAGTGGAGGTATTGTTATTTTAGTTTCAGTTTTTGTTTCTTTCTTACTTTCTTTCTTAACATCAGTCATTTGAGTTATTTCTAATTGAGGCGTTTCCTCAGTCTGAGTCTCTTCAGTGAATGATTCTGAAACAAACTCTTCATCCTGTTTCGATTCAATGTTAATGCTTACTGCCGGTAGTTGGGTGGATGCTACATTTACATTTTTATCTGATTCATTGCTGTCTGAAAAAATAAAAAAGAGTAATGATGGTATAGCAATTATTAAGACACCGATTACAAGTACCAGTCCTCGTTTTTCTCTTCTGTGAGGATAAGTCTTTTCGTGGAACGAACTGATAGAACCGGTCGATTCACTAGATTCACTTGATTTTTCAGAAATTTCATTTTTATTATGGACTAATACTTCCTCAGATTGGTTTTCTTCTTTAACATCAACAGGAAGAGTTACTTTATCAGGTTTATTGCTTTCCTCCCAGTTTGCGCGCTTAAACTGGCTTTGCATACTAGGTGAAGGTTCACGAAGCGGTTTTCTTTCCTTTGTAGTGATTTTTGAGTGTTCTTTTAATACAGTTCTTACATTTTCAAAGTCCGGATCTTTAAGTGTTATTTTTTCTTTTTTATTTTGCAAATTCTGTTCAGTTTTATTTTGAACATCCCCTGAATATTGCACTTTGATGCTCTCAATATCTTTTAAAACCTCCTGTTCAATTTTCTTTAGTTCTTCTTCGATATTTATACTTACAGATTTAACAGGTGTGAACGAATCACTATTAACTTTATCAGATGTTTTATTAACAACTGGTTTTGCAATTTCAACTTTATCTGCCGCATTAGCTTTTCCGTTGCCAGGTTTTATTTCTTTGATAGACCGGGAGGTATCTTTTAGAATTTTATCATCATTTTTGGATTCAAGTTCTTTTGCAGTGTCGTTCTGAAAAGCCGGTTTTAAATCTGGTTTTTTTTCAGGTACTGTAAATTTGTTTTCCAGAGGCGGAATAGTTTTTGAAATTTCAGGTTTTATTTCGGGAAGAGTTTTATCACCAAATACATTTTTATTGACTATTTTATCCTTAGTTATGCTTTCAGTTTGTAAAGGCTTTAAATCAGGCTTTTTATCAGCAAAAACCGTTTTATGATCTAACGGTTTTAAAATTCTTCCATTAACCGGCGGTGATTCCTTTTTAACCTCAAAAGGTTTAGGTTCAGTATTATTTTGTTTATTTACAGTATCCTGCTTCTTTAATTCATAAGAGATTGAAGGTTTGATTTCCGGTTTTGTATCGGGAAAAATAGTCCTATGATCTAATGGCTTTATAGTTTTATTAATTTCAGTTTGACTAACCCTATTTAACTGCGGCGGCTGTTTTGTGTCTGAAATATTTTGTTTGTTTAAAATAACTTCTTTTTTTTCTTCCAGAACAGCATCCTGTTTAGCAATCTTTTTTAGATCTGATATATGAGTTTGAGATTTAAAAGCTGTTTGATAACTTCCATTAGTTGGTTTTACATTACCGCTAACAGCTTTAGATTCTACATTTGCATAAATATTTAGCTTTAGTGAATCTTTTTCAGCAGTAATATGAGTTTCTTTAACAATAGCAGCTTTTTTAATTTTTTGTGCATCAGTTAAAACTCTGTTTAATAAAGACTCTGATGGAATTACCAGTTTTTCTGATACTGCTAAAACAGCAATCAGATTCTGATAATCTCCATAATCTTTCCAGGGAAAGTCATCCATGTTTTTCTTAAAGTAATCCAGAGCTTCTTCATCCTGCTTGTTATTATTGTTAAGCAGTTCAAGTTTTATTAATTCTGTTGCAATTTTCTTTTCCATAACATCCACCATTATCTTATTATTTTCTGCATCAATATTTCAATTATGTATTGTATCTGAAGTTTTAGTGCTGCAACCGGTATTTTAAGCTTTTCAGCTATTGCTTTTTCATCTAGTCCCTCATAGTAAACCATAAAAAATAAATCCTTTTGTTCATCATTCAGGGAATCAATTATATTTTTAATATTTTCAGAAAGCTTCAATATATATTCTCTTTCAAGAGATTCAATCTCAATAGAAAGTTTTGGCAATATGTACTTGATTTCATGTTCATCATTGTATATTGGTAGAGTACCATTGCCCTTGAATCTCCTTAAAGAATCGATTGCTTTGTTTCTTGTTAGTAAAACCATCCAGGTAAAAACATTTTGTACAACAAAATCAAAGTCCTCCGCCCATTTCCAAACTATTAAAAAAATCTCTGCTAAATTTCTTTCCGCTGATTCTTTATTGCCCAGTATTTTTAACGACACAGTGTAAACAAGTGATGAATAGCGTTTGTAAAATAATTCGAATGCTGTTAAATCGTTTTTACCGATTTTCATTAACAGTTCCTGATCTGATATTATGTGATCTTTAAGCAATTTGTATCCTCGATGATTAGGTTTTCTGGATTACATTGGTGTTTCAAATAAAGAATTGATACAATTATTACGCCATTTTCTAAATAAATAATTCAATAAATATTAAATTTTTATATCATTTCGGTACACTAAACTTTACCTGTTTAGGTAATATTTACAATTAAAAATACGCGTAAATTGAAGATAAGAAGCATATCAAAAAACAGTAAAAAAATATTATATTTCGACTCGATTTATAAAAATAGAATGTTAGTGAATTTTATGCGCCCGTGGCTCAATTGGATAGAGCATCAGATTTCGGCTCTGAGGGTTGAGGGTTCGAATCCTTCCGGGCGTACTATTAAGGTTGGAGTTTTTGATTTTCACTGGTGTTTAAGCCAGGCTAATCAATCTGATTAAGTTACATTCATAGATCACAAATATTAATCATCTTAAAAATTAATTCTAGTCTTTACTGTTTCATAATTATATAAATTTGCTTTTTTCAGAGGATAAATACCGCTTTATGTTTGCTGCATTGCAGGAAGCAGAAAAAGCTTATGAAAATGGTGAAGTACCTGTGGGTTCAGTTATAGTTCATAACAACAGGATAGTAGCTCGCGGATATAATCAAATTGAGCTGCTGAAAGATCCAACTGCACACTCTGAAATGATAGCGATAACCTCGGCAGCAAATCATCTTAATAATTGGAGGTTGGAGGGCTGCTCAATTTATGTAACATTGGAACCCTGTATAATGTGCACCGGAGCTTTAATTGCTTCAAGAATCAGTGAATTGTACTTCGCTTTGCATGATTCAAAATCAGGAGCTTGCGGAAGTGTTTATAATATTGCTGAAGAAAACAAGCTTAACCACACAATTAAGGTGTTTGCTGGAATTTATGCTGAGGAAAGCCGTTCTTTACTGGAGTCATTCTTCAAAACTGTCAGAAAAAAAAATGCTGATTAATAACATCAACAGAATAAAATTCTTGACTAAAAATCTTAATAAGTCTAACTTGACACTAAACATTTGAGAAATTAATGCGAATAATACTTTTCGGTTCTCCCGGAGTGGGAAAAGGTACACAGGCAAAAATTCTTTCTTCTGAATACGACATACCTCATATTTCAACAGGTGATATTTTAAGAAAAGCAGTCCGTGAAAAAACTGAATTAGGGCTTAAAGCTGGTCAGATAATGGAAAGAGGTGAACTGGTTCCTGATGAGTTGATGATAGGTTTAATTAAAGAAACACTTAATTCAGATCCATGTCACAATGGTTTTATTCTTGACGGCTTTCCAAGAACAACTGTTCAGGCAATGGCTCTTGATAAGTTATTTTCTGAACTTGGTATTAACGATGTTATCCTTATTCATTTAACTGCAGATGAAGAAGAAATTGTGAGCAGACTGAGCAACAGAAGAGCCTGTAAGGAATGCGGAACCATATTTAATATAAAAGAAATTGAAGGATTAAGTAACTGTCCAAAATGTAATGCTTTAAATAGTTTTTACCAAAGAAATGATGACACGGAAGAAGTTATACGTCATAGAATTAAAATTTACAATACTGAAACAAAACCGGTGCTCGGGTATTATGAAAAGAACGGTAAGGCAATTGCTATTGACGGACTCGGAAGTATACCGGAAGTAAATGAAGAAATAAAAAAAGCATTAGAAAAAAGAAATGTCATTGGGTAGTATTTACGCTGCTCTTTAAAATACCCTTTACGGCTCTTCCATTTTCAATCTTAAATATACGTGTGTTTACTTTTCTTACGATATCATAATTGTGTGTCGCCACCAGAACAGCGGTACCGCTTCTATTTATCTTTAAAAGAATATCAAGAATCTCACTAGATGTTTCAGGATCCAGATTTCCTGTCGGTTCATCCGCTAATATCAGAATCGGGTCGTTAAGCAAGGCTCTGGCAATTGCAACTCTCTGTTTCTCACCTCCCGAAAGTTCGTCGGGCATATTTAGTCTTTTATGAGATAATCCCACTTCTGAAAGTGCATTATTTACTTTTCTTTTTATCTCCCTGCGAGCTGTGTTAGTTACTTCAAGTACAAATGCAAGATTATCATATACGTTTCTGTTCTTTAAAAGTTTAAAGTCCTGAAAAACAACACCAATTTTTCTTCTGACGATCGGAATTTCTTTTGATTTTATTGTTGCAGAATTATAATTCTGTAGAATTATATTTCCGGAATGAGGTTTCAGATTAAAATAAATAAATTGAAGTAAAGTGGTTTTACCGGCTCCGCTTTTTCCTATAATAAAAGCAAAATCCCCTTCTTTCATTTCAAGATTTAAATCAGAAAAAACAGGTTGATTGGCATAATCGAAATAAACATTTTGGATCGATAACATTCTATTTCCTTTTAACTATAAACTGAACTCTGTCGGATTTTTCAGTTCCATCTTTTGATGTAAAAGTCTTAAAGCAGTTTACAACATATAGTCCGGCTTTTTCCAGCAGCTCAAAATACTCATTAAACTTGAATATCTTTTGTTTATGAACCTCAGTAAAAGTATTTCCCTTAAAATCCAGAATCTTAAAGTAATTGCTGTGAATACCTGTTGTCGGATCATAAACACTCTTACGATAGTACTTGTACTTTTTTGTTCTGCCGGATTTTTTTGAATCTTTTTGATGAATATAACTGTTTTTTTCAAGACTTACATCAAATGTAAATAAACCGTCTTCCTTAAGTAATCTGTGTACCTCCTTAAATAGTATCAGCAGTTTATTCCTGCTTAAAAGGTAATTAATGCTGTCGAATGTTGAAAAGATCAAATCAAAATTCTTATTAAAAGGAAGACAGGTCATATCACAAACAATTTTTCTGCTGTAAGTGCTTTTCATCAGCATTTGTTTTGAAATATCTGTGCAAATAATTTTTTTATTTTTATGAAGCAGCTTTTCAGAAAGACGACAGTTGCCTGATGCAAGCTCTAGAATACTGGAACCGGGATGTATTTTATCTTTGGTTAAAAAGTATATATACTTTGCCCATCTTTTATAGTTAACCTCATCCATAAGGTTGGAATAAATTTCCGCCACCAGACTGTAAGGAATAACTTTAATTACTTTTTGATTTTTTTCTGTTTCTGGAGATTTTTCTAGCATAAAGATAAGCTGAATAAATACTGGATTCGTCGGCAAGCTGATTTCCAGCAATATCAAAAGCACATCCGTGATCAGGTGAAGTTCTAACTATCGGCAATCCGGCTGTGTAGTTTACGCCTTTATTAAAATTCATCATCTTAAAAGGAATTAAAACCTGGTCATGATAAATACCGAGTACAAAATCGTAATCCCTGTATTTTTTCTTTGCAAAAAATGCATCCGGCGGATATGGTCCATCCGTAAAAGAGGCAAACTCCTTTTTTTCTAAAACCGGTTTAATAAAATTTATTTCTTCTTTTCCCAGCAGACCTTCTTCTCCGGCGTGAGGATTTAATCCTAATACTGCAATTTTTGGCTCTTTTATTGCCAGATCAATTGAGGCAGTTTTCCTAATAATATTCAGCGCTGACATTATAGAAGTTTTTTTAATTTTTGATGATACTTTGTTCAGCGGTAAATGAATTGTTAATAATGCAGCATTAATTTGGGCAGAGAGAAAAGTCATCAGATAGTTTCTTTCATTACACCAATCAGCGAACATTTCTGTTTGACCAGGAAAATTTATACCGGCAAGATTAATTGCATGTTTTGAAATCGGGGCTGTAATAACAGCTTCTGACAAACCTTCCGTAAAAAGTTTATATGATTCTTTTAAAGCTGTGAAAGCAATTTTACCTGATTGCTTTGTTGGCTTACCGATTGACAGTTTTGCTTCAGGCAGTGCATAAATTAAGAACATTTCTGAACTGTTCTGAAGTTCAGCTTTATTCACTACCTGAAAAGGAAATCCGGAGTAAGAGGAATGATAATTACTTATAAAAACATTTAAAGGACAAATAAATATAAACTGCTCCTTTACCCTTTTATCATATAACCTTTGGAGTGTTTTTATAACTATTTCCGGACCTATTCCGTTTATATCACCGCAGGTAAAAACAAAACGTTTCATTGACTATTAACCAGTGTAAAATTTCCGTTTCCTCTTTTATCAACAAACATAAGAGATCTTTGCGGATTTGAATACATCCAGGTTTCAACCATTCTTCCATATTCATCGGTAAATCTAACCATAGAGTCAGGGTTGCCAAACTGGATATATATTTTACCTCTATCAGATTTAGCGCCATTTTTTGATGCTAATGGTCTGAAATTTAACTCTGCATAATCAACACGTTTATAAAATTCGTGCATCAATTCATTAAATTCAGTTTCCGGAGTCGGATCATACTTTTTCCATAATGAATAAAAATCTTTTTCTAAATTATCGCGTGAAGAACGCTCTAACTTATCAATTAGTTCAGAACTCTCAATTAGTTTTAAATGTTGAATACTTTTTTCCAGATCAAGTAACGCATGTGGTTTATTTATCCATATGACAGGAATTTGAAATGAATCCTGCTTTTCTGGTTCTGATTTATAAGAAATTTTAATTGAGACAATACCTTCTTTTAATTTGGCAGAAATATCTTTAGCAATAAAATATTTGAGATTTTTAGTATTTGCACTATTATTTAGTACAACTTTATTGTTACAAATAGTAAACTCAAAAGGGGAATGAAAATACTCTGTAATTATCTCATTAAAAATTACTTCTCCCTCATAATGTGCTTTTATTTCAAGGCCATCTGAATTTTCCTCTGCTACTGGAATCAATATTGAAAATAATTCAGAGGAGAAAGGAATTGTGCCGGAAAAATTAGCTATGTTAAATAATTGAAGTGTATCACAAAGTATCTTATCACTATGAACAATAATTGGATTCGTAATAATATTTGTACTATCTGTCTTTAAAGTATGAGGTTTGCTTTTTAGTTCACGAATAGAATTAATGTCGGTGAATGAAGAATAAATTTTATATTTTCCTGAAGGTAGACTAAATTCTATAATACCCTGCAAATAAGAATTCTTATCATTGGTTAACTCAAATTCGTCAACCGAGATTATTTTTTCAGTATAATCCCTGTAAACTGAACGAGATGAGTCGTTAAAAATTTCAACACCAGCTTTTACACCAGCTTTAAATATATTTCCTTCTTTTTGAAATACGAGATTGCTGAAAGGTATTTTATAAAGTAAATAACTCCTATTAACTTCCCCGGATTTAAAGTTATGAAGCTCTGTAAATAATAACTCTCCCACAGACTGAGGTTGAGAAAGAACCGTGTACTGAAAGAGTATAAGCAGTAGAAAATATTTTTTCACTTTTTAACCTAAAAATGCATTTAAACTGTACACGATACAAGAGCACTATAAAGCAGGTATTAAATAATGCCTTATTTTATTAAAAGAACTTAGAACAATTATTAGCTATTCATATTATTCAGGAAGTCTTTATTATTCTTAGTTCCTCTGAGCTTATCCAATAAGAATTCCATAGCTTCAACAGGATCAAAATCGCTTAGTATCTTCCTTAATATCCAGATCTTTGCTAGATCGTCTTCCTTGAGAAGCAGGTCTTCCCTTCTGGTTCCGGTTCTGTTAACATCAATAGCAGGGAAAATTCTTCTATCACTCAAATCTCTGTTCAGCACTAATTCCATATTACCGGTACCTTTAAATTCTTCAAATATTACATCGTCCATTCTGCTGCCGGTATCAATAAGTGCTGTAGCAATGATTGTTAAACTTCCGCCATCCTCTGTACTTCGCGCAGCACCAAAAAATCTTTTAGGTTTATGAAGTGCATTAGAATCAACACCACCTGAAAGTATTTTTCCTGAATGGGGAATAACTATATTATGTGCCCTTGCAAGCCTTGTAATGCTATCCAATAAAATAACAACATCTTCCTTAGCTTCAACCAAACGCTTAGCTTTTTCTATTACCATATCTGCAACCTGAACATGTCTTTCAGCGGGTTCATCGAAGGTTGAACTTATAACTTCAGCTTTAACCATCCGTTCCATATCTGTAACTTCTTCAGGACGCTCATCAATCAATAAAATAATCAGCTTTATTTCAGGATGGTTTCTAGTAATGGAGTTTGCAATTTTTTGGAGAAGAATTGTTTTACCGCTTTTGGGAGGTGAGACTATAAGACCTCTTTGTCCTTTACCAATTGGGCTTAACATATCCATAATTCGCATCGAGTACTCGCCGGGAACTGATTCAAGTAATACTTTCTTAGTTGGATATACAGGCGTAAGATTATCAAATAAAGTTCTTTCACGAATATTATCAGGAGCAAGTCCATTCACAGCCTCAACACGAAGCAGAGCAAAAAATCTTTCTCCTTCTTTTGGCGGTCTGACCTGACCGCTGACAAAGTCGCCTGTTCTTAAACTGAATTTCTTTATTTGTGATGGTGAAACATATATATCATCGGGTGAAGGCAAATAATTGTAATCAGAAGAACGAAGGAAACCATATCCGTCCGGTAGTACCTCCAGGACACCCTTGGAGAATGTTAAACCGTCTTTGGCTGTTTGTGCTTCTAAAATTTTGAATATAAGTTCCTGTTTTCTCAGATCGCTGTAACCAACTATGTTAAGATCTTTTGCTAAAGCATTAAGCTCAACAATTTTTTTTGACTTCAGTTCCGAAATGTCCATTGGCATAAATTTAACCCTAAAATGATACTAATAATGTTAATTAACTAATATTTGATTTACTTTGATTTTTATAATGAAAAGCTCTTGAGGTTTTCAAATTCATTAATTTGTTGATTGGAACAAGAGGCTAAACCAAACATAAATGAAGCGTTTGAAAATGTCAAGTATTTCCTTTGGTTAAACCAAATTTTATTTCGCCCAGTAAATACATACTTCCAAGCACTACCAGGCAGTTTTTCTTGTCTCCATTCATAAATTCCCCTACGCATTTAACAGGATTATGGCATACATTAACCTTTGCACCTAAATTTTCAGCAATTACTGTAATCTCCTGAATATCTGCACTTCTTTCATAATTCATTTTTGTAATAAGAATTTCATCAAAAACAGGTATAAGCATAGAAAGCATATCGGAGATAGCTTTATCACGCATTGCTCCGAATAATAATACCTTTTTATTATACTGATTTACCTCTTTAGAAAATTCCTTTACAAAAGCGTGAATTCCTTCAGGATTGTGAGCAGAATCTAACAAAATAGTGGGATCCCTTTGAAAATATTCATACCTGCCCTGTATACCTGTATTGACTATGACATTTTTAATTCCTCTTTCAATCACACCATGATCGTCTAACTGAATTGTTTTTGTTACTGTTAAGCCGGCTAAAGCAGCATTATATTTTTGATAGTTTCCATGAAGAGGAATTATCCAATCGATAAGTTCAACCTCTTCAGTATATAATTCTACCAGATCCCCTTTTTCCTGCGTATAATCTTCAATTTTGTACAACTGTGAATTCGTTAGCTTGCTTTTTTTCTCGATAACTAATTCAGCCTCAGAAGGAAGTTTCCCGATGAATACATTTGTACCTTTCTTTATGATTTCCCCTTTTTCAAAGGCTATTAATTCAATCTTATCACCCAGAACATTTGTGTGCTCAAGACTTATTGAAGTTATTACACAAGCTAACGGATTAAGCACGTTAGTTGCATCCAGTCTTCCGCCAAGTCCTGTTTCAATAACTGCATAATCCACATTAAGGTCTGAAAAGTACTGAAAAGCCATTGCAGTAGTTACTTCAAAAAATGTTAATTGGTAATCATCAATAAATTTCTTGTGTTTATCAATAAAGTCAACAACATATTCATCCGAAATCTGTATTCCGTTAATCGTAATTCGCTCATTGAACTTTACGAAATGTGGTGAGGTATACAATCCAACTTTATATTTGCATTCCTGTAGAATGCTTGCAATAAAAGCTGCAGTGCTGCCTTTACCATTTGAACCAGCGATATGAATTGTTTTTAATTTTAGTTGGGGATTACCCAGGTAATTCATAAAGCTTTTTATGTTATCAAGACCTAACTTTACACCAAATGTATGGAGTGCAAATAGCTTATCCAATGCTTTTTGATAATCAGTCATATTAACTAAATGATATACGATGCAGTCAAATCTGAAATATTTTTATAGTTATTTTTCTCACAATACTCCTCCAGCTCATTTACAATTTTAACAGAAGAAGTCGGATCAATAAAATTAAGTGTGCCTATCTGTACCGCAGAAGCTCCAACAATCATAAATTCAATAACATCTTTCCAGTTCATTATACCGCCGATGCCGATAATAGGTATCTCAACTTTACGAGAGATTTCCAGAACTTTTGCCAAAGCTAAAGGTTTAATTGCTGGTCCTGATAATCCACCGTTTACATTGTGAATTTTTGGACGCCTGGTAAAAATATTAAATGAAGTACCAACCAGAGTATTAATTGCAGAAACAGCATCCCCTCCAGAATCCTTAACAACATGAGCAAATTCAGATATATAAGAAACATTTGGAGATAATTTTATGATTATTGTTTTATTTGTGACAGTCCTTACCGCTTCAGTAACTTTTGCAACTGCCTTTAAATCATTACCAAATTGAAGTCCGCCGTCTTTAACGTTAGGACAGGAAACATTAATTTCAAATGCTTTAATTATTTCTTCGCTATCCAGAATCTTTGTACATTCCACATACTCTTCAACAGTTGATGCAGCTATATTGCAAATTAATGGCACATCGTGTTGTTTTAAGAAAGGAATTTTATCTTTAATAAATTCCTCTACACCAACATTGGCAAGACCAATTGCATTAAGCATTCCCGAAGGTGTCTCAACTATTCTTTGGGGCGGATTTCCTTTTCTTGGTTTTAAACTTAAAGATTTTGTAACAATTGCACCAAGTTTACTTAAATCTGCAAATTCAGAAATTTCATTTCCATAACCAACAGTTCCAGATGCAAGCATAACCGGGTTACGAAGTTTTAATTTACCGATGTTTACTGTAAGGTCAACTTTTGTCATAACAGAACATCTTTCACATTAAAAACCGGACCATCTTTACAGACAAGAAGATAGGTATCCTGATTATGACTGGATTCAATAGGACAACCCTGGCAAATTCCGAAGCCGCAAGCCATTGCACATTCTGTAGATACTTCGCAATTAATATTATTATCTATACAAACATTCTTTAATGCTCTTAGCATTGGTGTTGGTCCGCAAGCAAATACTTTAATTTTCTTTTTATTAAGTTCTTTCATGTTTGCTTTGAATAAATCAACTACATTTCCTTTCATTCCTTCAGAGCCATCATCACTAGCGGTAAGAACATTTTCAAGATTATAAGTTATTACATCTCGTTTATTTCTGCCTCCAACTAAGGACAAGATATTTTTATTATTTGCTAACTTACGCGTAAGAAACGGAAACGGAGCAGCACCTAGTCCACCGGCAACAATAACTGCTGTGTCATAATCACTTTCAAAATTATACCCATTTCCCAGAGGACCAAGAATATCGATTAAAGAACCCGGTTTCTTATGTGCTAATAAACCGGTTCCTTCACCAGTAACGTTGTACATAAGAAATATGTACTCACCATCAACATCGCAAATGCTGAACGGTCTTCTGAGAAGTGGATAAATTGTTTCAGAAACTCTAATATTTAAAAAATTTCCCGGTTTAGCTTCAGCGGCTATTTCGGGTGAATGCACTTTTTGAATAAAGATATTTTCCTGTACTTCTGTAGTTTCTATTAATGGTGATTTAACAATCTGCAAACAAGCACCTAAATAAAATTAATGATGATAATTGATGAAAAACGGGAAGGTATCAAAAACGATCTGTTAACCTTTTCTTTAATTATTACTAATACAAATTTAGTATTTAGTTAAAAAGCAACCAAATTAACAACTAATGTAAAGACCCTAACGAAACTGGTCCAGTTTGTTTATTTTCAGATAATCAACAATCCTTTTCACTTCCTGCGATTTATCTTTACGACAAACCAGAACAGCATCGTTTGAACTGACGATAACAAGATTATCAACTCCTATAACGGCAGTAAATTTATCTTCAGAGTGAATAAACGAATCAATTACCATATCGGTGTAAACAAGTCCTTGAATAATATTGCCATCGTTATCTTTATCTGAGAGATTGTAAACTTCCTCCCAACTGCCGACATCACTCCACCGGAAATTACCTTTTGTGAGATGAACTCTTTTTGATTTCTCCATAATGCCATAGTCAATTGATACTTTTCTTAATTGTCCATAAACATTCTTAATTAAGTCAGGAAAATCAGGTTTACCAAGTCCTTTTTTAATTTTTTCCAATCCTTCATACAAATCCGGCATTAAACCTTTAATTTCGTTAATTACTGAATCTGTGCGCCAGATAAATATTCCGCTATTCCATAAGAAGTCTCCACTTTCAATAAAACGGATAGCAGTAGCATAATTTGGTTTTTCAGCAAATGTATAAACTCTGAATATATTATCCTGCACAGCTCTATCATCAATTTGAATATAGCCGAAGCCCGTTTCCGGTTTAGTTGGATTTATACCAATTGTAACCAAACCATTTGACGAATTTGCATAATTTGCAGCGCATAAAATAGATTTATGAAATTCAGTAATATCGTGTATAATATGATCAGAAGGTAAAACAACTGTAACAGCATCTTTATCTTTTTTACTTATGATTACAGAAGCAAGACCAATACAAGCAGCCGTATTTCTTCCGAAGGGTTCTTCTATAAGATTTTCGAAAGGAATATTATTAAGCTGTTTTTTTAATTCATCTAACTGTAATGAGTTCGTAACAATATAAATATTTTCATTTTTAACCAGGCCTTCTAATCGTTTAACTGTATCCTGAATCAGAGTTCTATCACCGATCATCTGGATAAACTGCTTTGGTGTTTTCTTAGTACTACGCGGCCAAAAGCGGGATCCAACACCACCAGCCATAATAATTGCATATAAATTCATATTTTATTCCCTCACTTTTATTGTTGAGAGATGATTGCCGAATTCCTCGGCTTTATTTAGATAATTTGTAATGTCCACTTCTTTACCCTTAACTACAGCAACAATAACTATTAGACAGGCTCTGATACTTTCAATCACTTCTTTACCGGGCATAAGATGTCTTGTTTTTATAAGAGTCAATGCTTTAGCAATAACATAATGCATATTGGCAATAATTTCGAAACCAATTTTTGAACTTAATATTGCGTTATCATTCATCATATTTGCAAATAATTGAATTTGCTCAAAATTGAGTTCATTTTTAGAAATATCTTTAAGAAGAGAGTCTAATGGTTTTATTGGTTTCAGTATAGCTGCTTCATAATTCTGAAAGAAAATATCATCTTCATCCGAAACTTCATCCAAAACGAGTTTTTCCTTTAAAGTATTCTGTTCATGGTTCATAAAGGGTTCATTTTCCTTTTTTCGCTTTGAAAGGTCAATCTTGATTTCAATAGAGCTCTCCGGCTTTTTATAAAGTTTATCTAAAGAATTTTGAAAAGCCGAAGGTGTTACATTCTCCAGCATGTGACTAAGATCTTTTATAAGATAACGGCTATGATCTTTGAACTGATCGGATAGTTTAATTAAGTCAAGTTGATTCTGTGTAAGGAAATTATAAATATCATACAATCTTATCGCAAGTGTTGAGAGTTCAGTGATCTTTTTCATATTTATAAGATCATTACCAAGATCTTCAGATTTATTTATAACGCTTTTTAACAGAGCAACTATTTCAATCTGCTGAGAACTCAAACGAAGGTTGTTAGATGCAGCTGTTATACTCTGAGTTAAATATTGTTTTATTAAATCCATCTACTGTTTTACAACTCTTGACATTCTTTTACTGATTAAACAAGTAACTTCATAGGGAATTGTTTTCAGTGTATTAGACCAATCCCATATAGTAATTTCTTTTGACTTTTGTTTTCCCAGCAAAATAACTTTATCACCAATATTAATTTTTTCATTTCCAACATCAAACATAATTCTATCCATAGTAACGGTGCCAACCTGGCTGTAAATTTTTCCGTTAATTATGGCTTTTGCCTTATTAGTAAAACTTCTACTGAATCCATCTGCATAACCAATCGGCAGTGAGACAATTTTTGTTTTATGTTTTGCTTTAAAGCGCCTTCCGTAGCTAACCGTATCGCCCGGATAAATAGTTTTAACTGTACCTACTTCTGTTTCAATTGACATAACAGGAAACAATTTTACTGACTCCGTTGTATTTTCTGATGGATAATATCCATATAAAGAAACACCGGGTCTTATCATATCAAAGTATGAATCTGCATAATTAATTACTGCACCGCTGTTGGCAGCATGCGCAAGACCATAATTTATTTTGCTGAGTTTTAATTTTTCAATAAGTTGATTAAATTGCTTTAGCTGAAGTTTTGCGAAGGCGTTATTTTTTTCATCTGCAGTTGCAAAATGAGTATATATACCATCAACATAAAACTTTGGATGACTGCTCAATGAGCTTATAAAGCTAAAGGCTTCTTTATAATCTATTCCTAATCTGTTCATTCCTGTTTCTACTTCAACATGTACAGGATATCTTCTTGTTAAATACTTAGAAGAAAAATTTTTAACATAATCCTCAAGTATATTTAAATGCTCATAAGTAAAAACATTGGGTATCAGTCTGTAATTAAAATATTTATGAATAGTATCAGTAGTTACTGTATCAAATACAAGAATAGGTTGTGAAACTTTTAGTTTTCGCAAATCTTCACCCTCATCAGCCAAAGCGACTGCAAAATACTCCGGTTTCAGTTTTCCAAGCTCATTTAAAGCATCCACTACTATTTTGAGACCATGACCATAAGCATCGGCTTTGACCACAGCCATTACCTTGGAACCATTAGCTTTTTCACGAAGATTCAGATAATTTTTTTTAAGATTAGAAATATTTATAACAGCTTTTGATGAGCGTTGCTTGGAGTTAACCATTTTTCTAAAAGTTAATTATCAAATTAAAAGTATAAAAGATTTGTTATTGCAAAAGTATGCATATTTTATATTAAATCTAATCAAAATCAGATGATTGATATCATACAATGTTCATACTAATCATTTCTTGACATTACTAAACCATAGTGTTAATTTTGGCTCAAAATTTTAATAATAAATGTTAACAGAATTCGGCAAAGTTTTTATTTTTATACTTGTCGCCATCGTCTTTGTGGTTGCCGTAATATATTTTGCCAGGCTGCTTAGACCTCACCGACCCACTCACGAAAAATTGCTTACTTATGAATGCGGTGAAAATCCGGAGGGATCTCCATGGATCAAATTTAACATCAGATTTTATGTAGTTGCATTGATTTTTTTGATTTTTGACGTAGAAGTCGTTCTCCTTATACCCTGGGCTTTAGTTTATCAGGATTATGGATTAATCGGTTTTGCTGTTGGAGCAATTTTTCTTATTCTGTTAGGTCTCGGAATGGCTTATGAATGGGGAAAGGGCGATTTGGAATGGGAAAGACCAGTTGTGAAACCACCTGTTTTAGAAAAAAAATCTTTGGCTCCTCAAACTGAAGCTCATCAAGTTTAGAATATGGGTTTATTAGTTAAAGAATTTACAGACAGTAATATAGTAATAACAAAAGTTGAAGACCTATTCAACTGGGCACGCCTCTCATCCTTGTGGCAAATGGGTTTTGGGCTAGCCTGCTGTGCAATTGAAATGATGGCTACATCTGCTTCCCATTACGATTTTGACAGATTTGGGGTTATTCCTAGGCCCTCTCCAAGACAATCCGATGTAATTATCATATCTGGTACAGTTACTCTTAAAATGGCAATTCGAATTAAGCGTTTATATGAACAGATGCCTGATCCTAAATACGTAATTTCTATGGGCAGCTGTGCAAATTGCGGCGGACCATACTGGGAGCACGGTTATCATGTTCTAAAAGGAGTAGATAGAGTTATTCCTGTTGATGTCTACGTGCCTGGTTGTCCGCCAAGACCTGAAGCACTTCTAGAAGGATTATTGAAATTACAGGAAAAGATTAGAAAAGAAAGAATTTCAATCAAAAAAGTATGAAAAAACCAGAAGAGATATTTCAAATTCTTAAAGAAAAGTTTGATAAAACAGAATTGGTGTTTAAAACAGATATACCTGTTGAGCCATTTATTATTATTCCTGCGCTTGAAATAGATAAAGTATGTAAATTCTTGTATGAAGATGCAGAACTTGCCTTTGATTCACTGGTAAATCTCTCCGGGGTAGACGATTATAATGGTGAAAAGTCTAAAGATGATTCTGGCAATGAAAAAATGAAAGGCGGAACAATAAGTGTTTATTACCACCTTGAGTCAATAAAATTAAAACACAAAATTTTACTGAAAGTTTCAACGGAGAGAGCTAAACCGGAAGTGGTATCTGTTGTTGAAATATGGAGATCTGCTGACTGGCATGAACGTGAAACTTATGATATGTTCGGTATAAAATTTATAAACCATCCTGATCTGAAAAGGATCTTGATGCCTTACGATTGGGATGCTGGTTATCCTCTAAGAAAAGATTATGAAAGCCCTGAGTTTTACCAGGGAATGAAAGTTCCTTATTAAGGATGATTTAATAACTTCTAAAATTTTTTACTTCGTTGTTCAATTAAATGTCATTTGAATCCAAAGAAAATATTGAAAATAAATCTGCTGTAAGAACTGAAGAAATGGTTCTTAATATGGGTCCGCAGCATCCATCTACACACGGTGTGCTCAGACTCGAGATAACGCTCGAGGGTGAGCTTATTACCAAAGTCACTCCGCACATAGGATATCTTCACCGCTGCTTTGAAAAACACGCAGAAGCTATGACTTATCCGCAGGTTATTCCATACACAGACAGAATGGATTATCTTGCTTCAATGTACAATGAAATTGGATATGTTATTGGAGTAGAAAAATTATTAAAGATAGAAGTTCCGGATCGTGTTGAGTACATAAGAGTTATTATGGGCGAGCTTCAAAGAATTGCTTCCCATCTGGTAGCACTTGGAACTTACGGTGTTGATATTGGTGCTTTCACTCCTTTTTTGTATTGTTTCCGTGATCGTGAAAAGATTTTACATTTATTTGAAATTACATGCGGAGCCAGATTATTATATAATTATATCTGGATTGGCGGTCTTTCACATGATCTCCACCCTGATTTTGTAAGACTCACCAGAGAATTTATCAAAGATTTCAAACCTAACATAAAAGAATTAAATAATTTGTTGTCTTATAATAAAATATTTATTGACAGAACAGCTAATGTTGGCATACTGCCGGTTGATACCGCCATTAATTTCGGTGTAACTGGTCCTAACTTACGAGCTAGTGGTATTAATTGGGATTTAAGAAAGGATGATCCTTATTCCGTATATCAAAAGTTTGATTATGAAATTCCGGTTGGTGAAGGTAAAGCAGGAACTGTCGGTGACAGCTGGGACAGGTATTATGTACGTGTTCGTGAAATGGAGGAAAGTTTAAAAATCATTGAGCAGGCATTAGACACACTTCCTGATGGAGACATCGCTTCAGCAATTCCCAAAAGAATTAAACCTCCGGCGGGTATGATATATACCCGCGTTGAAAACCCCAGAGGGGAACTTGGTTACTTTATTATCAGCGACGGCAGTATTAATCCGTTCAGAGTTAAAGTAAGAGCGCCTTCATTTGTTAGTCTTCAGATCATGGATGAATTATGCCGCGGTCATCTTGTTGCAGATGTAATTACGATACTTGGCAGTATTGATATTGTATTAGGAGAAATTGATCGTTAATGATCTATGATGTTATAAATAATTTAACAGGAAGTCCTGTTTTATCAGCGGTAATAGTAGCTATGCTGCCATTATTTCTATTTATTCTGCCATTCGCTTTGGTAGCGGTTTACCTTGAAAGGAAAGTTTCGGCTCACATGCAGGATAGATTAGGCCCGATGAGGGTTGGCTATCACGGTATACTTCAAACTATTGCAGATATAATTAAACTGATACAAAAAGAAGATATAATTGCAAATGAGAACGATAAGCTTTTATTCAATATAGCTCCTGTTTTGGTTTTTGTAGGCAGTTATGCCGCCTTTGCAGCTATACCCTTTACAAGTGTTTATATCGGTGCACAGATAGACCTTGGTATTTTTCTTATAATAGCAGTTACCGGATTAGTTGTTGCCGGAATTTTAATGGCTGGTTGGGCTTCAAATAATAAGTACTCCCTGCTTGGTGCAATGAGAGCTGCAGCGCAGATAATAAGTTATGAGATACCTACTATTCTTGTTGTATTAAGTCTGGTTATGATGACCGGATCTATGAATCTGTATACATTAAGTGAAATGCAAACAGGTTATTTCTGGAACTGGAATTTATTCGGCGGCAGCTATGATCTTTTACAGAAGCTGCTGCTTATTCCATTTATGTTAATCGGGTTTATAATTATTTATATTTCAACACTTGCCGAAGTTAACAGAACCCCATTTGACATTCCTGAAGCAGAATCTGAATTAGTATCAGGTTTTCATACTGAGTATTCAGGTATGAAATTCGCAATGTTCTTCCTTGCTGAATATGCCAATATGTTTGCTGTATCCGCAATCGTCGCTGCTCTTTTTCTTGGAGGTTATCAATCACCTTTTGGATATCTTGGAAATCTGATTGGTGCTGAATGGCTTGTTTCGATTGAACAATTCCTATGGTTCACTATTAAAGGTGTAGGGTTAGTTCTAGTTCAAATGTGGTTGAGATGGACTTTACCTCGTTTACGAGTTGATCAACTTATGACTGTCAGCTGGAAATACCTGATTCCAATTTCTTTTGTAAATCTTATTATTATTGGGCTTATTACCATTTTATAATGAAAGAATATTTCTCAAATATATTTACCGCTTTTTCAACTGTCTGGACAGGGATGAAGATAACATTTAAACATCTTTTCATCCCATCAGTTACAATTCAATATCCTGAAGTAAGACTTCAGCTTCCGGAACGCGAGAGAAACAGACTGTATGTTAATATGGATGATTGCATCGGATGCGACCAGTGTGCAAGAGCCTGTCCCGTTAATTGCATATCTATTGAAACTGTGAAATCAGTACCCGGTGATGATCTTGGAAAGACGTCAAATGGTAAAAAGAAAGCACTATGGGTCACCAGATTTGATATAGATTTTGCAAAATGCTGTTATTGTCAACTGTGCGTATTCCCCTGCCCTACTGAGTGCATTTATATGACAGATGTTTATGAGTTTTCTGAATTCGATAGAGATAAACTAATTTATGAATTCTCTACTCTTACTAAAGAAGAAAAACGTGAAAAACTTGAAAGACTCGACAGACATTATAACGAACGTGAAGCAGACAAGTTAGGAAGAATGTAATGAATATTTATGATTTAATATTTTATTTATTCGCTGCACTAACTTTGATTTCAGGTTTCTTCGTTGTAACCAACAGAAATATAGTTCATTCAGCGTTCTTTCTCTTATTCACATTTTTTGGAGTAGCAGGTATCTATGTCTTATTGGGTGCAGACTTTGTTGCAATAGTCCAGCTTATTGTCTATGTCGGAGGAATTCTTATCCTGATGCTATTCGGTGTTATGCTCACAAATAAAATCACAAATGTTGAAATAAAAACCGGAAGCACAAATGTTTTTGCAGCTGTTATAGGCGTTGGATTATTTTCGGGCGCTCTTCTTGCTGCAATGATCAATTCAAACTGGAAAAGTGTGGATACTGAATTACCTCTTTACACAACCGGCGCTCTGGGACATCTCCTCATACAGGAATATGTTCTGATCTTTGAGTTACTCGGTATTATTTTATTAATCGCACTCATCGGTGCAGCATCAATTGCAAGAAGGTAATTAGATGGAAGTAGGATTAAATCACTTCTTGTTTGTCAGCACTATTCTTTTCTCAATGGGAATTTATGCCATTGTTACCCGTAAAAATGCGGTGCTTGTACTTATGGGAATAGAATTAATTCTTAACGCTGCCAATATAAATTTTATAGCTTTTTCGCGTTTCGGAAACTTTGGATTGGATGGACAACTTATTGCACTTTTTGTAATTGTTTTAGCCGCTGCTGAAGCAGCCATAGCACTGGCTATTGTACTAAATATTTATAAAAATCTGGCAACTGTAAATATTGATGAAGTTGATAAGCTGAGAGATTAAATGCACGAATCCCTTTTAATAAATATTGCTATTGCTGTTCTGTTTCTGCCGCTGCTCGGATTTGTGGTTACTTTATTACTCGGCAAAAAATTAAAATCTGTTTTTATTTTTGAAAACCTAATTATTACAGTTTCATTCATAGCTGCTGTTTATCTTCTTTTCAGTAAGCTCTCATTCTTTCCTGATAAAAATATTGTTGCTGAATTCGAATGGTTTGGATTTGGCATCGTTCCTTTTTTCGGTGAAGTGTCAGTAAAGCTGGGATTTCTAATAGACAACATAACTGTAATAATGCTTTTTACAGTGGCATTAATAAGTATGCTGGTTCATTTCTTTTCAATTGCATATATGAAAGGAGATGAAAGATACAACAGGTATTTCGCCTATCTTGGAATATTTACGTTCTCAATGAATGGTATAGTTCTCACACATAACATACTTATGATGTATATTTTCTGGGAACTGGTCGGTTTATCATCCTACTTATTAATCGGATTCTGGTTTGAAAAAAAATCTGCTTCCGATGCAGCAAAGAAAGCCTTCATTGTTAATCGTATCGGCGATCTCGGAATGTTTGCCGGAATTTTAATATTGTTTTTAACATATAACACTTTCTCGTTCAGTGAAATATTCACCCAGCTTTCAGAGGGTGTGCTGCCATTTGATTCTCATGTATGGCTAACCGTAACAGGAATCCTGCTGTTTGGGGGAGCAATAGGAAAGTCGGCTCAATTCCCTCTTCACGTTTGGCTGCCTGATGCAATGGAAGGTCCTACTCCGGTAAGCGCTTTAATACACGCTGCTACAATGGTTGCGGCAGGTGTTTATCTTGTAGTAAGAATATTCGGATTACTTACTGCTGATGCAATGCTCTTCATTGCAGTGATCGGAATGCTGTCTGCTTTTATTCCTGCTACAATTGCGCTTACACAAAATGATATTAAAAAAGTTCTGGCATATTCCACTGTATCGCAGCTTGGATATATGATTATGGCACTTGGAGTTGGTGCTTACAAATTTGCTTTCTTTCATCTGATTACACACGCATTCTTTAAGGCATGTTTGTTTTTAGGTTCTGGTTCAGTTATTCATGCAATGCATCATGAGCAGGATATAACAAAAATGGGCGGATTAAGAAAAAAGCTTCCGCTTACTTATGCTACGTTTTTAATTTCAGCGCTGGCAATTTCAGGTATTCCTCTCACATCAGGATTTTTGAGTAAGGATGGAATACTCGCCAGTTCTGTCGCTTTTGCTTCTTTAACAGGTCACTGGCTATTTCCAATTGTTGGTTTTCTAGTTGCATCATTAACCGCTTTTTATATGTTCAGATTGATCATACTCACTTTTCATAGTGAACCGGTAGATCACCATAAATTTGAACATGCTCATGAATCTCCTTTTGCAATGGTTATGCCATTAGTAGTTCTGGCAGGATTATCATTTTTTATCTGGTACACTCCAAATCCAATTAATGCAGATTCAGGTTGGATGATCTCAAAATGGATTAATAATCCTGAACTGCATACACCGTCACAGACACGTTTTGATTTTATGAATGACAGCGATGTTAATGTAAACAAGACTTCTAATACAGTTATGTATTCTCAGTCGTATTCAGATGCGATGCATTCGGCTCATTTTCCTGCTATGATTCTTTCATTACTGGTTGCCGGACTCGGAATATTACTAGCATTTTATGTTTATCAATGGAAAAAATTGAATGCGGATTCAATTGCAGCTAAAATAAAACCGCTCTATGAGTTCTCATTAAATAAATGGTACTTCGATGAGTTTTATAATTCAACGTTTGTTGCTTTTACTTTGGGAATAAGCAGACTATCCGCTTGGTTCGATAAAAAAATAATTGATGGTATAGTTGATGGTTCTGCTACTGTTACCAGGCACATCGCTTCCTTTTCAGGAAATTTCGACAAATATGTGGTTGACGGTTTAGTAAACTTTACTGCTTACCTTAGCGGGTTCATTGGAATTTTATTCAGAAGATTTCAAACAGGTAAAGTTCAAACTTATATAGTCCTTGTAATTTTTTCAATTGTGATTTTATTATTTGTATTTAAGAATTTTTAGGTAATTAAATGGAAAACTTTCCAATATTAACTTTAATAACGTTCCTTCCGATTCTGGGAATGATAATAGTTTTATTTCTTCCAAAGGATCAGCCTGTAATTATAAGAAGCTTATCTCTTCTTGTATCTGGTATCCAGTTAATTCTATCAGCAGTTTTACTGATGAATTACAATTACAATCTGGGAGGGATAAATGATCCGGCTTCTTTTCAGTTTGTTGAAAAATTCAGGTGGATTGAGATAGAAGGTTTTTCCTGGATTGGAACAATTAAAATTGATTATTTCCTTGGTGTTGACGGCCTCAGTACACCGATGGTTCTGTTAACGGCAATTGTAACTTTTATTGCAACTCTTTCTTCCTGGAACATTGATAAATCAGTTAAGGGATATTTTGCAATGTTCCTGTTGCTTAATACCGGTATGATGGGAGTTTTCGTTGCACTGGATTTCTTTTTGTTTTATGTCTTCTGGGAAGTTATGCTTCTTCCTATGTACTTCCTTATTGGTATCTGGGGCGGTCCAAGAAGAGAGTATGCGGCAATTAAGTTCTTTATATACACATTGCTTGGTTCAATTTTCATTCTGCTTGTTATGATCGGATTGTACTTCAGTTCGATGGAAACACTTGCTGACGGTACAAGAGCATTTACATTTAATATGTTAGAAATGATGAATTCTGATAATTACACGCAAACTGGAATTCTATCACCGCTTAATCCAAATAATTTAAGATTTTTAGCCTACGTAGCATTGTTTGTCGGCTTTGCCATAAAAATTCCAATGTTTCCATTCCACACATGGCTTCCTGATGCACACGTTGAGGCGCCAACTGCTATCAGCGTTATTCTTGCGGGAGTTCTTCTTAAAATGGGTACGTATGGTATTTTAAGAATTTCTTTTCCGGTTTTCCCGGATATAACACAACACCTTCATTGGTGGATTGCTGTATTCGGAATGATAAATATTATTTACGGTGCATTCTGTGCAATGGCACAAAAAGATTTTAAACGACTTATAGCTTATTCATCAGTCTCACATATGGGATTTGTAATGCTTGGAATGGCATCATTAAATACGCTTGGTGTAACTGGTGCTATACTTCAAATGTTCAATCACGGCACCATTACAGCAATGCTCTTTTTGATAGTTGGAGTTGTTTATGATCGGACTCATACACGCGATCTTGATGCATTCGGCGGTTTAGGAAAACAAATGCCCATATACACAGGTTTTGTCACTGTGGCTTTCTTTGCAGCAATTGGTTTACCGGGCTTGAGCGGCTTTATTTCAGAAGCACTGGTATTTCTTGGTGCGTTCGGAAAAGATACTATAAGGATAATAGCTATTGTCTCAACATTAGGAATTTTATTAGGTGCGGGATATATGTTATGGGCATTGCAAAGAGTTTTTCTCGGTCCGTTAAATGAAAAATGGAGTTCTTTAAAGGATCTTGAACCAAGGGAATATTTAATGTTCATTCCTTTGACAATTATTATAATATTTCTCGGTGTTTATCCCTCACCAATGTTAAAGTTTATGAACGCATCCGTAAATGCTATGGTCAAGTTTATTGCAGATGCACAGGCTTTTTATGGTTCAGCAGGATTTTAATAATTAATTCCGGAAAAAAATATTGTTACCATTAGATTTTTCTGATTCACTTTATCTTATCAAACCGGAGATTTCTCTTACGGCAACTCTGGTTATTATTGTACTTGCTGATCTGATATTCAAAAACAGAAAACAAATTCTACCCTATATAAGTCTTGCCGGTATTTTTATTTCGGGAATATTTGTAGTCGAGCAATTCGGATTTTTTAATTTTGCATTCAGCACAGCCTCTAATAAAGGTCTAATGGCAGTTGATCCTTTTGGTGCATTCTTCAAGCTGCTGTTTCTTATCACTACAGCTTTTATAATACTTTTCTCGTTTTCATCTAATGAAATTAAGGAAACCAAAAACAGGCATGGTGAATATTATACGTTGCTATTCGGAATGCTGCTTGGAATGTCATTATTAAGCTCCGCGACTGATTTAATACTTATTTATCTTTCAATTGAGCTGTTATCACTTTCTTCTTATGTACTTGCCGGATTTGTAAAAAACTCAATTCGTAACAGTGAAGCATCATTAAAATATGTTATATACGGCAGTGCCTCTTCAGGAATAATGTTATTCGGCATTTCAATTTTGTATGGTCTTACCGGATCAACAAATCTTTATGAAATTAACTCCATACTTTCATCAATAACAGTATTAGATATAACATTTATTCTTGCTTCACTTATGATAGTTGCCGGTTTTGGTTTTAAGATTTCCATTGTTCCATTTCATTTCTGGACACCGGATGTATATGAAGGTGCTCCGATCACTATTACTGCTTATCTTTCAGTTGCCAGTAAAGCAGCCGGCTTTGCTGTTCTGATAAGATTTATCAAAATTGGATTTGTTTCCTCTACTACATCCAATAGTTATTATAATCTTATTAATCTTATTGATTGGCAGAGTTTATTGGTTATTCTATCAATCATAACAATGACGCTTGGAAATTTTGCAGCGCTCTGGCAGGATAATCTTAAAAGAATGCTGGCTTATTCCAGCATTGCTCACGCCGGATATATATTACTTGGAATCGCCGTTCTTTCGAACCAGGGTTTAATGGCTGTTATAATATACTTTGCAATATATCTTTTTATGAATCTTGGTGCTTTTTATGTAGTTATGCTTATTGCAAATAAGATCGGCACTGAACATATTGATGACTACAAAGGATTAGGAAAATCGATTCCATTTCTTGGAGTAGCTTTAGCATTATTTCTTATTTCTTTAACAGGACTTCCACCGACTGCCGGTTTTATTGCCAAGTTATATTTGTTTATCGCCCTTCTGGATGCAAATATGATCACAGTGGCTTTCATTGCTTTGCTGAATACCGTGGTTTCCCTGTATTACTATGTCAGAGTTCTTAAGAATCTTTATCTGGTTAATACGGACAAAGAAAAGCCAGCAATTACTGTTTCACTACTGCATTATATCGTCTTACTTTTATTGATAGTTCCCACCTTATTCTTTGGAGTCTATTTCACTCCTATTGTTGATTTAGCAAGAATTTCTATAAAGATGCTTGGATTTTAATTTCACAATTATTTGAATTTTGTTGAATAATTTGCTAAGTTAATTCCGACATTTTTAGTCGTATATGTTTAAACTTTCAAAAAAAGCTGAATATGCACTTTTGGCTGCCAGATATATGGTTTTAAATAACCATGGTACGTGTGTTACTGCAAAGGAAATAGCGGAAAATTACAGTATTTCTTATGAGTTAGTCTCCAAAGTATTACAAAAACTCGCAAAAATGGAGATCATTAATTCCTTTCAAGGTGCAAAAGGCGGTTACAGTTTGTCTAAAAATCCGAAGGATATATCGTTGACGGCGATTATTTCAGCAGTGGATTCTGAATACAAAATTACCACCTGCTTTAAAGAAAAAAGTAATGCTTCAGATTGTTCTCATATTGATTGTTGTAATCTAAGAGAACCTTTAAGTTTAGTTCAGCAAAAAATTGATAAAGTATTCCTGGAAACAAAGTTAGCTCATATTATTTAAAAGTTAATCTATAATAAATCATAAGAGTTTTCAGAAGGAGGGCTTAGTGAACAAAAATAGAAATATTCTTGTTGAAGAAAGAGAACAGATTCTAAATTTTTTGAGAGCACGATATCCTTTATTTCATAATTCAAACTTCTTTTTCCGGGATCTTCAATATGGTATAAGAAGTTATTTTGATAAGAGAGGAATCGAAATTAGTTATCCCGAAGCAGAGAAATTCGCTCATGAATTTTCAAAATCGTTAGAAGCTGATCAGATTTTTATAAGAATTAATAACCAGGGATGGAAAGTAAACTATCCGGAATTTGCCACAGCAATTCCCGGTGATCCATTTCAATTTTAATCAAGGAGCAAATATCTATGAATGAACTTCAAATTCAATCAGAAATAAAAATTACTGAAAAAGCATCCAGGGAAATAAGAAGGATTATGGATGAAAATAAAATACCTGCTGATTTTGGATTGAGAGTTGGTGTAAAAGGCGGAGGTTGTTCGGGATTAACCTATACACTGGGTTTTGATGGTGAAATTAAAGACGGCGACACTGTTATTGAGAATGACGGAGTTAAACTTTTTGTTGACGGTAAAAGTCTTTTTTACCTTTCAGGAACAGAGCTTGATTTTTCGGATGGACTGAATGGTAAAGGTTTTGTATTCAATAATCCGAATGCGTCAAAAACCTGCGGATGCGGCGAATCCTTTGGAGTTTAATTAAATCTTAAGGGAAAATTATGGAAAGAAAAAAATTCTTGATGGCATTAGGAGCAATTCCTGTAATTTCGGCTTTTGGTCCTTTGCAATCAACTTTAGAAACTATTTCAAAACAAAATACCAGGAGGCTTGAAAGCACTATGGCAAAATTCGAATTACCCAAATTACCTTATGAATATGATGCACTTGAACCATATATCGATAAGATGACTATGGAAATACATCATACAAAGCATCACAACGCTTATGTAACAAATCTTAATAAAGCAGTTGAGGGAACAGAGATGGAAGGTAAATCTCTGGAAGAACTAATTGCTAATATTTCCAAATATCCAATGGCTGTAAGAAATAACGGCGGCGGACATTGGAATCACGCAATGTTCTGGACGATTATGAAAAAAGACGGCGGCGGTGAACCAACCGGTGCATTAGGTGATGCAATAAAATCTGAATTTGGTTCTTTTGCTGACTTTAGAACCAAGTTTAACAATGCCGGTGCAACCAGATTCGGTTCAGGTTGGGCATGGCTTGTAGTTTCAGGAGGAAAGTTAGTTGTTACCTCCACTCCAAATCAGGATAATCCTTTAATGGATGTTGTTGATGTTAAAGGTACACCGATACTTGGCTTGGATGTCTGGGAACATGCTTATTATCTCAAATACCAGAACAAAAGACCAGAATATATGGAAAACTGGTGGAATGTTGTGAATTGGGATAAAGTGTCTGAGCTTTATTCTAAAGCTAAATAGTAAGTTCAAATTCTGAATTAAGAACAGGGATTAACGATTGAAGGTTTTAGATTTAAATTCTGAAATCAGCAATCGTTAATCTATAATTATTGTAAATAAAATGAATAAAATTCCTCTCTTCCCTCTTCAGTTAGTTGTTTTTCCAAACTCCCAATATCCGTTGCATATTTTTGAAGAACGTTACAGAAAACTTTTGAAGCATTGTTTGGATGAAAGCAGCGGTTTTATAGTTGTTGCTAAGTTCGGAACGCGTATATCAGATGTCGGTGTTTTAGTTAAAGTTACAGATGTAATAAAAAAATATGATACAGGTGAATCTGATATTGTTGTTAAGGGAATGAAAAGATATTTGATTGATCAGGTATCAATGCATCCAGACGGATACCTTGAAGCAGAGATTGAAGAATATTATGATGAGGACTCAACCACCGATTTTACATTGCTTGAGGAAATGAAAGATAAATTTGAAGAGATACTTAACAAAGCAAATTTTCATTTAGATGAGTCATTCTGGAAAAGATTTAAAGAAACAGAAACAAAATCTTTTAAGGTTGCAGAAAAGTCCGGATTAACATTAGAGCAGCAGCAGGAATTATTGATACTAAAAGAAGAAAACCTCCGGCTTTCCTATCTGATTGAATATTTTAATAAACTAAATGAACATATATCTGAATCATCATTCCTGAAGCAGATAGTTATGAGTGATGGGTATTTGAATAAGTAGTGAAATAACCAGGATTATTCTGGTAGCCGCTTTATGAGGAACTTCGGCTCCGCTTAAGAGAGATCGATGATCTTAACTGCTTCTGTTAATACTGCTCTCAGAAACTTGACAGGCTGAACAAGATAATAGGGGATATTGTAAAGGACAAACACATAGAGGAAAATCATAAGCCCAGGAATTTTACCTTGCAGCAGGATAATGAAAGAGCATTCAGGGTTTACGGGAAATAAAAAACTCCGATGATAAATCACCGGGGTTGTTGCAATATTTAGAAGGTTTTCTAAATACGGATAGTACCTGGTCTAATTACTACCCTATGCTTATTTTTGCATGCTTGAAATTGATCAGTTTCTTGTTTTTATTAAAATCTTAAGTGTTAGTTTAATGGAATTTTATCAACTAGATAACTGAACTTTTTTATATTTTTGTCCGTTCTTTTAATTAAATTATTGCCTTATCGATATTAATAGCAATTACAATTATTCAATTTTTTGTGATTTTTATGTCAACTGATACAATTAATGTAAAACTAAATTCAAAGCTAATACAAAAGGCAGTAAGCAGCAGCTGGTTCCAGAATTTCATTACAGTAGTGATTGTTGTTAATGCAGTTACCCTTGGTTTAGAAACTTCTGACTATATGATGAAATATTTCGGACCATTGTTAAAATTTATAGATCAACTTGCACTCAAAATATTCATAATTGAAATCTTACTGAAGCTTTATGCTTACCGATTTTCATTTTTTAAGCAGGGTTGGAACATATTTGATTTTCTGATCGTCGGCATCGCCCTGTTTCCGAGTTCTGGTACATTATCAGTTCTGCGGGCACTTCGTATACTCAGAGTTTTTCGACTTTTTTCAATTGTACCAAAACTTCGCTCGGTTATTAATGCCCTGCTTGATGCCATACCTGGTATGTTTTCAATCATCGGCGTTCTTTTACTTGTATTTTATATTGCTTCGGTACTATCAACAAAACTTTTTGGTGCTTATTTCCCGGATTGGTTTGGCTCAATTGGAAAATCTATGTATTCGTTATTTCAAATTATGACTCTTGAAAGCTGGTCAATGGGTATTGTCCGCCCCGTTTTACAAAAATTTCCGTTAGCCTGGTTATTTTTCATACCATTTATAATAATTACAAGTTTCACCGTATTAAATCTTTTCATTGCTATTCTAGTAAGCGCAACACAATCACAGCACGACGCAGAACGAAAAGCAGAAATGGAAGGAATGAATAGAGAAGCACATGACGAAAGATCTCTTATAGTTAGTGAGATTAGAAACTTAAGATCGGAAATTGAAATGATGAGAAAATCTATTAAAGAGGATAGCCCTTAGAGAATTTTTTTCAATCAAAATTACTAAATGTACAGTAATAATTTTGGATAAATTAAAAACCCCTATTTATAAACACCAGGTTTTAATTATATCATATCAGCAATAGGTTTTCGGTGCCTTATTCTGTCAAATCAAACTTTAAAATACTTACACTTTCATAAATCCGACAGAGACATTTTTGTTAATCTAATTTGAAAATAATATTTATGACAATGTTTTAGATATCATTTATAAATCAATCAACTTTTTTAAATAATCACTTTATTTTGATTATCAGAACAGTCATATCATCTATTAGTTTGTTGCTTTTCGTAAAACCACAGACTTCTGAAATAATTGAATTTTTAATTTCCAGTGCAGTTAGCTTTTCAGTATTCAGCGTAAGCAGAGTATTTACCAATCTTTCATCCCCGAAAAGATCTCTGCTGTTGTTTTGAGCCTCATTTACTCCATCAGTAGTCAGAATGAGTATATCACCGGATTTAATTTTAACATTAGTTTGTTTATAACTCAGATTATTTTGAACGCCTAGTGGCAATCTCGGTCCTTCTGACTGCAGAAACTCAATCTTACCATTTGATTTAATTATTGGTCTGTTTAATCCCGCATTTGAGAAATAAAACAATTTATTCTCTGTATCGATTACACACAGACATAATGATACGAACATATTTTTTTCAATTTTATTGATCAGCGATGTGTTTACGTTTTCAAGAATATTGCTTATTGTTTTATTGGATCTGATTTCAGATATAATCATTCCGCTTGTTAAAATAGCTGAGACTGCAGCTTTCATTCCTTTACCGGAAACATCCCCTATCATAATTCCAAACTTTTTATGGTCATCATCTAACCAGAAATAATCAAAGAAATCACCGCCAACTTCATTGGCAGGGATACAAATTCCTGATACTTCCAGATTTTCGTTTACAGGATCACTCTTAGGCATAATTGATAATTGAGCATCGTGAGCTGTTTGTAGTTCTATCTTCATCCCGATTATTCTCAGACGCCTCAGGTATAATAAATAAGCAATACCGGCTATTATCAGCAGAATAAGAATAATAAACCAGGATCTCTGCCAGAATGGAGGAATGATTTTTATAATTATTTGAGTTGCCTGCGGATTCCAGAGTCCATCGCTGTTGGATCCCTTGACAAGAAAACTATATTCACCCGGCGATAATGTTGTGTAGGCTGCATAGCGTTTATCTGCATCAACATATACCCAGTCCTTATCAACACCTTCCAGTTTGTATGCATATTTATTTTTTTCTGGTGATGAAAAATCAAGTGCCGCAAACTCAAAGGAAAAAACATTCTCTGTATAGTGTAATTCAATTTCCTTAATTGACGTAAGCGGTTCTTCAAAATCGACTTCTTCATTGAACTTTTTAAATGAGGTTATTACAACTGGAGGTATGAAGGAATTATCTTTTATGTTTTCCGGATAAAAAGCATTAAATCCGTTTATGCCTCCGAACAATAATTCGCCGCTGTCAGTTTTGTAATAAGATCCACCATTAAATTCATTATTCTGCAATCCTTCTTTAGCATTATAATTCTTGAACTTCTCAGTAACAGGATTAAATCGGGATAAACCATTATTTGTGCTCATCCAGTAATTACCGTTCTTATCTTCAAGAATTCCATAGATTGAATTACTCGGCAAACCATCATTGACTGTATAATTTTTGCATTCACCTTTCAGTGGATTAAATTTATCTAAACCTCCGCCATAGGTTCCAAGCCATATATACCCTTTCGAATCTATCAGTATTGAAAAAATATAATCGCTTGAAATAGATTTTAGATTTCCGGATTGCTGTCTGTATCTGACAAATTGCTCTTTCTCTTTATCAAATCTGTTTAATCCGCCGCCCTCCGTTCCAACCCATAAATAGCCATTATTATCTTCGACAATTACCCTCACATAATCCTGACTCAAACTATTAGTATCACCTGGAATATTGTAATAATGTTTAAATGAATTAGTAACAGGATCAAATCTATCTATTCCCTTTCCATAAGTCCCAATCCAGATTATTCCATCTTTATCTTTATAGATTGCTCTAATCTCGTTAAGAATCAAACTGTTTTCATTATCAGGCTTATGTGACCAATTCTTGAATTTCCCTGATTTAATATCGAACTCATCAACGCCTCCGCCATTTGTTCCAATCATCAATTTATTATTCCCTATCGGTGTTATCACTCGAATGACATTATTGCTTAAACTGTTTTGATTTGTTGAATGTAGAAAATGCTGGTATGTATTTGTTTTTCTGCTCAGTCTATCTAATCCATTGTGGGTACCAATCCAGAGAGTGCTGTCTTTATCCTGATAGAAGGACCATATAATTGAATGACTTAAAGAATTGGGATCATTTGCACGATATTTATAATGATAAAATTGTCCCGTACCCCTGGATACTTTATTTAATCCGCCGCCATATGTCCCAATCCATATGATGCCGGAGTGATCTAAGAACAATGATCTTATTTCATTTGCGCTGATTGATCTGTTGTCTAATGGATCGTGTTGATAGGAATAAAATTTATTTCTTTTCTTATCAAAAATATTAATGCCGCCTCCATTCGTACCTATCCAGATTAAACCGGAAGCATCTTCGCAAATTGCAGTGATATCGTTTTGAGATATTGAATTAATTGGTGTGGGTGAATACAAATATTTAGTTATCGTAACTGTAGAACCTCTTTCGAATGATAATTTGTTCAACCCGTTCTCTGTTCCTATCCAGATATCGCCATTTGAGTCTTCGAATAAACATTTTACCGCATTATTACTAAGATCATTTACATTTTGAGGATCTCCTGAGAATTTGTAAGATAAAAAATATTTGTTGTTGTATTTTGAAAATTTATAGAGACCGTTTTGAGTACCGACCCATAGATTTCCATTTTTATCACATAAAAGTGACAGTATTCTGCCAGTGTTCAGGATAGTCTTGAGTTCTGATTCCTGAATACCTCTGTTTATAATAAAATCCGGTTTATCCGCTTTTAATCTTTTTATTTCATTTAAACCATTATCAGTACCAATCCATATGTTTCCTTCTTTGTCCTCAATAACAGCATTAATATTATCGTTGCTAATACTGTTTTGATTTTGATGATCAGAATTAAATCTTATAATTTTTTTTGTTTCAGAATTCAAGAGATTAACACCCGAATTAAATGTTCCAATCCATATTCCGCCTGAATTATCTTCGCACATTGTGGTAATATCATTATAGCTTAAACTGTTTTGATCATCCGATTGCTTGCGGAGTACTTTGAATGAATAGCCATCATAGATATTCAGACCATCCTCGGTTCCAAAGTACATAAATCCGATCCTATCCTGTAAGATACATTTAACTATGCTTTGAGATAATCCCTGCTCGAAAAATTTATGATCAAAAGGTATGTCACTTACCTGAGAAAAAGTGATACTAGAAAATAATAAAAAGATAGGCAGCAGATTATAAATAACTAAACAAATTACTCTTTGAAGAAATGAGAGAATATTCATAACTTTTTAAGGCGTTTATATTTTAATAATCAGAATTTCTTTGACTGAATGAATCATACTCAATGCATCATCAATCAACTATATTCATTCAACACCTGATCTAGTCCTCACGAAGTAGTAAAAAACTTCCCGAATAAACAAATGAATAATTATTCATAAAGTCAACTTTGTTACCTATTCGGCAAGTGTTGAGAAATGTGAAGTGATAATAAGAAACCCCGATGATTTCACATCGGGGACACTCTTGAATTTTTACTTGATCAATATCATTTTCTTCACTGCCGTATAGTCACCAGCTCTCAATTGATAGAAATATATTCCGCTTGCCAACCTGCTTGCATCAAATTCAACCTCATACTTCCCCGCTGGTTTGTATTCATCAACAAGTGTTGCAATCTCATTTCCCAATACATCAAAGACTTTCAAGGTTTGCTGACTGCCGACTGGCGACTGCCAACTGATTTTTGTGTTTGGGTTGAAGGGGTTTGGGAAGTTTTGTGTAAGAAAAAAGTCTGTTGGCATTTCATCAAGATGATTTTCTTCTATAAAAGTTACCCCGCCGTTTGTAGTGCGAAGAATTATTCCTTCGGCTCCTACAGCAGTACCGTTAATAGCATCGGTAAAGGACACGCCATTGAGTCCTTTATTTGTTCCACTTGACTGCGAAATCCAGTTTTCTCCGCCATTAGTTGTACGAAGAATTATTGAAGTCCCTAATGCCGTTTCACCACCTACTATTGTACCTGTGTTCATATCACTAAAGCAAACCCCCCAAAGGGGCTCAAATGTTCCGCTTGTCTGTGTAATCCAGCTTGCACCTCCATCAGTAGTGCGAATAATTGTTCCATCACGACCCACAGCTGTACCAATGTTGACATCAGTAAAGCATACTCCATAGAGAGGGGTTGTGCCGCTTGTTTGTGCAACCCAGTTTATCCCTCCATTAGTTGTTCGAAGAATTGTTCCATCCCATCCTACTGCTGTTCCATTGTTCGTATCGGTGAAGTATACTCCATAAAGAGGGTTCGTTGTTCCGCTTAACTGGGCAATCCAGCTTGTCCCTCCGTTCGTAGTACGATAAATTTTGCCAGTCTCTCCTACTGATACTCCCGTGTTCGCATCAGTAAAATATACATCATACAACCGGTATTCAAACCCGGTGGCCTGTTCAATCCAGTCTACCCCTCCATTAGTTGTGCGATATATTCCAAAACTTCCTACTGCAGTTCCTATATTCGTATCAGTGAAGCTTACGCCATAGAGATTGAATTCAGTTCCGCTTGTCTGTTTAACCCAGCTAAGCCCTCCATTAGTCGTACGAAGAATTGTTCCATTCAAACCCACCGCTGTACCAGTGTGCGCATCAATGAAGCATACGTCTCTAAGCTGATTCGTTGTTGTCCGGTCAATCCAGCTCGCTCCTCCGTTTGTTGTTCGAAGAATTGTTCCGTCTCCTCCACCTACTGCAATCCCCTTGTTCACATCAATAAAAATTACCTGCAGTAAATCATTCGCTGTTCCGCTTGTTTGGGCAGCCCAACTTGTTCCGCCATTAGTAGTTCGGAAAATTGTTCCTCCGGTTCCTACCGCAATTCCTATGTTCGCATCTATAAAGCATATTCCATAGAGCGTATTTGTTGTTCCGCTTGTCTGATAATTCCAATTTGCCCCTCCATCTGTTGTATATAGCATTATACCATCTTCCCCAACTGCAATTGCTTTGTTTTCATCAGTGAAGCTTACACCATAGAGATGGTTATTCCAAGGATTATTCCATTGCCACCAGGTCGCTCCGCCATCAGTAGTACGTCGAATCATTCCGGATATTCCCACCGTAATACCGTTGTTTGCATCAATGAAACAGACGTCAAGCAGCCAGTTCCACGTTCCGCTGTTCTGTGCAGTCCAACTTGTTCCTCCATCAGTTGTACACAGAATTGTTCCACTTCCACCTACTGCTGTCCCGAAATTTGCATCGGTGAAAGTTATTGCAAAGAGTTCACTGGTAGTTCCGCTTGTCTGTTCAATCCAGCTTTCGCCTCCGTCAGTTGTTCGAAGAATTGTACCTAAGTCTCCTACTGCAACAGCGGTGTTCGCATTAATTTGGAATACACCATTAAGTTTTATTGTTGTTCCGCTTGTTTGTCTTGTCCAGCTTAACCCACCGTCCGTAGTGCGGACAATTATTCCGTTATCTCCTACCGCAGCTCCTATGTTCACATTAACAAAGGATACGCTCCTGAGTAAAGGTAAAGGATTCTGCTGGAACCACTGTGCAAAACAAAATTGTGAAATGATAAAAAATAAAATCAAGGTGTGTTTAAGAATAACCATAATGTGCCTCCATAAGAGGGAAAATTGTTATTAATAATTCAGCTTCGGGAGAGTAATCCGGTGTGTTATCTCTGCAATTTCATTCAGCAACCTAACTCTGAAACTCTTGCTCTCTCGATGATGTATACAACTACCAATACAAACAAAGTATTAATTTTTAACAAAGTCAACTTTGTTACGTATTCGTCAAGTATTGAGAAATGTGTAGGAGTAATCACAAACAGTGTGGTAATTTGTCTGCTATCCGGCAAAAGCAGGCTTCATTGTTCCTCCATTAAGTTCCTTTCTTCTCTACATTCACTCAGTAAGTAGAAAAAAACTTACTGATACTTTTACATTTTTGTGACAATTCGTATCTATTTATTTCTTACATTTAATCAGCATATTTAAGAGAGGATTATAATGAAAAAGTATACATCAGCTCTTCTTGTACCTTGCTTACCGTTGCAACTGTTCGGCTGTTATTCAATGCAATCAATCTCAGGAGAATCACTCCCCTATAAAAACTCATATCCGCGGCTTCTGGTTTTAACTACTGATGGCAGGCAGATTGAATTTCAAGAGAATCAATACATTATAATCTCTGATACACTGCAAGGCGAAGGTATTGAACTCGGTAATAAGCAAGATAATGAGTCAAAACCGTTTAATGGCAGTATTCTTGTTTCTATTATCAAACGCTCATCAATTGAACAATTCGATATTGGCAGTACATTGCTGCTCGGCGGTATCATAGTAGGTCTTACTGCTTTTATTATTTCCAGTAATGCTCCTTTTAGTAAATCTAAATAGCTAAAAAAGGTTATGTGAAATGAAAACAAATAAATGCTTAAATATTGTTTTACTGCTATTATTTTATCCTTGTACAGTCACATTATCACAAGATTATAGTCAACCGTATATTGTTAATTCAATTATTGGTGATACTTTAACTAAGTCTGAAAGAGATAATTATCTGCTTTTCCAGGAAATAGATGGATTCAATTGGGCTGTATTTTATCTGAAGCAAGACAGTGTGTTGGATGCAAAGGTAAATTATCATAGAGGCGGTGCGGACAGAGATACCTTAATTGAAAACTACAAAAAGTTAAAATCACTTGATTATCATATTCGAGCTAAAAATGCACTAGACCAAGGAATCACTGTTTCAAGTCTTTCGGAGAATAAAGCTAAAGAATATAACTCTGCTAAAGGTGAGATCATAAAGGTTATCAGAAACAATGGTGAGGAAACATATGGTGAATTACTTTTTGTTCGTAAAAACTCTTTACTTTTGTACAAATCTGAATGCTATAATAATCTATTTATGCCGGATTGTGTCTGGAAAGAAAATCAATCAGAATTAAAGAGAGTAATCATTAAAGGAAATTCAAATTTTGGACTGGGAATAATTTTAGGAATATTAACAGGGGTAGTTGTTGGAGGTATCGTTTTTGACTCATACAATGATGGTAATATTTGCTGGGGTCGTGATGCAATAGTACCAACTATTCTTTCAACAGTTGGCTGTATCACTCTCGGTGCAACAGCAGGTATAGCAACATCCAATCCAGATAACTTAATTGAGATATTTAGTGAGCAAGACATTCAAGGACTAAGCAAATATGCACGGTTTCAATATGAGGAGCCCTCACAATTGAAAGCAATTAAATAGTTAATATCATTAAACATATTATCTTATAAATATCGCTCTATCAAATAGTATTCTTCACTTAAAAAAATGCTTACTTTTGCTTACCTCTGTTTACATCCACGTAAACATTTTTTCCCGGGAAAACAGAGAAGGACTAATTTGCTCCTTCAATCGTAAAGAAGTAGTATAACTGCTAACATTCCTTAAAAACCCTTAGCAAATGAAAGACATAATTATTACTATTGTGTAGTCATTTTTGGGTTTTATGGATTTTACTGTTTTAGAAAAAAAATATTCCAGTCTGCTGGAATCACTCAGTGAACCTTCGTCAAACCGAATAAAACAACTCAAGATAATTGAATATATAGATTCGTTTTTTTCATTATCCAATCCTAATTTATTAGAAGCATACCTCATTGAATTACTTCCTGAATATATCTATCTGATTAAATCCGTTAAAATCAGAGGTCTGGATCCATCTGTTTTATCTTCTTTATTAGATCAGGTGCATAAAATCAGATGCTTAAAATTCACAAGCCAATATCATACGCAGCTTGATGAATCCTTCATATATCTAAAAAAGAAATATGAACAATTAATATCCTGGTTGAATAATCCTGCTCAGGAATTTCAAGATGAAATTATATACTTTCCGGTAATTGAAAAGATTTCAGAAGAAAGTGTAACGGGCTTTCTTGAGATAATAAAAATTCAAATTAGTAATGGTGAGAATCAATTTATCGTTGAACCATATTCATCCGATATTGATTATAATATTCAGGAGCAAATACATTTTTGCTGGGATATTGCAATAAGTTACTGTAGGAAATATATAAGCAAAATCAAGCCATCACACACGGTAAGATTAATATTTGAAAATCGTCTTGGTATTTATAAAGGAAGTTCACTTGGTTCTGCACTAACATTTGCTTTTATAGAAGAGATATTGAAACACTATAATGCTCCTGTTTTAATTAAGACCAATGGCATTGTTGCACTAAGCGGTGGTATAGATAGGAATAATAATATCATTTCTATTGGTTATGAGTTTATTGGGAAAAAAGTTGAAACAGTTTTTTATTCAGATGCTAAATTATTTTGTATTCCAAAGGTCGACGAAGTATTTGCTGAAGAAAAGTTAAATTCATTAAGTATAAAATATCCTAAAAGAAATTTAAAGATTATTGGTATTAAAGATCTTGAGGACCTTTTAAGCCGAAGAAACATCGTCGAAATAAAAAAATATAATTTGTTTGAGCGGACGATCAAATATATTTTAAATAAATGGCAGAGTATTCTGATTGCATCAATATTTTCAATTATTCTCCTTTTTCTATTCGCAACAGATTTCGATGATAACCCAATGATGTTTGAACAAGACGGTAAACTGTTAAATATTCAAAATAAGAATGGAAGGGTACTTTGGAGCACCAGTTTAAACTTCGATCCTAAAAGCGGAACTGATGATAGAAGCAGATACAGTAGAATAATTTTAGATATTAATGGAGATGGCATTAACGAAGTTATTCTTGGAGAGGAAGAACTGGACATTAAAAGTTATGATGCCGGCAGAGTCGTTTGTTTTGACAAGGATAAAAATCTTATCTGGGAATATTATTTTCGCGATACAGTTTCAACCTTCAGAAGGTGGACAAATAACTATCAAATTTCAATTATTGACACTGTGACTTTAAACGATACAAAAGTACTATTTCTGATAGCCCGGAATATCCCGAATTTTGCCAATGCCATTTTTAAGGTCGAATTAGTATCGGGCAAACGTTATGACAGTTCAGCAACGCTGTGGAATGCCGGTGGAATAACCAATGCAATGATAGGTGACTTTAATGAAGATGATAATAAAGAAATGATAGTTGCAGGCTTAAACAATGGTTTTGAAAGAGCGGTTTTATTTTCAGTTGATTTAGATAAAATATTTGGACAAACACCAGCGCCTGAACGTTATATATTTAATAATATACCAAAAGCAGAATTAAACGGATACATAGTATTACCTATTAGTGATTATGGTAAACTTTTTCACCGTTCTAATATAGTTCCCTTTAACGGGCTTTATTACGCTTCTAACTCAAAGGAAATCGTAGCCCAAACACAGGAGGGTATAGACAAACCGATATTATTTTTTTATGGTTTTAATACGGATTTAAATTTTCTTTGGGTTGATTGTGCTGATAATGCTCAGCATTTGAGAGATTCACTGGTTATGCAGGGTATTCTTAATCCTCCACTTACTAATACAGAGGAATACTTAAAAATATTAGAAGAAAGTATTGAATATTTGAATTAGTCATATAATACGGGTGCTGAAATAAATGGGTTTTTAGTCGAAATTTTTAGTGAATAACAGTATTGTGATATATGTAAGCTTCTACTAAATAATAAGAAATAAATTAGCTCCCCCAGAAGCTAATCAACTTCTTAATTCGATTGTATACTTCTATTATATATAAAAATTATTAATTCCCGGAAATCACAATCAGAATTTTATTAAAAATATTTTGCAGGCTCAGCAAGGGAGAAATATTTTTAGGATGAATATTCTAATAAATAATAATTCCTGTGAGTGAGGAAATAAAAACAACAATTCAGTTATTGGTTCTTTTATTAAACAAACTGAAATGGTGTACACCTTGCAAGGTTATAAATAAAAAAAGGATAGCCGATTTTTTCAACTATCCTTCTATAAATGAATTTAAACTATTCTATTTGTTTATTTTTTCTTTAAGTTTTAATCTGTTCATAGCACGGGCTAAGGCAAGTTCTGCTCTCTGCACATCAATATCTTTGTCGGAATTGCGTCTTGCAAGTCTTTCTTCTGCCCGTTCTTTAGAGCTAAGTGCTCTCTCGACATCTATATCTTTTACAAGTTCAATAGAATCAGCCAATAATAAAATTTTGTTATTATTTACTTCTATTGTACCGCCGCCGGTAGCGTAATGGTGTACAGAGTTATCAGCAAGTTCAACTTTTATATGTCCTACTTCAAGTGAGCTTACAATAGGTGCGTGGTTTAATAATATCTGAAAACTACCTTTAGTTCCGGGAACTGTAATTGAGTTTATTTCTCCTTTAAAAGCAGATTTAGCTGGAGTAACAATTTCAAGAAAAAGTGCGGACATTATTCCATACCTTTTGCTTTTTCAACTACGTCTTCAATTGATCCGCAGTACATAAATGCAGCTTCAGGAAGATCATCATACTTACCGTCAATAATTCCTTTAAAGCTTCTTATGGTATCTTCCAGTTTAACATATTTACCGGGATAACCTGTAAACTGTTCAGCAACGTGGAAAGGCTGACTGAAGAATCGCTGCATTCTTCTAGCTCTTCTTACCACCACTTTATCCTCGTCCGATAGTTCATCCATTCCAAGGATGTTAATAATATCCTGAAGATCTTTATAATGCTGAAGAATTTCTTTACAATTTTTTGCAACATCGTAATGCTCCTGACCAAGTATTCCCGGTTCCATAATTCTTGAAGTTGAATCAAGCGGATCAACAGCGGGATAGATACCAAGCTCAGAAATTTGTCTGCTTAACACTGTAGTAGCATCAAGGTGAGCGAAAGCTGCTGCAGGAGCGGGATCTGTTAAGTCATCTGCAGGAACATATATCGCCTGAACAGAAGTGATTGAACCTTTATCCGTTGAAGTGATCCTTTCCTGCAATGCACCCATTTCAGTAGCAAGGTTCGGCTGATAACCAACCGCAGAAGGCATTCTACCAAGTAGTGCTGAAACTTCTGAACCTGCCTGAGTAAAACGGAATATATTATCAATAAATAAAAGTACGTCTCTCCCCTCTTCATCACGGAAATATTCTGCAATGGTCAAACCTGTAAGAGCAACTCTTAAACGTGCTCCCGGCGGTTCATTCATCTGTCCGAATACGAGTGCGGTTTTATCAATTACTCCGGATTCTTTCATTTCAAGCCAGAGATCGTTTCCTTCACGTGTTCTTTCGCCAACGCCTGCAAATACAGAGTAGCCTCCGTGCTGCTTTGCAATGTTGTTGATTAATTCCTGTATAATAACTGTTTTACCAACTCCTGCACCGCCGAATAAACCTGTTTTACCACCCCTGCTGTAGGGTTCCATCAAATCAATTACTTTGATACCCGTTTCAAACATTTCCTGCTGGGTGGAGAGGTTTTTAAATAAAGGTGCAGGTCTGTGTATTGGATATCTCTTTTCAGCTTTTATTTCACCTAAGCCATCAATACCGTTTCCAACAACATCTATTAATCTTCCAAGAGTAGAAGGACCAACTGGAATAGAAATTGGTTTGCCAGTGTCAAACACATCCATTCCGCGAACCAACCCATCAGTTGAATCCATAGCGATAGCCCGAACCTGGTCTTCACCCAAATGCTGCTGGACCTCGCAAGTAAGATCTTCTTTAACGCCTTCAACCGAGGTTCTTGGTATTCGTAATGCGTTATAAATTTCCGGCAATTGACCTTCATCAAATTCTATATCAACAACAGGACCGATAATCTGTAATATTTTTCCTTTTTTTTCGCTCATTTTATTTCCTAATAATTTGAAAAGAGAAGCACAAAATTAAGTGATAAAGCCTTTTTATACAAATATTTAGCTAAACATACTTCCATCTTACTTTAAAAGAATAAGTTTTTTAGAATCAACAAAATTCTCTGTTTTCAAGCGATATATATAAATTCCGCTTGCAAGATCACTTGCATTAAACTCTATAGTGATTATACCCGCAGGGGCAATATCATTGAAAAGTTCTTTTACTTCCCTTCCCAGCACATCATATACTTTGAGTTCTGCTTTTTGGGAATATGGAACCTGAAAACGTATAGATGTAACAGGATTAAATGGATTTGGATAATTCTGTAATAATGAAAAATTTGTCGGAACTTCAAATTCATCATAAACACTTGTAATTATACTGATTGAATCTGATCCGCCTGCCTCATAATACCTGGCTGCGAATTCCTGCAAAAAGAAATTTGCTACCTGATCATCCTGAATAATAAGGGTATTTTCATCGTTACTATTCTCTGCTGCTGAAGACCAGTTATGAGAACCAGTAATTACATAAGGTGTAAAACCAAGTGGTTCCGCATCAACTATTGCATACTTATGATGCAATAATCCGGGAGAAAAATTCTTTAGGCGAATATCAACTCCATTAGATTCGAGATAAAAATATTGTGTGCCGGTATCAGTATTATTGCTGAGAACCAGGCGTGCTTTTCTTCCTCTGTTTTTTACCGCTATTACTGTGTCAGCCAAATCTCTTCTTGTAAAAGTCATTATTGAACCGTTGATAGATTTTTCTGCCTTACTCAAAGTTTTACCGATCTGCAAAGTTGTCTGATCACTGGGGCTGAAATAAGATTGAATTTTATTACCTCCAACTACAAAATTATGTGGAGTATTGTTTTGTTTTCTAGATCCGAAACGTGAATTCTGTGCATTTGGAATCTCAGTGTCACTTCCCCACATTTCCTGAAACTCTGCCGTATAAGCACCGGCCAAAGCAACATCCTGAATTTCAATTATGTTCTGCCTGTCATCATTTGTTCCCGGATCAGTTGGATTCCAGGAACCTGTAACTAACCATATACTATCAGGAGCTCCTCCTCTATTATCAAAGATGAAAAATTTATTATGATGTAAACCGCTGCCATCATTGTTCCCAAAAGCATCATTTATGTAAGGTATACTGTTATTAATTAAGGTTGACCAGGGTGCAGTAGTTCTTGTATCATATTCACCTATTACCCGAACTTTAACACCACGGTTTTTAGCATTTACCAATGCAGATGCAATATTTGCTCCAACTGTTCCGCTTAAGCTGTAAAGAGCCGCATCTATGGAATGATTAGCGTTATTAATTCTTTGAATAATAACATTCATAAAGTTTACATTGCTGTTAGCAGTTACACCAGATGAAACACTTGTATTTACTGTTTTACTGAAATGCACTCTTATTTCACCAGTTGTTGGGAATGCTGATGTAGTACTTGAAATTATATTACCTGAAAAACTTGTATCAGAACCGGCAACTGAGAAAGCTTGTAAGTTGTAAATAGTTGCTGTATTCAATCCGCTGACAGTTACATTATGGATATTTCTTAACTCACTATCGGGTTCAATAACTCCGAGCTCGTAATTTGTTGTCGTTCCATATCTTATTCTTGATGTTCCCGGACTGATCGTATGCCATTCCAGAGTGATTGCATCGGCAGTAAGTTCAACTTCTTCGGGAAATTTTTCTATTATTGGTCCTGTTGAAATAACATCTGTAAGCATTCTTGGCATAACCTGGTAGCCACCTATAAAAGGTAAAGCGGGCTTGAATTGACTGAGCACTCCAACAACATCAAATCGACCGGCAGGTGCAACAGCATTGATTATATCAGTGTCGTTATCAATTCTTATCTGGACAGTATCCGATGGATTAGAACCAGTAAGTAAATAATTTTTGTAAGCCCAATTTGTTACTGCAGTGCCATTCAATTCAGTTACTAAAACTGCATTCACACGAACTAACCTACCCTCATAATTTTCAACTCCACCGGCTCCGTCATTGTTGAGTTGAAACGGAGTAACAATTAATGGTTCAACAGTATTGCCTGTACTTATTATAGAATGAAGAATTGGAGATTCCAACTGATTCAATCCGTTAAACTGAGTTACTGTACCTGATACTAATAATTCATCTCCAATCTGGACTGAAGTTGAAAAAGACGGGTTGAATATTGAAATTCCCCCGCTATTATCCTGTACATAACTAGGACTGCCGAATTGATTATCCACAGTTACAATTCCTCGAATACTAACTAATTCACCGGATAGCAATGCTATGCCATTTGCATCATTTGCTTTTGCTTCAGCAATAGGAATGGGCGCTCCATACACTGTTAAAACGGGAGGCGGACTGACATCATCAACCAGCAAGTCAACACCCGACTGAAATCTGAATCTATATCTTCCTGTAAAGAAAGGAGTGAGAACATCTGAGATTTCGACTAATACAGAATCATTTGAAAAATTTACATTTGTAAATAATATTGTATCTGCAGAGACTTGTGTTGTAGCAGAAAAATTGGTTATGGAAACCTGTGCTGCATTTTGTGACCAGCTAACACCTTCAGGAAATATTATTTTCAGTGTATTAATATTGTATTGAGGTTCTCGTTTGTAATTAAACGTTAAATTTATAATTGAATCACCAGAGACTGTTTGAGGAGACATACTAATAATGCCAGAACCCTCCGGTCTTTGTCTCATTGAAAGTATCCAATTAATGTTTGTAGTTGTGTTGCCAACTCCCATTGATGAAGTGCCGTTCATCGTCCAGTTTCCAACATTTAATAAATCTGCAATACTATTGCCATTATAGAAAACAGAAGTATTACTAGATGAACTTCCTGTAAAATGTACTTTAGGACTTGGAATACTATTGGTATTCGCCGAACCCCAGGAAACTCCAAAAATATGAGATTGAGAATTATTTCTAATTTGAATTGCTTCAGAACCGCCCGCAATCAGGAAGACGGTTCCAGAAAAATAAAGAGCATTATTTGATTTAACTATTAATAGATAATCGCTGGGGTCCAGATTTTCTGAAAAAGTATTCTCAGGTCTGGCCACTATAATCAAAGTTCCTTTTCTTAGGTTACTCCATAATGAATGATTGGAAAATACTAATGGCTGTTGTGCATTTCCGCTTGATGTAAAATCTCTTATATCCCAGTTTCGAAGATCAAGACTATCCTGAACAACAAGTAACTCAATCCATTCATCGTTTCCGCTGGAATTATAAATTTCATTAATTATAACAGGTTGTGAAATTATTGAAATAGAAAAGGCAAGAAAAAAAGAAAAAACTTTTAATATTTTCATTATAAATCCGTTGATAAAATGAATCGTAATATTCTGTTATTTCCCCTATCGATTACGTAAAGTGTTCTGTCAAAAAATGCTACATCTGCAGGCTGATTAAATTGTGAAGCGCCGCCAAATGATTGAAGTTCATCACCAAATGAATTAAACTTATATACACTATCAACACCTGAATCAGCTATATATATGTTGCCGGAATTATCAATTGCTGCACCCTCCGGATTAACAAATTTATTGGGCAGCATCAAAGTACTTGTGCCCGGCCTTAACCTGTTTTCGTATCCTGGAGTTTCGGATGAAAAGTTGTAAAACAGCCACTGACTTTTAAAGCTGGTATTACCAGTCAATGTTATTATAAAATCATTATTCAATCTTTTAAAAGATGTTAATGAACTTATGCCATTTGTAGTCATTGTTCCTGTTCCAAGAGGTGCTAATGATGGCAAGCGGCCTAAAAGTGTATCTACTTTAGTTCCATCGGATAAAGTTTTCTTTTCAAAAATCAGTATAGAATTATCAGGATCGAAAATACTTGAATTACTTGGACCGGAACGCGCAACATAAAATGAGTTATCATAAAAAGTACAGACCCCGGTAAATCTGACATTCGGTTTCAAATCTGCTGATACACCCGGACGTGGTAATACTCTGGATAAAGGGGCATTAGCTAAATCGTGCCCGGCTGCAAATAAATCAAATTTAAATACTGCACCATAAGTAACGCCTAAAGTATCAAACTCAGAGCAGACAATAAGATTAAGCTGATAATCCTGTGAAATTGCTACCGGTCTTTTAATTTCACGTGTTCCGAGAATAGCTCCCGCAAGATTCATCATTACAATACGGTCATTATTGGTATCAGCGACATAAATAAATGGCTCATTCCCTATAAAAATTGCATTAGGATTGTTGAAGCCCTCCCAGGGCGGGTTCAACTGTACATAAACAGTATCACCTGCTATATTCCCTTCTCCGGCTGTTACAGGAATATCAAATTTATCAACGCAGCCAGTATTAACTAAAATAGTTAATAAAAATAAAACTCCTAAAACAAAAGGCTTTGCTGATTTTTCTGTTAATGAATATATGAATGAATGATTAATTGAATGAAAATATATTTCATCACTTTTATTTTTCAATTCACTTTTATAGAATAAATAATTTTTTATATTCATCATAAACCTAACAATATAGAAAATCTGTGAGCTGAACCTAATCTTGAAAAATTTGAGTATGCATAATCCAGTCCAAACTGAGCTATACTTATCGGTACATTTATTCCGGCGCCAAAAGTAAAATTCTGCTCTTCAACATTTATTTTATAACCACCGCGGAGGTATAATGTTCTGTTCCAGCTATATTCAAATCCTGTTGAAACATTCTCACTGTTATCATTCGGATGATTTAACTGGATGGATGTAGTAATTTTATGTTCTGTATCATCATAAGGTTCAAATGCAAAACCAATACGAAATACTGTAGGAGGTGCAAATTCCTGCCACTCAGAAACACTTCGTTTGCCTACAAGCACTACTTCACCATCAGGGGCAAGATTATTTCCAAAATTTGAAACAGCCACTGCAAAACGAGTAGAGCCCAATCCGGTCCAGTAAAATGTTCCAAGATCAATCATAAATCCGCGCATCTTCAATTTATCTAAAGTCTCTTCAATATATCTTACAGTACCTCCGAAACTAAATTGATCAGTCATTTTACGGGAATAAGAAACGGCAATTGCAATGTCGCTAAAACCGAAGTATTCACCTGTGCCAAAAGGTGCAAACTCTGTTGTTACAGGCATCTTCTGCATAGTTAAAGCAGTAAGTCCGATACCAAAAGAGTTTGATTCATCAAGATGATAAACTCCACCAAGAAAATCGTGGTTAATATCAACAACCCACCTGTTATGGGAGAATAAAATCTGGTGTTCGCTGAACTGGGTTAATCCTGCAGGATTCCAGTACAATGCAGATGCATCATTGGCAACAGCAACAAAAGCATCGCCCATAGCCGAAGCTCTTCCACCAACACCTATTTTAAGAAATTGTGCTGTTGAAATACCCGCACGCTGTCCACCTAATACAGGAAACAGTTGTGCAGTCAAATTGCTCGAAGATAATGCTAATATTATAATAAAAAATATTTTTTTCATTCTATGTATTAAGTCAAAATTAAAAAGTCAAAAATCAAACTAAATTTCAATGTTTAGAATCTTATACTAACTCCAAACTTTACATTTCTTCTTGTTAGATACCTTGCCGGGTTTTCCGGATAAGGTGAAATAGGAGCCTGAAGATCCGGGTAATTCGGATCATTCCAGGAATTAGGTATCGGATCACCAAATTCATAAGCTCTGCCTGTAACCGGATTAATGATTGCTGAATTTTTAAAGTCAAGCAAATTGTTTATTTCCATAAAAACTGAAAATCTAAACCCGCCAACAGCAAAGTATTTCTCTAAGTTAATATCCATCCACATCCAGTCATCACCTACTTTTGAATTTCGTTCTCTTCTGAGGAATTCATAATCAGGTCTTCCGTCCGAACTAATATTTCCAGTAAACAAAGCTGGTGTATAACGCTTACCCGACTGGAAGAAAAACCTTACGTATAAGTTTAAATCGTCTAGAATACCCGGGGCAAAACCAAATAATGGTTTCCCTTTTTCAACATAAAAATTTGTTGAAAGACTTGCAGTGAACGGCCGGTCCCATGAAACAAATTCCTCTTTTATTGTTTCATCAAGATCGCCTGTAAGAACAAGTACTCCTTCATCAGCAGATGAACTTTTACCAGTAACTATTGCATATGAAAAGGAAGCACTGCCATTAAACCATCTGTCAATTCTTTTCTTAAATTCAACTTCAATTCCTCTTGATCTGGCATAGTCGGTATTTACATAAGTTATAAAACGCTGTGTTGCAAATCTTGCTGATGATATTCTTGCCGTTCTCGTGCTTATATAATCAAATATATCCTTATAATAAGCTGTTATTGTAAGTACATCATCATTTGTAAATTGGGTACGGAGTCCCAGTTCATAAGCCACAGTTGTTTCCGGATCTAGATTAGGATTACCAAAGCGCTGAAAAGATGATTGTGCATTAGCAGGACTTAACTTAGCATAAACAAAATGCGGTTTTGGCCACTTGCTGAAATGACCATAAGAAAAAAACAATGTTTGATTATCTGAAACGGGATGTGAGATTCCAAGTCTTGGACTTAACCTTGCTTTGAATCTACGGTTACCAAACCAGGAAAATGAATCGTTATTATAATTCTCACGGGTTTCATCCGGTATTGTAATAACCTCCGGATTTTCCACCGCATCATCAACATATTTACCGGGAAACCAGTAATCCATTCTCAATCCGAAGTTTAAAATCATTCCGCTGAAATTAATATTATCCTGTGCATAGAAAGATCCCAGTGCAGGATGAACTTTATACATATCGTTATTAAAACCGAACTCACCTATCCATGGTCTGAAAATATCGATTACCTGCATTTCCTGAAATTGCAGATTAAAGCCGGCTTTAAATTTATTCTTCTCATCAAAAAAGCTTGTAATGTCGCCGCGTATCGAGAATTCCTGAACAAAATGATCCCTCCACGTAGAAGGATTGCCTACATCCCAGAAACCATCTCCTGGAATAACGCCGATTGTATCACTTCCTGTATTATAGTACTGGATTGGAAAGTTGGTTATATCTTTCGGTTCAAGATATTCGTACCACATTTTACCGTTTGCATCTGCCCGAAGATTAGTGTAATAATGATTTACTTTTAGTTCATAAAAAGTTTTAGGATTAAGAGTATGCGTTACACCGAATGAATGATAATTATTTTTGTGAGTGAAAGTATTTGCATTATCAAGAATATTCTGATATTCGTACTGATATCCGGGACTCGGTTCAACATATTCAAGATTTGACTGCAGAGACTGCGAATTCTGATTTATATTTACAGATTGATTGAATGAATAATTAAATTTAAGTGTAGGTGAATATTTATAAGTTAATTTGCCTAACCAGAACCAGCTGTTTTCAGCACGCGGAGCAAACCTTGTTCCGTGAAAGGTTGATGAGTATAATTGCTCTGCTGTTGGTTTATAATAACCCTGTGTGATCCCATCACTAAGTCCGCCATAAAAATTAGCAAAAAAGGTAAGTTCACCTGGAAAATTTATCCCAAATGCCGGTAATATTATGGAAGTTATTGGATCCGGACCGCTAAAATTAGTTTCAAAGATATCCATATTAAATACGTGCGGCGAAGTTCTTTCACCGAAATTATCACGTTTGTATGAGATGAAGCCGCTATACCTGCTTCCACCTTCTCTTGTTCGTACGTTTACAACGCCGGATGTAGCCTGTCCATATTCAGCATTGAAACCTCCTGTAATAACATCAACCTCTTCAATTGCCGCCGCGCTGAGTTGTAAACCAAAACCCGTTCCGGCAAGAGGATCCTGTACGGATACACCATCAAGTAAAAAAGCATTTTCATAAGATCTTCCGCCGCGAATGTGGATGGCATTATCTGATTTGATTACACCTGCCTGCTGAGTAACAAGATCTGTAATATTTTCAACTATAGCTATTTCTATATCTTCCCGTGATATTGTTCTTTTACTTTGCGTTTCTTCAACATCAAGCAATGGTTTGTCGCCAACAACGACAACATCCTGATCAAGCGTAAGAACACTTTCCTCAAGCTTAACGTCAAGCTGAAAAGTTTTGCCTGCATCAATACGAATGCCGGTAAACTGCATTGTTTTAAATCCGATATATGAAATCTCAACAGTATAGTTACCGGGATTTATAGATTCAATAGTATATCTTCCTCTTAAATCTGTTGCAGCTCCGTAGTAAGTGCCTTTAAGAATTATATTAACACCGGGAAGTTCTTCATTGCTTTTAGCATCAATGATTTTACCAGCTATGGAACCGGTATTTTGTGCAAACAAAAAACCGGTGCATAAAAACATGAAATAAATAATTTTATACATCATCTCGGTACCCCGAATTCTTCAAATAGTACTTTATCAAAGAAATCTTTAACCTTAAAAGGGTCTCCGTTTGATCTATGCAGTGGGACACCCATAAAAATAACTCGTGAATCTGTTGATTTAAATCCTATAATCGGATTATCACTTAAGTCTAAAGTATATAAGGCTAATGCTGAAAGTGGATTTGGATAGTAAGTTCTGATCCTTGCAACCGGATTAGGATTGTTGTCTCTTCGTAATTGAGGATAACCCTGAGAGCTTGCATCAGGTGTAGGAGTTATTCCAACATTGGAAGGCAGAACACTTATAGGTGCAGCGCTAAGACTATCAAGCGGAAGAAAATCACCAAGACCCCTGGGATCAAATATCTGCGGGAAAATCATAGAGAATAAAACTCTGCCGCCGAAATTCAAATAATTGTTTATTGCAACCTGAGCAGGACTGATACTCGGATCGTTATCTGTGTACCAGAAAACATATTTGAAGAGCTTAAGTGTTTCTGTAAATTGTGGCGAAATAAAACCCGGTAATAAAACACCCGGTGTAGTTGTTGTTCTTCCTAGCTTAATATCCCATACATCATATCTGTCCGATAATCCGAGACTATCAAATATTACCGAGTAAAAATCTGCAGAATTATCTATACTTCCGTTATCATCAATTATAAGAATTTCACCTTTTGGTTTTTTAACGAACCAGCTGCGATTACTAGCCCCTGAAGGCATAACGATCAGATCACTAACTCCTCCGGCAATATCCTCTGCAAAAGCATAGAAAATGTTATTATCATCAAGTTTCAGATTAGGAAGTTTTACAGGATAAGGGGTTGTTATTGCAGAACCAATGTAAACATCACATTCAACTATGTCCGATGCGAAAGGTGTCTCTGCTTTAATAGTGACGAATCTGGTATTTCCGGGCAGTTCAATTTTTTGAGATGTATCATTAAGTGCGATGTAAACTTTGGAAATCGTTGCATCACCATCAAGATCAGTTAAAGTCCAGCCAAATGAAGCCGCCGTAAAGGTAGTTTCAGGTATAAAAATGGTTGTACCATTCTGACTAACAAGAAAACTGATAACTGGCGAAGAATTCTTTAATGGAAGTTCAATCGATGCAGGTTCCGGATCTATTGCACCACAATCAATAAAAGGTTCTCCCGGATTCCATATTCCATCACCATTAAGATCAGTAAATGGTTCAGGACCAAAATTTATATCGTTAACAATCAGTTGATTATCATAAATACCATTACTTGCGTTATCAACAGCGGCAACTCTGAATATGTAAGTAGTATCCGTTCCGCTTATTGGAAACGAAATTAAGGAATCGTTACTGGTTGTAAACGTCCACTGGCCTTCCTCAAAGGAAATTAAATATCCAATAACCAAACCATCGGGATCATCACTCCACCAGTTTAATCTTAAACTGCTTTGCTGCTGGGTTATCAAACTATCAGGGAATAAGGAGACATAAGTCTTTGGCGGTTTGTTAGCAACCGGAGCATCTATCAGTTCGTCATAGCAGGATACAAACGCTAAAACAGGTATCAGAAATAAAAACAGTAAAACTTTTTTCATTAATTTTTTAACATACTTAGTAGTAAAATTTTTGAATGCTAGCCTGAAGCCCTCCATCGGAGGACCTCAGCTTGCTTAAATTACTTCATTAACATCATTTTTTTTGTCTGCTGATAATTATTAACATTTATCTGATAAAGGTAAACACCAGAAGATAGTTTAGTTGCATCAAATATAACTTTATAACTTCCTGAAGATTGCTCCAAATTAACTAGCGAAGCAACTTCCTGACCAAGAATATTATAAATCTTTATCTGAACAAATCCTGCTTCAGGAATTGAATATTGTATTGAAGTTACAGGATTGAAAGGATTAGGATAATTCTGGTTCAGATTGTAACTATCAACTACACTGTTGTTTATATATTCAACATCAGTTGTATAACCAACAAAATCATCGGATTTTCTGGGAACAAGTTTGTAGTTACCAAATGAAAAGAACAGAACTCCTCTTAAATTGTCGAATGAATCACCTTCAAGTATTCTTACATTACCTGGAAGAGTATCCAGCCCTGCAGTCCACAAATTATGGTACTCGTGATTTCCTTCCTGCAGTTCAACTCTTACATTATTAGTTGAAATATCTGCAACCAGAATTTCACCGAAGTTACTGTTACCCCCACCGCCAGGTCCGGAATTTCCATCTGCATTATCATCAGTAACAGTTACATCTTCAAATTCGATCAAAACACCTTCCCATTGTTCAGCCGAAATAGTTCCTTTTGATTTTCCTCCAATATCACTAGTTGAAACAAGCTCAGGTAATGGTAATGGATTTCCACTTGGATTAACAACAAGGGTTGTTATACTGTCTATTCTGGTATGGTTGAAATTTTCAATTACCCTTCCATTAACGGTAACATCCTGACCACGCAATAGAGCATCTGCTTCAAGACCGAAAATCCAAATTCCACTCCACGGTCCCTGACCATTCTGAATATACACTCTTTTACCAATCGAACCACCGTCACCCCGAAGATCAGTGGTATCAGCAGTTACAACTCCACTAACTGTAACGTAGAAGCCATTGTAACCACTGAATCCTGTGCCAAATGGACTGTACTGCACATCTTGTATTGTTATATCTCTATTTAGAACAAGATAGAAGAAATTTCGTGTTGTGTCTATTGGGTTTGTAGAAATCATTCCGTCATTATCCTGAGCCCAAATGTAATAATCAACAACAGCTGAATCCACTGGAACACCCGGAATTGTAGCTGACCAGGTTGTGTCTGATACATTTTCAGTCATATTCACTTCAACTCTCTCCCCTCCATTAACTCTATACTTAACCTTAGCTCCGGTAACACTGCCTCCCTGGTCAAGATCAAATATTCTTGCAGATATTGTAACTGGCTGATTCGGAGTTACTATACCTATATCTCTCCTAATACTGGAAATTGCCGGTGGTGATTGACCAATCAGCAGATCATCAGGATACATCGGTCTCAATACATATCTATTAGGATTATTAAAATGACCAACAACTCCTCTTATATATTGTATGGTTGTTCCGTCAACTGGCGGATCAAAAGTTCTTAATTGATGTGCTCTCCTGGTAAAATAACCTGACTGATCGTGAATAAATATCTGATTTCCATTACCATCGTTAATTGCAAATGTTCCATTTGATGTATTCCTGTCTGAAGTGATGACATTTCTAATGATCACATACATTCCTTCATACTTTTCACCGGAAAGAATAGTATCTGCCGGCGGGGTGCCGATATTTAATTGGTTTATTGTAATTTCAATCGGTTCACCACGGTTTGGTTCATTACCAAGAAATTGAACAGGATATTCCGTTAATACATTTAACTGTGTTTGAACTCCAAATTCTGCAACAACTCCTGTTATTGTAACAATCATGGTACTATCAAGTAAATCCATTAGTGAATTCTGATTTGGCCCGGTAGTATCATTCTGAATTACGTTCAGACCGCCCCACTCATCACTAAAGGATGTATCCCGCAAATATGTCTGCCATCTTGAACCAGCCCACATAAGCGGTCTTCTGTCAAATGTTGGTTCAACAAGAGTCGAAACCATAACAACACCTGTAACCTGAACTGTATCTCCAAGATAAGGAGAGCTTTGAGTTCCAGCCAACAATGAATCTTGTGGTTGAAATTGTAAATCTCTTATACTTAAATGAGGATAAGGATTAGTCTGTGCAAATGAAATTGAAGCACAGATAAGAAGAAAGAATAGAATAAATTTTGTTTGCATAATTACACCTTTATTATTTAACAACTAAAAATTTTCCTGTTTTTATATTTCCGGTTCTTGAATCACGAACTGAAAAAAGATATAAACCTGTTGCAATTGCCTGATCGTTATCAGTAATTAAATCCCAGGCTTGTTCGCCGCCGGACATAATCTGAGTCCCGTCTCTTGAATATGTTTGGAACCATCTTAAATCCGAAGCATTACTTTGCTGATCGTGATATAAGCGTTTGACTATATCACCCGAAAGTGTGTAAATTGTTATTTCACACTCGGCTGGAAGATTGTAGAAATAAATTTTTCTCAGTCTCTCGGAAGGACCATCCCAGTAGGCGCTTGAATAATAAGGATTAGGATATACGCCCACATCAATATTTTCATCGGAGGTATAAGGAGTACCTGGTATAATCTTTATAGAATTCGCCAGTTTACTTGATTCAAGACTTTCAAGATTGAAAGTTTCGTCACCTTTATCGTATGCAGTAACTGCAAATACATACTGCCACCCATTTAAAAGATTTTCTACATCAAATTTATACCAGTATTGCGAAGTGTCACCCGGAAAAGTTACCGGCTCAATCATTTCAACAAATGAAAAACCTGTATTGAATCCGATATCATTTCCGAGACTATCAAACTCTGCCATTTTAATAAGAGCAGATTGTAAATCCTGTATTTGAGTCAGTTCAAAACCCGTATTAGTTCTGTAAAGACGATACCCTTCAAAATCTTTTTCACCGGTAATCGGATCAATGGATTCTTCAGCTCTTTTGTCCCAGTAAATAGTCGCTCTCTGGCTTTCGGGAATAATTTTAACTCTTGGATTTACCGGAGGAGTTGGCAATATATATCTGGTGATAACACCGTCACCATTAAGATCTTCACCGGGATCAAGAATTCCGTTTCTGTTTCTGTCCTCGCCATAATAAGCTCTTAATGCCCATTCAGCACTTGTGTATAAATTTAATCTTTGTTCTTCAGTATCCAGTGAAGCTGGATCGGTACCGAATTTTTTTGACGCAATAATTGCAAATACAACATTAACCGAATCACCAGGGGCAATATTATTAAAGTTGCCAGCCGTTATCATTATGGAGCGGTTTGAGGGTCCTCTTAACATTTGAGGAGTTATGTTGTAAGGAAATCTATTATCACCTCCAAAATAACCTGTCATCTTTCTGTATCTTTCAACATCATTTTGTGGTGCAAATAAATTTGCATCAGATGTATTCCTAAATTGCCACGACACAAAGTTAATGCTATCGATTGGAATAGACGAACCTAAATACTGCACACCTAAATAACTATCAGTAAAACCTATATCTCCAGTAGCATCAAACTCATATGCTATCTTAAGAGAGTCTGTAAAACCGTTTCCTCCTTTATCAAAGAAGGAACTACCGGATGGTCTTCCGGTTACCAGTGTATTTCTTACTACAGCGTCGGTCCATAAGCCAATGTAAACTGAATCGAGATATTTATTAGAAATATTTTTAATCCAGTAATTCATAATAATGAAATTATTTGCGAAGGAAAGATCCCATGCATACGATTCCTGATTAATTTCGACGCCAATCGGAACGTGATCAACAATTGGTTCATTATTCAAGAAAAATCTGCTGGTATCTGAGTAAAGCATTACAAGATCCTGATGCGATACAGCAAGTGGGCTATAAACCTGTGAATCAAACCTGGAAGACCTTTCAATAACTCTTGAACCGGGTGCATTAGTAAATTCAAAACCGCCTCCTCTTGCAGAAATAGAAGCAGCATCAACAGCAGCGGTAGTAACAAAAGGACCTTGTCTTCCTGAACCAAGGCTGTCATTTTGTGTAAAAGCGCCTATCCACAAACCGCCATCAAATAAATGCTCTATACCGGATCCAATCGGATATTCTGCACTCGGCTGCTGTGGCCAGAAAACAAATCCATGACCATAACTTCCAAAGTTCGTTATTGTTAAACCGAAATTTCCCACATTAGTATATTTTGAAGCGTCGTCATCCAGAGATTTGTTAAGTCTGTGATTCTCTAAAACTTGCGGAAATATGTAGGATGATATGATTAAAAGAAAAAATAGCAGTAATCGAAATCTCATGTAAGCATAGAATAAATAATGAATAAAAATGAATTTTGTGAAAACAAAATAGTTACTTTTTTACTAAATAAACAAGATTAATCAGATACTCTAATATTATTAAAAAATTAAAAAATTGCACGTGCTTGCTGATCAGCGTGGTAAGAACTTCTTACTAGCGGAGAGGATTCAACTATCTTAAACCCCATTTTTAAACCTTCGGTTTTATAAATATTGAATTCTTCGGGTGTTACAAATCTATCTACCGGCAAATGATTTTTAGTCGGCTGAAGATATTGCCCGATTGTAAGAATATCACATCCTTTAAAAACCAGGTCTTTCATAAGTTCCAAAACCTCTTCTTTTTTTTCGCCGATACCTACCATTATACCACTCTTTGTTTTGAGTTTCTTATTTTTAAACCATTCTATAAGATCAAGACTTCTCTGATACTTAGCTTGCGGTCTCACAGCATGATACAACCTTGGTACGGTTTCAAGATTATGATTAAGTATATCAGGTGGGCTTTGCATTATAATATTGAAAGCGTATTCTTCTCCTTTAAAATCAGGAATAAGTATTTCAACGGTACAATCCGGTTTCTGTTCACGAATAAGTCTAACGCATTCTTTAAAGATTGCTGCTCCACCATCTTTCAATTCATCTCTGTTTACAGAAGTTATAACAACATGACGCAAATTCAATTCAATAACAGATTCAACAACTCTTTTAGGTTCATCAAAATCTAATTCTGTAGGCATACCTAATTTAACATTGCAGAAACCGCAGCTTCTTGTGCAGGTATCACCCAATATCATAAATGTTGCAGTACGATGATTCCAGCACTCAGCAATATTTGGGCATCTTGCTTCTTCACACACAGTGTTGAGTTTCTGTCTGCGCATAAGATTTTTAACTTCACTAAAGTTATCCCCTGTTGGTAATTTAACCTTTAGCCAATCAGGTCTTTTGCCTAGATCCTTAGTATCTTTTTCAGCAGATTCTTTAAATGCACGCTGATGTTGATTAATCTTAATCATAAAATCTAATTAAATCCTTCCGGTTCGAAGTTTTCCAGTGTTTCTTTCATATATTTTAAGAACAATCCTCCAAGCATTCCGTCAACTAATCTATGATCATGCGAAAGAGTGAGAGACATTATGTGTCTAATTGCAAAAGTATCAGACCCATCAACTTCAATTACAACGGGCTTTTTCTGTACAGCACCTACTCCAAGAATTGCTACTTCAGGTTGATTTATAATTGGTGTACCAAAAATGGTCCCGAAGACTCCGTAGTTGGTTATTGTAAAAGTTCCGTTTGTAATATCATCCGGAGTCAATTTCTTATTTCGTGATCTGTATGCCAGGTCGTTAATTGCCTTAGCAAGTCCGGTTATATTTCTATCCCCGGCCCCTTTAATATTTGGTACGATAAGTCCGGTAGGTTCAATTGCAACTGCAATTCCAAGGTTTATAAATTTCTTTTGAAGAATTGTATTTCCATCAATTGTTGAATTTACCAGTGGATATTTTTTTAATGTTCTTACACAGGCATCTGCAATAAAAGCCATATAAGTCAGTTTTACATTTTCTGTTTTATGAATTTCATCTTTTTTAAGCTGAATGAAATTATGTATTTTTGTCATATCAACTTCAATCAATGCAGAAACATGAACTGAAGTATCTCGGCTATGGATCATGTGTTCCATAATTTTCCGGCGGATATTATCCATCGCTATTCTTTCAACATCTTTTGATGAATAACTTGTCTGGCTTACTGAAGGTGTAAATTCAGGAGATGAAGGTCTTTCTGATTCTTTCTTTTCAGAAGTCACTGTTTTTTTCTTTTCATCTGGTTTTGATTTACGCTTTTCAATATACGCCAGAATATCATTTTTAGTCAGCCTTCCTTCAAGTCCGCTTCCCTCAATATCTTTTAATTCATCAAAGCTAACGTTTTCTTTTTGAGCAATGTTCAATACAAGCGGAGAATAGAATCCTGAACCTGTGCCCTGCTCTTTAGGTCTGATGTCAATATCTTTACCAACTTGATCATGCATTGAAGATTTTTCTTCATCAGACTTTTCAGTTTCAACCAAAGTTTCTTTCTTCTCAATCTTTATATCCGCTCCGACACCAATCTTTGCTACAATAGTTCCTACTTCAACTGTTTCCTGTTCACCTACAAGAATTTCAACTATTGTTCCTTCTTCCGGTGACGGAATTTCGGTGTCAACTTTATCTGTACTTATCTCAAATATTGTTTCATCCTTTTTTACTTTATCACCAACCTTTTTATGCCATTTGATAATTGTGCCTTCCATGACTGATTCACCCATCTTTGGCATTTCAATATTCACTGTTTTGCCCGATGATTTATTTGAAGATGACTTTTCTGATAATGTTTCTTTCTTTTCATCTTCAGATTTTTTAGAATCAGATTCTATTTTGTTATCCTCAGATTTTTCTTCTTTAATTTCAGATTTTTGTTGGCCATCATCCCCATCATCTTTTTTTTCAGAGGACCCCTTCGATTCGACATCATCCGAAATTTTTGCAACAACAGTTCCAACCTCAACAGTATCGCCTTCATTAACAAGTATTTCTTTTAAAACCCCTTCTTCAGGTGATGGTATTTCCGTATCTACCTTGTCAGTGCTGATTTCAAAGATGATCTCATCTCGTTTAACATAATCACCGACCTTTTTATGCCATTTGATTATTGTGCCTTCATTAACACTTTCACCCATTTTGGGCATTATAACTTCCATCTTCACTCCTTCAGGCTGAGATTTAGGCTCAGGCTAAGTTATTTTAATTTCTATTGATTTTATTAGTGAATTTAATTTATGAATAATATCATTTTATTATGATAATTCCTTTAAACTCAATACTCAATTAATTCTTTTATTCCTTTATAAACCCTATCACGATTTGGAAGCACCGTTGCCTCAAGGATTGGTGAATAAGGAATATGTGTATCCAATGCTGCTATTCTTTTAACCGGACCATCTAAATACTGGAAGCAGGTATCTGCAACTCTTGATGCAATCTCACCACCAAATCCGCCTGTAAAAGTATCCTCGTGAACAATAACTAATTTGTTAGTCTTTTTTACTGATTTATAAATTGTTTCTTCATCTAAAGGAATAATTGTTCTCAGATCAATTACTTCAACTGAGTATTCAAATTCATCTTCAAGTTTTTTTGCAGCAATTACGGAATCCCATAAAGAAACTCCCCACGAAACAACAGTTATATCAGTTCCTTCTCTTACAACTTTTGCTTTTCCAAAAGGGACAAGATAATTTTCATCGGGTTCCGGAGTTATAGCATAACTCTGGCGATATAATCCTTTATGCTCACAGAACAATACCGGATCCTTGATTCTGCAAGCAGTTTTTAATAATCCTTTAGCATCTGCGGCATTGCTTGGATAAGCTATAAAAATTCCCGGAACGTGTGCAAATATTGATTCAATATTCTGACTGTGATATAATCCACCATGTATGTATCCACCAACAGCAACTCTTGTAACAACAGGAGATTCCCACGCATTATTTGAACGGTAACGAATAGTTGCAAGTTCATCTTTCATTTGCATAAATGCTGGCCAGATATAATCACCAAACTGAATTTCAACAACAGGCTTTAATTCAGCGAGTGTCATTCCAATTGCGACACCCATTATACTTGCCTCTGCAAGTGGAGAATTAAAAACTCTTTTTTTAGTAAATCGTTTGGTTAAACCTTTTGTTGCAGTAAATACTCCACCTTTAGCATCTTCTATATCCTCACCAAAAATGTACATATTTGGATTCCGTTCCATTTCCTCGTGAAGTGCGTGATTGATAGCATCAACCATAACTATTTTATCGCCTGATGGATTTGTGGCTTCGTAATCGAAGGTATCGCGATAACCGCTTTCATCATAAACATATTTTTCAGCATCCTCTTTTCGCGGATCTGAAGCTTTAATAGCTATATCTGCTGCTTCATTAATTTCATCAGTAATTTCCTTTTTAATATTTTCTAATTCTTTTTCGTTGAGTAAACCATTTGAAATAAGAATTTTTGAAAATTGTTCAATCGGACATTTTTTAGATTCTTCTTCAATTTCTTTATTGTCACGGTATTTTTTCTGATCATCTGAGGATGAGTGTGAAGAAAGTCTTACTACTTCAGCTTCAATAAGTGCAGGACCCTTACCGCTCTTTATATAGTCAACGGCTTCCTGTATTTTTTCAAAAGATTCAAAGAAATCTGTACCATCAATTCTTGCTCTATGCAGGTTGTGAAAACCTGCCATCATTTCAGCGACAGAGTTATCTTTACCTCCACTCTGATCTGATACGTGAACTGATATGGCATATTTATTATTTTGGATTACGAAAAGAACCGGTAACTTTTCCCTGCTCGCCCAATTAACTGCTTCATGAAATTCACCCTGGCTTGTAGTTCCTTCACCACTGCTTACGTATGAAACATTATTTTCACCTTTTTTAACTGAAGCAAGTGCAGTTCCCACGGCTTGTAAGAATTGAGTTCCTGTTGGACTTGATTGTGAAGGAATATTAAATCTCGTTGATCCCCAATGAACAGGCAGTTGTCTTCCACCGCTTGCAGGGTCATCGGCTTTAGCAAATGTTTGAAGAAATACTTCCTCAGGTGTTACACCAGCAGTAAGAACTGTTGCCAGGTCACGGTAATAAGGGAAGAACCAATCTTTTTTGGGGTCAAGCTGTAAACCAATTGCCAGCTGAACAGCCTCATGACCTGAAGCAGCAATATGAAAAAATGTTTTACCCTGACGCAGTAAGTTCATTGCTTTGTTGTCAAGGGTTCGTGCGGTCAACATTGTTCGTAGAATTTTTAACAATTCACTTTTTGAAAATTCTTTTTTACCAGCTTTAAGTGATTGTATATTATCACCCTTACCGTTAGTCGGTTTTACGTTTCCCTTCTTTTTTTGAACAACTTTTTTTGTGTCTTTTTTTGCCATTAAAAACCTTTTTAGTTTGTGAGAGTTAACTCAAATGCTAAAAGTTCATCTTTAGAAATCAATTCTATAGAATTATATTCAAATACTTCAATAAAGTGCTTAAGAATCAATGACTTAATAAAATCTATTTCAACTGTTTTATTTATCTCTTTACTTAATGAGGTTACTGCTTTATCAGAAATTCCGCAGGGAATGATGCCATTAAACAAACTAAGATCTGTGTTAATATTAAATGCAAACCCGTGCATTGTAACCCACCGGCTGACTTTAATTCCTATTGCTGCAATTTTCCTATCCTCAATCCAAACTCCTGTATATTCAGGATCTCTTTTTCCAATCAACCCGAATTCCAAACAAACTCTGATTATTATCTCTTCAAGAGCGCGAAGATATTTGTGTGTATCCTGTTTCCAATCATTAAGATTAATTATAGGATATCCAACAATTTGGCCGGGTCCATGATAAGTGATGTCACCTCCACGATCTATATCATAAACAGAAATATTTTTTTCTTTCAGATACTCTTCATTTTCTATAAGATTGGATTTATCAGCAGTTTTACCAAGAGTATAAGTGTTGGGATGTTCAAGAAGCAGAAAATGATCTTTAACATTTCCGCGAACACGGCTTGAATGGATTTTATACTGAAGATCCCATGCTTCTTTATAATCAATAAAACCTAAATCTGCATAAGAAAGAATTTTATTATTAACATCAACCAATTTTATTTTGCTCTTACTATTAAACTTAAATTATTAAATATGAATTGCTTCACCATACGCCTGAGCTGCAGCTTCCATTATTGATTCTGATAAAGTTGGATGAGCGTGGATTGTTTTAATTATCGAATGTCCGGTAGCTTCCATTGCACGTGCTAAGGCAACCTCGGCTATAAGTTCTGTTGCTTCCGAGCCTATTATATGACCTCCGAGCAGTTCACCATATTTTGCATCGAAAATTAGTTTCACAAATCCTTCCCTTTCTCCAACTGCAAAAGCTTTTCCGCTAGCCATAAATGGAAACTTACCTATCTTAAGTTCATATCCAAGTTCTTTTGCTTTCTTTTCTGTAAGCCCAACACTTGCAACCTGAGGCTGGCAGTAAGTACAACCGGGAATATTTTCATAATCAACGCCTGGATTTTTAATTCCTTTTATTGTCTCCACACAATGGATTCCCTCCGCTGATGCTAGGTGCGCTAACCAGGGCGGACCGATTACATCACCAATTGCGTAAATACCAAGTATGTTTGTTTCGTATGTTTCTTTATTAACCTTTATTTGATTCTTAAAAAGTTCAACACCTAACTCCTCAAGACCAAAACCTTCTACATTTCCAACAACACCTATTGCATTCAAAACTTTATCAGCGGTAAGTTCTTTTTTCTCACCGTTTTGATTGATTGTAACCTTTACCTTTTTACCTTTAATCTCAGCTTTTTCCACTGTTGATTTAGTAAAGATTTCAATACCGCGTTTCTTAAAATTTTTCTCAAGTGCCTGCGAAACTTCAACATCTTCAACGGGCAGAATGTTATCCATCATTTCTATAACTGTTACTTTTGTACCTAGTACAGAATAAAAATATGCAAATTCAATTCCTATCGCTCCGGCTCCAATTACAATTAATTCTTTTGGTTGTTCGGACAGATTCATTGCTTCCGTACTGGTAATGATATTTTTTCTATCAACAGGAATGGCATCAACTGATCTCGGTCTGGCACCGGTAGCAATTATAAGCTTATCTGCACTTATAGTTTCGACTTTCTTTTCCTTATCATCATAAATTTCTATTTGATTTTTTGATGATATCTTACCGAAACCTTTTATTCTATCAACTTTATTTTTCTTTACCAGCAGTTCAACATTTTTAGTTATTCTGTCAGAAATATCTCTACTGCGTTTAATTATTTCATTAAAATTAAAACTGAGGTCCTTGGCGTAAATACCAAAGTCTTTTCCATGATTCTGAATAGTGTCGAAAATTTCTGCGTTTTTTAATAGAGATTTTGTAGGAATACATCCCCAATTAAGGCAGACACCACCAAGTTTATCTTTATCAATTACTACTGTTTTGATTCCTAATTGGCCGGCTCGTATAGCTGCTACATAACCACCCGGACCTCCACCTAATATTGCTATTTCGTAGTGTTTTGACATTATTTGCTTCCTAAATTAAGTTTTCCTGAGGCCAAATATATGCTGTCAATTAATCAAATAAAACCTCGCATATCATTATTCTGACTGATTAGTCATTTTATTCTATGTCCGATAGTTTTTTTCGAATCCAATTTCATACTTCTACATCACACGCCTCATAATAATTAAGTTTTTACAAAAATAATCAGTTAATGGAATTATTAGGATATATATCGGCAATACTAATTGGTATTTCACTCGGTTTAATCGGCAGCGGTGGCTCAATACTCACAGTTCCTGTGTTGGTTTATTTGTTTAATGTAGAGCCAGTGACAGCAACTGCTTATTCTTTATTTATTGTGGGTTTAACTAGTTTGGTCGGTTCTGCATCTTATATGCATAAAGATCTTGTATCATATAAAACAGCAATTGTTTTTTCTGTTCCTTCGTTTATTGCAGTATTCCTTACACGAAAATACATTCTGCCATCTATTCCTGATATGCTTTTTACATTAGGTGAATTTGAATTCACAAAAAACCTTTTTGTGATGATATTTTTTTCAGTACTTATGATTCTTGCCGCAATCTCAATGATAAAGAATAATAAACCTGACATTACTGGAACTGAACAGATATTTAACTATCCATTAATAATGACTGAAGGATTTATTGTTGGTATTTTAACCGGACTAGTTGGGGCTGGCGGAGGTTTTTTGATTATTCCAGCACTCGTTTTACTTGCAAAACTACCTATGAAAATGGCAGTTGGAACCTCCCTGCTTATTATTGCTGCAAAATCTTTAATTGGTTTTACAGGAGATTTAGGAATACAAAGAGAAATAGATTGGATGTTGCTCTTTATAGTTTCTTTGCTTGCTGTCAGCGGAATTTTTGCAGGAGGTTATCTATCTAAATTTATTTCTTCTCAGAGACTTAAACCGGCTTTTGGTTGGTTTGTTATGGTAATGGGAATTTATATCATTGGTAAAGAACTATTTCTGCAGTAAAATATTGATAAAAATAAGGAGAAATAATGTTCAAAGAAACAAACAATTCAGCTAAAGTTATGAATGTAGATTCATTAACTTTTTCTGATAAATTTAAGAATGATTCTAATTCAGTCATTCTGGATGTAAGAACTAAGGGTGAATATGCAGAAGGTCATATTCCCGGTTCAAAGTTGATTGATATAATGAGTCCAGCCTTTCTGCAGGAAATTGAAGAGTTGGATAAATCAAAAAATTATTACGTTTATTGCCGAAGCGGCAATAGAAGTTATCATGCCGGGATGGCAATGTTAAGAGTGGGATTTCAAACTGTCTACAATTTACAGAGTGGAATTCTTGATTGGTATGAACCCTTAGAGCAAGGATTATAAGGAGGATGTATGTTCTTTAAACACATTTATGAAAAAGGATTAGCTCAGGCAAGCTATATCATTGGATGCCAGGCAACTAAAGAAGCCATTGTTATCGATCCTAAAAGAGATATAGATACCTATCTTGAAATTGCTGAACAGGAAAGTTTAACTATTACCCACATTACAGAAACTCATATTCACGCTGATTTTCTTAGCGGCACTCGTGAACTTGCTGCATCCACTGGCGCGAAAGTCTTCTTATCTGATGAAGGTGGCGCTGACTGGCAGTATCAGTTCGATCATATAGGATTAAAAGATGGGGATAAAATTAAAGTAGGAAATCTTATACTTGAAGTATTACACACACCGGGGCATACACCAGAACACATTTCTTTCCTGTTGACAGATGCACCGGCATCTAATAAACCTGTTATGATCTTCACAGGTGACTTTGTTTTTGTTGGTGATATTGGCAGACCGGATCTGTTAGAAAAAGCTGCCGGAATTACAGGTACACAGGAAAAAGCTGCACATCAAATGTTTCAATCATTAAAAAGATTTAAAGCATTAGATGATTTTATTCAGCTTTGGCCCGGGCACGGTGCCGGTTCAGCCTGCGGTAAGGCACTCGGAGCCGTTCCAAGTTCAACTGTAGGTTATGAAAAAATTGCAAATTGGGGATTGAATATAGAAGATGAAGAAGAATTTGTAAGAACACTTTTAGATGGGCAGCCCGAACCGCCAAAGTACTTTGCAATGATGAAAAAACTTAATAAAATTGGTCCTAAAGTGCTTGGTTCAATACCTCGTCCCGGAAGGTTAAGTATTCAGCAGTTTGAACAGCATGCTGAAGCAGGTGTTAAGATTATTGATACTAGAAATAAAATATCTTTTGCTGGTGGACATTTCCCTGATAGTATTAATATTCAGGATAACTCTGTATTTAGCACCTGGGCTGGATGGATTTTAGATTATCAAAATCCTTTTTTATTGATTACACGCGATGAAAGAATTGAAGATCTTACAAAAGCATTAATCCGAATTGGTCTTGATAATATTGTGGGGTATGTAAATGATATTGATAAAATTTCAAATGCAGGATATGAATTAAAAACCTTGAGCCAGCTTACTGTTCACGAACTTAATGATAATCTTAATGACTATTTTGTGCTTGACGTAAGAGGTAAATCAGAATTTGAAACTTCGCATATTCCAAATGCTATTAATATTCCTTCGGGTTATATTGTTGATAATCTTCACAAACTTCCGGCAAATAAAAAAATTGTTGTTCATTGCGCCAGCGGTGATCGTTCCGCAATTGCAGCTAGTGTTTTACTAAGCGCAGGGTTTGATAATGTAGTTAATTTAACCTGTGGATTTAACGGCTGGAATCAGGCAAATTATCCTGTTGAGAAAGGTGAATTAGCTTCAGTTTAGCTAAAAAAAGGTATAGAGGTATAAAGGTATTGAAACTTCCTTTATACCTCATATCCTTATAAACCAAACACAAAACATATATTGATATTTCAATCAGCAAAAAATCAATATTGAACAATCTGTCCTTTTACCGGCATCGAAGTATGCATCATAACAATTCCCCACTGATCATTTTCCTTATTCATTACGCCTGTAGTTCTGATATTTTCAAACATGGATTTTTCATCTCCGGATTTAACAAACCAGTTCACACGCATATAGAACCAGGCACTTTTACCAGAAGGACACATTTTAACAATTTTATCTCTCGGTGATAGTTTTACTTCATCAACCGTATTATAAAATCGTTCCTGTTCATTAAGTAATGATTCACGATCAACCCATAGTTCTTTTTCATCCGTACCAAGTATTATAATATCAGGTTTCGGAGAAAAACAATTTCGAAGTATTTCAATATTCTGTGTTTCGTGAGCATTTTGATAATTCTCCAGAACACTTAATACTTCGTTATGCACTGCATTCATATCAATTTTTTCTTCTGAACTGCAGGAAAATATAAACAGAGAAGAAATAAGAAAGGTAACTATTATTCCTCTCATCACGTCCTCCTTTCATCTAAGGTTTTTAGAACAAATGAGATAACAAATAGAATTAGATAACAGTAGTAAAACTTTTTTTAAATATAGTATTAAGATAGAATAAAATTAACGAGAGTCAACTTTGCTTGCTATCAATACATTATTTATAATTAGTAATACTTTGTAATTCCCATTTATTGGAAATTAAATTAAACTAATTCTATTTTTTGAAAAGATTAGAATTCTGAATGATATAAAATGTTAGATTTTACAAGGATATTATTGGCAAATAAGTTGATATTTATAAATATCAACAATTAAAAATATGAACGAAGAAACCTTTAGACCAAAATACCCGATTCGTGAAGCCGCCAGACTGCTAAATGTTTCGGTACACACCTTAAGGATGTATGAAAGAGAGGGTTTGATACTTCCCTACCAGAAAGAAACAAGGCACAGGTTATTTTCTGACTCTGATATCGAGCGTTTGAGATGTATCCGAACAGCTATAAATGAAAAAAAAATTAGTATAGCCGGAATTAGATCTATGCTCTCGCTGATTCCTTGTTGGAAAATTGTTAGTTGTACTGAGAAGGACAGATCAAATTGTCAGGCATATGCCGAAGCAAAGAAGCCCTGCTGGACATACCACCACATAGATAATCTGTGTGCTTCTCTTGATTGCGTAAAATGTGAAGTTTACCTGTCTTTCCAGGATTGTACTATGGTTAAAGAAGCTATTAAAAATTTATCAAATTAATTATGAACTCATTATCTCGAAGGAAATTTTTAAAGATAAGCAGTGCAACGGTTGTTACTGCTGCCGCTTTAACAGGCACATTAAACACAATTGTTAAAAGTGCAGATAAAATAAATCAAAAGCAGGAAAAAGGTATCCGGAAAATTCCTACCTATTGCGATATATGTTTCTGGAAGTGCGGTGCAATTGCTTATGTAAAAGATGGAAAGCTCTGGAAGGTCGAAGGCAATCCTCTTGATCCTTTAAGTGAAGGTAGACTCTGTCCGAGAGGAACCGGAGGTGTTGGTGCACATTATGACAAGGATAGACTAAAATCTCCGTTGATACGTAAAAGTCATCGCGGAGAAGAAAAATGGATTGAAGTAACCTGGGATGAAGCAATCGATTACATTGCCGAAAAGATGAAAAAAATTAAAACCAATTATGGCCCTGAAGCGGTTGCTTTATTCAGTCACGGAATTGGCGGTAATTTTTTTAAGCATACTCTTAAAGCTTATGGCTCACCAAATATTTCAGCACCCTCCTTTGCACAATGCCGTGGTCCGAGAGACGTTGGATTCAGATTGACTTTTGGCGAAGATGTTAGTTCACCGGAAAGAACTGATATCAGAAATTCAAAATGTCTTGTACTTATCGGATCACACCTTGGTGAAAACATGCACAATACCCAGGTTCAGGAATTTGCAGAAGTAATCGAAAAAGATGCAAGTATTATAGTTGTTGATCCGCGGTATTCCATTGCAGCAAGCAAAGCAAAATATTATCTACCAATTAAACCTGGAACTGATCTCGCTCTAATCTTGGCATGGATGAATGTAATTGTTAATGAAAATTTATATGATAAAGAATTTGTTGAAAATTATGGATTTGGATTTGAACAGTTTGCATCAGAAATTCAGCAGTATACACCTGAATGGGCTTATCCGGAAACAACCATACAACCGGATGTGATCAGAGCAACAGCAAGAGAAATGGCTCTTCATAAACCTGCGACTCTTATTCATCCCGGCAGACACGTTACCTGGTACGGTGATGATGCTCAACGAAGCAGGGCAATTGCTATGCTAAATGCTTTAATGGGTAACTGGGGACGAAAAGGAGGTTTCTATTATCCGCAAAGTATGGATGTTGTTGGTTATCCTTATCCTGAATATCCAAAATCTGAAAGAGGTAAGGTTGATAATCCAGATAATAAATATCCATTCGCTCATGAAACAATTACAACCGGAATTCGCGAAGCTACATTAACAGGTAACCCGTATCCGGTTAAAGGATGGCTGGTTTATGCAACCAATCTGCTTCAGGCTCTTCCTAATGAGGAGGAAACAATTAAAGCAATTCAAAACCTCGATTTGATGGTCGTCGTAGATGTAATACCAAGTGAGATTGCCGGCTGGGCTGACGTAGTTCTGCCTGAATCAATTTATCTGGAAAGACATGATGACCTGAATGTTGAATGGTTCCGCGACCCATTCATTGCAATCCGGCAGCCGATAGTCGATCCACCTAATGATCAGAAACCCAACTGGTGGATGGCAAAAAAACTAGCTGAAAAATTAGATCTTGGTCATTACTTTCCCTGGAAAAATATAGATGAATATCTTGAAAATAGAGTTACGAACTCTGGTTATGACTACAATGAATTAAAAACAAAAGGAATCATCAGGGGAGAAAAGCAGCCTATCTATTTTGATGAAGGTGTTCCCATTGAATTTCCTACTCCCACAGGTAAAGTAGAATTCTATTCACTTCAATTGGCTCAGGCAGGATTCGATCCAATTCCCAAATACTTAAAACCAAAAGAAGGACCTCCCGGATATTTCAGACTTCTTTATGGAAGAGCGCCTGTCCACTCTTTTTCAAGAACACAAACTAATCCTGTCCTGATGGATATGATGGATGAGAATGAAGTTTGGGTGAATACTGATGTTGCTGAGAGATATGGTTTAGAGAATGGAAAGTATGTTCGATTAAAAAATCAGGATGATGTTGTAAGCAACAAAATAAAAGTTAGAGTAACTGAAAGAATAAGAACAGATTGTGTTTATATGGTTCATGGATTTGGTCACAGATCGAGAGCCTTAAGTAGTGCTTACTTAAAAGGTGCAAGCGACGCTCAATTAATTACAAAGTATGAAGTAGATCCACTTATGGGCGGTACTGCAATGAATGTTAATTTCGTAACATTCGAAGCGGAGGTATAATATGGCAAGATATGCGATGGTAATTGATACTAAAAAATGTGTCGGCTGTATGGATTGTGTTGTTGCCTGTAAAACTGAAAACAATGTTCCTGAAGGTTTTAACCGTGATTGGATAAACTTTGAATCTGTCGGAAAGTTTCCTGAACTTCACATGGAAATAAGATCAGAAAGATGTAACCATTGTGAAAATCCTCCTTGTGTTCATTGCTGCCCTACAGGTGCAAGCCACGTTAGTAATTTGGGTGAAATTGTTTTAGTTCATCACGACTTGTGCACAGGCTGTAAAGCATGTCTTGCTTCATGCCCCTATGATGCAAGATTTATAAATCCAGAAGGTTATGCTGATAAATGTACTTTCTGTTCACAACGTGTTGAAAAAGGAATGAATCCGGCATGTGTTTCTGTTTGTCCTACACACTGTATGTATTTCGGTGATCTTGATGATCGGCAAAGCGAAGTAAGCAAACTTCTGACTTCCAGAAAATATAAAACACTTATTCCTGAAGCTGGAACTAAACCTCATGTATATTATTTGATTTAGAGAATAGAAATATGAATGAACTTTATTCAACACGAAATAATAACTTGATTGACCCTTATGTACACGTATGGGGGTGGGAAATACCAGTTTATCTTTTTCTAGGAGGATTTGTAGCTGGAATGATGATGATATCGGGTTATTTTATTTTCAAAGGAAGATATAAAGAGGAAAAATGTTCTTGTCATTATCTTCCAGTTATCAGCATTATAGCTTTGAGCCTTGGAATGTTTGCGCTATTTCTTGATATTGAATATAAAGTGCATGTATGGAGATTCTATACTACTTTTCAGGTAACTTCACCGATGTCCTGGGGTTCATGGATTCTTATTCTGGTTTATCCTGCACTTATTATCATGCTCCTGATTAATCCAAATTATTTCCTGAAAGAAAAAATTCCTTACGTTAAAAAGATAAATGAGTTTTTTTCTAAGCATCCTTATCTGGTTAAAAATATTGGTATTGGAAATATGATTTTGGGAGGAATGCTTGGAATCTATACAGGTATTTTACTCAGTTCGCTGGTTGCCAGACCTCTATGGAACAGCAGCATTCTTGGAATGCTCTTCCTGATTTCCGGATTATCATCCGCCGCTGCTTTTGTTCATATGATTGCTAAGGATAGATATGAACGTGAACTTCTTGCAAAAGCAGATAACGGTTTTCTGATAATTGAGCTTTTCATTTTTCTATTATTTTTTATCGGATTATTTACCGCCACTCAGGTTCATATAGATGCGGCAAACTTGCTGCTTAATGGACCTTATGCTCCGGTATTCTGGGTTTTTGTAATCGGACTTGGAATAATTATACCGTTAATCATTCAATCTTTAGCTGTTAATCATAAAATACAGCATACAGCGTTAGCACCTATTCTTGTAATTCTGGGTGGATTATTTTTAAGATTTGTAATTGTTGAAGCAGGTCAATACAGTACCTGGATAACAACAACTTTAGCAAAATAAACTTTATTGTGGAGAATTATTAAATGTCATCAGTATCAAATATAATTAATGAAAATATTTCAACAGTGGAGGAAAAAGTTTTGAAGACGCCTAAACCCTATTGGAATCCTTATTTATCCGGAATCGGACTAGGTCTTGTTCTTCTGGCTGCTTTTGTGATTATGGGAAGAGGATTAGGTGCTTCAGGTGCTTTCTCTTCTTTAGTAGCTGTTGGAGTTGATAAAGTTGCTCCTGCACACGTTCAATCAAATCAATTTTATGAAGAATACCTTGGTGATGGAACTACAAATCCATTAAAAGATTGGTTAGTATTTGAAGTTCTTGGTGTGTTTGTTGGCGGCTTTATATCGGGTGCGCTAGGTGGTCGAATAAAAAAGACTACAGAAAAAGGTAATAGAATTTCTGTTAGAAACAGATTAATATTTGCATTTATTGGCGGCGGTTTAATGGGCTTTGGGGCTAAACTTGCTCGTGGCTGTACCAGCGGACAAGCCTTAACCGGCGGCGCTTTGCTTAATGTTGGAAGCTGGGCTTTTATGATGATGGTTTTTGCCGGTGCCTACGCAGCTGCTTACTTTTTAAGGAGACAATGGATATGAACGCACCATTTTATAAATTTAATTTTTTTAACGATGAAGTAAGTTTAATAATTGCTTTTGTTATTGGTATTGGTTTCGGGTTCTTTTTAGAAAGAGCCGGATTCGGAAGCGCCAGAAAACTTGCCGCTCAATTTTATTTCAGAGATATGAGTGTGCTAAAAGTTATGTTCTCTGCTATAGTAACTGCAATGATAGGACTTTTCTATCTGAACTGGATTGGCTTTATAGATCTAAGTTTAGTTTACAAAGGTGATACATATTTACTGCCGCAGATTGCTGGCGGTATGTTACTCGGAATCGGTTTTGTTGTTGGTGGTTACTGTCCTGGTACTTCCTGTGTCGCAGTTTCTACCGGGAGAATAGATGGAATAATTTATCTTGTTGGAGTTATAGCAGGAATATTTTTCTTCGGAGAAATTTTCCCCTTATTATCAGGGTTCTTTTACTCAACAAATATGGGTGAAATTACTTTACCTCAATTAATAAATTTGCCATATGGACTAATCGTATTTCTTGTGGTTTTAATGGCAATTAGTGCATTTGCTGGTGCTGAATGGGCTGAGAAAAAGTTTAGAAATAAAAAAACTTAATAAGGAATTTCTGATATGACTAAATTTTTCAATAAACTTAATCTTAATAATAAATTAGCTTTTATAGCAATTGTCTTAGGTTTAACTGCGTTAATCATAGGTTCACCAACTAATGAAACAAAGGTTACTATAAATCCAAATGATCTGGCTTTAATGATTTCAAAAGGTGCTGATCATATTGAAGTTGAAGAACTTGCTGATTGGATCATCCAGGGAAAAATGGATTATAGATTACTTGATCTTCGTGATGATAAATCATTTAATGAATATCATATTCCAACAGCAGAAAATGTTCCGCTTTCAGAATTAATGAATTACCAAATTGAGCGAAATGAAAAAGTTATTATTTACTCAGAAGGCGGAATACATTCTTCACAAGCCTGGTTTCTGCTAAAGTCAAAGGGATATAAAAGTGCCTATTTTATAATAGGTGGATTAGATGAATGGAAAGATGAAATACTTTTCCCTTCTGCTCCGGCTGACAGCACTTCTGAATCTTTAGCTCAATTCAATAAAATGAAAGAAGTAAGTAAATTCTTTGGAGGAAGTCCAATTGAATCTACTTCTAATACCACTGAAAAGGTTATAGTACCTTATTTAACTATGCCAAAGATACAAACAACTGCACCTGTTGGCGGTACAACGAAAAAGAAAAAGAAAGAAGGATGTTAGTTTTTCCAGAGATGACATTATTATAAACTGATGTCATCTCATTTCTTTGTTAGTTCTCTGCAATATTTAAACTAATAATTTAATTTTATGCATCTTAAATAAACTTTTTTTCATCAAAATGTTGTATTAAAAATAAGATGTTGACGTAATTATGATTGATTTCCAAAAAGAAGTTATTGAAGAAAGTTTTAGCAAACCGGTTCTTGTTGATTTCTGGGCTGAGTGGTGCGGTCCGTGTAAAATACTCGGACCAATTTTGGACAGACTTGCTGAAAAATATAAAGAGCAATGGAAACTTTTTAAACTTAATACTGATGAACAACAAGATATCGCGGTTGAATATGGAATTAGAGGGATTCCTAATGTAAAACTTTTCTCCAAAGGTAAAGTGATTAATGAATTTACAGGAGCTCTTCCTGAAGAAGCCGTTGAAGATTGGCTGCGGAAATCCGTTCCCTCCAAATTTGCTGATATGATTGAAAAAGCAAAACTTCTTTTAGGTGAAGATAAAGTAGATGATGCTAAAGTAATTTTAGAAGATGTGCTAAAGGGTGATATTAACAATAGTGATGTAAAAGTTCTGCTTGCAAAAATTCTATTGTTTGACTCTCCTCACGATGCTAAAAGATTAATTGAGAATGCAGATCTAAATCCTGATAATCTTGAACTGGCTGATTCAATTGAAACTATAACTGTTCTATTTGAGAAGTTGAAAAACATATCAGTTCTCAAGGAATCGCATGTAAAGAATTTATATATCGAAGCAATAACTAAACTTCACCAAAAAGATTTTGATTCTGCACTCGTAAAATTCATTGAAGTTATTCGTGAAGATAAATCTTACGATAATGAAGGTGCGCGAAAAGCATGCATAGCAATCTTTAAGTATTTAGGTGAAGGAAACGAAATTACAGTTAAACAAAGGCGTGATTTTGGAAGAGCGTTGTATATTTAATTACTTGTTTAGGGAACAGATTCCTGTTTGTTTCTTAAACCCTATTTATTCAGAAATGCTGTTTGCAATACGATATTTATAATTTCTGTTATATCAAGCGGATCCGAATCCACTCCCTACATTAAAAAATGAAACCTTTATTCTTCATAAATCGGTTTAAACTGATCTAGCGAATGGGGATTTGTAAGCGCATCCCTGTTATCTACCTTTTCACCGTTAAGAATTTTTGTAACTGCCAGCTCAACTTTTTTTCCGCTGATTGTATGAGGTACTTCTTTTATCTGAATTATTTTTGATGGAACATGTCTTGGTGAAGCCTTCATTTTAATTTGCTCTCTGATTTCCTTATTCAGAATCTCATCAAGTTTCATGTCATTTTTCAATACAACATATAGAATAATTCTTACATCGTTTTTCCAATTCTGTCCAACTACCAGGCTATCAGCAATTTCCTCCATTGATTCAACTATCCTGTAAATTTCTGCTGTACCGATTCTGACACCACCCGGATTAAGTGTGGCATCTGATCTGCCATAAACTACAACACCGTCATTTTCTGTAATGCGTATGAAATCACCATGTCTCCATACCCCCGGATAGTAATCGAAATATGCTGATTTATACTTTTCTTTGTCTTCATCATTCCAAAAATAAATTGGTCTTGATGGAAATGGAGCCGTACAAACAAGCTCGCCTTTTTCATCGATTAATGAATTTCCGGTTTCGTCCCAGGATTCTACTTTCATTCCTAATCCCCTGCATTGAATTTCACCTGAAAAAACAGGCAGAATGGGACAACCAAGTATGAAGCAGGATATTATATCTGTACCTCCGGAGATTGAGGACAATAATATATCCTCTTTCACATTTTTATAAACCCAATTGAAATTTGAATCCGATAATGGTGAACCGGTCGATAACATTGTCTTAAGTGAATTCAAACTGAATTCATCTTTCGGATTAAAGTTTGTTTTTTCAATTAGAGTAAGATATTTGGGGCTAGTCCCAAATACTGAAACTTTTTCTTTCTCAATTAATTGCCAAAGTCTTTTTTCATTTGGGTAAACCGGATTACCATCAATCAGGAGTATGGTTGCTCCAACCTGCAAACTGCTGACTAACCAATTCCACATCATCCAGCCGCATGTAGTGAAATAAGTTATAGTATCTTTCCGTTTAAGATCGGTATGCAGGACATGTTCTTTATAATGCTGAAGTAAAGTTCCACCTGCACCATGAACTATACACTTCGGCTTACCTGTAGTTCCGGATGAATACATTATATATACCGGGTAATCAAAATTGGAATACTCATACTTTATTTCATTCGAACTGTTATTTATTAAATCATTAAAATAAATAGAGTTATCAATATTATCTGCAGTCATTATTTGGTTATTATCTGTAAAATCACTGAACTCGTTAATTAAAATGACTTTATTTATCGAAGGTATCTGTTTAACTATACTTTTAATTTTCTCTGTGCAGTCAATATGATTTCCATTATAATAATAGCTTTCGATTGCAAATAAGATCTTTGGTTCGATCTGACTAAATCGATCTAACACACCCTGAATTCCAAAATCGGGTGATGTTGATGACCATATTGCTCCCAGGCTTGTTGCAGCAAGCATTCCGATGACAGCTTCAGGAATATTTGAGATAAATGCCGCTACCCTATCCCCTTTTTTTATTCCAAGATCTTTTAATCCTTGAGCAGCTCTTGCAACATGAGAATTTAGTTCTTTATAAGATATTTTAACTGAGGGATATTTTTCTCTTTCACTGATTATTGCTATATGATCGTCACTGAACCGCAAAAGATTTTCCGCAAAATTTAATTCTGCACCGGGAAACCATTTGCAGTTCCATATCGCTTTTCCTTCCAGAACAGAATGATATTTCTTATGGTGAATAATACCTGAATAATTCCATATAGTTTCCCAAAATCTTTCAATACTATTTACAGACCACTCATATAAATCCGGGTATGAAGAAAATCTCAAGTTGTAATTGGATTCAAGAAAGGAAAAATATTTGGATAGATTAGATTTGTTTACCTGTTTAGTTGACGGAGTCCAAATAGGTTTTTTCAAAGTGACTCCTATCAATATCTCCCTGCATAAATAGCAGTTTTCCAGGCAAAATCACTATCGTTACTTTCTAAAGCTGCCTTTGCTGTAAGTTCTAAAAATTGTTTGGCTTTTGTTTTATCAGATTGAAGAATTTCAATACTTGCCTTCAGCATATACCTATAATTCCCATCCCTCTGGTAACGATAAAAAGCTTCTTCACCGGATTCGTAGTTGACAGGTTTCTCATTATTCATTTGATTTATAAAATCATCAACTTCTTTATCGGACGGGATAGTCTCTGTGTTGCCGAACTTACCCAGATTATTTGCTGAGTAAATAAACGATTGCTTTATAAAATCAGGAAGGTTATCATATCCGATTCCTTTTTTACCAATAGGCTTTTCAATTTCAAAGATTGCATCACCAAATGCACGGCAATAAAAATTCGCTGACATACGAGCAACCAGATCAATTTTATTAGGATGTATCACACCATTTACAAATAGATCTTCTGCAATATGAAATTTTAACACTTCGCAAATTGCAATGTTAGCCGCAGCACCGCCATCTCCGAAACTTCTGATCTCTAATAGTTTACACTCCATTTGAAACGGAGATTCTTTCACTCTTTTTGGTTTAACAATATCCGAATCAATTGGGGTCAGTCCTGATTTCAAAAATTCATCTACTTCCGGCGGATATTCAGTAGAGGCAAGACTGATCTGTTCAACCATTGAATAGGTTACAGAATTAATAACGCATTCTTTTGTTTCAAAAAGATTGTTATATGTATCCTTCAATGATGCATCTTTGCCCCTCCTTGATGGAGAGAAAGCAACCACCGGCGGATTTGAACCAAAAGCATTAAAGAATGAAAATGGTGTGAGATTATTTACTCCGTTTTTTGAAACTGTTGATACTAGTGCGATTGGTCTTGGTCCTACTCCGCCTAATAATAATTTATGAACTTCCGGCTGAGTTAATTCTTTTGGAATGAAATGTTTCATTATAATTTTTTCTTTGCAAGAATTGATCTACTTTTTTTCGATTTCTGGATTTTATTCTTTAAGGTTCCTAGTCCTGTTATCTCCAGTTCAAAATCGTCTCCATCCTTGAGCCAAACAGGAGTAAAAGCTTTGCCTTTTTCTTTGGATTGAAGAGCCCAGGTTCCGTTAAGTTCCAGGTAACATCCGGTTCCAACAGTACCGCTGCCGATAACATCTCCCGGATAAAGAGTCACCCCGTATGAAGCCCGTTCGATGATTTCCGCAAATGTCCAGTTCATATCTTTCAGATTGCCTTCGCTAACTTGTTTCCCATTGTGGCGCGCAATCATTTTAAGATCATATTTATTACCGTTTGGAGATTCAATTTTATATTGCTCGAGTTCATCCGTAGTCACAAGCCAGGGACCTATTGATGTAGCAAAATCTTTTCCCTTGGCAGGACCAAGATTTAGTTTCATTTCTTCCATCTGCAGGGTGCGTGCAGACCAGTCATTCATTATAGTGTAACCAGCAATGTATGAATCGGCTTTTGCTGTCGGAATATTCTTGCCCTTTTTACCAATTACAATTGCACACTCTAATTCAAAATCTAATTTATCTAAATGGTCATCCTCAACTTTAATTGTCCCTTCTCCATAAACTGCATTATGATTTGTAAAATAGAAAACCGGATACTGATCAAACTCAGGTATCATTTCAACTCCCCTGTTTCTGCGCGCAGTTTGAACGTGCTGCCGGAATGCGTAACCATCTCTCATTGAAGGCGGATCAGGAACAGGAGCTAAAAGTACTACATCATTCAATTTAATCCGAGATTTAATTTTTTTGTTTTTAATAGTATCAAATACTTTTTGGGCAAGTTTCATTGCCTTCGATTCACCTTCAAGAAATTCTTTCATTGTTGAGGGTAAATCTAATTTCAGTTTTTTTGCTGTGGTTTGAAGGTCGTAGATGAATTCATTATAAAATATTCCGAGTCTTTGCTTTTTAGATTTATGATAAGTTACCAGTTTCATTATTTCACGCTATTATTTTAATTGTTGTAAACAGTTTATTCGGTTCAGACGGGAGTCTGAACCCTACATTTATTCAATTGTAGGGAATGGTCTCCTGACCATTCCGTTATCAATCTAATAATCCCAGTAAATTGAAATTACCGTAATCCTTCAGTCTTAACCTTTTTGCAGCCACGATTGGCTGTATTCTTCAACCATTGTTTCCTTAACATTCTTTGTTACATGTAACGGCTGAAAAGTATCAATCATTACCGCATATTCTTCTGTTTCTTTTTTTCCGATCGATGCTTCTGTTTTACCCGGCTGCGGTCCATGCGGAATTCCCATCGGATGCAATGTAATCGATCCTTCCTGAACACCTGTGCGTGACATAAAATCTCCATGAACGTAGTAAAGCACTTCATCACTGTCCACATTTGAATGATAGTAAGGTGCAGGAATCGCTTGGGGATGGAAATCATATAACCTCGGTACGAAATTACAAACGACAAAATTTTCCGTAACAAATGCCAGATGAATCGGCGGAGGTAAGTGTATCTTCCCGACTTTTGGAGCATACTCTTTAATATTGAATGCATAAGGATGAAGGAAACCATCCCATCCAACAACATCAAATGGATGATGCGGCAGTTTAAATTCAAACATTCTATTGCGGACTTTCAGCCATAACCTGAAATCTCCTTTTTTATCAGTGGCTTCCATAAATTCCGGAACACGGAAATCTCTTTCGTAATACGGAGCGTCTTCAGTTAACTGTCCGTATTCATTTCTGAAATGTCTTGGAATATCATAAGGAGTTGTTGATTCAACAATAAAAAGTTTGTTGTTATTATAATCATCAAACTTAAGCTGATAGGTTGTTCCTTTTGGAATTATAAGATAATCCCACTCCTCAAATCTTATTTTACCGTATTCTGAAAGTAAAGTTCCCTTTCCGTGATGAACAAAAACCATTTCATGCATCTGACTGTTACGGTAAAAATATTCTGTGTCTTTAGAAACATTTGCAGTTGAAATTATGCAGTGTTCATTTTTCAGAAATTCATTTCTGGAAGTTAAAATATTACCCTTGTTTTTTTTCTTCTCAGTCATAAAGTGATAATATTCGACAGGAGCATCTTTCCATTCAATACCGGCTGTGTTAATTTTGACTTCACTGATTTTCTCAACTTCCGGTGGCATATAAAGATGATATTTGTTTGAGTAGATACCTGAAAAACCTTTTGTGCTGAAAAGTTCTTCACGGTATAAAGATTTACCGTCATCTTTGTAAAATGTTATGTGCCGCTTCGGCGGAACCTTTCCAACTCTAACATAAAAAGGCATAAACAACCTCCATCAAAATATATTACTTTGTTTTCTTTTCATTCAAACATTCATCCATTCAATCATACTTTTGAAGTTAAAGTAGACTTTTGAATGATTTACTAATTATTTTTATTCTTTATCAAAATTTCCTCTTTGAATCTGATCACGTTCGATTGATTCAAACAAAGCCTGGAAATTTCCCTGTCCGAATCCTTCTGCGCCTTCCCTTCTTTGAATAATTTCATAGAAGAACGTAGGGCGATCTCCGATTGGTTTTGTAAATAACTGAAGCAGATATCCTTTTCCTTCAAGATCGCAAAGGATTCCGTATTTTTTTAACTCCTCAATATCTTCTGTTATCTTCAAACCTTTTTCTTTGAGCATCTCATAGTAAGTATCAGGCGGGGTTGTTAAGAACTCTACACCATTTTTCCGCATCGCATCAATTGTTTTCATAATGTTATCTGTTGTGATAGCAACATGCTGAATACCCGAACCGACGTATTCATCAATGTATTCTTCAATCTGGGATTTTTTCATTCCTTCAAATGGTTCGTTAATCGGATTTTTTACAGGTGCTCCTTCTTTAGATCTTACAACTTTAGAAAGCAGTGCTGAATATTTCGTTGAAATATCACCTTCACCAAACTCTATAAAAGTTTCAAAATTTAATGTTTGATTTAAATAATTTGCCCAAAGGTTCATTTCATTAATTCTTACATTTCCAACAATATGATCAACTTCATTAAGTCCTGTCGGTTCGCATTCAAGATTTATTTTCTGAATAGGTTCTCCAAAACCAGGACGAAATATTCCTTTATAATTATCACGATTAATAAAAACTATTTCCGCATCATCATAAAGTTTAAGAGCAGCTTCCTCAACATATCCATTTTCATTTTCATATTTTTTTGGCGTGCGCGAAGGTATGCCTCCGTTTTTTATGGCTATATCATAAGCCTGTTTAACATCTTTAACCTGTAGTGCCCATCTCTTAACTCCATCGCCATGCTTCTGAACAAAATGTGATATTTCATAGTTGGAAGGTTTGATTGCTGATGTGACCACGAATTTGATTTTGTTATTCATAAGAAAATATGAAACTCTGTCTTTAACTCCCGTTTCCGGTCCAGAATACCCTGTTATTTTGAGCCCCATAGCTTTAGCATGCCAGTAAGCACACATCTTTGCTGAACCAACATAAAACTCAACAAAATCGTACCCGACAATACCTAACGATTGTGACATTATAAAAATCTCCTGATTATTTGATGAAGGGAAATAATTGTTACAAAGTTAATGGAATTAGATTTTAGATAAAAGTTGAATCTGAGTAATAAAATAAACACTTAAAATGTTTAACCTTATCAAGAATTATCAGTCTAAATTATCTAAAAGCATAAAATTATTTGTCTTATATGCTTTTCCTGATTCTACAGTTTTGTCTTCATATTTACAGATGCTTTTTAAAGGACAACCAGGACAATTAGGTACAGCCGGTTTGCAGAATTCTCGGCCTAGTCTTATAAGATTAGTATGGAATGAATGTGCAGCACCGGCGGGTATTTTATTAAGTATTTCATAAAATGTTTTTTCCGGATTATTCGTTTTAACTATTCCGATCCGGTTTAAAGTTCGGTGTACGTGAGTATCAACAGGACAAATATTTCTATCTAAAGAAAATAACAGAACACAGCTTACTGTTTTAACTCCAACTCCATTGAAAGAAGTTAACTCTTCAAGGATTTGCTCATCTGTGTTTCTTTCGATATGATTCAAAGATATTCTCTTCTGCTTTTTCTTCAATGATTGAAGAAGTCCGTAAATTGCTTTTGATTTTTGTTTACCGAGTCCGGCAATCCTGATGTACTTTTCTATTTGCGATGGTTTCAGAATTGCCAGTTGATCCCAATTCTTAAAATTATCTTTTAGATTTCGATATGCTTTATAAGAATTACTATCATTTGTATTCTGTGATAAAATTGTTCCAATTATAGTATCGAGCGGATCAGGACGTCTTTTTGATTTCGGTGGAATGCCAAAATGATTAATCAGAAGCTGATCTATTTTTTGAATTTTCTTTTTCATTTACTGCAAAGTTTCAAAAATGTTGTGAGATATGAAAGTATAATATTGTAATAAGGGTTTCGGGTTGGGCTAAAGCCCTGTTAGTCTTCTTGTTGATCTTATCCCCGATCTTAATGGTCTGTTGCAGAAGTTACATAATTGTCATTTCGACCAACGGGAGAAATCTTTTTCGTTACATATTGAAGGATTTCTCAGTCTCCCGAAGGGATACCTATGGCAGAAGACTCCTTCGAAATGTCACTTTCAGAGTTATGCAACAACCTCTTAAGACCGGAACTATTTAAATATTTAAACTAATTTTTATTTCAGATTAATAGCCCCGAGTTTTAACTCGGGGGAAACAGTTAAAATATCCTCTCCCCCCTTTTGGCTTTAGCCTAATCCAAATCGTTTTCTTATCTTTGAAATAAAAAAATTAAGGAGATTTAATGCCCACTTTAATGGTAAGTATATCCGGTATCCGGGGAATTGTCGGTGATGGTCTCGATCCGGAGATAATTGTAAAATATACAAACGCATATGCAGACTTTATTGGCTCTGGTAAAGTAGTAGTTGGAAGAGATGCCAGAATAACAGGCGAAATGGTCAATCAAATTGTAACCGGAACTCTTCTGGCTAAAGGATTGGATGTTGTTGATTTAGGAATTGTACCGACTCCCACAGTATTATTTAATGTTAATGAAATCAATGCAAATGGCGGAATTGCAATTACCGCTTCTCACAATCCAAATGAGTGGAATGCCTTGAAACTGCTGAACAGTTCCGGACAATTTATGTCACCAGATGAACACGAAATGATGAAGAAATATCTTGATAAAAAATCTTCATATAAATATTGGGATAAGATTGGTAAGCGGACTGTTTTTACAGAAGGTCTTAAAAATCATATCGATGCAATACTTAAACTGCCTTTAATTGATGCTGCAAGGATCAGAAAGAAGAAGTTTAAAGTGGTTGCTGATTGTGTGAATGGTGCTGGAGCATATTGTATCCCGGATTTGTTAAGATTGTTTGGCTGCGAGGTAATTGAACTTAATTGTGAAAAAACCGGAATATTTCCCCGCCTACCTGAACCATTACCGGAAAATCTTATAGAAACAATGAAAGCGGTAAAAGATCATAAAGCTGATTTTGCAATTGTTGTTGATCCAGATGTTGACAGGTTAGTTCTGATTACTGATAAAGGTGAACCATTCGGAGAAGAAAATACAATTACCCAGGTAGTAAAATTTATTTTATCAAAAACTCCCGGAAATGTTGCAATTAATCTTTCAACTACCCGTGCGGTTGAAGATGTTGCTGCTGAATTTAATTGCAAAGTTTTTCGTGCACCTGTTGGAGAAGCAAATGTAGTTAAAAAAATGCAGGAAGTTAATGCAGTGATCGGCGGCGAAGGCAGCGGCGGAGTTATCTATCCCGAATTGGTTTACGGAAGAGATGCACTTGTTGGAATTGCAATTACTCTTCAACATTTAGCAGAAGAGAATTGTAAACTTTCAGAACTTAAAGAAAAACTTCCGAATTACTTTATAGCAAAGAAAAAAAATGAATTAGGAAATATTATTCCTGATAAAATTATTGAACAATTAATAAAGGCTTATTCATCAGAAAATATTAATACAGAAGATGGATTAAGAATTGATTTTAATGATCATTGGGTTCATTTCAGAAAATCTAATACGGAACCTATTATACGCATTATTACTGAGGCTAAGGATAAGGCGAAGGCTGAGGAATTATCGCAGAAATATTTTAACGATATAAAATCAATAAGTTAAATTTCAGATAATTATCTACATAGAATTAAAGTTGGATAATTCTAAGTGAACTTATGTGTCTATGTGGTTAATAAACCCTAATATAGTCGTGTACGCTTTTGAATGTAAGTATAAAGAGCTGTATCAAATGGTGTTGAAGTATCTATCAGGTTATAATCAAAACTGGCGTTTAGACATTCACGTTTAATCTTGGCAGTAAACTCCATCATTGCTTCTTTATATGCTTTTTGAATTTGAAATGGCTGAGTTGTCATTTCTTCAAGAGTTTCCATATCCTTAAATATTGCATCTTTACCAAAGGAAAAACTTCTTTCAAGTGGATCAAGAATCTGAAAAACTATTACTTCATTTTTATTATAAGAAAAACTTTTTAATGACTTGATTACACTATCAATATCATCAAAAAAATCGGAAATAATAATTACCAGTCCCCTTCTTTTAATTTTCTCTGCAACTTCGCTTAAGGATAAAGAAGTATTTGTTTTGTCAGAGGCAGTAACCGATGATAATTGCTTAAGAATTTCCTGAAGATAAGTTCGGGAAGCTTTTGGAGGAAGAAGTTTATTTATTTTTTCGGAGTACAATGCAAGCCCGACTGCATCTTGCTGTTTTATCATTAAATAGGTTAAAGCAGCTGCAAGAATTATTGAGTAATTTAATTTCGTAATATTATCCCCGGATTTAAAATCCATTGATCTGCTGGTATCCAGAATAATATAACTCTTTAAGTTTGTCTCTTCTTCATATTGCTTGATAAAATATCGTTCTGTTTTACCAAATACTTTCCAGTCAACCTTCTTAAGGTCATCGCCCTGCATATAAGGTCTATGCTGGCTGAATTCAACGCTGAAGCCATGGTAAGGACTCTTATGCAGTCCGACCATAAAACCCTCAACAACCATACGGGCTTTCAGTTCGAGACTATTAAGCTTGGATATTGTTGAAGGGTTAAGATAAGCTTTGTAATCTGAAAGTGATTCGGCCATTATTCCTGCTTAGCAAGATTTTTTCTTAGTATTTCTTCAGGAGACAACCCCATATTTTCTAATTCCTCTCTGGCAGAAACAGCTAGTTCGTGATCCTTGTATGTTTCAAGGAACGTATTATAAGTATCCGTAGCTCTCTGGTAATCAGCTAATTCATTTGCCTGTATAAATCCTGACATAAATAAAGCCATAGGTGCCTGATCATTATTTGGGTATTTCAAAAAAACAGAGTAAAACAAACTATCGGCTAATAGTAAGGATTCCATTTCTGAAAGTGCTGCAACTTTCTTACTATGGTAAATACCTGCTATTTGCGAAATAGCTTTTGGTGCTAATTCACTTTCCGGAAAATCTATAGCTAATTTTTCATATACAGCAATTGACTCAGGAATTTTATCTTCTTCAAAATATTTTGCAGCTTCATCAAACAATTGTTTATCTGATTTTGTGCTGCAGGAAATTAGAATAAAACCTAATAAAAAAAATACTGAAAATAATTTCATATTTATGTCCAAAATTTGTTTAAGCATATTAGAATCTAAAAAATGATCTGTCAACTAACAATGTAACAATATTCTCCTACTCTTTATGCAGATTTAATTCATCTGCGTTTTCGGTTTTATCTGTTGATTTTTCTTTTAAAAACAATGAATCAATTAGAACATCGTTTTTATATTTCATTATCATAGTAAGATTTCCAAAATCATCAAAATGTTTCCACTCACCTTCCCTTTTTCCGCTTTTAAATATACCCTCTTGCATTAATAAACCGTTCATATAAAACCAGTTCCAAACGCTATCTGGTTTATCATCATAAAAAATGCCTATAGACTCAAGTTCTCCATTTGGGTAGTAATATTTCCATTCGCCATGATTTTTATTTTCCTTTAGATATCCAAGAGTTTCAACAAACCCGTTTTCATTATATAAAATTAAAATTCCATTTCTTTTTCCATCGACGACCTCATACTCAATACTTTTACCCATCACTTTACCTTTATAATAACCGGTAAAAGGTTTTGTTGTAAGACTGTCACTATAAAGCAACCCATCTCTAAATACAAGATTCCACTCTTTTTTATCTTTTATATCATCAGGAGTACAGGAAAGGATAATTGCAGCAATTAAAATTACGCTTGATAAATATTTTATTTTAAACATTAGAATATAAAAATGGGGTTTATGAATTGAGTTCTTTATATGCAAGAATAAGTCTATGCTTGGTGTCCAGCAGATCCTGAGATATTACTTTTACCTCACCAAGAACAGGCATAAAGTTGGTATCGCCATTCCATCTAGGGACTATGTGAAAATGAATATGATCTTCAATACCAGCACCGCTAACACGGCCAATATTTGCGCCAATATTAAATCCATGCGGATTAGATGTATTTACCAATGCTGCCTGAGCAATCTGCAGTTTCTTCATTACTTCAAGCATTTCCTGCTCGGTCAATTCCGAGAACGCATTTAAGTGGCGCTTAGGAACAATCATTAAATGACCTGTATTATAAGGATAAAGATTTAGAACTGTAAAAGTATTCTCTGCATTATCTACGAGAAGATTTTCATCGCTTGAAGGATCACTGTCAAGCATTTTACAAAAAATACATTCAGTTGGATTTGTACCATCATTAAATGCATCTATATACTTCGAACGCCAGGGTGACCAGAGTTTTTCCATAATATTAAAAAGGCTGCTTCACTGAAAAGCAGCCTGTAGTTTAATTACTTATTTTCTTCTTCTCTTGCTTTATTATATTCATCAATAACTTTTTGTTCAACCTCTTTAGGAACCTCTTCATAAAAGGAGAACTTTGCTTTATGAGAACCTCTTCCCTGTGTTAAACTTCTTAGCTGAGAAGAATACTTATGCAGTTCTGCTAATGGTACGTTTGCCTTAATAATCTGGTATAAACCATCTGAATCCATTCCAAGAATTTTACCGCGTCTGCTGGAGATATCACCCATAACGTCACCCATATATTCATCAGGAACTATGACTTCAATTTCATAAATTGGTTCTAGTAAACAAGGTTTGCATTCATTAAATGCCTTTCTGAAACATTGGGATGCGGCAATCTTAAAAGACATTTCATCAGAATCAACATCATGATAAGATCCGAAGTGAAGTGTTACTCTAACATCAACAACTTTATTTCCGGAAATTACGCCTTTAGACATAGTCTCAATTATTCCTTTTTCTACTGCAGGAATAAACCTACCGGGAACCACACCACCCACAATAGCATTAACAAATTCAAATCCTGTTCCTCTCGAAAGTGGTTCCATCTTAAAGTGGACGTGTCCGTATTGACCTCTTCCGCCAGATTGTTTCTTATGTTTGAAATCAACATCGTCCACCCTGCCTTTAATTGTTTCTCTGAACGGGATTTTCGGTTCTATGAGATCTACATCGACTTTATATCTTTCTTTAAGTCTTTTTACTGCTAATGCTAACTGTAATTCACCCTGTCCAGCAACGACAGTCTGAGAAATTTCGGGGTCAAATTGGACACTAAATGATGGGTCTTCTTCATGCAACGTATGTAACCCAGTTGCTATTTTGTCTTCGTCGCCTTTTGCCTTTGGCAATATTGCAGCCCTGATCACAGGATCAGGAAATTTGATAGGCGAAATAACAACACCAAAGTTTTTAGATGCAAGCGTATTATTAGTATGTGTATCTTTCAACTTTACAACTGCTCCAAGATCACCAGCACACAATGAAGAAACTTCTTTTCGACTATGCCCATTTAAAATAGAAAGCTGACTTAATCTTTCTGACTTATTATTATTTTCGTTCATAAGATCAAGTCCGGGAGAAACTGTACCAGAATAAACCTTAAACAGAGATAGTTCACCAACATGTTGTTCTGAAATGGTTTTGAAAATAAACATAACTGGTTCACCATTAGGATCTGGTTTAACGCTGACTTTATCTTTTTTCTCAGCTAGTTCAACTTCCTCTCCACCTCTGTCCAAAGGCGAGGGAAAATATGAGGAAACAAAATCCAAAAAGTTATTCATCCCGACACCTTTAGTCGCAGATACTGCAAAAACCGGTGTAAAATTTCTATTGAGCATGCCAAGAGTTAATCCTTTTTCCAGATCTGCTTCAGATAGATTTCCTTCTTCAAAATATTTGTTCATCAATTCTTCATTTGTCTCCGCAACTTTTTCTATTAATTCCAATCTGTAAGCATCCGCCTGATCTTTAACATCAGCCGGGATATCAATTTCATTAATAGTTTTACTGGCTGCATCCCCATACTGAAATGCCTTCATCTTTGTAACATCAACTACTGTATCAAAGTTAATTCCTTGTTTAATAGGAAATGTTACTATAGTTGCACCGGAGGTTAATCTGTCTTTAGCTTTCTGAATTGTTGCTTCAAAATCAGAATGCTCATTATCCACTTTATTAATAATAATAGCAGAAGGTAAAGCAAACTCATCAACAAAACGGCCGGCCATTTCGGAACCAACTTCAACTCCTTCAGCAGCCTTTAAAAGCATAACAGCGGTATCTGCAACTTTCATAGCTGATTTAACATCACCTATAAAGTCAGAATAACCCGGTGTATCAATAATATTTATTTTTTTATTTTTCCATTCTAGATGAAGAAGTGATGAGGATATGGAGATTTGTTTTTCTATTTCATTTGGCGAATAATCTGAAACAGTATTTCCTTCAGATATTGTTCCAATTCTATTTGTTTCTCCGGCTGTAAATAATAGAATTTCTGAAAGTGAGGTTTTACCACTTCCACCGTGACCTATAAACGTAATATTGCGAATTGATTCTGGACCAAATTCTTTCAATTGATTTCCTCCTGTCTTCCGGGTGAGATTTTATTTATTTGTTTTTGTATCTACTCCAAAACGCATCAAAGCCCTTTCCAAGAGCATTTAAACTGCTTACAAAAGGCATAACCACATTTTCCATTCCGTCTCTTACTTTGTGTTCTATTTCTAGGTACTTGTCAAATCTTTCACGAACGTCGTTTATAATAGACTTTGATACATTAAGCTGAGATTTAGTTTGTTCAGTTAAATTATTTATATTATCTGTTAGTTGCTGAGTTGAATTAATTAGCGGTTTTAGTGAGGAAGTAAGATCATTTACATCTTTTTGGAGTAATGATACGGACTGAATAATTTTCTTCAGTCCGTATATCAATGCAATGCAAACTGCCGAAGCTGCAATAAGTAGAATTATTATGAATATATCTGTAATGATGGTACTCATAATACTCAGGATTTTTTAGCTTCCTTATATGCGTCGATACCAGCTTTAACCGACTCTTTTATTTTACTTGACTCCGACTCTACCTTTTCTTTACCGTGCTGGTAAGCTTCTGTTGTTTTAGATTTGGCATCATGAAAAATCTTTTCAGCATCTTTCATTATTTCATCAGACTTTGATTTGGCATCAGTAATAATCTTTTCAGATTTTTTTCTACCTTCATTAATCAAATCTTTTGCCTTGTCCTTTGCTTCAGCAAGATATTTTTCAGCTTCATCAAGGTAATCGTCGGCTTTGTGTTTGATATCGGCTCTGAATTCTTTACCGCTTTTTGGTGCATAAAGAAGAGCTAATATTGCACCTAAAGCTCCTCCTGCTAAAAACCCGAGCATAATTCCTTTAGATAAGTTATTATTATCGTGTGCCATATTGAGTCTCCTTTCTATTAAATTTTGCACTTAAAAATAGTTAATAATCAACTAAATTTCAAGAAAAACTACACCGTAAAGTATTAAATGAATGTAATTTTTAGTAGATAATTGTGTTTGAGATGTGCCTATGAAACAAAAAAACGATCATTTATCTCAAATCCAGATTCATATTATTTTAAATAACTTTTCGAACAGACCCGTAACATATTGTATAACAATAAGTTATAAACTTTTTAATGCTAATTTTTATTAATTATTTATCCGAAATACTGCTCAATTCAAAATCTATTTTTCCAAATTTTTTCTGATAAATAATTACACTTATTACACCAATTAAAATAGCAAACCATAATGTTACAGCACGCACAATAAAAGTTGATGCAAAAGCAATTTCTTTTGCATATCCTTGTGATATAACCAGATAAGACAGAGAACCCTCAGTTATTCCCAAACCTCCTGGAAGCATAGAAACAGCACCTACGATGGTTGCAAATGCATAAGCAAATGATGCCCATACAAAACTTACTTCAACGCTGAAATTTTTTAAAATAAAAAAATAACCCGCACATTCAAATCCCCATGATACTATACTTAATGATGTCATCTTAATAAGCGGTACCACAGCTAAAAGTTTGTAAGAAGATTCATAGGCAGTTTGAATACTTTTGCTATGATTGCCAATGAATTTACTACGTGAAAATACTTTTATTATGAACGAAGCAAGTGATCTATTTGAAATAATGATAATCCCCAGAATTAAAATTATTCCAATAATTACAGTAATCTCTCTTCCATAATCAAAAATGTAAGCACCAATAAGAGAAATAATAACAAGTGATAAAAAATCAGTTATTCTCTCGGCAAATATTATAGGTGCAGTTTTACTTATGGGTTCATTATTAGTTTGTTTTACCAGGTATGACTTAAACAATTCTCCAAATTTACCAGGTGTAATTGACATTATTAATCCGGCACAGAAAATAGAGAAAGAATCCATCCGGTTAAGTTTTATTTTTATTAGATCAAGGTAATAATTCCATTTGATGAATCGTGTAAAATAATTTAATACTGATAAGAAAAGCAGGAGTGGTAAAAGTAACCAGTTAAAGTGTTTAAATGATTCTATTACCTGATTAAAGTCTGCGTAAATAGAAAAAGCAAGATATATAATACCGGCGAAAGCAATAGAAATCAGTATTCTCTGCCTAATTTTTTTTGTCAATTATAAAATCCTGAGAATAGAATGATATAATTTTGCTAATGGAAGGCCTACCACATTATAATAGCAGCCATTAATTTTTTCAATGAAAACTGCGCCAAAATCATCCTGAATACCGTATGCCCCAGCTTTATCCATTGGACTTCCACTTTTAATGTATTCCCAAATTTCAATGTCTGAAAGTATCCTGAATTTCACCATAGTTTTTTCATATTCAGTGATCTTCTTATTATTTGCCCAGTTGTATACACAATAACCAGTGTAAACAGTATGAGTTCTGCCACTTAGTTTTTTTAGAATGCGGTAGGCATCATTTTGATTTTTTGGTTTGCCGATTACTTTATTGTCTAATACTACTATAGTATCCGCTGTAATAATAATACCATCTTTTATAATAGATAACGTTTTCTCCATTTTCTCTATAGAAATACGTTTAACTGTTAAGTGAGGCCTTTCATTTCTTTTTACCTTCTCCGCGGTATCTACAGAAATAGAATTAAATTTCAAATTCAGCTGCTTTAAAAGTTTTCGTCTTCTGGGAGATTTGGAAGAGAGGGTAATTTTATTAATACTATTTATCATCTTGTGTACTTAACCTTTGTACCGGGAAAATATTGATTCAATATATAGCTATAATCTTTACCATCTCTGGATAAGCCAATAGCCCCCCACTGGCACATACCCACACCGTGACCATTTCCTCTGCCATTTATAACTACAGTTTGATTAGTGCTGAGATAAATATCAAAATAATTACTTCTAAGAATTGATTTGTCATCTGCGGTTCTTATAACAGACCTTATTTTATTTCCGTATAATTTAATTTTCTTTTCTACACTTCCATTGATCAAAACAAATTCAAGTTCATTTATTCTTCCACTTTCAAATCGTGAATTAACTTTTATATCTTTTATTGAAAACGTTTTATTTGAGATATAGCCTTCTTTGTTAAATCTGTCAATTATCCGATACTCAGGAATATTCTCAATCCAGCTATATCTTGGAGATATCTTGCAATTTGAGGAGGAGCCGTCTTTATTACTCAGTAAATATGGAACATCTGCTTTTACAAAAACATTCACAGCATCTTCAGTATATCCACCGCAAGTAGAATGATAAAAAATTAGGGCCGGCTTATCATCATAAGTTAGAATCATATTTTTTGTTTCATCAACAACTCTGTTAGAATATTCTGTCTCAGCGTCAACTCCGCCATAAACCTGGTCACGGGTATCCGGCAGAATATCATGGTATTTTTTACCTTCAAATATTTTTGTAAGTGCATATGTTCTTGCACATATTGCAAATGCTTTAAGTGCCTCATAATGCTCTAAACCTTTTCCTAAAGGCATCTCACGTGTCATAACACCTTTCACATAATCTTCAAGAGAAATCTGATTTATTAAGTTTATTTTTCCAGCAACGGCAATCAGTTTAAGAATACCCCTGTATTTTTTCCCATCTATTTTTATAATATTTTTTTCATCAGTAGAAGAGAGTATAAATTGATTTGAATGGTAAGATTTATTTTGAATGGTTAGTTCAATTTCCTTCTCATCGACTTTTAATGAAATTTGGTTATTCATACCAATCGATGCAATTTTAGCATCAGATGAAAAGAGATTGGTAGCACTATTTATTTGAATGGTATTTTCAAAAGAAAACTCATTTAATAAAACTCTTATAGTTTCAATTTCTGAATCTAAAATATTTCCTGAGGATTTTTCAAAATCTATCTTAGCAACATCTTTAGAACTACTAATCCCGGTATTTTTATCTTCGATAGTAAATCTTTTTGAAGATGAACATCCAGTAAAGAATGCCATCACACCGATAAAAATAAAATAGATAAAAAAACAACAGATTATCTTTATGGTAGCATGTGAACTTTGTGAATTTAAGGATATTGAGAAGGGGTTCAAAGAAAATGACAAGTTTTTTTATCTGAACATTGCCTTGATACTGCCCCAGGTACGTTTAACTCCTGAAACACTATGTGATACCGTCACCTCGTGAGAATAGGATACCTGATTACTATTGTCAACTATTTTCAGTCTGTAACTGAAAAGTAAATCAGTTGACTTATAAGCATTTTTATCGGTAAATGAATAGAATGAATTGTTTCCAGTTGGATTGATAATACCAATTTCAGCAAAATTAGTTTGAGGACTTTTTCTTTCGACTACAAATTTTTGGAGATTATTTTCTTCACCGGTTTTCCATTCTAGTCTAACGTCTTCTCCATCGCTTCTGGCGTGGAAATAATCGATATATGCACCGGCATAAACGGCGGTGATGAATAGTAGAAAAACTAAAAAATATTTTGTTTTTATGAATTTCACAGTCAAAATATATTCTGATGTTTTGTTAAAGTCAAGCAATAAATGAATTTAATTAAGCAAAATTAAAGCAAAACTTTCAATCCGAACCAATTTTTATCGTTCGAAACCACTGTTTAGAATTAAATTTAAGTAAAATTATTGCAGAATAAATAATAATATAAATTGGTAAGGCAAGCCAGGCACCTACCAGACCATAGTTAAGAACAACACCTAATAAATATGAAATAGGGACAAAAATAAATAAATTCGCAACTACCTCGGCCTGCATAACAAATAATGTTCTTCCTGCTGCCTGTAATCCATTTGCCAGTACAACACCAATCGCATAAAATATCTGAGCAAAACCAGCTATTCTAAGAGGCGGTATAGCCGTATCAATAATTCCCCGATCAGTTGTAATAATTAATAAAACTAAGTGCGGAATACTTAGAAAAATAATTCCAAGAAAAATTGTGTATAATGTTGCAATTTTTGCAGCTTCAAATCCATAAATCTTGGCGAGGTTATATTTTTTAGCTCCAAGATTAATTCCAACAAGTGTTTGTATAGCTATACCAAATCCGAATGAAGGTAAAAAAGAAATAAATAAAGTACTAATAACTGCCTGTGTTGCGGCTTGTTCTTTTATACCAATTATGCCGGTTATGGCAATAAAACTCAAAAACCCAATAAGTATAAAAACATTCTGAAACGAAACCGGCAGGGATATTCTGAAAATCGCTTTGATAACATCCCAATCAAACTTAAAATTAAAAAAATTTCTGAAGCGATGCCGGTATGAAGGAAGTAAAATGATAAAAGTGTAAAAGAAAAGATCGAAAGATGTTGCCAGCGTTGAACCTAATCCTGCGCCGGCTAAACCCATTCTTGGAAAACCAAGTGTTCCATAAATAAAAATATAATTGAATATTATATTTAAAAGATTCGTTACTATTCCGGAGATCATAAATATTTTTGTTTTACTAATTCCGAAATAAAAACCTCTGTATGAAACGGATATTAAAAATAATGGTATGCCCAGAAACCTGTAAAAAATATATTCTGACGCATAATTTGCAACAATGTCATCCGTAGCAAAAAACGATGCAATAGGATGAGCAAAAAATACACCAATGGAAGCAACCAAAGTTCCTAAAAACAATGCGATGAGTAAAGAATTATTTAATGTATTACCACAGGCTATAAAATTACCTTCGCCGAATCTTCGGGCGACAATAACATGAATTCCTGTAGCAAGGCTGGAGAAAAAACTGATTAAAGCCCAGGTGGCAAGAACTCCAATGCCCATAGCTGCAAGAGCATAAGTTGCCTCCTCAAGTCGGCCGACCATAGCTGAATCAACAAGTGAAACAATCATTTGCGTTGATAGCCCAGCAATGGCAGGTAATGCCACCTGAAGAATTTTTTTATAGTAATTATTGACAGGTAGTAAATTCATCCGGTCGAAAATAAGTAATTATATTAAGATTTCTATCTTGAAGTTAATAATTATTTGAGAAGGTTATAATAAGAGATGGAAATGAAAAAAAGCAAGAATGTGAAAATTTAATTGATTAGTGGAGCTAAGCGGGATCGAACCGCTGACCTCTTGAATGCCATTCAAGCGCTCTCCCAGCTGAGCTATAGCCCCATAAATGTAAAAATCTAATGCAAACCTAAAAAAGTTATACTGATTTTGCAATTCATAATAATTATATAATTATTGGATAATTATTTCTGTTGTTGTGCTATTTTTTTTGCATTATAATAAGATATCAAAAATTGATTATTATGAAAAAGTTACTATTTATAATATGTATTGTTAGCTCGGCTTTTATCGTAACTAATTGCGATGATACTATAACTGTCGTTGATGTGGATAGTAGGATTATTCCCGACTCAAACATTAGTTATTCTGAGCACATAGTTCCGGTACTTCAGGCAAAATGCTATTCTTGTCACGCAAACGGTAGATATGAAGCTGGTTTAGACCTTTCATTACATACAAGATTTGTTGATGGCAGAATAGTTGTCCCAGGTGAACCTGAAACTAGCATTCTAATCTGGACTGTTGAAGGAAGAGCTGGCTTCCCTCCAATGCCTCCAATTGGTGCTGCACCATCGTTAACAGAAAATCAATTGGAAGGATTTAGAAAATGGATTGAGGAAGGTGCAAAAAACAATTAACTAAAATAATCTAATCTTTAATCAGTACATCATTCAATACTATTAAATCCATTTCATTTTCTTATACCATTCTATCGTTCTTCTGATACCTTCTTCAGCAGGTATATTCTGTTTATATCCAAAGTCCTTAATAGCTTTGGAAGTATCACATATCCAGTATTGTTGTGTAATATCTTTTGCTTTTTCGATGTTAAGAGTTGCCGCATTTTTACTAAAAATAGCAAAAAACTGTGCGATAGCAGCAATTGTATAAACTAAGAAATGTGGTACTTTTATGATAATAGCTTTTTTTTCAGTTACTTCCGAAGTGATAGAATTTATTTCCGGCCAGGTATAATAATTTTCAGAACTAACAAAATATGTTTGTCCAGCAGCTTTTTCACTTTTTGCTGCTAAATAAATTCCATTCACCAGATCTGTTACATGGATCAGACTTAATATTTTTTTATTAAAACCTATAGTTGTTGTCAACCCTTTGTTGAATGTGTTAAAGTAGATAAATATTTCTGTGTCTCTTTCTCCATAAACTGCAGGAGCACGACAAATTGTTATTGGTATTTTATCTGCATAAGTCAAAGCAACTTTTTCTTCTTCTAGTTTGCTTTTCCCATATGTAGTTATCGGTCTGCATTCAGTCTCTTCTGTAACGGGTTTTCCGTCTAACGAAGGGCCTGTAACAGTTTGACTGCTTACAACAACAAATCTTTTAACTGAATCTAAATTATTTAGTGAAACATCCAGAAGATTTCTGGTAGTTTCTACATTTCCTTTAAAGTAACCTTCGGGTGTTTTGGATTTTACTACTCCAGCGACATGAAAAATATAATTTGCATCTTTTAAGACTTTATTTAATCCCTCTTTATCAAACAAACCGCAATCGTGAACTTCAACCTCCTTTCCTTCCAGCCATTTCAGATTACTGGATTTTCTTGTGATACACCTTACCTCATAACTTTTTTCTAAAAGAAGGTCTACCAAATGGCTTCCTACAAAACCATTAGCTCCCGTAACTACTGCTATCTCCTTGTTTTGCATAGGTTTATCTTATTTGTTTTTATAGCTATTTAATTATAAATTTTGCCCGTTAATTTAACAAAAAACGATCATTATTAATATTTAATTTTATTTCCGTCCAACAGTCGAGGAGGATTATTTGGATCTCTTTAAAAAGTGTTACGAATTCACAAGAGCTGATGAAGTAAAAGCTGCAGGGGTTTATCCTTATTTCAGACCCATTGAAGAAAATGAGGGACCAGTTGTTCAAATAGAGGGTAAAAGAATTATTATGGCCGGATCTAATAATTATCTAGGACTCACTGGTCATCCAAAAGTAAAAGAAGCTGCAATTAAAGCCGTTGAAAAATATGGAACAGGCTGTTCAGGTTCCCGCTATCTTACAGGCACACTTGATTTACACATTGAATTAGAAAGCAGATTAGCAAAATTTTTTAATACCGAATCTGTTTTGTTATTCAGCACCGGATATCAGAGCGCACAGGGAATTATACCTACTTTAGTTCAGCGTAATGAATATGTTATCTCCGACAAGGATAATCATGCCTGTATTGTCGCTGCAACCATGATGACAAAAGGTCTTATGGGCGAACTTGTTAGATATAAGCATAATGATATGAATGACCTTGAAAGGCAAATTTCAAAGCTTCCAAAAGATTCAGGAAAATTAATTGCTACCGATGGAGTATTCAGTACTGGAGGAGAGATTGTTGATCTTCCAAAGTTATATGAAATTGCTCAAAAGTACGGTGCACGTGTTATGGTTGACGATGCTCATTCGGTTGGAGTAATTGGAAAAGGCGGAAGAGGAACCCCTAGTGAGTTTAATCTTGAGGAAAAAATTGATTTAACAATGGGGACATTCTCAAAGACTTTTGCTTCTTTAGGAGGCTTTGTTGCTGGTAAAGAACGTGTTCTAAATTATCTAAAGCATTTTTCACCTGCATTGATATTCAGCGCCTCCCCTACTCCTGCTTCTGTAGCCTCTGCTTTGGCTGCACTTGATATACTTGAGGCTGAACCGGAACGAGTTACAAAGCTCATTGAAAATGCAAATTATATGCGCAAAAGTCTTACAGATAAAGGATTCAATGTCATTAGCGGACGGACTGCTATCGTTCCTGTTATTATTGGAGATGATGAGCGCTCCTTTATGATGTGGAAATATCTTTATGACAATGGTGTTTTTGTAAATGTTTTCATTTCACCCGGAGTACCTCAGGGAAGACAAATGATGAGAACAAGTTACATGGCTACCCATCAAAAAGAGCATCTTGATGAAATAATTCATGTATTTGAAAATGCTGGTAAAGCATTGGGAATAATCTAAAGAAATCAAATACCTGTTCAATATTATAGCATACTCTTCATCAGGAGTATGCTTTTTTAATGAAGAAACTATGAGTGATATCAAAATTAAAACTGTTCAGAACCAATCTGATACAATGAAATTCATAAAATATGAGTGGGAAATTTATAAGGGTGATCCTTACTGGGTTCCGCCTTTAATAATGGAAAAAAAGAAATTGCTTAATAAGAAAAAAAATCCTTTCTTTAAACAAGCAGAGGCTGAATATTTTCTTGCTGAACGTAATGGAGAATTAGTCGGCCGAATTGCTGCGATTAAGAATGAGATTCATCTTGAGCATCATAATGATGATAATGGTTTCTTCGGTTTCTTCGAATGTATAAATGATCAGGATGTTGCAGATAAATTATTTGATACTGTTAAGAACTGGCTGTTAGCTAAAGGATTAAAAGGAATGCTTGGTCCTGCAAATCCTTCAAGCAATGATGAATGGGCTATGCTTTATGATGGTTTTGATGACTCGCCGCGTTTACTTATGACATATAATCCGAAGTACTATATAAAATTGTGTGAAACATACGGAATGAAAAAAGCAAAAGATCTTTATGCATATAAACTTGAGAATCACAAAGTAATGGCTTCTGAAAAACTTAAACGAGTTCAGCAAATAGCAAAAGATAGATATAAGCTTAATATCACCCAGCTGGATCTGAAAAATTTTAAGAAAGACCTTGAAAAAGTTAAGTATGTATATAATAAAGCATGGGCTCCAAATTGGGGCTTCATTCCAATGACTGATGAACAGATTGATGCGATGGCTAAAGACTTAAAACCGCTGGCTGAACCCTCTCTTGTTTTATTTGGTGAAATTGATAATAAACTTGTCGGTTTTGCTCTTGTAATGCTGGATTATAATGAATTATTTAAAGAGATGAACGGTAAACTTCTGCCATTTAATTTTATTAAACTTTTTACTGAGAAAAAGAAAATAAAATGGGCAAGAATTATTACTTTAGGTATAATTCCAGAATACCAGAAAAAAGGGTTGGATTCAGTTTTCTATTGGGAAATTGTTAACCGTGCACATAATATTGGGATTGACCTTGGCGAGGCAAGCTGGATTCTTGAAGATAACGACATGATGAACCGTGGAGCAAATGTCATGGGTGGTGAAAGATACAAAACGTACCGTGTTTGGGAATTCAAATTCTAATTTACCAATATTACTTTAATATTTCGTCATATCTTGCAGCGTGTGCAGGATCAATTCTTTTCAGTTTTACAACAAGTTCTGCATTCGGATCATATGATAACAATTCGATCAGTTCACCGTATTTTGTGTCGAAGAAAGTTCTAATAAGCACACTGTTAATATCTGTTCTTCTTTTCATTTCATCAAGCTGGTTTATAATTTGGATAATTTTTTCCTGAGCCGAATTTCTATTTAAATGCATTTCATCAAGTCCATAGTGATAAATAAAAAACGATTCTCTGAAGGAACGGTATTTATCACTAAGCAAATCTTCACAAATTCCCCACCTGCTGTAAGAAGCACTGTTACGTTCCCAGCCTCTTGAGTAGGAACTGGAATTACCAAGGTTGACTATATCAAATGCTTTTCTAAAGTAAGGATTGCCGCCTAATTGTTCAAAAGTTTCTGTATCAAAACCAATTATTAGATTTGCATAGAAATCTAAAAAACCAGTAAGCGGATCAAAAGATGCCTGCGAGTAAAGCGGTTGATTCTTTTCAAAACGAAATGACCATGTTGGATCACTTATTGTAAGTATGGGGGTTTGTCTCTCTGAATTTAAAATTGGTCTTGTACTAACAATTACAACCTGCGCACTGTATTCTATATCTCCTGAAGCACTGGTAAAAAAAATATTTACAGAACAATCTATTTTCTCACCCCATGAAAGTCCTGTAAACTGGTTTGTATTCATATAAGCTTCAACAGCATTTCCAAATCCAACTAGTAGCTCACGATTATTCACAGGCAAACTTTCGTAATTTACGCTAACACGGCAATTTAATTCCTGTGCAGCAGTAATTGTTGAAAATACGAACAAAATAAAAATAATTTTTTTCATTTGAATACTTTTTATCTTTTTGTTGATTTAATATATGAATTTAGATATAATCGGGCAACAAACTTTTATTTACTATGAAAATCTTATTACTTATTGCTATAATTTCAATACAATTCTTTTATCCTGTTCACGCACAACATAATCCCGGAGCGAGGCAAATTGCAATGTCGAATTCAGATGTTGCCTTAAGTAATGATGTGTTTGCAGTTTTTAATAATCCTTCAGGACTCGCGCAAATGAATTGGCGTGAATTGGGAGTTTATTACTCCCCTGCTCCTTTTGGAATATCTGAAATGGCAAATGGATATATAGCATATCATGAACCAACAGGTTTTGGTTCGCTTGCAATAGGAGGAATGACTTACGGATTTGAATTATTCAGGGAATCGAAAATAATATTAAGTTATGCTTATAATTACCTTGATAAGTTTTTTGGCGGTGTATCAATAAATTATCATAGTTTTTCTATTCAGAATTATGGCAGCCAGGGTGCTTTTTATCTGGATATTGGCGGACTCACATATCTAACAAACGAATTTAAATTGGGTTTTATGATACATAATTTGAATCGGGCATCAATAGCAAACGTTGATAATCAGATTCCAACTGTCGTTAATTTAGGTGTTAGTTATGTTTTAATGGATATTTTATCAGTTAATATGGCGCTTGAAAAAGATATTAGTTTCAAACCTTCAATACAATTTGGAATTGATTATGAATTAATTGAATATCTTTCACTTAGAACCGGTTTTTCCAATCAGCCATCTCGCTATTCTGCAGGCCTAGGCATTAATTATTCAATATTTAGTTTAGATTATGCTTTTTTTACACATCACGATCTTGGCTTAACACACCAGGCAGGTGTAATTATAAGTTTTGGTAAAGAAATGAGCCGCATAAAAATGATAAAAAATTATTTGGGATTGAATTAGTTTGATGAAATCCACTGTTACCCTGATTATATATTTTACTAGTTTTAGCATCTCAACTCATGCTCAGATTGATACTACTTATCTGAATACGGAAGATATTCTTGAAGAACTAATTGATGAAACTAGTGAAGAGAGCGACAATTCAGAATTATTTGATCGTTTTGAACATTTTATAAATTACCCGATTGATATTAATGCAGCTGATATTTCCGAACTGCTGCAACTACCCCTTCTGGATATTACCTCTGCAAATCTTATCATAGATCATCGGAACAAGTTTGGATCTTTTTTTTCTGTTCAGGAACTTTATGCAATAAAGGATCTTCCCCTTGAAGTTGTCAATAAAATGTTGCCTTTTGTTACTGTTTCAAAAAAAACAATTGAAACAATTACTGAAAAACCTGTTGATACAATTCCAATTCCTAAACTATCATACCTTCGCTTCAATATTAGAAGTCGTTTTATTAACGATTTACAAACGAGAAGAGGGTTTACAGAGAAACGCTATATAGGTAGTAAACTAAAAAATTATAATCGAATTCTTATCAGGCAGGGAAATAATTACCAAATTGGTTTTCTTGCGGACAAAGATCCCGGTGAAACATCGTTTACAGATTTTACCTCATTCCATTTAATGATAAAGGATAAAAAATTCATAAATACAATCGTGCTTGGTGATTATCTATTGGAATTTGGACAGGGACTTGCATTATGGAGTCCTTATGCAATAACCAAAAGTACAGATGCAATCTATCCTACGCACAAAAATGCAAGAGGGCTGCGTCCTTATACCAGTTCAACGGAAGCAAATTTTCTAAGAGGCGGTGCAGCATCAATTCACATTAATAAGTTCTTATTTACAAGTTTTTATTCCCAAAATAATTTTGATGCAAATATTGAAAACGAAAGCGGATTCATAACATCCAGACCGGTAGATGGATTTCATCGAACAGAAAGTGAATTATTAAGAAAAAATTCAACTGAAGAAATTATTTTTGGAGGGGTTATTGAGTATCAGCCAATAAGCTTATTGAATGTGGGAATACTTGGCTATAATGTTAATCTTAGCAGACAATTACTACCTTCATCAATGTTTGGATTGAGCGGTAATAACTTTAATTACTTTTCATTTTTTTACGATGCAATTTATAAGAATATAAAATTCTTTGGGGAATTTGCTTATGATATGACTTCAGTTGCATCATTAAATGGTTTACAATTTTCTGTTACAAGAGATTTTTCCTTTATTACTGCAATCAGAAATTACCCACGAAATTACTCCAATTACTTAGGAAGCGGATTTGGCGAGAGAGCCGGTGCAACGAGTAATGAAATTGGTTTTTATACGGGCTTCAGATGGAGAATTCCATTAGGATTGCTTAATGTGTATTATGATCAATTCAAATTCCCTTACAGAACTTTTACAAACGTATTTTCTTCTGAAGGGGATGAAATTTTAACTGAACTTGTTTCAAAACCATTTAAAGACACAGAAACCAAAATCAGGTTTAAATATGAGAATAAAGATGTTTCCCAAACAATTAATGATCTAAGACAGGTAACAAAAAGACTAAGACAGTCCTTAAGAATTGAAATTGCTCACCATCCTGCGAGATCGATCAGGCTAAGGAGCAGAGTAGAATATAATTACTTCAGGATAAACGAAAACAATTTAAAGGAAAACGGTTTACTTGTTTTTCAAGATATAAGATTCAATAGTTTACGCGATCTGGTTTTGTATTGCAGAATAATTTTCTTTAATACTGATTCGTTTAATTCAGCAGTTTATGAGTATGAGAATGATCTTACAGGTGTAATGACTAATTTACCTATGTATGGTGAAGGCTTGAGATGGTATTTTATTGCAAGATATAAAGTTATTAAATCCCTTACGATTTCTCTAAAGTATTCCGAAACTTACAAACCAAAGGAAATATTTCTAAGTTCAGGAAACAATTTGATTCCTAACAATCTTGATAATAGAATAAGTTTTCAAATAGATATGAATTTCTAACAAACTATTCATATCTTAATGCTTCGATCGGATCTAAGTTAGCCGCTTTATAAGCAGGATAAGTTCCGAAAATAACTCCCACTAATACACATAAAGAAATTCCTATAATAACCCAATCATAGGGAATAGCACTTTCAGCAGCTAAAAGGCTTCCTGCAAAATTTCCTATTACTATTCCAAGCACTATCCCGAGTAAGCCACCGATAATACAAAGAATTACAGCTTCAATAAGAAACTGTGTTAAAATGTTGGATTTTTTTGCTCCTACCGCTTTACGGATTCCAATTTCCTTAGTACGTTCTGTAACTGAAACAAGCATAATATTCATAATTCCAACACCGGCAGCGAGCAATGCAATCACTGAAACAGCAAGTGCGCCATATTTTATAGGACCGGTAATATCATTTACCATTCCTATCATCGATTCATTGCTGAAAATATAAAAATCATTAGGTTCACCGGGAGCATTTCTTCTTATCTGTCTGAAATGGCCAATAGCAGATTCAATAAGCTGGTTATAATCATCCAGGCTGTAAGACATTACAGTTATATTAATACTTCTGGATCTTTTTCCAAACATAGATTGCCATGTAGTAATAGGCATAATAATATAATTATCCCGACTCTGACCGAACAATGCGGGCTGTCTTTCCAGTATACCAATCACCTGCACAGGACGGCCATCAACACGCACTGTTTGTCCTATTGGATTTATATTCGGAAAAAGTTTATCGATAACATCTTTTCCCATAATACATACGTTACGTGAATTATCAATATCATTATTCCTGAGCGAACGCCCCTCCTCAACAATCCAGTTATTTGTCTGCATAGCTTCAGTAGTAATTCCAGCAATTTGAATATTTGGGTTCGTTTCTTTATTACCGAACTTAACTATTTTTCCAAACTGCCATTGTTCAGCACCAACATATCTGGCTTCAGTTAATAAATCTTTAAGACGATAAGCTTCCTCGATCGTAATATCTCTTCTGGATCGGTCTCGCCTATGTCCGCCGCCGCCAACCGTAGGATCATTTTTCTGTATTTGAAAAGTATTTTTACTCAACTGCGACAAACCGCCTTCAATACTATTTTGAAGCATAGTTATTACAGTCATAATAACTATAATTGAAAAAATACCAACTACAACGCCTAAAATTGTTAGAGAAGTACGCAGTTTATTATTTTTTATTGACTGTATGGATAATGCTAATGTTTGAGTTATGTTCATAATTAAATTTCGACCGAAAGTAAATTTTTAATTTTATTCATACCTTAGAGCTTCAACGGGATCCATTTTAGCTGCTGTATAGGCGGGAGCTAAACCTGAAACAATGCCGGTTATTAATGAAACAACGATTGCTATTATTACTGCATCCACCTGGATAGCAGTAGGAATAAACTGGTTAATGAGCATACTTAAAAGAATTGCAGCTAATAAACCAAAGAAACCTCCAACAAGACATATTAAAGATGACTCCATAAGAAACTGCGAAAGTATAGTTCTTTTCTTAGCGCCAATTGCTTTCCTTAACCCGATTTCTTTTGTTCGCTCTCTAACCGAAACAAACATTATATTCATAATTCCAATTGCACCCACAAACAGGGAAAGACCAGTAATAAACAAACCTGCAATCTGAATTACTCCAACAATTGAATTATAACTATCTGTTAAACCTTCCTGCTGGTTTACAGAAAAATCATCTTCCTGATCATAAGAAAGTCCTCTTATCTTCCTCATCACACCTATTGCCTCAGCCTTAGTTTCTTCAAGCAATGCCGGATTCTGAGCTCTTATATTAATAGTTACCGTTCCTCGACTTCTAGCAACAAAATTTTTATAGATCGTACCAATAGGTATAAAAACCTGGTTATCTGGATTCCAAGGACCAAGAAGAAAACTTCCCTGTTCAGATAGAATGCCAACAACTTTAAAGTTTGCAGCACCAATTTTTATGGTCTTATCAAGAGCATCTCCTCTTGGAAATAGTTTTTTGGCGATCTCACTGCCAATTACAGCAACCTGCCGTGAAGCATTGCTTTCAACTTCAGAATAAAACCTTCCCTGCTCAAATGTGAAGTTAGTCGTCTGTACATAATCTGCATTAGAGCCGTTTACATTTATTGTTTCAACCCGCTTCTCACCAAACTTTACTGTCTGAAAAGTATTAATTACAGGAGCAACTGCCAATGGCAACTTTGCTGATTGTTTGAACTTTTCGAAATCAGCCATTTCAATATTTCTTCTGTTTCTTATCTTCCACCATTCCACATTAGTAAACCAAGCAAACTTATCTACATAAATAACATCTGAGCCTAATGAACTGATACCGTCTTGAAATGAATTGTCAATCCCTTTGATCGCGGTTGACATAGTAACAACAACAGTAATTCCTATAAAAATACCAAGCATAGTAAGTGAAGAACGAATTTTATTTGCCCTTATTGCTCTGAGCGCAATCATAAGTCCTTCTTTTAATTCAAACAAAATAGTTCTCATACCTATTTATTTAACCTGTTGTTCTTTTGTTAATTCTTTATTGATTTTATTGTTCCGAATAACAGCTACAAGATAAATTTAATTTAAAATTAGTTTGCTTTAAATTTTTTAACCTTTTCATCAGCTTCTACCAGGCCGTCCTTTAATCTGATTATCCTGGCTGCATGTTCGGCAATATATTCTTCGTGCGTTACAAGTATTATGGTATTTCCTTTAGAATGTATATCAGCAAATAGAACCATAATTTCTTCACCGGTCTTAGAATCAAGATTACCAGTAGGTTCATCGGCAAGTATAATTGATGGATTAGTAACTAAAGCCCGCGCAATTGCTACTCTTTGTCTTTGTCCGCCTGATAATTCATTTGGTTTGTGATGCATTCTATCCTGCAGACCGACATCTATCAAAGCCTGTTGAGCTCTCTCTCTTCTTTCACGATATGAAATGCCGGCATAAATAAGCGGCAACTCAACATTATGAACAGCATCTGATCTTGCCAGAAGATTAAATGTCTGAAATACAAAACCAATTTCTTTATTTCTTATCATCGCAAGGTCATTATCAGTCATTTCACTAACATTTATACTATTAAACTGATATATGCCTGAAGTTGGAGTATCAAGACAGCCAAGCATATTCATTAAAGTTGATTTACCTGATCCGGAAGGACCCATTATTGCCACATATTCATTTTTATCGATTCTAAGAGAAACATCACGCAATGCATGCACTTCTTCAGTTCCAACCTGATAGATTTTAGCAATATGCTCTATGTTAATAATATTCATTATTTATTAATCCGCTTTGGTTATTTCTTTATTATCCTTTTTACTGTCCCTGTTTTCCACACGAACTTTCGCGCCATCTTTCAATTCTCTTGAAATTGCTCTATAACTTCCGGAAACAACCTCCTCATCTCCTTCTAAACCGCTAATTATCTGAATATAATTATCATCGCTTATTCCAGTTTCCACTTCAATACTTTGTGCCGATGATTCCTTAATAATAAAAACAATTTCCTTTGGTTTTTCAAATCTTTGTTTTCTCTCAACAACAGCCTCATCGTCATTATTCAGCTCAGTTTCAGGAGTTATTTTTATATCTGTTCTGGCTGTAACACTCTGGATAGGAACACTTAAAACATCAGCTACTGTTTCAGTTTCAATATCAGAATTGCAGGACATTCCGGGCCTTAATGATTCATCGGGTTGAATCAATTTTACTTTAACTTCGAAGTTTACAACTTCCTGCTGTGTACCAAATCCAGCTGTTTTAGCACTATTGCCAATTTGAGTTACTAAACCAGTAAAAATCTTATCACCAAATGCATCGACTTTAATTTTGGCAGTGTCGCCGATAGATACCAGTATAACATCATTTTCATCAACGTCAACGACTGCTTCAATATTACTGAGGTCTGAAACTGTCATAATATTGGTACCCTGAGTGAATCCACTTCCCAAAACTCTTTCACCAATCTCTACATTTAACTGAGTAATAGTTCCGTCTATTGGAGAGACTATAGTTGTTTTATATAACTGATCAAGTATTTCCCGAAGTGAAGCTTTACTCTGAAGAACTGATGCCTGAGCCGACTCGTATGATGCTTGAGTACTCAAAAAATTACTTTGTGAGAATTCAAGTTCAGCATCACTGGCAAGTCCTTTACTATGCAGTTCCTTTACCCTGCTATAATCTGAAGTTACTCTATTAAGTTCAGCCTCACGGATTTTAAGATTTGCTTCGGCAGACATCAAAGTTGCTTCCAGTCTTTCCTTCTGTGCCTGGTATTGATCACCCTTTATCCGGATTAGCAGGTCACCTTTTTTAACCTTATCACCTTCCTTAACCGGCAATGCAACTATTTCACCTGTTACTTCAGGTGTAATAATTACTCTGAATTCAGGATTTATTTTGCCCGTAGCGGTAACAAACTGTGTAATTGTTCTTTTAACAACTTTCTCAGTTTGAACCCCAATAATTTCTTCTCGTCCGCCTCCGACGAAAGCAATTACTATTAAGAGCACTACTAGTAATCCTAAACCACCGAAAATAAAGAGTTTCTTTTTAGATTTATTTTTCTTACCGTTTGCCATTAGAATTATCTCCTATTAAAATATTATTCATACCTGGTATGATCTAAAACGCCAAGGTTATACTTAAGCTGTTCGCTCAGTTTTACGTAATTAAATTGAGTGTTAATAAAATTTGTTTTTGCATTAGTATAGAAAGTATTTGCAATTAGCACATCCAGTAATTTACCCGCACCCAATGCATATTTTTCCCTCTCTATTTTCAAGTTCTCTTCAGCAGCAGTAACGTTTTTCTCACTTACTAATAAAGCTTTTTTTACGGCCTGAAGGTCCAGAAGCGATTGCTGGATATCCTGCTTTATTTTTCTCTCCAGGTCTTTAAGTTCTAACTCAGTATTCATCGCACGAACTTCTGCAAATTGTACCTGGTTGCTGACTCTGAAACCGGAAAAAATGGGAATGCTAAGGGTAAAACCTGCGCTATATCTTTTTGAATCTAAGAGGTTATCGAAGGTATTAGCTGAACTACCGAAACCTGCACTTCCGGTTAATCTTGGAAAATGGCCGGATTTTGCTATAGTAATTCCATCAAAAGCACTCTCCAAATCAAGTTGTTTGCCAATAAAATCTTTACGGTATGCTAATGCCTGTGATACTAATTCAGATATTGCTATTAAATCTTCTTCAACATCAGCCTTAATTCTTAACTTTTCATCGGAGGTTAGGTCCTTAGAAAATTCATATTCCTCAAGAACATCAATACCGAGGAAAAAAAGCAAACTACTTTTAGCGGATTCAAGACTATTCTGTGCACGAATTACCTCTAATTCTGCATTACCAAGCTGCACTTGCTGCTGATAAACATCTGCAAGAGTTACCGCTCCCAAACGATTTCGCTCTTCGATCGTTTCAAGAGTTTTTTGCTGCTGCTTAACATCCTCAGTTCTTACATTGAGTAATTGTTCTATTTCAACGATAGAGTAATATAAACTGATAGTGCGAAATACAATTTCCTGTTTTGTTCTTTCAAGCAGAAGACTGGCGGATTCAAGGTTATTTTCACTTTGGGATAAAGCAGCATAATTAGATAATCCATCAAAAAGTACAATATTCGAATTTATACCAAGGCTGAATGTACGGGATTCAGTAATACTTTCCGGAATATCAAAATTAAAACCTGCAATACTCATAACACTGGCGGCATTTTCATTTCGAGTCCAGTCCCAGCTTCCGGATGCACTTAATGTCGGTAGGAAATTGCCAAAGGCTGCTCGTTTTGAAGACTCGAAGGTTAAAATATTATTATCAATTTGCTTTAAGGAAGTATTCTTTTGTAAAGCAATTCTGATAGCATCATCAAGTGAAATTCTGCTTTGGGAGTTGGATGTTGTACTTATTATAATTGCTATTAAAAATGTGAAAATGATTCGCATTATTTAAATCTCCAATAGTTAAAAATCTGAATAAATAATGAACAAAATTAAATAGCCGTCTAAAAATAACACATATACAAACTAAAGTTAAAGTTAATATATAGGTGGTTAAATAATTAGATAGATGGTAGAATATTGATATATGTCCTGCCCAAAATAGTTCTGTTTTATAAACAAAAAAATAATTATTTATTTAAATATTAGTTGTAACAAAGGACACAACAGTGGAAACAATTTATTAGTTGCATTTTAGTGATAATATAATTTAACTTTAGACAGTGAAAATTGCTTAAAGGTTGAACTATGAATGCATTAGTTAAAAAATTTCTCCTTCTCTTTTGTCTATTATTCTTTTTTGGCGTTTCAAATGACACAAAGGCTCAGCATTTGTTTAAGGTAAGTGAAGATATTGGCGGAGGAAGCCCATCTGCCCAAGTCAGTCAATCAGATGATTCTATGATGTACATTGTTGGAGGTGCTATCATTATCGGAATTATTGTGTATGCTGTATTGAGAGATAAAAAGGAAAAAACTGTTGATGAAGACTCCACTTCAGCTTATAAAGATTCTGATGATTTTATACGATCTTTTTCATTGAATCAACAAAATAAAAATAGTGATAATAAACTGCCGATAGACTTTTATATGGGGCTTCAAAGAATTAATAGTCTTTCTGAGGAGAGAAATTACCTGATTGGATTAAGACTGAAATTATAGTTAAGCTTTATTATTTATGAATTCGGATTTTATTTTCAAAAGATATCCGTATGCCTCCTCATAATTATTGCCAATTTTTCCATCAAGAATAGCTTCTTCTATTGATCTTTTGATTTCACCCACTTTTTTAGATGGTTTAAGATTACACACTTGCATAATTATATCTCCGCTAACCGGAGACTGAAAAGCTCTTAATTGATCTCTATCTTGAACATCAAGCACTTTCTGCATTACAATTTCATAATTATTAAGATATTCAGAAACTTTATTAGGATTTTTACTTGTTATATCCGCCCTGCAAAGGGTTATAAGATCCGTCAAATCATCACCGGCAGATACAATCAATCTTCTTATTGCTGAATCTGTAACTTCCTCTTTTGCCAGTGCAATTGGTCTCAGATGCAATCGGACAAGTTTTTGCACATATTCAAGTTTATTCAGCGGAAGTTTCAGCCTTCTAAAAATACTTTTCATCATACGTGCACCCAGTTCCTCATGGCCGTGGAATGTCCAGCCAATACCTTCTACAAACTTTTTAGTAGCAGGTTTGGCAATGTCATGAACTAAGGCTGCAAATCTAAGCCATATATCTTCGGTGTTTTCAGAAATATTATCTACAACCTGTAACGTATGAAAAAAAGCATCTTTATGGTGATAATCTTTTCGCTGTTCAACACCAGCCATTCTTGATAATTCAGGAAAAATAATGTTCAACATTTCTGAGTAAAATAAAAGTTTTAAACCGGTAGAAGGTTTTGCAGATGAAAGAATTTTTAATAACTCATTTGTTATTCTTTCCTGAGATACTATTTTTAATCGTTCCTTCAATTGCTTAGCAGCATTCACTATCGATTCATCAACAGTAAATTGAAGCTGGCTGGCAAACCTGAATGCGCGCATAATTCTTAATGGATCATCATTAAAAGTTATTAACGGATCAAGAGGTGTTCGGATAATCTTATTTCTAATATCTTCCAGGCCGTTGAAGTAATCGATTAAATCACCATAGTTGCGTTTGTTGAGTGATAACGCAAGAGTGTTAATTGTAAAGTCCCTCCTTTTTATATCATCTTCAAATGTTCCATCTTCAACCACCGGCTTTCTACTTTTAAGATCATAGGATTCTTTCCTTGCACCGACCAATTCAATTTCAAAATCATTATAAGTAAAATGTGCAGTGCCAAAATTTTTAAATATACTAAGATTATTTACGTGAAGTGCTTTTGCGGATAAGGAGGCAAAATCTGGTCCATTTCCAATAATCAATAAGTCAATTTCATTTCTGCTTCGCTTTAGAATCAGGTCTCTTACAAATCCGCCGACGATAAATAGTTCTTTTCCATTTTCATCGGCTAACTCAGAAAAGATTTTTAAAAATTCAAGTTCATTCAGTTCTTTTGTAAAATTTAATAATTTCATTTAACGGAAAGAATTACTTTACTATTTTCTTTTTTGTTCCAATTAGAACAGCAATTGGTTTAAGCGGCTCTATGTTACTGCAGAATATTTTTATTACTGCCGCAATTGGTACAGCTAAAAACATACCTACTATACCCCAAAGCCATCCCCAGAAAAATAAAGAGAACAAAACGAATACAGGGCTTAAATCCATTTTTTCACCTAAGAATTTAGGTTCAACAATGTTACCCATAACAAATTGAACTCCAACCAACAAAACTGTTAACGATATAGATGATAGCCCCAGTCCGTATTCCAATAAAGCTATTAAAATTGGAAAAATCGTCGCTAAAAGAGAGCCGATATTTGGAATATAATTTAGCAAAAAAGCTAGAAAACCCCAGAATAAAGCAAAATCGATATTATAGATGAGAAGAATTAGGGTAAATGCGGCACCCGTTATAAAGCTGATAAGTGTCTTATATAATATGTATGATTGTAATTGCGCATTTATTGCTTTCAAATTATCATCAACGTAACTCTTGTTTTTTGTAAATGCGAGTTTTAACCGCTCATCGAACTCGGCTTTTCCCATTATCATAAAAATCCAGAATATCATCACAATAAAAAAATCACCAAGCATAGATGAGAACGAGGAAAAAACACTTTGCAGAATTCCGGAGTCAAATACTTCACGCATAATCGATGCTGTATCAAGAGTTTCAAGTTGAACGTTAAGAAAATCTGCAAACTCTCTGAGTGTCAAATTGAAAGGCTTTAACAAGGAACTTAGGAAAAGTGATAGATTCTGTGCATAAAATTCAGTACGCTCGGTAAATCCTCTTACATTTGATGCGACTAAAAGTCCTAATAGATAAAACATTCCAAAATTGAATATAAATATTATTATTAGGGCAATGGGTTTTGGAATTTTAAGTTTGATATTCAAGAAATCTAGTATGGGATGAAAAAAGAAAGTTAGAAAAACGGCAATAGTAATTGGAATGAGTATACCTTTCAGGGCCATAAGAATGTAAACAAAAACGACAGCCGAAATGAATCCTAAAAAATAGGTAATCATTCTAGTGTTAAATGCTTGTGATTTATTATCCATAATTATTCTATTAATTTAGAAGAAAAATGTTGAAGAAACTCATCTGCATTATAATAAAACCAATCTGCCTTTTCAAAATTATCCTGCCATAAAAGATTAAAATGCTCATCTTCATTATATCGTTTAGCAAGTGCGGCCATTTTTCTTGAATTTCTATAGTCAAATTTTAACAGCATGTATCGGGATAAATTATAAACAGCATAAGCCGAATAAAAATCCGTAATAAAAATTGTTTTATTGAACTGCTTAATGAAATCGGAATAATCCTGACCGGATGAATTACTAAGTGTTATCATTGCAGGAATTGAGGGATAAAAATAATCAATTCTATTTAAATCCGACAAGATTGCATACTTAGCAGAATCATTTGAATTGAGATAGTTTCTTAATAAATCTTTTTCTAGTAGTTTTAATCTTACTAGTGCAATAATATCTAATCCAATAGTTGGTTTTTCAAATTTTATTTGCTCATAAAGAATTGAGGCGGAATCTGAATTTGAGTGGCGGGCATAAAGATCAGCAAGTCTGAATCTCAGTAAATAGTAAAATGGGGTTTTTTCAAACTTAGTAACAGTACTGCTGATTAAATTTATTGATTGCTGAACAGAATCCTGTGAAGAAAATATTTCCGATAATCCCACAATGGCAGAGTAATTAGGGGTCATATTCAGAACAGATCGGAAGTAATTTTTGGCCTGCTCCGGTTTATTTTTACTAACTTGCTCCCAACCATTGCGTAGTAAACTTCCAATATATCGTGGACAAGTTTTTTGAGTGATCGATTGCCGTCCAAAGTAATAATAGAAGCGATGCTCATTCTGCTCAAAACTAATGCTTTCTAAAAAAAAATTATATTCTGCAATTAATGAATCTGAAGAAAGTCCATAACTCTTTATAAAATCAAGATTTGAATATAGTTTTTTATAGTTATCAATACTGTAATTATTAATTAAGTATTTTGAAAATGAACCCGCATAAGTATATGTTAAAAAAGAGTTTGATGCAAAAAAGTTAAATCCTTTTAGTAAATGATTAATTCTCAGTTCTTTATAATGAAATAAGGCTAAAGAGGATAGATAATCTATATGTAGTTCATCCCTGAACGGATCTTGTGATGTTGCAAAACCTTCGATAAGAAACGGGTTTAATCCGCCGGATAATTTAAAGATTGTGCTCCCAAATTCAGCACTGAATATATGTCCTAATTCGTGTTTAAGAGTTGATTGCCAGCTACCTCTGCTCAGATAAACCTGGTAAAGCCAGGGTTTTGCTACATCTGCGGTACCAGATCCGAAATACTCTTTCTTTTGATCATTGCTTTCAAACAGAAATATCTCAATTCTTTCAGATGGAGTTTCCTTTATTGAATTTTGAAGCCACCTAAAATAATATTCTGAGTGTAATAAGATTTGCTTTGATTCCATTTCGGAAAGGTCCGAGGGTAAATGAAAAATAAATTTCTCCGTAGTGTACTTCTGAGGCAACAGGTTAGATAACTTGCTGTAATTTGTTGAAAATCCTAAATATGGGGAAGCAAAGAAAAATGCTGCGGTAACTAAAATTATTAAAGATGAATTTCTGATTATATGAGATCGTTTTTTATCTTTAAAAATCATATATACTATTGCTGCAAAGAAAATACTGTTAAGCAATCTGTACAGTACTAACTTTAATTCTACCACCATTCCCTCATCATAAATGGAACCTGGGAAATTTCCTATTAATGGATTATAAAAATATATCTGAGGATTAAAATAAATCTCAATGACGGGTATTGATGCTATAAGCAAAATAAATGTAATAAATAAAATTATACTAAACTTTTTTGCAACATAAACAGAAAATATTCCAAGTGAAAAGCCAACAAGTATTGCTGGTAATGTAATTGTGATATAAAATAAAACCCCATCAATAAATGAACAAAATTCTGTAATCAAAGAAAAAACGATATTCATAACCAAAGGAGTTAGTGCAAGAACTAATAACATCCACAAAAAAGAATATGAGAATCTATTAAACTTCTTAAACCATATTATTGTAATCAGACTTGATGCCATTGAAAGGATTAATGAGTTCAATGCAGAATATTCGTAACCAAGAACACCTGTCAGAGGGTAGCGTAATAATATTAAATTAAATAGAATAACAACAATAAAAATTAAAAATACAGCTATTGGTAACTGCTTATATTCTTTTAAGATGAAGGATCGTGATAAATTATACATGATAATGGATTAGAATTATTTTATAACAAAAAAGGTTCAGTTAATTTTATTATAGATAAGTGTTCCGTTACTACCGGAAATAAACATTGTTTTATCGCTTAATGAATAAATGTCATTAAGCATAAAAAATACACCGCTTTGAGTTTGCGACCAGGAACGCCCGAAATCTGAGCTTAGGTATATTTCTCCTTTATTACTAAGGGCAATTGCAGCATTATCAGAAATGAATTTTACTTTATTGAGTGATGAAACTATTTTTGAATTAACATTTTTCCAGTTTGAACCTCCATCTGTTGTACGGAGTATCGCTCCCCCGCCGCCGACAATTATTCCGGTATCATTATTATTAAAATCAATAGAGCGTAGATAATTGTCAGTTAATTTTTCTTTTCGAGACCAATTATTTCCGCCATTAGTGGTTTCCATCAGCAATCCATTCCAGCCGACAGCAAATCCATTATTTCTATCCGGAAAGATTATATCATATAATATCGTGGTATCAGGTTTGTTCAGTATTATCCAGGTCATTCCAGAATCAGAACTTTTTATTATAGTACCCGCTGAACCCACAGCATATAAAAAACCGTCGGACTCACTTATACTAAACAATGATTCATTTGAAACGGAATTTTTCTTTGACCAAGTATTACCTTCATCTTTTGAAGTTAGTATTAAACCATTTTCACCAACTGCAACTATAATTTGATTCTTTGCATAAACAGCTGAATATAAGTTTGTGTTTATCCCACTAACCCGCTTTTTCCAGGCAGTACCTTTATTCGTACTTTGCAGAATAATTCCATTATTGCAAAATAGAAATAAGTTTTTATCACTAGTTGAAATAAGGGAATTTATATTTTCATTTGACCCGACATTGATTTTTTGCCAGTCTGATTGCATTGCAATAAACGGTCCCGAACTAAGATTCATTTCCTCCTTTTGCACTAGTTCCTTTTTTTCCTGCTCAATTAAATAATCTGTTACTGCTTTAAAAGAGAAAATAAGTAGTCCAATAAAAACCATAAAAAGTAAAAAATTAAAAATCCGTCTTGATGCCGTAGGTTTCATCACAGGAGATGTAATTTCTATATGACTTGGCGATGAAGTTTCCATTTGAGCTAACAACGGAAGATTTGTTTTAAGGTTTTCAAGTTCAAAAATAAAGTCATTGCAGTCATTATAATTACCGTCCGCAGCTTTATTCATAGCTCTTAACACCACTAGGTCTATTTCAGTAGGAATTTCAGGGAATAAATCTGACAGAAGTGCAGGTATACTATTCATATGAGCATCGAGTATATCATATTCACTATTAAAGCTGTAAGGTACTCTCCCACTAATCATTTCAAAAAATGTAATGCCAAGTGAATAGAGATCACTCTTTATTGTAGATTCTAAACCGGCTATTTGTTCAGGACTCATATAATATATTGTGCCAACCTTCGTTCCAGATTTGGTAATTGACATCGACTCGTTAACTGATTTTGCAATACCAAAATCAGTGATTTTTACTACACCTTTTGAATCTATAATAATATTTGAAGGTTTTAAGTCGCGGTGAATAAATCCTTCTGAATGAGCATAAGAAGTTCCAATAAGAACCTGCTTCATTATCTGGATACTATCATTCAGACTTAACCTTCCATACTCAAGTAGGTACTGTTCAACTGTTCTTCCCTCAATATACTCCATAACAAAACCAAGTATATCTTTAGCTTCAACAAATCCATATACAGATACAATATTGGGATGTGAAAGGCGTGCCTGATTTTTAGCCTCTCGTTTAAATCGTTCAACAAAACGGGGGTTTTTAATTTCGCGTGGATTAAGGATCTTAATAGCAGAGTATCTGTCTAATTTAAAATCGAGAACCTTATAAACCGTGCCCATCCCACCTTCACCAATAAGGGATATTATCTTATAATTCTGAATGATTCTGCCAACCATTATTCGTTCTCAATAAAGATAAATGAAAAATCATCATGAGCACCCCGACGTTTTATGGTCTCAGTTAATGCCACGATAACTGAATCACAAGTATTAGATTTTAGTAAGTGACTGATTTCATTGTTTGTTATCAGCCCGGATACACCATCGGAACAAATAAAAAATTTATTGTTGTCATACTCATTTAATTTTAGCTTCAATAAATCTGTTTCAATAAATCCTTTTTTACCAATAGCTCTCATTACAACATTTTTTTCCGGATGATTTTCTGCTTCCTTGTAAGTAAGAAACCCTTCATCCACAAGTTTTTGAACCATTGAGTGATCTTTTGTTAACTGCTTAAGGTTTCCATTTTTTAAGTGGTAAATTCTTGAATCACCAACATGAGCGATATATGCCATGTTTCCTTTTAAGTATAAAAGATCAATTGTGGTAGCAACATTTTCTACGTTTATATTACTATTAGATCGATTGTAAATAAAATCATTAGTTTCAACTACTGATGTCTTCAATCTGTCCAGATAATCGACATCAAAATTACTACTAAAAAATGATTTAATAGACTTAATGGCAATTTGTGATACCAGTTCATTTTTATCCTCGTCACCCATACCATCACATAGAATAAAGAGCAAACCGTCATCAATTTCAGCAATATCTATAGCGTCCTGATTAATTTTTCTTTTGCTTCCAATGGAAGAATATTTAACAAACCTGTATCCCATAACCGGCCTATCTGAGTTGATGTGTTATTTTAATATAATTTTTAACAAGTTAAAAATACTGAAAATTAGTCTTTTTGACATTATCAGAAGCAAAACGGTTGTTTACTGATTAATTACAATTTGCGTAGCTTATCTGGTAAAATTATATTTGTTGTTCAGTTTTAAAACACATTTACAATTTTGCGAGAATGGCGGAATTTGGCAGACGCGCTAGACTTAGGATCTAGTACCGAGAGGTGTCGGGGTTCGAGTCCCCGTTCTCGCACTTCATATTTATACAATTATATTGAGGTTTAAGTGCAATTTAATATTGTTGAAATTTCATCTTCAGAAAAAGAAGTGGAAGTCAAATACGATTACGAAGAGATTAAAGATGACATAGATAAAGAGGTTAAAAAGGAATCTAAAAAAATCCAGGTACCGGGTTTTAGAAAAGGTAAAGTGCCGGCAAATATGATCAAGAAGTTTTATGGAGATGCACTCGAATATGAAGCTTCTGAAAAAGTTGCAAATTCTAAATTCTGGGATCTTGCAGAAAAAGAAGACTTGAAACCAATTGGCAGACCTGCTATGACAGATATCAAGTTTGAACCAGGTAAAGAGCTGGTTTTCAAAGTTAAGTACGAGGTAATTCCTACTCTTGAAATAAAAGATTATAAAAACATTAAGATTGAAGTTCCTGAGTTCATTGTTAAGGACGAAGAAGTTGAAAGAGAAATCAAATATCTGTTGGAATCTAATTCCACTACAGAAGTAACTGATATGGTTGGTGATGATGATAATTTTATTATTGATGTTGAAGCTGTAAGACTTGACAAAGAAGGCAATGTTTTCGAGAATTCAAAACCGGAAAATTTTCATCTTCACTTGAATGATGAAAAGGTTCAGCCGGAAATAAAAGAAAAGGCAAGAGATAAAAAACCTGGTGATAGTTTTGAATTTTCTTTCTCAAACAAAACAGATAATAAAAATGAAGCCGGCGAATTATTAGAATCATCGGAGGAATTCAGATACAGCTTCAAGATACTGGAAATCAAAAAAATATTACTGCCTGATCTTAATGAGGAGTTTATTAAGAAAATTACTAAAGATAAGGTTTCTTCGGAATCCGAATTTAGAGAATCAATTAAAAATGACATTCAAAAATACTATGACCAGCGAATGGAAGAAATCATTCGCGCTAAACTTATCTCAGAGATTGTCAAAAACAACGACTTTACTCCCCCTTCATCTCTGGTTGCCAATGTTCTGGAAGAATACATAAAATCAGAAGAGGAACAGTCAAAGAAAAATAAAAACAAATACTTTAATAAAGATGAAGCTAAACAGAGATTTCAGAAATCTGCTGAAAACGAAGTAAAATGGTATATGATAAAAAATGAAATAATCAGCAAAGAGAAATTAGAGGTATCCGATCAGGACTTAACTGATTTGGCTCAAAAAGAAAGTGAAAAGACAGGGCTGCCGGTTGATAAGTTGTTAAATTATTATAAATCATCCGGACATTTGGAAAGAACCCTTGGTGAAAAATTATTCGATTATCTGAAAGCTAATAATAATATAGAAAAAGTTGATCCGGAAAAATTTAATAAGAAAGTTGAGGAAGTGAATGAGCAAACATTTTGAAATATTTAATCAGCTTGTACCATATGTAATTGAACAAACCGGCAGAGGTGAGCGCGGGATGGATATTTATTCCCGTTTGCTTAGAGAAAGAATTGTTTTTATTGGAACTCCTATCGATGATCACATTGCCAGTTTAACAATTGCACAGTTGATATTTCTTGAAGCAGAAGACTCTGAAAAAGATATCAGCTTATACATCAATTCACCCGGCGGAAGCGTAACATCAGGGCTGGCTATTTATGATACAATGAAATTTATTAAGCCTGATATTGCAACAATTTGCGTTGGTATGGCGGCAAGTATGGGTGCTATATTATTAGCTGGAGGAACTGCCGGAAAAAGATCCTCTCTTCCACATTCAAAAATTATGATTCATCAACCGTGGATTGGCGGTTTGCAGGGACAGACAACAGACATTGAGATTCATGCAAAAGAAATGCTTAAAACACGTGATACTCTTTATAATATTCTGGCAGAACATACGGGAAAAACTATTGAACAGATTACCAAGGATTGCGACAGAGATTATTTTCTGACAGCTTCCGAAGCAAAAGATTATAAGATAATTGATAATATTATAGAAAAACGAGTTGATCAAAAAAAATAATTTCTTTTCCTCCGGGTTGACTGATAAATGATTTGCGATTTAGTGGTCAACCCTTTTATTTTCCACCCGAATAATAATTCTCTGTATATTAATTTTCTGTAAAGACTTAATTATAATGTCAAATGGATAAAAAAGCATATTTAAGATTTTTTTGGATATATTTTATTCTATTTTTTAGTTTCTCAGGTATAGAAACATTATCACAACAAAAACCAGACCCAAGAGTAACTCTTCTTGAAGAGTATCTTGCTCAATATCAAAAAGTAAAAAATATACCTGCCATATCTGCTGGAATATTAGCAGGCGACTCAATTTACTGGGTTGGCGCAAAAGGATTTACTGATCTTGAAAACTCTGTCCCTGCCACTCAAAGATCACTTTATAGAATCGCATCCATATCAAAGCCATTAACCGCTGTGGCAATAATGCAGTTATGGGAAAAGGGTTTGCTTAACCTTTATGATGATGTTCGGAAATATGTTCCTTACTTCCCTCAAAAAAGATGGCCAATAACAATAAGACAGATATTAAACCATACTTCAGGTATCCGGTCTTATCGTGAGGGAGAATTTCACAGCAAAACTCTATTTCCAAATACGCGCGAAGCTCTTAAAGTTTTTGATAAAGACTCTTTACTATTTAAACCCGGTACAGATTATCTCTATTCGACTTTAAGTTATACTCTGCTCGCTTCTGTTATTGAAAGCATTAGCAGAAAGCCGTATGCTGTATACATAAGAGAAAATATTTTAATACCAGCTCAAATGAATTCAACTTTTATTGATGCACAAAGAGAAATTATTTCAGGAAGAGCCCGTGGTTACACAAAAAGCTTTTTTAGAAAATTAGAAAATGCTCAACTTGCAGATCTAAGTATTAAAGTTGCCGGAGGAGGGTTTATTTCAAATGTTAATGATCTTCTTCTTTTTAGTAAAGCTTTATTAAATGAAACTTTAATTAAAAAATCCACCCTTGATACAATGCTTACTCCTGCGCAGATAAGCAGAACATTCATCAAAAATTATGGCCTGGGTTTTTCATTACCTGAAAATTCATCCGATCAAATATTTTTTCACAATGGAAGCGGCACTGGCTTTACATCAAGATTGATGATCGATTTAATTAGCAAAACCGCTGCTGTTCATTTGATAAATATTGCTGATCGTAATCTGCAATCACCTGCTGATGAGTTATTAAAGATTTTCAAGGGTCAGGAATTCACTCAGCCGGGTTTTGTATTATCTGATACACTTATGGTTAATTTTCTTAAAGGCGGATTAGAATCTGTGTATAATAAGCTAAATGAGATTACAAATAACGATACATCCGGTTTCTCAATGGATCATTCAGATATTGCAGGTTTTGGAAAAGATCTTGTTCAGCAAAAAAGAAACCTTGAAGCTATTGATTACCTGAAATATGTTAATCGTTTATATCCTGATTCTTTCCCTATAGTGTTAGCATTGGCTGATGCTTACCTGAATGATGATAATAAAGGACTAGCATTAAGAAATTATAGAATAGCTAACGGATTGGATAAAAGAGACAGATACGTCAATAATATGATTAAAAGATTATCAAATTAATTTTTTTCCTGAACTTTATTTACAACTAGTTTGTTTACAAATTATGATTGGTTTACGCTTTACTAAATATTTTGAGCAGAATAATTTATCCGAATCGGATTTTGAAAAACTTCTTAAAGTCTTCCTTCAGCTTCTTACTATTACCTCCGGAAATGTTTCTGAATCGCTGAATTGGATGAATGAATTAGACAGACAGTATCGTTTGACAGATGATAAATACGGCATCGGAGATTTTATTGAGGACCTTAAAAAGAATAATTACATAGAAGAAAATGAAAATAGATTGATCTTTAAAATAACAGCCAAAGCGGAACGAGCAATCAGAAAACAATCCCTTGAGGAAATCTTCGGTAAATTAAAAAAGTCAGGCAGAGGAAATCATAAAACACCTTTCTCAGGTGCAGGCGATGAGCCAAATTCTGATAAAAGAGAATATCTTTTTGGTGACCTGATGGAACAAATTGATATGACAGATTCAATTCGTAATGCTCAGATAAATCACGGAATTGAAGATTTTAAATTAACAGAAGCCGATCTTGAAGTTGAAGAGCGTGACTTTAAAGCAATCACATCTACAGTTTTAATGATAGATATTTCCCATTCAATGATTCTTTATGGTGAAGACAGAATTACTCCCGCTAAAAAAGTTGCTATGGCGCTTTCGGAACTTATTACTGTTAAGTACCCGAAGGATACACTTGACATTATCGTTTTCGGTAATGATGCCTGGCCTATTCAGATAAAGGATCTCCCCTATCTTGAAGTTGGCCCATATCATACCAATACTGTAGCGGGCTTACAATTGTCGATCGATATTCTTAGAAGAAGAAAAACAACCAATAAGCAGATATTTATGATAACAGACGGCAAACCAACGTGCCTGAAAGAAGGAGTAAAATATTATAAAAACAGTTTTGGCCTTGACAGAAAAATTGTAAATAAGACACTGGATCAGGCAGCAATTTGCAGAAAATTAGGTATATCCATTACCACATTTATGATTGCACGCGATCCCTATCTTCAAAGGTTTGTCAGAGAATTTACAGCTATTAATAATGGACGAGCTTTTTACAGCAGTTTAAGCGGTTTAGGAGATTTTATTTTTGAAGATTATATACGGAACAGAAGAAAAAAAGTAAGATAGGAATATTATGAATATTGAAAGAATCGGAACACTAGGAGAATTAAAGCAATCCGGTTACAAGCCATTATCTATAAAAGATGAATTACGAAATAACATGATTAGTTTTCTTTCCAAAGGTATAAATCCTTTTAAAGGAATTCTGGGCTATGACGAATCCGTAATTCCGGAATTACAGACTGCAGTATTATCACGACATAATATTTTATTATTAGGATTGCGCGGACAGGCTAAAACTAAAATAGCAAGACTTCTAATCAATCTATTAGATGAATACATTCCTGTTGTTAAAGGTTCCGAACTTAATGATGATCCTTTCTATCCTCTTTCAAGATATGCAAAGGATGTGATTGCGGAAAATGGTGACAACACTAAAATCAGTTGGATACATCATTCAGAAAGATACACTGAAAAACTCGCTACACCTGATGTAACAGTTGCTGACCTAATTGGCGATGTTGACCCGATTAAAGCAGCAGCACTGAAACTACCTTATTCTGATGAACGCGTAATTCACTTTGGATTGGTTCCGCGCTCTCATCGTTCAATATTTGTTATAAATGAGTTGCCGGATCTACAGGCAAGAATTCAAGTTGCGCTTTTTAATATACTTCAGGAAAGTGATATTCAAATAAGAGGATTTAAAGTCAGACTACCACTTGATATTCAATTTGTATTTACTGCAAACCCTGAAGATTACACAAATCGCGGCTCAATAGTTACTCCGCTTAAAGACAGGATTGACAGTCAGATTATTACTCATTATCCTAAATCAATCAGTGTTTCAATGAGCATAACTGATCAGGAATCTAACCCTGCACCTGAACAGCTTGAAAACATTCATATACACCATTTAACCAAAGAACTAATTGAGCAAATAGCTTTTGAAGCAAGGGAAAGTGAATACATAGATGAGAAAAGCGGTGTTTCAGCCAGGTTAACAATTTCAGCTTTTGAAAACATTATAAGTTTTGCAGAGCGTAGAAAAATTCTTAACAATGAAAAAATTACTTTTGTCAGGATTTCTGATCTTAACGGTATAATTCCTGCATTAACAGGTAAAATTGAATTGGTTTATGAAGGCGAACAGGAAGGACCTGCAAAAGTAGCTCAGATACTTATTAACAAATCGATCAAAAAAATATTTGAAAAGTATTTCCCAAATCCGGAAATGCTAAAGAAAAAGCAGTCGGGTAACTCATACCAGGAAATAATAAATTGGTTCAGCAGCGGTAATTATTTAGACATAATGAACAATATTTCTAACGAAGACTATAAAAAGATTTTATTACGCATTCCTGGTCTGCAAAAAGTTATTGATACTTATCAGCCGGATGCGGATGAAGCCACTTCCCTGCTGTTTATGGAATTTGTACTGCACGGACTTGCAGAATTTTCTTTGCTTAGTAAGTTCAAAATTGAATCCGGATTGCAGTTTAAGGATATGTTAAGCTCTATGTTCACAATGCCTCAACAAGATGATGAGGATGATTCTGATTTAGATTTATATAAATGATATTGAAGATAAAGTAAATAAAAACCCGAAGATTCTCTCTTCGGGTTTTTTTATGACAATTAAGATTTATTGATTTTATTTAGTTAATATCATTTTCTTAACTGATGTGAAGTTCTGACCATCTACGCCAGTGGCTTCTATTCTGTAGAAATAAACACCACTGTTAAAGTTTGATGCATCGAACGTATATTCGTGTGCACCTGCACTTAAATTACTGTTTACTATTGTCTTTATTTCCTGTCCTAGTATGTCAAACACTTTCAAGTTTACTTTTGAATCTACAGCAAGACTGAAAGTGATCATTGTACCTGGATTGAATGGATTCGGGAAGTTCTGATTCAAAGCAAATTCTCTTGGAGCGAGTACTTCTACTTCAACTGCACTTGAGTATTCGAATGTTCCATCGAAATCTACTTGTTTCAGTCTATAGCTGTATGTTCCAGGAGTTAATCCAGCATCGGTAAATAAATAGTTCTGAGTTTCTGTTGTTGTTCCGTTTCCATTGACGAAACCTACAGCAGCATACTCATTACCATTACTTCTTTCAACTGTGAAGCCCTGATTATTTGTTTCGGTTGCAGTTGACCAGTTCAAAGTAACTCTGTTATCAGTAACAGAAGCAGTAAATGAAGTAAGTTCAACCGGTATTATTGTAGCGTTATAATATAACTCACCAACTAATTCGCGTGAACTGAAAAACGAGCCGCCTGTTGTGAAAGGTACTGTGCGCACATCACCGGTAATCAAAGAAAGATTTGTGTTTGAGTAAGTCCCATAAGGGGGTGTTCCGGTACCAAAATAACGGGGACCTACACCAAGAAACTGCATTGCGACACCAACTGTATCACCAGGATTTATAACAATTGGCGGAGTTGAAAATGGTAATGAGACACCACTTGCAGTACTGCCTTGTGTAACAGGTACAGTACCTAATGACGTCCATCCGGCAGAAGAGCTGCCGGGACCGCTACCAACGGGTCCACCAAGTGCAGTGCCTGATCTGACAAAAAATTCAATATTGAAACTTACACCTGCACCAGCAGCGCTTGCTGTAGTCATCTGGAAAACTTCTACAGTATAGTCAGGATCAGCAATTAAATCAAAAAACATTGCCCAGTTGGCAGAGCCGCCATTATTAGAAGGACCAGGATTAGCAGCTAAAATATTCAAACCAGGAATATTTTCAGTTTTAAAAGTCCAGGTAGCAACTGGACCGCCTGCGCAAGTATCGTTTTTATTAACTACTCTCCAGGCGTAATCTGTGAAATAATTTAGCGGTTCAACAGGCGCTAAAGAAAATGAAGTGATTGGAGCACCATCATAAACCTGAACTAGATTTCCAACAGTTCCGAACCATACTTCTACTGCGGTTGCACCAGCACCGTTTGTCCAGGTTGCAGTATTTCCGGAAATCGGAACATCGATAGCACCATTGGCAGGTGAAGGATTTGTAGCTGGTTCAACAGGACAAGGTGTACCTGAAGAGCCATAAATAATAAAAGGAGCACCATTTTGATGGGTAGTACCATTCAATGCAGGAGCCCACCCTGTTGATGTTAATTGAAGTGCATCGCCTGTTACAGCTACTCCCGGAATTGTTACTGGTGGACACCAGGGACCAGAGGCACCCGAACCGGTTACTCCAAACTGAACCCAGTACTGACCAGCTGGTAAATTTGTTCCAATAAATGCTACTACTTCCTGAACTCTTCTTGCACAGTTTGTCGGTGTAGTAGATTCTGCTCTATAGGTGTTTGACAAGGTTGCATTTGATAAACGATTTGTCGTAAGATCACCCCAAACAACTGTACCGCCAGCATTAGGTGCACCACTCCAGATCTGCACATATACTCCCGTAATGGTAAGAGCAGTTTCATTTGTCTGATAAGCAAAAAACCTTATGGAATCTATATCCCAGGCTGCTGTGCTTGTAAAGTCATCAGCCAAATAGTTACCAACGTTTTGCTGAAAACCCCAGCCAAAAAGAGTATGAGTAAGTGTTCCATCTAACAAACTTGCATCACCACCCGCACAGCCTCCTCCGGGCAGTGTAATTATGGGTCCATTGTCCCATAAAAGGTCTTCTCCGCCTTGATAGCTAATTGACTCCTGATGAAAGTCAATCTCTTCAACTGGTCCATCATATAAATCGCTAACTTGAGTATATGATGTGTTAAAGGAAAAGAAGAACAGAGAGATGAAAAAAAATGTGTAAAGGTTTTTGAACATAACGCCTCCGAAATGATGTGAGATAAATAAATGAATTAGTTATTTATTGACACATTTTAGTTTACTTAATTTATCATTTTTTGTCAAGCTTTACATAACTTTTTTGTTGGATTTTTGATGCAGTTAATCAAAATAAAAAAAGCCGGTCTTTTTAGGACCGGCTTTTGAAGTTAAGAAATTTTAATTCAAATTACTTCGTTAAAATCATTTTCTTAACTGATGTGAAGTTCTGACCATTAACAGCAGTTGTTTCCAATCTATAGAAATAAACACCGCTGCTGATATTAGATGCGTCAAATGCTACTTCGTGGTAACCTGCATCCATATCCTTATTAATCAGTGTAATTACTTCCTGACCCAGAACATCAAAAACTTTCATTTCAACTTTAGAGTTCACGGCTAAGCTGAATTGAATTGTTGTTGACGGATTAAATGGATTAGGATAATTCTGACTAAGATTGAATTCTAATGGCTGAGTTACATCAACTTCAACAACCGGACTGTAACTTACAGTACCATCGAAATCAATTTGTTTTAGTCTGTATGAATATTTGCCGGCAGCGAGTCTGACATCTGTAAATGAATAATTCTGAGTTTCAGTTGTCGTTCCTTTACCTTCAACGAAACCAATAACTTTATACTCCGAACCAGCAAAGCTTCTCTCAACCTCGAAACCGCTATTGTTCAATTCGCTTGCAGTTGACCATTCAAGACGAACAGAATTCTGGTTAACATTGGCTATGAACGAGGTTAGTTCAACCGGTATTGTAACATAGGTGAAAGCAGCCATTACCATTCTTTCAACCGGAGATCCCGGAGGAGAATCGATGGCTGGAACTAATGATGAAATATCAACAGCAAATGTTGCCACTTCAAAGTTTGCAGTTTTGTTGCCAATAGCATTATATGCTGTAGGATCAAATCTGAAATGATAGAGAGCTTCAGAAGTAGTGCCAAAAAGTCCTAAAACATCCGGCCAGGGACCAATAGTGCTGTCTGCTATTCCTGTATTAACAGCTAATCCAATTAATCCTTGAAAACCACCACTTGCGGGTCTATCCAGCAGAAAATTCCAACCAAGATAATTATTCACAAAATCTAGATCATAATATGTAGATGCATTTCTGCCTAACATATAACCAACATCTTCTGCAAATATTATAAGGTTGCTTCTATTACCGGGGGTACCGGAATTAAGGTAGGCTTTGATAGAATCTTTTTGCACTAATGACATAATGCTCGTTCCCTCGCCCAACCAAAATACTTTCTGATATCCCGAAAAGGAAATTACATTGGTTGAAGTATTACCTCCCTTATTAAACAGATCATAAGTTATTCCGTAACGCGATAGTACTGCTGTTACGGAATCACGATTAATCCTTCCATTTGTAAGTGTTGAATCATATGCAACCAGTACGTCACCTTTTGCCTGTCTCTTTAATGTAATTGCAAATGTTTCTGTAGATTTCAATGAGTCGCCACCGCTGTATGCCCAAACTGCCCATTGTCCAACAACAGAATCACCCGGATTCAATCCTAAACCAGCCAGAATTCCATCTATTGCTGAGTTAATCAGAGTTATTGAAGTATCCAAACCGCCATTACCTGAAGGAACGGTGAGAATAGGACTGGCAACAACGTCAACACCGAATTTCCAATTATATGTTGCACCTTCACCGGATTTGGTCCAATTAATACTAACAGGGTTATTATTAAATACAGATGTAACAAGAGTAATTCCATCAGGCGGACTTACAAGACTAAATGGTGTTAGTGCTGGAATACCTCTTTTTAATGTAACTGCCCATGGTCCGTTAGTAGATTTCAGTGAATCGAAATCAGGGGCGTTATTTCTATAAGCCCAAACATCCCACTGACCAACAACTGAATCACCTTGTGCAACACTTAAACTTGCGAGAATATCATCAATCTGACCTAGTGTTAAGGTCAATGAATTTGTACCTAAAGGAACATCAAGAATTCTTGGTGGAACAGTTGGAGAACCGAATATCCACCTGTAAGTAGCATTTGCATTGGATGTATCCCAGGTTATAGTTACTGGTGTAGTTGAACCCGGTAAAGTCGTAACCGATGCACCTGAAGGAGGCGAAGTTAAATTAAATGCATTTAAGGGACCTGCATCCGTTACACCAATCTCGTAAGCAAATAAACGGTCTGGTTCACCTTGCAAGATTCCAAGAAGAGCAATTTTTCCAGGGACCAAATCTTTTGAAGAATATAAGCCGCCAGCTATTGCATTAGGATTACCAAAACCAACATCAGTCATAACATCGTGCTGAACCCCGGTTGGTAAGCCAGTAGCAGGATTTATTTGTACTATATATTGAGGAGTACTAGCTCCAGCACCCTGACCCCATAACCAAAGGAATGGACCGCCAGGGCTGAAATTATCATAAGCACCTCCATAAATACTTGTAACTCCAAGTGATGCATATGGCCAGGTTTGCAGAACAGTTCCGGTTAAACTAATTAACTGAAGATTAGTACTAAAATTGCCTAGCCAAAGACCTCCGGCACCTCCATTAGCATTGGGATCATAAGTCAGATACCTGACAGTCTGTGGAGCAGGTATAGTACCAATGACGGTTCGGGTCACAGGATCAATTCGCTGAATGGTAGTTGTATTCAGTCCTGCATAAACCGTAGTCCCATCAAAAGTAAACGCTCGAGTTCCCGTTACGCCGGCTATCTGAAATGAATCAATCAGCACTCCTGCCGGAGAAAAATTTAGTATATAAGTACTTACTGTACTATTCCAATAAGAGACCCAAATCTGATCTAAAGTGTGGACATAGCAAACTGCTGCTTTTCCAAGACTACCTCCTGAAATAGCTTGAAGATCGTAATTAAAAAGTACATCCCATATTGCATCTGTTTGATTAGGATGTGGAGGAGCAATTTTTCGATCAGGACTTATGTCCTGGATTTGTGCAATGCTCAAAGAAAATGAAAGCACCAAAAATAAGTAAAGGAACTTTTTCATAGTAACTCTCCTGAAAAAATGAATTAATAAAAAAGTTAATTAAGAATTAAATATCTATTGCCCTCCTTTCTTAATTGAAAGTAAAAAGAATTGTTTTAAAGTTAAATGTAATTTATATGAGAATAAGTTAATACATTTTAGTTCAAATAGTCAATATTAGCGGGTTAAATTTTAATAAAATCAGCACAATACTAATTGATTTAATACGTTGCGGATTATCAACATTTTGTAGGTAACTTAATATTAATAAAAAAAGCCGGTCTCATTAGGACCGGCTTTTAATGTTAAG